>CAWJMO010000040.1:0-299691 GCA_963843865.1 uncultured Solirubrobacteraceae bacterium | reverse complement strand
TGATCTCCGGGACGGCGGCCAGCCGGCGCGCGTAGCGCTGCTGCGCGCGCTCCCGAGCGGCTCCGCCCTTGCCGCGCAGGCGGTGCTCGTCGAGGAGGGTCAGCACCCCTTCCAGGCTAAGAGCGCTTCACCTTCGGCTTCTTGCCCTTGCGGACGGTCAGGACCGTGGAGGTGCCCTTCAGCCCCGGGGCGGCGATCTGGACGGTGATCCGAACGCCCTTCTTCAGGCGGCGGCCCTTGAAGAGGCTCTTGCCGAAGGTGCGCTTGCCGGCCTTGAGCTTGAACGCCCGCTTCTTGAACGGGCACTTCTTGCCCTTGCAGCGGATGGTGGCGGTCTCCGTGCCCTTCAGGCCGGTGATGACGATCTGCCGGATCAGCGTGCCCCGCTTTGACACCTTGACCTTCACGCGCGTCTTCGCCCCCACGCGACCGGGGACCGGGGTCGGCGTCGGGGTGACGGCCGGGGGCGGTGGTGAAGGTGACGTCCGCGCCGCTCGTCTCCCCCTCCGCGTTGGTCGCCCGGGCGCGGACGTGGTAGGTCGTGCCGGCCGCGAGTCCGGTGAGCATCGTGGTGACCGGGACGGTGGTCGCGCCGCTGGGCACCGTCTGCGGCGCCGTCGACTCGCCGTACGCCGTCGTCGTGCCGTAGTCGAAGACGACCGTTGTGTCGTTGCCGCGGGTGTCCACCGCTGCCGACACGGCGCCATCGGCCGTCGCCGGGTTCGGGGTCACGCGCGGGGCGCTGTTGACGAACCGCAGGATCCGCGGCTTGCCCTGGTCGGTCATGAAGAGGTCGCCGTCCTGGCCCCTGATGATGTGCTGGGGCTGACCGTCGTCGATGGCGTAGAAGCGGAAGTTGGTGCCGTCCGCGTCGACCCGCATGAGATTCGCGCTCCCCTTGCCGGCGACGTACATGCGCCCGTCTTCGCCGGCGACGATGCCGAACGGGTTGTTCAGCGTCCCGCCGGACGGGGTGAGCTCAGTGGCGTCCCCGTTCTGCTGGGTGGTGGGGAAGCGTGCGAGCTTCCCCGTCCCCCACTCCGTCACCCAGATCTGGCCGTCGGGGCCGGCCGCGACGCCGTCGGGCTGGCCGCCGGCGCTGGGGATGGTCACCGTGCTCTCGAGTGTCAGCCCGAGGCTGAGCCGGCGGACGACGTCCCCGTCGAAGTCCGGGGCGAACAGCTTCCCGTTCACGACGGCGAGGTCGAACACCGACCCGAACCCGGTTCCGGTCGACCCGCCGATGCCGTCCGCCTCGACGTAGCCGAGCTGGCCGTCGCAGGGTTGTGAATAGAAAACGCGGTCGCCGCTCGCCGCCAGCCCGATCGGGCCGCAGCCGCCCGCCAGCGGCACGTCGTGGGCGGTGGGCGTGGCGCTCTTGGCGTCGAACCAGACGAGCTTCTTGTCGTCGCCGCTGATCGCGACCCACACGCGATCGCCCGGGCCGTTGATGACGGCCGTCGGCATCTGCCCGACGGAGAAGCGGGTCACGACGGCGCCGTCCGGGGTCAGCCGGACGACAGTGCCGCTGAACTCCTCGGCGACCCAGAAGTTCCCGTCCGGGCCGAGGGCGATGCCGTTGGTGGCGGACTGCGGGCCCCCGACGGGCTGGATCAGGAAGGCGCCGCTCGAGGCCGGTGCGAGGAGGCAGGCGAGGACGAGCAACGTGGTTAGTGCGCGGACCATCTTTCGATCATGGCAAGAACGATGCGAGGTGTCCAAGCGCCGGGTCGGTCTCCGTGGCCAGCGCGGCCTCGTGCCCGGCGAAGCGCTCGAGCGGGTACGGGCCGGCGGTGCCTCGCTGACGAGGAACGCCCAGTCGGAGCTCTGCAGCGCGAGCAGCTCGCGCGCCTGACCCGGCGTCGCCCAGCCGCGCAGCTCGGCGGCCCGCGCGCGCCAGGCGAGGCCCTGGCGCGGACGGCCCGCTCCAGGTCGCAGGTCGGGCGCGCGGCCCCAGGTGGTGACGGGCAGCTCCCCGGCGTCCACGACGTCCTCCTCGAAGGCGGCGGTGAGCGGCCGATGTCGACGTCCGCGCTCGAGCACGGCCGCCAGCCAGTCGACGCCCTCCACCCACCAGTGGCCGAGCAGCTCGGTGTCGATCGCGCAACGCACAGGCCGCCCTCCGGGACCCGCGCCGCGAAGTCGGCCGCGTCGGCCCGGACCTGCGCCCGCGCCGCCTCGGGGTCGTACGGGTCGCCGTCCACGGACCAGGCGAGGTGCCGGCGCTCCGTGAAGCGGCGCGTGTTCAGGTACGGCGCCTGCGACGGGTAGCCGTCCCGCGCCCAGACGAGGTCGATCAGCTCCCGGTCGATCGGGGCGAGCACGAGGCCGGCGTGGGCGCGCAGCGGCGCCGGTCATCACCCCGAGATCGGCAGCTCGACGCAGGCGACGCCCTCGACGTGCGGCAGCACCCACGGCTCGTGCGCGCACTCGGGCAGCCAGAAGCCCTCCGTCCCACCGCCGAAGCGCTGCCGGAAGCCGTCGACGCCGGTCCGGAGCTGCAGCCGCTCGCCGGCCTCCGTCGCCAGCAGCGGCAGGACGGCGTGGGTCGCCGCGCTGGTCCACGTCGCGTGCGGGGCGAACGCGCCACGAGGTCCGGCTCCGCCGCCCGCCGGTAGCGGGCCAGCGACTGCTCGAGCTGCGCGCGCGAGCTCCGGGTGCGCCTCGAGGTCGAGCGCGTGAGTCGCCTCGCGCACGCCGCGCAGGAAGGCGAGGAAGCGCTCGGGGACGCCGGGCGCCGCGAGCTGGTCGGCGAGCACCGGCGTCAGCGACAGCGTCACCCGGCCCGGGTGCGCGTCGAGCACGTCGAGCAGCGGCAGGTAGGACGTCGCCATCGCCTCCCACAGCCACTCCTCGCCGAAGGGCCACGTCCCGAAGCCCTCGACGTAGGGCATGTGGGTGTGGAGGACGATCGAGAGGCGCTTGGTCAAGGCCGCAGACGGCGACGAAGTCCAGCGCGCGGTCGAGCGCGTCGTCGTCGCCTGCGCAGCTGGAAGTCGCTCGCGGCGATCGCCGGCGTGAAGCAGTCGTAGAAGGGCCCGGTGAGCCGCAGCGCCGCGTGGATCCGGTCCCAGCCGAGCTTGAGCGCCAGCGCGTGCAGCGCGAGCTTGCGCGCGTGGAAGAGGCCGTAGAGGTCGACGGCGTCGAAGTGCCGCTCGCACAGCGCCCGGAACTCCTCGGCCCGGTACTCCTTGATGTGCCACGGGTTCTCGGACTTCTCCGCGCCCTCGGCCGGCGAGCGTCAGGAGGTTCGGCGTGGAGACGAACGCGATGCCCGTCGGCCGACCAGCTCGCGTGACGTGCTCCATCATCACGTCCGGGTCCTGGACGTGCTCGATCGTCTGCAGGAACACGACGCAGTCGACGTCGCCCTTCCAGGTCTCGATCAGCTCCTGCTCGAAGCGCGTGGTGCGCGGTCGTGTACTTCAGCCGCGCGTGCTCGAAGGCCTCGGGGTTGGCGTCCACGCCGACCACGCGCCGCGCGCCGCGGGCGAGGACCGCCGTGCCGTAGCCCTCGCCGCAGGCGAGGTCGACGACCCGGCGGCCCCACGCGCGCTCGGCGATCCACTCGTAGACGACGAGGTGGCGCCGGTACCAGTAGTTCTCCTCGGGGACGTCGGGGAGCGTGCGCTCGCCGGTGAGCGCCAGCGGCGGCACGCCCTCCGGCTGGTCCTGCTGGTAGTAGCTTGTCCGTCATCGCGGCGCGCAATCTACGCCCGTAACGTCTGCCCCATGGCCGCACCCGCCTCCGCCGACGCCATCCGCGACGTCAACACCCGCTACCACGACGCCGCCGCGGACGAGTACGACCCCAAGTGGGGCATCGACTTCTACGACATCGGCCGCCAGCAGGTCATGGGCAAGTTCCGCAAGGCGCTCGGCGCGCGCGCCGACGGGCCGTTCGAGCGCGCGCTCGAGATCGGCGCCGGCACGGGCTACTTCTCGCTGAACCTCGTGCAGGCCGGCGCCATCGCGCGCGGACGTGCCTGGACATCTCCCCCGGCATGCTGCAGACGCTGGAGCGCAACGCCGCGTCCCTCGGCCTCGGCGACCGCGTGAGCACCGTCGCCACCGACGCCGAGCAGCTGCCCTTCGACGACGACTCCTTCGACCTCGTCCTCGGCCACGCCGTCCTGCACCACCTGCCCGGACCTCGACCAGGCCTTCCGCGAGTTCAACCGCGTGCTCCAGCCGGGCGGCATCGCTCTTCTTCGCCGGCGAGCCGTCGCGCCTCGGCGACCGCATCGCCGCCTACCCCAAGCGCGGCGCCGTGCGCGCCGCGCCGCTGTGGCGCCGGCTGATGGGCGCGACGCCGCCGTCCAGCACCGCCACGCCCACGGCCACGAGCGCGCCGACGGCCACGACCTCGAGGCCTTCGTCGACGTCCACGCCTTCGACCCCGGCTGCCTGCGCGCTTCGCCGACCGCGCCGGCTTCGACGAGCGTCAGGGTCCGCGGCGAGGAGCTGCTGGCCAACTGGTTCGGCTGGACCAACCGCACGCTGGAGGCCACGCGCGGTGCCGGACACGGTCCCGATGCTCTGGCGCAAGTACGCCTACCACGGCTACATCGCGCTGCAGAACGTCGACCGCGCGCTGCTCGAGGCCCGCCTCCCGCCGGCCATCTTCTACAACCTGATCATCAGCGCCCGAAAGCCCGCCTGACGCGCTCCGCGCCCGCGCGGACCTCGTCGAGGTCGTCGATCCGCGCCAGCATCTGGACCTGCTGCGCATGCGGTGGTTGCCGCTCAAGCGCTCGGCGTTGCGCGCCATGAAGTCCCAGTAGAGCTGCGTGACCGGGCACGCGTCGTCGCCCGTGCGCTGTCGGCTTGTACCGGCAGTCGCCGCAGAAGTGCGACATCCGGTCGATGTAGCGGCCGGAGGCGGCGTAGGGCTTGGTCATCATCTCGCCGCCGTCGGCGAACGCGCCATGCCCGCGACGTTCGGCGCCATCACCCACTCGGCGCCGTCGATGAACGCCCCGTGGAACCACTCCACGGACTCCCACGGCCGCACGCCGAGCAGCAGCTGCAGGTTGCCGAGCACCATCAGCCGCAGGATGTGGTGGGCGTAGGCGGACTCGCGGACGTCGGTCATCGCCTGGCGCAGGCACTCGATGTCGGTGTCGCCGGTCCAGAACACCTCCGGCAGCGGCGTCGCGCGTCGAGCGCGTTGCGTCGCGCCAGTCGCCCTGGCGCAGCCAGTACATGCACCAGACGTACTCGCGCCAGCCGATGATCTGGCGGACGAACCCCTCCACGGCGTTCAGCGGCGTGGCCCGTCGCGGTAGGCCGCCTCGGCCGCGCGGACGCGCGTCGAGCGGATCGAGCAGCCACAGGTTCAGCGAGCTCGACAGCAGGGAGTGGAACAGCCAGCGCTCGCCGGGGACCATCGCGTCCTGCCACGTGCCGAAGTCCGGCAGCCGGTGCTCGACGAAGTCGTCGAGCATCCGCCGGCCTGCGCGTGCGTGGCGGGGAACTCCCGCGGGCCGTCCTCGCCGAACGTCGGGAGGCCCAGCGCGTCGAGGTCGTCGCGGACCGCTTCGTCGATCTCGTCCTCGCGCGGCCGGTACGGCGCCGGCGCTGAGCCCGTCCTTCGGCGGGCGGCGGTTCTCGGCGTCGAAGTTCCAGCTGCCGCCCGCCGGCTTGCCGCGGCGTCCATCAGGACGCCGAGGCGCCGGCGCTGGTCGCGGTAGAAGGCCTCCATCACCAGGCGGCCGCGGCGGCGCGCCCACTCGGCGAACTCGTCCGGGTCGGTGAGGAACTGCGTGGACGGGACGAGTCACGCCGACCTCGCGAGCCGCCGCCGCGCGCCCGCGTCGTTGGGCGCCGCGCAGACGACGTCGTCGTACCGCAGCGCCTCAGGTCCATCGTGTCGCGCGCTCGTAGACCACCTCGAGCCTCGCAGCTCGTCGGCGAAGTGCCGCATGGCCGACAGCACCAGGTGCAGGCGGCGGCGGTGGTAGCGGACGCGCCGCATCGTGGCGCGCGACTCGACCAGCAGGACGCGGTCGGCGCCGTCCAGGGCGGGGTTGGCGTGTGAGAGCTGATCGCCGAGGATGAGCGCCGTGTGGCCCATTCGACTACGGATCTCGGCGAGATGGCGCCCACGCGGGACTTCCCGCTCTTCCCCCTGCAGCTCGTCGCCCTCCCGACGGAGCTCGTCCCGCTGCACATCTTCGAGGACCGCTACAAGGAGATGGTCGCGCACTGCCTCGACGAGCCGACGGAGTTCGGGATCGTCTGCGCCGACGAGGACGGCCTCGCGATGTCGGCTGCGCCTGCGAGATCGCCGAGGTCCTCGAGCGCTTCGACGACGGCCGCGTCAACCTCGTCGCGCGCGGCACGCGGGCCGTTCCGGATCGATCGCCGAGCAGGACGACTTCCCCTACCCGGCGGGCACCGTCGAGTTCCTCGACGACGAGCCCGACGAGGACGGCGCCGACCTGCCGCCGGCGTCCACGAGGCCTACGCGGAGCTCGTCCGCCAGGCCACCGACCGCGACCCGGACGAGGCCGAGATCGCGGCCATGTCCGCCTACGAGATGGCCGCCACCGTCGAGTTCGGCGTCGAGGCCAAGCAGCAGCTGCTCGAGTCGCGCTCGGAGACGGCGCGCCTGCACCAGCTCCTGCGCCTGCTGCGCGCGGCCGTCGGCGCCTCGACTACATGGAGCGCGCCCAGGCCGCGCGCGGTCCAACGGCAAGGTCCGCCTCGGGCCCGGCGATCCGCCGATCCCGAAGCCCGACGACCTCAGCTAGCAGACTTCTTCGACGACGTCTTGGTGAAGACCTGCAGCTCGCTGAAGGCCTTCGGCGTGTTCGGCGAGGTGTCCGAGAACGAGGTCCGGCCCGCTGGGTGCGCACCCGGTACCGCCGGATGGCGCGCGGGCCCTTCGGCAGCTCGATGCTCAGTGTCGCCTGCTTCTCCAGCTGACGAGCGAGCTCGCGCGCGTCGAGCAGCCCCTTGCCCGGGATCGCCTTGGCCGGCTTCTTGTCGCAGCTCGCGGTGCCGCCGTCGTTGACGACGACGTCGACCGCGCCGGGTCCCGTGCGCTGGACCTCGAAGAGGTCGGCCGACTCCTCGCCGCAGCCCGTCAGCACGACCGCGAGGAGGACCGCCATCATGAGCGAGCGCATGCCCCGAACCTACTCACTCGACGTCCGCGGCATGCGCTGCCCGATCCCGTACGTGCGGGCGAAGCCGCGCGTCCCGGACCTCGGCCCCGGGGACACCCTGATCGTCCTGTTCACCGACCCCGAGGCGCGCATCGACCTCGCGGCGCTGGCCCACGACGAGGAGCTCGCCATCGAGCGGGACGGGGAACGACTCACACTGACACGGCCGCCCCGCCCCGCCGCGGGTCGCCGCCGCCGGTGAAGGTGCCGTCGGCGACGCGTACACGCACTGCGCGCCGCCGAAGAACAGGTTCGGCGCCCGGAAGCGCACCACGGTCCGGCCCTCCAGCGCGTCCGCGTCGATGCCCGGCTCGCAGTAGACGACCCCGTCCTCCCAGTGCACGCGCGGCGCGTCGATCGCCGCCTGCGGGTGCATCCCCTCGTCGACCACGCGCGAGATGACCTGCAGGACCGCGGAGCGGATGCGGTTGGACCCCGCGGACCCAGCACGCCTCGACACCGTCGCCGTCGCGGCGCACGACGGTCGGCGACATCATCGACGGCAGCCGCCGGCCGGGCGGGTGGGTGAAGAAGCCCAGCGGGGACAGGTCCTGCTCGCCCATCATGTTGTTGAGGTGCAGGCCGTCCGGACGACGACGCCCGACCCCTCGCCGTTGGAGACGGTCACCGAGCAGGCCCAGCCGGCCTCGTCGATCACCGAGATGTGCGTGGTGGAACCGAGCTGCTCGAGGAACGCCGGGCGTGCGCCGGCGCTGGGCGTGCTCGAGCGCGGCCACCATCGACGCGCCCGGCGTCCAGCTGCTCGAGCGTCGCCGCGATCAGGATCCCGCCGGCGGACGGCGGCGGGTTGGTGATGATCTCGCGGCCGCGGTAGGCGGCCCGCACCGGCTCGCGCGCGATGACCTCGTAGGCGCGCAGGTCGCGCGGGGTGAGCATGCCGCCGCCGCGCGCGACCGCCCGGCAGACGGCCTCCGCGATGTCGCCCGTGTAGAACGGGTCAGCACCCTTCGCCGGCGAGGCGCTCGAGCGTGTCGGCGAGCTCGGGCTGGCGGTGGTGCTCCCCCGACGTTCGGCGCGCCGTACATCGGCCCGCGCCTCCCCGCGGGAGGCCGACGATGCCGTCGAGGATCTCGAACAGGTAGGCCTGCGTGCGCGTTGACGACGACGCCGTCGCGCAGCGGCCGCACCGCGGGCGCCGCGAGCTCGGGCAGCGGCAGCGTGCCGAAGCGCGCGGTGCGCCTCGCAGATCCCGGCGGGCATCCCGTAGGCGCCGACGGACGCGGCGCCGACGTGGAAGAGCTGGCTGGCGTCGCCGAAGGAGACGTCGACGGCACGAGCGGCGCGCGGCCCATGTGCTCGCGCCCGCGGCCCGGCGCCTCGACGAAGAAGTCCAGCAGCACGTCCTCCCCGTCGGGCGGGCAGACGAGCATGTAGCCGCCGGCGCCCAGGCCGGTCAGCAGCGGCTCGGCAGACGAAGCCATGCGCATCATCGCGGCCAGCGCGGCGTCCACCGCGTCGCCGCCGGCGCGCAGCGCATCCGCCCCCGCCTCCGCGGTGAGCGGATGGCCGGCGGCGACGACGCCCTTCAACGCAGCCATCAGAACCGAGGGATGAACTCGGGGACGTCGACGTCGCATGCGCGCCGCCGCCCGAGCTGCGGCCGGCACGGGCGGGCTCGCGCTCGCGGGTCCGGCGCGACGCGCGGCTCGCCGGCCGGCTCGCGCATCGGCTCGTCGGCGCAGCGGCTTGTCGTCGCCGAACCCGGTGGCGACGACGGTGATCCACACCTCGTCCTCGGCCAGCTTCTCGTCGACCATCGCGCCGAAGATGATGTTCGCGTCGGGGTGCGCGGCCTCCTGGACGGTCTTGGCCGCCTCGTTGACCTCCCACAGCGACAGGTCGGACGCCGCCGGTGATCGACAGCAGGATGGAGCGCGCGCCTTCGACGCTCGTCTCCAGCAGCGGCGAGGACACGGCCTGCGAGGCGGCCTCCAGCGCCCGCTTGTCGCCCGTCCCCATGCCGATCCCCAGCAGCGCGTTGCCCGGCGTCGGACATGATCGTCCGCACGTCCGCGAAGTCCAGGTTGATCAGGCCCGGGAGCGTGATCAGGTCCGAGATGCCCTGCACGCCCTGGCGCAGCACGTCGTCGGCGACGCGGAACGCCTCGACCATCGACGTCTGCTTGTCCAGGACGGACAGCAGCTTGTTGTTCGGGACGACGATCAGCGTGTCGACCTCTTCGGCCAGCGCGGCGACGCCGTGCTCGGCCTGCTGCATGCGGCGGGTGCCCTCGAAGCCGAACGGCTTCGTGACGATGCCGACGGTCAGCGCGTCCAGCTCACGGGCGATCCGCGCGACGACGGGCGCCGCGCCCGTCCCCGTGCCGCCACCGGCGCCGGCCGTGATGAAGACCATGTCCGCGCCGCGCAGGAGCGGCCTTGATCTTGTCGTAGTCGTCCATCGCCGCCTGGCGACCGAGGTCCGGGTTGGAACCCGAGCCCAGGCCGCGCGTGGCCTCCGCGCCGATGTGGAGCGTGGCGTCCGCGGAGGACTGCTGCAGTGACTGCAGGTCGGTGTTGAGGGCGAGGAACTCGACGCCGTTGACGCCGGCCTCGACCATGCGGTTGACGGCGTTGACGCCGCCGCCGCCGACGCCGACGACGCGCAGGACGGGCTGCCCGGTGATGTCGGGCGCCGTGGAGTACACGTGCGGCTCGGTGTTCCGCGCGTAGGGATCGCCGGGGCCGGCGGGGCGCTCATGACGTTCTCCGGGATGTCGGACGAGAACGCGGCAGCGCAGCCGGTCCTGCGGCGTGGGCGTCGGCGGGCGGCAGCGGTGCGGCGACCGGCTGCGGGGTTCGCCGCCCATCGGCGCGCCCGCAGCGGGCTGCTGGCCTGCGGTCACGCCCTCCTCCTCGTCCGTCTTGCGGAAGAGCTGGGCCAGCGGGCCTTCGCGCATCGAGGCCCGCTTGTTAGGGGCCATTGGCGAGAACCTCCTTCGCCAACTGGCGATAGGCGTCGGCAGCGACGCCCTTTGGGTCGTACTTGAGCACCGACATTCCCTTTACTGGGGCCTCCGCGAACCGCACCGTCTTGCGGATCCTGGACGCGAACACCCGGTCCCCGAAGTTCTCCTCGAGGATCTCGATCGCTTCCTTCGCGTGAATCGTCCGCGAGTCGACCAGCGTGGGCAGGATGCCCTCGATGTCAACGTTCGGATTGAGGTTCTCGCGAATCATCGAGAGGGTGTTCGTGAGCTGGATCAGCCCACGCATCGACAGATACTCGCACTGCACGGGGACGATGACCTTGTCAGCGGCGGTCAGTGCGTTGATCGTCAATAGTCCCAGGCTCGGCGGCGTATCGATGCAGATGAAGTCGTAGTCGCTCGCGTACGGCGCGTCAAGCCTTCTCCAGGCGAGCGCTCCCGGCCGATCTTCGTCGACATCGCGATCTCGGCCCCGGCGAGGTCGATCGAGGCGCACGCGACGTCGATCTCGCGGCGGCGGATGACGTCCTTGATCGGCATGTCGTGGACGAGCACGTCGTACATCGACTGCTCGAGGCTGTCCGGGTCGATGCCCTGGGACATGGTCAGGTTGCCCTGCGGATCCATGTCGACAACACAGGACGCGATGCCCCTCCTCGGCGAAGGCCGCGGCGAGGTTCAGGGTGGTCGTCGTCTTCGCGACGCCGCCCTTCTGGTTCGCGAACGCGATGACCTTCGCTTGGCTCATGCGGCGTCATTCGTGCGCAGCGACGCGGTTCCTCCTGCGTAAGCGACGGCTTTGCCCCGTGTGGTGGTGAGCATGACCAGACTCACCCAGACCTTCGCCATCGTCGCCGCTCTCATCGCCGTCGGCGCGGGCTCCGCCACCGCCGCCAAGCTGATCACCGGCAAGCAGATCAAGGACCACTCGATCACGAAGAAGGACCTCAAGCCGGGCGTCATCCCGGCCGCCGCCGCCGGTCCTGTCGGCCCCGCCGGCGCGGCCGGCCAAGCGGCGGCGCCGGCCGGCCGGGCCCGCGGGCAAGGGCGCCGACCGGGCACCGCCGGCAAGGACGGCGCCGACGGCGCCAAGGGCGACACCGGCCCGAGCGCGGTCGCGATCCTCCGCGCCGGCAAGCAGACCATCTCCGGCTCGCAGTTCCGCACCGTCGCGACGCAGACGCTGACGGCCGGCACCTACGCGGTGTCCGCCTCCTTCAACGTCATCCCGACGAACGGGAGCTCGGCGCAGAGCTGCTCGCTGAACGCGGGCGGCACCGAGGTCGCGAAGACCGCATTCGGCGCGTCGGCGGGCGAGCGCGTCGCGCTGACCCTGTCCGGGAGGGTGGTCGTTCCCGCCGGGAGCCAGACCCTCAACCTGTCGTGCGTCCTCGAGGACGACGCCGGGATCGGTCAGCAACATCAGCATCGAGTCGATCCTCTCCGGGAACGTCACGGTCACCGGCTGAATAGCCTCTTCGGCGTGGATGACGTCCTGCGCGGCAAACGCATCGTCATCTGCGCCGGCCCCGGTGGCGTCGGGAAGACGACCACCTCTGCGGCGATCGCCGCCGGCCTCGCCGCCGGCGGCGCGCGCGTGGCGGTCATCACCATCGACCCCGCCCGCCGCCTCGCCGACGCGCTCGGCCTCGACCGCCTCGACGACACGCCCCGCCGGGTCGCCGGACGCGGAAGGGCGAGCTGTACGCGCTGATGCTCGACTCCCAGCGCACCTTCGACGCGCTGATCGACCGCGTCGCCCCCAACGACGCCGCCCGCGACGAGGTGCTCGCGAACCCGATCTACAAGCAGCTCTCGAGCGCCGTGGCCGGGACCCAGGAGTTCACGGCGATCGCCAAGCTCCACGAGCTCGACCTGTCCGGCGACTTCGACGTCCTCGTCCTCGACACGCCGCCCTCGCGCAACGCGCTGGACTTCCTCGACGCCCCCGACCGCCTCACGGGTTCCTGTCAGGGCCGCGCGATCCGCATGTTCCTCAAGCCCGGGCCGCCTGCTGGGCGTCGGCACCGGGCGTCGTCTTCAGCGCGCTGCGCAAGGCGACGGGCGTCGGCGCTGCTCGACGACCTGTCGACCTTCTTCCGCGCGCTCGGGACGATGATCCCCGAGCTCGCCGAGCGCGGGAGCACGTCAAGGCGCTGCTGCACGACCCGGGCACCGCCTTCCTGCTGGTCACCTCGCTCGAGCGCGAGCCCGTGAACGAGACGATCTTCTTCTGGGAGCGCATCCGCGCCGCGAAGCTGCCGTTCGCGGCGGTCGTCGTCAACAAGGTCCGCGAGCCGGTCGCCGACGACGACGAGCCGCTGGACCTCGAGCCGGCGCTGCTGACGAAGGTGCTGGCCTCAGCCGCCGAGGCGGCGGAGCTCGCGCGCCCGCGACGCGGACGGCCTCGAACGGCTGCGCGAGGCGCTGGACGACCCCGTGGTCGTCCAGGTCCCGCAGCTGGCCGGCGACGTCCACGACGCCGACGGCCTCGCGCACGTCGGCTCGTTTCTCTTTACAGATCGACCGCGCGCGGCAGCGTGAACGTCGGCGACGTCTTCGTGCTCGTGCTCAGGCGGCGCACGCGGGTCTGCAGCCGGTAGACGGTCGCCGCCAGGTTCTGCGGCTTCTTGACCGTGACGGAGAACGAGCCGTCGCGGTTGGGCTTGAAGGTCTTCACCGTCTCGAGCGTCTTGCAGGTCACGCGGCGCTTGAGGACGATCGGCGCGACCGGCTTGGCCAGCGGCCGGATGACCTTGCCCTTGATGGTCACGGAGTCGCCGCTCGACTTGATCGAGGTGACGACCATGCGGCGCGCGAGCTTGAGGTTCAGCGACCGCTCGCCGCCCGCCTTGGCGATGTAGCGCGCGCGGTTGGTGTTGCGGATCGACCGGCGCGGCAGCGGCGCCGTGGTGGTGAAGCTGCCGTCGGACTGGACGCGGACCTGGGCGACCGTCCGGCCCGTTGCCTGGAAGACGATGGAGACGATCTTGCCGGCCAGGCTCTTGTCGGCGGCGCCGTAGAGGCGGACGTGGTCGCCCTGCTTGAGGACGTCGATGAGGGCGAGCTTGCGGGTGGTGCAGGCGAGCGCGACCTCGGGGGCCGGGGCCGTGACGGGCACGTCGGGGGCGATGGGCGTCGCGGCCTTCTCGCAGGCGCCGCCACCGACGACGACCGTGCCGATGGCGAGGTCGGCGATCGACTGGCCGGCGAGGCTGATCTCGGCACGCAGGGCGCGCTGCACGAGGGCGCCGTCGGCGATCGTCTGCGACGACGGGGTCAGCTTGACCCGGGCGACCGTGGCGGGGATCTCGATGGGCGGAAGGGCGGCGACGATCGGCTTCAGGGCCGCCAGCACGGGGCCGGTCCCGACGGTGACCGTGTTGCCGAGCAGCGTCACCTTCGCGAGCGAGAGGTCGAGCGTGTCGAGCGCGATCTTCGTCGTGTCGACCAGGTTGATGGCGGAGTCCACGGTCTTCGAGCCGTCGACCGGCAGGCCGAGGATGTCCGCGTTGAGGACGCGGGAGGCGCCCGACAGCTGGGGCACCCCGTTGGCGTCGCAGCTGCCGACCGCCTGCGAGAAGAGGACGCCGCCGTCGAGCAGGTTCTTCGACGGCAGGGTCGTGAGCGCGTTGAGGGCGGGCGTCAGGTCGACGCTGCCGAGCAGGCCCAGGTCGATCTTCTTCAGCGCATCGGGGATCGGGATGGCCGGGATCGGGATCGGCAAGGAGCCGATCTTGAGGTCGGCCAGGCCGGCACCGGCGTACGCGCCGTCGTCGCTGACGCTGGTGATGCCGTTCACGGCCTTGATGCTCAGCAGCGCGTTCAGCGGCGCCGGGATGTCCAGCGTCGGGAGGACGCTGTCGTTGACGCAGTCCTTGTCGACGGCACCCGCGCTGGGCACGGGCAGCGACTGCCCGAGCACCGTGCCCGTCACCGGGATCGCGGCGCAGCGGAAGCCGGACGCGCCGGCCGCCTCCGCGTGGCTCGGGACCGCGGCCGCGAGGGCGGCGGTCGTCAGCAGGGCAAGGAAAAGGCTACGCACGGACACCATTGAAGCATCGGCACGTGGAGCTACTGGGTTAACGCGAGCAGCGTCAGGGCAAGGACACTGAGGACGGTCGCCGTCCGGTACCGGTAGGCGATCATGCCGTCGTGAGCGGCGGCTCGGTGGCGGTCGAGGCCAGGAGGTCGTCGGCCACGGCGCGCAGGTCCGGATCCAGGTGGCCGCAGAGGACGTCGCGCAGCACGGCCCGCAGGCAGCCGGCCAGCGTCCCGATCATGGTGTCCACGTCCCGGTCCGGCCGCAGCAGGCCGGCGACGGCGGAGCGTTCGAGGCCGACGGCGCGCTGCAGCATCTCCGTGAGCGCGCGGCGCTCGTGGACCGGGGCGCAGATCGCGGCCAGGCGATCGGCGAGGCCGTCGTAGCCCTGGCGGTCGGTGTCGACGAGCAACGCCCGACCGGCCAGCAGCCAGTCCGTCAGCGCCTCCGTCGCGCTCGGGCGCTCGCAGCCGAGCTCGAAGCGCCGCAGCGCCCAGGCCAGCTCGCCGCCGCGCGGGGTACGGCGGTCGACGAGGGCGATGAACGCGCGCAGCGGGTCCTCCTCCTCCGGCTCGAGCAGGCAGTCGTCGATGGACCGGCGGACGCCGCTGGCGATGGGGATGTGCAGCCAGGGGCCGGCGCCCGTGCGGGCCCAGGCGCCCGGGCCGACGGCCGGCTCGGCGTCGTCCCACAGCCGCAGGGCGGACTGGAGCCGGCGCAGGCGGGCGCCCGCCTGCGCGAGGACGTCGTCGTGGCCCTCGACCCGGATCGCGGCGACGGTCGCCCAGCTGTCCAGGCGCAGCTCCTCGGGGGCGTCGGGCAGCGCGTGGGCGCGCATCAGCGACAGGCCGCCGCCGAGCTCGACGCGGTCGGACTCGATGACGAGGCCGTCGACGGGCGCGAGGACCTGGGTGAGGTGGACCTCCGCGTAGGCGGCGTCCTCGAGCTCGGCGAAGGCGGCGTTGAAGCGCGCGGGCTCGAAGACGAAGTCGGTCGCGTCGGCCCAGACGGCCGTGACGAAGGCCTGCAGCGCGTGGTCGGCCCGGGCGTACGGGTCCGACGGGACGACCCGGACGCCGCGGCGGCGCAGGTAGTCGTCCACCCCGCCGAGGTTGGCCAGCTGGCTGCGGGCGGGCCCGTGGCTCGGGAGCTTGCGCAGCTCGGACGCGCGGTCGGCGAGGAAGGTGCCGGTCAGCGGCCGGTAGCAGTACAGGGGCGCGGTGGAGCGGGTGGGCGGGGACTTCGTTATCAGCTCGAAGGGGATCTCGGCGCCGCCGCTGACCTCGGCGGCGAGCTGCCAGGCGGCTTCTTCGACGAACGCGGTGAGCGCGTCGTGCAGGGCGCGGTTGTGCATCGTGCGGCGAGTGTTCGCCGCATCCGTCCGAGGTTCCTGCTAGGCGATCGCGAGCTCGGGCACTTCTGCACAGGATCCTGTGGCGCCGAGCCAGTCCGTGCCATACGCGCGCATCGCCTCCACGATCGGGACGAGCGCCTCCCCCTTGTGCGTCAGCGCGTACTCGACGCGCGGCGGCACCTCGGGGTAGGTCTGCCGCTGGAGGATGCCTTCCTCTTCGAGCGCGCGCAGGCGGAGGCTCAGGGTGCGGGGGCTGATGCCCTCCAGGCTGCGCTCGAGCTCGCAGAAGCGGCTGCGGCCCTCCGCGAGGTCGCGGATGATGAGCATCGTCCACTTCCCGCAGACGACATCCGCGGTGCGGCACACGGGACAGTCGGCGTTCGGCACCCCTTCATTGTACTTCACTTACTGAAGTACGACGGCGATGTCGCGCTGCTCGCGGCCGCGGAGGACGTGGAGCGTGAGCTCGGCGGGCTGGCCCTCCAGCGCGTCGAAGAGGTCGTCGAGGGAGCGCAGGGGCCGGTCGTCGACGCCCAGCAGGCGGTCGCCCGGGTTCACCCCCGCGACGGCGGCGGGGCTCGCGTCCTTGACCGCCCGCACCGTCAGGTTGCGGTTGAGGGCGACGCCGAGCTGCGCGCGCCGCGGGGCCTGACCGCCCAGGAGCGCGTCGAGGCGGCGCGGGTCGAGGCGCGGCGCGAGGATGAAGCCGCCCTCGAGGCGGACGGTGTTGAGGCCGATCAGCTCGCCGTCGGCGTTGACGAGGGGGCCGCCGGACGACCCGCGCGGCAGCGGCGCGGTGTGCTCGATGCTGCCGCCGGCGACGTAGCCGTGGGTGACGCGCAGCCCGCGGCCGCCGGGATCGGCGAGGGCGTACACGAGCGCGCCGATGGCCGGCGTCTCCGCGGCGACCGCGACCGCCGGGGCGTCCCCCGTGTCCCCCACCACGACAGCGACGTCGGCGCGCGGGTCGGCGACCATGACCTGCCCGTGGATCAGCCGTCCGCCGACCGTGACGGCGACGTCCGGGCCACGCAGGACATGCGCGTTGGTGAGCATGGCGTTGGGCCGGACGACCACGCCGCTGCCCTGTCCCCAGCCGCGGCCGAGGCCGACGACGCTGGGGCCGATCCGCTCGGCGATCTCAGTCACTTGCACCATGCAAGTCACTAGCCTACCGAGGGTGACCGCCTCCCCCCTCGCCGACGCCCTGACGCGCATCGGCGACCGCTGGACGCTGCTGGCGATCGCCGCGCTGCTGGACGGCCCGCTGCGCTTCGGCGAGCTGCAGGACGCGATGGGCGGGCCGGCGCCGAACATCCTCTCCGCCCGGCTGAAGGCGCTCGGCGAGCACGCGCTCGTGGTCCAGCGCCCCTACTCGGAGCGGCCGCTGCGCTACGTCTACGAGCTGCAGCGCGTCCGGCGCCGAGCTCGCAGGCGCGCTGCGCCTGCTGGCCGACTGGGGCGCGCGCTCGGGTGACGGCGAGCCCCTGCGCCATACCTGCGGGACCACGCTGCAGGCGACCTGGTGGTGCCCGAACTGCGAGGAGCCCGTCGCTGATCCCAGCGACGAGCCCCTCGAGTTCATCTAGCGGTACCGTCGCGCCATGCGAGCACTCACCTACGCGAACGTCATGGCGACGCTCGCCGTATTCGTCGCCCTGGGCGGGACCTCGATCGCCGCCGTCGCCCTGAAGCGCAACAGCGTCGGCAGCCGGGAGCTGAAGTCGGGTGCGGTGCGGACGTCCGACCTGCGCCGCAACGCGGTCACCACCAGCAAGGTCCGCAACGGGACGCTCCTGTCGAAGGACTTCAAGGCGGGCCAGCTCCCGGCCGGCGCGCCAGGGCCCACCGGCCCGGCAGGCAGCCGCGGCCCGACGGGTCCCGGCGGCCCGACCGGAGCGACGAACGTCGTCGTACGGAGCAAGACCGTCCCATTGGGCGACTCGATCGGGGGCTTCAATCTCCAGGTCACGTGCCAGCCCGGCGAGCGCGCCGTAGGCGGCGGCTTCGTCGCCTTCGGAGGCGACGGCAGGGCGAGCTCGCGCGGCGGGGACGTGATCGAGGCGAGCGGTCCGACGATCGGAGACTTCGTCCCGGCCACCACCGACCAGGTCCCGACCGCGTGGGCGGTGCAGTTCGCCTGGCAAGCTGGCGCGAACCGCACCGGCATCCTCTCCGTGATCTGCTCCTCCCCCTAGACCGCCACGAGCTCGCGGACCTCGACCGGCTCCGCGATCTCCTCGACCGCAGCGGCGGGCTTGATGAGCAGGAACGCGGCGAGGGCGCCGAGGGCGGCCACGCCGGCGCCGACGAGCAGCGCGTCCTGCAGCCCGGCGACGAAGGCCGGCGCGTCACCGCCGAGGCCCGCGGCCTCCGGGATCAGGGCGCCCAGCCCGGCGACGCCGACCGCGATGCCGCCCTGACGGAACATGTCGTGGATGCCGGAGGCGAGACCGTTGTCGCGCTCGGGGAGGATGGACAGCGCGAGGCCCGACAGGCTCGTGTTGACCATGCCCGTCCCGGCCAGCGCGACCATCTCGCCGGGCAGGACGGCCGTCCAGTGGGAGTCCGCGTCGAGCCCGGCGAACAGGACCATGCCGACCGCGACCATGCCCAGGCCGAGCACGACGGGGACGCGGCGCGGCAGCTTCGGGATGAACGCGGCGCTCGCCCCGGCCACCACGAAGTTCAGGATCGTGCCCGGGATGTAGACGAGGCCGGCCTCGATCGCCGACAGGCCCAGCACGTTCTGCAGGTACAGGGTCGTGTAGAGGAAGATCGCGAAGAAGGACGCGGAGATGGCGAAGACGCCGATCTGCGTCCCGGCGAACGTCGGGTTGCGGAACAGGTGCAGCGGGACCATCGGCTCCTTCGCCGAGTGCTCGCGGAGCGCGAAGGCGGCGAACAGGACCGCGGCCGCGGCGTCGGCGACGTACGCGTCGCGCAGCAGGCCGTAGACGAGGGCGAACATCGCGCCGGCGATCGTCACCTGGCCGATCGGGTCCAGCGAGCGCGGGAACGGGTCCCTGGACTCGGCGACGTTGCGCAGCGTGATCGCGAGGGCGGCCATGCCGATCGGCACGTTGATGAGGAAGATCGCCTGCCAGCCGAGGCCGGTGGTCAGCGCGCCGCCGACCAGCGGGCCGATGGCGAACGAGCCGCCGATGGTCGCGCCCCAGATGGCGATCGCACCCGCGCGCTCCTTGGCCTCGGGGTAGGCGGTGCCCAGCAGCGCCAGGGCGACGGCGAACAGGATCGCGGCGCCGAGGCCCTGGACGGCGCGGGCGGCGATCGAGCGCGTCGATGCTCCCCGACGCCGCGCAGGCGATGGAGGCGGCGGTGAAGAGCGCGAGCCCGAGCAGGAAGAGACGGCGGCGGCCGAAGCGGTCGGCGAGGAAGCCGGCGCTCAGCACGGTGCTGGCCAGCGCCAGCGTGTAGGCGTCGACGACCCACTGCAGTCCGGAGAGCCCGGTGTGCAGGTCGGCGGCGATGTCGGAGAGGGCGGTGTTGACGACCGCGATGTCCAGCATGAGCATCGCGGTGGCCAGGCAGACCACGGCGAGGGTCCAGCGCTTGGAGGGAGACGGGGAGGGCATGGCGCCGATGCTCCCCCGCATCTCGTGGGACCGCATCGTCCGAAGGGACGATCCGGTGTCGTCCTATCCGCCGAGCAGGTTCCCGAGCGGCGAGTTGCTGCCGCCGCCGCCCGTCGTGGGGACGACGCGGCCCTCCGACGGCTGGATGAGGACCCAGCCCTGGCCCTGGAAGGCGAGCTGCAGCGACTCGCCCGAGCCGCGCCCGACGAGGTTCTTCATCTTGAAGTCGGTCTTGAGCGCGCACGTCACGCCGGAGGACCAGGTGATGGCCGACTGGGCGTCGGCGAACGTCGGCGCGGCGGCGACGTCGAGCAGGACGGGCGGGCCGTCGGAGAGGATCGCCACCCAGCCGGTCCCGGTGAGGACGGTGTTGAAGAGGCCGCCGGCCATCATCGCGCTGCCGCCGCCCTCGATCTTCTTGATGTCCCAGTCGATGCCGGCGTCGAAGGCGAGCAGGTTGCGGCCGTTGACCGTGATGGTCTCGCCCTCGAGGTAGACGAGGTGGATGTCCATGGCCGAGTCGGCGACGAACACCTCCCCCGTCCCCGTGATCTTCATGAGCTGCGTGCCCTCGCCGGTCAGCGCCTTCTTGACCAGCCGGCCCATGCCGCCCGAGCCGGCGTGCTCGAAGGTGACGTCGCCCTGGTAGGCGACCATGGAGCCGAGCTTGGCCTGGACGGTGACGGCCGCCAGCTCGATCTTGAGCAGCTTGTGGTTCTGGAGGGTGAAGGCCTGGCCGGTCTCCACCTCGTTGAAGGTCCCGAGGGTGGTCTGCATGACCCTCGGGATGCTCTCAGAAGCCGGGTGGGGGTGCCGAACCGCCGGCGGGCGGGGCGGGCATCGCCGGCGCGGCCGGGGGCGGCGGCGCCATCGGCGCGGCCGGGGCCATCGAGGCGGGCGGCGGCGGGGCGAGGTCGGCGACCACGGCCGGGGCCGGGTCGTGCTCCGGCTGCACGGCCTTCGAGGACGCGAGGTGACGCAGGGTCTGGTCGGCCTGGACGAGCAGCTTGAAGTCGTGCGGCGTGGAGGCGACCTTCATGGCCTCCTCGTAGGTGATGCGCCCGGCCTGCAGGTGCTTGAGCAGGTGCTGGTCGAAGGACTGCATCCCGTAGAACTCGCCCTCCTTGATGACCTCGTGCATGCCGCCGGTGAGGGCGGGGTCGAGGATCGCGTCGTGGACGCGGCCCGTCATGACGAGGATCTCGCAGGTGGCGACCCGGCCGTGGCCGTCGGCGGTGCGCACGAGGCGCTGGGAGATGATCCCCTTCAGCGTGCCGGCGATCATCGCGCGGGCCTGGCCGGCCTGGTGGGGCGGGAAGAAGTCGATGATGCGGTTGATCGCCTCGACGGCGTCGACCGTGTGCAGCGTGGAGAGGACGAGGTGGCCGGTCTCCGCCGCCGACAAGGCGGTCTGGACCGTCTCCTCGTCGCGCATCTCGCCGACGAGGATCGTGTCCGGGTCCTGGCGCAGGACCCGCTTGAGGGCGCGCTTGAAGTCCGCGGTGTCCTGCCCGACCTCGCGCTGGTTGACGATCGACATGCGGTCCGGGTGGAGGAACTCGATCGGGTCCTCCAGCGTGATGATGTGCTTCTTCATCGTCCGGTTCATGTGGTCGATCATCGCCGCGAGCGTCGTCGACTTGCCGGAGCCGGTGGTGCCGGTGAGCAGGATGATCCCGCGCTCCTCCTCGGCCAGCTGCGTGATCACCGGCGGCAGCAGCAGATCGTCGACCGACTTGATGTTCACCGGGATGGCGCGCATGACCAGCGAGACGTAGCCGCGCTGGCGGAAGGCGTTGACGCGGAACCGGGCCAGGCCCTCGATCTGGTAGCTGAAGTCGACCTCGTTGTCCGTCGCGAACTCGTTGAGCTTGTTGTCGTCCGTGAGGATCTCGCGCAGCACCCGCTCCGTGTCCTCGGGCTTGAGCCGCTCGGAGCCGTCGATCGGCTCCATGTTCCCGTGGATGCGAACGATCGGCTGCGACGGCACCTTCAGGTGCAGGTCGGAGCCCTCGTGGACGATGAGGTAGCGGAGCGCGTCGTCGATGTCGAACATCGCTCATCTTCATCGGCGTGGCTCCCGAGCGCCCTTGAATCAGGGACGCGCCCGAGTTGGCACTCCTTTGTCACTGATGGGTGTGGATCGGTAGGTCCGCGTCGGGTTCGATGCGGGCATGTCCCCCGCCCGCGACTTTCCCCCACCACACCCGGCCCGGGGCGGCGAGGTGGCGGAAACTCGCGCTCAGCGCGAGTCTGACCCGCCTCGGCCGATCTCGCGGATCATGGCGGCGGAAACTCGCGCCGTCTCCATCGCGCGGAAGCAGCGCGGGATCATCGAGCTTGACGGTCTCGTCGCCGCCGGACTCGACAAGGACGCCATCACCCGGCGGATCCAGACCGGCTGGCTCATCCGGCACCACGAGGGGATCTACTCGATCGGAGAGCTCGACGACGTGGGGAAGATCGACGCAGCGCTCCGGGCGGCAGGCGAAGACGCGATGGCAGCGGCCAGGAGTGCTGCGGCAATGGATGACCTCCTCCCCTACCCGGCCGCAGTTTCGATCGCCGTACCGCGCGGCGGGCGGAGACCGACCGGGGTGATCGTCAGCCAGCCGCGAGAGCTCCCCCGCTGGACCCGCCGCCACGGCCTCAAACTGACGATGGTTCCAGAGACCCTCCTCGCGCTGGCGGCCACGGCGACCTACGGCGAGACGCTCGACGCCACCAACCAGGCCTTCATCCTCCGCCGCACCAACACGGAGCAACTGACTCTCTTCCTCAATGCCATGAGGGGCCGGCGCGGCGTGACGCTGCTGAGGGAGATCGTGGACGGCCCGCGCACCCGCTCCCACCTCGAGCGGCTCTTCTTCAAGCTGCTCAGAGACGCGCAGCTGCCGCTCCCCGAGACGAACGTGATCGTCAACGGCCACCGCGTGGACTTCTGGTGGCCGGCGCACCGCCTGATCGTCGAGACGGATGGCTGGGCCTCGCACGGGCGGCGCGCGCAGTGGGAGCAGGACCGCGCCCGTGACCTCGACCACTTCACCGCCGGGATCACGGTGCTGCGCATCACCTACCGCCAGCTGCAGCAGCCGGTGATGATCGCCGCCCGCCTCGGCGCAGCGCTGCTCTAGGCGACGTCGCGGAGCTTCTGCGCCTCCGCGAGGGACTGCAGCTTCTTCAGCGACTGGTTCTCGATCTGGCGGATGCGCTCGCGCGTGACGTTGAAGGTGCGGCCGACCTCGTCCAGCGTGCGGGGATGCTCGCCGCCGAGCCCGTAGCGGAGCTCGAGGACGCGGCGCTCGCGGTAGGAGAGGTTCTCCAGCGCCTCGCGCAGGGCCTCCTTGGTGAGGATCTCCGCGGCACGCTCGTACGGGGACTCGGCCCGCTCGTCGGCGATGAACTGGCCGAACTCGGACTCCTCCTCGTCACCGACCGGCTTCTCGAGGGAGACGGGGGCCTGGGCGGAGCGCTTGATCGACTCGACCTCCTCGGGCTCGATGCCCGTGATGTCGGCGATCTCCTCCGCGGTGGGCTCGCGACCGAGCTCCGTGACGAGCTTGCGCTCGGCGCGGCCGATCTTGTTGAGCTTCTCGACGACGTGGACCGGGATGCGGATCGTGCGGGCCTTGTCGGCGAGCGCGCGGGCGATCGCCTGGCGGATCCACCAGGTCGCGTACGTGGAGAACTTGAAGCCCTTGCGGTAGTCGAACTTCTCCGCGGCGCGGACGAGGCCGAGCGTCCCCTCCTGGATGAGGTCCAGGAACGGGAGGCCCTGGTTGCGGTAGTTCTTCGCGATGGAGACGACGAGGCGGAGGTTGGACTCGACCATCTTCTGCTTGGCGTCGAGGTCGCCGCGCTCGATGCGGCGCGCGAGGTCGACCTCCTCCTGCGCCGTGAGCAGGCGGACCTTGCCGATGTCCTTGAGGAACAGCTGCAGCGAGTCCGTGGTCATGTCGGCGCGCAGATCCAGCCCGGAGGCCTTCTTGCGACGCGACTTCTTGTCGACCGCGCGCTCCTCCTGCGTGGCCGTGTGCGCGGGGTCGATCTCCTCGACGAGCTCGATCTCGGACTTCTCGAGGTAGCCGTGCAGCTCCTCCATGTCCGACTCGTCCATGTCGAGCTCGGAGACCGCCGTCTGGACCTCCGCGTGGGTCAGGACGCCGACAGCCTGACCCTTGATCAAAAGGCCCTTGACCTCTTCCAGCTCCTGCAGTTCAACAACTGACACGTGCGCCTCTTCCTCCGACCGGCTAAGTGGCGGGCAGTCTAGGCGCTTCCTCAAGGGAGGATCAACGACTTTTGCCCGGTCTTTCCTCCAATGCATGTCGGCCTCGCGCCCTTACGTCTGAAGTTTTGGACGGTCCCTTAGACTTCGCGCGGATGGCGGAGAAGGGGAGCAAGAAGGCCAAGCGCAAGCCGGCCAAGGGGGACGCGGACAGCGTCCTCGCCTCCCTGCCCGCGACACGACCCAACCGCATGGGCGCGCGCCACCGCGACGGCGCGCCGACCACGGAGAAGGCCGCCGAGGGAACCCGCGCCCGCGCGACGCCCGCGAAGGTGACCGCCGCGGCCACGAAGGCGAAGGGCGAAGGCAAAGCCGAAGGCCGCCGCCGCCGCCAAGGCGAAGGCGAAGCTCGCCGCGACGCCGATCACGGAGGGCGCCGCCCCGCGGCCCAAGCCCGTCCGGTCTGCCTCGAAGAACCTTGCCGACCCGGCGAAGAAGTCGGCCAAGCAGCGTCCCGCCGCCGAGCCCGAGAAGCAGCCGAGCGGCACGGAGCTCGTGAGCACGGTCGTGCAGGCGGCCGGCGAGCTCGCCCAGGTCGGGCTCTCCATCGGCGGACAGGTGCTCAAGCGCGCCGTCGACCGCCTGCCCAAGCCCTGAACGCATCCGTTCAGTCGAAACGCTAGACTTCGCGGCGCCGAACCGCCGGGTGGCTCGAACACCGGCGGACGGGGGACCCATGTAGTTGGGGCGAATCGACCGCTGATGCGGTCGTAGCGGCGTAAGTCGCGAGCCCGTCAGCTCACCTCGCAGGCAAGCCGAGCACCCGATATGCGAGCTCGTTTCCTCCTGCCCCTGCTGCTGCTCCTGCCTGTGCCCGCCGCGCATGCCCAGACGGGTGGCGCCGAGGCCGGGGCCGGGCAACCCGGCTACGCGTCGGCCGCGCAGGGCGGCGTCTCCGTCTCCACGCGCACGGGTGGCCTCGTCGGCGTCCGCAAGACCTTCACCGGCAAGGCCCGCGCGGGCGAGATCGTGACCATCGAGCGCTTCGACGACCTCCAGAAGAACTGGTCGGCGATCACCCACACCACCGCGGCGAACGACGGCACCTTCACCGCCCGCTGGAAGCCCGACCGCGCCGGCGCCGCCCGGGTCCGCGCGCGCATCGAGGCGCCGCAGGCCCAGACCGCGGCCGCCGCGCCCGAGGTCGCCATCACGCTGTACACGCCCGCCAGGGCCACCTGGTACGGGCCGGGCTTCTACGGCCGCAAGACCGCCTGCCGCAAGACGATGTCCAAGACCCTCGTCGGCGTCGCGCACAAGACGCTGCCGTGCGGAACGAAGGTCACGTTCCTCTACAAGGGGACGGACGCTGACCGCGCCGGTCGTCGACCGCGGCCCCTTCGCCAACGGCGCCAAGTGGGACCTCACCTACGCGGCGGCGCAGCAGCTCGGCTTCACCGCGACCGGCACGCTCGGCCGGCTCGTTCAGCCCGTTTCGAGGTAGGCGACCATGCGCGCGGTGAGCGACTCCAGCGCGGTGCTCGCAGCCTCGGGAGCCAGCGGCCGGTCGCGCAGCAGCTGGTCCATCTCGTCCGCGACGGGGGCGTCCGCCTCCCGCGCCGCCGCCGCGGCCGCCCGCGCCGCCTGACGCACGACCTGCGGGTCCAGCGTCCAGAAGGCCTCGAAGACCCGCTCGCTCTCGTCCTTGGACGGCGAGGCGACGGGCGGCTCCCAGGCGGTCAGGCACGCCGCGAACTTCGGCGAGTCGACGACCACGGCCCACTCGTGGCCGAGCGCCGCGTCCGTGGCGATGTCCACCTCGATCGGCGAACCCGGCTCGGGCGACTTGGCGTGCTCGAAGTCGGCGAAGACCACCGTCAGGTCGGCCATCTGCGCCATGCGGTGGTAGCGGTGCTCGACCCCGCGGTAGTGGCGCTCGCGCTGGAAGGACCCCATGATCAGCGGCCGGGAGGCGCTGGCCATCGTCTGGTCCTCGATCGCACGCGACAGCGCGATGAGCGTCTTCTTGCGCAACCGCCGCGACCGGCCCTCGTGGGGGACGGAACCGAAGATGGAGGGATGGCTGACCTGCTTCTGGGCGCGAGCCGATTCGAGCGCGGCCGGCACGGACATGCCGCTGCGGCGCAGCTCGACCGCGTGGCTGAGCACCGCGACCTGCTCCTCGGGGTAGACGCGGTAGCCGGAGTCGGTCCGCAGCGGCTCCGGGAAGCCATACCGCTGTTCCCACATGCGGATGGTGCCCGCCGCAAGGCCGGTCCTACGCGCCACGTCACGTATTGGAAGTCCGCTCATGGGTCCTCCGCCACCTCTACGGGTACCGAGACGACATGGATCGTCAACGCGTCTTGGTGACCGGAGCTTCGGGCTACGTGGGATCGCACCTGCTCCGCGGCCTGAAGGAGCGCGGGACACAGCGTCCGCGCGCATCAGCCGCAACCCGCAGGGACCACGCCTTCCGACCCGGAGACGGACGTCGTCAAGGCCGACGCGTACTCGGGCGACGGGCTCCAGGAGGCGCTCGACGGGCGTCGGCACCGCCTTCTACCTGATCCACAGCATGGGCGCCAACGCCGACTTCGAGCAGCGCGACCTGCAGGCCGCGAAGAACTTCGCCGCCGCCGCGAAGGAGGCGGGCGTGGGTCGCGTCATCTACCTGGGCGGGCTGGAAGGGCGCTCGGCGCACCTGACCTCCCGCGCGGATACGGCGCGCGCGCTCGCCGAGCACGGCCCGCCGGTCGTGCACGTGCGCGCGGCCATGATCGTCGGGCCGGGCAGCGCGAGCTTCGAGATCGTCCGTGGCCTGGTCAACCACCTGCCCGCGATGATCGCACCCCGGTGGGTCGAGACCCGGACCCAGCCCGTCGCGATCGGCGACACGGTCCGGGCGCTCATCGCCGTCGCGGAGGCCGACGAGGTCCCCGACGAGGTCCAGCTCGGCGGCGCGGACGTCCTGACGTACCGTGACATGATGGCGCGATATGCACGCATCGCCGGCGTCCGCCACCGTCCATTGATCAAGGTCCCCTTCTTCACCCCGAAGCTCTCCTCGTACTGGGTGGCCATGGTCACGCCGGTCAAGCTCGGCCTCATCCAGCCGCTCGTCGAGGGGCTCGGCGAGGAGATGCTGGTGACCGACCCGCCGCCGGCGGGCATCAACGACGACCCGATGGGCTTCGACGACGCAGTCCGGGCCGCCCTGGCATGACGCTGCTCAAGCGCCGGAAGGAACGGCGGGTGGCCAACGCGGTCATCGCCGACCCCGAGGACCACACGACGATGGACCGCAGCGGCGCCGTCCGCTCCATCCAGGCCGCCAACGTCGACCTGCCCGAGCACGAGCTCGAGGAGCTGTGGACCGCCGCGTCGCTCGAGCGCCTCGCGCGCACGTACTGGTGGTTCCTCTCGCGGGTGACGCTCGGCCTGATCCGCGTCCACTACTCGCGACGACGAGCGCGCCGTCGTCCTCATCACCCGGCCGTTCGTGCTGCTGCGCTTCCGCGCCGCCGGACTACGACCTCTCGAGCGACCGCGGCGTCGTGCGCTGGCGCATCCGCGACGGCCTGCTCGTCGGGCGCAAGGACGAGGGCTACCTGGAGATCGACGTCCGCCGCTGCGAGTCCGAGCACGCGGGCTACGGCCGCCTGCACGTCGAGGTCGAGGTCGCGAGCTTCTACCCGGCGCTCGCGCGGCCGTTCAAGTGGTTCTACGTCAACACCCAGTCGCGCATCCACGTGATCGTCACCCACGGCTTCCTGCGCGCCTCGCCCGCCTCGAGCTCGAGGAGTCCGCCGTCGGCCGCTTCGCCGACGGAGGGCGCGCCCAAGCCGACGCCCGAGGACGTCAACATCGGGTCGACGCCCTGGCGCATCGTGCTCGCCGCTCGCGGCGAGCTTCTTCGCGCCTCGGCTGGCTCGCCGGCCTGATGGTCTGGCGCCGCCGCTAGGGCAGGGTCTGACCCTGCTAGGCGTTGGCGGTGCCGGTGAGCGCCGCGCAGCTTCGTGCGGTCGTGGCGGGAGTGGATGCGCCGCACCGTGCCGGAGCGCGAGCGCGTGACCAGCGACTCCGTCGTCGCGCCGCGCGCGCCCTGGTAGCGGACGCCCTGCAGGACGTCGCCGTCGGTGACGCCGGTGGCGGAGAAGAACGCGTTGTCGCCCGTGACGAGGTCGTCGTGGGTGAGCACGCGGTCGAGGTCGTAGCCGGCGTCGACGGCGGCCTTGCGCTCGTCGTCGTCGCGCGGCCACATGCGGCCGACGAGCGCGCCGCCCATGCACTTGGTCGCGCAGGCGGAGATGACGCCCTCCGGCGTGCCGCCGATGCCCCACAGCAGGTCGACCGGCGAGCGCTCGGAGACGGCGAGCAGCGCGCCGGAGACGTCGCCGTCGGTGATCAGGCGCACGCGGGCGCCCGCGCCGCGGATGGCGTCGATGCCCTCCTGGTGGCGGTCGCGGTTGAGGACGACGGCGGTGACGTCGCCGACCTCCACGCCGCGGCGCTCGGCGATCAGCTCGACGGTCTTGCCCAGGTCGCGGTCGAGGTCCAGCAGGTCGGCGATCTCCTCGCGCCCCGCCATCTTCTCCATGTAGACGCACGGGCCCGGGTCGAACATCGTGCCCTGCTCGGAGAGGGCGATGACGGCCAGCGCGCTCGGCATGCCCAGCGCGCACAGGCGCGTGCCCTCCAGCGGGTCGACGGCGATGTCGACCTTCGGCTCCGAGCCGTCGCCGACGTGCTCGCCGTTGTGGAGCATCGGGGCCTCGTCCTTCTCCCCCTCGCCGATGACGACGACGCCGTCCATGCGGATGGTGCCGAGCACGGCGTGCATGCCGTCGACGGCGGCCTGGTCGGCGGCGATCTTGTCGCCCCGGCCGACCCAGCGGGCGGCCTGCAACGCGGCGGCCTCGGTCACTCGCACGAGCTCCAGTGCGAGGTTGCGATCAGGTACGAGAGGAATTAGAGGACTCCGGGTGGCTTGCGACGGCGTTCGGACTGCGCGGCGCGGATCGCGCCGCCGACGGCGATCGCGAGCGCCCCGAGGAAGGCGAGGTACCAGCCGAGGCCGAGGCCGATCTGGCCGCTGGGCTCGCCCGGGCGCTGGATGACGCCGTTCCAGAACAGCAGGGTGACGGCGATGAGCCCGATGACGGCGGTCAGCTCCCCGCGCGGCCACGAGAGCTCGTGCTGGCGGATGACGATGTAGAGCAGGATGATCGGCGCGAGGGCGGCGAGGACCAGCAGGATGCGGCTGATCTTGTTCGCGTCCCAGATCGAGACGTCGCTCGTGCCGCCGGCGACGGTGGCGTTCGGGTTGTCCGACGGCGTGTAGGCCGGCAGGAGGAAGACCGCCAGGACGAGCACGACGCCTCCGATGGCGGCGGCGATCTCGCCCGTCTTGAGCTGGGAGAAGTCCATCGCGGCGGACCCTACCCGCTCACGGCCGACCGGGACGCCAGGCCGTTCCAGGTGAAGCGGTACGCGACCGGCGCCGACGCGGGCCGTGAAGTACCCGCGCGGGTTGCGGACCCGGACGTCGCGGACCCCGCGCCAGGCGCCGCCGCGGTAGCGCTCGAGCCGGATCCGCTGCGCGACGCCGTTGTCCCCCGGGCGCACCATCCCCCACAGCCGGCGGCGCCCGGTGCGCACCAGCGGCAGCCGGTAGGCGGCCAGTGCGGGCTTCTCGCCGCCGTCGGCGAACCGCAGCCCGGTCTGGTAGGTCGACCAGTAGCGCCGGTCGGACGCCGGGTACTGCGTCTGCGGCCCGCTGTCGCGCAGCAGGAACTGGTTGAAGGCCAGCACGCGCTTCTGCCGGTAGGCGATGCGCTCGGCGCGCGCGAGGTAGGACGCCTGGCGCTTGAGCGAGATGCCGCGGTACGGGTCGGGCGGCTTCGTCTGGTAGCCGAACTCGGTGTAGAAGATGGGCAGGCGCCCGCCCACGCGGTGGTAGCGGCGGGCGGCGTCGAGGATGCGGACGAGGCGGCGGTAGTCGGCGAGGCGGAGGGCGTCGCGCTCGGAGGACCCCCGGCCGGGCGGCGCCACCACCGGGTACGGGTGGTGCGCGATCCCCGTGGCGGCGAGCGGCTTCCCGAAGCGGCAGCCGCGCTGCGGGCGCAGCTTGCGCGTCAGGCAGAACAGGGAGCGGTAGAAGCGCGCGGCGTAGAGCGGCTTGAAGCGCCCGCGGCTCTTCGTGCCCAGCGGCGCGGTCTCCCCGAGCAGGATGCCGTTCGCCGCGTGGCCGGTGGCCCGCAGCGCCGCGCTGCCGGCGCGGAACAGGCGCCGGTAGAGCTTCGGCGCGTACGGCTTCCCGTGCAGGGTCTGCGGCTGCAGGAGCGCGTGCCAGTTGGGCTCGTTCCACAGCGACCACGTGTCCACCTGCGGGTAGTGCTGCCCGAGCATCGTCACGAACGCGCCGAACGCCTTCGGGGAAGGCTTCCAGGCGGCGTTCTCGCGCCGCTGCTGCGGCCGCTTGGCCGGCAGCGCCCAGTCCGGCGCGCCGCCGCGCACGTTGAGCAGGACGCCGAGCCCGTGCGCCTGGGCGGAGGCGATGGAGCGGTCGAGCGAGGCGAGCCGCTCCGGCGGATACAAGCCGGGCGTCGTCGGGTCGGCGAGGTCGCGCCACAGGGCCGGCAGCCGGACGCGGTCCACGCCGAGCGCCTTGAGCTCGGCCATTGCTGCGTCGACGCCCTCGGGCGAGTTGTGGACGAGCTGGTCGTCGTCCTCGAAGATCGACTCCTGCTTCGGGGAGGCGGAGGCCGCGGGGGCGATCGCCAGGAGCAGCACGAGGATGACCGCGGGGCGGAGGGGGCGGATATCCGGAACCTATCGTGCGCGGCCGTGTTCGAGCGCCTGTTCCCGCCGGGAGAGCCGGCGCCCGCCGACGAGATCCTCACCGTGCCCGACGGGCCGCGCGTGCTCGTGAACATGGTCTCCTCCCTGGACGGGCGCGTGACCCGCGACGGCGGCTCGACGGAGCTCGGCGGCAGCGGGCGACAAGGCGATGTTCTTCGCGCTGCGCTCGATCGTCGACGGCGTGCTGGCCGGGACGGGGACGCTGCGCGAGGAGCACTACGGCCGGCTCGCGGCCACGCCCGAGCGCCGCGCGGCGCGGGCGGCGCTCGGCCTCGCGCCCGACCCGACCATGCTCGTCATCACGCGCTCGGGCGATGTCGCCTGGGACGCGCCGCTGTTCGACTGCCCCGAGCAGCCGGTGATCGTCGCGGGGCCGGCGGAGGTGCCCGTCCCACGTGCGCGCGCAGGTGGAGGTCGTGCCCGCTGAGACCTCGGCGGAGGCGCTCCGGGCCTTCCGCACCCGCGGCGTGGACCGCATCCTCTGCGAGGGTGGCCCGGGCCTCAACCGCGGGCTGATCGCCGACGGCCTCATCGACGAGCTGTTGATCACCCTCGACCCGTCGCTGAGCGGCGGCGACGGGCTGCGGCTGCTCAAGGGCGAGCTGCTCGACCCGCCGGCGCGGGCGGAGCTGGTCCACGTCCTCCGCCACGGGGACGAGCTCTTCCTGCGCTACTCCCTGGGATAGTTCGCCGGAATGCAGATCGAAGGAGCAGGAGCCATCGTCGCGGGCGGGGCCTCGGGCCTCGGCGCCGCGACCGCCCGCCGGCTGATCGCCGCCGGCGCCACCGTCACCATCGCCGACCGCAACGAGGAGCTCGGGCGGCAGTTCGCCGAGGAGACCGGCGCGCGCTTCGTGCTCATGGACGTCACCGACGCGGAGTCCGTGCAGGCCGCCGTGGACGCCGCGGCGGAGAGCGGGCCGCTGCGCATCTCCGTCAACTGCGCGGGCATCGGCTGGGCGCAGCGCACCGCCGGCAAGCACGGCCCGCACGACCTGCAGCCCTTCGAGACCGTCATCGCCGTCAACCTGATCGGCACCTTCAACGTCCTGCGCCTCGCCGCGCAGAAGATGATCGAGACCGCCGAGCCCGACGCCGGCGGTGAGCGCGGCGTGTGCATCAACACCGCCTCCGTGGCCGCCTTCGACGGGCAGATCGGGCAGCTCGCCTACAGCGCCAGCAAGGGCGGCGTCGTCGGCATGACGCTCCCGGCCGCGCGCGACCTCTCGCGGGAGCTGATCCGCGTCGTCACCATCGCGCCCGGCCTGTTCGACACCCCGCTGCTCGCCGGCCTGCCGGAGCCCGCGCGCAAGTCGCTGGGCGACAGCGTCCCCCACCCCGCGCGCCTCGGCGACCCCGACGAGTACGGGCAGCTCGCCGTCTCCATCGTCGAGAACCCGATGCTCAACGGGGACACGATCCGCCTCGACGGCGCGATCCGGATGGCGCCCAAGTGAGCCTCACCGTCGCGGTCACCGGGCCCACGGGCGACATCGGCCGCTCCTTCCTGCGCGCGCTCGACGGGCACAAGGACGTGACCAAGGTCCTCGGCATGGCCCGGCGGCCGTTCGACCCGTCCTCCCTCGGGCTGTCGGACAAGATCGAGTACCGACAGGGCGACATCCTCGACCCGGAGGCGCTCGACGACCTCTTCGCGGAGGCCGACGTCGCCGTCCACCTCGCCTTCATCATCGTCGGCTCGCCGGAGGAGACCCGGCGGGTCAACCTCGAGGGCTCGCGGAACGTCTTCGACGCGGCCAAGCAGTGCGACCGCCTCGTCTACACGAGCTCGGTGGCCGCCTACGGCTTCCACGCCGACAACGAGGTCCCGCTGACGGAGGACACGCCGACGCGCGGCAGCGACGAGCACTACTACTCCGCCCAGAAGGCCGAGCTCGAAGCGGCGGTCGACCACGAGAACGCCTACGTGTTCCGGCCGTCCATCGTCGCCGGCGCCGACGCGCTGTTCATGCTCGAGATGATCCCGTCGCTCGTGCGGCGGCTGCCGACCGCGGTCATCCCCGACCCCGGCGTGCGCTTCCAGCTCGTGCACACGGAGGACGTGGCGCGGGCGCTGCTGGCGGCAACGCTCGGTCGCGGCGAGCCCGGGACGTACAACCTGGCCGCCGACGGCGATCTGGGCGTGAGCGACTTCGCGCAGGCGCTCGGGTGGCAGTCCGTCCCGGTCCCGAAGTTCGCGACGAGCCTCGCGGCCGGCGTCATCTCGCGCGTCCCGCTGCTGCCCGCCGAGGCCTACTGGATCAACGCCTTCAAGACCTCCGTGGTCATGGACACGGAGAAGGCCAAGACGAAGCTGCGCTGGTCGCCCAAGCACGACAGCCGGGCGACGCTGATGCAGACCGTCCGCGCCGCCAAGAAGCAGGGGCTTGTCTGAGCCGCTGAGCCCGGCGGACCGAGGTGCCCTGACCGCCGAGCAGGGCCCGATCAACATGGCCGTGGCCGGCGCGATGATCTTCGACGCCGGCCCGGGGACGACGTACGCCGCGGTCGTCGCGCGGGTGCGCGAGCGCCTGCACCTGCTGCCGCGCTACCGCCAGCGGCTGGCCGATCCGCTCGGCCCGCTGACCAACCCGGTGTGGGTGGACGACGACGGCTTCGACCTCGAGTGGCACGTCCGCCACGCGCGGCTGCCCGACGGTGACCTCGCCGCCTACGTCGCGCGGGAGATGGCCACGCGGCTGCACCGGGACCGGCCGCTGTGGGAGCTGCACGTCATCGACGGATTGGAGGACGGGCGGGTGGCCCTGCTGCCGAAGATGCACCACGCCCTCGTCGACGGGATGGCGGCGCTGGGCGTCGGCCTCGTCCTGCTCGACCCGACGCCCGAGCCGATGGCGATCGCCGCGCCGGCCGAGTGGACGCCGCGTGGCTTCGACCGGCGCCGGCACCTGGCGAGCACCGCGGCGGGGCTCGGCACCCGGCTGGTGCGCGAGTCGCTGCAGCGGGCGCGGGACCCGTTCGGCGTCGCCGACGAGATCTTGCGCGGCACCGAGCTGCTCGCCGAGCTGGCCCGCCAGCGGCCGCAGGCGCCGATGACGGAGCTGAACCTCCCGCTCACGCCCAACCGGGCCTACGCGATGCGCTCCGGCGAGCTCGCCGCGCTCAAGGCGGCCGGCAAGGCGGCGGGCGGCAGTGTCAACGACGCGATCCTCGCCGTGGTGGCCGGCGCCCTGCACACGTTCCTGCCCGATCTGGACCGCAGCCCGGTCGCGCTCGTCCCCGTCTCCGTCCGCGAGCCCGGAGACCAGGCGGCCGGCAACCGCATCTCGATGGTCTTCGTCGAGCTGCCCGCCGACGAGCCCGACTTCGGCGAGCGCGTGCGCCGCATCAGCGCCGAGATGCGCACGCTCAAGGACTCCGCCGCCGTGCGCGCCGGCGCGATCATGGTCGGCGCCACCGGCGTCCTGCCGCCGCTGGTCGCCACCGCGATGGGTCGGGCGATGGGCGGCGTGCGGGCGATGAACCTCGTCGTCTCCAACGTCCCCGGCCCGCAGCAGACCTTCTACATGAACGGCGCGCCGCTGCTCGAGGTCTACCCGGCCGTCCCGCTCAACCCGGCCAACCAGCGCCTCAACGTCGGCGTGATGAGCTACGACGGGAGCGTCTACTACGGCGTCTGCGCCGACAAGGGCGTCGACGCCGAGGCGTTCGCGGACGCGCTAGTCGTCGGCTGAGCCCGGCTCGGCCTCGCGGACGAAGACCTTCGCCTTCACCGAGTCGGGGCCGAAGCGGCCGACGATGCCCTGCAGCTTGGAGCCGAGGCCGCCGCCGCGGACGCGCTCGTCGCCGGCCATCATCCCCTCGTAGGCCTGCCGGGCGACCTGCTCGGGCGGGTCCTTCTTGCCGGCGCCGACCTTCGTGTCCCCCATCTCGGCACGCTCGAAGACCTCCGTGTCCGTCGGCCCGGGCATGAGCGCGGTGACGGTGACGCCCGAGTCCTTGAGCTCCTCGCGCAGTGCGAGTGAGAAGGACTGCAGGAAGGACTTGGAGGCGTTGTAGGTCGACTGGAACGGGCCGGGCACCGTCGAGGCGACGGAGGAGGTGATGAGCACGCGGCCGCGGCCCTGCTCGACCATCGCGGGGACGAGCCGGTGCGCGAGGTGGACCGTGGAGCGGCAGTTGAGGTCGACCACGAGGAGGTGCTCGTCGAGCGGGCCGTCGAGGAACGCGTGGCCGATGGAGCGCCCGGCGTTGAGCGCCAGCACCTCGACGGGCCGCGCGAGCTCCTTCACCCGGCCGGCGAGGCGCTCCGTGCCGTCATGGGTGGCGAGGTCGACCTGCACGGTCTCGACCTCGGCGCCGTGCTCGCGCAGCGTCTCGGCGGCCTGCGCGATGCGATCGCCCTCCGACGCGATGACGAGGTCGAAGCCCTCGGCGGCGAGGATCTTGGCGAGCTCGAGCCCGATGCCGCTGGAGGCGCCGGTGACGACGGCGAGGGGTCGGTCGGTCATCTTCGCTATACGCGCCTACCCCCTTCCGCGATCAGTGAGACGTATGCCTCAGAACACGTGCTTCTCGAGCCAGGTCGACTCGAAGAAGGCGATGAACAGCGGGACGAGGATCCACATCAGCACCGGCACCTGCCGGGCCTTGCCGTGCACGACCTGGACGGCGACGTAGCCGACGATGCCGAAGCCGATCCCGGCCGAGATGGAGAACGTCAGCGGGATCCCGACGATGATCAAGAAGCAGGGGATGGCGGTCTCCGAGTCCGTCCAGTCGACGTCACGGACCAGGCGCAGCATGAGGAAGCCGACCATCACGAGCGCCGGCGCGACGGCCGGGTGGATGAAGGTGTCCTTGCCGACCTGCACGTCCTGCCCGACGAGCGCGATGACCGGCACGAAGAAGATGCACAGCGCGAAGAGGCCGGCGGTGACGAGCGAGGCGAGCCCGGTCTTGGCCCCCTCGGCCACGCCGGCACCGCTCTCCACGTAGGTGGTGATGGAGGACACGCCGAGGATGCCGCCGCCCGCCGCGGCCGCCGAGTCGACCAGCAGGACGTTGCGCGTGTTGGGCAGCTCGCCCTTCTCGTCGGTCAACCCACCGGCGGTGCCGAGCGCGTACGCCGTGCCCACCGTGTCGAAGAAGTCCGTCATGAACAGGGAGAAGATCACCGGGATCAGCGCGACGGTGAACGCGTCGGAGAAGGCCGAACCGCTGAACGCCTCCCCCACGATGTCGAAGTCCTTCGAGCCCGGCATGTCGACCACGCCGTCCGGCCCGTCGAGCACCCCGAAGATCAGGCCCAGCACCAGCGCGGTCCCGACGCCCGCCAGGATCGCCCCGCGCTTCTCCGCCGCGCTGACGCAGACCGCGACGAGGATGCCGGCCAACGCGATCAGCGCCGGGCCGCTCGAGAGGTCGCCCAGACCGATGCCGGTGGCCGCGTTGTTGACGGTGATGCCGCCCTCGCGCAGGCCGACGAGCGTGATGAACAGGCCGATGCCGACACCGATGGACAGCTTCAGCGGGGCCGGGACCGCACGCACCACCGCCTCGCGCAGGCCGGCCACGACGAGCACGAGGGCGATCACACCCTCGATGACCACGCAGGCCATGGCCGCGCCGATGGACAGCTGCCGGCCGAGGATGAGGTCGAAGGCGACCACCGCGTTGAGCCCGAGCCCGGAGGCCAGGGCGAAGGGCAGGTTGGTGATCAACCCCATCGCGGCTGTGAAGATCGCCGCACCCAGCGCCGTGCAGACGGCGACGGCCCCGAAGGGCAGCCCGGCCGCGCTGAGGATGGCCGGGTTGACGAAGACGATGTAGCTCATCGTCAGGAAGGTGGCCACGCCGCCCAGCACTTCGGTCCGGACGGTGGTTCCGCGGGCGGCGAGGTCGAACATGGCGGGGATCATCGCCGCTGGACCGGACGGTTCGGAGGTGGTTGGATGGCACTCATGCGCTCGGTCATCCGCCTGACATTGCTCTTCGCCTTGCTCGTCCTACCCGTTGCCGCGGCCACGCCGGGCGACCTCACGCAGGCGGGCTGCAACACGCTCGGCGGCGGCGTCGGCTGCTCGGACACCACCGCCCTCGATCAGCCCAACGACATCGTGGTCTCCCCCGACGGCAAGAGCGTCTACGCGGCCGTCAACCTCAGCGAGGCGGTCGTGCACTTCCAACGCGACACCGCCACCGGCCTGCTCAGCCAGCCCAGCGACCCGGCGGGCTGCTGGTCGGAGACGGGCGCCGGCCCGTGCGGGAACGGCAAGGCGCTGTACTTCGCGAGCGGGGTCGCCATCAGCCCGGACGGCAAGAACGTCTATGTCGGCTCCAACAACGGGGTCGCGGTGCTCGACCGCGACACGGCGACGGGCCTGCTCACCCAACGCACCACGGGCACGCAGGGCTGTTACACGAACGACGGCAGCTCGCTCGGCAACGGGATGCCCCCCGAGGCCGGGGTGTGCGCGACGGTCCCCTCGCTCCAGTACGGCGAGAAGGTGGCGGTCAGTCCCGACGGCAACGCCGTCTACGTCGCCGGCGACGACGCCATCAACGCCTTCACCCGGACCACGACGACCGGGGACCTCACCTTCGTCGGTTGCATCACGCGCGTCGCCACCCCGGGCTGCGTGGTCGGCCGCCACGTCGGCGACAGCCGCAGCGCCACCATCAGCCCGGACGGCATGCACGTCTACGTGACCTCGCTCGACGACACCACGCTCGAGGTCTTCGACCGCAACACGGACATGAACACGCTCACGCAGAAACCGGGCGCCGCGGGCTGCTTCGGGCCGCCGGTCGACTGCACCGCCACCCGCGGCAACGCAACCGCCTTCGAGACGGCGATCAGCCCGAACGCGAAGCAGCTGTACCTCGCCACGCGCAGCCTGTCCCTCGTGGTCTTCGACATCGCCGCCGACGGCTCGCTCAGCCAGAAGGCCGGGACGGCCGGCTGCCTGTCGGAGTCGACCGTCACCCAGACCAACGAGACGTGCGCCCCCGTGCACGACATCCCGTACCTCACGGACATCGTCGTCACGCCGGACGGCAGGGACGTCTACGCGTCCTCACAGGAGACGGGCGGGGTCGCCGCATTCACGCGTGACACCACCACGGGCGTCCTCGGCCAGGCGGCCCGGCCGGACGGCTGCATCGCCTCCGTGAGCTTCTACATCACGAACCACTACTGCCGGACGGGCACGGCGATGGGGCAGGCCTGGGGCCTCGCCGTCACGCCGGGTGGCTCGAACGTCTACGTGGTCGCTCACGCGGACGCGGTCGCCGTGCTCGCCCGCGAGGGCGGCAGCGACCCGACGCCGACACCCTCCCCCACCCCGCCCCCCGTCCCGCCCGCCCAGACCGCAACGCCGACCCCGACCCCCACCCCCGTGCGGCAACCCAAGACCTACCCGCCGCCGCGGATCAGGACAGTGCACGTCAACGTCCGCAACGGCAGCGTGACCGTGGACGGGGAGGCGCCCGGACCGGGCACGGTCACCGTCAACGCGGATGGCACGACCACCGTGCGCGTCCGCATCGCGCGCACGAAGAAGCTGCGCATCGCCTCCGCCCGCAGGACCGTCAAGGCCGCCGGCACCGTGAAGCTCGTCCTCAAGCCGAAGGGCAAGGCGAAGCGGCTGCTGCGCAAGAAGAGCAGGCTCAAGGCGACGCTGACGATCTCCTTCAAGCCGTCCGACGGGGCCGCCGCGCCCGTACCCACCAGGAAGAAGGTCACCTTCAAGCGTCGGAAGTAGGTCGTTGCATGCGCAACCGCTAGACTGCTTGCAGATCGATAGTGACCCACTATCCGTAAGCAGAAAGCCTCATGACCTCACTCCTCCTCATCCCGCTCGACGACACCGTCGTCTTCCCCACCATGGACGTCACCCTTCCCGTCGATGCGGCGGGGGAGGAGCGTGTCCTGCTCGTACCGCGCCACGAAGGCGAGTACGCCCCCGTCGGCACCATCGCCCAGGTGACGGACTCCGTCCGCATGCCGGGTGGCGGCCGCGCCTACACGCTGTCGGGCCAGATGCGCGGCGTCGTCGGCGCCGGCTCCTCCGACGCCCAGGGCCGCCTGCGCGTCGAGGTCACCGAGCACCCGGACGACGAGCCCGTCGACGGCCGCACGCGTGAGCTCGAGCGCGAGTACCGCGCTGTCGTCGAGGAGATCCTCGAGGTCCGCGGCGCCGACTCCCGGGTCGCCGAGTTCCTGCGCGCGATCCGCGAGCCGGGCGCCCTGGCCGACACGATCGGCTACTCGCCCGAGACGACCTTCGAGCAGAAGGTCGAGGTCCTCGGCCTGCTGAACGTCACGGAGCGCCTCGAGCGCGCGCTGGCCATTCAGAAGGAGCGCCTCGCCGAGCTGCAGATCCGCCTGCGCATCCGCGAGGACGTCCAGTCGGGCGCCGACAAGCAGCAGCGCGAGTACATCCTGCGCCGCCAGATGGACTCCATCCGCCGCGAGCTCGGTGACGACGACGCGTCCGTCGTCGAGGAGTACCGGACCAAGATCGACGAGGCCGGCATGCCCGACCACGTCCGCGAGCAGGCCGACAAGGAGCTCGGCCGCCTCGAGCGCCTCGGCGAACAGGGCGGGGAGGCCGGCACGATCCGGACCTACCTCGACTGGCTGCTCCAAGTGCCGTGGAAGGAGCGCTCGGACGAGCGGCTGGACCCGGTCGTCGCCCGCGAGGTGCTCGACGCCGACCACGCCGGCCTCGAGGACGTCAAGGAGCGCATCGTCGAGTCCATCGCGGTCGCCAAGCTGCGCACGGAGCGCGGCATCGAGGCCGACAACAAGACCCGCACGATCCTCACGCTGATCGGCCCTCCCGGTACCGGCAAGACCTCCATCGGCGAGTCGATCGCCCGCGCCACCGGACGCGAGTTCGTCCGCATGTCGCTGGGCGGCGTGCGCGACGAGGCGGAGATCCGCGGCCACCGGCGCACCTACGTCGGCGCCCTGCCGGGCCGGCTCATCCGGGCCCTGCGCGACGCCGGGACGATGAACCCGGTGATCATGCTCGACGAGGTGGACAAGGTCGGCGGCGACTGGCGCGGCGACCCGTCGGCCGCGCTGCTCGAGGTCCTCGACCCCGCGCAGAACCACGCGTTCCGCGACCACTACCTGGACCTGGAGATCGACCTGTCGCAGGTCCTCTTCATCGCCACCGCCAACATGGCGGAGACGATCCCCGGCCCGCTGCTGGACCGCATGGAGGTCATCCGCTTCGACGGCTACACCGTCGAGGAGAAGGTCGCCATCGCGCGTGGCTACCTGTGGCCGCGCCAGGTCGATCGCAACGGCCTGCGCGAGGACGAGGTGACCGTCAGCGACGAGCTGCTGCGCACCGTGATCGCGGAGTACACCCGCGAGGCGGGCGTCCGCAACCTCGAGCGCGAGCTCGGCTCCATCCTGCGCAAGACCGCCACGAAGATCGCCTCGGCGACCGTCGAGGCGCCGGTGGAGGTGACCCTGGACATCGTCCGGGAGGCACTCGGCCGGCAGAAGGTCTGGCAGGAGGCGGCGCTGCGCACGGCCGTCCCCGGCGTGGCCACCGGCCTCGCGGTCACGGGCACGGGCGGCGACGTCCTGTTCGTGGAGGCGACCCGGATGAACGGCAAGGGATCGAACCTGGTCCTCACCGGCCAGCTCGGCGACGTCATGAAGGAGTCCACCCGGATCGCCCTCAGCTACGTCCGCGGCCACGCGGCGGAGCTGGGCATCGACGAGGACGCCTTCGAGGACACCGAGTTCCACGTCCACGTGCCCGCCGGCGCGATCCCGAAGGACGGCCCCAGCGCCGGCGTCACCATGGTGACGGCGCTGACCAGCCTGCTCTCGGGCCGCGCGGTCAAGCACACGGTCGGGATGACCGGTGAGGTCACGCTGCAGGGTCGCGTGCTCCCCATCGGCGGCCTCAAGCAGAAGGTGCTCGCGGCGCACGCCGCGGGGCTCACCGAGGTGATCCTCCCCGAGCGCAACCGCGGCGACCTCGACGACGTCCCGCAGGACGTCCGCGAGGCGATGACCTTCCACCCGGCGATGTCGATCGACGAAGTGCTCGATGCGGCGCTGGAGCCGGCAGTGAAGGCGGTCTCCCAGGCGTAGCCTGGGCCCATGAGCCGCATCCTCATCACGGGCGCCGCGCGCGGCATCGGCGCGGAGTCCGCCCGCAAGCTCGCCGCGCGCGGGCACCAGCTCGCCCTCCTCGGACTGGAGGGCGAGCTGCTTGGAGGGGTCGCGGCGGAGATCGGCGCAACGGCGTTCGAGGTGGACGTCACCGACCACGAGGCACTGGACACCGCCATCGCCCGCGCCGTCGAGCAGCTCGGAGGGCTCGACGTGGTTGTCGCCAACGCCGGGATCGCCACCCCCGGGCTGGTGACGGAGATGGCGCCGGAGGCCTGGGAGCAGATCATCGCCGTCAACCTCGTCGGCACCTACCGGACCGTGCGGGCGTCCCTCCCCCACCTCATCGCCGCCCGCGGCTACGCGCTCCCGGTGGCGTCCGTCGCGGCGATGGCCCACGCACCGCTGCTCAGCGCGTATTGCGCGTCGAAGGCCGGGGTCGAGGCCTTCGCCGACTCCCTGCGGGTCGAGGTCGCGCACCACGGCGTCGATGTCGGCTGCGCGTACTTCTCCTGGATCGACACCGACATGGTGCGGGACGCAGATCGCGACTCGGCGTTCGCGCAGATGCGGGGGTCGCTGAACTACCCGTTCTCCAAGACGTATCCGGAGTCGGTCGCCGTCGACGCGCTCGTCCGCGGCATCGAGTCGCGTGCCAAGCGCGTGTGCGGGCCGCGCTGGATCCGCCCCGTCCAGCTCGTGCGCGGCATGATCGAGCCGGCGATCCGTCGTGAGGGCGGCAAGACCCTCGCATGAACCGCCGGCAGCGCATCTTCGGGCTGTTCACGCCCTACCGGCGGCCGCTCTACACGGTGCTCGCGCTGATCGTCGTCAGCGCCGGACTGGGGATGGTCTCGCCGTTCCTGCTGCGCGAGGTCCTCGACCACGCGCTGCCCGAGCGCGACAAGGGGCTGCTCGGCGAGCTCGTGCTGGGGATGATCGGCGTGTCCGTGGCGACGGGCGTGCTCGGCGTCGGGCAGACCTACCTGTCCAACAAGGTCGGCCAGCAGGTCATGCACGACCTGCGCTCGGCGGTCTACCGGCACCTGCAGCGGCTGTCGCTGGCGTTCTTCACCAAGACACGGACGGGCGAGGTGCAGTCGCGCATCGCCAACGACATCGGCGGGGTGCAGAACGTCGTCACCACCACGGCGACGTCCATCACCCAGAACGTGACGACCGTGATCGCCACGACCGTCGCGATGATGCTGCTCGACTGGCGGCTGGCGCTCTTCTCGCTCGCGGTGCTGCCGTTCTTCGTCGGTGTCTCCCGGCGGGTCGGCAACCGGCGCCGGGCCCTGACCGCCGTGCGCCAGGGCGCGATGGCGGACATCTCGTCCCTGATCCAGGAGTCCCTCAGCGTCTCGGGCATCCTGTTGAGCAAGACCATGGGCCGCTCGGAGGCGCTGGCCGATCGCTTCGGGGACGAGTCGCTGAACCTGGCCGACCTCGAGGTGCGCAGTCGCATGGCCGGGCGCTGGTCGATGGCCGCCGTGCAGACCTCCTTCGCCGTCATGCCGGCACTCGTCTACTTCTTCGCCGGCCTCTCCCCCGACGCGGTCTCCATCGGCACCGTCGTCGCCTTCACCACGCTGCAGACGCGGCTGCTGTTCCCGATCAACTCGCTGCTCGGCGTCGGCGTCGAGGTGCAGTCCTCCATGGCGCTGTTCGACCGCATCTTCGAGTACCTCGACATGCCCGTCGACATCGAGGAGGGCGCTTCGGATCTGGAGTGCGCCGAGGCCCGCGTCGAGTTCGACGACGTCTGGTTCCGCTACTCCGACGACGTCTGGACGCTGCGCGGGATCACGCTGTCGGTCGCGCCCGGGACGAAGATGGCGATCGTCGGCGAGACGGGTTCGGGCAAGACGACGCTCGGCTACCTCACCGCCCGCCTCTACGACCCCGTCCAGGGCGCGGTCCGCATCGACGGGACCGACATCCGCGACGCGTCCTTCGAGGCCCTGGCCGACGCGGTCGGCGTCGTCTCCCAGGAGACCTACCTCTTCCACGCGACCGTGCGCGAGAACCTGCGCTTCGCCAAGCCCGAGGCCACCGACGCGGAGGTCGAGGCGGCCGCCCGCGCCGCGCAGGTCCACGAGACCATCGCGGCGCTGCCGGAGGGCTACGACACCGTCGTCGGCGAGCGCGGCTTCCGCTTCTCCGGCGGCGAGAAGCAGCGCATCGCCATCGCCCGGACCATCCTGCGCAACCCGCCGATCCTCGTGTTGGACGAGGCGACGTCCGCGCTGGACGTCCAGACGGAGCGCGCCGTCGAGGAGGCCCTGCGGGAGCTGGCGAGCGGCCGCACCACCATCGTCATCGCCCACCGCCTCTCCACCGTCCGCGACGCCGACCAGATCGTCGTCCTCGACAAGGGCCAGATCGCCGAGCGCGGCACCCACGATGAGCTCCTCGCCGCCGGCGGCGCCTACGCCGCCCTCGTGGAGCGCGACTCCGGCGAGGTCACCCGCCTGTAGACGGGCTCATCCACCCGCGGTGAATCGCGCTCCGTTGCTTCCGGATGACGGCAGCGACAGAGCCGAGTTCGCGGTGGACGGAAGCGATGCTGCATCGAAGCAGCGCCCTTCTACTTTCGCCTGAAGCAGAACCACGCGAGGACTCAGGAGCGCGTGGCGTGCAGGGTCGGCCGGTAGACGAGCTCCTGGATGCGGCCGTCGAGGGTGGTGCTCTCCAGGAGCTCGAGGTCGAAGTCGTCCGCGCCCGCGAAGAGCGGGTCGGTCCCGGTCCTCCCGGTGATGACGGGGAAGACGGTGAGCTGCAGGCGGTCGATGAGGCCCGCGGCCATGAGGGCGCGGTTGAGCGACAGGCTCCCGTGCGAGCGCAGCGGGACGTCGGACTCCTCCTTGAGCCGCGCGACGGCGTCCGCGGCGTCACCCGTCGCGAGCGTCGCGTTGGGCCACTCGAGCGGCGCCTCCAGCGTGTTCGAGACCACCGTCGTCGGCATGGTCTGCATCCGGTGGTTGATCGGGTCGTCGGCCTCGGAGATGCCGGGCGTCGAGCCGAGGATGGCCAGGAACTCCCGGTACGTGTTCCCGCCCAGCACCATCCGCTGCTCGGGAGTCACCTGCTCGAGCCGCCGCGCGAGGAACTCGGGGCCCTGCTTGCTCCAGTAGCCACCCCAGTCGCCGTCGGGCCCGTAGGAGCCGAAGCCGTCGAGGCTGCAGAAGACGTCCCAGGTGTAGGTCGCGGTCATGCCTCGAATATGTCCCGTCGCGGGACTCGATGTCAGGCGTAGCGTCGCGCCCCGTGCGCCGCCGAGTGCGCTGGTCGTGCTCGCCGCCTGGCCGGCCCTGAGTTCCGCTCACACCGCCTTCGCCGCCCTCGGGGCAGCACCTGTTCCCGCTTTCGCCGCACACCGACGCGCAGGATGTGGCGGGCAGCGCACTCGATCCCCGGCAGGTGGCGTTCGGGCAGCGCGGGAGCGAGCTGTGGCTGACGGCGCGGACCTGGGGGCGAGATGCCGGCCGACGACGTCCCCGGCAACCAGGTCTGCGTGACGCTGATCCGGGATGAGCGCCGCCGCCCGTGCCGGAACGCGGCGCTGCGCCGCAGTCAGCGGCGTTTGACGCGGCGCACGCCGGCCGCCCTGAGCGTCACCACGGCCGGCCGCCGGACCTTCAGGCGGAAGGTGGCGGCACCGCCGGTCGTGTAGCGGCGCACGGTCTTCCCGCGGCGGCGGATGGCGAGGTGGCCGACGACGCCCGGCTTCAGGCTGACGCGGATGACGAGGCGCTTTCCGCGGCGCTTGACGGTGAAGCGACGCACGGGCTTGGCGACCGGCAGCGGATTGGCCGCGTTGCCGCCCGGCGCGTTGAAGACGCCCGTGTCCTGGAAGGTCATGGTGCCGTCCTTGCCCGCGTAGCCGAGGTGGTCGAGGCCGTAGAGGTCCTCGACGGAGCGCAGGTAGCCGTAGTGGTTCATCGGCGTCTCGACGACGGTGCCCGGCTTGATGGTCGGGCTGAGCAGGACCGCGCCGATCTTGCCCCCGCCCGGGCCCTGGATGCCGGGGCTCGGGGTGTTGGGGCCGCTCGGCATGTCGCAGCAGGCGGTGGCGTCGTCCTCGGCCTCGTCGAAGGTGACGATCAACAGTCCGTCGGCCTTGTAGGCGGGTGAGTCGGTGATCTTCGGGACCCACTCGCGCAGGAACTCGTCGATGCCCTCGTAGCCGCCCTTCTGCTCCGGGTTGACGCACTCGTCGTCGTGGCCGTCGGCGCACAGGTCCGGGGTGATGAAGGAGTAGGCCGGCGTTGTCTGCACGGACTCGAGGTCCTTCGGCAGCTCCTCGAGGTTGACGACGTCCCTGTCGCACTTCGCCTGGTCGTCGATGATCGAGTGGAAGTACACGAACGGGTTGTGGCGCGTCGCGTACTGGTCCGCGGCCGTCGCCTTCTGGGTCTTGTCCTGCGCGTTGACGGCGGGGTGGGCGCACGTCGCCGCCTCACGGGCCGGGTCGGCGCCCATGTCCTGCATGTAGCCGCGGTAGCGGAAGCCCTTGGCGGTGAGCTGGTCGGCGACGGTCTTCGTCTCCTTCGGGTACACGCAGCCCTGCCCGACCGCCTGCCCGTCCGCCCCGACCGGCCCGCCGATGAACTCCTGGAAGTTCTGGCAGTCCGACTGGGTGATGATGTTGGGCGCGACCCCCGACACCATCGAGATGTAGTTGTCCAGCGAGAGGTGCCCCGTGCCGTAGTAGTTCGTCAGCAGCGCGCCCCGGGCCGGGAGGTCCTGGCCGAGGTAGGGCGAGCCGGAGCCGGCACCCCCGAAGGTCTTGGCGTAGTCCTTGTTCTCGAGGACGATGGTGAAGACGTGGCCGACGGCGGGCTGCGGCGCCGGGGCGGGCGAGGCGGCCATGGTCGCGGCCGCCACGAATGCGGCGAGGCTCATGCCACGGACGCTACGCCGGATCGCAGGGGACTTGTGAAGGTCCCGGGAGGGACGTGCCCGGGATAGTCGGGGAACAGCTCCCGCGCGCGCTGCCCGCACGGCCGGGCGGCGATGTCGGGCTCGAGGTCACCGAGGTTGAGCAGCAGCCGGACGCTCGAGAGGATCTGGAGGTCGGCGACGTTCGGCTGCTCCCCACCGATGACGCCATCGGCGATCAGCGCGTCGACGTGGTCGAGGTCCGCCGGGAGCGCGGGCAGGTACTCGGCGTGGATGCGCTTCGGCGTGTGGCCGAGGATCCGCCCCTCCGCCTGGATCGCGTACTTCGCGCCGCCCAGCGACCAGCCCGGGATCGACGGGACGTCGTAGCCCGCGAGGAAGCTCGGGAACGCGCGCGGGGCGAGGCCGACCGCGGTCAGGGCGATCCAGCGCGTGTGCTCCTGCAGCGTCAGGTCGCCCCACTCCTCCGCCTCGGTGACCGCGGCGCGCAGCTGCGGATCGGCGGGAACGAGCGGCGGCGACGGCTCGAGGCCCTCGAGTGCGCGCATGATCGCGCGCGAGCCCGCGACCTTCTGCCTGCCGATCGCCAGCCCCGGCACCGTGCGCTTGCCGAAGCGCGCCAGCTGCATGGGCATCGAGACGCCGAACATGAAGTCGACGCGCTCGTAGGCGAGCCCCTTGAGCTCCAGCGCCTTCATCACCGCGACGCACGGATGCGAGGCGGGCACGACGTACAGCGTCAGCGGCTCCGGCATGGCTCAGAGGATGACAGGAACCGTCCCACCGTCCGCCGACCACGCGGCGCCCGTCACCGTCGATGCGCGTTCGGAGCACAGGAAGGCGATGACGTCCGCGATCTCCCCCGGCTCGGCGAGGCGGCCGAGCGGGATCTTCTCCGCCTGTGCGGTGAGTGCCTCCTCCCGGGTGATGCCCTTGGCCGCCGCGGCCTGGTCGGCGAGCCCGCCGTCGGCCTCCCACAGCGGGCCGGCGACCGCGCCCGGCGTGACGGCGTTGACGAGCACGCCCGTGCCCGCGTAGGCGTCCGCGAACGTGCGCGACAGCGACAGGGCCGCCGCCTTGGTGACGCTGTAGGCGGCGTTGGTCTGCGACGGGCGCTTGCCGCTGGAGGAGGACACGGTGACGATCCGGCCCCAGCCGCGCTCGGCCATCCCTGGCGCCAGCGCGCGCATCAGCCGCAGCGGCCCCATCACGTGCAGCTCCCATTGGGCCTGCCAGTCGGCGTCGGTGAGCGCGGCGAGCGGGGTGACCGACGAGGTCCCGGCGGAGTTGACCAGGATGTCGGCGGCCGGCAGGTCCTCGACGACGGCGGGGTCGGTCACGTCACGGCCCGTCGTGCGCGAGAAGTCGTGCACGGTGACGCCGGCCTCGCGCAGGCGGTCGGCGGTCGCCGCGCCGATGCCCGAGCCGCCGCCCGTGACGATGGCGACCCGTCCCGCGATCCCGAGGTCCATCAGCCTTCGCCGTCCGCGGCGTGCTCGATCCGCCCCGGCAGCGGCTCCATCGCGCCCGGCTCGACGCGCACCTCCTCCTCCCGAGGGGTCATCTCGGCCGCCGCGGGTCGCGACCCGCCGTCCTGCGTGTCGATGTCCATGGCCGAGGTCTTCCCCACCCACGGCTGCGGGTAGGCGTGCCGCCCATCAGCGTCGTCGTGGTGCTGCGACGCTCGGCTGACGCCTAGGGCGCGTCGAGCGGTCCGAGCTCCCGGGCCACGTCGTGGTCGTAGATGAGCATCTCGAGCCCGTCTCCCACGTCCACCCGTCGTTCGGGTTTCACGCCTGCCGGCTCGCTCGTCACCCACTCGGCCGCTCCAGGCACGGCGATCGGCGAGTGGTCCACCAGGATGAAGCTGCGGATACCGGGCTGGGGCGTGTAGGCGTCGTCGATGCGGTGGAGGTAGAACGGGCACAGGCCGGCTCCCCCGGGACACGGCTGGATCGGGGCGAGCGTCACGGCGAACTCGAGGGACCGCTCCATCGGATACGCCGTGTTGTACCCCGTGAACCCCCGGGTGACGTCGTACCGGCGCGCCGCCGCGCGGACCTTCGCCACCGCGGGGCCATGTTCGGCGGGGAGACGGGCCGGGGGGTTCGCGAAGAACCCGTAGGCGCCCCCGGCGGCGACGAAGGCGGCGGCGGCCAGGGTCACGCGGGGCGAGCGTCCGCTGCCCGTGGCGGCGGCCAGCAGCCCGCCGGCCGCGAGGGGCAGGGCGTACAGGTAGCGGGGGACGGGCGCCCCGCCGACGAACGACGTGGTGCTGACCACGAACGCGGCCACGGTGCCGAGCGCCGCCGCGAACCAGAACGCCGTCCAGACGGCGCGGTCGAGGTCCGCGTTCCGGCGCACCACCGCCGGGGCCGTCCAGGCGCCGGCGATCGCCGCGGCCGCCCCGACGTACGCCACCGTGGCCGCCAGCACGATCGGCCCGAACGGGAACCAGATCATGGTGAGCGCAGACAGCGCCTGCCCGGCGTACCCCCCGAGCGACTCGTACGGGACCGTGTCGATGCGATAGCTGTTCTGGACCAGGCCGGCGCCCTCCCGGACGGCGCCGAAGACGAGGCTCGACAGGAAGACGAGCCCGAGGAGCGCGGCGCACTTGATGGCCAGCGGCCACGCGCGGCGGACCGCGGCCGTCAGCGCGGTCGCCGCCAGCGGCAGCACGAGCACCGCGAGGCCGAGCTTGTCGCCGGTCAGGCACAGCCCGCCCCAGATCACGGTGAGCGCAGCGCCGACCGCCGCCGCCCGGTGCCGGCCGCCGGCCTCCGCCACCACCGTCATCCCGGCGATGACCATCGCCCACCACGTGGTCCCGTGCGCGGACCAGCTGGCGGCGGCCAGCCACGCCTGACCGCCGATGCCGACCGTGACCGCCAGCAGCACGACCGCCGCGGCGCGTCCCCAGACGCGCCGGGCCTGCGCGGCCAGCGCACCGGCGACGGCCAGCCAGATCAGGGTCGGCAGGACGGCAGCGAGCTGCGGCCCGACCGGAAGCGCGCTCACGCCCCTGGCCGCCCAGAACCCGCTGAACCAGCCGTAGTTGCCCAGGGTGACCTTCGACCCCGGATACAGGTGCGCGTCGTGCCCCATCACGAGGGGCGAGACGTAATCCGCCACGGTCTCCATCGACCGCGCCAACGGCAGGATGCGCACCAGCAACGCGACGAGCAGCAGCGCGGTGGCCGTCGAGGCCACCCGGAACAGGGTGCGCTCGCTCACGCGAGCGACTTGCCGCAGAGCTCGGCGTGCGCGGCGACGTGCGACGCGAAGGCGGGGAAGTCCGACGCGTAGAGCGCCTGCGGGCCGTCACAGAGGGCGTGTTCGGGGTCCTCGTGGACCTCGACGATGATGCCGTCGGCACCGACGGCCGCGGCGGCGCGCGAGAGCGGCTCGACCAGGCGGCGGTCGCCGGACGCGTGCGACGGATCGACGACCACGGGCAGGTGGGTGTGGATCTTCAGCCACGGCACGGCCCCGAGGTCGAGCGTGAAGCGCGTGGCGGTCTCGAAGGTCCGGATCCCGCGCTCACACAGGATGACGTCGGGGTTGCCCTCCTTGAGGATGTAGTCGGCGGCCATCAGCAGCTCGTCGAGGGAGGACGACAGGCCGCGCTTGAGCAGCACGGGCTTGCCCAGCTTCCCGGCGACCTCGAGCAGCGCGTAGTTCTGCATGTTGCGCGCGCCGATCTGGATGACGTCGGCGTGCTCGGCGACCGCCTCGGCGTGGGTGCCGTTGAGGAGTTCGGTGACGACGGGCAGCCCGGTCTCCGCGCGCGCCTCCGCGAGGATCTTCAGGCCCTCGACGCCGAGCCCGTTGAACGCGAAGGGGGACGTCCGCGGCTTGAAGGCGCCGCCCCGCAGCATGGACGCGCCGGCGGCCGCGACGGCGCGGGCGACGCCCACCGTCTGCTCGCGCGACTCGACCGTGCACGGACCGGCGATCAGGGCGAACGTCGTCCCGCCCCCGAGCGAGCGGCCGGCGACGGTGACGGTGGTCGGCTCGTGGTGGGCGAGCTCGGAGGAGGCCAGCTTGTAGGGCCGGCTGATCGGGACGACGCGGTCGACGCCCGGCATCCCCTCCAGGCCCAGCTCGCGCACGCCCTCCGGGTCCCCGATCGCGCCGATGGCGGTCGTGAGCTCGCCCGGGAGGACGAGCACGTGGACGCCGACGGTCTCCAGGCGCGCACGGACGGCCGCGACCTCCGGCTCGGAGGCCTCGGGTGTCATCACGATCATCACGGCGTCGTCAGAGGCCGAGCTCGCGGACGCCGATCTCGTCGGCGCCGAGGTGGTGCGCCAGCTCGTGGCGGACCGTGCGCAGCACCTGGGCGCGCAGCTCATCGGGGTCGTGACCGAAGTCGCGCAGCAGCGTGTCGCGGAAGATGACGATGCGGTCGGAGGCGACGTCACGTGCGACGGTGCCGCCCATGTAGAGGCCGTAGGCACGGTGACGGCGGCCGGCGTCGGAGATGATCACCGCGACGTTGCGGTCCAGCGCGGCGCGCAGCACGTCCGGCAGGTCGTCGAGCGCGTCGCGGACGAGCTCCTCGAAGTCCTCGGCGTTGTAGGGATCGAGCTCCATGAACTCGGTCTCGTCGGGCTCCGCGGCCAGGTTCTCGCGCGCGAGGCGCTCCGTCTGGCGGACCAGCAGCTCGAACTCGGCCTCGTCGGCGGGATGGCGGTAGTCCCCCATGCGCGTGGTGACCCAGGCCACGGCCGCGCCGACGATGCACAGGGCACCGATGGAGGCCATGAGCCCCTGGATGAGACGCATGGGGTACGCCGCTTGCAACCCGACGACGGCGGTGATGAGCAGCACGCCGACGCACAGCGACACGGATGAGGCGTACAGGATCCGACGCAGTGGCGGGCCGCTCACGGACTCGATTCTACGTCGCTGCGAGTTTCCGTGGGTACTGTGCCCGCACCATGGTCTCCCGCTTCACGCTCGCGCTCGTCCTCGTCGCCCTCGCAGTGCCGACCGCGGCAGGCGCGCGGAGCCCCCGGATCGTCGGCGGCGTGCCCTCCTCCTCGGCCGAGCTGCCCTATGCGGCGGGCCTCCAGATCGCGCTGCAGGGCGTCGGCGACGACGAGCCCGACGCGCTCTGCGGCGGCACCCTGATCGCCGCCCGCTGGGTCGTCACCGCCGCCCACTGCCTCGTCGAGGAGCCCGTCGATCCGGCGCACTCGGCCGTGATCCTCGGCGCCACCGATCTCAACGCGGCGACCCCCGACCAGGTCTACGGCTTCGCCAACGGCATCGTCCCCAAGGCCTACGCGACCGGCAACGGCGGCTTCGACGTCGGCCTCATCCAGCTCAGCCGCCCGGCGCCGAACCCGCAGATCCGCCTTGCCCGTCCGACGGAGACCCGGCTGCTGGCGGGCGGCACCCCGGCGCTCACCGCCGGCTGGGGCCTCACGGAGGACAAGGACGACGGCGGCGCGCTGTCGATCAACCAGCTGCGCAAGGTCGACCTCTCCCTCTACTCCGACTCCGACTGCACCAAGGGCTTCCAGGCCGCCGGCCAGAACGGCGGGCTGGACTTCAGCACGGAGATCTGCGCGCTCGCCCCGAACAAGGACTCGTGCAACGGCGACTCGGGCGGCCCGCTGCTCGTGGCCGACGGCACCGGCCAGCCCACCCTCGTCGGCGCGGTCTCCTTCGGCATCGGCGGCGGCGACGCCCTGCGCGGGACCCGCAGCTGCAACGAGGGCCCGCCCGGCGTCTACGCGCGCATCGGCGCCAACCCGCTCAACGCCTTCATCCGCGGCAACGTCCCGCAGGTCGAGCTCGACACGAACGTCGCCGTCCCCGTGCCGGGCGAGACGGTGACGCTCACCGCGCTGCCCAGCGCCCCGGGCTTCTCCGGCAAGTTCGGCGGCTACGACGCCCTCGCCTGGGACACCAACGGCGACGGCGTCTACGGCGAGGAGCTCGACAAGCGCGTCGTGTCCGTGCCCGCCGTGGCCGGGGTCACCAGCGTCTCCGTGCGGGCGACCACGACCGCCGGCGACGCCGAGGTCCGCACGGTCCGCCTCGTCTCCCAGAACAAGAGCGCCCTCGCCTTCGCCAAGCGCTCGGCGAAGGTCAGGCGCGGCCGCAGCGTCAAGCTCAAGGTCAACCGCATCGGCGCCGGCGCCGGCACCGTGCGCGTGAAGGTCTCGGGCCGCGGCGTGTCGGCCAGCCCGAAGACGCTGAAGATCACGGGCACGGAGAAGTCGGTCACCGTCAAGCTCCGCGCCCGCCGCAGCGCATCGAAGAAGGTCACGGTCCGCCTGACCTCCTTCAAGGGCGACGTGATCGCCGGCACGCACCCCAGGCTGACGCTGAAGACGAAGCGCTAGCTCGACGAGCTGGGGAAGCTCAGCGACGCGTCGTCGGTCCCGTCCGCCGGCCAGCGGGCGGTGACCGCCTTGCCGCGGGTGTAGAAGCGGACGCCCTCCGGACCGTGGATGTGGTGGTCGCCGAAGAGGGAGTCCTTCCAGCCGCCGAAGGAGTAGAAGGCCATGGGGACCGGGATGGGGACGTTGATGCCGATCATCCCCACCTCGACCTCGTGCTGGAAGCGGCGGGCGGCGCGACCGGACGACGTGAAGATCGCGCAGCCGTTGGCGTAGGGGTTCGCGTTGATGAGGGCGATGGCCTCGTCGAGGGAGTCGACGCGGACGACGCCGAGGACGGGCCCGAAGATCTCGTCGCGGTAGACGTCCATGCCAGGATCGACGCCGTCGAACAGCGTCGGGCCGAGGAAGAAGCCGCGGTCGCGCTCGAGCGTGCGGCCGTCCAGGACGGCGGTGGCGCCCGCCTCCACCCCGCCGGCGATGGCGCCGGCGATGCGCTCGCGCGCCTCGGGAGTGACGACGGGACCCATGTCCGATTCGGGGTCGAGGCCCGGGCCGACCTGCAGGTCCTGCGCGCGGGCGGCGATCTTCTCCACCAGGGGGTCGGCGGCGTCCCCCACCGCGACGACGACGGAGATGGCCATGCAACGCTGGCCGGCCGAGCCGTAGCCGGCGGCGACGAGCTGGCCCGCGGCGTTGTCGAGATCGGCGTCCGGCAGGACGACCGCGTGGTTCTTGGCGCCGCCGAGGGCCTGCACGCGCTTGCCGGCGGCGGTGGCGCGCTCGTGCACGTAGCGGGCGATGGGGGTGGAACCGACGAAGGAGATCGCGTCGACGTCGTCGTGGTCGAGCAGCGCGTCCACGGCGACCTTGTCCCCGTGGACGACGGTGAAGACGCCGTCGGGCAGGCCGGCCTCCGCGTAGAGCTCGGCGATGCGATCGGAGACGGACGGGTCGCGCTCGGAGGGCTTGAGCACGAAGGTGTTCCCCGTCGCGATCGCCACCGGGTGCATCCACATGGGGACCATCACGGGGAAGTTGAAGGGCGTGATGCCGGCGCAGACGCCGAGCGGCTGGCGGAAGGAGAACGCATCGACGCCGTCCGAGACCTGTTCGGAGAACTCGCCCTTGAGCAGCTGCGGGATGCCGCACGCGAACTCGACGACCTCGAGGCCGCGGATGACCTCGCCCTTGGCGTCCTCGACGACCTTGCCGTGCTCGCTCGCCACGATGCGGGCGAGCTCGTCCGTGTGCGCGGCGACCAGCTCGCGGAAGCGGAACATGACCCGTGCGCGCTTGACGACGCTGGTCTGGCTCCACCCCGCGAAGGCGGCGCGGGCGCGGGCGACCGCCGCGTCGACGTCGGCGGGCTCGGCGAGGGTCAGCTCGCGCTGGACCTCCCCCGTCGCCGGGTCGTAGATCGGCGCCGTGCGGCTCACAGGTACCTGGCGATCACGAGGCGCTGGACCTCCTGGGTCCCCTCGTAGATCTGGGTGATCTTCGCGTCGCGCATCATCCGCTCGACGGGGTACTCGGTCACGTACCCGTAGCCGCCCAGCACCTGGACCGCCTCGACGGTGACGGCCATGGCGGTGTCGCCGGCGAAGACCTTGGCCATGGCGGAGTACTTGCCCTTGTCCTTGTCGTTGCGGTCGACCTTGACGGACGCGCGGTAGAGCAGCTCGCGCGCGGCGGCGGTGCGCGTCTCCATGTCGGCGAGCTTGGCCTGGATCATCTGGAACTCGATGATCGGCTTCTTGAACTGGACGCGCTCCTTGGCGTAGGCGACGGCGTAGTCCGTCGCGCCCTGGGCGATGCCGACGGCCTGCGCGCCGACGCCGAGGCGCGAGTGGTCGAGCGTGCCCAGCGCGACGGAGAGCCCGCGGCCGACCTCGCCGATGACGTTCTCCGGCGGGACGCGCACGTCCTCCAGGACCGGCGAGCCCGTCGGCGAGCCCTTGATGCCCATCTTGTGCTCGAGCTTGCCGATGGAGAAGCCGGGCCGGTCGGCCTCGACGAGGAACGCGGTGATGCGGCGGTTCTCGCGGTCGGTGACGGCGAAGACGACGTAGAAGTCGGCGACGGAGGAGTTGGTGATCCAGTTCTTGGACGCCGTTGATGACCCACTCGTCGCCGTCGAGCACCGCGCTCGTGCGCATGCCGCCGGGATCCGAGCCGGCGTCGGGCTCCGAGAGGGCGAAGGCGCCCGTCCACTCGCCCGTGGCGCACCGGGGCAGGATCCGCTGCTTCATCTCGTCGGAGCCGAAGAGCTTGATCGGCAGCGTGCGAGAGCTCGTGGACGGCGAGCATCAGGCCGCTGGACGCGCACGCCTTGGAGACCTCCTCGATGGCGACGTTGAGCATCAGCGTGCCGGTGCCCGGTGCCGCCGTACTCCTCGCGAGATCGGCAGCCCGAAGAGGTCGAGCTCCGAGAACAGCTTGCGCAGGTCCCACGGGTACTCGGCCTTCGCGTCGATCTCGGCCGCCCGCGGCGCCACCTTCGCGCGCACCATCTGCCGGATGGTGTCGCGGAAGTCGATCTGATCCGGCGTCAGGTCGTACTGCGTGTCGGCGGGGGCGGTGGTCATGCCCCCGATCGTATTCCCGACGCCTAGCCGAAGTCGGACACGGTGGCCGGCTGCAGCGCCGCGGGGCGCTTGTCCGGGAACGTCGCCGGGTCCGGCTTGCCCTGCACCTGCCACCACTCCGTGAACTGACGGGGATGGCGCCGGTCGCCGAAGACGAAGCCCACGCGGGCGAGGTCGCCCGCCGCGTCGCACTTGGTCTTCCCCGCGTCCACCAGCACGAAGGTGCCGATCACGTAGCGGCCGTCCGGGTTGGTGCCGAGCAGCTTGGCCCCGCACGGAAGCGAGGCGGCATTGAAGGCGGCGGCGATCTGCGGGGTGTTGACCTGCAGCGCGGTGTGACCGGGCTGGTAGACGATCGCCGGGAGGTCGAAGAAGCCGCTGGCGGCGGCGAGGTCGCCGCGGCGCACCGCGTCCGCCCAGTCGGCGATGACCGGCCGGTAGCGCTCGGCGTCCGCGCTGCTCATCTTGCGGTCGACGGCCTGCTGGCCCTTGGGCGCCACGGAGACGCCGCCGATGTAGGGCGGCGGCGTGCGCAGGTCGTAGTCGAGCCCCTTGTCGCTGCCGCAACCGGCGCAGCAGCGCGAGGAGGATCAGCAGGGGCGCGAACCGCACCCCTGCGAGATTAGAGACCCGTTCGGATGCCGGACGACGTAGCCGGAGGGCGAGCGCATCTCGTCCGTCCAGCGCGAGCCGCCGCGCGAGGAGGCGCCGCTCGTGTCGTAGCGCAGCCCCGCCACGACCATGTAGGCGTGCCCGGAGTTGGCGTAGACCGTCACCCAGGTGCCCGGGCCGGACGCGCCCCAGGACTCGAAGCTCGTGGAGTCCAGCGGGGACTTGAGCAGGCCGCCCCCGTGCAGGGCGTAGGAGACGGAGCCCGAGCAGTCGTAGCCCGAGTCCTTGAAGGAGCCGTGGCCGCCGCCGTAGCGGTAGGGCAGGTCGTGGATCTTGTTGCCCGCGGCGATGATGTCCTTGACCGCCTGCGGGGCGTTGGTCGGGCGCGATGGCGGTGCCGTCGTCGCTGAGCGTCGCCTTGGAGGTCTGGACGTAGCCGGCGCCGCCGGTGGCCGCGGGGTTGGCGAGCTTGGCCGCCTCGTCCTCGTCCTCGACGACGTCGTCCTCGACGGGCTCCTCGTCGGCGCTCGAGCGGGAGTCCTCGGCGTCGCTGCGCAGGGCGCGGGCGTCGCTGCGGGTGACGCGGCCGTCGACCGTGCGGTCGGCGTCGTCCTCCCAGGTGCGGACGCTGCGCACGGTGCCGCGGCCGAACTCGCCGTCGACCATCGTGCGGTACCCGGCGTCCGTCAGCAGGCTCTGCAGCGTGCGGACGTCGGCACCCGTGGTGCCCTTGGCCAGCGTGCGGGATCCGAAGGGGCGTGCGTCGGCGGTCGCGGGAACGGCGCAGGCGAGTGCCAGCACCAGAACAACAAGACCACCACGAACCTTCGACAAACCGAACCCCTTCTTTCGAGCGCCTACGGGGTTAGCTGACGGGCTCGCGCGGAAAGATCGCGCTACACCGGCGCACGCCGGCGATTCGCCCCGGGATGCCCTTTCGACAGGACACCCACTGGTTCCCCCGTTCCGCGCACCTGACATGCACGAATTCGGCCAGTTGGACAACGACTACGAACGGCACGTTACCCGATCTGAGCGGAGTTATGCTCCCTTCCACATGGGCGCCTTCGACGACGAGTCAATCGAGGTCTCCCCCGAGCGGGCGGCCGAGCTGATCCGCGAGGGGTCGGTGCAGCTCGTGGACGTCCGCGAGCCCTACGAGGTCGAGGCCGGCCGCCTGGAGGGCGCCCGCCACGTGGAGCTCGAGCGCCTGGCCTCCCAGGCCGAGACGCTCGACAAGGAGACGCCCGTCCTCTTCTACTGCCGCCTCGGCGCCCGCTCAGGCATGGCGGCACAGGCCTTCCGCCGCGCCGGCTACGAGGCCTACTCGCTCACGGGCGGCATCAGCGCCTGGCACGGCCAGGGGCTGCCGATCGAACCCGAGGACGGGTTCGTCGCAGACCACTGACGCTCAGCGGCGCTTGAAGGCCGAGGCGGCCGACGCCGTCGACCAGTCGCGCCCGCCGTCCTGGTTGAACCAGACGATGGCCTTCAGGCGCTTCCAGCGCGCGGCGGTGCGGAACATGGAGCGCACCCACGCGTTCTTGTCGCCGCCGTCGGAGGAGGAGCCGACCTCGGCGATCCAGATGGGCTGGTTGCCCAGGCGCCGCAGCCGCTTGTACGGGCTCGCGAAGATCTTGCGGAAGGAGCGCCAGCCGCCGTACTCGGGCGTGCCGCCGCCCCAGTTGTAGCCGTCCAGCGCGAGCACGTCCACGTAGGCGCGGCCCGGGTAGTAGCCCTGGAAGCGGTTGCTCCGCGTGTTCGGGACGTTCTCCGTGAGGGGGCACCACACCCACTTGATGTTGGTCGCCCCGGCGCTGCGGGCCACGTCCACCACGTGGCGCCACATCGCCACGTACTTGGCCTGGGAGTTGTTGTTGACCGGGCCGCCCCAGGAGTACCAGGTGCCGTTCATCTCGTGGGCGAAGCGGACGTAGACCTTGCCCAGGCGGGAGATCTTCGAGGCCCACCAGCGGATGTAGTCGTCGTGGGCGCCGCTGATGATCGCGTCGTTGGAGTACTGATCCCACGGACCGGGGCCGTAGGGGTTCCCCGGGAACGGCTCCCAGGTCAGCATGGGGGTCCGGCCGCTGCGGCGGACGCCCTTGATGGCCTTGGTCACGTTCCAGCGGAAGTGGCTCTCGTCGACGCTCCAGTCCTGGTACCAGGAGACGATCTTGACCCGGCGCTGGAGGGAGCCCTCGAGCTGGTTCGTCGCCGCGAGCGCGCCGCCGAACGGAGAGCCGGGGGTCCACGCGCCGAAGGTCACCCGGCGCGGCTTCGCCGCGGCGGGCGCAGCGGAGAGCGCGCCGAGCACGAGGCCGGCGAGGAGGATCCTGATGAGGGTGCGGGTAAGTGCGTTCATGGCAGCTTGAGACCTCTGGTCTTCGTTGGTCTTGCGGGCTGTCACGGGGCAGCGCGATCGTCTGCCCCCGACCGAGCGGGGCAATGTAGCGCCCCATCCGGCGTCAACCGGACGTCTGGCGGATACCCGAGGACACCTGGTTTCAGGCGCGTTATGTGAACGCCGCGGCGCCGGAACGGCATCGCCCGGCGCGTCCCTATCGTGCCGGAGGATGTTCCGGCGACCCCTGTTGCCCGGGATGCTCGCCGCGCTCGTCATGAGCGCGCCGGCCGCCGGCCACGGGCACTCCGCGGTGTTCCCCACGCTGAAGGCCTCCGCCGGTCGCGACCGTGCACGCGCAGCGGGCCGAGCGCCGTACTCGGCGCCTGGAGAGCACGTTCCTCGGCACCGATCACGCCGCCGCGCACGCCCGTCAGCGCATGGTCGAGCGCCGCCTGCTGACCCGCCGCGTCCGGCGTGACGACCCCGTCAACACCCCGACCGCGCCCGACAACTCGTTCCAGCCGCCGAACGTCGGCGGGCGCTGGGAGGCCCCCGCCGCGAACCTGCCCGATCGTCGCGATCAACGCGATCATGCTGCGCACGGGCAAGATCCTCTACTTCGCCTACCCCTACCGGCCGCTGGACTACAACCCGGATCCGAACCACCCGCCCAACACGGTCGATCCCGGCCACGCCGAGGCGTACGTCCTCGACCCCGCCACGGGACAATCCACCCCGTCCCGCCGCCGACCGACCCGCGCACGGACAAGCCGCGTCACATCTTCTGCGCCGGCGCCTCCACCCTGCCCGACGGCCGCGTGCTCGTCGTCGGGCGGCGGTGACCGGGACCGTGCGGCTCGCCCAACCAGGGCCTGGACACCACCTACCTCTTCGACCCCGTCACGGAGACGTGGAAGGCCGGTCCGCGCATGCGCCAGGGCCGCTGGTACCCGTCGCAGCTCGAGCTGCCCGACGGGCGGACGGTGATCGTCGCCGGCCTGCCGAAGGACGGACGACGAGGACACGCCCATCGGGGCGAACACCGACGTGGAGATCTTCGACCCGGCGACGGACACCCTGCAGCGGCTCGAGAACTTCAGGATCGACGGCAAGCCCGGGCACCCGCAGTACATCGGCCAGTACCCGCACCTGTGGTGGATGCCGAGCGGGCACGCGCTCGTCGCCGGCCCCCGCAAGTCCGACAACTGGCTCTTCCACCCGCCGACCCCCGGTCAGGACGACGCGAGCTCGACCGACCTGCCCGACATGGCCGCGCACCGCCAGTGGGCCACGGGCGCGCTGTTGGGCGGCACGGCGGACGGGGGCTCCACGCAGGCGATGCTCTTCGGCGGCGCCGACGTGGACGAGCGCGCGCTGACCCCGCCCGTCGTCGCCAACGCGACCACCACGCGCTTCGACGACGTGACCGGCACCTGGAGCGCCGGCCCCCTCATGCACGCACCGCGCGCGTTCGCCAACGGCGTCAACCTGCCCGACGGCCGCGTCGCCGTCGTCGGAGGCGGGACCGGCGACACCGGGAACGACTGGAACTACCGCTGGCACGGCACGGCGGCGCAGAAGCGCATCGACCTCTACGACCCCGTGAGCGACACCTTCACCTACGGCAACGCGCAGGCCGAAGCACGGACCTACCACTCCACGGCGCTGCTGCTCCCCGACGCGCGCGTGCTCTCCATGGGTGACGACATCAACGGTCCCACCGGCCCGGGGTCGGGGACCGCCACCGACACCGCCGAGACGTGGACCCCGCCCTACCTGCTCAACGCCGACGGCAGCGCCAGGCCCCGCCCGTCCCTGACGTCCGCGCCCGTCGCGGTCGACTACGGGCAGCCGTTCATCGCCGGCACGCCCGACGCGGTGACCCGCGCGGTGCTCGTCGCCCCCGGCGCCGACACCCACGCCACCGACATGAGCCAGCGCATCGTGGAGCTGTCGGCGCCCGTGCCGACGAGCGGCGGCGTGGCCCTGACCGCCCCCGGCAGCGCCAACCTGGCCCCGCCCGGCTTCTACATGCTCTTCCTGCTCGACGCGCAGGGGACGCCGTCCACCGCGCGCTTCGTGCAGATCGGCGCCGACCCGCCGCCACCGCCCGCGCCGACCGTCACGCCCGGCCCGAGCCCCGTGCCGACCGCGTCGTCGACGCCGACGCCGGCCCCCACGCCCGCGCCCAAGCGCTTCTCCGTCAAGGTCGTCGTCGAGGCCACGACCCGCCGCCGGGTGCGCCGCACCGGGCGGCTCACGGTCCGGGTGAAGCCGAACCGCGCCGCTCGCGTGCGCCTGACGGTCGGCCGCACCCGTCGCACCCTGACCTTCACGGGCGCCGTGCGCCGCGTCGCCCACCTCAAGCTGAGCCGGAAGGCGCGCAAGCGGGTGAAGCGCACGCTCGTCCTGCGCGTCCGCGCGGTGCCCAGCTCCGGCGCGCCCCTTGCGGTGACGCGCCGGATCAAGCTCGCGCTAGGCGTCCTCCTCTTCCTCGTCGGGCTTCGTGTCGCCGGAGCGCGACTCGTCGCCGCCGTCCGTCGCGTCGGAGCCCTCGGCCTCCGCGCTGCCGCTGCCGCCCTCGTCCTTGTCGGAGTCCTCGACGCCCGACGGGTCGTCCGGCGCCTCCGGGTCGGTCGGGCCGCCCGGGATCGGGTCGCCCTTGAAGTCCTCGGGGTTGTCGACCTCCTCGCCCTTGACCGTGACGCGGCCGTCCTCGTAGTAGCGGACGTCGGACGGGCCGAGCTTGGCGGTCGGGCCCTCCTCCCACGACTCGTTGGCGTCGCCGCCGCCGATGGTGCGGTACTTGGCGGGGCCGTCCGGCCAGTCCTCGAGCTTCTGGGGCGGGTTCTCCTCGACCTCCTCCATCTGCTTGTTGACGGCGTCGGAGTCCATCGTCTCCCGCTCGGACCCTGACTGGTCGCCCTTCTCCTGCTGGGCGTCCTCCTCCGTCTCCTCGACCTGCGTCTCCTCTTCAGCCATGCCTATTCCTCCCTCGTCGTTGCCAGTGGTGGTGTGGATCGCGCCGCCTCCTCCCGCGCGAGCGCGGCGCCGTCCTTGGGCGGCTCCGGCTCATCACGCAGGGGGAGGAAGGGCTCCTTGTCGACCGGGCGCATCCCGGCCTCGATCTGCCGGCTGCGGGCGAGCTCCGCGTCCACCTCGGCGCCGAACAGCAGCGCGAGGTTCGCGATCCACAGCCAGGTCAGGAACAGCGGCACGAAGGCCAGCGTCCCGAAGGTCTTGTTGTACGAGCCGAAGTTGGCCACGTAGAAGCCGAACAGCACGGAGGCGACGATCAGCGCCAGCAGCCCGACGGCGCCGCCGGGCGTGAGCCACTTGAACGCGGGCTGCTCGACGTTGGGGGCGACCCAGTACAGGACGGCGATCATGAAGACGACGACCACCGCCGAGCACGGGGAACTTCGCGTAGGCCCAGACGTCGACCGCGGTGCTGCCGAGGCCGATGACGTCGAAGATGGAGCGGGCGAGCTCGCCGCTGGCGACGAAGGCGATCGCGGCGAAGGCCGAGACGATCAGGAACAGCACGGTGAGGCCGAGCTGGATCGGCTTGAGCTTGAGGAACGGGCGTCCCTCCTCGACGTCGTAGATGCGGTTGGCGGCCTTGAAGAAGGCGCCGATGTAGCCCGACGCCGACCAGATGGCGCCGAGCAGGCCGACGCCGAGCAGCGCGCCGGCGCCGCCCGAGCTCTTCACGACGCCCTCGATCGTCTCCCGCAGGGTGTCGACGGCGCTCTTGGGACCGATGCTGCCGACCACCTTGAGGACGGCGTCGGAGGTCTCCGGGTACTGGCCGGCCACGCCGAGCAGCGCCACGAAGGCCAGCAGCGCCGGGAACAGCGACAGGACCGCGTAGTAGGTGAGGCCCGGCCGCCACCGTCATCATGTCGTCGGCGCGGAACTCGGCGAAGGCCCGCTTGAAGGTGGCCTTCCAGCCGCCTGCGGAGACGTCCGTCGGCGACTCGGGGGCCTCTCCCATGGCCGGTGTGTACCCGGGGGGCTCCGGCTGAACAACTCGGACGAACGTCCAGGGCGCGACTGGACACCTGTCCAGTTTTCGGGCGGCCGTGCGGATCGCGCCGGGGCCCCTTCCGATCGGGAGAGGGTGCCCGCCCGTCCCAAGTTCCCGGCGGCAGCGCTTCTCGCGGCGCTCGCCCTGTCCCTCATCAGCATCATGCCTGCCGACGCGTCCGCGCGTAGGCACCGATCCCACGGGAAGTCCCATCACAAGAAGATGGCCCGCTGGAAGCATCGTCACACCAGGTCCAGGCCCGCCTCGGCCTGCGGTCGAAGCCCGCGCCGGCGCAGCCGGGGTCGCCTCCCGCCTCGGCAGAGCCGTGCCCCCGTGACCACGCCCGTCCGCCGCGCGCAAGGACCCGCTGTTCGGCGTCTTCACCGACGGCGCGCCCTACGGCGGCAACGTCGGACTCCGTCGACGCGCTGCAGGGCAAGCTCGGCCGCCGCATCGACATCGTCAACTGGTACCAGAACTGGGAGCCCGGCTCGTGGGCCGAGCAGTTCCACCCCGAGGTCGTGGGCGCCGTCACCGGCTCGGGGCGCATCCCCCTGCTGACCTGGGAGCCGTGGACGCCCAGCGCCGCCGACCAGCCGCAGTTCCGCCTGCGCCGGATCGCCGACGGCGCCTTCGACGCGTACATCGCCTCCTGGGCCGACCAGCTCAAGGCCGTCGGCACCGACGTCTACCTGCGGCCCATGCACGAGATGAACGGCAACTGGTACCCGTGGGGCGCCACCGTCGGCGACAACTCGCCGGAGCTCTACGTCAAGGCCTGGCGGCGGATGGTCGACATCTTCCGCGACCACGGCGCGACCAACGTCAAGTGGGTCTGGTGCCCCCTGCCCTACAGCGTCCCCCACACCCAGGCCAACGCCATGGAGAACTACTACCCCGGCACGTCGTACGTCGATGTGCTTCGCTCGACGGCTACAACTGGGGCGACCTGCGCGCCGACTACGGCGGCTGGCAGTCCTTCGAGCCGATCTTCCGCGGGGCCTACGACGCGCCTGACGAAGCTCGGCCCGCAGCCCGTGTGGATCGCCGAGGTCGGCTCGGCGCCGAAGGGCGGCGACAAGGCCGCCTGGGTGCGCGACATGTGGAAGACGCGCGCGCACGATGCCGCGGCTCGACGCCATCGTCTGGTTCGACCAGAACAAGGAGGAGGACTGGAGCATCCTCCCCGCCGCGTCCGCCTTCGCGACGCGCTAGGGGGTCTCGGTCTGCAGCGCGCGCGCGAAGTGCGCGCGGCGCGCGTCCCGCGAGAGGACGCGCAGCGCCGGCCGACCGAGGCGGAAGTCCGCGTCCGGGGTGTCGGCGTTGAAGAAGACGAGCGCCTTGACCGAGGGCAGCCGGCGCACGTCGCGCAGGGCGCTGCCGAGCCAGGCGGCCGGATCGGCGCTGCGGGCGGAGGTGCCGACCTCCGAGAGCATGACCGGCTTGCCGAAGCGCGAGACGACGTCGACGCGTCGGCTTGAAGGTGGCCAGGAAGGACCGCTCCGACGGGTACACGGACTCCGGTCCCCAGTTGAAGCCCGACAGGCCGATCCAGTCGACGTAGCGGCGGCCGGGCCAGTAGGTGCGCAGCGTGGACCGCGGCGTCGGCGGGCCGCCCGCCAGCGAGTCGACCGAGAACTGCCAGGAGACGTTCTCCGCGCCGGCGTGGTCGAAGACCCGGTGCACGTGGCGGAAGGCGCGCTTGTAGTCGCCCGGCGTGTTGCCGTTGACCCGCGTGGCCCACGGGTACCAGCTGCCGTTCATCTCGTGCATGAAGCGCAGGATCACCGGGCGGCGGTACGCCGCTGCGCTCCGGGCGTAGCGGGTCAGGAAGGCGTCGTAGTCGCCCGCGGCGATGTCGTCGAGCAGGTGCGGGTGCTGGTTGGGGTCGACGACCGCGCCCTTGGGCTTGCGCCAGGGTTCCCAGGTGACCATCGGCACCGCCCCGGCTCGGGCCACGGCGTCCATCCAGGGCCGGTCGAAGCCATGGCCCGGACCCCACCACTGCTGGTAGCGGTGCATGATGCGCACGGGCGCATCCCCGTAGGCGACGGTGGACGTCCGGCCGCGCTGGAAGACCGAGTCGTAGGCGCCGAGGTAGACGCTGTGCCGGCGGGCGCGCAGCTTCGTCGGCCGCGCCGGAGCGTGCTCGGCCACCTGGTTCGCCGGCGGCAGGTTGAGCGACTGACCACGCTGCGCGGCCAGCACCTGGGTCGGGGTCGCGCCGGGGAACGGCGACCACACGCTGAGCAGGGCCACGGCCATCGCCGCCACGATCGGGGCGGTGAAGGCGATCCGCGTCGACTGGGCGACGTCCCACTGCATGGAGACCATGGAGTTCTGCGTGCACAGGGACCCGGCCATCACCAGCGCCCACAGCACCGCGCCCCACTGGATCCCCCACCCACGGCCGAGCTCGACGCCGACCGACGTCAGCAGCACCAGGAACAGGGCGTGCTGGACGAGCGTGATGCGGTTGACCTGCTGCTGCTTGGACTTGCGCGTGACGCCCGAGAAGGCCTTCGCGCGCTTCCCCGGGCGCATCCGCGCCGCCCGGAACGCCGCGAGGCAGAACACGGGCGCGAGGAAGGACTGCATCTGCACGAGCCGCAGCGCGCCCCGCCAGCCGGCGAACGCGACCAGCATCGTGGCCAGGGGGCCGATGAAGACGATCAGGTGCGCGAGGTACGCGCCGGTGCTGTCGACCTGCAGCACGTCGATGCCGAACAACAGCGTCAGCGCCGGGCAGAGCAGGAAGCAGATCTGGAACGCGGTCGCCAGGTAGTAGATCCCGGTCGTCTGCGCGTAGTGCAGGCGCTGCGGGAGCGTCAGCCCTGGCTTGCGGAAGGGGTTGTCCCAGAAGAACAGGCGCAGGCTGTCGGTGGCCCAACGCAGCCGCTGGGCGGCCATCTCGGCGGCGGTCGCGGGCGCGGTGCCGGTCGTCACCGCCCGGGGGACGTAGACGCTCTGCCAGCCGGCGGAGTGCAGCTGGTAGCTCGTGTGCAGGTCCTCGACCAGGTTCCACTCGCTGAAGCCGTCGATCTCCTCGAGGGCCGCGCGGCGGTAGACGACGCCGTTGCCGCAGCTGAAGGCGGCGTTGTCGCGGTCCTTGGCGGGCTGGATGACCCCGTAGAAGAAGACCTCCGTGTTGCCCAGCCAGTCCTTGGCGTCGATGCGGAAGTCCTGCCGGGTGGCGACGAAGGCCACGCGCGGGTGGAAGTGGCCGAGCAGGTCGTCGCCGAGGTCGGGCCGGGCGAGGTGGTCGGCGTCGATGACCGCCACGAAGTCGCCGTCCGTCTGACGCAGCGCGTGATTGAGATTGCCTGCCTTGCCGCGGACCCCGTCCGTGCGGGTGAAGACGGGGACGCCGACCCGCTCGCCCACGGCGTCGATGGCCTCCCAGCCCTCGAGGCCCGCGCGACGTCCGTCGTTGAGGATGTAGGTCCGGTGCGGGTAGTCGATGTCGAGCGCCGCCTCGACGGTCGCCTCCACCATCTCCGGATCCTCGCCGCAGACGGTCACGAAGATGTCGAGCGTCCCGTGCGGCGGCGGCGCCCACCGCCGCGGGCGCGGGGTCCACATCAGCGGCACCGCACTGACCAGGGTCAGGAACGTGAAGACCTCCGCGACGTAGAACGCCCACGCCGCCGGCCCCAGGTCGGGCAGCTGCGGCGCGCGCCACACCAGGTACGCGAATCCCCCCGCGACCGCCAGCAGCGCGGCGAAGCGAGCGATCGTCACGCGACGCCAGGAGACGTAGCCGGACAAGTTCAGCGGACGACCTCGGCCACCTGCACGTGGTAGGTGCCCCCGTACTCGCGCGTCGTGCGCACCCGGGCCCCTGCGTCCGCGACGGTCTGCCGCAGCCCGGGGACGGGTGGCCAGGACAGCAGGAAGACGCGGCCTCCCCCGTCCAGGGCGCGCTGCGCGTCCGGCGAGGCGAGGGCCGCCTGGGTGGAGGCGAAGCCGCGGGTGGTGATGCCGTTGCGGGCGTCGTAGTAGGCGTTGGCGTTGAAGAACTGCAGGTTCGTGACCCCGGCGACGAGATCGCCGGGCCGGGCCGCGGCACCGACGTCGGCGGTGGCGGCGCGCGTGTCGGGCCATTGCCCGCCGGACATCTGCGCGCCCACCGTCCCGATGACGGAGGCGAGGAGGGCGACGCCGATCAGCCCGACGCCCAGCGTGCGCGGCACGCGCCAGGCGACGACGGCGACCGAGACGAGCATGAACGGCGCCGCGACGGCCGTGTAGCGGGTGATGGCGAACGGGTTGACCAGGGCACTGATGACGACGATGCCGGCCACGGGCAGCGTCGATGCGGCCACGAGCAGCCAGCGGCCGCGCACGTGACGGAAGCGATCGCCGAGGGCCAGCAGCGCGACGGCGTCCACCAGGGCCAGGAAGCCGAGCTGGTAGCTGGGCATCATGCCGTGCAGCGCGCGACCGTCGAACGGCGTGGCGACCAGGCGGAGAAGGCCGGTGCTGGTGATGCGCGCGTAGGCGTCGAGGTTCGCGTTGTGGTGGCCGGCGCCGACCTGGATCGGCCAGGAGCGGCAGCAGGGCGACGAACGGGATCGCGAAGGCGAAGGCGACGGCGACGCGGGCGCGCAGCGCGATCTGACGCTGCAGCAGCAGCCAGACGGCGAGCGGGGCGAGGACGGCTGCTGCCGTGTAGTGCAGGAGCACCGCCAGCGCTCGCCGTCGTCATGGTCAGGACCAGCCAGCGCCGCCGCTGGGGCTCACGGGCGAGCGTCACCCCCGCAGCCACGGCGACCGTCGCGGCGAGCATCAACGGGGCGTAGGCGCGCGCCTCCTGCGCGTACTGGAGGACGAGCGGGCTGAGCGCCGTCAGCAGGGCCGCCGTGAGCCCGACGCGCCGGTCGGCCACGACCGTGCCCAGCCAGTGGACCGCCGCGACGAGCCCGACGCCGCACAGGGCGCTGGGCAGCCGCAGGATCAGCTCGCTGTGGCCGCCCGTCAGCCCGAGCCACAGGTGCAGCAGCAGGTAGTAGAGCGGCGGGGTGACCTCCGCGCCACCGACCTCGTCGAAGACCCGCGCGAGGTCGTGCCGGGAGGCGTTCCAGGTGAACACCTCGTCCATGAACAGGCTGGAGCGGCTGAGCCCGACGAAGTACACGACCGCCGCGAGCGCGAGCACCGCGGCGAGCGCCACATGCGGCCGCTGGCGGGCCTTCTCGGGCAGGCCGAGGATGCGGTCGGAGGACCGCGCAATGCGGGTGTCGGTGACAGCGGTGCTCATCGAGTCTCGGCCGGGAAGGGTTGCGCCTGTCCCTGCGGCGCCCCAGGGGACGTCCCCGGCAAGCAGGTCAGCCTACCCGCTGGGTTCCATAATGAGGCGGGCTATCGCCCAGCGATCCGGTCCGCCACCGCAGCGAGCCGGGACGGCCGCTGGCTGCGCTCCTCCACGGCGTCCGCGGCGCGGTAGAGCCCGTAGACGGCGTGCACCCCGAGCCAGCGCAGCGGCTCGGGCTCCCAGCGCTTGGGGACGTGCCGGGCCCACGGCGCGCGCGTGAGCTCCGTGTCCTCGCCGAGGAGGAGGTCGCGCAGCGTGCGGCCGGCGAGGTTGGCGGTGGAGACGCCGTCGCCGACGTAGCCGCCCGCGGTGGCCAGGCGGCCGTCGAAGGTCACGGCCGGGCACCAGTCGCGGGAGACGCCCAGCACCCCACCCCAGGCGTGGTCGATGCGCGGCTCGATCCCGAACAGCTGGTGCAGCCGCTGGGTGAGCTCCTTGACGGTGGCCGGGGCGAGCTCGCCGTTGCGGTCGGTCCGCGAGCCGTAGCGGTACGGCTTGCCCCGGCCACCGATGGCGATGCGCCCGTCCGCCGTGCGCTGCAGGTAGACGAAGGTGTGGGCCGCGTCGCGGACGGTGAGGCCGTCCCGCCACTCGCACGTCGACGGGCTCCGTGACGATCATCGACGAGTTCATGGGGATCAGCCGGCGCGGCGTGATGGCGTGCGAGTACCCCTCCGTCGCCAGCACCGTGAAGCGTGCCTGCACATCCGCGGGGTACGGCGTGTCCTCGTAGATCTCCACGCCGCTGCGCTCGACGGCGTCGGCGAGGCCACGCACGAGCTTGGCGGGATGCACGCGCGCGCAATGCGGGGTGAAGACGCCGCCGCGGGCGCCCTCGACGTGCACGAGGTCGGCGACGGACTGCTCGCGCCAGTCCTCCTCCCCGAACCCCCATGACCGCTGGTACTCCACGAGCTTCCGCAGCCGTGCGAGGGCGGGTGCGGACCTCGCCACGTCGAGGGAGCCGCCGACGACGAGGTCGCAGTCCACCCCTTCTTCGGTGCAGAAGTCCCGCACCTCGCTCACGGCCCGGAACATCTCCCGCTGCGCCGCGATCACACCATCGCGCCCGAACTCCTCCGCCCACCGCTCCCGGGACCCCGCGAGCAGCCCGCTCACCCAGCCGCCGTTGCGCCCGGAGGCGCCGAAGCCGCAGAACTCCCGCTCGAGGATCGCGATCCGCCAGTCCGGCCGCGCGCGCTTGAGGTACCAGGCGGTCCACAGCCCCGTGTAGCCGCCGCCGACGATCGCGACGTCGCACTCGAGCGGCCCTGCAGCGCGGGCCGGCGGGGCGGCTTGCCGATGTCCGCCCACCAGTACGACGTGTCGCCGTTGCGCACTAGGCGGTGCCGAAGTCGTACTTGCGCAGATCGAGGTAGAGGAACGTCTCCGAGGCGGTGACGCCCTCCAGCGCGCGGATGCGGTTCATCATCGCCAGCAGGTCGCGACGGTCCTTGGCCACGACCTCCACCAGCAGGTCGAAGCGGCCGGCGACCACGACGACGTAGACGGCCTCGTCCCACGTGCTCAGCTCGTCCGCGACGGCCTCCGGCGGGCCCTGCACGCTCAGGCCGAGCATGGCCGTGGCGTCGTAGCCGAGCGCCATCGGGTTGGTGACGGCGGTGACCGCCAGCACGTTGCCCTCGACGAGCCGCGCGTAGCGGTTGCGGAGCGTCGCCTCCGAAGTGCCCAGCTGCTCGGCCAGGCGCCGGAAGGGCGCCCGCCCGTTCTCCCGCAGCGCGGCGATCAGGCGGTCGTCCAGGTCATCGAGGACGACCGCCGTGGGCGACGTCAGTTGTCGAGCTTCGCCCACGCCTCCTCCAGGACCGAGCCGAGGATGTCGGCCATCTCGTCGAACTGCGCCTGCTCGGCGACGAGGGGCGGCGACAGCTGGACGACCGGGTCGCCACGGTCGTCGGCGCGGCAGATGAGGCCCTTCTGCATCAGGCGCGGCGAGAGGAAGTCGCGCAGCACGAGCTCGGACTCCTCGTCGGTGAAGCTCGCCTTCGTCTCCTTGTCGCGCACGAGCTCGATGGCGGCGAAGAACCCCTCGCCCCGGACGTCGCCCACGATCGGCAGCTCCTTGAGCCCGTTGAGCTTCGCCAGGAAGTCCGGGCCGGTCTCGGCGACGTGCTCCACGATCTTCTCGCGCTTCATGATCTCGAGGTTCTTCGAGGCGATCGCGCACATGACGGGGTGCCCGCCGAAGGTCACGCCGTGGCTGAACATGCTCGTGCCCTTCGAGAACGGCTCCATCATCCGGTCGGTGGCGATCAGGGCGCCGATCGGCGCGTAGGCCGAGGACAGGCCCTTGGCGCAGGTGATCATGTCCGGCTTGATGTCGTACTTCTCCGACCCGAACCAGGCGCCGAGACGGCCGTAGCCGTTGATGACCTCGTCGGCGCACAGCAGGATGCCGTGGTCGTCGCAGATCTTCCGGACGCCCTGGAAGTAGCCCTTCGGCGGGGCGAAGACGCCGCCGGCGTTCTGGACGGGCTCCATGATCACCATGGCGACCGTGGTCGGGTCCAGCGCCTCCAGCGTGTGCAGGAGGTCGTCGAGCAGGAAGGCGGTGAACTCCTCCTCCGTCTCCCCCTCCGGCCGGTGGTAGCGGTTGGTGTTGCGGCAGTGGCCGACCTCCGGCACGAGCGGCTCGAAGGGAGAGCGCAGGGTGCCGATGCCGTTGATCGACAGCGCGCCCATCGTGGTGCCGTGGTAGGCGACGTTGCGGCTGACGGCCTTCCAGCGGCGCTCGCCGTTGGCGTGGTGCCACTGGCGGGCGAGCTTCCACGCGGACTCGACGGCCTCCGAGCCGCCGGAGACGAAGAAGACGCGGTTGAGGTCGCCCGGGGCGAGCTCGGCGATCTCCTCCGCGAGCTCGATGGCGCGCGGGTGGGCGTAGCTCCAGTTCGTGTAGAAGGGCAGCTCCTTCATCTGCTCGAGTGCCGCCTCCCCGATCTCCTCGCCGTAGGAGTAGCCGATCTGCACCGCGAACAGGCCGGCCAGCCCGTCGAGGTAGCGCTTGCCGTCGACGTCGGTCAGGTAGCACCCGTCGCCGCCCGTGATGATCGGCAGCCCCTCGCCCTTCGCGGAGGACATGCGAGTGAAGTGCAGCCAGAGGTGGTCTTCGGCGGCTTGGCGAAGCCCCGGTGGTGAATTGCGCAGCATCGTCCCGGTCATGCTGCGCAAAGTATCAGTCAGAGGCGCCTAGAGCAACGCGATGCGCAGCGGCTACCGCCGGAGACGCACCGTCCGCCGCGCCTTGACGCCGTTGGCCGTCGCACGGACCTGCGTCACCAGCTTCTTCTTGCGGCGCAGCTGCTTGTAGGCCCGCTTGCGGATCGTCAGCGTCACCACGCGGGTGCTGCCGGGCGCCACCGTGTAGCTCCTGCGGGCGATGCGGCGCGACCGGCTGCCGAGCTTGGCGAACAACCGCACGGACCCCTTGCACCGGGCGGGCACCTCGATGCCGGCGCTGACGCGGCAGCGCACCAGGATCTGCACGCGACGCTTGCGCGAGACCCGCGGCCTTGCGCGGGGTGACCGAGAGGTCGGGGCGAACCGTCGCTCTGCTCGGCGTCGCGGTCGTGGTCGGCGCCGCGGTCGGGCTGGCCGTCGCAGCGGGCGCCGGCGTCTGCGTCGCGGTCTCGCCGGTCGGCGCGGGCGTTCCGGTCGGGTCCGGCGAGGTCGTTGGCGACCCGTCGGGGGTGACGACGGGGCCCGGCGCCTGGGTCACGGTGATGTCACCATCGTTGACGTCGTAGAAGTAGTTGCCGATCGCCGCGACCCGCAGGCGGCCCTGGGTGGTGGCGGTGTTGGGGATCGTCACGCTCTCGCTGCCGTCGTTGGCGGTGCTCGCCAGCAGCGTGATGGGGAACGTCAGCCCGCCGTCCGTCGAGTAGGAGACCTTGACCTGCGGCGCGTTGTAGGGAGCGGCTGCGGTCCCCGCGACCGTCCACGTGAGGTCGACACCCGCGTTCCCGGCCACGGTGCTCGGCTCGGCCTGGGAATCGACGGAGAAGGGCAGCCCGGGTTGCGTGCTGAGCGTGACGTCCCTGTGCGCTACGCCCCCGCCCGTCAAGTGGCGATCGCGGGCGGTGAGCCGGAAGGCGAGGGACTGCGTGTAGGTGATGGTGGGGAGGAACTCGGAGAAGCAGTCCACCTCCTCCGGGGTGGGCGTCCGCCCCTGTGTCACGAACGGGCAGGTGCCGGACTCCGCGTTGGTGTTGCCGGCGGCGACCTGCGCCGGATCGGGAAACGAGCGGATCCGGTCCGCAGCCGTCGCGATGTTCTCGCCGATCGCCGGCGAGGTGAGCGGATCGGCCTCCGTCGCTGCGAGGCCGAACTGCCGGAACAGCGGGCCGCGGAGCTTGCCGTTGGCGGTCAGGTTGGACGCCAGCAGCGTGTTGTTGTTCTGCTCCCACGTGTAGACGAGCGGCTCACCCTCGGCGTCCGTGCCGTCCCCCTCGAGCGTGAAGGGTGTACGGAGCGGGATGGTCGCGTTCGCGGGAACCGTCAGCTCGGGCGCGTGGTTGGCGGCATCGAGCTGCGTGCCACCGTTCGTGGCGGGTTTGCCGTCGGTCGTGTTGGTCCCCTGGTCCGAGGCCACGTAGGCCTGGATCTCGTCGATCGATCGCTGGGAGAAGTACGGATCGGAATGCGCCTGCAGGTTGTCGTTGGCGCAGATGCCGGCGTAGGCCATGACCGACGAGCCGCTGCCCGGTTCCACGGACGTCGTCTGGCTGCGGTTGATCGCGCAGCTGCCGCCGTTCGAGGCGAACGTGTGGTTGCCGCCGAACTCGTGGCCCATCTCGTGCGCCACGTAGTCGACGGCGAAGAAGTCCCCCTTCGGTGTCGGGATGCCCGTGCAGCCGCGCCCCTTGCTGTCGGTCCCGACGACGCCCAGGCCCGCCACGCCACCGCCGGCGACGCCCATCACGATGTGTCCGATGTCATAGGTGCCGAAGCCCACGATGGCGTTGATGGCGCCGGTGTTCTCGTCCAGCGTGTCGGAGCAGGTCGTCGCCTCGGTCTCCGCCGGATAGCCGGCGGCGAGGAAGGCCGCGTTGTCGGCGAACTTGAGCTGATCGTTGTTCGCGATCAGGATCAACCTGATCGCGAGATCATCGTTGTAGACCTGGTTCACGCGGTTCATCAGCACGGCCTTTGCGGCGTCGACCAGGTCGGGCTGGGTACCGGAGGGGTCGAAGTACTTCGAGTAGGCGGGATCGCTGCTGAGCGCGAGGCGGTACTCGCGCCGCTTGATCTCGGCTCCGGCGCGTTGAACGGGCGGGGTGGGGTCGAAGACGGCGCTCGGGATCGCTTCGGTCTCCGTCAGCGGCCCGCGCGCATCCTCGAGGTCGCGGGCGAAGTAGGACACGTAGGTCTTCGTGTCGCCTCGGTAGTAGGGGTCGACGTACCAGGACCCCGCGTCACTGCGGACGGAGGCGTGGACGCCGAGTGGCGTCGTGTCGAAGCGCGCGGTGGCCGTCGGATCGTCGATGCCGGTGGCGGCGAAGGTCTTCACGTCAGGCAGCTTGCGTGCCAGCGCGGGCGCCATCACCGGGGACGCGACCGCGCGGAAGCGCACGAGGGTGCCGGTCGGGTCGGGCAGGGTGACGATCGCGCCCGCCCGTGTGCTCTGCTCCGCCGGCGCTCCGGCCACCGCATCGTCGAGGGCGGCGCGGTCCAGCGTGAAGGCCTTGAACCGCGCCGGCTGGGTCTCCACCTTGGCGGCGGCACCGCGTGCGGCCAGTGCCGTGCGCGACAGCGCCTTCCACGGCCCCGCGGCCGAGGCGAGGGCCGGGACGACGAGGAGGATCAGCGCGGCCACCAGGCCGGCGCGCGCGAGGCGGCGGTTCATCACCCCATTATGCGGACCGGCGCAGCGTCACGACGCGATTCGTGGTCCGCGCTCCGACCGTGGCGCGAACGGACGCCTTCAGACGTGCGCGCCGGAGCCGGCGGAACTGCGACCGCGGGAGCTTCAGCCGCACCGTCGCGGTCTTCCCCGCGCGGACGGCGAAGAGCCTGCGGCCGATCTCCTTGTGCCCGGCCCGGACCCGCACGGTCCCGATGCAGCGGGACGAGGATGCCGCACTGGCGCGGCAGCCGACGCGGAGGCTGTAGGTCCGGCGGCGGGAGACCCGCACGGTGCGCGGGGTGCGCGTGAGGTCGGGGCGCAGGACCACGCCGCGCGGGGCGGCGGTGGCGGTGGGCGCCGGGCTGGGTGCGGGGCTCGGCGACGGTTCGGCGGTGGGCGCCGCCGTCGGCGCCGCGGTGGCCACCGGGGGTGGCGTGTACGTGGGCGTCCCGCCGCCCGGGGTGACGTTCATGTCTCCGTGGGAGACGTCGAAGAAGACGCCGCCCACCGCCGCGACGCGGAAGCGCGCGTTCGCCGTCAGCGTGCCCGGGATGGTCACGGTCTCCAGGCCGTCGTTGGGCGTCTGCGCCGCGAGCACGGTCGGGAAGGTCAGGCCGCCGTCGGTCGAGTAGGCGATGGAGACGTCGGCGACGCCGAACGGCGGCGCGTTCGTGCCCGCCACGTCCCAGACCACGGGCACGGGGACGCCGGGGCCGGCCGTCGGGAAGGACTCCGTCACCCGGAAGGGCGTCGTGCCGGCGACGGTGACGATGGTGGCCGCGGCGCTGACACCGCCCGCGAGGTCCCGCGCGCTGAGCCGGAAGCGCAGGCTGCGCGCGGCGGTCGGCAGGAACTCGGAGAAGCAGTCGACCTGCGCGGGCGTCCCCTGCAGGGTCGGGCAGGCGCCCCCGGCGGCGTTCGTGTTCCCCGCGGCGATCTGCGGCAGGTCCGGGAAGGTGCGCGCGGCATCGGCGGCGCTGGCGTGGTTCTCGCCCGAGGCGGCGTAGTAGCGGCCGTCGGCGTCCGTCTCCGTCGAGCGCCGGCCGAACATGCGGAACAGCGGGCCGCTCGTGCGGCTGTTGCTGCCCAGCTGCGCGGCGGCGCCGAGGTCGTCCTGCTCCCAGGTGTAGACGAGCGGGTCACCGTCCGCGTCCGTCGCCGTGCCCGCGAGCGTGAAGGGCGTGCGGATCGGGATGGTCGTCGCCGACGGGACGCTCACCACCGGCGAACGGTTGGCCGTCGTCTGCTCGCTGCCGCCATGGCCGGCACCGCCGGCGTAGGTCTGGATCTCGGTGACGGAGCGCTGCGAGAAGTACGGGTCCGTGTGCTGCTGCAGGTCGTCGATGCCGCAGATGCCCGCGTAGCCCATGATCGACGAGCCTGAGCCCGGTTCGACCGCCGAGCCGGACACCCGGTTGCCGGCGCAGTTCTTCGTCGTGCCGTTGAAGGTGTGCTCTGCCCCGAACTGGTGGCCCATCTCGTGGGCGACGTAGTCGACGGCGAATGCGTCGCCGTAGGGCACCGACAGGCCGGTGCAGCCCTGGGCCTTGAGCCCCGCGCGCCCGACCACGCCCAGGCTCGCGAGCCCGCCGCCGTCGCCGTCCGGCCCGAAGGCGAGGTGGCCGACGTCATAGACGAGGCCGGAGGCGTCGACGACCTCCTGGTTGCGGTCCAGCGCCGCGTTTTCGCAGCCGTCGACCCCGGTGCCGTAGGCAGCCTCGAAGCCCGTCTTGGTGTTGAAGTTGAGGCCCGGCACGAACTGGAGGTGGATGCCGAGCTCGTCCTCGTAGACCTGATCGACGCGCAGGATGAGGGTCCCCTTCGCGGCGGTGACCTTCGCGTCGAGCGTGGCGCCGGCCGTCACCGGGGCGACCGCGGCGGCGTAGGACGGGTCGCTGGCGAGGGCCACGCGGTAGGTACGCAGCTTCACCGCCGCCCCCGGGAGCGGGAGCGCCCGGGCGGAGCGCCCACGTGGCACGGTGCCGAGCGGTGTCGACTCGTCGCGCGGCTGCCCGCGGCGAAGCGCCCGCCCGAAGTAGCTCAGATAGCGGCCGGTCCGGCCGGCGAACGCCGGGTCGACGTACCAGGTGCCGCGCCGGCTGCGGACGGAGGCATGGACGCCGAGCACGGAGTAGTCGAGCCGCACGCCGGCCGACGGGTCGTCGATGCCCGTCCCGGCGAAGCCATGGAAGCCGGAGGCGCGCCGGGCGCGACCGGGCGCCATGGCGGCGACGGGGCGGACGCGGAAGCGCTCGAGCGTCCCGTCCGGGGCGGGCAGGCGGACCACCGTCGAGCGGCCCAGGCGCTGACGCAGCTCCGCGAGGTCGACGGTGAAGGCGCTGCTGCGCTTCGGCTGCAGGGTGGCGCCGCGCGGGGCGGGCGCCGGGTGCCAGTAGGCGGCGTCGGCGGACGGCGCGAGCAGCGCGAAGATCAGGATCGCGAGCGCGCGACGCACGCCTTGAGGCTACGGGGCGCCGGAAACCGGGACGGCGTCAGCGCTCGGACTGCGCGAGCGGCTTCTGCATCGCCTTCGTGTCCGGTGCGCGCTTGTACGGGTGCTCGTCCGCCACGTCCTCCTCGTGGTAGACGGACTCCGCGTTGACCTCCCACAGGTCGTGCGAGCAGCCGTCGAGGATGTTCTCCACGGCGCGGATCGACGTCAGCATGGAGTGGTCTGAGTTGTTGTACCGGTGCAGGCCGTTGCGGCCGACCTGCTGGAGGTTGGAGAAGCCCTCGAGCCAGCTGCGGATCTTGGCGACGCGCTGGGCGTAGTCGGCGTCGTACATCGGGTAGGCGAGCGGGACGCGGGTCACGAAGCCGCGCTCGACCTTGCCGGCCTGGGCGAGGCCGAGCTGCTCGATCTCGCGGGTGGCGAGCGCGACGAGGCCGTCGTCGTCCATGTCCCACAGGTCGTCGCCCTGGAAGCAGAAGTACTCGAGGCCGACGGAGGCCTTGCTGGCGTCGGGCACCATCCACGGGCTCCACGAGCGGAAGTTCTGGATGCGGCCGACGCGCACGCCGGGCTCGTGGATGTAGATCCAGTTGTCCGGGAACAGGTCCTCGCCGTCGATGACCAGCGCGACGGTCAGGAAGTCGCGGTAGCGCAGGCCGCGCGCCGCCTCCTGGACCTCGCGGGGACGCGGCCGGCTCGGTGATGCCGACCGTGAGGCGCAGCGGCAGCGACGAGATGACGTCGGAGCACTCGACGCGCTCCCCGCCGGCCATGACGGCGACGACGCGGCCGTCCTCGGCCTCGAGCTGCGTGACCGGCCGTGTTCATGCGGACCTCGCCACCGGCGGCGATGATCTCGTCGGCCATCGTCTCCCACATCTGGCCGGGGCCGAAGCGGGGGTAGTGGAACTCGGAGATCAGCGACTTGATGTTGCCGCGGTTGCCGAAGAAGGCGGCCTTGGCGGCGGAGAAGAAGGACAGGCCCTTGATGCGCTGGGCGGCCCACTCGGCGCGCAGCTCGGAGCAGGGCACGCCCCAGACCTTCTCCGTGTAGGACTTGAAGAACAGCTGGTAGAGCCGCTTGCCGAAGCGGTTGGAAACCCACGACTCGAGGTCGTCCTCGTTGCCCTTCGGCTTGATCAGCGCCGCGATGTAGGACAGGCCGGCGCGCATGAGCTCGACGGGGCCGAGCTTCTTGATGACGTCCATCCCCTCCAGCGGGTACTGGAGGAACTTGCCGTTCCAGTAGATCCGGCTGAGGCGCGGGCGCAGCAGGAACTCCTCGTTGAGCACCTCGTGCCAGAGGTCGTTGACCTCCTGGGACTTGGTGAAGAAGCGGTGGCCGCCGAGGTCGAAGCGGTAGCCGTCGCGGACCTCGGTCTTGGCGATGCCGCCGACCTGGTCCTCGGCCTCGAACACGACCACGGGGACGCCGCGCTTGGCCAGCAGATACCCCGCGGTCAGGCCCGGCCGGACCCCCGCCGAGCACGGCGACCGGGAGCTTGCGGCTGCGGTCGCCGGCAGCCGGGACGCGGTCGAATTCGGAGGTGTCGGTGTTGAACGTGGTCATGGAAAAGGGCCCGCGCCCGCCCGCGAGAAGTGAAGGGCGAGTCTAACGCCGCACGAACACGCGTGGCCTGGACTTCGTTCGGCCGGCGAACGGGGTTCGGCGGTTCCACCGTCACTACCCGGAAGCGCGGGTCGGCGAGCATCCTGTCCTCCCACGCGAGGCTCCGGGCGCGCACGAGCGCCGACCAGGGCGCCTTCCAGCGTCCCAGGATGCCGAAGTCCGGCGCGACGAGCGCGACGCGCTGGCCGGGCCGCGACCGCGTCCAGCACCGGGTCGAGGTCCTGCGGATGGAGGTCTGCCGCGAGGTGCTCGGTCCCGTCGCGCCAGTCGGTGACGCCGAGGTCGGACAGCGGGCCGAACAGCGTCGCGTAGCGCAGGTCGAGGACCGCGTGGAGGTAGTAGTGCAGGACGGGCACCTGCTCGGGCTGCGTGGAGATCACCGTGTCCCCCGGGCGCAGGCTGGGCGCGATCTCCTCCGTCACCGAATGGACGTTGGACTTCGTGACGGGCGCGTCGAACGCGGACCAGACGAGCGCGGTGATGGCGACGGCGGCGAGGCCGAGCCGGCCCGCCCGCGCGGTGCCCAGCGCGGCGAGCAGCAGCAGCGGGCCGACGGCCACCGCCGTGTAGCGCAGCGCCCAGGCCGGGTTGCCCTGCGACAGCACCCAGGGCACGAGCAGGCTGGCGACGGCGACGGTGGCCAGCGCGAGCGCGGCCCGCGCCTGCGGCAGGCGGCGGGACCGAGCGTCGCCAGCCCCGCGCCGCCGCCGAGCAGGAGCAGGTACTGGCCGGTGAGGCCGAGCAGGTCCTGCGGCGCCTCGTAGAGGTCCCGGAAGTCCGGCGGCGTTGGCCCATGGCGCGCCCGTGTGCTGGACCTGGAAGAACGAGCGTCGGCAGCCACGGGGCGTAGACGACGAGCACGATCGCCGCCGCGAGCAGCCCCTCCTTGAGCCGGTGGCGCGCGACGACGAGGAAGGCGAGCGCGAGCCCGCCGGCGAGGAAGAAGCCCCAGTTGTGGGTGTAGAGCAGCGTGACCTGGCTCAGCGCGTAGGCGACGGTCCAGCGCCTGCCCCGGTCCAGCACGAAGGCGCCGATGAACGCCGCGCACGGTGGTGATGCTGAGCAGCACGACCAGCGAGTACATGCGCGCCTCCTGCGCGTACTGCGTCAGGAAGGGGTTGAAGGCCACGAGCGCGGCGGCGATCCAGCCCGCGCGGCTGCCGAAGAGGCTGCGGGCGAGCGCGAACGCCACGGGGATGGCCAGCACCGCGAAGAAGAGGCTGAAGGCGTGCAGGCCGACCTCCGAGCGCACGTCGAAGAGCGCGCGTGTAGACGTGCAGCAGCATGTAGTAGAGCGGCGGCGAGCCGTCCAGGCGCATCGTGCTCGGGATGTCGGAGAGCGGCCGGTCGGCGATGCCGTAGCTCAGGCCCTCGTCGACCCACAGGCCGGCGTCGAAGTCGCTCGTCCGGACGAGGACGGACAGGCCGGCCAGCACGAGGAGGCCGAGCGGGATCACCGCCGCGGCACGGACGCGGCGCGGCATCAGAGCTTCAGGGCGCGGCGGACCTCCGGGTCGCGCCTCCGGCAGCTCGTCGCGCGCCTCCCACAACGGGAGCGCCTCGTTGAGCGCGCCGATGGGGACGCCCGTCGCCTCGGCCAGGGCGGCGGCGCGCCGCTCGAGCAGCATCGCGTCGCCGCTGTTGAGCAGCCGCTTGGCCGCGAGCGTCGCGGGGTCGTCCCGCTTGACGTCGAAGAACAGCGCGCCCGGCTCCATGCCGAGCGCCAGCAGGAAGCGGTAGCGCTGGTCGCGGTTGACGTCGGGCAGGCGCAGGCGGTCGAACCAGCGCTCGAAGCGGCGGGCGGGGGTCCAGCCCGGGCTGTCGGCTGGCGGATTCCAGGCGGCGATCTTCCCGGCGTCCCCGAAGGCGAGCTCAGCGGCGGCGTCGAGCGTCAGCGGCTCGTGCTGCACCAGGTGCTCCGTGGCGAGGGTGAGGGCCGCGGCGAGCCGCTCGGCGTCCGCCGTGGCCTTGATGCCGGGGACGAGGTCGTGCCGGTAGCCGTCCTCGGTCGCCCGCGACAGCTTGCGCGTCTTCATGCCGCCGGGGCGTCGCTTCGTCGCCGTTCCCGCCGCCGTGCGCTTGGGCGACGCCGTCGACGAGCGCGCACGCGTGACCGGCGCTTTCTCCTTGGCGCAGATCGGGCAGCTGGCCTCGAAGCGGTTGTGGCGGCAGAACAGCGGCAGAGCGCTGAGGCTAGGCGACGGTCCAGGTGTCGCCACCGCTCAGCAGCCCGTCGAGCTGGGCTGTGTCCGGCGTCCCGGAGGCCAGCCCGGCACCGTGCACGGGGCGCTGGACAGAGCGGAAGATCCCGATCGGCGTCGGGCCGGTCGGCTGCAGGCTCAGGCGGCTCAGCGCGAAGGCCAGCGACGGGTCGGGGTCGTGCGCGTCGTGGATGACGGGGGGCTCCCCCTCGCTTCCATCCGCAATGCGAAATCCGAAGCCGTCGCGCACGACCTTCTGCGTTCCGCTGTTGAACACCATTGGCTGCCCATGCTGGAGGCGGATCGCGTGGATCGCGTTCTGCTGCTTGTCGCGCAGGGCGTCGAAGGCGCCGTCGTTGAAGACGGGGCAGTTCTGGTAGATCTCGACGAGCGCGGAGCCGTCGTGGTGCGCAGCCGCGCGCAGCATGTCGGTCAGGTGCGCCTTGTCGGTGTCGACGGTGCGCGCGACGAAGCTCGCCTCCGCGCCGAGCGCGAGGCTGACCGGGTTGAACGGCCCGTCGATGGAGCCGAACGGGGTCGACTTCGTCACCTTGCCGAGCTCGGACGTCGGCGACGCCTGGCCCTTCGTGAGGCCGTAGATCTGGTTGTTGAAGAGCAGGATCTTCACCGGCACGTTGCGGCGCAGCGCGTGGATGAGGTGGTTGCCGCCGATCGACAGCGCGTCGCCGTCACCCGTGACGAGCCAGATGGACAGGTCGTCGCGCGCGGCGGCGATGCCCGTCGCCAGCGCGGGGCCGCGGCCGTGGATGCCGTGCATCCCGTACGTGTCCATGTAGTAGGAGAAGCGGCCGGCGCAGCCGATGCCGGAGACGAAGACGATGTTCTCCGGCGGGATGCCCAGCTCGGGGAAGAAGCCCTGGACGGCGGAGAGGATCGCGTAGTCGCCGCAGCCCGGGCACCAGCGCGTCTCCTGGTCGGACTGGAAGTCGGCCTTGGATAAATCGTTTCGCCCGGCCGGAACTTCGTTTCTCGTTCCTCTGGGCGACGTCACATCAGGCACGGGCGATGATCTCCTGCTCGATCTCGGCGGCGAACAACGGCTGGGCGCGGACCTTGGAGAAGCTCTCCACGTCCACGAGGTACTCGGCCCGCAGGACCTTCGCGAGCTGGCCCGTGTTCATCTCGGGCAGCAGCACGCGCTCGTAGGAGCGCAGCACCTCGCCGGTGTTGGCGGGCAGCGGGTTGAGGTGGTGGAAGTGGGCGACGGCGACGCGCGTGCCGCCCTCGCGGGCGCGGCGCACGCCGGCGCGGATGGAGCCGAAGCTCGAGCCCCAGCCGATGACCAGCAGGTCCGCGTCGACGTCGCCGCTGACGACGAGGTCGGGCACGTCGATGCCGGCGACCTTCGCGGCGCGCAGGTCGGTCATGCGCTGGTGGTTGGCGCCGTCGTAGGAGATCGCGCCGGTGCCGTCCTGCTTCTCCAGGCCGCCGATGCGGTGCTGGAGGCCGGGCGTGCCGGGGACCGCCCACGGCCGCGCGAGGCGGTCGTCGCGGTCGTAGGGGCGGAACTTCTCGCCCTCCGCCGGCAGCGCGGTCCAGAAGTTCGGCTCGATCTTCGGCAGGCTGTCGGCGCTCGGGACCTTCCACGGCTCGGACGAGTTGGCGACGAAGAGGTCGGAGAGGAAGATGACCGGCGTGCGGTAGGTGACGGCGATGCGCGCGGCCTCGATGATCGCGTCGAAGGCCTGGCCGGGCTGCTCGGGCGCGATGACCGGCAGCGGCGACTCGCCGTGGCGGCCGTAGAGCGCCTGCAGCAGGTCGGACTGCTCCGTCTTGGTCGGCAGGCCGGTGGAGGGGCCGCCGCGCTGGACGTCGATGATGATCATCGGCAGCTCGAGCATGACGGCGAGGCCGATGGTCTCCGTCTTGAGGTCGAGGCCCGGGCCGGACGTCGCGGTGACGCCGAGCGAGCCGGCGAAGGACGCGCCGAGCGCGATGGACGCGGCGGCGATCTCGTCCTCGGCCTGGATGGTCTTGACGCCCAGGTCCTGGAAGCGGCTCAGCTCGTGCAGCAGCTCGGACGCGGGGGTGATCGGGTAGGCGCCGAGCAGCAGCGGCAGGCCGGAGCGGGCGCTCGCGGCGACGAGGCCGAGCGCGGTGGCGGTCGTCCCGTTGACGTTGCGGTAGGTGCCGGGCTCGACGTCCGTGGCGGGGGCGACGCGGACCTGCACGTCGATGAGCTCGGACGTCTCGCCGAAGCTCCAGCCGGCCCGGAAGGCGGCGAGGTTCGCCTCCGCGACGGCGGGCTTCTTGGCGAACTTGGACGTGATCCAGTGCTCCGTGATCTCCGTCGGGACGGTCGTAGAGCCAGGAGACGAGGCCGAGCGCGAAGAGGTTCTTGGCCTTCTGCGCGTCGCGGCTGGTGACGCCCTCCATGCCCTCGACGGCGCGCTGCACGAGGCTCGTCATCGGCACGCGCTTGATCTGGAAGGACTCGAGCGATGCCGTCCTCGAGCGGGTTGACGTCCGGGCGCGTAGCCGGCCTTCTGCAGCGCCCGGACGGTGAAGGCGTCCTCGTTGACGATGATGGTGGCGCCGCGCTGGAGCGTGGGCAGGTTGGCCTTGCAGCGCCGCCGGGTTCATCGCGATCAGGACGTTCGGGGTGTCCCCCGGCGTGAGGATGTCGCGCGCGGCGAAGTGGATCTGGAAGGCGCTGACGCCGCCGACGGTGCCCGCGGGGGCGCGGATCTCGGCCGGGAAGTCCGGGCAGGGTGGCGAGGTCGTTGCCGAACATCGCGGTCGCGTCGGTGAAGCGCGAGCCGGCGAGCTGCATGCCGTCGCCGGAATCGCCCGCGAAGCGCACGATGACGCGCTCGCGGTCTTCGACCGGCTTGATGGAGGGAGAGCTGTCGAGCGTCATATGGGGAGGCCATCGACGGTAGCGATCCCTGACCCGGTTTCAGGGGATTTCGAACTGGGCGTCGCCGGCGGTGATCACGACGGGCTCGTCGACCCGCGCGGTGATGGCGATCTCCGTGCCCGAGCGGGTCGCGAACTCGGCCTGCGCGACGCTGCGCCCGCCCATGGCGGCGGCCAGGCCGCGCACTGCGTCGGTGAGGGCGTCCATCACGCCGATGGGCGCCTCGATCTGGTCCGTGACGGTGTCGACGTTGAGCGCGCTCGCGGGGATGGCCTGGACCATGTGGACGTGCAGCGGCTCGATGCCGAGCAGGTCGTTGGGCGGGACGAGGTAGGACTCGTCCCCGGCGGCGATGGTGAGGTCGCCGTCCTTCTCCGCCTCGATGGTCGGCGCCAGGCGGTCCGGTCCGCGGTCGAGCATCGACGACGACCCGGGCCGCGCCCGAGCGGTCGGCGAAGTCCCGGACGGTGGCGAGCAGGACGGCGTGCGAGGGCGCCATCGCCCGCTCACGTTAAACCAGAACGGACCGCCGGCGCGCCCAACGCCGACGGTCCGCTCGGATTCCCTCAGGAGTAGGAAGCCCTCTACCGCCATCATCGGCGCGCAGCGGCATGCGGGGCATAGGGTGCGCACCCCAATGGGTCCCGCGGACTACGCGCCGATCGTCGTCCACGATCGCCAGGAGCGCTCGCCGCTGACCGCCGTGACGCCGCACCGGTCCGGGTTCCCGGCGCGACTCAGGGGTCAGACCCCTCCGTCGCGCCGACGGCCTACGCACGGGTGCGCGGCGACACGATCCAGTTCTGGCTCTTCTCCCGCGACAACCCGCACGACCGCGGGATCCTGCGCACCGGCAGGCACGAGGGCGACTGGGAGCTCGTCGAGGTGCGGCCGGGCCGGGACGTGATCGCCTCCCAGCACTCGGGCGGGGAGCGCTGCGGCTGGGACGAGATCGAGCGCGTCGGCACCCACCCGGTCATCTACGCGGCCAACGGATCGCACGCGAACTACTTCGCCGCCGGCACGCGCGACCGGACGTGGCCGGATCCCAACGACGAGGCGGACGGGCGCGGCCGATCCCGGGCGAGAGCGACTCCCGCTCGGCCCGTCGCATCAGCCGCGGTGGAAGCGGTACGCGAACGCGTCGTCGTGTCACGCCGCCGCGGAACCGGCCAATCGGAAGGAGTGGGCGCTGCTCGCCGCGGCGGTGCTGGTTATCGCCAGTACGACGTACGCCCGTTGGCGCCGGCGCGCGTGAAGCCGAAGTGGATGTGGTTGCGGTGCGCCTGCGTCGGGTCGACGTGCCGGATGCGCCGGCCCTTGCGGTCGAAGCACGGCGCGTACTTGCCGAACTGCGTCTGCCGACGGACAGGTAGCCGCAGTCCCAGATGATCTCCTCGACGCCCATGCGGCGGGCCAGCGCCTGGGGCTCGCCGGCCTTGTCCGGGGCGAGGAGCAGGAGGACCAGGCGCTCGGCCGCGCGCGCGTCGGCCGTCTTGGTCACGTCGAGATGCCAGTCGAGCGCGCGACCCTCCGCGTGCAGCGAGGCCTGGTGCTTGCCCCACTTCTCGCAGCGGTAGCTGCCCCAGGAGACGCCGCGCGTGGTGGTCTCGAGCCAGCGGGTGAAGCGAGCCACGCCGCGGCGCTTCGCGTGCGGCGTGCACCGCGCCGCACCCTCGTAGCCGAAGCCTTCGATCGCCGTCGCCGACGAGCGCGTCCGCCGGGTTGTGCGCCACGGCCGGCAGCGGGTCGGGCAGGTCGATGCGCGCGGCGGCGCCGGCGGGGAGCGCGAGCGCCACCGCCATGACCAGCAGCAGTGCCCTCACCGCGGCGGCGGACCGTCGCTCGAGGTCGCGCAGGCGCCTGGGCGCGTCCGTGCGGAACGAGCCCTCGCGCTCGCGACGGATGGCGGCGCGGTAGGCGGTCGCGGCCTCGCCGAGCTCGCCGAGCGCCTCGCACGTGCGGCCGAGCCACAGCCAGGCCCACGAGTTGTGCGGCGCGAGCTCGGAGTACCGGCGCAGGTGCCTGTAGGCCTCCGTGTAGCGCTCGAGGTCGAACAGCGTGTAGCCGAGGCCGAACATGCCGCGCATGTCGCCCGGCCTCGATGCAGGAGAGCCAGTGGCCGGCGGCGGCCTCGAGGTCGCCCTCGTCCTCCGCGCACTGCAGCGCGAGGCTGAAGAAGCAGACGTCCGCGGTCGAGACCTCGAAGCGCCCGCGGGCGGCGAGCACGACCTCGCCGACGCTCGCGGTTTCGAGGCCCAGCAGCGGGACGTGGAAGCGCGGACCGGAGAAGGCGACGGCGCCGAGCGTGTCGAGGTCGACGTCCTGGTAGCCGTGCACGGTGAAGCCGGCGATCGGGCCGCCCGGCTCCTGCAGGACGAAGCGCACGTCCGGTCCGCGATCTCGATCAGCTCGTCGGCCGGGCGGCCGTCGATGACGCGGCCGAACTCGATCGCCTCGAGCCAGTCGTCGGTGACGTTGACGCTGAGGTGCAGCGGGGTGCGGGTGGGGCGGGGCAGCTTGAGCACGGTCACTGCACTCAACGGCGGGCGGCCTTGGACCTTTTGCCCGGGTGTTCTTGGTCGGACGTCAGCCACCGGCCTCGAACCCCTCGGATGTGGTGTCCGCGGGCGGCGCCGCGAAGTCCTCCTGCGCCCCCTCCGGCGGTGCCTCCACGGCGGCGGCGGCGAACGCCTCCGCTGCGGTCGGTTGCGGCTGTGGCGGGCGGAACTCCGGCCGCGGCGTGGGGCTCGGCGAGGGTGCCGGTGACGGGGTCGGTGCGGCCGTCGACGCGGGTGCGGCGGACGGCGCGGGCGCGGGTGCCGCAGCGGCGCTCGGCAACGTCGCGACATGGCGCGCCGGCGCGTGCCGGGAGGCGGCGACGACACGCGGCGGAGGCGTCGGCGGGGGGCGCCGGGCCACGTGCTCGACGGCCGCCGCCCCGCCCGCGGCCACGGTCGCCGCCGACGCCACGACGGCCGCCGCCTTCGTGCTCGTGGCGGCCTCCACCGCGGCGTGGAAGCGCACGGCCCGTTCCCCGACGTGCGCCGCAAGCGTCTCGACCGCCCGCGCGAGCAGGCCGGGTCCCACCACGACCAGCGCCCCGGCGGGAAGCAGCGCCCCCAGCGCGGGCTCCGCCTCGTAGAGCGCCTTCAGCGTCGTCCGGCAGCCGGCGCAGTGGCGCAGGTGCGGGCGCACCGACAGGAAGTCTTCCGGCGTGGCCTCCCCGTCCACGATGGCCGAGAGCACCGGCGTGAAGCGCACGCAGGCCGCGCCGGACTCGATCGCGGCGAACCGCGCGAGGAAGCGGCTGCGCCCGCTGGCCAGCGAGCGGCTGACCCGCGACTGGGACCATCCGCACTGCTCGGAGATCTGCCGGTAGGAGGCCCCGCCGGCGCGCAGCAGGATCGCCCGCGCCTCGTCCGGCTCGCACGCGCTCAGCGCCTCGGCGGTGCGCGCCACCCGCTCCAGCGACTCCACGCGCTCGATGGCGTCGCCCACGTCCACGGAGGGCCGCTCGTCCCACTCGATCGCCTCCGGCGTCAGCACGCGCAGCCGGGCCGCGCGGATGCGCATCGCCTCGTGCTTGCAGACCGTCCGCAACCAGCCGTCCACCGTCGTCTCGTCCAGCCGGTCCACCCGCCCGAGGTAGATCTCCAGCGTGCGCTGGTAGGCGTCGGCCGCGTCGTCCTCGCACAGCGAGTGCTTCCGCGCGAGCCGCAGCAACGGGCCCGCGTTGGCGGTCACCGTCGTCACGATCCGCTCATCCTGTGCGGGGGTCATGCCATGAAGACGGCACGGCGGCCGCGGAACGGACCCCCTAGCGGCGGACGTCGCCGCGGGCGGCCGCGCGCAACGCCTCGCGCAGCGCGTCACCGTCCGTGGCCAGGCACACGTTGAGGCCGATGACCGTCCCGTCCTCGCGGTGGACCTCCATCTTCCCGAGCCGTTCGAACAGCGCCAGCATGGCCCGGTTGGAAGTCAACAGCGAGGCGGTGAACTCCCGCACGCCGAGCTCGCGGGCGCGCGCGCCGAGACGTTCCAGCAGCAGCCCGCCGAGGCCCCGCCCCTGCCATTCGTCGGTGACGGCGACGGCGGCCTCCGCGGTGTCGGCGCCCGGCGCCGGGCGCACGAAGCGGGCGATGCCGATGCCCTCGCCCGTGGTCGGGTCGAGCGCGCCGATCGCCTCGTGGCCGTCGTGGTCGATGTCCGTGAAGTACTGGATCTCACGCGGGGTGAGGATCCGCTTGAACGACAGGAAGCGCTGGTAGCGCGACTGCTCGCCGAAGTGCTCGGCGAACCCCTCGAGCAGCAGCGGCGCGTCCTCCCGGCGGATGGGCCGGACGATGACCTCGGCTCCGTCGGCCAGGGTGGCGCGGTCCCCGCGGGCGACGCCCGTCTCGCCGGTCGGCGCCGCTGCGGCCGCGGCCCCACGCGCGTACTGGGCCAGCCGCTCCTGCGCGTCCTCCTCCGTGTCGTGCTCGGAGATCGGGGCGTCCGCTCCCTCGAGCATCACCCGCCAGTTGCCGCGCGGCCCCTGCTCGACCCGGAAGCGCATCCCCGCCGTGCTCAGCGCACGGCGTTGCGCAGCAGCATCCCGCTGACCGCCGCGAGCACGGCGAGCAGGACGAACCAGCCCCAGCTGAACGCCGTGATGAGGGCGAGCACGAACGAGACGGCCGCCGCCAGGCCGAAGCCGCCGGTGGCGAGCGTCAGCTTGTAGGCCTTGTCGACGCGCTGGCGCCGGGAAGGACGGTTGCCGGGACGGCGGGCGGGCGAAGTCATGTGCGGTGATGTTGTCAGAACCGCCGGAGGGTGCGCGACTCTTGGCCTGGATGCGCACCGTCTCCACCGATTTCCTCCTCGCCCGCGTGGCCGCCGCCCGCGCCCGCGGCGACGTGGGCGCCGCCCGCGAGGAGTGGGAGACCTGCGTGATCCGCGCCACCGCACGTGTGCGGCTCGTCGTGGGAGCCTTCCGGACCGGGTCGGGGGACCGGATCCCGCCCGACGATCGTGAGATCGTGGTCAACGACGCGCTGGAGCGCGCGTGCCGCCGCATGATCCACACGCTGGAGAAGCTCAACGAGACGTCCTTCATGGCCGCGATGGCCGGCTGCGCGGAGAACGCGTGCCGCGACCACTTCCGCCGCATCGGCCAGGTCGAGCGTGGCCTCGCCCACTCCCTCGACGACCCGGACCGGCCGGAGCCGCTGCGGGAGGCGCAGCTGCGCGCGGAGGACGACGCGGCCGCGTTCGAGGCGGCGCACCGGATCGCGTCCGCGCTCGAGCGGATGGACAACGCCGCCCGGCGCCGCGCCGTCGAGTTGCGCGAGGAGGGGTACGAGTACGAGGAGATCGCCGCCACCCTCGAGGTGTCGGTCGGCAACGCCTACCAGCTGGTCTCGCGCGGCAAGCGGGACCTGCGAGAACTGATGGAGCCATGACCGATCCACTGCACGACTTCACGCGCGCGTGGGAGGCCGGGGAGATGCCGGATCCCGACGCGTACCTGGCCCGTGTCCCGCCGGCCGAGCAGCCGGGGCTCTCCGCGCGGATCCGCGAGTACCTGGCGGTCGCCCCGGAGCCGGCGTGGTCGGAGGACGCCTGGTCGACGTTGGCGGCGGACCCGGCGGCGGTGCGCGCGGCCGCCCTGCCCCTGGGCGAGCCCGAGCCGTGGCCGACGCTGCTCCCGCGACTCCGCGCCCGCGCCCAGACGACCTGGGCCGAGGTCGCGCGGTCGCTGGGAGTGGCTCGGCCGGAACGCGCGGAGCGCTACCTGCTGGCGATGGAGCGCGGCGAGCACGAGCCCGCGCGGGTGACGCGGCGGGCGCTGGACGCGATCAGCCGCGCACTGAACGTCCCGGCGGAGACGCTGTTGTGGACGGGTCCCCCGCCCGCGGCGATGTTCCGGGCCGCAGCCGCGGCGGGCGGTGCCGCCGCGCCGGCGCCCGCGCCCGCCGCGCTGGACGAGCTCGATCGGATGGCAGACCTCGCCACCCGGGACGCGGACGAGTTCGACGACGCCGACCTCCTCTTCCTCGGCGGCCGCGACCTCCAGTGACGACTTTCACCCTGATGGAGGGTGAAAGTCGTCAGGGACGGGCGAGGCCGAGCGCGAGGGGGCTGTTCGGGTTCGGCCAGCGCGGCAGGTGCCGCTTCGCGGCGGCGATCGCGTCCTCGTAGACCGCCGGCGCCGCCGCCTTCTCCAGCCCGGCCTTCAATGCCCGACCCTGTTCCGGCGTCGCGAGCCCGGCGGTCTCGAGGCGGATGACGGAAGCGAGGAGACTGGTGCCGAAGGCGCCGGCGAGCGCGACCACCGAGTCCATCGTCGCCTCGTACCCCCCGACCGCCGGCAGCGGCATCAACAGCTCCGCCGCGAAGGCGTTGGCGCGCACCTCGATCCAGTGCCCGGGGCTCACGAGCCCCGCGTGCGTGTCGGCCTGGCGGTGGTCGCCGAAGACGTGGTGGGCGAGCTCGTGCGCGAGCGTGAAGCGCATCCGCGCGGCGAAGTCCGTGCCGTTGAGGAGGATGACGGGATGGCCGTGGCGCGGGAGGTAGGCGCCGGCGAGATCGTCCGGCAGCGCCTCGGGGATGACGACGGGGACGCCGAGGTCGCGCTCCGCCAGGGCCAGGAGATCGGGGATCGGCCCGTCGAGACCGAGGCCGAACCGCTCGCGCACCCGCCGGGCCTTCGTGACGCCGGACTTCGCGGCGACGCCCATCAGCGGCGCTGGATGACCACGAAGCCGCCGTCTGACGCCGGCTCCTCGTAGCCCTGCAGGCGCCGGTGGAACGCGCCGGCCACGCGCTCGGCGTGGCTCTTGGCCAGCTGCGCGGTCGGGCCCGCGAACAGCTCGTCGACCGTCTGCGTCCAGAGCGCCAGCCAGCGCGAGAAGTGCCCGCCGCGCAGGCCAGACTTCTCGTGCAGCCGCGCGTGCGGGCCGAACGCGCCGCCGCGGTAGGCCGTGCCGCCGAGCAGCACCGTCTCCCAGAAGTCCGTGATGCGCGGGACGTGCGCCTCGAGGTCCAGCTTCGCGACGTCCGTGAACAGGTAGCCGATCACGTCGTCGGTGAGGGCGCGCCCGTAGAACGCCCGCACGAGGCGCTCGACGTCGGCGCGGGAGGTGATGTCGGACACCACTTCGAGCGTAGTCAGAACCCCCTCCCCCACCGCGACTCCAAGGGCATGACCCACCTCATCGACTTCCTGCACGACGTCGAGGTCGCCGCGCCCGACGTGGCCGGCGCCCTCGCCGTCTTCCCGACCTTCGGCCCGGCGCCCGACCTCGAGTACGTGTCCTTCGCGGAGGGGTCGGCCGGCGGTGTGACCGTCACGGAGCTGCCCGGCGGGGCCAGCGTCAACGACCTCCTCGTCGTCAACCCCCTCGGCGTCGCCGTCCTGCTCTTCGAGGGCGAGGAGCTCCGCGGCGCGCAGCAGGACCGCACGGTCGACGGCGCCGTGCTCGTGCCCGGCGGGACGAAGGTGTCCGTCCCCGTCTCCTGCGTCGAGCAGTCGCGCTGGGACGGCGCCCGCCACAGCGAGCCCTTCGCGCCCTCGCCCGCCGCCGCGTATCCCGAGTTGCGCGCGGCCAAGAGCGCGAAGATGCGGGCGGCCATGGCCGTCTCGGCCGACGCTCGCGCCGACCAGGGCGAGGTCTGGGCGATGGTCGGCGGTGGCGCGATGCAGGAGCAGTACGCGGCCCACGGCGAGGACGTCGACGGGCTGTCGGCCCGCGTCCCCCGCCGCGACGGCCAGACGGGTGCCATCGTCGCGCTCGGTGGCGACTTCATCGTGCTCGACCTCGTCAGCCGGCCGGACGCCTGGGCCGCGCTGCACGGCCCGCTCGTGCGCGGCTACGCGTTGGACGCCGTGCGCCGCGGCGGCCGCGGGAGCGCACCGAGCGTCGACGACGCCCGCGCCTGGCTCGCTGCCGCGCTCGACGCCGCGGTCGCCCGCGTTCCCGCGCCCGGGCTCGGCGACCGCGTCCGTTCCGAGCGCGGCACCGGCCTCGCAGTCGGCGGCGAGCTGGTCCAGCTCAGCCTCTACGCCGCCGCCTGATGCCGCGGTTCGAGCCGGTCGCGCTCGCGCCGCGCCTCGGCCAGGAAGCGGAGGGCAACGACGACACGCCGGTGCTCGTCGGGCGAGGGCGGCATCTCGAGCGTCTCGTAGATGTTCGAGATGTGCTGCACCACCGTCTTCTCGGTCAGCCACAGGCGGCGTGCGATCGCGGGGTTGCTGAGACCCTCGGCCATCAGGCCGAGGACCTCCTGCTGGCGCGCCGTCAACGACGCGACCGAGCGCTCCTCGCACCCCCAGCCTGCCTCGGCGAGCGTGCCGGAAGTCATGGCGCGCTCAGGCCGCAGCGGTCGCGGACGTCTCTTCCGGAGCGGTGAGCTGCGCGACGATCGACCCGCCGTCCAGCCAGACGACCTCGCGGGAGATCTTGTCGTCGCGGAACTCCCAGACGTGCAACATCCGGAACCCGATCTCGCGTCCGCCGCCGGCGATCCCCATGAACTCGCCGGTGATCGCCGCCTCGCACCAGTGCTCGACGGTGCAGTGGTCGTCGCCGTACCAGGCCTTGACGATCGTCATCTTGTCGTTGCGGATGTTCGCGGTCAGGAAGTCGTAGAAACCCTGCGCCGCCTCCGGCCCGCTCACCGGCCCGGTCGGCGAGCCGATGACGTCGTGGACGACGTCATCCGTGTACATCGACACGGCTGCTGCCGTGTCACCTGCCATCTCCGCCGCGATGTGCTGCTCGATGAGCTGATCCATCTTCTGCTTGTCCATCTGCCATTCCCCTGTCAGACTGGTCGTACGGTTGCCGTACGACAAGAGTACGGGGTCCGTACGATCTATGTCAAGCGTGTATTCCGGTCCCAACATCGGCGCCGTCGGCCGCATGCGGCAGGTCGTGCTCCGCTCGCGCGCGCGCATGCTCGCCCACGCTCGTGCCAAGGGCTTCACGGAGTTGACGCACGCGCACCACGTCGTCTGGCGCTACGAGGGTGCGCACGGCAGGCGGCCGACGGAGATCGCCGTCGCGAGCGGGCTCTCGAAGCAGGCTGTCAACGACCTCCTCGGCCAGCTCGAGGGGTGGGGCTACCTCGTCCGCGTCCGCGATCCCGAGGACGGGCGCGGTCGGATCGTCCACTTCACCGAGCGCGGGCACGCCGCGCGCCGGGCGATGCGCGAGGCCAGCGCCGCCATCGAGGACGAGTGGCGGACGGCCATCGGCGAGCCGGAGTGGAGCGTCTTCCGTGACGTGCTCGAGCGGCTGGCGCTGCCTGACGACGCCGCCAAGGCCGAGTCGCCTGCCGCAGACACCCAGTCGACTTGAGGTCCGAGTCCGGAATGCCGTTGAAGTCCCATGTTCGTCCTGCGCGTCGTGGTCGCCCCCGCCACCGTCGTCCTCGGCCCGGCCGGCGCCTTCGTCGTGCTGGCCGGCGGGGACGGCAGCCGCGCCGATCTGCGCGATCACGTGCGAGCGGTTCGCACCGCGCTGGACGGCGCCGGGCTGCGCGCGCTCCCGGTCGAAGGCATCCGCGGAGCTGACCTCCGCGCGGTCGTCGACTATCGCCGAGTCCGACGTGCGCTTCGGGCCGTCGGTCCTCCGCCGCGCCCACCTCGCCCTCGAGCCGCCGCCGTTCGTCGCCACCGTCAAGGACGCTCCCGGAGTCGCCGCATCCGCCGGCGAGTCGGTCGAAGTCGTCGTCTGACACAACGCGAGCCGGGTCGACCCCGGTCGGGCCCGCGCCTGCATTGCGGGGAAGCCAAGGATGCGCGGCGACGCTTGGCGGACATCGGTCGGGCGGCGCCGCGAAGGTCGCCGCCACAGCCGGCGACGAGGAGTGCAGGGAGGAGGAGAAGGATCCGCATGCCGTACAGGACGGCACGCGGTCCTCGGCGCGGACCCCTAGAGGATGAGCTCGAGCCGGCGCTCGAGGGCGTCGGCGACGCCCGCGCGCAGCGGGGTGTCCTCGTCGAAGCGCTCCACCAGCTCTGACAAGAAGCCCTCGATGACCAGGCGACGCGCGGCGGCGTCCCCGAGCCCGCGCGAGCGCAGGTAGAAGAGCTGGTCCGGATCGATCTGGGCGACGGCCGCTGCGTGGGTGCAGCGGACGTCGTTGGCGAGGATCTCGAGACCGGGGATCGCGTCCGCGTGCGCGCGCTTGGTCAGCAGCAGGTTGCGGCACTCCTGGAAGCCGTCCGTCTGCTGGGCGTGCGGGTCGACCTTGATCATCCCGCGCCACACGGAAGAGCCGCGGTCGGCGAGGATCCCGCGGAAGGCGAGGTTGGAGACGCAGTTGGGCGCCGCGTGCTCCTGGTAGGTGTCGTAGTCGACGTGCTGGCGGCCGTGCGGGGCGTAGGCACCGGTGACCTTGGCGTCGGCACCCGGGCCGTCGAGCGTGGTGACCATGCGGATGCGGCCGTTGGCGGAGCCGAAGCCGAGCGCGGTCCACTCGAGCACGCCGTCGCGGGCGACGGAGGCACGCTGGTTGCCGAAGACGAGCGACTTCTCGTTGAGGTCCTGGGCGTTGAGGTAGCGCAGGCGCGCGTTCTGGCCCACGACGATCTCGACGACGCCGTTGAGCAGCGCGGCGCCCTCGGCGTCCGCGGAGAGGTGCTGCTCCCAGACCTCGGCCTCCGCGCCGTCCTCGAGCACGATGAGGGTCCGGCGATGGAGGCTCGTGCCGTCTATGGCATTGACGGACGTGAGCAGGATGGGGAGATCGACCTTGACACCACGCGGGACGTACACGAAGGCGCCGCCCTTCCAGAGGCGGGCGTTCTCGGCGACGAACGCGTCGCCGGACGGGACGACGGTGCCGAGGTGGCGCTCGACGAGCTCGGCGTGCTCCTCCATGGCGACGTCGAGCGGCAGCACGAAGGCGCCGCCGTCGAACTCGGCGCCGTCACCGGTGGCGGCGTCGACCTGCAGGAGCTCGAAGGCGCCCTCCGGCGGGGTGACGACGTGCGCCGGGGCGACCGACGGGAGCGGGCCGCCGACGGCCGGCGGGAACTGGTCGAAGGCGAAGCCCTTGGGCAGCGGGGTGAACTCCCAGCCGGGCTTGCCCTTGTGCGCGGGAAGCTCCAGGGTGGCGACCTCAGCCAATGGAACCCTCCATCTGCAGCTCGATGAGCCGGTTCATCTCGACGGCGTACTCCATCGGGAGCTCCTTGACGATCGGCTCGATGAAGCCGTTGACGATCATCTTGGCGGCCTCCTCCTCCGAGATGCCGTGGGACTGCAGGTAGAAGACCTGCTCGTCGCCGACCTTGGAGACCGTGGCCTCGTGGGCGACCTGGACGTCGTCCTCGGAGATGCGGATCGTCGGGTAGGTGTCCGACCGAGATGTCTCGTCGAGCAGCAGCGCGTCGCAGACCACCGTGGACTTCGCGCCGTGCGCGCCCTTCGCGACCTCCAGCAGACCGCGGTAGGACGAGCGGCCGCCGTCCTTCGAGATCGACTTGGCGAAGATGTTCGACGTCGTGTTCGGCGCGTTGTGGACGATCTTCGCGCCCGCGTCCTGGTGCTGGCCCTCGCCGGCGAAGGCGATGGACAGGACCTCGCCGTGGGCGCCCTCGCCCTGGAGGTAGACGGCGGGGTACTTCATCGTCAGCTTGGACCCGAGGTTGCAGTCGACCCACTCGATCGTCGCATCGCGCTCGGCGACCGCGCGCTTGGTGACGAGGTTGTAGACGTTCTGCGACCAGTTCTGCACGGTCGTGTAGCGGATGCGGGCACCCGGCTTGGCGATCAGCTCGACCACCGCGGAGTGCAGGGAGTCCGACGACCAGACGGGGGCGGTGCAGCCCTCGACGTAGTGCACGTAGGAGCCCTCGTCGGCGATGATCAGCGTCCGCTCGAACTGGCCCATGTTCTCGGTGTTGATGCGGAAGTAGGCCTGCAGCGGCATCTCGACGTGGACGCCCGGCGGGACGTAGACGAACGAGCCACCCGACCACACGGCGCTGTTGAGCGCGGCGAGCTTGTTGTCGTTGGGCGGGATGATCGTGGCGAAGTACTCGCGGACCAGGTCCTCGTGCTCACGCAGGCCCGAGTCCATGTCCATGAAGATCACGCCCTGCTGCTCGAGATCCTCGCGCACCTGGTGGTAGACGACCTCGGACTCGTACTGCGCGCCGACGCCCGAGAGGAACTTGCGCTCCGCCTCCGGGATGCCGAGGCGGTCGAACGTGTTCTTGATGTCCTCGGGGACGTCGTCCCACGAGCGGCTGGCCTTCTCGGAGGCGCGGACGAAGTAGTGGATGTTGTCGTAGTCGACGTCAGCCAGCATCGGCGAGCCCCAGGTGGGCTGCGGCCGGTCGAAGAAGGACTGCAGGGCCTTCAGGCGGAACTCGAGCATCCACTCGGGCTCCTGCTTGTGGTTGGAGATCGTGCGGACGACCTCCTCGTTGATCCCCTTCGGCGCCTTGTAGGCGTAGCCGAGCTGGGAGTCGTTGAAGCCGTACTTCTCCTTGTAATCCGAGTTGATGCCCTTCAGGGAGTCCTGCTCGGCGATGATCTCTGGTGTTGCCATTAGTGGTTCACCTTTCGGTGTCGGGCGTCGTCCGGCGGGATGCTGGCGCCGCCAATCAAGGACGCAGAATTGAAGGTGTGCCTTAGGCACATCGAGATTCGAGGACGCTGAGTGGTGGTGATCAGCGCCCGCCGGTCGGCGTTCGGTACTGGAAGGTGGGCCACCTAGTCGACCTCGATCTTGATCATGTCGCCGTCGACGACGACCGGGAACGTCTCGACGGGCTCATAGGCGGGCAGGTTCAGGGGGCGGCCGGTGCGCAGGTCGAAGACCGACCCGTGCCGGGGACACTCGGCGGTGCAGCGCTCGGGGTCGAGCGTGCCGTCGAGCAGGACGCCGTCGTCGTGCGAGCAACGGTCCTCGATGGCCAGGATCTCCCCGCCGCAGTTGACCACGGCGATCTCCAGGTCCTCGGCCTCGACGACGCGCGAGGTGCCGGGCGGCAGCTCGGAGACGGGGCAGATGTCGACGACAGGGGACATGGGTGGGGAAGCTGGGGAGAAGTCCGACCGCTGCGGTCGGAATACTTCAATAAGTGTAGCGAGCGCGAGCGGGTAGGACCGCGCCATGCCCCGTCTCCTCACTGCCCTCACAGCTGCCTTCGTGCTCGTGTCCGTGGCCCTCTCGGCGCCGGCCCGGGCTGCCGATCCCACGTGCCCCGACGACGTCCGGATCACCGTCAAGTGCCGGTGGGTGATCAGCCACGTCGAGACCGTTCCCGGCGAGCGCCGGGGGAAGTGGAAGAACTGCGCCGAGGCGGTCCGCTCCCGGAAGAAGCAGCACATCACGTGCGCGCTCGGCAAGTCCGTCTCCGGCTCGGTGACCACCAGCGTGGGCGGCGAGTACCCGGTCGGCAAGGGCAAGCTGTCCGCCTCCGTCGGGTATTCCGTCACGACGACCACCAGCGAGACCAAGTCGGACACCTTCGACGTCGGGAAGGGCGAGTCGGGCTGGGTGCAGTGGGCGCCCGTGTTCAGCGACCGCCGGGACGTCTACCAGAAGTACCAGCGCTGCTCCTCTCCGCCGAAGGGGGGCGGCAAGCCCCTGTGCCGCGACCTCAACGTGCCGGAGAAGGTCGCGCACACCGAGCGCTACAGCCACCCGGCGTTCCGCTTCAAGGACTCCTGAGCTACAGGGACTGCGGCGACGCGGTCTCGCCGCGCTCGGCGGCGCTCGCCGGCGTCTCCGACTCCCAGCGCGCGGCCTCGCCGAGGCCGGCGCTCTTGAGCACCTTCAGCGACAGCAGCGCGCACTTCATGCGGGTGGCGGAGATGTCGATGCCGAGCAGGTCGAGGACGAAGTCGCGGTCCAGGCGGACGAGGTCCTCGACGGGCATCCCGATGACCTCGTCGGAGGCCATGGAGGCGCTCGCCTGGGAGATCGCGCAGCCGTGGCCGGAGAAGGCGACGTCGGCGACCTTGCCGTCGCGGACCTTGAGCTGCACCTTGAGCTCGTCGCCGCACAGCGGGTTGGTGTCCTCGAACTCGAGGTCGGCGTCCTCGATCTCGCCCCAGTGGTGCGGGTTCTTGTAGTGATCGAGGATCTGCTCGCGGTAGAGGTCGTCCACTACGCCGTGCTCCCTCAGGTTGCCGGCCTTGATGCGGGCGGCCATGTCGGAGGACTCCTCGCGGTAGGCGGTGCCGTCGGGAACTCGATGACGGGCAGCTTGGACTGCCCGGACAGCTGCTCGACCTCGGGGCGCTTGCCCTTCCCGTAGCCGTGCTTGACGACCTCGTAGGGGATGCCCTGCTCGTCCAGGTGGCGCTGGACCTTCCAGCACGCGTCCATGTCCATGTGCAGGAACGTGCACGAGCAGCGGTGCAGCTTGACCTTGTCCATCAGGCGAAGATATCCCGGACGCGGTCCAGCCCGTCGATCGAGCCGGTCGACGTCCTCGCGCGTGGTGTGGATGGCGAAGCTCGCGCGCGACGAGGCGGGGACGCCGAGGCGGCGCATCAGCGGCTGGGCGCAGTGGTGGCCGGCGCGGACGCAGACCCCCTGCGAGCCGAGGATCTCCGCGACGTCGTGCGGGTGCACGCCGTCGAGCTCGAAGGACGCCAGCGCGATGCGGCGCGACGGGTCCTTCGGGCCGTGGACCTGCACGTCGTCGAGCTCGGCGAAGCGCTCCAGCGCGTAGCCGACGATCTCGCGGTCGTGCGCGGCGACGGCGTCCATCCCGATCTCCGTGCAGGAAGTCGACGGCGGCGCCGAGCCCGATCGCCTCGGCGACGGACGACGTGCCGGCCTCGAACTTCGTCGGCGCCTCGGCGTAGGTGGAGGTCTGCTCGCCGACCTTGACGATCATGTGCCCGCCACCGAGGAACGGCGGCATCGCCTCCAGCAGCTCGCGCTTGCCGTGCAGGATGCCGATGCCCGTCGGCCCGTAGGCCTTGTGGGCGGTCCAGGCGTAGAAGTCCACGTCCCCGACGTCCACCGGCATGTGCGGGACGGCCTGGGAGCCGTCGACCATCACGAGCGCGCCGGCGGCGTGGGCGCGGCGCGTGATGTCGGCGATGTCGTTGACCGTGCCGACGACGTTGGAGGCGTGGGTGACGGCGACGAGCTTGGGCTCGCGCGGCCAGCAGCGCGTCCAGCTCGTCCTGGCGCAGCTCGCCCGTCGTCGTCGACGCCCACGTAGGCGAGCTTCGCGCCGGCGCGCTGGGCGGCCAGCTGCCACGGCACGAGGTTGGAGTGGTGCTCCATCTCCGTGACGACGATGGTGTCGCCCTCGCGAGAGGCCGATCGAGCCCCACGAGTAGGCGACGAGGTTGATCGCCTCCGTCGCGTTGCGGGTGAAGACCGTCTCGTCCGGGCGTGGAGCCGACGAACGCGGCGGCCTTGGCGCGCGCGCCCTCGAAGCGCTCCGTGGCGCAGGGCGGCGATGTCGTAGACGCCGCGGTGCACCGACGCCCGGTACTCCCGGTAGTAGGCGTCCATCGCGTCGATGACCGGCTCGGGCGTCTGGGACGTCGCGGCGGAGTCCAGGTACGCGAGCCCGCCGGCGATGACGGGGAACGGTGACGGCGGCGATGGCCATGGGGCTAGGCCGCCGCTTCGACCTCGGCGCGGATGGCGGCGTACCCGTCTCCTCGATCTGCGTGACGAGCTCCGGCCCGCCCTGCTTGACGATCCGGCCCTCGAACATGACGTGGACGTCCGTCGGCTTGATCAGGTGCAGGATCCGCTGGTAGTGCGTGATGATGAGGATGCCCATCGGCGACGTCTCGCGCACGGCGTTGACGCCGGCGGAGACGACCTTGAGCGCGTCGACGTCGAGGCCGGAGTCCGTCTCGTCCATGACGGCGAGCTTGGGCTGCTGGAGCGCGAGCTGGAGGATCTCCATGCGCTTCTTCTCGCCGCCGGAGAAGCCGTCGTTGAGGTAGCGGCTCGAGAACGCCTTCGGCACCTCGGTCAGCTGCATCGCGGCCTCGACCGTCTTGCGGAAGTCCTTGAGGGAGATGCGTCTGCTCGCCGCGGCCCTCGCGGTGGGCGTTGATGACCGTGCGCAGGTACTTGGCGACGGTCACGCCGGGGACGGCGACGGGGTACTGGAAGGCCATGAACAGGCCGGCGCGGGCGCGCTCGTCGGGCTCGGCCTCCGTGATGTCCTCGCCGTCGAAGATGATCTGCCCCTCGGTGACCTCGAGGCCCGGGTGGCCCATGACGGCGTTGGCGAGCGTCGACTTGCCGGACCCGTTGGGGCCCATCAGCGCGTGGATCTCGCCGGAGGCGACCTTGAGGTCGACCCCCTTGAGGATCTGCTTGTCGCCGGCGTTGACGTGGAGGTTGCGGATCTCGAGTTCGGCCATGTGGTGTTCCTAAGCGGGGAGGGGTTCAGGGAGTGACGGGCTGCGCGGCGGTGAAGGCCACGAGCTCGGCGAGGGTGGTGCGCTGCAGGGACTTGATGACGCCGAGCTGCACGCGGGTCCAGAGCAGCTTGGTCGCGCAGTGCTGACCCTCGGGATGCGAGCACGAGACGCGGTCGCCGCGCGGTCTCCGTGAAGCACTCCATCGGCGCGATCGCGCCCTCGAGGGCGAGGACGACGCGGTCCATCGTGATCTCCTCGGCCGGCTGCGCGAGCACGTAGCCGCCGTGGGCGCCGCGCGTCGACGCCACGAGCCCGGCCTTCTTGAGCAGCGCGGCGATGCGCTCGAGGTACGCCAGCGGCAGGTTCTCCGCCGCCGCGACCGACTTCAGCGAGACCGGCTGCGTCGCCGCCTTGGACGCCCAGCTGGATGAGCAGCCGGACGCCGTACTCGGCTTTGGTCGTGAAGATCACTGCCCTAAAGCCTACCACCAGGGTCGGATTTCAGGACACGGGGACGAACCGTCCCTGCGGCCCACTCCCGCAGGCGCCGGATGTCCTCTGCGCGCGAGCGCGACAGCGGCACGGTGGCGGCCAGCTCCTCGAGCGACGAGCGGGGTCGCCAGCGGCGCCCTCGCCTGCAGCGCGCGCAGCGCCGCGGCGATGACGGCCTGCTCGATCTCGGCGCCGGAGAAGCCGTCGCTGGCGGCGGCGCAGCGCGGGCAGGTCGAAGCCGGCCGGGTCGACGCGGCGCAGGCCGAGGTGGATGCGGAAGATCGCCTCGCGCTCGGCCGGCGGCCGGGAGGTCGACGAAGAAGATCTCGTCGAAGCGGCCCTTGCGCAGCAGCTCGGGCGGCAGCTTGGAGAGGTCGTTGGCGGTGGCGACGACGAAGACGTCGGCGCGCTTCTCCTGCAGCCAGGTGAGGAAGGTGCCGAGCAGGCGCTGCGAGACGCCGCCGTCGTCGCCGCCGGACGGCGCGAGCGCCTTCTCGATCTCGTCGAGCCACAGCACGCACGGCGCCAGCGACTCGGCGGTGGCGATCGCGCGGCGCAGGTTCTTCTCCGTCTCCCCCACGAACTTGTCGTAGAGCCGGCGCGGCGTCGAGCTTGAGCAGCGGCAGCCCCCACGCGCGGGCGACGTACTTGGCCGCCAGCGACTTGCCGCAGCCCTGGACGCCGACGAGCAGGATCCCGCGCGGGACGGGCAGGTTCATCGCCGCCGCCTCCGGGGAGCGCGACGAGCGCCGCGCGGTCCAGCCAGTCGCGCAGCCGGCCGAAGCCGCCGAGCTCCGTCGGGTTGTCCTGCGGCGGGATAGAACTCGAGCAGGCCGTCGTCGCGCAGCGCCGCGCGCCTTGAGCTCCTGCACGCGCGCGAGGTCGCCGCGCGTCGAGCGTGCCGCCGTCGATCGCCACGCGGGCGAGCAGCTGGCGCGCCTGGTTGACGGTGAGCCCGGCGAGCGCCGCGGCGAACGCGTCGTGGTCGGCGGCGACGAGCGTCACCTTCGCGCGGCGCGGTGGCGATCAGCGAGTCGGCGACCGCGGCGACCACCGTCAGCGTAGTCCGACGCGCGTCGGCGGCGTCAGCTCGTAGGTGACGACGTGCGGCGCGATCTCCGCCGGCAGCGCCGCGCCCGTCCCGACCAGGACGATCGTCGACATCCGCGACGGCGAGGAGAAGCGCGTCGAGCAGGTCGCGGAAGGCGCGCGAGATCGCCGGGTCGCCCAGGTGGCGGGCGAAGTCGTAGAGGACGAAGAGCGCGTCCTGGCGCACGTCGGCGACGTTGGCCAGCGCGTTGGCCGGCGGCGCCGAGCCGGGCAGCCCGCTCGGATGGCCGGCCGGCCCGAGGCCCTTGGTGACCGTCCAGTCGTAGATCGGCAGGTGGACCTGGGTCGCCACGGCCGTGATCAGCAGCGCCGCCGCGCTCCTCCTCCGCCGTGTCGATCGAGATCGCCGGGTGCCGCGACAGCACGAGCGTGCGGAGGTCGTGGACGCTGGTGGGTACGGTCGGGGGAGCCATGTGCGGGCGCTACACGCTGACGACGCAACGACACGGCAGCGCCTGGGCGAGCGCTTCGGCGCGATGATGCCGGAAGACGACGCGGAGGGCTTCGGCGTCGACAACGGGTCCTTCGCCGCTACAACGTCGCGCCCACCGAGTCGATCGCCGTGGTGGTCGTCGGCAAGACCGGCGAGCGCGAGGCGCACCGCGTGCGCTGGGGCCTCGTGCCCGGCTACGCGAAGTCGCTGAAGGCCGGCCCGCCGATGTTCAACGCCCGTTCGGAGACCGTCGCCACCAAGCGCCCGTTCAAGGACCTGCTGGCCAAGCCGCGCGGCCGCTGCCTGATCCTCGCCGACGGCTTCTACGAGTGGCTGCGGCCCGGAGGACAAGAAGGCCGCCCGCGTGCCGTTCCGCTTCACGGTCGACGGCGGCGCGCCGTTCGCGTTCGCCGGGCTGTGGGGCTGGTCGAAGCCCGAGGGCGAGTGGCTGGCGTCGGCGACGATGCTCACCACGCAGCCCAACCCGCTCGTCGCGCGGCTGCACGACCGCATGCCGGTCATCCTCCCCGGCCCCGACGAGGAGGCCGCCTGGCTGTCGGCGGACCTGCAGCCGGAGGACGCCGTCGAGCTGTGCCGCCCGCTCGACGCCGCGCCGCATGACCTCCACGCCGGCGAACCCGAAGGTCAATCGGTCAGGGCTACCGGACGAGGGGCCGGAGTTGCTCGCAGCACCCGCACCTTCCCCCTGAACGGCGGCACGCCCGCGGCGCGGACCCGCAGGCGCAGGAAGCCGCGGCGGCGGGGCGCGACCCGCACCCGCGCGCGCCCGCGCAGGTCCGGTGCGCACGACGCGCGTGTGGCCGAGGCGGACGGCGGCGCGCGGCTCGAGGTTGCGGCCGCGGCGGACGAGGAGGGTGACCGCGTGCGGCGCCTGCGGGCGCGCACGAACCGGGGCCGGATCCGGACGCGCAGGTGCGGGCGCGCGGACCGGCCGCGGCGGGCGCCGGCAGCGGCGCGGGCGCCGGGGATCTCGACGAGGGTGCCGTCGAAGCCGACCGCGTAGAGGCTGCGTGGCCGGGAACGCGCCGCCGCCGCCGAACGCGACGGCGCTGGTCTGGCGCGAGGCCGCGGGCGAGCGCGCAGATGGAGCGGTCGGTGCCGATCCGCCACACCTCGCCGGCCTGGTTGGCGGCGGCGAAGAGGCGGTCGTCACCGTCGATGGTCAGGCCGTCCAGGCCCGCGGCGACGTCCTCGGTGCCCGGCGCGGCGTACGGCTCGACCGTGCTCGGGTGCGGTGAGGTCGACGCGCTGGATGGCGGCCGGCTGGAAGGTCTGGTTGACGAACAGGTAGCGGCCGTCGGCGGCTGACGGCGAGGCCGTTGCCGGAGACCACGCTCGCCCAGTTGCGCTGGACCTGGTCGCCGACGACGCGGTCGATGCCCGTGCCGACGTCGTTGGAGGCGTAGATGACGCCGGCGGGGTCGCGCGCGAGGCCGTTGGACATCGAGGTGCCGGTGGCGATGCGTCGTCTTCGCGCCCGTCGCGAGGTCGACGCGGATGCAGGCCGGCCAGCGCCGACGAGGTTGCCGGCGGCGCCCTGGCGGAAGCCGTCGCCGTAGCCGACGATGATCGACGTCCCGTCCGTCCCCGACCAGCAGCCCGCCCGGCGACTCGATGCCGTCCGCGACGACCTCCGGCTGCGCGCCCGGGCGCGTCGAGGCGCATGAGCGCCTGCTTGTCCGTGTCGGTGTAGTAGAGCTTGCCGTCCGGCCCGCCGATGACCGACTCGAGGATGCCCTGGCCGCTGAGGACGGGCGCGCAGCGGCTGCGCGTCGGGGCAGTCGGGAACGGCAGCGGCGGGCGCGGCGAGCGCGAGGAAGGCGAGCAGCGTCAGGATCCGAACCATGCGCCGCGGAAGCCTACGGAGTCAGGTCAGGTTCCAGCGCAGGATGGCGCGCCGCTCGCGCTCGCAGTCGAGCTCGCACACCGCGGCCGTGTCGAGCTTGAGCTGGCCCCCGAAGGTCGGCGGCTGCTTCGAGCCAGCGCGCGGCGAGGATGCGCAGCAGGTGGCCGTGGGCGACGAGGATCACGTCGCCGTCGGCCGCCAGCGCGCGCTCGATGACCCGGTCCGCACGGGCGCCGACCGCGTCGGCGGTCTCCCCGTTCGGCGGGCCGTCGCTGCCAGATGTCCCAGCCCGGCTGCCGCTCCCGGTAGTCCTCCGTGGAGATCCCCTCGACGTCGCCGTAGTCCCACTCGACGAGGTCGTCGTCGCTCGACGGCGTCGACCCCGGCGAGCCTCGCGGTCTCCCGCGCGCGGGCGAGCGGGCTGGTCAGCGCCAGCGCGAAGTCGCGTCCCTCGAGGAAGCGGGCGGCGGCGCGCGCCTGCTCGCGGCCGGCGTCGGTGAGCGGGAGGTCGGTGCGGCCGGTGTGCTTCTTGTCGCGGCTCCACTCCGTCTCGCCGTGGCGCAGGAGGACGATCACTACAGCCTGCCCCGGTAGCGCCGCATCGTCGCCGGCTGCATGTCGCCGTGGGTCTGGGTCCGCAGCGACGGGACCCGCTCGTGGTGGAAGGGAGAACTGAGCGACTCCGCGTGCCCGATGACGTGCTTGGTCGGGACGTCGTACCGCGACTGCAGCCAGCGCGTGAGCCGCAGCGAGGCGCGCAGCATCCTGCGCGTTGCCCATCGAACCCGGCGTCGGACGTCGCGACGTGCTCGATGCCGATGGAGCGGTCGTTGAGGCCGACGGTGTGGCGGCAGCGCAGCGCCAGCGGGACGAGCTGGTGGATCGTCCCGTCGGAGTCGATGACGAAGTGCGCGCAGGTGCCGGGCAGCTCGTGCAGCTCGGGGTCGGCGCTGTCGTCGGCGAACGTGTTGAAGGTGGCGCTGTAGCTGTCGATCGCCGTGAAGTGCTCGACGATCGTCCGCACGTCCTTCAGCTTGTAGGCGGCGCTCGCCGTAGTGGCGCTCGGAGTAGCGGCGCATCTCGCGCTTGCGCTTGTCCGGGAAGGGGATCGGCGACTGGACGATCTTCGGCTTCGGCGCGGCGGCCGTCTCCGCGGGCGGGGCGACCGTGGCGAGCGCCGCGCGGGCGTGGCGGCGCGCAGCCTTCCTGGTCAGCGATCCGGCCGGGAGCTCGACGACGAACGCGCTGTCGCGCTTGAAGGTCGCGTTCTGCCAGCCCGTCGCCGTGCCGCGGTAGGTCAACTTCCTGGCGGGCAGGCCGACGCGCTTCCCGTACGCGCGGATGATGCCGTTGTCCGCGCCGGGCAGCAGCGTGACGAGCGACAGGTGCTGGTGGTACCAGAGCGTCACGTCGGGGCGATAGCGCCGGACGAGGCGCATCATCGTCCTCGTCTCCGGCTCGGAGGCGGCGCGCGGCCCGGGGTAGTAGGTGCCGCGCGGGCCGGAGCCGCCAGCGGTGCGGGAAGTTGCGGTTGAGGTCGACGCCGTGCGCGTTCTGGCGCGTGTTCGCGGCTTCCCCGTCCGGGTTCGCCGTCGCCACCGTGACGACGCGGACTCCGTCCGGGGCCCCGAGCTGTCGAAGCTGGCGCACGACGGCCCGGCCGGCGCGCTCGTTGCCGTGGATGTCGCCGACGACCATGACGGTCCGCGCGCCGTTTCCTTGGACGACCGGGTGGATGGCCAGCACGGTCTGGCACCCTAGGCAGGTGGACTCCGTCACGATCGTCGGGGCCGGCACGTTCGGCGCCTCGCTGGCCTGGCGGCTCGCCCGCGCCGGCACCGCCGTCACCCTGATCGACCAGTTCGCGCCGGGCGACCCACGGGCGACCAGCGGCGGCGAGTCGCGGCTCGTCCGCTGCTGCCACGGCGACTCCGCGCGCTACACCGCCAGCGCCCGCCGCGCCTGGGCGCTGTGGCAGGAGCTCGAGGCCGAGACGGGCACCGCGCCTGCTCGAGCAGCCCGGGATGTGCTGGTTCGCGCAGCGCGAGGACGGCTGGGAGGCGGCGTCGGAGCGGACGCTGCGCGCGCAGGGCATCCCCGTCGAGCGGGTCGATCCCGCGCGCGCTGTACCCGTCCTTCCGCGGCGACGACCTCGCCTTCACGCTCTTCGAGCCGGAGGCCGGCGCGATCCGCGCCGCCGCCGCGGTGCGCGCGCTCGTGGCCGCCGCCCAGCAGGAGGGCGCGCGGCTCGAGCGCCGCCGGGTCGGCCGCGACGAGTCCTTCACCACCGACGGCGTCGTGTGGGCGTGCGGCAGCTGGCTGCGCGACCTCTTCCCCGGCCACGTCGAGCTGCGCGTCACCCGGCAGGAGCTGCTCTTCCTCGACGGCGGGCCGGCGTGGAAGGACGTCCCGTGCTTCGTCGACTACGACGGCGCCGCCTACGGGACGGGCGACATCGACGACCTCGGCGTCAAGATCGCCAACGACGCGGAGGGCCCGCCGCTCGAGCCCGACGCCGACCTGCCGCAGGTCAGCGCGGAGGGCGAGGCCACGGCGCGCGCCTACGCACGCACCCGCTTCCCGGCGCTCGCCGACGCGCCGCTGAAGGGGTCGAAGACCTGCCGCTACGAGATCACCGCGGACTCGGAGTTCATCGGCGCGCCGCTGCCCGAGCGCGACGGGCACTGGGTGCTCGGCGGCGGCTCGGGCCACGGCTTCAAGCACGGCCCCGCCGTCGCCGAGCTGATGGTCGCCGCGCTGCGCGACGGGGCCCCGCTGCCGCCCGAGTTCGGCCTGCACCATCGCGTCCCCGGCCGCTCGCTGCGCACGGCCGGCTCCGGCGCGTGATCGACTGGTACCGGAGGGCCGGCGCGGAGCTCCCGTTCGGCGATCCCGCGCGCGCCCGCGATGCCGGGATGGAGGGCTGGTTCTGGCGCTTCGTGGAGGGCGACGAGGTGACCATCGTGCTTCACGGGCGCTCGCGTTCCGCCGGACGGCCCGTGGTCGCTGGTGGCGATCGCCCGGGAGCCGGGTGACGTGTCCTGGGCGATCGGCGACGACCTGATCGAGTCCGGCCCGGAGCACCTGCGCGTCCGCCTCCCCGACGACGCGCTTCGAGGCCACGTGGACGGCCGACCGGCCCTGGCCGCGCCGCCGCTGGGGCGCGCTCGGCGCCGCGCAGGCGATCCCCTTCCTCGGCCAGTACTGGCATCCGCACCTGCTCCGCGGGACGACGGCGACCGGTGGCCTCGTCTACGCGGAGAAGAACTGGGGCGCGGCTTCGCCGACCGCTGGTGGTGGGGCCAGGCGTTCGTCGACGAGGCGACCGTCGCCTTCGCCGGCGGGCACGTCCACGGCATCTCCCCCACCGCGCTCGTCGTCGTCGCTCCCCGGCCGGCTCATCAGCCTCGCGCCGCCGCTCGCGTGGGTGCGCACGCAGACGTCGCCGGGGACACTGGCGGCTCGAGGGCGGCGGGGTCACCGTGGAGGCGGAGGCCGACCCGCCGCGGGCCCACGCGCTGCCCGTGCCCGATCGCGACGAGCGCCGCGCGACCCTGCGCTCCCAGCAGCACCTCACCGGTCGTCTGGCGGTCACCGTGCGGCGCCGCGGCGGGATCGTCTTCCGCGGCGAGACGGAGCGTGCCGGGCTGGAGCGCGGGGTAAGCGACCAGGCATGAGCGACTACGCGATCGTGAAGGCCACCGAGGCCCCCGACTACACGGAGGGCAAGAAGCCGGGTGAGGCGTTCCTCGGCTACGGAGGTCTCGGCTCCGAGCAGATCAGCATCAACGTCGTCACCCTCGAGCCGGGCACCACCCACACCGCCCCAGGCATGGCCGACGACACGGGCCACAGCCACGAGGACATCGACGAGGTCTACGTCTGCGTCCAGGGCAACGTCACCGTCCGGGCCGGCGACGACGAGATCGAGCTCGGCCCGCTCGACGCCATTCGCTTCTCACCGTCCGTCAAGCGCGGCACCCGCAACACCGGCAGCCAGGACGCGACGGTGATCATGTTCTCCCCGAAGATGTCCGACCCCCGCGCGCAGTCGCACTTCCACGACGGCTTCTGGCCCGGGGAGTAGCTACTCCGACAACGGGGCGATGACGCGCAGGCGGGCGAGGCCGGTCGAGCTCGCGCTGGACGAGCGCGACCCGAGGTACTCGGAGCGGGCGCGGTAGCGGCCGACGCTCGGCGGCGTGAAGCTCACGGCACCGCGGCCGCCGGAGACCCGCACCTGGTAGCGGCGCAGGAACTGCCAGCCCTCCAGGGGGTCGAAGCGCTCGACGGTGATGACGCCGCGGCCGTCGACGGCCGGGCGGACGACGAGCGCGAGGCTCACGGTCTGGCCGGGACCGGCGGTCGCGTGGGTGGAGTCGTTGAAGCGCGTGCCCGAGTGGGTGATGGCGCGGGAGATGCGGCGCAGGCGGTACTTGCCCTCGCCGCGGACGGCGACGTAGTAGCGGCCGGCGCTGAGCGCGCGCTCGATGTCCTCACCGGAGTCGAGGCGGCGGCCGGCCTCGCTGAGCAGCGCCAGATCGGGGCCGCCGGAGACGCTCAGCGACAGGCGCGAGCGGCGGGTGACGTCGAAGCGGTACAGGTCGACGGAGTCCAGCCGGCCGTTGACGCGACCGCGCACCTTCGCGTAGTTGCGGATGAAGACGCCGGGCGTCGTGTCGTCCAGGCGGGCGCGAGCGGTCTGCAGGCGGTAGTTCTGGGTCCCGCGGCGGCGGCCGCTCTCGACGGTGAAGAGGTACCGGCCGGAGCGCTCGGGCGTGAAGAGCTCGTAGCCGCCGCAGCGCCGGCTGACGACCTCGTCGCCGTCCGGGGCGGTGACGGTGATGCCCGTGCAGCCGTTGGCGCTCAGGGACACCCGGTAGGGCGTGCCGGCGCGCAGGCGGCGGTTGAAGATGTCGCTGGGGTTCAACAGGCGGTCGACGCTGTCGCGGACACCCTTGCCCGGCAGCGCCTTCCCCGGCGCCTCGGCGGGCGGGGACGGCTCGGCGACGCGGAGACGGAAGTCGCCGGGATCGGACCCGCGACGCTTGCCGACGCGGACGAGGTACTCGCCCTCGAGGTCCTCGAGGTCCAGGGTCGCGGTGCCGTCCTTGCGGGTCTTCTCGCAGTCGACGGGGGTGAACTCGGAGCGCTCGCGCTTGAAGACGTCGACGGCGGCGTCGAGGTCGCCGGCGGCGTCCAGCTCGATCACGGCGTTGCCCGACTTCGGGGCGGTGAAGCGGTACCAGACGGACGAGTCGACGTCGGCGCAGCTCGAGAACAGCTCCGACTCCGGCTCGAGCGTCGCGTCGACCAGGGTCCCGCTCGCGTTGGCCGGCAGCGAGAGGCGCTGGGCGGCGGCGCGGTCGTCGTTGGCGGGCGGCGCCGCGAGGGCGGGCGTCGCGGACAGCGCGAGGGCGACGAGGGTGAGGGGAGTCAGGTAGCGCATGCTCGGGAGTAGAACGAGAGGTAGCGGGCGAAGTTCCGGTTCCAGTAGTCGCCGTCGTGCCCTCCCTTCGACAACCGCAGACGGACGCCTCCCTTACGCGCGAAGGCGCGATCACCCGCGAGGAAGGGATCGGCCCTGCCCGCGTCGAGCCACAGCCGGGTGCCGTCGAGGCGCTTCGCCCGGCGGATGACGTCGTGGCGAGCGAAGTCGGAGGCGTCGTCGAAGGCGCCGGGCGCCGTCTCCCCCGCCGTCCGCCAGATCGCCGGCGAGTGGCCGCCGACGGCGCAGAAGTGGCGCTTCGTCCGCGTCGCGAGGTCGAAGGCGCCGAAGCCGCCCATGGAGATCCCGCCGAGGGCGACGCGGTCCGGATCGGCCCCGCTGCGCTCCAGCGCGGCCGGGATGACCTCGTCGAGCACGTAGCGGCCCCAGTCGCCGTCGCGGCGGTCGTGCCAGTAGGAGTGGTCGCCGCCGTCCGGGAAGGCGACGACGGGCGCGCGGTCGCCCAGGCGGTCGAGCCCCGCGAAGAACGCGTCCGTCAGGTAGGAGGACGGCCCGCCGCCGCGGCCGTGGAGGAAGACGACGAGCGGGCGCCCCGCGCCGCCGCCGTCGGGGACGACGAGCCTCATCCGCAGGGTGCCGGCCGACGGCGTCGCTCTTCACGCTGGTCTTCTCGACGGTCGCGGCGTCGGCACTCGCCGCAGCCGGCGAGCGCGAGCAGGGCGACCGCGGCCAGGCGCCTCACGACGACTCGGCGCGGCGCGACGGCGAGCGTCAGCGGTTCCGCGCCGACCAGGCGCTCGAACGGCGAGACCACCGACCACAGGCCGCGCAGCCGCAGCCCGGCGCGGCGACCGAGGGGCGTCACCCGCGCCTCCGAGATCGAGCTCGGAGCGGCCGTCGTCCGTCGGCCGCGTCCAGTGCGCGAAGAGGACCTTGACCGTGTCGTTCTTGTCCCACGCCTCGTACTCCTCCGGGCCCGCGAGCCGCGGGTAGTCGCGCTGCAGCGTCCAGATCTTCCCGCACAGGCCGGAGAGCTGCCACGTCTCCCCCTCCTCCAGCACCGTGAACGGATAGCGCGCGAAGAGGTCGTGGAAGGTCTGATCGGGCGTGGTGCCCGGGATGCGCCAGCGGATCAGCCGGTTGAGCGTGCGCGTCTCCGACAGCTGCACGGTGGCGGCCGCCTCCCACAGCGCATGCGCGTCCACGCGGGCCGACCGCGTGTGTCGGCTCCTAACCGCGGGCGCGCCAGCCCATCGCTCCAACAAGTCCTCGACGATGGCGGGACGGTAGCTTGAGGCGCATCGCACGCCTGATCCAGCACAAGCGCGAGGCCTTCTGGTTCTACCGGTTCCTGTCGCCCCTCTACGACAGCTGGGTCAACCCGCTGTTCTGGACGCTCGACATGCGCGCGGAGGCGCTGGAGCTGGCCCGGTTGGACGCGCGGGACCTGCAGACGGTGGACGTCGGCGCGGGCACGGGGTTCGCGACGGAGGGCATCGTCGCGCACGTCGACGCGCGCAACGTGACCATGCTCGACCAGAGCCCGCACCAGCTCTCCAGGGCGCGCAAGAAGCCGGCGCTCTCGGAGTGCCGGATCGTGCAAGGTGACGCGGAGGCGCTCCCCTTCGAGACCGACAGCTTCGACCGCTACGTCTCCTGCGGCTCCATCGAGTACTGGCCGGACCCGGCCGCCGCGTTCGCCGAGGCCTACCGGGTGCTCAAGCCCGGCGGGGTGATGCTGATGGTCGGTCCGCTGCCGCCGGAGAAGCCGCTGGCCAAGCGCCTCGCCGACCTGTGGATGCTCTTCCCGAAGGAATCCGAGTACCGCGGCTGGATGCGCGACGCGGGCTTCTCCGACATCCAGGCGCGCTTCGTCGCCCCCGACTGGTCCGAGCAGCAGTACGGCATCGCCATCGCGGGGACAAAGCCGGAGGCCGGCGAGTCGCCGCTGTCCGTCGTCGCCGCGTGAGACCGTCGACGAGCCGATGACCGCCCGCCGCTGGGCGCGCTGGGTCGCAGGCTCGGCCGCCGGCGCCGCCTTCGTGCCGGTGGGCGTCCTCGCCTCGTTGCGCGCCCGCGCACGAGCGCGGTGAGCCAAGACCTCCTGACGACCGCGACCGCGGGGCTTCCCCCTGCCGGTGATCCCGCTGGCGGCAGGCAGGGGGAATCCCGCGGTCGCGGCCAGCAGCGCTGTGGCGCTTCTCGCGCCCGCACACCATCGTCGGGACCACGCTCAGCGTCCTCGGCATCGCGGTCATCGCCGGCGACGTCCCGGCCTACGACGTCGTCTGCACCCTGCTCGCCGCCCTCGCGGTGAACGTCTTCATCGTCGGCATCAACCAGATCACCGACGTCGAGATCGACCGCATCAACAAGCCGCGGCTGCCGCTCGCCTCGGGCGAGCTGACGATGGCGCAGGGGCGGATCATCGTCGCGGTCGCGGCCGTGGTGCCGGTCGTGCTCGCCGTCACCCAGGGGTGGATCGAGCTCGTCTCCGTGAGCGCCGCGCTGGCCATCGGCGCCGCCTACTCGCTGCCGCCGCTGCGGCTCAAGCGCTACCCCGCGCTCGCCGCGGCGTCCATCTCCATCGTCCGCGCGGCCGTGGTCAACCTCGGCATCTACGCGCACTTCGCCGACGGCGGCAGCATCGCCGTCGTCCGTGTGGGCGCTGACGATCTTCGTCCTGCCGTTCTCCTTCGCCATCGCGGTGCTGAAGGACGTGCCGGACGCGGAGGGCGACCGGCGCTTCGCCATCCGCACCTTCACCGTCCGGCTCGGCGGGCGCACGGCGTTCGGGATGGGGATGGCGGCACTCACCGTCGCCTACCTGGGGATGGCGATCCTCGGCGCCGACGACGCGAACCACGCCGTGCTCGCCGTCACCCACCTCGCCGCGCTGGCGCTGCTGTGGTTCTGGGCGCTGCGCGTCGACATGGCCGACTTCACGCCCTTCTACATGCGCGTGTGGGGGCTCTTCTTCCTCGAGTACATCATCGTGCCGGCGGCGGTTCTGGCAGGCTGAGGCCATGCTCGTCGTCGGACTGCAGCACGGAGCGGGAGAGGGCAGCGTGGCCGCCGCGATGGCCGCGGTCCTGCGCCGCACGGGGCTGGAGCCGCGCGTCGAGAAGCTGCTCGAGTACGACACGCCCGCCTCCCCGGTGATCGCCGCCCGCCTGGAGGGGCAGACGCTCGAGCCCGCCGCGCTGACGGCCGGCCTCGACAAGGGCCTCGTGCTCGCCGTGGTCGGCGGGGGGCTGCTCGCCCCCATCACCCGCAACTTCAGCGTCCGCGACCTGGCCGCGCAGCTGGCCCAGCCGGTGATCCTCGTCGCCCCCGCCACGCCCGACGCCACCAACCTCGTCCGCCTCAGCCTGGCCGCCGCCCGCGCCGCCCGCCTCGTCGTCCCCGCCGTCGTCCTCACCGGCTGGCCCGACCCGCCCACCCGCGTCCAGCTCGAGGAGCGCCGCCTGCTCGGCGAGATCGCGGGCACCGACGTCCGCACCCTGCCCGACTCCCCGTCCGACCGCGCCGACGACCGTCCGCGACTGGCCCATCGCCGCCTGGCTCGAGGCCGCCCCGCCCGAGCCGCCCGCGACTCAGGGGACAGTCCCCTCAGTCGCGCCGGTGCGAACCAGGGGACAGTCCCCTCAGTCGCATCCCGTCCGGCATGCGGACCTGGAGCCCTACGCGGCGTGGACGGAGCGGCCGACCGGGGACCCGCGGGCGACGCCGCGGCCGCGGATCATGGAGGCGATGCTCGAGATCGTCACGGCCGAGGGGCCGATCGTCGCGAGCCGCGCGTACACGCTCTACAACCGCGCCAGCGGCGGCAAGAAGCTGACGACGACGGCCCGGGCGCCGCTGTCGAGCGCGCTGCACTGGCTCGAGCAGGAGCAGCAAGATCATCTTCGAGGACGACGTCGCGCGGCTGCCCGATCAGCCGGCGGTGCGCGTCCGCGAGCTGGGCGACCGGATCCTCGAGGAGGTGCCGCTCGACGAGATCGCCGAGCTGATGCGCCGCCTCGGCGGGCCCGACAAGCGCGCGGTTCTCACCACGTATGGCCTCGTCCGCCTGACGCAGCGGGCCGACGAGTACCTCAACGCTGCGATCGAGCGACTATGACCCTCACCCGCGGCGGCGGTCCGCTGTCCACGCCCCACCCCTCCGACGTCAACTACACGATCGAGGGGCCCAAGCACCTGCTCTTCCTCTCGCCCTTCCCCCGCCGCCTGCGCGCGGAGATCGGCGGGGACACCGTGCTCGAGACGGACGCCGGGCAGCTCCTGCACGAATCCAACCTCGGCGCCGTCCTGTACGTGCCGCGGGAGGACATGTGCGCGGAGATGACGGCGACGGAGACCGTCACCCACTGCCCCTTCAAGGGCGACGCGACCCACTGGACCGTCAACGGCGTCCACGACGCGGCCTGGTCCTACGAGGAGCCGCTCCCCGAGGCCCTGTGGCTGAAGGGGATGGTCGCGCTCTACAAGGAGAAGGTCGACCGCTGGTTCGACGAGGACGAGGAGGTCCGCGGGCTGCGCGACCCCTACCACCGCTGCGACGTGCGCCGCCGCGGCGACGAGCTCGTCCTCTCCGAGACGGGCATGCCCAACCGCATCTACGTCCCGCGCGCCTCCGTCACCGCCGAGCTCGTGCGCTCCGAGACGACGAGCCACTGCCCCTACAAGGGCGACGCGACCTACTGGCACGTCGACGGCAAGGAGGACGCGGCCTGGTCCTACGAGGACCCGTATGACGAGGTCGCCGCCATGAAGGGGCATCTCGCCTTCGCCGACTAGGAGGGACTTGGCGGCAACGCGTCGAAAACTTGTCCACCCGGCATGTTCTGCCGATACGAAGGGCAGAATCAAAGAGCCATGAACAGCGAACGCTCCCAGGCCTACGGCCGCGTCATGCGGCGACTCGAGGATGCCTCAGGCATCAAGCTGCACGACGCCGAGATCACCATCATCCGTGACTCGGCCGACACCCTGCTGTTCGCGTCTCGCCTGGACGAGCCCGGCGCCGCCGAGGCACTGCTGCTCGCGGAGCGGCTCATGCACGACCTGGCCGAGTCCGGTCGGTGGACGACGGAGTCAGCGCAGGCGCTGGCGGACGACGTCAACGGCTGCGGGCCGTCGTTCGCCACGGTCTAGCCGCGCGTAGACCTCACGCGTGCGGGTCGCGACGTCGGCCCAGTCGAAGCGCAGCACGTGCTCCGACGCCTCCGTGACGAGGCGGTCACGCAGGACGTCGTCGGTGAGCAGCGTCTCCATCATCGTGGCCAGGTGCCGGGCGCTGCCCCCGCGGAAGCGCAGGCCGACCTCGAAGTTGGGGACGATCTCGCGCAGGCCGCCGGTGTCCGCGACGATGCACGGCACCCCTGAGGCCATCGCCTCCAGCGCGACGATGCCGAACGGCTCGTAGAGCGACGGCACCACGCACAGGTCGGCGATCCGGTAGAGGGAGTGCAGGACGTCGTCGCCGATCCAGCCGAGGAAGGTGCCGTGCTCCGCGATCCCGAGCTGCTTCGCCTGCTGCTTGAGCTGCGCCTCGTGCGTGCCCGAGCCGGCGACGAGGAAGCGGACATCGCCGAGGCGCTCGATGACGCCGGGCAGGGCGTCGAGGGCGACCTGGAAGCCCTTCTCGTAGACGAGCCGGCCGATGAGCAGGACGAGCCGCTCGTCCGGCGCGGCGAACCTCGCCCGCAGCGCCGCGAGGTCGTCGACGGCGACGAGGTCCTCCGGGTCGATCCCGTTCGGGATGACGTCGACGCGCGCCTCGTCGATGCCGAACACGTCGGCCACGTGCCCCCGCATGTAGTGCGAGCAGGTGATGACGCCGTCGGCGCGCTTGGCCATGCGCGTCTCGATGCGGTGGATGTAGGACTGCGGGTGCTTGCCGACCCAGCCCTGGTGACGGCCGAACTCCGTGGCGTGGATGGTCGTCAGGTAGGGGAGCCCGGTGCGGCGTGCGAGCGCCTGGCAGGCCTTGGCGACCAGCCAGTCGTGGCCGTGGACGACGTCGAAGGCGAAGCGTTCGCAGAGGGCGCGGCCCGCCTCGGACATGTGCGCGTTCATCGTCTCCACCCAGTCGACGAACGCCTCCAGGTCGCCCTTCGGGAACGGCGGCTCGGCGACGCGGTGGACGATGACGCCGGCCCGCACCTCCTCCCGCGCGTGCTCGCGGGCGCCCCTGGTGAGCACGTGGACCTCGACCCCCTGCTCGACCAGGTTCTCCGAGAGCTTGCGCACGTGGCGGCCCAGGCCGCCCTCGACGATCGGCGGATACTCCCAGGAGACGATCAGGACGCGCACCGGCAACGAACCCTATCCCCGGGCGGCACGTGTACCCGCCGGGCCGCCGGGTAGCCGAACCGGATGAGAACGAACCGGATCCTCGTCGCCGCGACCGCCGCGGCCGCCGTCGCCCTCCCCGCCGCTGAGGCGCAGGCCGGCAACCCCTACACCGCCACCGGCGTCTGCGGCGCGGGCTACGGCGTCATCGACTCGCACAACATCACGGGCCCCAAGGGCGGCGTCCTCGGCACCGCCGTGCTGACCTGGAACTCGGCCACGAAGAAGAACTGCGCCGTCATGCTCAAGCGGCGCGCCGTCGGCACCGCCACGTGGTCGGAGGTCAGCCTCACGAAGAAGGGCGGCAACTACACCGCGCAGGACGGCTTCTTCAAGTACTACGCCGGCCCGCTGTACGTGAAGGCGCCCGGCACCTGCGTGAGCTACGGCGGCCGCATGCGCGACGCCAAGGGCAACGGCGGCGGCTGGATCACGCCGTTCCCCGTGCACTGCGGGTAGCTAGCTGACCTCGGTGATGGAGAGGCGGCCGGCGGGAACTGGGGCGAAGCCCGGGACGGTGAGCTCGCCGGCGACGCCGTCCCCCGTGGGGACGACGACCAGGACCTCGCCGCCGCGGACGTAGGCGATGCAGCCCTCCGGCGCGTCGACGGGCTCGTAGCTGCCCGCGAAGGCGTCGGGGCGGCGGGCGCGCAGGGCGAGGGTGTCGCGGATGAGCTTGAGCTTGGGCGGCGGCCCCTTGAGGGCGCGGTGGCGGGCGGCGAAGTCGACCGGACGGCGGTTGTCGGGGTCGACGAGGGCGCGGTACTCGACCTCGTCGCCGCCGTAGACGTCCGGGACGCCGGGGCTCGTGAGCTTCAGCGCCAGCTGCCCGAGCGAGGCCCGGCGGCCCTCGGCGCTCGCGCGCTCGACCAGCGGGTCGAACTGGACACGGAACGCCTCGTCCTCGAGCAGGCCGCGGGCCCACTGCTGCACGGAGGCCTCGTAGTCCGTGTCGGGGTCGATCCAGTTCGTCTGCAGCTTCGCCTCGCGCAGCGCCTTCTCGAGGTAGCCGTCGAGGCGCTCGAGCGGCTCGATCGGGTGCGCGCCGATGAGCGTCTGCAGGACGAGGAAGCCGGAGGTGGGGTCGGGTGCCTCCGGGACGTACTGACGGGCGAGGGCCACCCAGTCCATGCGCAGGTCCGGGCCCGGTGAGGGCGCCGATGCGGGCGCGGACGTCGGCGGAGCGCTTGGTGTCGTGCGTGGTGGAGACGAGCAGGCCGCGCGGCTTGCGCTCGGCGTTGGCGGCGTGGAACTCCTCGATGGTGATGCCGAAGCGGCCCGGGTCGCCGCCGACCTCGTTCAGGGCCGTCATGCGGAGATAGCGGTAGAAGGCGGTGTCCTCGATGCCCTTGGCGGTGACGGGCGGCGAGGTCTGCTGGAAGCGGGTGACGAACTCGCCGCGGTCCTCGAGCAGGTAGGTGCGCAGGTCCTCCGGCAGGGCGGCGAGGGCGTCGTGGTCGGCCGGCGCGGCCTGGCCGTCCTTGAGGTAGGTCCGGTAGACCGGCAGTGCGGCCAGCGCGTGCGCCAGCGTCTCCTCGGAGAAGGTCGGCGCCAGCCGGTGCAGCCAGGCGACCTCGCGGGCGAAGGTGGTCGTCGCCTGCTCGATCTGCGCCTCGAGCGCGACGGCCTCGAAGTCGCGGTCGTCGCCGGTCAGCTCCGTCCACACGCGGGTCAGCGGGTCCTCGGCGCCCTGGTCGATGAAGACCGCCTGGGCGTCGTTGAGGAACTCGTAGCCGACGGTGCCGTCCACCGGCCAGTCGCGCAGCGGCTCGCCGGGGTGGAGGATCTTCTCGATCCAGACCCCCGGGGCGCCGGCGTCGCGCAGGCGCTGGAAGTACTCCGCGGGGTCGGCGAGGCCGTCCGGGTGGTCGACGCGGACGCCGTCGACGACGCCGTCGCGCAGCAGCTCGAGCGTCTTGCGGTGGGTGAGCTCGAAGACCTCCGGGTCCTCCTGGCGGACGGCGGCGAGGTCGTCGATGTCGAAGAAGCGCCGGTAGAAGTCCGAGTCGGGCTCGAAGTCGAACACCTTGCGGTCGGGCCACCACCGGTTCTCGTCGCCCGTGCCCATGTGGTTGGGGACGATGTCGAGGATCAGCGGCATCTCGGCGGCGAGCCTGCGCAGCTCCTCCTCCCCGCCGAGGGCCTCGCTGACCTTCGTGGGGTCCACGACGTCGTAGCCGTGGGTCGAACCCGAGCGCGCCTGCAGCGAGGGCGAGAGGTACAGGTGGCTGATCCCGAGCTCGCGTAGATAGGGGACGAGCGCCCGCGCCGCAGCGAAGTCGAAATCTGGGGACAGCTGCAGGCGGTAAGTGGCGCTGAGGTGGGTCACCTCAGTCCGCTACCCGCTTCAGCAGCATCATCGACCGCGCGATGACGGGCACCTGGGTGTGGGCCTCGTGGCGCGCGCCCGGCTCGGCGTCCGCAGCCGTGCCCAGCTCGAGCTCCCAGCACCCGCCGAAGCGGCGCACGGGCAGCGTGAACTCCACGTCCTCGTGGTGGGCGTTGACGAGCAGCAGGAACGAGTCGTCGCGGATCCGCTCGCCGTGGCGGGAGCGGTACGGGATCTCGTCGCCGTTGATGAACAGGCCGAGGACGGGATGGCCGGAGCGCCAGTCGCCGCTGGTCATCTTGTTGCCGTCGGCGCGGAACCACCAGGCGTCGGGCAGGCCCGAGCCCTCGATCTCCTCGCCGGCCAGGAACGAGCGCCGGTGCAGGACGGGGTGCTCCTGGCGCAGCGCGATCAGCTTGCGGGTGAACTCGAGCAGCGCCTGCTGCTCCGGGCCGAGGTCCCAGTCGAACCAGCTGATCTCGGAGTCCTGGCACCAGCCGTTGTTGTTGCCGTCCTGGGTGCGGCCGAGCTCGTCGCCGCCGAGCAGCATCGGCGTGCCGCCGGAGAGGATCAGCGTGGTGAGGAAGTTGCGGATCTGCCGTGCCCGCAGCGCCTGGATCTCGGGGTCGTCCGTCGGCCCCTCGGCGCCGCAGTTCCAGGAGCGGTTGTCGTCCGTCCCGTCGCGGTTGTCCTCGTGGTTGGCCTCGTTGTGCTTCTCGTTGTAGGAGACGAGGTCGCGCATGGTGAAGCCGTCGTGGGCGGTGATGAAGTTGATGGACGCGAACGGGTCGCGGCCGTCGGCCTCGTACAGGTCCGCCGACCCGGTGAAGCGCGCCGCGAAGGCGTCCGGCCCGGCGTCGCCGCGCCAGAAGTCGCGCATCGTGTCGCGGTAGATGCCGTTCCACTCGCTCCACAGCACGGGGAAGTTGCCGACCTGGTAGCCGCCCGGGCCGACGTCCCACGGCTCGGCGATGAGCTTGACCTGGGAGAGGACGGGGTCCTGGTGGATGGTGTCGAAGAAGGCGGAGAGCCGGTCGACGTCGTAGAGCTCGCGGGCCAGCGCCGAGGCGAGGTCGAAGCGGAAGCCGTCCACGTGGCACTCGATGACCCAGTAGCGCAGCGAGTCCATGATCATCCGCAGCGTCGACGGATGCTGGGCGTTGAGCGTGTTGCCCGTGCCCGTGTAGTCCATGTAGTGGCGCTCGTCGTCGGGCACCAGGCGGTAGTACGACGCGTTGTCGACGCCCTTGAAGGACAGCATCGGCCCGAGGTGGTTGCCCTCGGCCGTGTGGTTGTAGACGACGTCGAGGATGACCTCGATGCCCTCCTTGTGCAGGGCCTTGACCATGCCCTTGAACTCGCGGACCTGCTCGCCCGTCGTGCCCGTCGCGCTGTAGCCGGCGTGCGGTGCGAAGAAGCCGATCGTCGAGTAGCCCCAGTAGTTCGTCAGCCCGTTCTCGGGCAGGAAGGACTCGTCGATGATGTGGTGGACGGGCAGCAGCTCGACCGCCGTGACGCCGAGGTCCTTCAGATACTGCACGGCCGGCTCGGAGGCCAGGCCGGCGTAGGTGCCGCGCAGCTCCTCGCGGACCTCCTCCATCTGCTTGGTGAAGCCCTTGACGTGGGTCTCGTAGATGACGGTCTCGTACCAGGGGTTCGCCGGCGGCCGGTCACCCTCCCAGTGGAAGGACTCGTCGACGACGAGGCACTTCGGGATGGCGTCGGAGTCGTCCGCGTCGTCCATCTCGAGGTCGGCGTCCTCGTCGTCGGGGTTGGGGACGTAGGGGTGGACGTTGCCCTCCGTCCACTTCACGCCGCCCTCGATCGCCTTCGCGTAGGGGTCGATCAGCAGCTTCCACGGGTTGAAGCGGTGGCCGGCGTGCGGCTCGTAGGGGCCGTGGACGCGGTAGCCGTAGCGCTGGCCGGGCCCGACGCCCGGCAGGTAGCAGTGGTAGTGGAAGTTGGTGCAGTCCTCGAGGACGATCTGCTCCTCGTTGTCGTCGGCGTCGAACAGGCACAGGACGACCTTCTCCGCGTGCTCCGAGAAGATGGCGAAGTTGGTGCCCTCCCCGTCCCACATGGGGCCGAGGGGGAAGGGCCGGCCGGGCCAGACCTGGCGGTCGCTCATGACCGCACCAGCGCGCCGGCGAGCGGCGGCAGGGCGGCGTCGAGGGGGTGGGTCGAGAGCAGGATCTCGGTGGCGGCGTCGAGGGGCATGGGGTCTTTTCCGAAGTTCATGAGGAGGGTCTGATCGCCGCGGCGGACGCGCAGGGTGCGCGCCTCCTCGTCGAAGGTGATCTCCGCATCTCCGGCCGGCAGGGCGCGCCGGGCGGCGATGAGGTCGCGGTGCAGCTGCTCGAGGTCGGGGTCCTTCTCCCTCGTCAGCTTCGAGCGTTCGAAGGTAGCGGGATCCTGCGGGTCGGGGACCTCCTCGCCGGCGAACGCGGCGAAGGACGCGAACTCGCGACGGCGGCCCTCGCGGGTGGCCACGGCGATGTCCTCGTCGATGTGGTCCGTGAAGAACTGGAAGGGCGCGTGCTCGCCGTACTCGTCGCCCATCCACAGCATCGGGGTGAACGGGCTCAGCAGCGTCGCGAACGCGGCAAGGGGCCGCACGGCGTCGGGCAGGCGGTCCCCCAGCGCGCGGTTGCCGACCTGGTCGTGGTTGGCCGAGAAGACGACGAACTGCTCGGGGGCGCAGCCCTCCGCCTTGGCCCCGAAGCGCCGCTTGCGGAAGGTCGAGTAGCCGCCGTCGTGGACGTGCGGGCGGTGGAAGGCCTTGGCCAGGTCCTTCACGCGGCCGAACTCCTCGTAGTAGCCCTCGCGGTCGTCCGTGAGCAGGACGCGCAGGGCGTGGTGGAAGTCGTCGGCCCAGGCGGCGTCGCAGCCCCAGCCGCCCTGCACCGCCGGCCGCATGACCTTCGGGTCGTTGAGGCCGGACTCGGCGATGACGACGGCGGCGTGGCTGGCGGCGTGCACGCGGCGGGTGATGGCGGCGACGAGGTGCTCGGCGTTCGCGTCGAAGATCGCGTGGATGGCGTCCAGGCGCAGGCCGTCGACGTGGAAGTCGCGGATCCACCCCTCCGCGGACTGGAGGATCCACTCGCGCACGGCGCCCGAGTCCTCGTCGTCGAAGTTCATCGCCGCGCCCCAGAAGGTCGAGTACTTCTCCGTGTGGTACGGCCCGAACGCCGTCAGCGCGGTGTTCCCGGAGGCGCCGACGTGGTTGTAGACGACGTCGAGGATGACGGCGATGCCGCGGGCGTGGGCGGCGTCGACGAGGCGCTGGAAGCCGAGCGGGCCGCCGTAGGAGGACTGGGCGGCGGAGATGTAGACGCCGTCGTAGCCCCAGCCGCGGGTGCCGGGGAACTCGGCCACGGGCATGACCTCGATGGCGTTGACGCCCAGGGCGGCGAGGTCGTCGAGGTGGGGAACGGCGCCGTCGAAGGTCCCCTCGTCGCTGAAGGTGCCGATGTGCAGCTCGTAGATGACGAGGTCCTCGAGCGGCGGGGTCTCGAAGCCGTCGTCGGTCCAGGTGAAGGCGGTGGGGTCGACGAGCCGGCTGGGACCGCGCAGGCCGTCCGGCTGCCAGCGGGTCGCCGGGTCCGGCAGCGCGTCCCCGTCGAGGACGAACTGGTAGTCGTCGCCCGCGGACGCCTCGACCTCGAGGGCGTGGACGCCGCCACCGGCGTCCTCCATGGGCAGGTCGGTGCCGCCGATGCGCACCGCGACCTCGCCCGGACGCGGCGCCCAGCAGCGCAGCCGGAAGCGCCCGTCGTCCAGCGGTTCGGCGCCCAGCCGCTCTTCCCAGGGGAGGATCACGCCGTGCAGCGTAAGTTGGGGGCCGTGTCAGGCCGCGTCGCGTGGATCTCGATCGCTCCGGTCAAGGGTCTGGGTCTGATTGCCCGCGACGCGGTCGAGCTAACCGCCGAGGGCGTCGTCGACAACCGCCGCTTCCACCTCGTCGACGACCACGGCCGCATGGTCAACGGCAAGCGCCTCGGTCGCCTGGTGCAGATCCGGCCGGACTACGACCATGCCGCCGGGACGCTGTCTCTGACCTTCCCGGACGGGTCCTTCGTCTTCGGACCGGTGGAGCTCGGCGAGCCGGTGACGAGCGTCTTCTTCGGCCGGCAGCGCGAGGGCCACGCCGTGCTCGGCGACTTCTCCGAGGCCATCACGGACTTCGCCGGGCCGCGGCTGCGGCTCATCATGCCGGTCAAGCCCGCGATGGCCATGGACCGCGGCCGCGGCGGCGCGGTCTCCCTGCTCTCGTCGGCCGCGTGCGGTGACCACGACCCGCGCCGGTTCCGGATGCTCTTCGGCGTCGACGGCATCCCGGCCCACGCGGAGGACGACTGGGTCGGCTACCGGGTCCGGGTCGGCGACGCCGTCGTGCGGGTCACCTCCGAGACCGGCCGCTGCCTGGTCACCTCGCAGGACCCGGATACGGGCGTCCCGGACATGGACATGCTCCAGCTCATCCGCGAGACCCGGCCGGATGACACGGGCGAGCCGCTGCCCTTCGGCGTGCACGGCAACGTGGCGACGCCGGGCGCCGTCCGCCTCGGCGATCCCGTCGAGCCGCTCTAGTCGACGCCGCGCTCCATCGCCCAGCGGCTGAGCTCGTGGCGGGTGGAGAGCTGGAGCTTGCGCAGGACGGAGGAGACGTGCGCCTCCACGGTCTTGGCGGAGATGCCGAGGCGCAGGGCGATCTCCTTGTAGAGGTAGCCGCGGGCGATGTGCTGGAGGATCTCGCGCTCGCGCGGGGTCAGCTGGTCGAGATCGTCTGCGGTGGCCGGCGCGGGCCCGCCCTGGGTGAAGGCGTCGAGGACGAAGCCCGCCAGGCGCGGGGAGAAGACCGCGTCGCCGTCGTGGACGCGGCGGACGGCGTCGGCGAGCTCGGGGCCGGAGATCGTCTTGGTCACGTAGCCGCGGGCGCCGGCGCGGATGATGGCGATGACGTCCTCCGGGGCGTCGGAGACCGACAGGGCCAGGAAGCGCGAGGCGGTTTCACCGCTGCGGCGGATCACCTCCGCCCCGCCGCCGTCAGGCATGTGGACGTCGAGCAGGACGACGTCCGGGGCGTGCGCCTCGATGCAGCGCACCGCCTCCTCGACCGTGCCCGCGTCGGCCACGACGTCGACCAGGCCCTCGAGCTCCGCGCGCACGCCCGTGCGGAACAGGCCGTGGTCGTCCACGAGGAGGACGCGGACGCTCATGACGCCGGCGGCTCCCACAGCTCGAAGCGGTTCCCCTCGGGGTCGACCGCCCAGGTGAAGCGGCCGTGCTCGGACGCCTCGGCGGTGCCGGTCTCGACCCCCGCGGCCTGCAGCTGGCCGAGCATGGCGTCCAGGTCGGCGACGCGGTAGTTGACCATGAAGGCCTGGTCCGGGCGACCGAAGTAGTCGCTGTCGGCGTCGAAGACGGCCCACGTGGTCGGCCCCTCCTCGTACGTCGGGTAGGCCTCGATGCCCAGGTGCTCGGCGTACCAGGACCGCAGGTGCTCGCTGTCGCGCGCCCGCAGGAAGACGCCGCCGATGCCCGTGACTCGCTCCATGCGCGCCATTAGAGCACCAGCTCGACTTCCGTCCCCTGCCCCGGCGCCGTGTGGATGGCGGCCCGCCCACCGTGCCGTTGCAGGCGCGCGGTGATGGACTCGCGCAGGCCGCGCCGGTCGGCCGGGACCGCAGCCATGTCGAAGCCGGGGCCGCGGTCGCGGACGAAGACCTCGACGTGCTCCGGGCCGATCTCCGCGAACAGGGAGATGCCGGTGTCGGGCGCGAACTTGGCCGCGTTCGTCAGCGCCTCGCGGGCAGCGGCGGCAATCGCCTCGACGGCCGGGGACAGGTCGCGGTCGCCGACCGTGACGACCTCGATCTCCGTGCGGTGGGCCTCCTCGACCTCGGCGGCAGCGGCCCGCAGCGCCGCCGCGAGCGTGGCAGCGCCGTTGGGCGTCCCGTTCAGCCACGCGCGCAGCTCGCGCTCCTGCCGGCGGGCGAGGGTGGCCACGGCGCGCGGGTCGTCGGCGCGACGCTGGACGAGGGCGAGGGTCTGCAGGACGGAGTCGTGCAGGTGGGCGGCGACCTCCGCGCGCTCCTGGGAGCGGATGCGCTCCGTGCGCTCGCGGGCGAAGCGCAGCCACAGCGGCGCGAAGATCGTCAGCCCCGCCACCAGCATCACGAAGATGACGGCGAGGAAGTCACTCGCTCCAGCGACGGCGCCGCTGAGGCTGAGGAAGACGAGGCCGCCGCCGAGGATCAGCAGCACGCCGAAGAGGACGCGCGTGCGGGCCGCGGGGCCGAGCTCGACCGTCCGCCGCTCGCGGGCGCCGACGTCCCCCGTCTCCTCCTCCCGCGGGCGCTGCTGGGACTGGTGCCAGATCAGGGAGGCGCCGACCGCGATGAGCGTCACCGGCCACACGAGCGCGTCCCCCACCCACAGGCCCCACGCCCGCAGCAGCAGGAGCCCGGCGAGGACGAGGAACCCGATGCCGGCCGCGACCTCGACCGTCGCGCGACCGTGGATGGGGCGACCGCCGCGCCAGACGATCCACAGGACGCCGTAGAGGACGATCGGCAGGCCGCCGAGCGCCGTGCCGATGACGAAGGCCGCGCGGACGAGGACGACCGGGAGGCGGAGCATGCCCGCGAGCCGCGCGCACACCCCGCCGATCATCGCTGCGTCATTCACGCGTCAGGCCGGCGGTGAGCAGCACGGCGCCGACGGCCGCGAGGACCGCCGGCGCGCCGTAGTCGAAGCGCAGGGTGATGACGTCCTGCGCGTCGAGCAGCAGGAGCGTGCCGAGGACCGTCAGGACGACGCCCGCGACCACCGAGACGGGGTCAGCCCGCACAGCCTGCCCCGACCCGCGGGCCGTAGCCCCCGTCGGTCCTGCGGTGGCCGACCTGCAGCTCGCCGACGCCGCCCTTGAGGTGCAGGCGGAAGACCGGCTGCCCGGCGGCGGGGACGCCGCCGCGCTCGGCGTCGACGTCGACGCCCTCGTTGACGCGGCCGAGGAGGTCCGTCGCGCCGACGCCGGTGTGGGCGTCGGTGAGCACGCACACGCCGCGGGGGACGATCACCTGCAGGTGGCCGACGCCGATGCGCGCCGTGACGTCCACCGTCTGGCTGGGCTCGGGGTTCAGGTCGCGCAGGTCGAGGCGCATCTCGCCGGCGCCGAGCCGGTATTCGGAACGCAGCTCGGACACGGAGGCCGGACGGTACTCCCGGTCGCCGACGCCGCCCTTGAGCTTGAGGTCGGCCGCCTCCACCACCGTGGCGGGCACGGCGAGCATGAGGGCGGGGAGGATCAGCCACCGCATCCCGCCGCGGGCGCCGCCGGCGATCAGCGCCACGCCGGCGATGAGCACGAGGACGGCGACGAAGGTGCCGGCGCCGAACGCCGCGGCGATGCCGGCGCCGATGCCGATGGCGACGGAACCCGCGATGGCGACGACGACGATCGAGGCCTTGACCACGCGGGGATCGGCCTTGCCGCCGAACAACCGCCAGACGAGGACGCCGACAGCGGCGGGCACCAGGAGCACCAGCGCGCTGCCGCCGGCGAAGGGGAAGGAGCAGACGGCGACGACCGCGATGACCGCCAGCGCCACCTTGGCCCGCGTCGACAGCGGCGGCGCCCCTTCCCCATCGGGCATCACGAACGCCCCGACGGCGTACAGCGCCAGGCCGATCCCGCCGAGGAGGGTGAGGACGACGAACGCGATGCGCACCATCGTGGGGTCGAGGCCGAAGTAGTCGGCCACCCCGCCGGAGACGCCGGCGATGCGGCGATCAGCGGCGGAGCGGCGGAGACGGCGGGGAGCGGGATCAGGGGAGGTCATGGCACGCATACTCCCGCGCCCGCCGCCCCCTGCCTATCCGGAATGCCCCCTAGGGCCCGCAGCTGTGTCGCCTAGGGGTGGATATACCCACCGCTACGCGACACGGCCGGCGCCGGCGGCGCGGAGGAGTGCGGCGGCCTCGGCCTGCCCGGAGTGCTCGGCGACGCCGAGCGGCGTGACGCCCTCAGCTTCGCCACCGAAGGAGGTGCGGCCGTTGACGTCGGCGCCGAGCGAGAGCAGCTCCCGCATCGCGGTCGTCGCACCGACGGCGGCGGCCCAGGCCAGCGCAGTGCCGCGGTAGACGTCGGCGTCGAGCGAGGCGCCTGCGTCGACGAGCGCGGCGACCGGGCGGTCGTTGCGGGCCGCCCAGCACAGCGCCTCGTCGAGCACCTCCTGCGGGTCGTCGGAGGGCTGCCATTCCGGGAACCCGGAGTGCGGGCGGTAGAAGCCGCGGTGGGCGCCGGCGTCGGGCGTCCCGATCAGGGCCGTCACGAGCTCGGCGTCCCCGATGCCCGCAGCCACGCGCAGGTTGCGCGGCAGCGGACCGGCGCGCAGCAGGACCTCCGTCACCGCGCGGTTGCCCCAGAACAGCGCGGCGACCAGGGGCGTCCCGCCGTCGCCCCGCCCGTAGGCGCCGGGATCGGCGCCCGCGTCGAGCAGCAGCGTCGCCAGGTGGGGCAGGTTCGAATAGGCCGCCTGGTGCAGCGGCGTCCAGCCGTGCGCGTTGGGGTGCGACGGGTCCGCGCCCGCCTCGAGCAACCGCCCGACGGTCCGCTCGTCGCAGGTCCCCGCAGCCATTCCCAGCAGGTCGTTGCCGTTGGTCCCCGCCTGCCGGACGATCTCCGGGTGGGCCTCCAGCTCGGCGGACAGCGCGTCGGGGTCGTGCGCCTCCAGCGCCCGGTAGGCACGCGCGAACGGCTCGGTTCCCAGCGAGTCGAGCCGGGCGATCAGCGCGGACCAGTCCGCGCAGCCGTGCTGGGCGGCCACGACGGCACGGGCGCCGTCCGTGTCGAGCGGCCGGCCGGCGAACAGCGCCAGGGCGGTCGGCGTCCCGTCGCGGGCGCCCGCCAGCAGGCCCTCGGCCCGGTCGGCGTAGTAGTCAGGCTCGGCGTGGAAGGGCTGCCACACCCTCCCGATCTTCTCAGACGTTCGTGATCGGCCAGGGCAGCAGCCGCAGGAACCACTTCGGGGCCGACTCGCCCGTCCGGTGGATCTTGACCTCGCAGTGCTTGTACCGGTACCGCTTCATCGGGCGCGGGAGGTAGACCGCGTCGCGGCCCGGCCCGCAGTCGATGCTCCCGTGCCCGTACAGGCCGTGGATGACGTCGTTGCCCGCGCCGGCGACTGACGATGTTCTTGCCGTGGCTGGGGTAGATGAAGTCCGGCCCGTCGCCGCCGTTGAGGTGGTCGGTCTGCTTGGACGTCTGCTCCGTGGGCTTGTAGTCGCCCCACAGGACGTCGCCCCACGGCCCGGCCCAGATCGTGTCGTCGCCGTGGCCGCCGAGCAGGCGGTTGTGGCCCCGCTCCTCCGTGACGACGAGGCCCCCGAGCTCGTGCTCGACGAAGCGCGGCAGGCAGGACGACGTGGGCTTGCGGCCGAGCTCGTCGCAGCTGTAGCTCGCAGTCGGTGCCGCCGAACGGATCCATGCCGGGCCGGGCGTCGAGCGGCCGCGACGAGTCCGTCTTGTTCATCAGCAGCATGCCCGGGCTCGCGCGGCGGCCAGCCGGTGTGGTCGGCCATCCCGTGGGCGGGGGCCGCGAGCACCAGGAGGCGAGGACGAGGACGGCGAGGCGGCGGACGTCATGACCACACGACACGGATCGGCCACTTTCGTTAGCGACCTCAAGGGCGGCCTGGTCAGCCGCCGATCATCCGTCCTAGTGGCGCACGCACTCGTAGTCGAAGACGATCCGACCATCCTGCAGCTCGTCAGCCTGACGCTGGAGAGCCGCGGCTACACGACCGACCAGGCGCTCGACGGCGCCTCAGGCCTGGGCGCCGCGCGCGCTGCGCAAGCCCGACGTCGTCCTGCTCGACATCGGCCTGCCCGACATCGACGGCCTGACCGTCCTCAGCCGCCTCAAGGACGACGCCGCGCTGCGCGACGTCCCCGTGGTCATGGTCACCGCCTGGAACGAGCCGGGCACGATCCGCCTGGCGATGGACCGCGGCGCCGCCGACTACGTCTGCAAGCCGTTCGACATCAACGACCTCGGCGCCCGCGTCGACAAGGCGGTCGCCGCCCGCACCGCCCCGCAAGAGGTCACCAACGACCCCGTCACCGCGCTGCCCAACCGGCCGCACATGGACGTCGCCCTGGAGCGCCAGGCCACCGCCGCGCGCCGCACCGGCCGCGCCTTCTCCCTCGTGCTCGCCGACCTCGACCACTTCGACGCCCTCAACGAGGAGCACGGCCGGGAGGCCGGCGACGACCTCCTGCGCGCGATCGCCAAGCGCTTCCGCCAGCGCGCCGGCGTCTCCGACGTGATCGTCCGCTGGTCGGGCGACCGCATCGCCGTGCTCGTGCCGGGTGCAGACGTGGACACGGCCGCCGGCCGCGCGGAGATGCTGCGCGCCGCGCTCGCCCAGGCGCCGCTGGACACCCCGAGCGTCGCCCTCACCGTCACCGCGTCCTTCGGCGTCGCGGAGTTCCTCCCCCACGAGCACGCGGACGAGACCATCGCCCGCGCCGAGCGCGCCGTCCGGGCCGCCAAGGACGAGGACGGCCGCAACGCGGTCAGGGTTGCGGCGTCACCGCTTCCTCAGGGACAAGCCACAGGCCACCCAACGGCGGCAGGGTGAACTCGGCCGAGTAGGGCTGCCCGCCGTACGGGATCGGCTCGGCGACGACGCCGCCGTAGTTGCCCGTGTCCGACCCGCCGTAGTGCGTCGAGTCCGTGTTGACGGCCTCGACCCAGCGGCCCTCGCGCGGCAGGCCGATGCGGTAGCCGTGGTGGGGCTCCGGCGTGAGGTTCAGCACGACGGCGACGATGTCCGTGAAGTCCTTCGACGTCCGCGCGTAGGCGACGACGGAGCGCTCGGCGTCGTTGGGCTCGAGCCAGTAGAAGCCCTCGCCCTCGAAGTCGTTCTCCCACAGCGCCGGGTACTTGCGGTAGACGTGGTTGAGGTCGCGCACGAGCGACTGGAGGCCGCCGTGCAGCGGCTGCTCGAGCAGGTGCCAGTCCAGCGACCGCTCGTGCGACCACTCGCGCTCCTGGCCGAACTCCTGGCCCATGAACAGGAGCTTCTTGCCGGGGTGCGACCACATGTAGGCGTACAGCGCGCGCAGGTTGGCGAACTTCTGCCACGGGTCGCCGGGCATCTTCGTGTAGAGCGACCCCTTGCCGTGGACGACCTCGTCGTGCGAGAGCGGCAGGATGAAGTTCTCCGTGAACGCGTAGACCAGCGAGAACGTCAGCGAGTGGTGATGCCAGCGGCGGTACAGCGGGTCCTGCTGGAAGTAGGCCAGCGTGTCGTGCATCCAGCCCATGTTCCACTTGAAGCCGAAGCCGAGGCCGCCGAGGTAGGTGGGCCGCGAGACGCCCGGCCACGCGGTGGACTCCTCCGCCGCCGAGATGCCGCCGTCGCCGCGGGCGTAGAGCGACTCGTTGAGCTGCTTGAGGAAGCCGACCGCCTCGAGGTCCTCGTTGCCGCCGTGCTCGTTGGGCACCCACTGCCCGTCCTCGCGGGAGTAGTCGAGGTAGAGCATGGAGGCGACAGCGTCCACGCGCAGGCCGTCGGCGTGGTACTCGTCGAGCCAGAACAGGCCGCTGGAGACGAGGAAGTTGCGGACCTCGTTGCGACCGAAGTTGAATTCGAGCGTCCCCCACTCCGGGTGCTCGCCCCGCTTGGGGTCGGCGTGCTCGTAGAGCGCCGTCCCGTCGAAGCGCGCCAGCGCCCAGTCGTCCTTGGGGAAGTGCGCCGGGACCCAGTCGAGGATGACGCCGACGCCGTTCTGGTGCAGGCGGTCGACGAAGACCTTGAACTCGTCGGGCGACCCGTAGCGCGGGGTGGGCGCGAAGTGCGAGGTGACCTGGTAGCCCCAGGAGCCGTCGAACGGGTGGGCCATCACCGGCATGAGCTCGACGTGCGTGAAGCCCATGTCGGCGACGTAGGCGCTCAGCTGGTCGGCGAGCTCCGTGTAGGTGAGGTGCTCGTCCTCGAGCGTCTTGCGCCACGACCCGAGGTGGACTTCGTAGATCGACATCGGCTGCGCGAGCTGGTCGGCGGCCTCGCGCTTGGTCATCCACTTGCGGTCCGACCACTGGTGCTCGGAGGCGTGCACGACGGACGAGGTCTCCGGCGGGTGCTCCGCGGCGCGGGCGTAGGGGTCGGCCTTCAGGCGGATCTCGCCCGCGGGCGTGTGGATCTCGAACTTGTACTTCTGACCCGGCGCGACGTCGGGCACGAACAGCTCCCAGATGCCGCTGGACCCGAGCGTGCGCATCGGGTGCAGCCGCCCGTCCCAGGAGTTGAAGTCCCCCACGACGGAGACGGAGGCGGCGGATGGCGCCCACACGGCGAAGGTCGTCCCACTGACGCCGTCGATCTCGCGGACGTGCGCGCCCAGCTTCTCGTAGAGCGCCTCGTGGCGGCCCTCGCCGGCGAGGTAGACGTCGAGCTCGCCCAGGGTGGGCAGGAACGCGTACGGATCGCGCAGCGTGAAGGTGTTGCCGTCCGGATAGGCGACCTCGAGCTCGTAGGCGAGCGGCAGGTCGGCGCCGTCCACGACCGCCTCGAAGATCCCGGCGGGGTGCACCTGCTCGGCGGCGGTGTCGACGCCGGCGGCCCGCACGGTCACCGTCTCCGCGGCGGGCCGGTAGGCGCGCACGACCACGCCGCCGTTCTCACGGTGCGCGCCCAGGACCGCATGCGGGTCCGTGGTCCGGCCGTTGACGAGGTCGTCGAAGTCCATCCGGATGAGCTTTACCGGATGCGGCCAGGTGAAACCCTCCACACCTCAAGCGCGAAGGAGGTACTGTCGATCACGTGAGCATGGCGGGGACCATTCTGACGGTGGAGGACGACCCGGCGATCCGGGCACTGATCAAGTCGGTGCTGGAGTCGGAGGACCTCACGGTCTGCGAGGCGATGGACGGCATCCGTGCCGCCGGGGTCGCCCGCGAGTGCCGTCCGGACGTGATCCTGCTCGACATCGGCCTGCCCGGCCAGGACGGCTTCCAGGTCCTCGACGAGCTCAAGGCCGACGACGACCTGCAAGGCGATCCCGGTGCTGATGGTCACCGCGTGGGCCGATCCCGAGCTGGTCGCCCGCGCCATGGACCGCGGCGCCGTCGGCTACATCCGCAAGCCCTTCGACATCATGGACATGCGCGACCAGGTCGGCGCGGCCCTGGCCGGCGAGCTCAAGGGCCAGGCGCCCAAGGAGCAGCTGGCCGACGAGATCGACCAGCTGGTCGCCGACCAGCGCGACTTCTCCGTCGTCATCGCCACCGTGGACGCCCCGGCGGCCGCCCTCGACGTCATCGGGACGCGCTTCGGCACCCGCCTCGACGGCGCCACCGGCGGGCGCTGGAGCGACGGCACGTTCGTCTTCGTGGCGCCGGACACCGGCCTGGAGGCCGCCGGCGCGCTGGCGGAGCGCCTGCGCGCGTCGCTCGCCGACCGCCCGCTGGACCGATGGCGTCCGACCGTCTCCCTCGGCGTGGCCGAGCGGCGCCGCGGCGAGGCCGGCCCGGACCTCCTCTCGCGCGCGGCGAAGGCGCTGCGATGCGGCGCCGTCGGCTTCGCCACGGCCTGAGCGGCGCCGACGTACAGTTGCGCGCCTGCGCGTCTCCTTCCTGATCCCGGCGCACGACGAGCAGGCCACGATCGTGGCGGTGCTCGACGCGATCGAGGCGCTGGGGCTCGACCGGCAGATCGTCGTCGTGGACGACGGCTCCCGTGACGCGACGGCGTCGCTCGTGCGCGAGCACGCGGCGCGCGTTCCGGACGTCCTGCTGCTCCAGCAGGGCCACCGCGGCAAGGGCTCGGCGGTGCGGCACGGCATCCCCCACTGCGACGGCGACGTGATCGTCCTCCAGGACGCCGACATGGAGTACGACCCGGCCGACGTCCCCGAGCTCATCGCGCCGATCCTCCGCGGGGTCGCCGACGTCGTCTACGGCTCCCGGCTGATCGGTGGGCGCCCCCAGCGGGCCTATCTGTTCTGGCACCTCGTCGGCAACCGCTTCCTCGCGCTCGTCACCGGAGTGCTCTTCAACACGACGCTGACCGACATGGAGACGGGCTACAAGGCGTTCCGGCGCGAGGTGCTGCAGTCCCTACCGCTGAGGGAGGAGCGCTTCGGCATCGAGCCGGAGATCACCGGGCACGTGTGCCGCCGCAAGCTCCGCGATCTACGAGCTGCCGATCGCCTACTACGGCCGCACCTACGCGGAGGGCAAGAGCATCACGTGGCGGGACGGCCTACGTGCGCTGTTCGTGCTCGTCCGGGTCCGGCTCGGGCGGGGGTAGACGCGTGAGGGCCCCGTCGGTCAGGACGACCGGCTGGGTCAGGCGCTCGATGTCGCGCTGCTGCCTACGCACCTGCGCCGCGAGCTTCGCGTAGGCCTCCGCCTGGTCGAGCTCGCGCTGCGCCGCCTCGCGAGCGGCGGTCTCGGCCTGCGCGTCCGCGTGCTCGCAGGCGTCCCCGATGGCGCGCTCGACGGCCTCGTTGACCTGGCGCTGATACGCCGTGTAGGGGCGCATCGCACGCAGGACCACGCGCCGCGCGGCCGCGCCTGGTCCCCCGTAGCGCGAGCGGCCGTCGGGCCGGCCCCCGCGGGCGACGAGCCGGCGGACCTCGCCGTTGACCGCGTCGCGCGCCGGCGACACGACCGGCACCGGCGCCGTGCTCGGGACGCCCTGTCCGATGGCGCCGACCCGCCGGCGCATGGCCTCGCCGACCGCCATGGCGGAGAAGCGCTCGCGCATGTCCTGCGCGGCGCGACTCGCCTTGCGCGCCGCGACGTCGGGACGCTCGAAGACCTCACGCATGAGCCGGGCGGCGTGCCCCACGTCGGGGTCAGCCCACTCTCCGTCCGGGGCGTACGGACCCGCGCCGGGCCCGGTCGGGACGAGGCGGTAGTCGACGGGGTACGCCGTGCGGTCGTCCATCAGGTCGACGCTGCCGGAGTACCCGGTGGCGATCACCGGCCGGCCGTAGTAGAGCGCCTCCGCGATCGTCAGCCCCAGACCCTCGGAGCGGTGCAGCGACACGTAGCAGTCGCAGCTGCGCATGAGTCGGTCCTTGTCGCGGCCATCCAGGTAGCCGTCGATGACGACGACGTCGGGCCGGTCGGCCACCGCGTCCAGCAGGCGCCGGTGGTTGGCGCGGTCGGAGGCGTAGTTGATGCTCTTGAGGATCAGCGTCGCGCCTTCGTCCGGGCCGAAGGCGGTGGTGTAGGCCTCCACTGCGGCCAGCGGGTTCTTGCGCTCGAAGACGCTGTGGTAGTCCCACGAGAACAGGAAGGTGAAGGCGTCCGGCCACCCCTGCTCACCGGCCGCGAACGGCGGGACCTCGGGGAAGACGATCGGGATCGGCATGTGCACCACGGGGACGGGCGCGACCGCCCGGAGGCTGTCGGCGACGAAACGACTGCCGACCCACACCTCGTCGAGCAGGTCGAAGGACGAATGGAACGCCGCCGGGAACGTGCTCGTCTCCCACCACCAGACGCCGATCGTGTGGCGGTCGGCGAAGAACGCCTCCCCCACCTCGGCGGCGTACCCGGGAAGGGCGTCTGCGTTGACGCACACGAGGTTGATCCCGAACGGAGCACGGGCGGGGTCGGCGGCGAGGAAGCCATGGCCCTGGCGGTTGCCCGGGACGGGGACGTTGACCGCGGTCGCCGGGACGCCTGCGGCATCCAGCGCGCCGAGCAGTTGCCGCGCGACCTCCCCCGTGCCCAGCTCCCCCTGGAAGTACCCGATGACGTTGACGCCGTCGGGCCGGAGGAGCTGCGGTCGCCGGGCAGGTTCCACGGGGGCCGGGAGCGGCGGCGGCGGGACCGGCTCCGGGGGGAGCGCCTCGGCGATCGGCGCGGGCAGTGGCGCGGGTGGGTCCGGCAGCAGGCCGGGCGGCGCGTCGAGCTCCAGATGGCCGTGGACGGAGGCCCAGAGCAGGAACCCCTCCACGTCCCCGTCGTGCACGGCCGGGAAGGCGCCCTGGAGGTCGTCGCGTGCTGTCCAGACGTCGTACTGGTAGCGGTTGAGGCCGGGCGCCTCCTCGGACGGTCCGGCGAGCCACGCCAGCCGCTCCTCCTCGCTCGGCGGAGGCGGCTCCTCTACCACGGGCGCAGGTGGGGGCTCTTCGACGGGCCCGTGCTCGTAGGGCAGGTCGGCCACCAGCTGGTGGCCCTTCTCCAGTAGCGCCAGCCCGTACCGGTCGCAGAGCGAGAAGAGCGCCGGATGGCTCGTGAGCTCGACCCGGTCCTGGTGCCGGCTGAGGATGAAGCGGTAGGCGGGGTCGTAGCCGCTGTAGTGGAAGAAGCGCAGCGGGCGGCCACACACCCGATAGCCGTCGTCCGCACGCTCGAGCGCCCGGTCCGCCACGTTCCAGTAGGCGACGTTGTAGGCCGGGTCGCGCAGGATGAGGACGTCGTCGGCCAGGCTCGGGAAGAAGTCGGCCCAGCGCTGGTCGACGAAATAGCCGCGGTCCGGGGCCACGATGCACTCCGTGGCGAGCCGCTCCGCCCACCAGTCGAGGATGGTGTGCGCGTCCAGGCGGTCGGACACCGCGACGAAGCCCAGGTTGTAGACGCCCGCCAACAGGATGTCGGGCTCGCTGGGGCGGCGGCCGTCGCGCAGGCTTCCCGTCAGCAGGTGGGGCGTGAGGACGACGGCGTGCTCGCGCAGCGCGGCCTCGAGCTCCTCCATGCGGCTGTGGACCTCGACGTCCGGGTCGAGGTAGGCGACGCCGGTGCCGTCGTCGTGGCGCGCGAGCATGGTCCGCAACAGCCACGGCTTCACCGCGGTGCACAGCTCGATCAGCGTGTAGGCCGACCGCATCTCCTCCAACCCGTCGATGCCGAGCTCGTCGATGCCGATGACGGTGAAGGGCTCGTCGGCGAAGTCCAGGGTGCCGTCGTCGTCGACGAGGACGACGACGCACGTGCCGTCGGGATGCCAGCGCTTGAAGCTCTCGGCCAGGACGCGCGCCCGGGCCAGGTAGTTGCGGGCGATGACGGTGCAGACGTTCATGGCGCCGCCGTGAACCGCCGGATCTCCGCGTCGCGCAGCGCGACCTCCGCGTGCAGCCAGCGCACCTCCTCGTCGCGCACCGCCACCTCGCCGTGCAACCAGCGCAGGGTCTCGTCGCGCGCCGCGACCTCGCGGTGCGCGTCCTCGAGCGCGCGCGCCGCCGCCGAGAGCTCCTCCGCGGCGCGCTGGCCGTGCACGAGGACGTCCGGCAGGTGCGTGCGGTAGAGCGCCTCGTGACGGCCGAGGACGTGGCGGTAGAGCTGCCGGCGCGCGTCGTCCGCCAGCGTGCCGGAGAGCATCGACCCCGGGCGGACGCGGTACTCGAAGCCGGGGACGGGCAGATGGTGGAACGACCAACCCGCCTCGGCGACGGCCAGCCACAGGTCCCAGTCCTCCCAGCCCGCGACGGGCGCCGTGGTGTCGTATCCGCCGACCGCCTCCCAGGCCGAGCGCCGCACCACCGCGCAGGCGTCGATGACGTTGTAGGCGAGCAGCCGCGAGAGGTCGAAGGGCGGGACGTCGACGACGCCGTCGCGGAGCCCGAACTCGCGGCGGTCCCCGTACACGACGCCCACCTCCGGCCGCGCGTCGAGCACCGCCAGCGCCTGGTCGACGAAGCGGGGGCTGAGCCGGTTGTCGGCGTCGAGCGGCAGGATCGCCGCGGCCTGCGTCCGCGCGACGCCCGCATTGCGCGCGGCCGCCACACCGGCGTTGGCCTGCGCGTGCACCGTGATCCCGCTGCCGCGCAGCGCGTCCAGGACGGCGAGCGTCGCCGGCTCGTCGGAGCCGTCGTCCACCACCACGAGCTCGACGGGAGCCTCGACGTCGCGCTGGGCGCTGGCGACGGCCTCGAGCAGCGTCTCGCCCTGGTTGAAGCACGGGATCACGACGCTCACGCGCGTCGCCGCCCGGGGGCTCGACGCACGCGGGGATGTGTCCCACAGGTGGCCCGCGGGGAGGTCGGCGACGGCGTCGAGCTCGCGCAGCAGCGCGTCGACGTCGGGATGGGCGGCGGCGACGAGCGCGGCGAGCGGGTCGCCTGCCGCGGGACGACGCAGCGCCCCGGTGTCGACCAACTCGCGCAGGCGCGGGGCCGGCACGTCGACGCCGAGGCGCTGAGCGAGCAACGCCGCGAGCCGCTCGGGCGCGTCGATGAAGGCGTCGACGCAGACGAGCACGCTGCGGTCGCGGTGACGGGCGTGGAACGCCAGGAGCCGGCGGTTGTAGTACGCCCAGATCCGCAGCCCGTAGCCGGGATGAGCGAGGAAGACCTCCGCGCCCAGGCGCTGCATGGAGTCCGCCACCGCCCAGGGCAGCCGGTAGACGAGCAGGTGGAGCGGCTCGCCGAGCACGCCGTCCCAGAAGTCGAGCAACAGCGTGCTGCGAGGGTCCTTGAACCCCCAGCGATTACCCGTGGCGTCGCGCGCCGCGACCAGCTCGCGCGCGCGCGGGACGAAGGCCTGCAGTCCGGTGCCGCGCCGTTCGTGCTCCGTCCAGCCCCAGTCGGGATGGCCGGCGTCGTCGGCCGGAGTGGTCGCCAGGAGCATCTCGCGGTTGAGGGTCACGAAGTCGAGGTCCTCGTGGTACCCGTGCGGGTTGTTCGCGTCGGCGGCCAGCAGCCGGTCGCCCATGTGGATGCCGCCGGCCGCGACCAGCGAGGCGGCGAGGGAGGTCCCGGAACGGTGCATCCCGGTGACCACCACCGGAGGCGATCGTCTGTCGACGTCGGGCAAGTCGAGGGGTTATACCGGTGGGGTGACCACGTCGCAAACGCCCGACGCCGACGCCGCACGGGCCTTCCTCGCAGACGCCGAGTTCACCTGGCACCAGCGCTGGGAACTGGCCCCCGGGGTCGAGACGCCCGGCGTCAACAACGTCGCGAGCCTGTTCATCGTCGCCGCCCTCGAGGCCGACCTGACCGGCCTCTCGGTGCTCGACGTCGGCACCACGAACGGGTGCGCGGCCTTCGAGGCCGAGCGGCGGGGCGCGGCGCGCGTCGTCGCCGTCGACGTCTGCGACGAGCACCAGTTCGGGTTCGCCCGAATGCGGACGTTCCTGGGCTCGCGCTGCGAGTTCGTGCAGGCGAACGTCTACGAGCTGGCCGAGGCCCTCGGCGGCGAGACCTTCGACCTGATCCTCTTCTGGGGCGTGCTCTACCACCTACGGCACCCGCTGCTGGCGCTCGACCACGTCCGGGCGGTGGCCGCGGACCGGGTGTCCGTCGAGTCCGCGATCTGCGATGCGGAGCTCCCGGAGGGAGAACGGGGCCGCGCCCTCGCCCGCTTCTACCGGCGCGACGAGCTGGGCGCCGATGCGAGCAACTGGTTCGCGCCGACGGCCCGCCTGCTCGGGGACTGGTGCGAGTCCAGCGGCCTCCGGGTCGAAGGCGCCACCAGCTGGCCCGAGGAGGACCCCACGCGCGGCCTCGTCTCGTGCCGCGTCGCCGACGGCGAGCCGGAGGCGTTCGTCATCTCCTCCGAGTGGCGCCTCCAGGTCCGCAGCGCGCTCAGCCCGTGAGCATGAGCACGCCGACCAGCGCGAGGAGCAGCCGGTAGCGGCGCTGCAGCCAGCACGCCGTCTCGAAGCCGAGGCCGAGGCGCAGCACCCGCCGCGCCCAGTGGGCCTGAAGCAGCCAGGCGCCCGCCGCGAGCATCAGCAGTCGCGGGAGGACGCCGGCAGCAGCCAGGCCGACGAGCAGCCCGTCGGCCGCGGTGAAGAGCGCGAAGCTCGCGAGGAGCGCCCGCCGCGGCCCGAAGGCCACCGCGCTCGTTCGGATGCCGTTGGCCCGGTCGGCCTCGTGGTCGCGGACCTCCTGGTTGAGGTGACCGGCGGCGAAGACGAGGCCGAAGAAGAGCGACACGGCTACGCCGTGCGCGTCCACGGCGTGCATCGCCCCGTAGCCGAGCAGGAAGTGGACCGACCCACCGAGCAGGTGGTTGAGCGAGGCACCCACCGGCGTGGCCTTCCCCAGTGGCGACGCGGACGAGTAGAGCACCCCGAGCAGGGCGACGACCGTGCCCAGGGCGAGTGCGCCGCTCCCGACCGCGCCGAGCGCGACCGCGGCGACGAGCAGCAACCCGAGGGCGACCCGGCCCAGCTGGTCGCGGCTACCGACGGGGGCCGGGCGGCGCGGGTCGCGGACGTCGGTCTCGTAGCCGGCCCAGTCGTTGTGGACGAAGACCTGCGCGGTCAGGGCCAGGGACCCGGCCATGAGCAGGCCGAGCCGGCCGGCGTCCCCGGCGCCGGCGCCGCCCAGCACGGCGCCGAGCAGCGGGGAGGCCTGCAGGGCGCACACCTCCACCCCGCGCGTCGCCACCAGGTGGCGAAGGACGTGCGGGTACGGCGCGGCGGGCCGGACCAGCACGCTCATGGCGCGCCTCGGGACAGCGCGTAGAGGCGCAGCCACAGCGCGTACCCGGCGTCCTCGGACCAGTAGTACCGGGGCACCGTCGCCGTGAGGTCGTTGTGGTAGAGCAGCGGCGGCGTCCGGCGCAGCAGCGCGAAGTCGTCGCGGGCCAGGCGGGTCAGCAGCGGGCCGGCGGAGCGGCGGGCGCGCTCGGGATGGACGAGCAGCCGCACCAGCTCGGCCCACGGTTCCTGGCCCGGGGCGGCGCGGGCGAGCCCGCCCTCGGGCAGCGGGACGCGGCAACCGAGCCTGCGGAGCTGCGCGCTACGCAGGTAGTGGACCAGCGGCGCCTTCGCGTAGTAGACGAGCTTCTCGTCACCCGTGCGCCGGATCGCCGCGCACAGCTTCCGGGCGGCGGGCGGCGCGAGCGTGCGCAGCATCAGGTAGACGTGCATCTGGTTGACCAGGTCGGCCGGATCCGGATCCGACCCGGGGTCCAGGCACTGGTAGTCGGCCTGCGGCGCGAGCCACGTGCGGTAACGGCCCGCGGGGTCGCGGTAGCGGGCGAGCGTGCGCAGCATCGGCCCGGCACGTGGATCGCTCCGGTCCTTGCCGGTGATGCGCCAGGCCAGGGCCGTGTCGTCGGCGTCGGGGGTGATGGCACAGCCGAGCGTGCCGATGGTCGGGCCGTCGGGGAGCCCGTGGTAGCGGACGAGGCCGCTGTCCTCGATCTGCGCGGCGAGGTGCTCCCGCGCGCGATCGACGACCGGCTGCAGGCCCGTCGCCGCGGCGTCGGGCGCCAGGAGGTCGATCAGGGTCGCGGTCAGGTACGTGTTCATCTCAAGCTGCGGACCGGTGAAGCGCGGCTGCTCGGTGTACGAGGTCAGCCAGTAGCCGGCCCCGGCCTGGTGCAGGAGGACGCGGCGGGCCGCGACCGTGGCGGAGGCAGGCAGGTCCGAGCCGTCCACGGCCGGTCTGGGCGGCACGACCACTGGCAGCTCTCGCACGATGCGGATGTCGCTGCGCGGCGCGACCCGGAGGGCGACCTGGAGGGTGTGCGGGCCGGCTCCGAGCCCGCGCGTGTCGGCGTCGACGTGCCACCCCGTGGGCCCGGTCACGCCCAGCGACCGGTTGACGTCCGGCCGGTCCGTGAAGGCCTCCGTGGCGCCGACCACCGCCCCGTCGACGAGGGCCAGCACCTGGGCCGGCGTACGCCCGCACGCCACGGCCCACCCCTCGATCGCGGCGCCGTCGTCCAGCTGGGCGGGCGGCGCGGGCAGCGGGGTCCCGACGCGCTCGACCGTGGCTCGCGCGCCGCAGGTCAACTCCGCGTGCGCGGGCCGGTGGCGCAGCTCGTAGACGAAGGGGGTGTTGGCGGGGTTCCAGGCCGCCCGCATCGATGTGCCGCCCGCGAAGATGCGCTCGTCGCTGACCTTCTCGTACCAGAAGGCGCCGATCGCCTGGACGGCGACCGCCGCGACCATCGCCGCCACCAGCACGCGCCTCGCCGTCGGGCGCAGCACGGCCGGCGCGGGCGCCAGCATCCACACGAGGATGGGCAGCAGGTCGGTGAGCCAGCGCGGACCCCACGACACGCCGGCGCGCCAGTCGGTCTGCGACACGAAGAGGAGCTGCGCGGTGGCCGCGGTGCCCAGCAGGATGGCCGCTCGCCGCGTGCGTGGGTCGCGCAACCGCTGCCGCAGGCCGACGCCGACGAAGACGAGGAACGGCGTGAAGACGAACAGCCCGCGCGTGGGGCTGATCAGCAGCCCAGCAGGCCCGAGCGGGTCGGCGTGCAGGAAGTTGCGCCCGCCGTGCTCCTTGCCGGCGTAGCCCCCGACGAGGTTGCCGATGAAGCCGAGGTTGTAGGCGAGCAGCGCGACGAGGGGGAGCACGCCCCCGAGCGCGAGCCAGCGGACGTCGCCGGGCCTGCGCCAGACCGCGAACGCCAGCAGCGCGCCGGCCGTCAGGGCATCCGGCGGCCGGTTCGCCGCCATCAGGACGCACACAAGCCCCAGCAGCGCCAGCCGGCGCGGTGTGGGCCGGGCCAGCGCGAGCAGCATCCCGAGCAGCACGAGGACCTCGCCGGAGCCGTGCTGCCACAGGGCCTGGCTGGAGATCATCCACGTATTGGTGCCGAAGGCGAAGGCGAGCGTCAGCGGGAGCGCCCATCGATGTCCCTCGCGGCGGAGCAGCACGAACATCAGGACGCACGCCAGCGCCGCCAGCAGCGAGGCGGACAGCTTCTCCATCATCTCCGCGACGCGGTCGAGGTGCGGTTGGCTGCGGCCGTGGGCGTTCAGCCACAGGTGTCCCGGCAGGTACAGCGGCGCCACCAGCAGCGGCGCGACGATCGGATACAGGGAGCCGAGCCGTCCCTCCCGCGTGCGGATCGTCCAGTAGGTGTCCGGCGCAAAGGGCACGCCGCCTTCCGCGACCGGGGGCGGGCCGGCGTCGCCCAGCGCGGCGCGGCTCGGGTGGCCGTGGGCGACGAGGCGGGCGTTCGCGGTCAGGTCGAGCGTCCCGTCCTGCCACAGGATCAGGGGCAGGTAGCGGGCGGGATAGGTATCGCCCGCCCCGATCGTGCGCCCGTTCGCGTTGTAGACGACCACGCACAGCAGGCCCAGCAGCAGTGGCGTCGCCCAGCGCCGCGCCCGCCCGCCGCGGCTCATCGGCGCGCCGTCGCCCGGCGGGTGAGGATGGCGTCCGCGCGCGCCACCGTCCGGCGCGCCGCCAGCGTGAGCAGGAGGCCCGCCGCGCCCGCCGACGGCGCCAGGGCAAGGCGCGCGAGCGCGGCCTTCGGCTCCAGGCGGCCGTGGACGCGCAGCCTCGGCGCAGGCCCGGAGCGGTCGGCGTCCACGCGGACCTCGCCCGTCACCCGGGCGGCGTCGAGCCGGTAGACGACATGGGCGCCGGGCGCGTGGGCCGCGAGCGTGACGGTGCCCCGCGAGTCACCGACCAGCGGGCGCAGCGCCGCCAGCACGGGCGGAAGGGACACCGTGACCTCGGCGCGGGAGCCGACCCGGCACGGGGCGTCCAACCAGCGGACGGCCAGCAGCCGCGGGTGCAGCGCGAGCACCTGGTCGAGGTCGACCGCGAGCTCCACGAAGTCCGCCGGGTCGGCCGTCACCGCGGTGTGGACGGTGGCCTCCAACGCCGGTCAGACTACGGACCCGCGGCGAGCGCTGCCAGCAGCGCCGGCAGGTCCGCGAAGCAGCGCTCCGCGTCCGCCAGGACGTCCTGGGCATGCGTGTGCAGGACGGCGAAGGTGCGCGCGCCGGACGCGACGCCCGCCGCCACCCCGGCCGGCGCGTCCTCGACCACCACGCAGTCCGCGATGTCGACCCCGAGGCGTTCGGCGCCCAGCAGGTAGGGATCCGGCGCCGGCTTCCCGCGCGGCGCCTCCCCTGCCGTGACCATCACGTCGGGCGCGGTGAGCCCGGAGGTCTCCAGGCGGCGCGCGGCCAGCGCCGGGGTGCCCGAGGTGACGATGGCCACCTTCGGCGCGGCCCGCAGCAGGTGCGCCGCGCCGGGAAAGGCCGGGGTGGGCTCGTCGGCGGCCACCTGCTCGGCCTCGATGCGCTCGGCCTCCGCGGCGGCGTCGAGGTCGGGCGCCCAGGTCGCGACGTGCTCCGCCGACGGCACCCCGTGGCAGGTGCGGGCGACCTCCGCCCCGTCGAGCCCGTGCGCGTCCCCCCACGCCTTCCAGACGGCTTGCGTGGAGTCGTGCGAGTCGACCAGCGTCCCGTCGAGGTCCAGCAGCAGCGCAGCGATCATGCGAGGCGTACCCGCGGGTCGATGCGGGCGAGGATGACGTCCGCGATCAGGTTCGCGAACACCACGTAGATGACGGTCACGGTGACGAGGCCCTGGATGGCGATGAAGTCGACGTTCTGGATCGAGTCCTGCGCCAGGCGGAACGAGCCGGGCAGGTTGAACAGCCGCTCGACGATGGCCGCGTTGAGGATCATGATGTTCATGCTCGCACCCGCGTAGGCGCTCGCGCTGGCGTAGGCGAACGGCAGCGCGTGGCGGCGCAGCACGATCCGGTCCGTGATGCCCTTCGAGCGAGCGGTGCGGACGGGGTCGTCCTCGAGCGCGAGCGTCGTCGCCGACGTCGCGAGGCGCAGGATGGTGCCGAAGATCGGCAGCGAGATCGCCAGCCACGGCACCCACATGCCGTGCAGCCAGCCGGTCACGTCCTCCGAGATCGGCCGGTAGACCCCGCCGTCGGTCACGAACGGGAGGCTGAACTTCCCGCCGCCCGACCCGAAGTAGGTGACGATCACGGCGCCGACGGTGTAGACGGGCGCGGCGAGCGAGAGCGTCCCGATGCTGCGCAGCAGCGCCGCCCGCCGCGAGCGCGGGCGCCGGGCGATCTGCGCGCCGCCGAGCAGCCCGCCGGCCACCCCGAGGGCGAAGCCGCCGATCAGCAGCGCGAGGTCGACCGGGATCCCCTCCGCGAGGACCTCCGAGACCTCACGCGCACCGGGCTGGTTGACGCGCCCGAAGTCCGCGTGGAGGAAGACGGAGCTCAGGTAGTCGCCCAACTGCGGGAACACGGGGCCCCCGACGTACACCGCCGTGAAGTAGATGAACGACAACGACGGCACGAGCACGACCAGCACAACGGTCGCGACCAACCGTCGCGCGACGTACTTCCCCATACGACCAGGATGCCCGGAGTCGGCGGGGCGTGTCTACACGGTGCCGGCGGCGGCGTGTGTGCGGACACCGTGCAGCGCCACCGCGGCGATGGTGGCGAACCGCTCCACCACTTCGGCCTCCTCGACGCTGAACGGCGACTCCGTCCCGCTGCGGTACACGTTGAGGACGCCGAGGACGTCGGCGCCGATCATCAGCGGGCAACTGACCATGGCCTCGGGCTCGAGCGGCGTGCCGTCCACGAGCACCCCGTCCGGATCGAGGTCGGTCCGGTCGATGACCCGCATGCGCCGCTCGCTCAGCGTCGCGCCGGAGATGCCCAGGCTCGCGTCGAAGGAGTCCTGCAGCGTCTCTGGGACCCAGGACCCGCTGGCGTGCAGTGCGGTCAGGGTGAACGCGTCCGGGTCGAAGCCGTAGACGGTGAGGTCGTCGTGGGCGACGGACAGGCCCAGCGAGGTCCCGATCGCGGTCATGATCTCGTCCAGCGGCCGCCCCTCGGCGACCAGGGCCATCGCCTGCGTGAGCAGCGGCAGCACCGGGACCTCCGCCCGCGGCGCGCCCGGCCGGGCCTGGACGGGGACGGGCGCGCTCCAGACGTGATCGGCCTGCAGCCACGTCGCCAGCGCCGCCGGGCTCAGCGGCCGGCTGAACAGGTAGCCCTGCGCGTAGTGGCAGCCGAAGTAGCGCAGCCGCTCGAGGTGCTCGTTGGTCTCCACGCCCTCCGCGACGACCCGCAGCCCGAGGGACCGCGCGAGCTCGATGACGGAGCGCACGATGATCGCGTCGTCGCGGTCGTGGAGCATGTCCAGCACGAAGGACCGGTCGACCTTGAGCTCGTTGACGGGGAGCCGCTTGAGGAGCGCCATCGAGCTGTAGCCCGTGCCGAAGTCGTCCAGGGAGAGCGTCACGTCGAGCTCGGAGAGCCGGGCCAGCGTGTCCAGCGCCCGCCCCGGCTCGCGCATGACCGTGCGCTCCGTCAGCTCGAGCATCAGGCGCCCCGGCCGGTCTCGTGCCGGGGCCAGCAGTGCCGCCAGCTCGTCCGGGAAGTCCGTGTCGAGCAGGTCGGCGGGGCTGACGTTGACGGACACCGCGAGCGTCACCCCGACGCGGGCCCAGGCCTGCTGCTGGCGCAGCGCGCGCTCGAGCACCGTCAGCGTCAGCGCGTGCATGAGCGAGTGCTCCTCCGCGACGCCCAGGAAGCGGTCGGGGGTCATCAACCCATGGCGCGGGTGCTGCCAGCGCACCAGCGCCTCGACGGACTCGACGCGGCCCGTGTCGAGCGCGACCTGGGGCTGGTAGAGGAGCAGGATCTGGTCGGGGTCGGCGAGCGCGACGCGCAGCTCGGCGGCGAGGCTCAGGCGATCGCGGGAGTTGTGGTCGCCCTCCACCGCGTAGAGCTCGACACCCGTGCCGCGCTGCTTGGCGCGGTACATCGCCACGTCGGCGTAGCGCAGCAGCTCCCCGCGGGACCGGCCGTGCTCGGGGCTGACGACGACGCCGACGCTCGCGCCGGTGTGGGTGGTGACGCCCTCGAGGTCGACAGGGGTCCCGATCGCCGCCCGGACCGCCCGGCCGGCAGCGAGCGCGGCGTCAACGCCGCCCGGCACCAGCGCGACGAACTCGTCGCCCCCGAGGCGGGCCAGCCCCGCGCCCGGCAGGCACGTCCGCAGCCGCTCGCCGACGGTCATGAGCAGCTTGTCGCCCGCCTGGTGGCCGAGCGTGTCGTTGACCTCCTTGAAGCGGTCGAGGTCGAGCAGCAGGAGCGCCAGCGGTCGAGCGGGGACGGCGCTCAACTCGGCGTCCAGGCGCAGGTAGAGGCCGCGGCGGTTGAGCAGGCCGGTGAGCTCGTCGGACTCGGCCAGCGCGTTGGACCGCGACAGCCGCTGCACCTCCGCGATGACGATCACGACGCGCGCGACCACGATCAGCAGCGTCAGGGTGGCCAGGCCGACCCCGGTGAGGGTGACCTCCTGCCCGGCGGCGCCGTAGACGAGCATGCCGGCCACGGTGAGGCTGACGAGGCCGGGGATCGCGTACGCGCTGACGCCGCGCGGGGCGCGCAGCGGCCGCTCCGGCTGCCAGGCGGAGTAGGCGATCAGCGCGACCGCCGCCACCCACATCAGGCTCACCGGCCCGCGGTCCATGCCGTCCCCCGACGCCCACACCGAGACGGCGGTGGCGCCGAGTCCGAGCCCGACGAGCAGCGCGCCCCACGCCCGGTCCAAGCGCCCGCCGGTGAGCGCGACGACCGCGGCGCTGAGGGCGAGGAGCACGGCGTCGCCGATCAGGTGGACGGGCGAGAGCGTGCCCGCCGACCAGGCCCCGCCCGAGAGCAGCCCGGCGAGGACGGCGGCGGCGCCGAGCGCCGAGATGACACCGTCGAGGGCGACGACCCGGCGCACGCGCGGCAGGCCGGCCCCGAGCAGGAGCACGAGGGCGGCGCAGCTGGGCGGATAGAAGCTCACGAGGAACACGTCCACCGGGGAGAGCCCCGCGGCGGCCGGGTGGCCGAAGGCGAGGACGCTCCAGACGAGGTTGCCGGCCGCCGAAGCGGCCAGGCCCGCGCCGAACAGCCGCCACGCGGAACGCCGGCGGCGCACGTACCGGGCCCGGGTGAGCACGAGCGCAGCGACCAGCGCAACCACCACGTCGAAGGCCACGTCGGCGGCGCGGGACCCGCGCGGCGGGCCGGTGAGCACGAGAACGGCGTCGGCGCCGGCCGCCAGGATCAGCCCCGTCCACAGCAGCAGGGCCCGCCGTTGCGCACGGGCGGGCAGGTCGCCCAAGAGGGGCGCGAGTGCTGTGCCCCGCCGAGCCATTCTCCGAAGGTTGTCGACCAACACACCTTTTGTCTTGACCGGTCTTGGCCGGCGGCGGACCGGTGTCCGTCAGCGACGCGGGTCTGTGGGGACGACGACGTGGTCGAGGTCGTCCCGCTTCTCCACGACGTCGTGCCCGGCGGCGTGCTCCACGACCCGCTCGACGTCCGGCTCGGCGTGGCCCTTCGCGACGACGAAGTGGTGGGAGTCGGCCCGCACCAGCTCGTACTGGGCGGCGCTCAGCTCGATCCGCGCGTGGCACTCGAGCCGCGAGCACTCGCAGTAGTAGATCTCCGAGCGCTCGCCCTCGTGGCGCTCCTCCCACGCCTTCATGCGCTCGTTCGCGGTCCGGAACAGGGCCTCGTTCTGGGCCGACCGCTCCTCCCGCTCGGAGGCCATCAGTCCAGGGGCTCGTCGAGGAGCCGGGCGATCGCGGCGACCGGGATCGGGACCCAGTCGGGCCGGTTGTTGAGCTCGTAGCGCAGCTCGTAGATGGCCTTCTCGAGCTCGTGGATGGAGAGCAGCTTGGCGATCGCCGACTCGCCCGCCGGCATCAGCGACGGCTCGACGGAGCCGAAGTAGCCCTCCAGGAACGAGCGCCGCGCCTCGGCCTCCCAGCCCTCGGGCATCTCGGACGCCGACGCCGCGTAGGCGAACGAGCGCAGCATGCCGGCCGCGTCGCGCAGCGGCGAGCGCTTGCGGCGGCGCTCGGGCAGCGACCGCGCGGGCTCGCCCTCGAAGTCGAGGATGACCCAGCCGTCAGGGCCGATCAGGGTCTGGCCGAGGTGGTAGTCGCCGTGCTGGCGGATCAGGCGCCCGCCGGCGCTCTGGTGCGAGAGCAGCTGCAGCCGCTCGCGCAGCTCCTGGGAGCGCCCGCGGATCGGCTCCACGGCCTCGTCGTCGTCGCGCAGCTCGATGAACGCGCGCTCGATCTCCTCGTCGATGGTCGCCACCAGCAGCCCGAGGGCCTCGTCGCCCGGCTCCTCCGGCGCGAAGTCCGGATCGGTCGCGTCGGAGGCGAGGACGGAGTGCAGGCGGCCGGTGACCGCGCCGAGCTCGTGCGCGCGCTCCAGGAACGCCTGCGGCTCGGCGAGGGCGAACTCCCACCCGTCGCGGGCGTCGCCGACGAAGCGCTGCAGGACGCCCAGCGTCGCCTCCATGCGCTCGCCGGCCAGCTCGTACCAGCCGGCGAGGGCGGCGATGTTCTCGAAGCCGTGGGCCTGCAGGAAGCGCAGCATCTCGAGCTCGGGGTTGTCGCCGGGCAGCAGGCGCCGGAAGACCTTGAGCGCGAGGGCGTCGTCGAAGACGAGCGTCGTGTTGGACTGCTCGGCGCCCATCGGCCGGACCTTCACGTCGGCCGCCGGGCGCCTCGACGGCGCCCGTCCAGTGGAAGTGCACCGGGCCGACGTTGGCGTTGCGCGCCATCAGGCCGACGAGCGGGGCCGCCGACGCGTCGCGGTCCTCGCCGCAGACGAGCAGCTGGTAGAGGTCGTGGACCCCGGAGTTGAAGCGCGCCTCGACGAGCTGCAGCTCCAGCTCGTCGGTCAGCGGCACCTCGTCGAGCACGCCGAAGTGCGTCATGTCCGCGGCCTTGGCCCCGAACCAGCGCTGCTCGCGCATCCAGTCGCCGAGCTCTGCATGCCGCTAACCACGGGTCTCCTCCTCCTGCTTGAGCAGGAACCAGTAGAAGCCGCGCGGCGCGAGCGTCAGCAGGTACGGCAGCTCGCCGATCTGCGGGAAGCGCGTGCGGCCGAACATCTCCTCGGGGTAGCGCCCCTCGTACTCGCTCAGGTCCAGCTCGACGGCCTGCGCCGAGCGCCCCAGGTTGTGCACGCACAGGGCGATGTCGTCCTCCCACTTGCGCACGTGGGCGAAGATCCGGTGGTTGGACGCCGGCAGCGGCTCGTAGGTCCCCATCCCGAACACGGGGTGGTCCTTGCGCAGCCGGATGAACCGGTGCAGCCAGCGCAGCAGCGACGTCGGGGTGCGCAGCTGCGCCTCGACGTTGACCGCCTGGTAGCCGTAGACAGGGTCCATCAGCGGCGGCGCGTAGAGCTGCGCGAAGTCCGCGCGCGAGAAGCCGCCGTTGCGGTCGGGCGTCCACTGCATGGGGGTGCGGACGCCGTCGCGATCGCCGAGGAAGATGTTGTCCCCCATGGCGATCTCGTCGCCGTAGTAGAGGACGGGCGACCCGGGCAGCGAGAACAGGATCGCGTGCATCAGCTCGATGTCGTCACGGCCGTTGTCGAGCAGCGGCGCGAGCCGGCGGCGGATGCCCACGTTGATCTTCATGCGCGGGTCCTTGGCGTACTCGCCGTACATGTAGTCGCGCTCCTCGTCCGTGACCATCTCGAGCGTGAGCTCGTCGTGGTTGCGCAGGAACAGGCCCCACTGGCAGGTGTCGGGGATCGCCGGCGTGCGGTCGAGGATCTCGTAGATCGGCGTCGCGTCCTCGCGGCGCATGCCCATGAACATGCGCGGCATGACCGGGAAGTGGAAGGCCATGTGGCACTCGTCGCCGTCGCCGAAGTACTCCACGACGTCCTCCGGCCACTGGTTGGCCTCCGCGAGCAGCACGCGGTCGGGGTACTCGGCGTCCACCGTCTTGCGCACGAGCTTGAGGAAGTCGTGCGTCTCCTTGAGGTTCTCGCAGTTGGTCCCCTCGCGCTCGTAGAGGTAGGGGACCGCGTCGAGGCGGAAGCCGTCCAGCCCGAGGTCGAGCCAGAAGCGCAGGGCGTCCAGCATCGCGTCGTGGACGGCGGGGTTGTCGTAGTTGAGGTCGGGCTGGTGGCCGAAGAAGCGGTGCCAGAAGTACGCGCCGCGGACAGGGTCCCAGGTCCAGTTGGAGACCTCCGTGTCCGTGAAGATGATGCGCGCCTCGCCGTAGGCGTCGTCCGTGTCCGACCAGACGTACCAGTCCTTGTACGGGTTGTCGTCGCCGCCCTTGCGCGACTCCTGGAACCAGTGGTGGTCGGAGGAGGTGTGGTTCATCACCAGGTCGGCGATGACGCGCATGCCGCGCTGGTGGGCGGCCTCGAGGAACTCGCGGACGTCGTCGATGGTCCCGTAGTCGGGGTGGACGTGCTCGTAATCGGCGATGTCGTAGCCGCCGTCGCGCAGCGGGGACGCGTACATCGGCAGCAGCCAGATGCAGTCCACGCCGAGCCACTCGAGGTAGTCGAGCTTCTCCGTGAGGCCGCGGAAGTCGCCGGACCCGTCGGCGTTGCCGTCGTAGAAGCCACGCAGGTGGATCTCGTAGAAGACGGCCTTCTTGAACCACAGGGAGTCGGACTCGAACCAGTGGCCGGCCGCGTGGGGCGCGGTCGGTGTGCGGGCGAGGCGGGCGGGTTCGACGATGTCAGTCACTTCAGACGACCTTGAAGAGGTGGGCGACCCGGAAGGCCGGGTCGAGGCGGACGTAGTTGCGGCCGAGGTGCCAGTCATAGCGCTCGCCGCTGAGGAGGTCCTCGACGCCGAACGCCGGCGGCAGGCCGAGCTCGTAGGGGAGGATGGTGACGCCTTCCTGGGTGTGATGCGGATCGACGTTGACGATGGCGATGACGGTGTCGTCGCCGTGGGACTTGACGAAGGCGACGAGCGAGTCGTTCTCCGTGTCGATGAAGCGCAGGTTGGTGAAGCGCTGCAGCGCGGGGTGCTCGCGGCGGATCGCGTTGAAGCGCGCGACGAACGGGAGCATCTCCCCGTCGAGGCTGCGCGACTTGAGCTCGTACTTCTCCGAGTCGAGGTACTCCTCGCTGCCGGGCGCGACGGGCACGTTCTCGTAGCTCTCGAAGCCGGAGTAGATGCCGTAGGTCGGGCTCAGCAGGCCGGCCAGCAGCAGCCGGATGTAGAACGCCGGGACGCCGCCCTCGACGAGGTACTCGTTGAGGATGTCCGGCGTGTTGGCGAAGAAGTTCGGGCGGAAGTAGTCGCGCTCCGGGCCGTGCACGAGCTCCTCGAGGTACTCGCGGATCTCCCAGCGCGCGTTCTTCCAGGTGAAGTACGTGTAGGACTGGTTGAAGCCGATCTTCGCCAGCTCCTGCATGACCTTGCGGCGGGTGAACGCCTCCGCGAGGAACAGGACGTCGGGGTCGTCCTTGCGGATCTTGGCGATCAGCCACTCCCAGAAGCCGAACGGCTTGGTGTGCGGGTTGTCGACGCGGAAGATCTTCACGCCGCGGTCGACCCACTGGCGCATCACCTCGTAGAGCGCGTTCCACAGCGCTTCCCAGTCCTCCGTGTTCCAGTTGACGTTGTAGATGTCCTGGTACTTCTTGGGCGGGTTCTCCGCGTACTTGAGGGTCCCGTCCGGGCGGCGGTTGAACCACTCCGGGTGCTCGGTGAGCCACGGGTGGTCGGCCGAGCACTGGACGGCGAAGTCCAGGGCGATGTCCATGTCGAGCTCCTGCGCCCGCGCGGTCAGCGCCTCGAAGTCGGCCATCGACCCCAGCTCGGGATGCAGCGCCTCGTGGCCGCCGACGTCGTGGTGGCCGATCGCCCACGGCGACCCGGGGTCGCCCGGGCCGGCGGTCAGCGCGTTGTTGCGGCCCTTGCGGTTGGTCTCGCCGATGGGGTGCACGGGCGGGAGGTAGACGACGTCGAAGCCCAGCTCCTTCAGCTCGGGCAGCTGCTTCGTCACGCCCTGGAAGCCGCCCCAGGAACGCGGGAAGAGCTCGTACCAGGTGGAGAACCGGGCGCGCTCGCGATCGACCTCGACCGTCAGCGGGTCCGTCTGCACGGACTCGTGGCGCGGCTGCCTGGCCTCCATCTGCGCGAACAGCTCCGGCGCGAGCAGGCCGCCGGCGTCGCGGCGGGCCTCGAGGCCGGCCGCCTCGACCATCAGCGCGCCCTCCTCGATCTCCGAGGACAGGTCGTCCTGGCCGAAGGCGATCTTGCGCTCGAGCTCCTCGCGCCAGGCGGCGAACGGGTCCACCCACGCCTCGATCGTCCACTGGTAGCGGCCGAGCCGCTCGACGGGGAACGACCCCGCCCAGCGGTCGCCGCGCACGTGGGCGTCCGTGTGGACCATCGGCAGCTCATGCCATTTGCGGCCGCTGATGTGGCGGTACTTGACCACGGCCCGCAGGACGTCGTGGCCGTCGCGGAAGATGTCGGCGGAGACGTCGACGCGGTCGCCGACGATGGCCTTGGACGGGAAGCGGCCGCCGTCCACGGCGGGATGGGGCGCTTCGATGACGATGCGGGAGGGAGCGGGCACGCTCGGGGGAGCCTGCCCGATTGCGCATCGGGAAAACGTGGAAGGGTGGTCCGACATGGACCTCCCCCGCGCCGCCGGCGTCCAGCTCCACCTGACCTCCCTGCCCGACGGCCGCCTCGGCCCGTCCGCCTACGCGTTCGTGGACTGGCTCGCCGCCGCGGGCCAGTCCGTGTGGCAGATGCTGCCCCTGGGCCCGCCGGACAAGTACGGCTCGCCCTACAAGGCGACCTCCGCCTTCGCGGCGTGGGAGGGCCTGCTGGCGGAGCCGGACGCCCCCGTCTCCGACGCCGAGGTCGCCGACTTCACCGAGCGCAACGCCTACTGGGTCGGCTCGTGGCCCGACGTGGCCCCGCAGGTCCGCTTCGAGCGCGAGTGGTCGGCGCTCCGTCGGTACGCCAACGACCGCGGCGTGCGGCTCATGGGCGACGTCCCCATCTACGTCGCCCCCGGCTCGGCCGACGAGCAGGCCTGGCCGCAGTTCTTCCGCTCCGACGCCGTGGCGGGCGTCCCGCCGGACGCCTACGCGACGACGGGCCAGCTGTGGGGCAACCCGCTCTACGACTGGGACGCGCTCGCCGCCGACGACTACGCCTGGTGGACGGAGCGCTTCCGCCGCACCTTCGCCCAGTTCGACCTCGTGCGGGTGGACCACTTCCGCGCCTTCAGCGCCTACTGGGAGGTGCCGGTGGACGCCGAGACCGCGATGGAGGGCCGCTGGGTCGACGGGCCGGGCCGGGCGCCCTTCGACGCCGCCGAGCGGGCGCTCGGCACGCTGCCGGTGGTCGCGGAGGACCTCGGCGACATCGACGATCCCGTCCTCGAGCTGCGCGACGCGCTCGGCTTCCCCGGCATGGCGGTCCTGCAGTTCGCCTTCGATCCTGATGACACCGAGCACGGCACCCACGAGCCCGACAACCTCGTCGAGCACCAGGCCGTCTACACGGGCACGCACGACTCCGACACCGTCGTCGGCTGGTGGAGCGAGCTGGAGGCCGCCGCGCCGGAAGAACGCCCGCGCCGCCTTCGCCGACCCGGACGAGGAGGTCAACTGGGCGATGATCCGCCTCGCCTGGTCGGCGCCGTCGCGGCTGGCGATGACGCAGGTCCAGGACATCCTCGGCCTCGGCTCGGAGGCGCGCATGAACGTGCCCGGCACCCAGGGCAGGTCGTGGAAGTGGCGCCTCGAGCCGGGCGCCCTGACCGCCGACCACGCCGCCCGGCTGCGCGAGCTCACCGAACGCGAAAGGAGGGTCTGACCCTTTTGTCGCGCGGACTGGTCGCCCTGGGGGACTCCATCACGCGCGGCCGCGGCGGGGCGCCCGCGCTCGGGGTGCATCCGCAGTCGTGGGCGCAGTGGGTGGCGGAGGCGCTGGAGCTCCCGTTCACGAACCTGGCGGTGGACGGGGCGATCGCCGCCGACGTGCTCCGCGACCAGGTGCCCCGGCTGGCCGGCCCGTACGACCTCGCGACGCTCTACGTCGGCGCCAACGACGCCCGCGGGGAGCTCGACGCGGACGCCTACGACGGGACGTGCGCGGCGATCGTCGCGGCGCTGCGGGAGGCCGCGGACCGCGTCCTGGTCCTCACCGTCCCGCTCGACCTCGGGCCGGCCCCGCGCCGGCCGGGACGTCGAGACCGCCAACGCCGATCCTGCGCGGGCTCGAGGGCGTGGAGCTGTGCGCGCTGGACGACTTCAAGGGCGCCGCGCTTCGTCCTGCCCGACGCCGTCCACCCCACCTCGCCGGGCATGGTCGAGATCGCCGACCGCGCGCTCGCGGCGCTGGGTTCGAGCCGCCGCGTCGACGTCGCTCGGCACGGGTGGGCGCGGTACTGGGCCTGGTGGGGATGGCAGGCGATCCGCGATCATCGGCGGCGATGGGTCGAATCACGCAGGACGTGAGCGAGGGCGGCGCGCTCGAGATCGCCGCGGACGCCGTGATCGGTGACGGCACGCGCTTCCACGTGCGCGGGGCGACCGTCACCGTCGGGGCGGGCGCGCGGCTCGGCGAGCGCTGCGTGATCCTCGCCCACGCGGGGGTCGAGATCGGCGCCGGCGCGGTGCTGGGCGACGACGTGGTGCTCGTCGACTTCGCCCACCGCCACGACGATCCCGACGTGCCCGTGCGCCACCAGGGGCTCGCCGCGCGACCCATCCGGATCGGTGCCGGCGCGGTCATCGGGCACCGCGCCGTGATCGAGGCCGGAAGCGTCGTCGCAGCGGGCGCCAGGATCGCCGAGATGACCGTGGTCGTTCCTACAATGGAGTCATGAACAGCGAGCGCGCACAGGCCTACGGCCGGATCGTCGCGACGATCGAGGACATCGGGGCCACCAAGCTCCAGACGACCGAGGTCGAGCGCATCCGCGCCGCCGCCGACACCCTGCTCTTCTCGGAGGACCTGGAGACCCCAGGCGCCCGGGATGCCCTGGCCGACGCCGAGGCCCTCACGGAGGCCCTCGTCGAGGCAGACCGCTGGACGGAGGAGCGCGCCGCGCGCCTCTTCGACGATCTGGCCCAGTGCGGGCCGATCGCGCACGTCGGCGGATAGACCCACCCCCTGAGGGATCCCCCACGTGGGGGACCCTCCGAAACTGAGGGGTACGCCCCTCATGCGCGGCGCCCGGCCCCACTTCAACGTGTGGTGAGTGACCGACGCAGCCCCCCGATCCATCGCAGTGGACATCCATCCGGGTGACCCGCTGACGGGTCGTCTGACCAGTGCAGACGGCACCGTCCGCGAGTTCACCGGATGGATGGGACTCGCGGTGGAGATCGAGCGGGCGCTGACGTCGGCGACCACCACCAACGAAGGGGAACCATCATGTTGAAGTCGCTCCGCAGCACGCCGCTCGTCGCGGTCTGCGTCCTCGTCCTCGCCCTCGGCGGGACGGCCACCGCCGCCAAGCTCATCACGGGCAAGAACGTCAAGAACAACTCCCTCACCGGGAAGGACATCAAGAACAAGTCGATCAAGTCCGCGGACCTGTCCGCCGGCGCCAAGAGCGCGCTCAAGGGCGCGAAGGGTGACACCGGCGCGGCCGGCGCGGCCGGTCCGGCCGGCGCCCCTGGCGCTCCCGGCGCGAAGGGCGACAAGGGTGAGGCGGGCGCTCCCGGCGCCGCCGGCCCGACGGCCTGGATGGGCAAGGCCTTCGGCCTTTCCGAGACCGACGCGGCCGTCGACTACGCCTACGTCAACTCGCCCGGCAACGCGAGCAGCAGCGGTCCCGCCCGTGCGCTGATCATGCCGCCGTACGCGATGAAGGCCACGCAGCTCCGTGTCCTGCAGACCAAGACCAACGGTGGCCTCGCGTCGCGCACCTACACGCTGCGCGTCAACGGTGAGGACACCCAGCTGAGCTGCAGCATCATCGCCTCCGCGATCGATTGCCCCAGCGACAAGGCCGTCACCATCCCGCCCTCGGCCAACGTCGTCCTCAAGATCGCCAACAGCACGGGTCAAGTGCCCGGCGACTCGGACGTCAGCTACGCGATCAGCCTCGAGCGCGCGTAGGGAGGACCGTCACACCCATGCGCCGGTTGTGCTGATACAACCGGCGCATGGAACGTCTCACCCGGTGGGTGCTCGGCCACCGCAAGCTCGTCGTCGGCATCTGGGTCCTGCTCACCGTCGCGGGCATCGCCACGGCGGGCACCGCCACCGAGCGGATGGACCAGCGCTTCACGGTCCCCGGCCGGGAGGGCTGGGAGACCAACCAGGAGATCGCCCGGACGTTCAAGGGCACGGGCGGCGACACCACGCCGCTCCTGGCGGTCACCACCGTCGCGGAGGGCAAGCGCGTCACCCGCGACGACATGGCCGAGGTGGAGCAGAGGCTCGGCGCAGGCCAACCGGGGGTCCCGCACCGCGGGCTTCGCGACCACCGGGTCCAACGCCTTCGTCTCGGAGGACGGGCGCACCGCGTTCGTCATCTCCTACCCGCCGCTGGATCCCGAAGTCCGTGTTCGGCGAGAACGTCGGGGCGGAGAAGAAGGCCCGCGCGGCGTTGAAGGGCGTCACCGTCGGCGGCGCGCCCGTGCACCTCACCGGCTACGACGCGCTCAGCGCCGAGACGGGCGGCGGCGAGGGGCCCGGCGTCCTCATCGAGGCGGTCGTCGGCGGCTTCGGGGCGCTCATCGTCCTGGCCTTCGTGTTCGGCTCGCTGCTCGCGATCGTCCCGCTGCTGATGGCGATCCCGGCGATCATGATCTCGTTCCTCGCCGTGCTCGGGCTGACGACGTTCACCGACGTCTCCCCCATCGTCCAGTTCCTGATCGCGCTGATCGGCCTCGGGGTGGCGATCGACTACGCGCTGATCGTCGTCGTCCGCTGGCGGGAGGAGCTCGCCCACGGCGCCGTCGGCGACGAGGCGATCGTGCAGGCGATGAACACCGCCGGGCGCGCCGTCGTCTTCAGCGGCACGACGGTGGCCATCGGCCTGCTCGCGCTCGTCGTGCTGCCGCTGCCGTTCCTGCGCAGCGTCGGCTACGGCGGGATGCTCATCCCGCTGGTGTCCGTGCTGGTGGCGACCACGCTGCTCCCGGTCATCCTCCACTCGCTCGGGCCGAAGCTCGACTGGCCGCACCGGCGCACGGACGACGAGGCGTCGCCCGGCTGGACGCGCTGGGCGAAGGGCATCGTCCGCCGCCGCTGGCTGGCTGCCGGCGTGGCGCTGCTGATGCTGTTCGCGCTCGGCGTCGCCGCGCTGGGCATGCGCCCCGGCTTCGCGGACGTCAACACGGTCTCCAAGTCCGGCGACGCCAAGGACGGGCTCACGGCGCTCAACCGGTCCGGCATCGGGTCGGGGGCGCTGCTGCCGCACGAGATCCTGGTCTCCGACGGCTCCCCCGACGCGGTCGTCAAGGCCCTGGACGCGACGAAGGGCCTGCACGGCACCGTCGCTCCGGACGATGCGGCGTGGCGCGTCGGCGGCAAGAGCGTGGTCGACGCCTTCCCCGTCCCCGACATCTCGACCCAGGCGTCCGACGACCTGCTGCAGGACGTCAAGGCCGCCGCGCGCGGCGAGGGCGGCCGCGTCGGCGGCAACCCCGCGTCCAACGAGGCGTTCATCGACGCCGTCTACGGCTCGTTCCCGCTGATGATCATCCTCATCGCCTTCATCACCTTCGTGCTGCTCGCGCGGGCGTTCCGATCGCTGTTGCTGCCCTTGAAGGCGGTGATCCTCAACCTGATCTCCGTCGGCGCGGCGTGGGGCGTGATGACGCTCGTCTGGCAGGAGGGCCACGGCTCGGAGGCGATCTTCGGCATCGCCGCCGGCGGGTCGCTGACCGGCTGGATCCCGCTGATGGTCTTCGCCTTCCTCTACGGCCTGTCCATGGACTACGAGGTGTTCATCCTCGCCCGCATGCGCGAGGAATACGACGCGACGGGCTCGACGGACGAGGCGGTCATCCGCGGCATCGGGCGAACCGGGCGGCTGGTCACCAGTGCGGCGCTGATCCTGTTCCTGGCCTTCGTCTCCATGGCCTCCGGCCCGGAGACCGACGTCAAGGTGCTCGCCACCGGCCTTGCGGCGGGCATCCTGCTCGACGCCACCGTCGTCCGCGCCCTGCTGGTTCCCGCGGCCGTGTCCCTGTTCGGGAAGTACAACTGGGTGCTGCCGCCGTTCGCGGCCCGCATCCTGCGCGTGGAGCCGAGCCCGGCGCCCGGCTGAGCCACTCGTCGATCCGTCCAGTTCGGCGTCGGCGGCCGCCGGACCGGGGAAAGTGTGGTCATGCCGCGGACAAAGATGTCCACGCGCGTCCAGCGCCAGCTGCCGTTCGCGGTCCTGGGCACGGCGCTCGTGATCGTGGTGCCGGCCCTTGCGGCGACGGCGCTGCCGGGTGGTGCGCTCGTCGCCGTGCCCGCCTGCATGGCCATCAGCGTCGCCCTCTCGTTCGCGGCCGCCGCACTGTGGCGCCGGTTCCCGCAGTCGCGGGACATCCTCTTCTCCGACCTGATGCTCTGGGGCTGGCTGCGGCGGCTGCGCACGGAGCGCCGGCTGGAGCACCTCGAGACCTTCGTGCTCCGCGGGGGCGGTCCGGTGGAGTCGATCCGCGACGTGCGCGCGCTCGAGCGGATGACCGCGATGCTCGAGGGGCGGGACAGCTACACGCGCCGGCACTCGCACCGCGTCACCCGGCACTGCGAGGGCATCGCCCGCGAGCTCGGGCTCGCGCCGGAGGAGGTCGCCCGCGTCCGCACCGCGGCGACGCTGCACGACATCGGGAAGTTCTTCACGCCGCGCGAGGTGCTCAACAAGCCCGGGCCGGCTCACCGACGCCGAGTTCGCCATCGTCAAGCGGCACCCGGGCGACGGCGCGGACCTGGTCGACGGCGTGGTCGACCCGGAGGTCAAGGCGATGATCCGCCACCACCACGAGCGGCTCGGCGGCAGCGGGTACCCCGATCGGCTCGCGGGCGACGCCATCCCCCTCGGCGCGCGCATCATCGCCGTCGCCGACACGTTCGACGCGATGACCTCGACGCGCGCGTACCGCTCCGCCCGCCCGCACGCCAACGCGCTGCGGGTGCTGCGTGAGGAGGCCGGCCCGTCCCTCGACGCGCGGGTGGTGGGCGCCTTCCTCGCCTATTACTCCGGCAGCCGGGCCACCCGCTGGTCGAGCCTCGCGAGCAGCGTGCCCCACGTCGTCGCCTCCGTGCGCGAGCTGGTGTTCACCGGCGGGCGCGCCCTCCCCGCCCTCGGCGCGTCGGCGGCGGTGCTCGCCGCCCCCGCCGTCAGCGCCGGTCCGCCGAAGACCGACCGTCCGGCGCCGCTGCTGGCGAAGGCACCCGGGCGCGAGGTCGCCGCCGCCGCGCCGCGGCTGACCGCCCACCCGCAGCCGGCTCCGTCGTCCGCCCCCTCCGCGGGCGGCCGCCGCACCGCCGCCGGCCGCCGCCGCGGCAGCCGGGGCACCGCCGTGCTCGGCGGGGCCGGGAACGGCACGAAGCCCGGTGCCGGTCGCCGGCCGGCGGGCAGCGGACCGGCGTCCGCGGACGCGGGCGGTCCCGGCGTCCCGGCCGCGGGCCGCGCGCCGGCGGGGTCGTCTCCCGCCGCGACGCCATCCCCCTCCGACGGCAGCGCCGCCCCGACCGCCACGGCGGCCCCGCACTCCGACGCCACCCCGCCGACGGACCCGCCCGCGCCCGCGCCCAGCAAGCCCGCACCGGACGTCGAGGTGGCGCCCGTCACGGTTCCCGTCGGGGACGCCGAGCTCCAGCTGCCGCCGATCACCGTCGATCTGCCCGACCTTCCGGTGCCGCTGCCACCGGTGAAGGTGCCGCCGCTCCTGCCCTAGGAGGCGGCGAGCACCAGGTCGCGCTCCGGGACGATGTCCCAGCGGCGCGCGACGTCGACGAGGCGCTCGTCGACGGTCCAGCGGTCAGGCTTCTCGTCCCCTTCGTGCTGGGGGGAGGCGCCCTTGAGCGCCATGGAGCCGGTGTTGTCCCCGAGGGCGCGGATCTCGGCGACCTCGTCAGGCGTCAGGACCACCTCGGCGGGCACGGCGGCGAGCTCGGCGCGCTTCTCCTCGACGGGGCGGCCCCCGGGCTCCTGGATGAGCGTCGGGGCGACGCACTTCACGGCCGGGTGCGCGAGGTTCCACTGGCAGGCGAGCTGCAGCGGGGTCAGGCCGTGGCGGTCGGCGATCGACCGCATCGCCTCGATGCGCTCCGTGCCGCGCTCGATCCAGCCCTTGGGGCGGAAGCCGCGGTGGTCGCGCGGGCCCATCTCCCCGACGTCCCCCCAGAAGAGGCCGCCGTAGTCGACCACGCGGGTGATGACCTCGATGCCGTGCTGGGCGGCGGCGTCGAGCGCCAGCTCACCGGGCCACGGCTCGAGCGGGTTGAGGATGAGCATCGCCCAGTCGATGCGGGCGCCGAAGCGCTCGAAGCAGTCGATGACGTCGAGGGTGAAGCCGTTGGCGGGCCCAGGTGCGACGCCGAGGCGCTTCGTCAGGCCGGCCGCCTGCACCGCGGACATCGCGTCCCACACCGCCTCGCTCGTGTAGCCGATGCGGTCGGGGTTGTGGAGGAGCAGCAGGTCGAACGCATCCTGGCCGAGCCGTTCGAGCGAGCGCTCGGTGGCCGTGCGGACGTAGTCGGCGTAGGCCTCCGGTCCGCGCAGCCGCGCGTCGGTGAAGCGCGGGAAGCCGCGGGGCCCGTCGCGCTCGCCCTCGTAGAAGTCGTGGCCGATGGCGCCGACGAGCGCGTAGTCGTCGCGCGGGACGCCCGTGAGCGCGCGGCCGAGCAGCGTGTCCGCCTCGCCCTGTCCGTAGGTGTCGGCGGTGAGCACGGTCGCGATGCCATCGCCGGGCCGCAGCAGCGCCTCGAGCCGCGCGTCGTCGAGGGGCTCGCCGAAGTGCATGAAGCGCCCCCCGCTCCAGGTGCCGACGGCGGTGTGCGTGAGCTCGCTCATGACCCCTTCGAAGTTAGTGGGAGCGGGGACAGGGCTTTCAGCTCCGACATCGCCAGAAGCGTCTGGATGCGCGCCGCGCCGCCGCGCGCGGCGAGCAGGTTCTGCGTGCGCTGCATCTCCGCGATGGAGCCGGCCACCATCTCCACCAGCGCGTCCGTCTCCCCCGAGACCCAGTCGGCCCGGATGACCTGCGGGATCTCGCGCAGCGTCCGCTCGAGCCGGCTGTGGGACGCCTCGTCGTGGCGGTCGAGGGTGATGGTCACGAAGACACGCAGCGGGAAGCCGGCGACCTCCGGGTCGAGCAGCGCCGCGATCTTGCGCACGACCCCGCTCTCCTTGAGCCGGCGGACCCGGTTGAGGGTCGCCGCCGGGGACAGCCCGACGATGCGCGCGAGCTCCACGTTGGGGCGGTCCGCATCGTCCTGGAGCTCGGTGAGCAGCTGCACGTCAATTTCGTCAAGCTGAATGGCCATTTGGCTGAACAATATTCGGTCTGAGCGGCTGACTGTCGGTTTCTGGCCCGTCGAGACGTAGCGTGACGGTCATGCAGAACCGTCGTGCCCTCATCGCCCTCACCGTCGCCGGACTCTCCTGGGGCCTCACCGTCCCGATGACCAAGGTCTTCCTCGGGTGGATGGACCCTGCCTGGACGACGGTGGCGCGGTTCGGCCTGGCCGCGCCGGTGCTCGCCTGGTTCGCCCGCCGCCACCTCCGCGCGGCCGCGACGCCGCTCATCGCGGCCTGGGGCGCGGCCGGCTTCGGCGCCGTCATCGTCCTCCAGAACGTTGGTATCGAACGCACGAGCGTCACGCACGCCGCGGTCATCCTCGGCGCCGTCCCGATCCTCGTGGCCCTGGCCACCGCGGCCATCGGACAGGCGTCCGCCGGCCCGCGCGCGTGGGCGGGCTTCGCCGCCGCGCTCGCCGGCATCGGGCTCGTCGCCGGCACCGGCGGACACGCCTCGGCGTCCGGCGACGTGCTCATGTTCGCCTCCGCCGTCCTGTCGGCGCTGATGATCGTCGCGCAGACCTCGCTGCTCCCCGGCCGCGACGCCGTCGCCGTCACCGCGGTGCAGATGGCGGCCGCCGCGGCCGCGGTGCTGCCGATCGCGCTGATCGCCGGCGCCCCGCCCGTCGGGCGCCCGACCGCCGCGCAGGCCGTCGCCGGCCTCGGCCTCGTCTCCGTCGGCTCGCTGGTGCCCTTCACGCTCTACGCGTGGGGGCAGGCGCGCACGAGCGCAGAGGTCGCCGGCGCGTTCGTCAACCTCGAGCCGCTGGTCGGCGTCGCCCTCGGCGCGGCCGCCTTCGGCGACCCGTTCGGCACCCTCGGGGTCGCCGGCTCGGTCGCCATCGTCTTCGGCATCGTGTTGTCGGCGCTTCCGGACCCTCGCAAGATCTGAGGTCTGTTCGGTACCGTTCCGTCTGCCGGAGCGAGGGTCGGCTCAAGGACTCGCTGCAGGGATGCCGATGTTTGCTCGCGAGGGGCCGCTACCCCATGGAAGACCACCCCGCGCACGACAGCTCCATCTCCCCCGCTCCCACGCTTCCGCGTCGGGTGCCGATCGACGCCGAGCTGTCCCGCTTCTCGCCCGCCACCGCGCCGGAGCGCGACACGATCGACAGCTTCTGCCGCGCGAGCCGGCCGTGGGCGCTGCGCCAGGCCAAGCGGACCTACCGGCACCTGCCCGAGGCGCTGCGCGAGCAGGCCGTGGACCGCGCCTACGCCGACCTGCGCGACCGCGCACGCCCGCGCTCGACCGAGCGCCGTGTGCTCAGCGCCGAGCTCGCGGAGCGGATGACGGAGGCGCTGCGCCACGTCCACGTCGGCTGGTGCCTGAACGAGTCCAGCGCGCTGCTGCGCCGCGAGGGCACGGAGCCCGTGCAGCCGGAGGTGCGCCGCGAGGACCTCGCCGCGCTTCGTCGACTCCGGGCTCGGCGGCCTCGAGCGCGCCGTCCTGCAGCTCGAGATCGGCGCCGGCCGCGACACCCGGAGCTCCCGCGCCGCGCTGCGCCTGCACCCGCGTGCGTACGCCCAGCATCGCGAGGCCGGCTTCTCCAAGCTGCGCGACGCCATCTGCGCCCAGGTCATCGGTCGCGCCTGCGACCAGCACGTCTCGGGCGTCGTCGCCGCCGCCACGGGCGACCGCGCCGCCATGGAGGAGCTCGCCACCGGCTCGCAACGCTGCCGCTTCTGCGCCCGCGAGGCCCAGGGCCTGCGCAGCGTCCTGCACGAGCGGCTCGCCGTCGCGCCGTGGCCGATCGCCATCAAGCCCGCCGGCCTGGTCGCCGCCAAGCTCGGTGCCGCTCGGCGCCGTCTTCGGCGGCAAGTCCGCCGGCGTCGGCGGTGGCGGCCTCGTCGTCGCGAGCGCGGGCAGCGGCTCCGGCGCCAGCATGGCCGCCAGCGTCCTCGCCGTCGCCGCGCTGGCCACCGGCACGGCCGCGGTCACCGGGCACGACGCGACGCCGCGCGAGCGGGTCGCCGGCCACAGCGCCCCGCCCGCGCAGACCACGGCGGCCAAGCCCGCTCCGGCCGCCGCGGCCACGACCAGGACGCGCACGGTCGCCTCCGGCGCGCCAGTCGAGGCCAAGGTCAGCCGCGCCGGCCGGAAGGGCAAGGCCGGCTTCCGCAAGGTGAAGCGCTCCGGCTCCGGCAGCGGGGCAGGCGGCAGCAGCGGCGCCAACACGCCGTCCTCCACCGCGCCCGGCAGCGGGTCGGGCGCCACCACCGTCGCCTCCACCGCTCCCGGCGCCCCGAGCAGGGGCTCGAGCGGCAGCGTCGGCGCCGTCACCAAGCCGGTCACCGACGCGGTCGACAACGCCGTCAAGCCCGTCACCGACAGCCTTCCCTCCGCCGTCGCCTCCCCCGTCCAGGGTGTCGTCGACGGCGCCACCGACACCGTCGACGACGTCGTGAACGTGGTCGACGGCCTCCTCCCCAAGAAGCCCTAGCGCGACAGAAGGTCAGACCCTTTTGTCGCGGCGCAGGCGCGTGATGCGCGGCGCCACGGTGTCGAGCGTCCACGCCTGTGCGGCCTGCTCGAAGAAGGCGGGCGCCGAAGCGCGGCCCGGGTCGGCGATCCACGCCTCCCCGCCCGGCGCGACGATCGCCTCCAGCGCGGCCAGCACCGGCGTGGCGTTGCGCGCCTCGTAGAGCACGTCGGAGGCGAGCACGAGGTCGCCGGCGAGGTCGCCCGGGTCGTCCGTCCAGCTCCACACGCGGGCGTCGAGCCGGGCGCCGACCCGCTCCGCGTTGGTCCGCAGGAGCTCGATCGCGTCGTCCGCCCAGTCCGTGGCGATCACCTCCGCCCCGTCCAGCGCGGCGGTCAGCGACGGGATGCCGATGCCGCACCCCAGCTCGACCACGCGGCGCGGGCGGACGCGGCCCAGCGCGTCGGCGAGAGCCAGCCCGCTCGGCCACATCTCGGCCCAGTAGGGCATGAACTCGTCCTCGGCGAAGGCGTCCTCGTCGAGCAGCGCCTCCGGGTCCTCGGGGACGAGCAGGGGCAGGATCCGGCCACCGGCCATGACCTCGCGCTCGACGTATCCTCGGACCCACATGCGTTCCGTTCTAGCCGTTGTCGTGCTGACCGCCGTTCTCGCACTCGCTGGATGCGGCAGCTCCGGGAGTGACGGACCGAAGACGCCGAAGCAGACCTTCGCCGGCACCTGCGGGTCCTGCCACACGCTGAAGGACGCCGGGACCAACGGCTCCTTCGGCCCCAACCTCGACGAGCTGAAGCCCGACGCGGCCCGTGTCCTGGCCGCCATCGGGAAGGGGCCGGGCGCCATGCCCAACGGTCTGCTGAAGGGTTCGACGGCCGAGGCCGTGGCCGGCTACGTCAGCTCCGCGGCGGGCAAGTGACCACCGCATCCGAGTACGCCGAGCGCGGCCGCCTGCGCGCCCAGAAGCTCGGCATCGCGCTCGACCGGCTCCCGCCCGGCCAGTCCCCGACGCTGAAGTTCCCCGTGCTCCAGATCTGGGCGCCGCCGAAGATGGCCGACGCGCTGTGGACGCTCCGGGTCCACGGCGAGGTGGCGTCGCCCGTTCGAGCTCGACCTCGACGCCCTCACGGCGCTTCCACAGACCCAGCTCACCACCGACCTGCACTGCGTCACCCGTTGGTCGAAGTTCGACACCGCCTGGACCGGCGTGCGCGTCCGCGACCTCCTCGAGCGCGCCGCACCCACTGCTCGCGCGACGCACGTCATGGTCCACGGCCACGACGGCTACACGACCAACCTGCCGCTCGCCGCCCTCCTCGACGACGACGTCCTCATCGCCCACACCTTCGCGGGCGAGCCGCTGGAGCGCGAGCACGGCGGCCCTGCGCGCCTGCTCGTCCCCAAGCGCTACCTCTGGAAGAGCGCCAAGTGGGTCTCCGCGCTCGAGCTCCTCGACCACGACGAGCCCGGCGTCTGGGAGCGCAACGGCTACCACAACGACGCCGACCCCTGGACGGAGCAGCGGCGCTCCGCGTCCTGACCTGGAACGTCGCCCGTTGTCCCCTGGCCCGAGCGCGTGCTCGTCACGCACACGGACGGCGTCCTCGTGGTCAACCTCCACTCGCCCATCGCTCCCGCGCCGGAGCTCGCGAGCGGGAGCGGGGCGAGCGCTGGGACGCGGCCGAGCGCGCGCTCGTCTTCGGGCTGCGGGAGCGCGGCTGGACCGACGCGTTCCTTCGCGGGCGACAAGGGCGGCTGGCGCCTCGATCACGTCCTCGTCGCCGGTCTGCGCCCCGTCGCCTCCGCCTACGCGCACGACTGGCGCCGCGCCGGTCTCAGCGATCGCTCCGCCCTGCTCGCCGACCTGGACCGCTGAGGTCTCGAATGCGGGCTACGCGTGCTCGTCGGCGGTGCCGCCTGCGGGCTGCACCGACCAGGACGGCGGCTCGTCCCGACCCTCCTGCTCGTCGCGCTCAGCGTCCTCGCTCGTGGCCTGCACGATCCCCGGCGCATGGTGCGTCGGCGCGTACACGGCGTAGAGCTGCAGCGGCTCCTGCCCGGTGTTGATCACGTCGTGCCACAGGCCGGCGGGCACCTGGATCGACCAGCCGTCGCTGACGTCCTGCTCGAAGTCCAGCCGGTCGGCCTCGGGGCCCATGACGCACTTGCCCTCACCGGCATCCACCCGCAGGAACTGATCGGTCTCGGGGTGCGCCTCGAGCCCGATCGACTCACCGGGCGGGATCGACATCAGGGTCACCTGGAGGTACCTGCCGGTCCACGCGACCGTCCGGTAGTTCTCGTTGGCGACGGTCTCGTGCTCGATGTCGAACGCGTTGGGTTCCGGGCCGTTGTCGGTGATGCTCATGCGCCGAAGCTACCCACCTAGGCCGGTGCGGTCTCGCGCTCCGGCTCGCGCTCCTGGGGGAGCACGGCCTCCTTGAGCTCGTCGAGCGCCTGGCTCATCGAGTCCATGAACGACCAGGCGTCGTCGACCATGTCGCGGTCGACGACGATGCCGAAGTCGATCGAGTCGAGGTAGCTCATCACGGTGATGTTGAGGCCGACGCCGTCCGTGATCACGGAGACGGGGAAGTGGCCCTCCATCTTCGCGCCCGCGCAGTAGAGCGGGACGGGCGGGCCGGGGACGTTGGAGATGACGAGGTTCAGCGCCGGGCGGACGCGGCCGGTGACCTCCAGCGCCAGGCGGGACGCGCGGGTGAAGATCGCCGGCGGCAGGAAGTTGGAGACGTCGGTCATCAGCGACGCGGGCAGTCCCTGGGTCTGCCCCTTGGCGCGCTTGAGGATCTGGTGCGCGCGCTGCAGCCGCTCGCGCGGGTCGGCGACGTCGGTGGGGATCGGCAGGATCATGCCGGTCACCTTGTTGCCGAAGGTGCCGCGCTCCTCGTCCGTGCGGACGGAGACCGGGACGAGGGCGACGAGCGGCTCGTCGGGCAGCTCGCCGCGCTCGAGCAGCCAGTCGCGGACGGCGGTCGCGCACAGGGCGACGACGACGTCGTTGACCTTGATGCCCATCTCGTCCTTGATCGCCTTGATGTCGGCGAGCGGCAGCGAGCCGTAGGAGAAGCGCCGGTGCGGCGTGATCTTCCCGTTGAAGCGCGTCTTGGGCGCCCGCGAGGAGCGCACCTCGACGAGGTCCTGCTCCTTCGAGCCGCCGAGGTTGCGCTGCACCTCGGCGAGCGCGCGCTGCAGGGTCGGCACGCCGGGCATGAGCGCCTGCCCCGGCATGGAGGGCAGGGCGGCGAGCGCGGACGGCAGCGACTTCATGGCGCGGAACGGCTGGCGCGGCAGCCCCATGAGCCCGCGGCCGAGCATCTCGAGCTCGGTCGGCCTGCGCTCGGGGGTGAAGGACTTGCCGGGGTTCTGCTCGGCGGGGCAGTCCGGCTCGAGGTCGAACAGGACGCCGAGGATCTCCGCGCCCGAGACGCCGTCGACGGCGGCGTGGTGGACCTTGGTGAGCAGGCCGACCTTGCCGTCCGCGATGCCGTGGATGACGTAGAGCTCCCACAGCGGCCGGCGGCGGTCCAGGGGACGGGCGAAGATGCGGGCGACCGTCTCGGCGAGCCGGCGGTCGTCGCCGGGCGGCGGCACGGCGGTGTCGCGGATGTGGAAGCCGAGGTCGAAGCGGTGGTCCTCGATCCAGTACGGGTGGTCGAGCCCGAGCGGGACCTTGACCAGGCGCTGGTGGAACGGCGGCAGCTGGTCGATGCGACCGGCGACGACGGCCGCGATGTCGTCGGACGGTGAGCGTCCCGTTCGGCGCCGTCGACGGGTCGAAGAGCGCCAAGGCGCCCACGTGGCCGTAGGTCCCTCCGGACTCCATCGCCAGGAACTGCGCGTCCAGGCTCGACAACTGCTTCACGACTTCACTCCCTCGTCTCGCTCCTGTCGGAGCCTACCCCGCGATCAGACGACCGCGAACCAGGTGACGACCATCGGCTCCTCCTCGGAGAGGCGCCAGTCCGGCTCGTCGAGGATGACCGCGATCTCGTCGCGGCAGCCGTCATAGAAGCGGACGCGGTCCTGCCGCCACTCGTCGGCGGTCTGACCCTCGCCGGTGGCGGCGCGCGCGGTCGCGTCGTCGACCAGCGACAGCGGCATCATCGCCGTGCGGGTGACCTTGACCTTCGCATGGGTGACGCCGGTGTGGTCGCGCACGGAGAGCTGCTGCCCGATGCGCGGCGGGCCGCCCTCGAGCTCCCACTCCCGCGCGAGCGAGACCGTGCACTGCTTCACGCCCGTCTTGATCTTCTCGATCATCCGCAGGCCGGCGCCGTTGTCGCCCTCGTAGCCGAGCTCGATGAACGGGTCCGCCTCGTGGCGGAAGGGCGCGAGCGGGATGTCGGCGATCAGCCGGGTGCCCTCCCCCGATGGACTCGAGACGGCGAGGGTCCCGCCGAGCGAGCGGACGCGGTCGCACAGCCCTGCGAGGCCGCTGCCGGCGCCGAGCTCGGCGCCGCCCTTGCCGTCGTCGCTGACGGTGACCCGCAGCGAGCGCGCGCTGAGCACGGCGTCGACGGTCAGCGCCTCGGCCTCCGCGTACTTGACGGCGTTGGTCAGCGCCTCCGAGACGAGGTAGTAGACGGTGAGCTCGATGGGTGCGGGCAGCCGGCGGTCCGGCAGGCCGAGCACGCGGACGGGCAGCGCCGACTGGGCGTCGAGCAGCCGCAGAGCGCCCTCGAGCCCGCGCTCGGCGAGGCCGACGGGATGCAGGCCGTGGGCGAGCTCGCGCAGCTCGCGGCCGGCGTCGGCCGCCTGCATGCGCGCGTCGCGCAGGACCTCCGCCGCGAAGTCGGCCTTCTCCTCCGTGAGGGCGCGCAGGGCGATGTCGACGCGCTGGGTGAGCGCGACGAGCTGCTGCTGGACCCCGTCGTGGAGGTCGCGGCCGATGCGGCGGCGCTCCTCGTCGGCGGCCTCCACGACCCGGGCGCGCGACGCGACGAGCTCGGCCTCCCGCGCGCGCAGGCGCAGCTCGGTGGCCCGGCGCTCGATCTCCTCCCCCACCCAGCCGGCGAAGATCCGCAGCGCGGTGAGCTCCTCGTCCGTCGGCGTCAGCGGCGCGCGGGTGGTGACCGCGAGGTAGCCGACCACCTCGCCGCGAGCGTTCCGGCCCGGCATGGCCAGGTAGCCGTCGAGGCTGTTCTCGGTGAGGAACCCGTCCTCGGGGAACGCGCCGGACACGTCGCTCGTGTACGCGACGAGCGCCCGGTCGTGCACGAGCTTGCAGGGCGTCCCCTCGAGGGGGTACTCGTCACCCGCGGGCAGCGCGGTCGCCGGCCAGCAGGCCAGCGCCCGGGCCGAGGCACGGCCCTCGACGAGCTCGGAGACCCAGCACACGCCGGCGCCGAAGGTCCGGCCGATCGACTCGACGAGGTGCGTGAGGAAGTGGTCCCCGACCGCGCCGGCGGTCTCCGTCGCGACGGCGGTGAGCAGGTTCCGACGTTCCGTGTCGACCGAGCTTCGCACCGGCGCGGATTCTAAACCTCACAACGGAGGTCAACGGACTTGTCGTCGCCCCTCCTCAGCACGATCTTCCGCGTTTCAGTCAGGCAACTGACTTTCCAGGCCTCGCGCCGGCCGGCCATCGCGGCGAGCGGCCGCACCGACGGGTTCACGTGCCAGACGAAGCGGCCGGAGGCGGGAACGGTGAGGGCGCTCCCGAAGCGCTGGGTGAGCCGGCGCGCCGCGCCGGTCCGTGGGCTGTCGCCGTCCGTCCCCGTGACCACGTAGGACGTCGAGTAGTGGACGCTGCGCCGCAGCCGCAGCCGCGCTCCCGGCGGTGCGGTCCCCCGCAGAACGGCGTGCGTCCCGCGGTCCGCGGCGGCCTCCGCGGCGATGAGCAGCGCGCCGCCGACGCCGGGATACTGCTCGATCACGTGCGGGAACGGCGGCTGGAACTCGTTGTAGCCGACCTCGATGGTGAAGGCACTGGCGAACTGGTTGAAGTAGATGCCGTCCTCCGCCGCGCCCGTGATGTCGCGCGGCTCGGACGCCGGCGCGGCCACGTAGCCCGCCGCCCGGGCCATCCGCCCGGCCAGCGCCCGGAACGCCTTCGTCCCCGGCACGGTCCGCCCGGCGCGCAGCCCCGGCTCGCTCGTCCTCCGGAAGCCCGGCTGGTAGAGGACGCTCCCGCCGTAGCTGTGGACGACGTCGGCGACCGCGACCTGATGCGAGGCGGTGAAGTCGCGCAGCGCGCGCGACTCGGGCTCGGAGAACGGCTTCGGCCCGCGGTACCGCTCCGAACCCGGCAGGTCGCTGCCGTCGGGCCCGCCCCAGAAGGCGCCGAAGTTGCGGTTGAGGTCGACGCCGGCCGCGTTGGTGCGCCACAGCGGCTGCTCCGTCCGCGAGCGCACGAAGCCGTCGGGGTTGAGGACGGGGAACAGGAACGTGCGGGTCCGCGCCCGCACGCGGGTGAAGCGCGGGCTGTCGTCGGCGGCGAGCTGGCGCGCGAACTCCATCACCATCTCGCCGGACGTCCACTCGCGGCCGTGGATGAGCCCCGTCGCGAGGTCGACCGGGCGGCCGTCCTCGCGGGCGACGTCGGAGGCGATCTCCACACCCTCGAGGGGCCGCCCCTCGCGGGACGTGCCGATCCGCACCGCGCGGACGCGGTCGGGATGCGCGGCCACCAGCCCCGCGAGCTCGCCCGTGTAGTCGGGCAGGTCGCGGTAGGCGGTGCGCCCGCTCGGGATGGCGGGCGAGGCGGCGAGCACGGCCGCGGCTCCGAGGGCTACGAGCGAGGCGTCACCCGCTTCACGATCCGGTAGGTGCGGCCGCTCGCGGTGAGGACGGCGAGGCGGAAGGCCAGGCGCCCGCGGGCGCGGCGGCCGGCGGTCAGCGCGCCGCGCCGGGTGGTCGACGCTGACGATGCGCGCGCCGGAGGCGCGCGACGATGAGCGAGTGCGGGTGCACGGTGACGCGGGAGGCGCGCTTCGCGTCGACCGTCACCTTCAGGTGGCGCACCGCCCGGCGCGGCCAGGCGCAGCCCGCGCGGGATCTGGACGCGCACCCGGCGCACGATGGAGCCGGCGACCGCGTTGCCGGCCCGGATGGTCAGCGCGAGCCGCGGCCGCCCGGAGCGCCCGAGGCGGGCCGCGACCGCGACGCCCGGCTGCGCGGGCTTCTGGACGGGCGGGTCCTCGTCGTCACCGCCGCCGGGCGGGGCCGGGCACGGGGCGATCGGCGCCCGTCAGCGCCACGACGGGGCGCGCGCGGTCGCGGTGGCGCCGTTGTGGCCCACGAAGGTCGCGTCCGCCGTCGTCGCGTCCGTGCACGGGGCGCGCAGGTGCGGGCAGCTGCAGGCGCACGCTCGGTGAGGGGCACCTCCGGCAGCCCGTCGAGGGTCAGCACGCTGCGTCCGCCTGGGGTGGTCGTGACCACGAACGGCGAGCGCCGGCACGGTCGGCGAACGGCGAGGCGCCGACCGCCTGGCCGCCGCCGCCGGCGACGTAGCCCTGGGGCAGGGTGATGGCGATCGCGCGCGCCGCGGCCTGACCGGGGGGCTGGACGACGGAGGCGGTGAGCTGAGCTGCCCGTCGAGCCCGATCGGTCGCGGCCGGGCGTGAACGGGCACGGCGTCGCAGTCGGTCGCCTGCAGCGGCGCGGAGGCGTGGGCGCCGTCGGCGTCGACGCAGGACGGACTTCGCCGCGCAGGAGGTCGGGAGGACGACGCCGGCGCCGTCGAAGGTGCGCACGAGGCGCTCCAGCCGCAGCCCGCTTCGTGTCCGTGGTGACGTCGAAGCCGCCGTCGGCGCGCCGGGTCGAGCGCCATGGGCAGCACGACGGGGTCTCCGCCCTCGGGCCGGAGGGTCAGCTCCAGACGGGCCGGGTCGTCCGTGGGGGCGAACGTGCCCGGCACGGTCTCCCCGGCGATGACCGCCAGCGCCTCGCCCGCCACCGCGCCGCGGAGGAACAGGCCGGTCGGGAGACGGAGCACGTCCGCCGCCGAGGGTGTCCGCCGGATGCGTCGTAGGCGAAGTCCTCCGTGACGACGAGGTCCGGGCCCGTTCCCGCCCGCGCCGACTCGGCGGCGACGGCGGGCGGCGCCCCGACCGTCGTCGTCCGGGCGCCGTGTCGGTGAAGTCGCAGCAGGCCACGCTCCGTGGCCACCGTCGCCCCGTCGCGGTAGACGCGGTAGTCCGCTCGCGCCGGGCGCGGCGGTCCAGCGCAGCCGGACGGCGCCCGCCGTGGCGGTCGTCGTCACCGGCAGCACGGCGCACGGCGTCGGCGTCGCCCGCCGCCACGACGTACTGCGTGCGTCGCCGGCGGGGAAGACGGGCAGCCCCGTGCACCGGGACGCGCGAAGGCGCCCTTGGGCTGGCAGCCGGCGGCCACGCCGCGGACCGTGAGCGAGGGCGTCACCGCGCCGGCCGGGACCGGGAGCGAGGGCGAGCGCGACGAGCGCGCCGAGCAGGCGGCGCGGCACCCGCCGAGCGTACCCCCTGGCCGCCCGGCCTAGGTGAGCTTGCCCCGCCAGCGAACGGACAGCCCGGCGGCGAGCGACGAGCAGCAGCAGGCCGAGCCCCGCGAAGGCCGAGGTGATCTCGCGCTGGCGCGGCTTGGTGCCCAGCTGGCTGCCGAGGCGTCTTGTAGACGGCGTCGAGGCGGTCGGCGTCCTCGACCGCGAAGAAGCGGCCGCCGGAGAAGCGCGCCACGCGGCGCAGCTGCTCCGGGTCCGGCGGCACGGCGATCGGGTCGCCGAACGGGCCCGGCACGGTGCCGTCCGGCGTGCCGAGCGCGACGGTGTAGATGGGGACGTCGCAGCCGGCCGGCGATGCGCGCGACGTCGTCCGTGTCGCGCCCGCCCTGCGACTTGCCGTCCGACAGCAGGACGATCGCGGCCGGCGGCTTGCGCGCGCGTCGAGTCGTCGTCGGGCACGTCCGGGTTGCGGCCGAGGGTCGACAGCGCGGCGGCGAGCGCGTCGCCCGTGGCGGTGCCGCCGTCGGCGGACAGGCTGTCGAGCGTGGCGCGGACGATGTCGCGGTTGGTGGTCGGCGCCTGCGCGGCGTAGGGCGCGGTCGAGTAGGCGACGAGCCCGACCTTCGTGGCGGCCGGGACCTTCTCCAGGAACGACTCCGCCGAGCTGACGGCGGCCGACGAGGCGGCTCGGCTGCACGTCGGTGGCCTCCATGGAGCCCGACGCGTCCGTGACCAGGACCACCGACGCCTGCTCGACGGCGACCTGCACCGTCCGCTCCGGCCGGGCGAGCGCGACGGCGAGCGCCGCGACGGCCAGCGCGAGCAGCCCGGCCGGGATGCGCCGGCGCCAGGAGCTCGGCGCGGCCATGACGCCCTCGAGCGTCGCCAGCGCCGGGAAGCGCACGGCGTAGCGGCGGCGGCGCCGGACGCGCGAGGCGCGCGAGCACGACCCCCAGCGGGATGAGCGCCAGCAGCAGCAGGAAGAGCGGGTGCCTCGAGGCTCACTGGCGGTCCTCGGGCGGTGGCGAGGCCCGCGCCGAGCCCGCGCAGCCAGTCGCCGGCGCCGGACAGGGCGACGTGGCGGGCGCCGCGCGGCGGATGTCGGTCGCGACCCGCAGCGCGCGGGCGCGCTCGGCCGTGGCGAACGCGGCGCGCAGCTTGGGCGAGGAGAGGTCGGCCTCGAGGTGGCGCCCGCTCTCGGGGTCGACCATCACGACCGTGCCGGCGTCGGGCAGCTCGCGCTCGCGCGGATCGGAGACCTCGACGCACACGACCTCGTGGCGGTGGGCGAGCGCGCGCAGCGGCTTCTGCCAGCCGTCGGACCTCGCGGAAGTCGGACACGACCACGATCAGCCCGGGCTTGCGCGCCAGCGCGATCCAGCCGGCGCAGGGCCGTGGGCGAAGGCGTCGGGCTCGCGTGGTCCCGTCGGGGGCGACGCCGGCCTCCAGCGCGCGGCGCAGCGCGACCATGGCCCGGCGGCCGCCGCGGGGGGCGAGCAGCGTCGGCTCCGGCGTCCCGAAGGTGAGCAGGCCGACCCGGCCGGCGCGGCGCAGGCCCGTGCGGGCGACGACGCGCGCGACGCCCTCGGCGACGTCGGACTTCAGCCGGTCGCCGGTCCCGAAGGCCATCGACGCCGACACGTCGACGAGCACCCAGGTGGTGAGCGCGCGCTCGGGGACCTGCTGGCGGATGTAGGGCTCGCCGGTGCGCGCGGTCGCGGCCGGGTCGAGCTGGCGGACGTCGTCGCCGACGACGTACGGCCGCAGCTGCGCGATCTCCGTGCCCGAGCCGACGCCCGGTCGAGCGGTGCTCGCCGGGCAGCTGGCCCTCGATGCGGCGGCGGATGGCGACGTCGACCGCCCGGACGGCGCCCTCCGGCAGCGGTCCCGGACCCTGGCGTGCCTCAGGCCGGACGAGCGCCATGCGGCCGCGTCCGGCCCGTCGTCGTCCTGCGGGTCGACCGCGGCGAACACCTTGTCCAGGATGACGTCGGCGCCGACGCCGTCGGCCATCGCCTCGTAGGAGAGCACGAGCCGGTGGCGGAGCACGTCGGCGGCGACGTCGCGGACGTCGCGCGTGGTGGCGTAGTCGCGGCCGCGCAGCAGCGCCAGCGCGCGGGCGCCCTGGGCCAGGCCGATCGGCCCGCGCGGCGAGGCGCCGTACTCGATCAGCGGCGCGAGCTCGGCCAGCCCGTACTTGCTCGGGATGGCGGGTCGCGTCGGCCAGGCGGATCGTGTAGCCGATCACGCGCCGGTCGACGAACACGCGCGCGACGATCTCGCGGAAGCGCTCGAGCTCCGTGATCTGCATGACCTCGCGGACGGCGGGCGCGACCTCGAGCGACTGCTCGACGACGGCGGCCTCGTCGCCCAGCGACGGGTAGTCGACGCGGAGCTTGAAGAGGAAGCGGTCGAGCTGGGCCTCCGGCAGCTGGTAGGTGCCCTCGGACTCGATCGGGTTCTGCGTGGCGAGCACGAGGAACGGCTTCGGCACCGGGTAGCGAGCGGCCGCCGAGCGTGACCTGCTGCTCCTGCATGACCTCGAGCAGCGCCGACTGGACCTTGGCCGGCGCGCGGTTGATCTCGTCGGCCAGCAGCAGGTTGCCGAACACGGGGCCGAGCTCCGTCTGGAACTCGCCGGTGTCCGGGCGCCAGATGCGCGTGCCGACGAGGTCGGCGGGGACGAGGTCCGGCGTGAACTGGACGCGGCTGAAGGAGCCGCCGAGCACGCGGGCGAGCGTGCGGATGGTGAGCGTCTTGGCGAGGCCGGGGACGCCCTCGAGCAGGACGTGGCCGCCGACGAGCAGGGCGACGAGCAGCTTCTCGAGCATCGCGTCCTGGCCGATGACGACGCGCTTGGTCTCGAACAGGACGGACTCGAGCGCGCGGCGCGGCTCGGGGCCCGATTCGGAGCCCGGCTGACCGGCCTCGGCGGGCGGCGGCGGGGGCACCATGGACGGCTCGCTCATAGGCCTCAGGCTAGGTCGGCCGCTTTAGCCTTCCTAAGCGGCGCGCGAGGGTTCGCTGAGAAGCAGCTCGTCCAGGTGCGGGCCGAGGACGGCGGCGACCGCGGCGGCCGTGTCTCGCCGGGTCGCCGCTCGGCAGGGTGGCGTGGCTGATGCCGAGGCGGACGACGACCTCGCACAGCCGAGCGGCGCTGTCGCGGTCGATCCCGGGTAGGTGTCCACCACCACCGTCGTCAGCCGGTCGGTCGCCGCCCGCAGCACCGCGCCGCGGGTGGTCACGACCGCGAGCAGCCCGTCGTCGGCCTCGGCGAGCATCGCCTCCACGAGCCGGTTGTCGGCGGCCGCCTCGAGGAACGACGCGCAGCGCCGCCTGCGACGCCGCCGCGCGGGTCGTCCGGCGTGGTCGGCGAGCGCGCGCTCCGGGCCGGCCAGCAGGCGCTCGGCCTCGCGCATGACCATCGCCTCGGCGAACTCCGTGCGCGAGCCGAACTCGTTGTAGAGCGTCTGCCGGCTCAGCCCGGCGCGGCGGGCGACCTCCCCCATGGAGAGCTTCGCCCAGGTCCGCTCGGCGAGCAGCGCGTCGACGGCGTCGAGCAGCTGCTCCCGAGCCGTCAAGCGCAATCCATACTTGCGGCGCTTGGTCGGCTGGACGTTGGCCAGCGACAGGTCGCCCGCGTAGTGCGCGCGGACCTTCGGGTCCATGACCCGCCGCCAGATCGGCGGGAAGTAGGCGAGCAGGATCATCGTCGCGTACCCGCGGGCAGCTCCGGCGCCTCGTCGAAGTGGCGCAGCGACTGGTAGCGGCGCATCGGGTTGGCGTGGTGGTCGGAGTGGCGCTGCAGGTGGTAGAGCAGCACGTTGGAGGACGACGTTGTTGGAGTTCCACGAGTGCCGCGGCTCGCGTGCGCTCGTAGCGCCCGTCCTCGCGCTTCTGGCGCAGCAGCCCGTAGTGCTCGAGGTAGTTGACGACCTCCAGCAGCTGGAAGCCGAACACGGCCTGCAGCAGCAGGAACGGGAGGACGACCCAGCCGAAGACGGCGATCAGCACGGCGAACAGCACGACGGTCATCGCCCACGCGTTGAGGATGTCGTTGCGGAGCGACCAGAAGCGCACGCCCTCGCGCTCGCAGCGCTCGTGCTCGAGCTCCCAGGCCGAGGCGAGCGAGCCGCTGACGGTGCGCGGCAGGAAGCGCCAGTAGGCCTCGCCGAGGCGCGAGCTGGCGGGGTCCTCCGGCGTCGCCACGCGGACGTGGTGGCCGCGGTTGTGCTCGATGAAGAAGTGGCCGTAGCCCGTCTGGGCGAGCGCGACCTTCGACAGCCAGCGCTCCGCCGCCTTGCGCTTGTGGCCGAGCTCGTGCGCGGTGTTGATGGCGATGCCGGAGACGGTGCCGACGGTGAAGGCCAGGCCGAGCGCCTCGACGAGGCTGAGGTCGCCGCTCGCCCACACGCCGCAGGCCCAGATCAGCGACCCGTACTGCAGCGGCAGGAACAGGTAGGTGCACCAGCGGTAGAAGCGGTCCTCCTCGAGGTACTTCATCGCCGAGTCCGGCGGGTTCTCCGCGTCCTTGCCGATCAGCGTGTCGAGCACGGGCATGATCGCGAACAGGAAGATCGGCCCCCACCACCAGAAGACGCCGAGGCCGGTGAGCTCGACGAGGCCGAGGGCCATGAACGGGAGCAGCGGGACGAGCAGGCCGAGGGGCCAGAGGAAGCGCTTCGGGTCGCGCCAGGAGATCGCGACGGGGTCGACGGCAGTGAGCGGACATGTGCCACCCAGTTTACACATTCGCCGAAGTTGTCAAACCTGCCGGCTACGGCACCCGCCCGAAGAGGAACAACGACATCCCCGCCCCGAGCACCAGCAGGGCGAGGCCGCCGCCCGCGAAGCCCGCCGTGATCTGGCGGTGCTCCTTCTTGCGCGTGAGCTGCTTGCCGAGCTTCTCGTAGACGGTGCTCGAGCCTGCTCGCGTCGGCGACCGCGAACGCCTGCCCTTGGAGATCTCGGCGATGCGCTTCAGCGTCTCCGGATCGGGCGGGACGGGGACGGTGCCGCCGCCCTTGCGCGGGATGGTGCCCTGGGCGGTGCCGAGGGAGATCGTGTAGATCGGGATCTTCGCCTTCGCGGCCTCGCGCGCGGCGTCGAGCGGTTGCGACGTCGCCGCGCACCGACTTGCCGTCCGAGAGCAGGACGATGGCCGACGGCGGCGGCTTGCTGCCCGGGCAGCGCGGCCTGCTGCGCCGCCTTGGTCGCCAGCGCCAGCGCGTCGCCCGTGGCGGTCGAGCCGGCCGGCGTGATCCTCGCCAGGGCGTCGCGCACCGTCGGCGCGGTCGCGCGTCGGCGACGCGATCACGCGCGCGGTCTGGTTGAAGGTGATGGCCCCGACCTGCACGCGCTCGGGGACGCGGTCGAGGAAGCTGCTCGCCGCCTTGCGCGCGGCGTCGAGCCGGGTGGGCAGGACGTCCGTCGCGGCCATGGAGCCCGACTGGTCGGTGACGAGCACGATGCGCGCCTGGTCGACCGTCACCGACACGGCGACCTGCGGCCGCGCCAGCGCGACGGCGAGCACGATCAGGCGCCAGCAGGTAGGCGACGAGCGGGACGTGGCGGCGCCAGCCCGGCCGCACGGGCACCACGGAGGCCATCAGCGCCGGGTTGGCGAAGGCGGCCTGTCCCGCGCTGATGCGCCGCTCGCGCCGCCAGTAGAGGAAGGCGAGCGACGGGCGCCACCAGCAGCACCAGGAGGAAGAGCGGCTCCTGGAGCGTCACGGGGAGGGCGACTGCGCGGACCCGGTGACCACCGCCGGCCGCTCGGCGAGCGTCACCTGCGTGGTCTGCTTGCGCCCGTTGCGCAGGTAGCTGACCGTCGCCTTGTCGCCCGGCGCGAGGTCGCCGATGATCGAGGACAGGCCGTCGGGATCGGCGACCACCTTGCCGTTGATCGCGACGATGACGTCCCCGCCGTTGCCCGTGACGCTGTCGGCCGCGCGCAGGCCGGCGTTGTCGGCGGGACCGCCTGGGGTGATCGTGCCGACGAGCGCGCCCGCCGTGCCGTTGCTCGTCTCGCTGGTGGAGACGCCGAGGTAGGCGCGCTTGATGGCCTGGCCCTTCTGCAGGCGGGGGACCACGTCGCGGATGGTGTTGGAGGGGACGGCGAAGCCGATGCCGACGTTGCCCTGGCTGCCCGCGGTGGCGATCTGCGAGTTGATGCCGATCACGCGGCCGCGGTCGTCGAGCAGCGGGCCGCCCGAGTTGCCGGGGTTGATCGGCGCGTCCGTCTGCAGGACGTCGTCGATCGTGAAGTTGTTGGGCGCCTGGATGGTGCGCTTGAGGCCGGAGATGATGCCCGCGTGGCGGTCCGGTCGAGGCCGAGCGGGAAGCCGATGGCGATGGCGTTGTCCCCCACGGCGACGTTGTCGGAGTCCGCGAGCGTGAGCGGCTTCATCGGGGCGGGCGCCTTGCCCGGGTCGACGTGCAGGACGGCGAGGTCTGAGCTCGGGTCGGTGCCCACGACGCGCGCGGTCACGGGCTGGCTGTGGTCGTCGAAGCGGACCTGCACCTGCGTCGCGTCCTCGACGACGTGGTCGTTGGTGACGACGGTGCCGTCCCCGGAGATGACGAAGCCCGTGCCCGAGCCGGCGCCCGTCGCCGTCTTGACCTGGATGGAGACGACGCTGGAGGAGACCTTGGCGTAGATCTCGTTGGTGCGGGTCGTGCCCGTCTTGGACTTGGAGACGGCGAGCGGCGAGACGGCGGCCTGGTTCTTCGGCGTGCCGTCGTCGACGAGGGCGACGGTGGCGATGACGATCAGCGCCGTGAAGACGCCCGCGAGTCCGGCGGCCGCGAGGAGGACCCGCCAGCGCCGGCGCGGCGGCTTGGGCGGGGGCGGGGCCGGGGCCTGCGATTTGTCCCCACCCACCCGCGCGGGTGCGTGGAGCCACTCGTAGCTGGCGCCGTTGCGGGGTTCGTGATCTGTCCAGAGGCCCATCGAGAAGCCAAGGTACGCCCTGGATCTTCCGCCGTCCTTAAAGCGCGCCTGTGAGTTCGCTGAGCGAGTGCGGCGGCCAGCAGCGCGGCGGCGGCGCCGAGGACCAGCCCGGCGCGCGGCCCCTGCGTCTCGGCCAGCCAGCCCACCAGCGGGGCGCCGATCGGCGTGGACCCGATGAAGACGACGGAGTAGAGCGCCATCACCCGGCCGCGCAGGGCGGGCGGGGCGTTGAGCTGCAGGGACGAGTTGACGCCGGCGGCGAAGGTGACGCTGGCCGCCCCGAGGGGGACCAGCGCGAGTGCCTGCAGCATCAAGGTGGGCGCGGCGGCAGCCGCGAGCTCGGCGACGCCGAACAACGTGGCGGCGACGACGAGCAGGCTCGGGCTCACGCGGCCGCGCGCGCCCGCGAGCAACGCGCCGCCGACGGAGCCGACGCCCATCGCGCTCGTCAGCAGCGCGTAGGTGGTCGCCGTCCCGTGCCAGGTCGTGTGCGCGAACAGCGGCAGCAGGACCTGGAAGTTGAAGCTCAGCGTGCCGACCAGGACCATCATCGCCAGCGGGGTGCGCAGCTCGGGGTCGCGGACGACGACGCGGGCGGCCTCGCGGATCTGCCCCCTCGCCCGCTCGGCGCGGCGCGGGGTGCAGCAGGCGGCCGGTGTCCATCCCGCGCAGGGCGAAGAACATGACGGCGAAGGACAGGGCGTTGAGCGCGAAGCAGGGACCGACGCCGGCCAGCGCGATGATGCCCCCGGCGACCGCGGGGCCGACGATGCGCGCGCAGTGGACGATGACGCTGTTGAGGCTGACGGCGGTGACGACGCGGTCGGCGCCGACGATCTCCGAGACGAACGCCTGGCGGGCCGGGTTGTCGAAGGCGGTGACGATCCCGCGCAGGAAGACGAGGACGTAGACGGCGCCGATGGTCGCGCCGCCGGAGAGCGGCGAGCACGAAGAGGGCGAGCGGCGGGAGCATCGCCAGCCACTGCGTGCCCAGCAGCAGGCGGCGCTTGTCGACGCGGTCGGCGATGACCCCGCCGTAGGCGCCGAGCAGGAGCATCGGGAGGAACTGCAGCGCGGCGGTGAGGCCGACGGCGACGCCCGAGCTCGGTGAGCTGCACGACCAGCCACATCTCGGCGACGATCTGCATCCAGTTGCCGGTGAGGGAGACGACCTGGCCGGCGAAGTAGCGCCGGTAGTTGGGGATGGCGAGCGTCTGCCTCAGAGCAGGCCCTCGAGCAGGGTGGCCGCGCGGGCGAGCGTCTCGCGGTCCTCGGGCGGCAGCGCTTCAAGACGGTCCGACAGGAACTCGTCCTTCTTCGATCTCGCTTCGAGGAGGAGCTTCCGGCCCGGGGCACTGATGGAGATGAGGCTGGAGCGCGCGTCGTCGGGCGCATCCGTTCGCAGGACCAGCCCGTCCGCCTCGAGGCGCGCGATCAGCTTCGTCGCGTTCGGTCGCTGAACCCGCTCCTTCAGTGCCAGCTCAGAGGGCGTCAGCGGTCCGTGCCGTTCGATCGTCGCGAGCGCCGCGGTCAACGTCGGGCTCAGCGGGCTGCCGGCCTCCTGGCGCAGGCGGCGCGCGGTCCGCGCGATCGCGAACCGGAGGTGACTGGCCTGCTCCGAAATAGTTTCCACAGGTAATTACCTTAGCAAACCACCTAGCCTCCACGGCTAATGCACCTGACAGGTGTCAAAGACGTGGCGCTTCGATGGGGCGTGCTGCTCGCGGCGACGATCGCGGGCGGCATCGCGCTCGACCGCGTCGGGCTCCCGTCGGCGTACCTGTTCGCCGCGCTGCTGGTCGGCCTGGCCGCCGCGCTGTGGCTCGACGACGCGCCCGCGGTCCCGGTCCCGGCCTTCAACGCCGCCCAAGCGGTCACCGGCGTCGTGCTCGGCGCGTACCTGAAGACGTCGTCGCTGCGGGCCGCGGCGGACGCCTGGCTCCCAGTCACCCTCGTCTCCGCCGGCACGCTGGCGATCTGCCTCGCCGCCGGCTGCGGGCCTGGCGCGCTTCGCGCGCGTGGACCGGCCGACCGCGGTGCTGGGGATGATCGCCGGCGGGGCGTCGGGCATCATCGCGATGGCGCAGGAGCTCGGCGGCGACGACCGCCTCGTCGCCTTCATGCAGTACCTGCGCGTCCTCATCGTCGTCCTCCTCACCCCGCTGATCGCCGGGCTCTTCTTCGGCAACGAAGCAAGCGGTTCAGCACCCACCACGGCGCTCCTCGGAGACGGCAGGGGCTGGGTCCTCGCCCTCCTCATCGCGGCAGTTGGGGCACCGCTCGGGCGCGCACTCCGCATCCCGGTCCCCACGCTGCTCGGGCCGCTGGCGCTCGCGGGGGTGCTCGCGCTCGCGCATCCGTTCGGCCGCTTCACCGTCCCCGAGCTGCTTCAGGAAGCGGCGTTCATCGGCATCGGCCTCCAGGTCGGCCTGCGCTTCACGGTCGAGACGGTGCGGGAGGTCGGGCGCCTGCTCGGGCCGGTGCTGCTCGCCATCGCCGGCCTGATCGTGGCGTGCTTCGGGCTCGCGCTCGTCCTCGCCGCCACGACCGACATCACCCTGCTCGACGCCTACCTGGCGACCACGCCGGGCGGCCTCTACGCGGTGCTGGCCGCCGCGTTCGGCGCCGGCGCGGACACGACCTTCATCCTCGCCGTGCAGACGCTCCGCCTGCTGGTGATGGTCATCGTCGCGCCGGCGATCGTGCGGCGTACTGTCATGCCGCGATGACCTCCGTCTTCATCACGGGCGCGTCGGGCTTCCTCGGCCGCGCGATCGGCGAGCGCTACCGGGCCGCGGGCGCGACGGTGCGTCGGCGTCGACCTGGACGCCGACCCGCGACATCGCGCGGAGACGTCCCCGGCCCGTGGCAGGACCGCGCCGCGGGCGCCGACCTCGTCATCCACACCGCCGCCACCGTCTCCCTGCAGGCGGGCGGACTCGACGCCGTCTACCGCGCGAACGTGCTCGGCACCCGCAACGCCTACGACGCCGCCGAACGGGCGGGCGCGAAGCGCTTCGTGCACCTCTCCACCGTCGTCACCTTCGGCTTCGACTTCCCGGACGGCGTCACGGAGGCCGACCCCGTGCGCGTCACCGGCCTCCCCTACGGCGACACGAAGATCGCCGCCGAGCAGCTGCTGCTGCAGCGCCACGCCGAGGGCCGCGCGCCGGTCACGATCGTCCGCCCCGGCGATGTGTACGGCCCCGGCTCGCGCGCCTGGGCGTCCTCCCCTACGAGATGATCCTTGCCCGCCGCTTCGCGCTGCCGCGCGGCGGGACCTTCAGCCCGGTCTACGTCGACGACCTCGTCGACGGCATCGTCGCGGCGGCCTCGAGCGACGCCGCCGCCGGGCACGTGCTGACCCTCAGCGGCGGCATCGGCGTCCCCAACGAGACCTTCTTCGGCGCCTACGCCCGGCACGCCGGCCGGCGCCTCGTCGTCCTCCCCGCGCCGCTCATGCTCGCGGCGACGCGGGCGGTCCAGCGCGGCGAGATCAACGCCTTCTCGACGCGCTACCTGCTGCGGCGCGGCACCTACTCGATCGCCAAGGCGCGCGAGCTCGTCGACTGGGCGCCGCGGGTGGCGCTCGAGGACGGCCTCGAGCGCACGCTCACCTGGCTTGCGACGTCGGCCGGACCAGCACCTCGTTGACGCTGACGTTGTCGGGCTGCGCGATCGCGTAGAGGACGCCGTTGGCGATGTCGTCGGGCTGCGAGCGGCTCGATCGGCCCGAGGACGTCTTGCGCATCCCCTCCTGGATCTCCTCGCGGTTGTGGCTCGACCAGCTCCGTCGCCACCGCGCCCGGCTCGACCAGCACGACGCGGACGCCGCGCTCGCGTGACCTCCTGGCGCAGCGACTCGCTGAACGCGCCCGACGCCGAACTTCGTGAGGTTGTAGACGCCCGACCCCACGCGGGCGAAGCGGCCGGCGACGGAGGACACGTTGACGATCGTGCCCGCTGCCCTGCTCGAGCATCCCCGGCAGCGCCGCGTGGGTGCAGTAGAGGACGCCGAAGACGTTGACTTCGATCATCGTGCGCCACTCGTCCGTCGGCGCGCCCTCGATCGGGCCGAGCAGCATCACGCCCGCGTTGTTGACGAGCACGTCGAGGCCGCCGAGCCGCTCGCGGGTCTGGTCGACGAACGCCCTCGCCTGCTCCTCGTCGCTGACGTCGGTGACGATCGCCTCGCCGCCGAGCTCCTCCGCGAGCTTGGCGATGCGGTCCTCGCGCCGCGCGGCCAGCGACACCTTGGCGCCTGCGTGCGCACACGCACGTGCGATCGCCTCGCCGATGCCCGATGATGCGCCCGTGACCGCGACGACCTTGCCCTCGAGTGAAAGATCCATGACCGGGGCCTACCCGCCCGGGCCGACGCAACCGCCGCTCATCCAGACGATGCGGTGGCTGATGCGCCCGATCGCCTTCCTCGAGGAGAACCGCCGCCGCTTCGGAGACGCGTTCAGCGTCACCTTCCTCGGCTTCCAGTCGCCGATGGTGATGCTCTCCGATCCCGCCGCGATCCGCGCGCTCTACACGGAGCGCGCCCACGGCCTGCCGCCCGGACGCACCTTCGCGCTGCGGCCGATCATGGGCGCCCGGTCGATCCTGCTGCTCGAGGGCCGCGAGCACCTCGCCCGCCGCAAGGTGATGCTGCCGCCCTTCCACGGCGACCGGATGCGCGCCTACGAGCCGATCGTCCGCGCCGCCGCCGAGCGCGAGATCGACTCGTGGCCGGCCGACGCGGAGTTCGCCGTCCACCCCCGCATGCAGGCGGTCACGCTCGAGGTGATCATGCGCGCCGTCTTCGGCGTCACGGACCGGCCGGAGCTCGCCGAGGCGCTGCGCGGCCTGCTGCACCGCACGTCATCCCCGGCGACGCAGTTCGGGATGCTCGCCGCCCGCCGCATCGGCATCACCGGCCCGATCGAGAAGATGGAGCGCGAGGGCGAGGCGCTCGACGCGCTGCTGCTGGCCATCATCGCCGAGCACGGCGAGGACGGCGACGACATCCTCTCGCTGCTCAAGGCCGCCCGCTTCGAGGACGGCGAGCCGATGAGCGACCGCGAGATCCGCGACCAGCTCGTCACCCTCCTGCTCGCCGGGCACGAGACCACCGCGACCGCCCTCGCGTGGACCTTCGACCTCCTGCTCCGCCACCCGCACGTCCACGCCCGCCTCGTCGCGGAGATCGACGCGGGCGACGGCGACGCCTACCTGCGCGCCACCGTCGCCGAGTCGCTGCGCCTGCGCCCCGTCGTCCCCCTCGCCGGCCGCCGCCTGAACGCGCCACTCGAGACGGAGACGCTCTCCCTCGCCGCCGGCACCGACGTCACCCCCGCGATCTGGCTCGCCCACACCCGTCCGGACAGCTACCCGGACCCGTACGCCTTCCGCCCCGAGCGTTTCCTGGACACCAAGCCCGACACCTACGCGTGGATCCCGTACGGCGGCGGCGTCCGGCGCTGCCTCGGCGCGGCCTTCGCCGAGCTCGAGATGCGCGTCGTCCTCACCGCCGTCCTGCAGCGCCGCCTCCTGCGGCCCGTGACCACCAACGCCGAGCGCGTCGCCCGCCGCAACGTCACCTTCTCCCCCGCCCGCGGCACCCGGCTGATCGCCGCCCTGCGCTAGAGGCGGCGACCCGTCAGCTTCACCGTCCGCTTCGCGCCGCCGGCGTCCGCCGCCAGGGTGACGCGGACGTCGCCGCGGCGTGCCTTGGCGGAGGGCAGGCGGACGCGGTGGTACTTGACGTCGGCCACCTTGACCTTCTTGCGCAGCAGCGTCTTCCCCCGCTGGGCGTAGGTGACCGTGACGGTCCCCGGCGTGCGCAGGCGGAAGGCGACGGCCAGCGGACGCTTGAAGCGGCCGCCGAACGTGGGGCCGTTGAGCTTGGCCGACCGCAGGATGGAGCAGCTCTCGCGAGCGAAGAACTGGGGGCGCTTGTGGAAGCGGCCCTTCGTGCGCGCGAAGGCGAAGCGCCGGACGTCGAACACCTTGCCCTTGCGGATGTGGACGCGGACGAAGTAGACGCCCCTGGTCCCGGCACCCTTCCAGGTGAAGGAGGCCTTGCGGTTGCGGAAGCGCTTGACGACCTTCTTCTCGAGGACGCGACGGCCGCGGGACTGCTGGACGACCTCCACGCCGAACCGCGCGCCGACGGCTCGCTTGACGGTGAAGCGCAGACCCCGCTTGCGCGGCGTCACCTTCACCGACTTGAAGCCGGCGGACGCGGTGCAGGCGGTCGGCGCGCCCGGACCGGTCGCCGGCTTGATGTCCTCGTTGGCCTTCGCCGCGAAGTCGAACGTGTAGACGCCACGGCCGTAGGTGGCCACGACGAGCAGGTCCGGATTGCCCGGCTTGAAGCGCAGGGTCGAGACCGGGGTGGTGGGCAGGTCCTTGCCCAGCCGCGCGTAGCCGCCGCCGTCGGCGTCGGAGGCGATGAAGACGCCGAGGTCCGTGCCGACGACGAGCCGGCCCCGCCACAGGACGGTCCAGTTGGCGGGCGCGTCGGGCAGGTCGCCGCTGATGTCCTTGAAGCTCTCGCCCGCGTCCGTGGACTTGAAGACGTGGCCGACGCCGACCTTGGACGTGTCCTCGCCGACCGCGCCCGGGAACGCCCACCGGCGCCCGTAGCCCGCCAGCGTCACGTAGACCGTGCGCGGCTCGGCGGGATCCATGCGGGTGGAGGTGATGTAGCGCGACGGGAGCCCGGCGGCCTTGGCGATGTGCCAGTCGCCGCCGACGTTCGTCGCCAGCCCGTTGTTGAACGGCGTCCCCTGCGTGATCGTGTCGCAGTAGCCGCAGAAGCCGGCGTAGGTCGCCGACGTCTTGGCCGTGCCGTCCGTGCGCTGGTCGAAGGTGACCTTCGCGTCGTAGGAGCCCACCGCCGTGAAGTTGACGACGCGGACGGTGTAGTCGCCGGGGGCCGGGTTCGCCAGGGTCAGCGACTCCTTGCCGGCGTCGCTCGTGGCCGAGGACGCGACGGCCTTGCCCGTCCCGTCGAGGAGGTAGAGGTCCCAGTCCGAGACGCCGTCGGACCACGTGATGTCGACGTGGACCGCCGCGTCGCCGTCGCCCTTGCCGATCGTGAACGGGTGGTCGTCGTAGGTGCCGGGCAGGAAGGTGCCGGTGCCCGCGGTGTCGCCGAGGCCGGGGACGGTCGCGCTGCCGCCCGTGTAGCTCACGTCGGCGGTCTTGGGCCCAGTCGCCGCGCCGGATCCGGCGGACAGCGAGAGCGTGTCGAGCGCGGAGACCTGGTTGTCGGCGTCCCCGCTCTTGCCGAGGTCGAAGACCTGCTTCCAGGTGTCGGACGTCGTGTCGGGCCCGGAGAACGTCTCGAAGATGTTGCGCCCGCCGATGACGAGGTGGTTGGCGTCGTTGCGGTCCATCTCGAACGGCGTCGAGAACTGCGGTGACGTGAGCGCGGGCGCGATGTCCGTCCAGTTCTTCCCGCCGTCCTTGGTGACGCTGATGTCGCCCGCCGTGTACTCCTCGTAGGCGACCTGCGAGTTGTCGGGATCGACCGCGGAGAAGAAGCCGTCGCCGCCGTAGATCGTGTACATCGTGCCGTCGGGCTCGATCTTCGCCTCGCCGTTGTCCTGCAGACCCATGTAGACGGTGCCGTCCTTCGCCATCGCCGCGTCGTAGGGCTGCAGGGTGTTGAGCCCGTTGTTGTGGCCGCTGCGGCCCTCCGGCTTGCCCTGCCCCCACTTGGTGTTCGACAGGTCCTCACCGGAGGCGACGTGCTGCTTGTAGATGCCGCCGTCGTTGGCCGCGAAGAGCGTCACACCACCGCCGGACTCGTCGGGCACCCACAGCCCGCCGTGCTGATCAGGATGGGTGGTGAACTTCGGCACCTGCCCACCCTCGGCGGTGGGGCAGATGGGCAGCCCCTTCGTCGCGTTGAGCAGCGTGCACGCGTCGCCCGCGTAGTAGCGACCGACGACGCCGAACTTGACCGGGACGGAGCCGTCGAGCCCCGTCGGCGACTGCAGGGGACCGGTGTTCGTCCAGATCTCCTCGAGGCCGAAGCCGAGCCGCGTCGGGACGCCCGCGGCGGTCTGGCGCGTCGGGTCCGGCGCGACCCACAGGTTGTACCAAGCCTGGATGCCGGGGCAGTAGGCCACGACCGCGGGCGCCTTGCACACCGGCGGGCTGAGGGCGGAGTTGCTCGACGGGTCCGCGTCGATCGTCGTCGAGCCCTCGAGCTCCTTCCAGCTCGGCGCCGAAGTCCGTGGACACCCAGACGCCGTTGAGGTAGTCGCTCTGCGCGGCGGTGGTGGTCCCGTTCTCGTTGACGTCGAGGCCGGTGACGCCGCCGTTGAACTTCACCGCGTCCTGGATGATCGCGTAGACGACGCGGTGGTCCTGGTCGGCTCCGGTGGCGGCGCCGAGCGCGATGCGGCCCAGACGCGCCTGGTTGAGCGGGTCCGTCGTCGCCGTGCTGTGGCCGGCGATGTCCATGTCCTTGAACGAGCCCGGGGCGCCCGTGTCGGAGACGTAGATGCCGTTGTGCGGGGCCTGCGGGACGCCGTTGGCGTTCGGCTTGGTGCCCGAGCGCCAGCCGACGGCGGCCATGACCGCGCCCGGCTTGCCGCCGGCGGTCTTCGCGTTCGCCGGCGCCTGCACGACGACGTCCGTGACGACGTTGGCGAGGAAGCAGTCCTTCGCGCTGGTCGGCTTGCCGGCGCAGTCGCCCGTCGGCAGGTCGACGTTCGTGTAGCTGGCGCCGCCGTCCGTGGAGCGGAAGAGGCCGCCGCCCGTCGCCGCGTAGAAGGTCTTCGGGTCGGTGGGGTCGGCGGCCAGGCGGAAGGCGAGCAGCCCGTCGGGGATGCCGGACGCGTGCGTCCACGACTTTCCGCCGTCCGTGGAGCGGTAGGCGCCCAGGCCCGCGTAGGTGTTGCCGCCGAAGGCGTTGTCGCCCGTCAGGACGAGCAGATTGCCGGCGCTCCCGGCGATGCCGGCCACGACCTGCGTGGGCAGGTTCTCGCCGATGGACGTCCAGGTGTCGCCGTTGTCGGTGGACTTCCAGATCCCGCCGTTGGAGATCGCCGCGTACAGGGCGCCGTCGATGCGGGTGACGGCGGTGGCCCGGCCGGACAGGTCGCCGAGGCCCTGGTTGGTCGATCCGGCCGTCTGGTCGTACTCGGTGCGGTAGCTCTGCAGCGGGGGCTTGCCGAACGGGCTCCACGTCTCCCCCACCGTGGGCAGCGACGCGCGCTGGCGGACGGCCGACCGGTAGGCGCCGGTGCGGATGCGGTCGCCCGGCGCGACGGACCGGGCGACGATGCCGCCGTTGGCCTTGGCGAGGTCGGCGAACGTCTCGGGCTGGCCGGCCACCTCTCCGCAGGGCGGCTCGGACTCGGCGGGGCCGCTGAAGAGCTCGTTCTTCGCACGGCCCTCCTCGCCTTCCTCACGCTCGCGCTCCTGCTCGGCCTCCTCGCGCTCGCGCTCGGCCTCATCCCCACCCTTCGCGCCTCCGGCGCAGTGGGCCTCCGCCTCGCGGTCGGCCTCCGATTCGCGCGAGGCGACGAACGCCGTCACGCCACCTCCGACGACGAGCAGGGCCAGGACGACCAGCAGGAAGCGCCTCATGGCGCCGGATTCTAGAGCCGACCGCGGGCCAGCGCGAACAACAGGGCGTCGTTGGCGCCCTCGCCGATCTGGGTCTGCGGTGCGTCGCGGCGCAGCCGGGCCAGCTCGTCGGTTGCCGTGTAGGAGCGCGACGCAGCGAGGCGGGAGGCGGCGTCGACGGCCCACATCGCGGTGTCGGAGGCGACGACCTTCGCGGCGCTCGACAGCTCCCGCCCGCTCCCGTCCCCCGCGTCGACGGCGACGGCGGCGCGCTCCACCAGCGCCTCCACGGCCGCCCGGCGCGCGATCAGCTCGCCCAGCCGCAGCTGGGCGTGCGTGTGGTCGCCGAGGACGCCGTCGCCGATCTCGCGCTCACGGGACTCGGTGAGCGCCCGCTCCAGCGCGCGGTCGATGATGCCGAGCGCCCGGCAGGCGACGTTGACACGGCCGACGTCCAGGCAGTCGAGCATCTGCCGCACGGTCGCCTCGTCGCCGAGCAGCTCGGCGCCCGGGCTGACGAAGCCGTCGAAGGTGTAGGCGGCCGACTCGACGCCGCGGTAGCCGATCTTGTCGAGCTCGCCGACGATCCAGCCTTCCCCGCCGCGGCCCTCCGCGGGCAGGATCAGGCAGGCGGGCTTCCCGTCGACCTCGACCAGCATGAAGATGACCTGGGAGGAGACGCCGCCCGCCACCCAGCGCTTGGTGCCGTCGAGGCGCCAGCCATCGTCGACCTGCGTTGCGGTCGTCTCGATGCGCGAGAGGTCCGAGCCCGCTTGCGGCTCCGTGATGGAGAAGGACGCCAGGACGGTCCCGTCGGCGATGCCCGGCAGCCAGCGCGCCCGCTGCGCCTCCGTGCCGTGGCGGACGAGCAACGCCGTGGCCAGGCCCGTCGGGTTGACCGCGCCCGTCAGGGAGATCCAGCCGTGCGAGAGCGCGCGCCAGACCGGGACGAGATCGGCCACACCGAGGCCCGGTCCGCCGTACTCGGCCGGCACCATCGCGCCCGTCACGCCGAGCGCGATCATCCGGTCGATCGCCGCCTGCGGCAGGTCGTCCTCGCGGTCCCACTCGGCGACGTCGGGGAGGACCTCCTCCGCGACGAAGCGCTCTACGGCGTCAGACAGATCGCTCATCACGCGCCGACATCTCGGCCATCCGTTCGCAGGCGTGGCTGAGGTAGAGCCGCCGCTGCCACTGGCCGACCATCCGGAAGCCGAGCCGGAGGATGAGGTTCCCCGACTTGGTGCCGCGCGAGTAGGAGTGGATGCGGAACTGGACGTCGCCCGTGTCCATCCACTTCCACACCTCCCAGTTCATCTGTCCCTGCTCGAAGTGCCCCTCGAGCGTCTGGTAGGCCCAGCCCCACACGCGCAGGGGCCGGCCCTGCTCGGTGCGCTCCTCGTCGGTGATGTCCCCCACCCGGCAGCCGGCGCGGAAGCGGATCGGGCCGAAGCGGAACTTCAGCAGCATGTTGCGACCGCGCAGCGGCGCGTCGTGGTCGTAGACGGCGACGACCATCTTGGGGTCGGCGACCTTGTACTCGCGCAGCAGCTTCTGGCAGCGCTCGAACGGACCGCCCGGCTCCGGCGGGCCGGGCGCCTCCTTGGGCAGCGGCTCGCAATAGTCGTCGATGCGCCACCCGTCGGCCTCCGTGTGCGGCGTGTCCGGGTCGTAGTTGATCGGCCAGTCCGCCAGCTCGGCCAGCATCTGCTCGTCACTCTTCGGCATAGGCCACCGTCCTCGTGTGGATGTCGATCCCGCGCGTCATGCGGCCGCCCGACCGCTTCGTCGCGCGCTCGAGCAGGGAGATCCACATGTGCAGCTGGGTCTCCTTGGCCATGCGCAGGTGGTAGTAGAGGAGGCTCATGAGCGGGTCGCCCGACCGCGCCCACGACTCGATCTCGAAGATCAGCAACCCGTCCTCGCGGTGCGCGCTGAACTCGATCTGCCCCGCCTCGAGGTGGTCCTCCAGCGTCACGAAGCGGAAGGACGTCTCCTCGCGGGCGACGACGCGGACCGGCCCGTCCCACGGCCCGGGCATGCGCACGAGGTACTCGTCGCCGACGGCGACCACGTCCGTCGTCGCCCTTCGTCTTCTCGAAGGACGCGAACTCGCGCGGCGCGAGCTCCTTCAGGTGACCGGCGACGTCGGTGATGAACGCCTCCGGGGTGACGTCGGTGTCGCGGATGCGCGTCCGGTAGCGGCGGTGGAACAGCGGGCCGGCCCCGTGCTCGGGCAGCTGCACCTTCTCGCGCGAGACACCCTCGGGCAGTGACGGCGGTGCGTCGACGTCCAGCGACCCCTCCTCCTCCGTGCGGTGGAAGGGCGTCGTGCGCCACAGATAGCGCCACGTGGTCAGCGAGACGCCGATCGGCCAGCGGGCGATCAGCACTGCCTGTCTGGGTAGGGTCGACGCCATGTTCTCTCGCGCTTTCCACGCAGTCTCGTTGATGAACATCTGGGCGTGCATCGCCCTGTGGATCCGGGCGAAGACCGTCGACGACGACGAGCGCGGCAACGCCGAGCGCGCGCGCTCTGTTCGTCGGCCTGTGGCCGGTGATGTTCTGGCTGATCGGCGATGCGGCGGAGCGCCGCGAGCGCCGCTTCAACCGGCGCTCGCGACTCCCCTTCTTCTAGGCCTACTGGACGGCTTCGGCCTGCTTCTCGGCCTCGTCGTCGGCGAACTGGTCCTTGGCCGGGGTGTCCTTGACGGCCTCGGGGATCATCGGGCCGTCGCCGGCGGGGTCGAGCACGTCGTGCTCGAACCACTCGAACTTGCCCTCGAGCACGTTCTGCGCGGTCGCGTACTGCGCGTCGTCGTCGTTGGCCCACAGGTCGTGGAACAGGCGGTCGGCGCGGCGGCGGGCCTGCGAGCAGAACAGGTCGCACAGCTCGTAGACCGACTCCTTCTTGCGACGGGTCCTCCGTGGCGATCGTGTTCGCGTAGACGCACGCGGCGCTGATCGCGTAGAGCTCGGCGCCGATGTCGACGACGCGGCCCAGGAGCGCGCCCTTCTGCTCCAGCTTGGCCTGGTAGCGGCCCATCGCGTAGAACGTCGAGCGGGCGAGCTTGCGCGAGTTGCGCTCGGCGAAGCGCAGGTGCTTGGCCAGGTCGCCGAACTCGTCGAAGGACGACGGGCTTCTGCCCGTCGCCCGTCATCAGCGACGGGAACCACTTCGCGTAGAACTTGCCGGCGTTGGCGGCCAGCTTGGCCTTCTCGCCGAGCCCGCCGTCGCCCAGGAGGATGTCGCCGGCCAGCTCGAGGTGCTTGTCGACGGCCTCGCGGGCGATCATCAGGTGCATGATCTCCGTGGCGCCCTCGAACGTGCGGTTGATGCGCATGTCGCGCAGCATCTGCTCGGCGGGGACGGGCTTCTCGCCGCGGGCCGCGAGGGACTTCGCGGTCTCGAAGCCGCGGCCGCCGCGGACCTGGACCATCGTGTCGATCGCCTGCCAGGCCATCTCGGACCCGTAGAGCTTCGCGATGGCGGCCTCGATGCGGAAGTCGCGCTTCTTCTCGTCGGCGAGGCGGGAGGAGACGTCGACCATGGCCTCCAGGCCGAACGCCGTGCCCGCGATGAACGCGATGTGCTGGGCGACGGGATCGTGCTTGCCGAGCGCCTGGCCCCACTGGCGCCGCTCGGACGACCACTGACGCACGATGCGCAGCGCGTACTTGGTCGAGCCGACGCAGATGGCCGGCAGCGAGAGGCGGCCGGTGTTGAGCGTGTTGAGGGCGATCTTGAGGCCCTTGCCGACGCCGGCGATGATGTTCTCGGCCGGGATCTTGACGTCCGTGAACGTCGTCACGGAGTTCTCGATGCCCTTGAGGCCCATGAACTCGTTGCGGTGCTTGATCTCGATGCCCTCGAGGTCCGTCGGGCAGATGAAGGCGGTGATGCCGCCCTTGACCTCATCCGTCTTGGGGACGACGGCCATGACGACGACCACGTCGGCGATGACGCCGTTGGTCGCCCACAGCTTGGTGCCGTTGATGATGTAGTGCTTGCCGTCGTCGGTGGGGACGGCGGTCGAGCCCATGCGCGCGGGGTCGGACCCGACGTCGGGCTCCGTGAGCAGGAAGGCGGAGATGTGGTCCTTGGCGACCTTCGGGCAGCCACTCCTGCTTCTGCTCCTCGGAGCCGAAGGTCTTCAGCGGCTCGGGCAGGCCGATCGACTGGTGCGCCGACAGGAGCGTCGCGATGGAGGAGTGCCAGGTGCCGGCCAGGCTCAGCGCGCGGTTGTAGTAGACCTGCGTGAGGCCGAGGCCGCCGTACTCCTTCGGGATCTTCATCCCGAGCGCGCCGAGGTCCTTGAGGCCCTTGATGACGTCGTCGGGGATCTTCGCGTCGTCCTCGATCTGCTGCGGGTCGACCCGCTCCGTCAGGAACGCGCGGAAGCGCTTGAGGAAGTCCTCGCCCTCCGCGACGCTCTCGGCGTCGGCCTTGGGCTGAGGATGGATGAGGCCAAGCTCGAAGTTGCCGAGGTACATCCCGCGGCCGAAGGAGGGCTGCTTCCACTCCGTCTCGCGGCTGGCTTCAGCGACCTGCTTGGACTCTTCGTATGAAGGGTTAACGGTGTCTTGCGCCATGGTCAAATGAGGCTACCCGGGAAACTGACTGGCAAGTCAACGGGCTTGCGGAAGACGGCGCCTTCGGGCTGCGCGCGGGGCCAGCAGCTGCGGGCTGCCGCACCAGCAGCGCCTCCAGCGCCACCCGCGCCTCCATCCGGGCGAGCTGGGCGGCGGGGCACACGTGCGGGCCGGCGGCGAAGGGCAGGCCCACCTCGCGCAAGGGGATCGCGACCAGCTCGTCCTCGTGGTAGCGGTGCACCTCGACCACCGCGGGGTCCAGCGCGAGCGAGCCCGCGACGTCCTCCGCCTGCCCCGTGAGGACGTGGAGGACGAGGTTGAGGATCATCCCCTCCATCGTGTCGATGCCACCGAACAGGGCGACGGCGGTGTCGCTGTCCACCCCGAGCCGGTCGAACGCCGCGCGGCCGTCCTCCAGCGTGCCGTCCCCCACCGTGGCGGCGACGATCGGGCGCATCCCGCCGAGGAGCTCGTCCACCGTGTGCGGCAGGTCGAGCACGCGCTTCATGACGGCGGCGGCGAACGGGCCGGCGTACTGCGTGCGCAGCTCGGCGGGGTCCGGGAAGCCCGGCGACGAGCGCGTCCGCCTCCGCGCGCAGCCACGCCTCGTCCACCGTGAAGCGTCCTTCGAAGCGCCGGCGCCGCTCGGCGTGCTCCTCCCCGTCCGTGGAGAGCAGGCTGCGCCCGACCACCGTGGCGGTCGCGAAGGCGGGGTGGTCGACGGTGTAGCGCTCGGGATCCTTGAGGATCGCGAGCGCCTCCGCCCGGTTCACTCCGCCGCTTCGACGGCCACCCGCGGCAGCACGCGGTCGAGGCCCTTCGGCAGCCACCAGTTGCGCTTGCCGATCAGGTGCATGACCGCCGGGACGAGGATGGTGCGCAGGATCAGCGCGTCGAGCAGGACCGCGGACGCCAGGCCGATGCCGAACTCGGCGATGACCCGCTGCCCGGCCAGCAGGAACGAGCCGAAGACGAGCACCATGATCGTCGCCGCGGCGGTGATGACCCGGCCCGTCGCCGCCTGGCCGATGCGCACCGAGTGCGCGTTGTCGCCCGTCTTGAGCCACTCCTCGTGCATGCGGCTGACGAGGAACACCTGGTAGTCCATCGAGAGCCCGAACAGGATCGCCAGCATCATCACCGGCAGGAACGCCTCGACCGGGCCCTCGCCCACGCTGAGCGGCCCGGCCAGGAAGCCCTTCTGGAAGATGGCGGTGACGACGCCGAACGCCGCGCCCGCCGCGAGCAGGTTCATGACCGCCGCCGTCAGCGGGATCAGCAGGGAGCGGAAGGCGAGCATCAGCAGCAGGCAGCCGAGCAGCACGATCACGAAGATGAACAGCGGCAGCTTGTCCGTCAGCACCTTCGCGAAGTCGTCGAAGATCGCGGTGATGCCGCCGAGGTGGACGTCGAGCCCGCCGGAGGCCTTCGGGATCGACGTCGGTGCGCAGGTGCGTGATCAGGTCGCTCGTCGCCTCGTCCTGCGGCGCCGTCGACGGCCGCGCCTCGATCAGCGCGATCTTGCCGTTGGGCGACGGGCACCGGCGGGCTCACGGACGCGAGGCCGTCCGTGGCCTGCAGCGTCTTCGGCCAGCGCCGCGACCTTCGGCAGGTCGGCCTTGCCGCCCGGCGTCTCCGCGACGATCTGGAACGTGCCGTTGAAGCCTGGGCCGAAGCCCTTGGCCAGCAGGTCGTAGGCCTGGCGCGTGGTCGAGTCCTTCGGGTCCTGGCCGGCGTCGGAGGAGCCGAGGCGCAGGTCGAGCGCCGGGATCGGCGAGCGCGAGCATGATCAGCAGGGCGACGAGCGCGAGCGGCACGGGGCGGCGCTGCACGAAGCGCGCCCAGCTGCGGCCAGCGGCCGTCCTCCTTGGGGTCGTGCGGGCCCTCCGCCTCGAGCCGGCGGCGCTCCTTCTTGCGACAGCGCCCTCATGCCGATCATGCCCAGGAAGGCGGGCATCAGCGTGATCGCGGCGAGGGCGACGACGAGCACGGTCGACCGACGCGGCGATGGCGACGCCGTTGAGGAAGGAGACGCCGAGGATGAGCAGGCCGAGCAGCGCGACGATCACCGTCGCGCCCGCGAACAGCACCGCGCGCCCGGAGGTGTTCAGCGCGCGGATGCACGCCTCCTCCGGGTCGCGGCCCGCCTTGATCGCGTTGCGATGGCGGGTGACGACGAACAGCGAGTAGTCGATGCCGACGCCGAGGCCGATCAGCGTGGCCAGCTGCGGCGAGAAGGTGGCGATGGTGAACAGGTGCGCGAGCAGGCCGCTGAGCGCGAGCGCCGAGCCCAGCGAGATGATCGCCGTGCCCAGCGGGAGCAGCGTCGCGAACAGCGAGCCGAACGCGAGCGCGAGGACGATCGCGGCGGCGATGAAGCCGATGAGCTCGCTCGGCCCCGCCGCCCTGCTGCTGGTTGGCCTGCTGGATGCCCGGAGCCGCCCGTCTTGACCTGCAGGCCGTCGCCGCGTCGGCGGCGTCGACGGTGTCGATGATCTTCGTGTAGGCCGACTTGGGGACGTCGATGATCGCCTGCTCGCCGTCCATGTGGACGTTGGCGAACGCGACCGACTTGTCCTGGGAGATCTGCCGCGCCGCGGCCTGCTCGGCGAAGGGCGAGTCGACGCGGTCGACGTGCTTGATCTTGGCGATCTTCGCGAGCGTCGCGTCGATCCGCGCCTTCGTCGTCGGGCGCGGTGACGTCGTCGGCGCCGAAGACGACCTGGTTGGTGTCCGTGGACTCCTGCTTGAAGTTGTCGCCGAGCAGGTTGAAGGCGGTGGTGGACTCCGTGCCCGGCAGCGTGAAGGAGTCCGAGTAGCCGGAGCCGATGGCGCCGTTGAGGCCGCTGAGGACGACCAGCGCGGCCACCCAGAGGCCGACGACGCGTTTCTTGTGCTGGAAGCACCAGCGGGCGAGGGAGCTCATCGCGCGCGGAGAGTACGACGCACCGCATCTTGCAGTGCTGGAGGTGCATCACACGTACCTTCGATCGCTTGCGCGTGCTCGTCCTCGTGTCGCTTTGCTGTGCCCTCGCGGCGTCGGTGGCGCACGCCCAGTCCGAGGGCGCGCTCCGGAACAGGATCGCCGAGGGGAAGCAGGCCGAGCGTTCGCTGAGCTCCGCCGTTGCCCGCCTGAGCGCGCTGGAGCGCGCCGCGGCGCATGACGTGACCGTGCTCGAGGGGCGGGTCGGAGACGCGCAGGCCGAGCTGAGCGCCGCACAGGCGCTGGCGGACCGGACGGAGACGCGCTTGCGGGCGGCGAAGGCCCGGTCCGCGCGCCTCGAGGCACGCCTGGGCCAGGTTCGAACCAAGCTCTCCGAGCTGCTGCGCGAGCGCTACGTCAACGGCGAGCCGACCCTCGTCAGCGTCATCCTCTCCGCGCGCGGCTTCAAGGAGCTGCTGGAGACGACGCACTACCTGCAGCGCGTCCAGCACAACGACACGCGCCTGCTCGACGTCGTGCGCGCCGCGCGCAAGGATGCGGTGCGCGAGCGGGGCGTCCTCAACGTCCTCAACCGCCGGCGCCAGGCCACGGCGGTCGACCTCACCAGGCGCCGCGACGCGCTCGCAGGGATCCTCACCGGCCTGCGCTCCCGCCGCGACGCCCTCACCTCCGCGCGCGCCGCCCGCCAGGCCGCCCTCACGCGCACGCGCGCCGGGCGCGCCCGCGCGGAGAAGGAACTGCGCAAGCTGGAGGCGGCCCGCGCGACCGCCGCCGTCTCCGTCGCCGGGCCCGGGCGGCCCGTGGGCGATCCCGTACGCGATCGTGCAGTGCGAGTCGGGCGGCCAGAACCTCCCGCCCAACTCCGCCGGCGCCTCCGGCTACTACCAGTTCCTGCCCGCCACCTGGAAGGGCCTCGGCGGCTCCACCCCGCAGGCCTACCAGGCCTCCAAGGCCGAGCAGGACCGCCTCGCCGCGCGGCTGTGGGCCGGCGGGTCCGGCGCGCACAACTGGGTCTGCGCGTCCCTGGTCTAGGGACGAAGAACTGCGGCAATGAAGGGGTGAGACGATGGCCGTCCCGGCACGGCTTGCGACGTAAGTGGGGCTATAGCCCCACTTAGGTCCCACGCCGCGGCCGATCCCGCTTCCTCAATGCCGTAGTTCGTCCTTCAGCGGCGCCGGCGCAGCACGTCCCGCAGCTCCAGCACGTCGTCGGACACCGGCCGCGGGCCGGCGACCTGCAGCAGCTCCGGCGTCTCGCGGCGGCGCACGAGCTCCCCACCGACCGCGTCGACGCGCAGCGCCGTCGTCCCCGGGCGCGAGGAGACGATGCGTTCGAGCTCCGTGCCGCGCCAGAGCAGGCCGACCCCGTCGTCGGCGGCCCAGCCGCCGGGCAGCGCGCCCGACGCGGACCGCCTCGAGCCAGACCGGCAGGCGCTCCGGCTCGCCGTCGGCGTGCACGGTCAGCGAGCCCGGCAGCCAGCCCAGGCCGGCGATCGGCGACGGCGGCCCGCTCGACGTGGTGACGCCGCCCTCGAACCAGCACATCGCACCGGCGCTGAGGCCGACGAGGACGGTGCCGGCCTGCCACGCCCGGTGCAGGCACTCGTCGAGGCCGTGCGCCCGCCAGATGGCGAGCAGGTTGCGCAGCGAGCCGCCGCCGACGTAGATGAGGTCCTGCTCGGCGACGATCTCGCTCAGCGTCCGCGTCGCGTCCTGCCGGCGGAAGAGCGACAGGACGTCGGCGTGCACGGCGCGACCGCCGAAGCGCTGGTGGAAGCCCTGGATCTGCGCCGCGGGGTCGCCGGACGCGGTGGGCAGGAACAGGACGCGCGGCTCGCGCGCGCCCGTCAATGACAGGGCGAAGTCGTCCAGCGCGGGGTTGTCGGGCTCCATGGTGAAGCCGCCCCCGCCCATGGCGAGGATGGTCGGCTGCGACGCGCTCACGCCGCCATCATCGCACGATCCCCGAGGAACTCCGTCTCGAGCTCGTGCTCGCCGTCGGCGTCGACGCGGAACGCGCGCTTGCCCTCCCGCGACGTGACCACCCGGGCGAGGTCGGCCCCCTCGAAGTGCAGTGCCGCGCGAGTCCTCGGCGGCGTAGCCCGGCAGCATCGTCCCCGCCGCGACGCCGCGCACGTACTCCTCGCGCCGCTCCGGCTCGGCGTCGTAGTGCACGCAGTTGGAGTACGGCAGCAGGCCGAGCCCGTCGACGCGCCTTCGGCGCGCCGTGGAAGGCGGTGAGCGACTCGGCGAACCAGCACAGCGAGCCGGCCGACAGCCCGCACAGCACGACGCCGTTCTCCCACGCCGTGCGCAGCGCGTCGTCGAGGCCGTGCGCCCGCCACGTCCCCAGCATGGAGACGACGTTGCCGCCGCCGACGTAGATCAGGTCCTGCTGCGAGGAGGTGCTCGGCGACGTTGTCCTGCACCGCCCCGCAGCCGCGGTCGCGCCGGAACAGCGACACGTGCGAGGCGTCCGTCGTGCAGGCGAACTGCCGGTAGAAGCGCACGATGTAGTGGTCGGCGTCACCCGACGCGGTCGGCAGGAAGCACACCTTGGGACGGTCCGACCCCGGTCAAGGACGAGGACGTAGTCGTCCAGCAGGGGGTTGCCGGCCTCCATCGAGAACCCGCCGCCCCCGAACGCCACGATCTGCGGAACACGCTCGCTCATGCCTCCATACTCGCCGCGCGACCGACGCGCCCAATATGGACGCGTGGCAGAGACTCAGGCACCTGCCGCTCGACACGCGGGCGATCAGGCCGCCTCGGCGAGCTCGGTGCGCTCGCCGGAGCCGCGCTTCTTCGGGCCCTTGTACGGGCCGGGCTTCTTGCGCGGCTTGCCGCCCGGGAAGGCGAGCCGGATGATCGTGCGGTGCACGCCGGCCGAGCTGGCGGTGCAGCGGGCCGGAGTTGTACGGCAGCTCGAACTGCTCGCAGATCTCGCGCACGCGCGGGGCGATCTCGCCGTAGCGCGTGGACGGCATGTCCGGGAACAGGTGGTGCTCGACCTGGTAGCCGAGGTTGCCGCTCATCACGTGGAAGAACGGCCCGCCGTCGATGTTCGCCGCGCCGAGCAGCTGGCGGACGTACCAGTGGCCCTTGTCCTCGTCCTCGAGGTCCACCGAGTCGAACGAGAACGTGTACGTCTGGTCGGGGAAGTGGCCGCAGAAGATGATCGAGTACGACCACACGTTGCGGATGATGTTGGCCGTGAAGTTGGCCGCCACCGCGCGCTTGAAGTGCTTCGGGCCGCTCAGCGCCGGGAAGGCGACGTAGTCCTTGATGACCTGGCCGGCGACCTTCTTGCCGATCTCCTTGACGGTCATCTTGATGTCGCGGATCGGCTTCTCGCGCTTGCGGATGGCGCCGAGGTCGAGGTCGTGCAGGGCGACGCCCCACTCGAAGAAGCCCATCAGGATCAGGTTGTAGATCGGCTGGGCGAGGAAGACCGGATGCCACTTCTGGTGCGGGTCGATGCGCATGATCTCGTAGCCGAGATCGCGGTCCATCCCGCGGATGTTCGTGTACGTGTGGTGGACGTAGTTGTGGCTGAACTTCCAGCCGTCGGCCGGGGAGACGTTGTCCCAGTCCCACGAGCTCGAGTTGATGACCGGGTCGTTCATCCAGTCCCACTGGCCGTGCAGGACGTTGTGGCCGATCTCCATGTTCTCGATGATCTTCGCCGCCGACGAGGACGGCGGTGCCGGAGACCTGCAGCGGGCGGTACTTGGAGCCGGCGATGAGGATGCGGCCGAGCACCGCGAGGCGGCGCTGCAGCTCGATGATGGAGCGGATGTAGGTCGCGTCGCGCTCGCCGAGGTCGTTCTTGACGTCCTCGTGGAGCTTGTCGAAGAGCTCGCCGATCTCCTTGATCTGCTCGGCGGAGAGCTTGTCGATCGGGTTCTCGATCAGCGTCTCGCCGGTGTCCTCGATCGCGGAGAGCCGCTTGGGCTCCTCCTTCTCCTGTTCCTTCTCGTCGGTGGCGCTCATAGTTCAACCTCCACGGGCCCCTCAGGGGCGTTGATGCAGATACGGATGGTCTGGCCCTCGGCGTCCATGACCTCGCCGGAGCGCAGGTCGCGGACCTTGCCGCTGACGCACTTGCCGACGCACGTGTGGCAGATGCCCATGCGGCAGCCGTAGGCGCAGGTCGAGGCCCTCGTTCTCGCCGGCGACGAGGATCGACTCCCCGCCGTCGGCCTCGACCTCCTTGTCGGACTTCGTGAACTTGATGGAGCCGCCGTCGCCCTCCTCGCCGCCCTCGCCGTAGGTCGGCTGGAAGCGCTCGAGCTGGAGCATGTCCGGGTCGCCGTGCTCCTCCCAGTGCTCGCACAGCGCGTCGATGAGCTCCGACGGGCCGGAGGCGAAGGTGAGGCGCTCCTTCCAGTCGGGCACGCGCTCGTCGAGCTGGTCGGGCGAGAAGCGGTCGTCGCCGTCCCCGCTCGTGTGGTGCTCGTCGAAGGTGTAGCCGTCGTTCGTCGTCGGCCGAGCTTGCGCAGCTGGTCGCCGAAGATGACGTCGTCCTTGCCGCGCGCCGAGTGGATGTGGATCGCGTCCACGAGCTCGTCCTTGTCGGCGAGGTCGTTGATCATCGCCTTGATCGGCGTGATGCCCGAGCCGGCGCTGATGAACAGCAGCTTCTCCGGGACCTCGTCGGGCAGCTTGAACTCGCCGGTGACCTCGCCGAGGGAGACGATCGTCCCCTCGCGCAGCTTGCGCACGAGGTACGGGGAGACCTTCCCGTCCTTGGCGTGCTTGACGGTGATGGAGATGCAGTCCTCGTCCGACGCCGGGTCGGAGGTCAGCGAGTAGGCGCGCCAGTGGCGGACGCCCTCGATGTCGAGGCCGATGCGCAGGTACTGGCCCGGCTCGTGGCCCTCCCACTCCCAGCCCGGCTTGATGACGATCGTCGACGCGTCCTCCGTCTCCCGGTTGATCTCGACGACCTTGCCCCGCAGCTCGCGCGAGGACCACAGCGGGTTGATGAGCTCCAGGTAGTCGTCGATGAGCAGCGGCGAGGTGAAGCGGTTGATCGCCCGCAGCACGGCGCGACGGCGCGCAGAGACCTTTGGTGTCGCTCCCCTCTCCGGCAAGGTCTGTCAATCTAGTAGGCGGTGAGAACACCTGTCAACACCGAATCGCGCGAGCGTCAGCTGATCGAGGCGACGCGCCGGCTGTTCGACGAAAGAGGCATGCAGGACGCCCCGGTGGAGGCGATCGCCAAGGAGGTCGGCATCGCCCGCGGGCTCATCTACCGGCAGTTCTCGTCCAAGGAGGAGCTCTACGTCCTGACGGTCACGGACTACCTCGCCGAGCTCGCCGCGGCGATGGAGGGCGCGGAGGACCTGGAGACGCTGACGGAGGCGTTCGCGCGCTTCTGCGTCCGCTACCCGGCGTTCGTCGACTGCGCGCTGTCGATCATGCAGCGGCCGGCGGAGGAGCTGCGGACGATCGTCTCCCCGTCCGTCTGGCTGCGCCTCGGCGAGGGCATGGTGAGCTGCATCGGCCCGCTGCACGACCGCCTCGCCGCACTCGGCGTCGACGATCCCGACTACACCGCCAACGTCCTGTGGACCTCCGGGCTCGGGCTCATGCACCTTGCACGCATCCGCGTCGGCCTGCGGCGCGTAGAAGGGGGCATGCCCGAGTTGTTCGACGTCGACGTCGAGAAGGTGGTCCAGAGTTGCGTGCGCACCGCGCAGGCCTTGGCGCGCTAGCCGCGCTCGCCGTCGCCGGCTGCGGCGGCGGCTCGTCCGCCGCGCCGAAGCCCGAGCCGAACTCGGACGCCGCGGTGGTCGCAGCGCTGGTCGGACGCCGTCCGCGAGCGCGACTACAAGACGGCCGCCTCCCTCTTCGCGCTGCCGAGCACGATCGAGAACGGCGTGCGCATCCGCGCCCGCAAGCGCGCCGACGTCGACATCTTCAACCGCAGCCTGTCCTGCGGCTCCGTCGCTGACGGGCACCGCGCCCGCCGGCGCCGGCCGCCTGCTGGCCACCTTCCGCCTCGTCAAGGGACCGGGCGGGCCGTGCAAGGGCAAGGCGCAGGTCCGCTTCCGCATCGAGGACGGGCACATCACCGAGTGGGTCCGGATCGACTCGGGCCCGCCGCCGGACTCCGTCGAGACCTAAGTGGGTATGCCCGGCTCCGAGAGGAGTTGGGAATGAACGTCGCCGTCATCGGTGCCGGCTCGTGGGGCACCACGGTCGCGCACCTCATCGCGCAGCAGACGCCGACCACGCTGTGGGCGCGGCGGGAGGACCTCGCGCGCCAGATCGCGGACGACCACGTCAACGCGGACTACCTCCCGACCACGACCTGTGCGAGGACCTGCGCGCGACGAGCGACCTCGGCGAGGCGCTCGACGGCGCCGACGCGGTCTTCGTCGGCGTCCCCTCGAAGGGGTTCCGCGAGACGCTGGAGCGCATGGACGGATGCCTCGGTGACGGCGTCCCGGTGATCAGCCTCACCAAGGGCTTCGAGGCCGGCTCGCACAAGCGCATGACCGAGCTCATCGAGGAGGTCCTCCCCGGCCGCCCCGCCGGGGTGCTGGCCGGGCCGAACCTGGCCAAGGAGATCCTCGACGGCTACGCGGCCGCCGCCGTGATCGCCACCACCGACGACGGCTGCGCGGAGGAGCTCCGCGACGTCATCGGCCAGCAGCTGTTCCGCGTCTACGTCGGCGACGACATCGTCGGCATCGAGGTCGCGGGCGCGCTCAAGAACGTGATCGCCATCGCAGCCGGGATGGCCGAGGGCCTCGGCGCCGGGGACAACACGCGCGCCATGACGATCACCCGCGGCGTCGCCGAGCTCACCCGCCTGGGCATCGCCATGGGCGGCGAGGCGCGGACGTTCGCCGGGCTCGCCGGGCCTCGGCGACATCATGGCCACCTGCATCAGCCCGCTCAGCCGCAACCACACCGTGGGTGTGAAGATCGGCGAGGGCATGACCATCGGCGAGGTCACGGAGGAGATGAACCAGGTGGCGGAGGGCGTGCACACCGCGCGCACCGCGGTCGAGCTCGCCGAGGAGCTCGAGGTCGACGCCCCCATCTGCGTCGAGGTCGACGCGGTGGTCAACGAGGGCCGCACGGCGCGCGAGGCGTTCCGCGGGCTGCTGCGCATCGAGCCCACGCACGAGCACGCGGCGGGCTGACGTGAGCGAGCTCCTGCTGCTCGACACGGACACGGCCGTCGAGCGCGACGCGATCCAGCGCTGGATCGACGCGGAGGCCAAGGGCGCCGACACCCTGCTCATCGACGACGACCGTCTCGGCGCGGCCTTGTCGAACGGGCACGATCCGCTGGTCCGCCCCGTCGGCGTGGCCTGGCTGCCGCCGGAGCACCGCGGCCGCCGCCGCGCGCGCTTCCGTCACCTCCTCACGCTGCGCGACCCGTGGCACCCGAGCGTCAAGGCGCAGCGGAAGATCCTGCGCTCGGAGCCCGACCGCTGCGAGGTCGTCGTCGCCGAGCCGGCCCGCGCGAGCGCCCTGCGCAAGCGCTTCGACGCGAACCCCGGCGGCGCCTTCGAGGACTTCGTCCGCCGCCAGGCCCACCTCGCCCTCGAGCGCGCCGAGCGCGCGTTGGTCGGCGTCCAGTACAAGGTTCCCAAGCTCGTCTTCGAGGAGATCACGGACTCCGACCGCTTCTGCGAAGGCGCCTCCCGGCTCGCCGACGACCTCGGACTGGACCGCGACGAGGTCCTCGAGCGCGCGAAGGAGGGCCTCGGCGAGATGGTGGCCAGCCAGAGCCGCACGGCCATCGACCTGTGGGACCAGTTCGGCCGCTTCCTCGCCCGCGCGCACCGCATCACCGTCGACGACTCCCGGGTCGACGAGCTGCGCGACCTCGGGCGCCGCCACAGCCTCATCTTCCTGCCGTCGCACCGCTCCTACCTGGACCCGCTGATCCTGCGCCCGGCGCTGCTGCGCCACGGCCTGCCGCCCAACCACGTGCTCGGCGGCCTCAACGTCTCCTTCTGGCCGATCGGGACGATCACGCGCCGGTCGAGCTACGTCTTCATCCGCCGCAGGGTCGGCGACGACGACGTCTACAAGTGGACGCTGCAGCAGTACATGACCTACCTGATCCGCAAGCGCTTCAACGTCGAGTGGTACATCGAGGGGACGCGGTCGCGGACGGGCAAGCTGCGCCCGCCCAAGTACGGGATCCTCTCCTACCTCGTCGACGGCTTCCGTGAGGAGCAGCTGGAGAACGCCTACATCGTCCCGACCTCCATCACCTACGAGCAGCTGCACGAGGTCGGCGACATGGCCGAGCAGTCACGCGGCGGGACCAAGACCAAGGAGGACATCTCCTGGCTGGTCGGCTACGCGCGCTCGCAGGGCCGCGGCCTCGGCCGGGTGCACATCGCCTTCGGGGAGCCGCTCTCGCTGCAGGACTCCCTCGGGGACGCGTACGCCGCCGACGCCCCGAAGGACGACGTCCGCCTCGCCGTGCAGAAGACCGCCTTCGAGGTCATGCACCGCATCAACACCGTCACGCCCGTCACCCACACCGCGATCGCCGGGCTGGCGCTGCTGGGGTCGGAGGACCGCGCGTGCACGGAGGCGCAGATCGGCGCGGTGTGCGAGGAGCTCGTCGCCCATGCGAAGCGCCGCGGCTTCACCGTCAAGGGCGACCCCGCGGCAGCCGTCCGGGAGCTCGTGGACTCGAAGGTGGTCGAGCGCTACGACGGCGGCACGGAGCCCGTCTACCGGATCGCCGCCAAGCAGCACCTCGTCGCCGCCTTCTACGCGAACTCCGCCGTCCACGCGTTCATCGTGCGGGCGATCGCCGAGCTCGCCCAGCGCTGTGAGGATCCCGAGGAGGCGGGGCTCGGCCTGCGCGACCTCATGAAGTTCGAGTTCTTCTTCTCCGACAAGGAGGCGTTCCTCGCCGACCTGCGCGAGGAGCTCGCCTACGGGGAGATGGACCTGATCGTCGCCCCGCGCGTGCTGCGTCCGCTGTTGGAGGCGCAACTGGTCGCCCTCGAGGACTCGAAGGATCCGCTCGGCGTCGCGCACCAGTGGCACCTGCAGGGGATCGTCCGCTCCGCCGACGCCGTCTCCACCGAGCTGTTGGACTCGGCGCACAAGCTGATCGAGAACCGCGGGGGCCCGTCCGAGGCGCTGCGCGGCGAGGTCCGCGGCTGGCTCGAGATGCTGTCGTGAGGGCGCCCGCCGAGCTGCTCGACGCCATCGAGGACGCGCCCCGCGGGCCGCGGATCGCCGCGTTCTTCGACTTCGACGGCACGATCATCGACGGCTACTCCGCGGGCGTCGTCTACAAGGACCGGCTGCGCCGCTTCGACATCGGCCCGGACGAGCTGGCCCGCACCCTCGTCGCCGTGGCCGACATGACCGCGCGTGGGGCCGGCGCGGGCGGGGTCGTGGGCGCCGCGCTCGGCGGCCTGCGCGGCCGGACGGACGCCGACATGCGCGCGTTCGGGGAGCGGCTGTGGCGCCAGCACATCGCCGGCATGGTCTTCCCGGCCGCACGGGAGCTGATCCGCGCCCACCAGCGCCGCGGGCACACGGTGGTCATCGCCACCAGCGCCACGCGCTACCAGGTCGAGTCCGCCGCGGACGACCTCGAGGTGGACGAGCTGCTGTGCACGGAGCCGGAGATCGACGCCGACGGCGTGCTCACGGGCGGAACGGACGGGCCGGTGCTGTGGGGACCGAACAAGGCGGCCGCGGTGCGCGCCTGTGCCGAGCGCCGCGCGATCGACCTCGAGCGTTCCTTCGCCTACGGCAACGGCGACGAGGACGAGGACCTGCTCGCCTGCGTCGGCCGCCCCGTCGCGCTCAACCCGCACGGCGGCCTCGGGAAGCTGGCCGACTCCTCCGCGTGGCCGCGGGCCGACCTCGTCCCCTCCGGCGGCGGCTTCGGCGTCGAGTCCGCGCTGCGCACCACCGCGGCGCTGTCGGCGCTCGGCGCCTCCTTCGGGATCGGGGTCGGCGTCCGCCTGCTCAACCGCAACAAGCGCCTGGGCGCGAACGTCGCCACCGCCGTCGGGCCGAGCCTCGCCCTCGGCCTGGCCGGCATCGATCTGCGCGTGGAGGGCGAGGAGCACCTGTGGTCGCAGCGTCCGGCCGTCTTCGTCTTCAACCACCAGAGCGGCCTCGACATGCTCGTGATCGGCAAGCTGATCGGCCACGACGTCACGGGGGTGGCCAAGGCGGAGGCGGCACGCGACCCGCGCTTCGCTCCGCTCGGCTATCTCGTCGACATCGCCTACGTCGACCGCGGCGACGCCAAGCAGGCGCGGAAGGCGATGGAGCCCGTCGTCGACAAGCTGCGCGACGGCGTCTCCATCGCCATCGCCCCCGAGGGGACCCGCTCCGTCTCCGACCGGCTGCTGCCGTTCAAGAAGGGCGCCTTCCACATCGCCATGCAGGCCGGCGTCCCCATCGTCCCGATCGTCATCCGCAACGCCGGCGAGCTGATGTGGCGCAACTCGTTCTGGCTGCGCTCGGGCACCGTCGACGTCCGCGTCCTCAAGCCGATCCCCACGAAGAAGTGGAAGCCCGAGACCATCGACGAGCACGTCGCCAAGGTCCGCGGGCGCTTCGAGAAGGCGCTCAGCGCAACCTGGTGACCACCGGCGCGACGAGGCGCCGGATCACGACCGCCGGCAGGTAGGCGTGCCGCTCCTCCCGCGCGACCCGGGCGCGGTTGAAGAACGTGAAGCCGAGCGAGCCGAGCGCCACGCTCGCCCGGGTGGACGCGGCGCCCGTGCCGAAGCGCGGCTGCGCCGTCAGCGTCTCGATGCGGCACAGGTGCTTGGTCGAGACGAAGCCGTACTGGCCCGGGCTGACCAGCCGCACGGGGGCGCCGTGCTTGTCCGCCAGCGGCGCGCCGTCGAGCGTGTCGGCGATCAGCGCGTCCTCGAGGTCCTCGAGCGCGGCCACCGACCAGTGCCCGTCGAGGCCGTGGAAGCGCAGGTGGGTGACGTCGTCGGCGGGGTCGACCAGCGCCCGCGACGGGGACGCCCGCCCAGCGCAGCCCGGTGGCGCGACCAGCCGGCCACGCAGTGGAAGTCGGTGACGGCCTCGCGACGCTGTGGATGCGTGGCGAGGTCCGCCACGCGCACGGGCCTCCCGACGACGTCGATGACGGGATCGGCGGGCACCGCCGGCGGCGGGTCGTTGCCGTGCGTCCCGAAGCGGGGGAACCCTTCGATCGCGTGCTGGCCGGGAGGAAGCGTCATCCATACGGCACCGTATAGTCCGCGAGCCGGAATGGCAACAGCGCGTGAGACGTGGATCACAGAGGGGCTGCGGGCGCTCGGCGCGGGCGGGCCGGACGCCGTGCGGGTCGAGCCGCTGGCGAAGGCGATCGGCGTCACCAAGGGCGGCTTCTACTGGCACTTCGCCGATCGGGCCGCGCTGCTCGCCGAGATGCTCGACACGTGGGAGCGGCGGATGCTCGACGACGTCATCGCCGCCGTGGAGGGCGGGGCGGGCGATCCGCGGGCGAAGCTCGAGCGGCTGTTCGCCCTCGGGGCGACCCGCAGCGACCTGATGCCCGTGGAGATGGCGGTCCGCGACTGGGCGCGGCGCGACACCGAGGTCGCCGACCGCGTGATGCGGGTCGACAACCGCCGGATGGACTACATGCGCACCCTGTTCGGGGCGATCTGCGACGACGCGGACGAGGTCGAGGCGCGCTGCCTGCTCGCGCTGACCCTCTTCGTCGGCAGCGCCTTCGTCGCCGCCGACCACGGCCCGCGGTCGCGCGGGCACGTGGTCGGGGTGGCGGTCCAGCGGCTGCTGGACTGACGAGCTACTTGGTGAAGCCGAACTGCTTGAGGTAGTCCTTGGCGACGGCCTCGGGCTTCTGCTTGTCGAGGGAGACGCGGGAGTTGAGCTCCTGCATGACCTTCTCGGTGAGCGGCTCCTGCACCTTGGCGATGACGTCCTGGCCGGCCTGGCCGAGGGCGGCGATGCCTTCCTTGTTCACGAGGAACGAGATGTAGTAGGGCGGGAAGAGCTTCTTGTCGTCCTCGTACGTCTGGTACTTGTCGGTCGCGAGCTGCCCGTCCGTGCCGAAGCCGAACGTCAGGTCGGACTGACCCTGGTCGAGGTCGTCGTACTTGCCCTGGGAGGACACGAACTTCGGCGACCAGCCGTACTTGTTCTTGAGGCCGAGGAGGCAGTCCGTGCGCTGGCGGCACTCGGGGAAGCCGGAGATGGAGACCTTGCCGCCCTGCTTGGCCAGGTCCGAGATGGTCTTGGCGCCGCCCAGCTTCTTGTTCTCCGCCTTGGTGGAGGTGATCACGAAGGTGTTCTGGAACGGGGTCTGCGGGAGGGCGGTGATGCCGTCCTTCTCCGCGTCGGCCTTCAGCTGGTCGTAGGACTCCTGCGGGTCGGCCGGGATGTCGTCCGTCTTGACGTCGTAGAAGTTCGACAGCGCGGTGCCCGAGTACTCCGGGTACGCGTTGATCTTGTCGCCCTTGAGCGCCTTGTAGGCGATCTGCTCCGAGCCGAGGTTGAGCTGCTTCTTGACCTTGAAGCCGGCGGCCTGGAGGGCCTGGGCGTAGATCTCGCCGAGGATGTACTGCTCGTCGAAGTTCTTCGAGCCGACGACGAACGTCTTGCTCGCGTTGGCCGGGTCCTTCTTGATCGCCTTGCTGCTGTCGCCGGAGGACGAGGAGCCGCTCGACGACGACGAACCAGACGACGAGGACTCGCTGTCACTACCGCAAGCACCAACCGTGAAGGCGACGACGAGGATGGCGAGCAGTGTGCTGAGCGCACGGATCTTTCTTGGCACTGGGGTGATCTCCTATGTGGTGAGGGCGTTGAGGGAAGAAGGCTCTTGGGGACCGGGCGCGGTGCGGACGTCCCCTGTGGCGGTGAGGCCGCGCGGGGTGAGCACGCGTGCGGCCAGCGTGAGGCCGGCGTCCACCAGGAAGGTGATGAGGGCGACGACGATGGCGGCCGCGAGCTGCCCCGAGTCGCCGTAGGTCTGCGGCTCGAGGATCGGCGTGCCCAGCGAGGGCACGTTGGCCAGCGGCGTGATCGTCGCGGTGGCGACGACGGCGACGGCGGACGTGCGCAGGCCGGCGAAGATGATCGGGATCGCCATCGGGAACTCGACCTGTCTGACGATCTGGCTCTCCGTCAACCCGACGCCGCGCGCGGCCGAGACCGTGTCGGTGTCGACCTGCACCACCCCCACGTACGTGTTGGTGAGGATCGGCGGGATGGCCAGCAGCGTGAGCACCATGACCGCGTTGAGGCGCCCGACGCCGACGAAGGCGACGAAGAACGCCAACAGCGCCAGCGCGGGGATGGCCCGGCCGATGTTGGACACGGACACGGCCAGGAACTCGCCCTTGCGGATGTGGCCGAGCCACAGGCCGAGCGGCAGCGCGATGGCGCCGGCGATCGCGATCGCCAGCAGGCTGGTGAAGAGGTGGTCGAGGAGCAGGTTGCCGAACTCGCTCAGCCCGCCGATGCAGACGCCGCCCGAGACGGACTCGCGCTTGTGCAGCACGAGGTCGATGGCGTCGCCGAAGCCGCCGGTGTCCGAGACGTTGGGGCAGGGAAGCGCCATCAGTTCTGCACCGCCCGGCGCCACGGCAAGGCGATCTTCTGCCCCGTGAGGATGATGAGGTCACCGACGGCGGCGAGCAGGACCGTGAGCCCGCCCGCGACGACGACGTTGGACTTGAAGAAGATGCCGCCCGTGCCCGCGTTGGACGAGTAGATCTGCTCGCCCAGGCCGCCGCCGCCGGCGAAGAAGGCGAGCGTCGCGAGGCCCACCGTGGTGGTGAAGGCGATCCGCACGCCCGCGAGGATCTCCGGCATGGCCAGCGGCAGCTCGACCTGGCGCAGGATCTGGTTCTGCGTCATCCCCATCCCCTTGGCGGCGTCGACCATCTCGCCGGGTACGCCGCGCAGGCCCGTGGTGATGTTGCGGAACAGGATCAGCAGCGTGTACGCGGTGAGCGCGATGATCGCCGTCAGGTTGCCGAAGCCCGTGATCGGGATCAGCAGGAAGAAGGCCGCCACGGACGGGACCGTGTAGAGCGTCCCGGTGAAGACGGTGATCGGGCCGGTCAGCCAGCGCCGCTTGTGCGCGAGGATGGCCAGGGCGAAGGCGATGACGAAGCCGAGCAGCAGCGGGGCGAGGCTGAGGTACACGTGCTCGCCGAGCGGCTTGAAGTACTTGTCGAAGTTGTCGGCGATCCAGCTCGGGCAGAAGCCGTTCTCCGCGACGCAGCCGCGACCGGTGCGCTCCTTGAAGAAGCCCTCCGGCGCGTCCTGCGCGAAGATGACGACCGAGGCCAGGCTCACTCGGCGACCAGCTCGCTCGCCGACGGGACGTCCTCGGCCGGGAGGTTCAGCGCGTGGGCGATGACCTCGATGCTGAGCACGCCGGCCATCTTGCCCTGGTGGTCGGCGACGGCGGCGTAGCGGCTCTCGACGCTCAGCAGGTCGCCCAGGGCGTCGCGGAGGATGTCGTCGAGATCGAGCACGGGGTGCGCGGCGGCGCCGGCGTCCGAGCGCACGGAGTCCGTGTGCAGGTCGCGCTCGCGCAGCCAGCGGATCGGCTTGTCGTTCTCGTCGAGCAGCAGCGCGATGTCGGGCAGGTCGGTGTCGGCCATCGCCGTGCGCAGCTGGCGGACGTTGTCGCCCGGCCTTGGCCGTGGCGACCTTCCACAGGTCGACGTCGCGCACCCGCTGCAGCGCCAGGCGCTTGAGCGAGCGGTCGGCGCCCACGAACTGCTCGACGAAGTCGTCGGCCGGGTTGGTGAGCATCTCCGCCGGCGAGGCGTACTGGGCGAGGTGCCCGCCCTTGCGCAGGACGGCGATCTTGTCGCCCATCTTGATCGCCTCGTCGATGTCGTGCGTGACGAAGACGATGGTCTTGGAGAGCTTGGCCTGCAGGCGCAGGAACTCGTTCTGGAGGCGCTCGCGGTTGATCGGGTCGATCGCGCCGAACGGCTCGTCCATGAGCAGGACGGGCGGGTCGACGGCGAGGGCGCGGGCCACGCCGATGCGCTGGCGCTGGCCGCCGGAGAGCTGGGACGGGAAGCGGTCGCGGACCTCGTCGGGATCCAGGGAGATCAGCTCGATGAGCTCGTCGACGCGGGCGCGGATGCGGTCCTTGTCCCAGCCGAGCAGCTTGGGGACGGTCCCGATGTTGTCCCCGACGGTGCGGTGCGGGAACAGGCCGATCTGCTGGATGGCGTAGCCGATCTCGCGTCGCAGCTCGGACGGCTTGCGATCGCGCACGCTGGCGCCGTCGATGAGGATGTCCCCGTCGCTGATGTCGATCAGCTGGTTGACCATCCGCATCGCGGTCGTCTTGCCGCAGCCGGACGGGCCGACGAACACGCAGATCTCGCCTGCGGGCACGGTCAGGGACAGCTTGTCGACTGCGGCCTCGGCCGCGCCTGGGTACACCTTGGTTGCCTCGCGGAACTCGAGAGAGACCGCCGGCTTCTGTTCGGACGCCACGACTGCTTCCTCCTCTAGGAAGCGGTGGACCTTATACGAGGTGTTCGACGTGAATGGGCAATTGACGCACCCGGACGCCCGTCGCCGCGTGCACCGCGTTGGCGATCGCGGCCGCCGCGCCGGTGATGCCGATCTCCCCGATCCCCTTCGATCCCATCGGATTGAGGTGGGGGTCGTCCTCCTCGATCCAGACGGCCTCGATGTCCCGTACGTCGGCGTTCACGGGCACGTGGTACTGGGCCAGGTCGGCCGTCAGGAAGTCCCCGAAGCGCTCGTCCATGACCGTCTCCTCCATGAGCGCCATGCCCAGGCCCATGGTCATGCCGCCGAGGAACTGCGAGCGGGCGGTGCGCGGGTTGAGGATCCGTCCGGCTGCGAACACACCCAGCATGCGGTCGACCGTCACCTCGCCCGTGGCGGGGTCGACGGTGACCTGCGCGAACTGCGCCCCGAACGCGTGCCGGGCGTAGTCCTCGAGCGCCTTCAGGTCGGCCTGGGTGTCGTAGTCGGCCTCCTCCAGGTCCTCGTCGACGAGCTTCCGGCAGGCGCCGTGCACGGCCGAGCCCCAGGACGACGTGCCCATGGATCCGCCGGCCACGCCCGCGCGCGGGAAGTCGGAGGAGCCGAGCTCGACCCGGACGGCCGAGACGGGCTGGCCGAGGGCGTCGGCGGCGATCTGGGTGAGGACGGTGCGGGCGCCCGTGCCGATGTCGGCCGCGGCGATGCGCACGGTGACGCTCCCGTCGGATTCCCGCTTCACGTGGGCCCAGGCGGGGGCGCGGTAGGTCGGGTACATGGACGCGGCGACGCCCATCGCGGTGCCCTGCGGGGAGCGCGTGACGGCCGTCCCAGCCGAAGCGCTCCGCCCCCTCGCGCAGGCACTCGACGAGGCCGCGCGAGCTCCACGGCTTGCCGGATTCCGGGTGCACAGGCGGGTCGTTGGCGATCCGCAGCTCCACCGGGTCCATGTCCAGGGCGATCGCCAGCTCGTCCATGGCCGACTCCAGCGCGAACATGCCGGGCGTCTCCCCCGGCGCGCGGAACCACGACGGCGTGGGGACGTCCAGGCGGGCCAGGCGGTGGGTGCTGCGGCGGGCGGCGCCGCCGTACATCGCGCGTGCGACGGTCGCGGTCTGCTCCGTGAACTCCTTCAGGCGCGAGGACTGGCTGAACGCCTCGTGGGAGACGGCGGTGATGGTGCCGTCCTTCGCGGCGCCGAGGCGGACACGCGAGAACGTCGGGGTGCGGTAGCCCGTGTACGCGAACATCTGGCGGCGGGTGGAGACGAGCTTGACCGGGACGCCGAGCGTCTTCGCGGCCAGCGCGGCGACGACCGTGTGCGGGCGCATCGTCCCCTTGGAGCCGAAGCCGCCGCCGACGTGCGGCGAGTGGACGCTGACCTGCTCGGGCTCGAGGCCGAAGACGTCGGCGAGCGTGCCGCGCATCGACCAGACGCCCTGGGAGGTCTCGTTGATTATCAACCTCCCGTCGTCGCGCCACTGCGCGACGCACGCGTGCGGCTCCATCGCGTTGTTGTGCTGGTAGGGCGTGCCGTAGGTCTGATCGACGGTCACGGCGGCCTCGGCCAGGGCGCTGTCGACGTCGCCGATGATCGAGTCCGTCTCGTACCCGCCGTTGACCCCGTCGGGGGCGTACAGCCCTTCGTGGTCCGGGCGTGAGGACGACGTCGTGCGGCTGCGCGTCGTAGGTGATCTCGAGCGCCTCGGCCCCGGCGCGCGCGGCCTCCAGGCTCTCGGCGACGACGACCGCGACGATCTGGCCGTGGTAGCTGACCTCCGGTGACTGCAGGACGAAGAGCTCACGGTCGTCGACCTGCTCGATGCGCTCCGTGTTGCCGTGGTGCAGGACGGCGAGCGTCCCGGGCGCCTCGCCGACGCCGGTGATCGTCCCCTTGGCGACGGTGGATTGCACCACCACGGCGTGGACGACGCCCTCCGGGTTGTGCTCGGCGGCGTAATGGGCCTGGCCCGTGACCTTCAGGTGGCCCTCGACCCGGGTGTGCGGGACGCCGAGGACGCGCGTGGGCGTCGCGGTCACGAGAGGGCCTCCACGATCAGGTTGCGGGCGATGGTCACCTTGAACGCGTTGTCGCGCAGCGGGCGCGCCTGCGCGAGCTCCGCGTCTGCGGCGGCGGCGGCGTCCCCCGTCTCGCGGAACACCCGCTCGGCCTCCGTGCAGCGCCACGGCACGTGCGCGACGCGCGCCGAGCGCGAGCCGCGCCTCGCGGCCGTCGACCACGGAGGCGAGGGACACGAGCGCGAACGCGTAGGAGGTGCGGTCGCGGACCTTGCGGTAGCGGTGGGTGCCGGCCGGCTGCGGGACGGTCAGCGCGGTGATGAGCTCGCCCGGCTCGAGCACCGTGTCCCACTCCGGCCGGTCCTCCGGCAGGCGGTGCAGGCCGGGCATGGCGATGTCGCGGCGGTCGGTGTGGACGGTCGCGCCGACGGCGGTGAGCGCGACGGACAGGTCGCCCGGGTGGGTGGCGACGCAGGCGTCGGAGTGCCCGAGGACGGCGAGGTCGCGGTGGTGGCCCTCCACGGCCGGGCAACCGGAGCCGGACTCGCGCTTGTTGCAGGGCTTGGTGACGTCCTGGAAGTACGCGCAGCGGGTCCGCTGGAGCAGGTTGCCGCCCATGGTGGCGACGTTGCGCAGCTGGGCGGAGGCCCCGGCCAGCAGCGCCTCGCGGACGACCTGCGGGATGCGCTCGTCGCCGGCCGCGTCGGCGTTGCGCGCGGCCGCCCCGATGCGCACGCCGCCGTCCGTCTCCGTGATGGAGGCGTCGAGGCGGGAGACGTCGACGAGCTTGCCGGGCTGCGCGACGCCGAGCTTCATCAGGTCGACGAGGTTGGTGCCGCCGGCGAGGTAGGTGCCGCCGGAGGCGACGGCGGTGGCGGCGTCGGCCGCGCGTTCGTAGGCGAACTCCCTCACGACGTCGCCTCGATCGCGGCCCGGATGTTCGGGTAGGCGCCGCAGCGGCAGAGGTTGCCGCTCATCCCCTCGGCGACGTCCTCCCAGCCCTCCTCGAGCATCGCCACCGCGGAGACGATCTGGCCCGGCGTGCAGTAGCCGCACTGGAAGGCGTCGTGCTCGACGAAGGCGTCCTGCAGCGGATGGCCGTCGAGGCCCTCGATGGTGGTGACCTCCGCGCCCGTCGCACTGCACCGCCAGCAGCAGGCAGGCGTTGGCGCGGCGGCCGTCGAGCAGGACGGTGCAGGCCCCGCACTGGCCGTGGTCGCAGCCCTTCTTGGCGCCGGTCAGGTGCAGGTGCTCGCGCAGCAGGTCGAGCACGGTCGTGCGGGTGTCGACGTCCACCGTCCGCTCCGTGCCGTTGATGCGCAGGGTGACGTCGGAGCGCATGGGTGCACGCTACCCGGGCATGATGGGGCCATGCCTGATCGCGATCATGACGTCGTCGTCTTTGGCGCGACCGGGTTCACCGGCGCCCTGACGGCCCAGTACCTGGCCGAGCACGCCGATGCCGGGACGCGGTGGGCGATCGCCGGCCGCAACCGCGACAAGCTCAAGCAGACGCTCGACACGCTCGGTGTCGACGTCCCCACGATCGTCGCCGACACGGGCGACGCGAAGTCGATCCGCGCGATGGCCGCGTCGACCAAGGTCGTGATCACCACCGTCGGCCCGTACATCGAGTACGGCGAGCCGCTGGTCGAGGCCTGCGCGGCGGAGGGGACCGCCTACGTCGACCTCACGGGCGAGCCGGAGTTCATGGACCTCATGTACGTCCGCCACCACAAGCAGGCGGCGAAGTCGGGCGCGCGGATCATCCACGCCTGCGGCTTCGACTCCATCCCGCAGGACCTCGGCGCGCACTTCACCGTGCAGCAGCTGCCGGAGGACGTCCCCATCACGGTCGAGGCGTTCATCCGCGCGGGCGGCAACCCGTCGGGCGGGACGGTCGCCTCCGCGCTGGGGATCATGGGGCGCTACCGGCAGGGCACGAAGGCGCACAAGGAGCGCCTGAACCTCGAGCCGGCGACCCCCGGCCGCCGCCAGCAGATCCACATCGGGCGCCCGAAGCGTGACGGCGAGACGGGCCTCTACCTGCTGCCGATGCCGACCATCGACCCGCAGATCGTGCGCCAGTCCGCGCAGGCCGACGCCCGCTACGGGCCCGACTTCTCCTACGCGCCCTACATCGCGCTCAAGAAGCTGCCCCAGGCGGTCGGCCTCGCCGGTGGCATCTCCGCGCTGTTCGGCGTCGCCCAGCTCGGGCCGGCGCGCAAGCTCATCTCCAGCCGCATCCCCCAGGGCACGGGGCCCTCGCCCGAGCAGCGCGAGAAGGGCTGGTTCAAGGTCCGCTTCCGCGGCGAGGGCGGCGGGATCACCGTCAACACGGAGGTCTCCGGCGGCGATCCGGGCTACGGCGAGACGTCCAAGATGCTCGCCGAGTCGGCGTTGTGCCTGGCGCATGACGACCTCCCGGAGGTGGCCGGCCAGGTCACCACCGCGCAGGCGATGGGCGACGCGCTGCGGGCCCGGCTGGTCCGCGCCGGGATCCGGTTCGACGTGCTGTAGCACCGGCCGGACAGAAGTTTGGACAGCGGGCCCTCACGTCCGCTTGACGCCTACCCGATGATGTGCGCGTGACCGCCATCACGCTCGCCGCAGCTTCCGCCGGGTTCGGCCGTGACCTCGACGCCTGCCTCGCCAAGATCGAGGTCCTCGTCGAGGCCGCCGGGCAACGCGGCGCCCGCCTCCTCGTCCTGCCCGAATGCGCCCTTGGGGGCTACCTGGACGAGAGCGGCGTCGGCCTCGACCTACCGCCCGCGCTGGACCCGGACGGGCCCGAGCTCGCGCGCCTTGCGCGCATCGCCGGCGACATGGTCGTGTGCGTCGGCTACACGGAGCGCGGCGACGCCGGCGAGCTGTACTCGTCGGCGGCGTGCGTGCACGGCGACGGGCTCATCGGCCACCAGCGCAAGGTCCACCTCCCGCCCGCGGAGCGCTTCGCCTACACGGCGGGCGACGGCTTCGCGGCGTTCGACACGCCCGGTCGGCCGCATCGGGATGATGATCTGTTACGACAAGCTCTTCCCGGAGGCCGCGCGCGTGCTCGCGCTCGACGGGGCGGAGATCATCTGCTCCCTGGCGGCCTGGCCGGTCGATCGTCTTACCCCCGCCACCCGGGTCTCCGCCGACCGCCAGACCCGCCACTTCGACCTGTGCGACCAGACGCGCGCGGTCGAGAACCAGGTCGTCTGGGTCTCCTCCAACCAGGCGGGCCGCTGGGGCCCGCTGCGCTTCCTCGGCGGCGCGAAGGTCGTCGACCCCGACGGCACCGTGCTCGCGCGCACCCGCGCGCGTGAAGGTCTGGCACTCGCCGAGCTCGACGTGTCCCGCTCCGTGAGCGACATCCGCGCGGTCATCGACCACCTCGCCGATATGCGGTGGGCGATCCCGGGTACCCCGGTGGAACATGTGCGGGATAGCGGCGGCCTACAACGGCACTGACACGGCGGCGTACGAGCGGATGCTCGCGCGCCTCGACCACCGCGGACCGGACGACTCGGGGTCGATCACCCTCCCCCACGCCTGGCTCGGGCACACGCGGCTGTCGATCGTCGATCTCGCCGGCGGCCGTCAGCCGCTGCAGAACGCGGAGGGCGGCGTCCACCTGGTCGGCAACGGCGAGGTCTACAACCACGTCTCCGTCCGCGAGGACACGGAGGCCGAGTACCTGACGTCGTCCGACAACGAGGTCGCGCTGCACCTGATCGAGCACGACCCCGCGACGCTCGAGCGCCTGAACGGCATGTTCGCCTTCGTGGTGGCCACGGACGACGGCCGCTTCGTCGCCGCCCGCGACCCCGTGGGCATCAAGCCGCTGTACTGGTCGCGCCGCGGCGACGAGGTCCGCTTCGCCTCCGAGATGGCGGCCTTCGACCCCGAATGGCAAGCGACCGTCGAGCCGTTCCCGCCCGGCTGCTGGTGGACCCCCGAGGACGGGCTGCAGCGCTTCGCCTCCGCCGTTCCCGAGACGCTCTCCCCCCTGCACGGCGACCTCGTGGCAGGCACCCGCGCCGTGCTCGTCCGCGCCGTCGAGCACCAGATGATGGGCGACGTCCCCGTCGGCGTGTTCCTGTCCGGCGGGCTGGACTCGAGCCTGGTCGCCGCCATCGCCGCCCGGCGCGATCCCGAGCTGATGACGTTCGCGATCGGGACGCCCGACTCGCCCGACCTCGCGGCCGCCCGCCGCGTCGCCGAGCACCTGGGAACGAACCACCACGAGTTCACCTACACCGCGGAGGAGGCGCTCGCCGCGCTGCCGGAGGTCGTGCGCTCCATCGAGTCCTTCGACCCCGGCCTCGTCCGCTCCGCCGTCCCCAACTACCTGCTCGCGCGGAACACGGCCGAGCACGTCAAGGTCGTGCTGACGGGCGAGGGCGCCGACGAGCTGTTCGCCGGCTACGCCTACATGGGCGAGATCGAGTCGGCCGAGGAGCTCCACGCCGAGCTCGAGCGGACCGTCAGCTGCCTGCACAACCTCAACCTCCAGCGCTGCGACCGCGTGACCATGGCCCACGGCCTCGAGGCGCGCGTCCCGTTCCTCGACCTCGAGGTCATCCGCTGGGGCCTGTCGCTCCCGGCCGCCGAGAAGCAGATCGGCCCGGAGAAGCGCCTGCTGCGCGAAGCCTTCGACGGCTGGCTGCCGCACGACCTCCTGTGGCGCGTCAAGGCGGAGTTCGGCGACGGCTCCGGCGCGCGCGACGTGCTGTCGGAGGCGATCACCGCCGGCATCACGGACGCCGACTTCGACGCGGAGCGCGGGGCGGTCGAGCCGCCGCTGCGCACGCCGGAGGAGCTCGCCTACTACCGCGTCTGGCGCGAGCACCTCGCCGGCATCAGCGCGGAGCGCACGCTCTCACGCTTCGCGCGTGCGTGAACCCACGGGGGCCCGCCTACGGCGACCTCTTACGACGTCCCGGCCGCTTGCCGACGTGAGGTCGCCTTCGGCACCCCTAGCCGCATCAGCGCCTGCGCGCCGAACGGCGTCGGCAGCCACATGGCGATGGCGCGGTAGATGACGACGCCGGCGATGGCCGCCGCCGGAGCGATGCCCGACAGCACGGCGACGCCGATCAGCCCGCCGCTCATCGCGCCGGGGACCGGCACGGTGTTGGCGACGGCGCCGAGGAAGTAGACGAGGAGGAGCACGCCGAGGGCGGGCGCGGCGCCGACGGCCGCGAACGCGAAGCCGAGCACGGCGGCGTCGGCCGCCCACCAGACGATGGCACCCACCAGCCGCGGGTCGTGCGCGCGCACGAGCGCGGCGGCGGCGCGGACCTCCGGCCCCAGTCGGGGGATCTCGTGCCCGCGGATCAGCAGCGGCGGCGCGTCCTGGCGGCGACGGGCCAGGGCCACCGCCGTCACCATCGCCGCGACGGCCCCCGCGAACGGGAACACCGCCCAGGTACGCCCGTCGACCGCCGCCAGGGCGGCGGACCCGGCGAGCGCGAGGAGGAAGACGGCATAGAGCACCGTGAGGAAGCGCAGGACGAGCGCGCCGGCCTGCGTGGCGTGGTCGCGCAGCGCCCAGACCGTGAACGCGACCCCGCCGAGGCCGGCGGTCGGGAGCAGCCGCGTCGCGGCCGTCCCCGCCAGGCTGATGCGGTAGCTCGTCACCGCGCCCACGCCCGTGACGAGGGCGAAGAGGAAGACGTAGCCCGCGATGGAGACGGCCTCGGCCAGCACCCCGAGCACGAGCCAGCCGGGCTCCGCCGAGACGGCGCGGTCCAGCGCGTGCGACAGGGCACCCGCGCGGCCCGACAGCGCCAGGGCGAGCAGGCCCGCTGCGACGAGCACGGCCAGGACCCGCGACGGCGACAAAAGGGTCTGACCCTTTTGTCGCGGGAGGCGGAGTGCGGTGGCGGTCACCGGCGCCCGCTCGCGGCCAGGGCGCGCAGCCACGCCGCTTCGATCGCCTGCTGCTGGCGGAGGGTGATCGACGGCGCGGAAGGGGAGGGCATGCATCGCACCCTACTACATGCATACGCATGCAATGAACGCGCATGCATCATTCTTTCGCTACGCTCTCATGACATGAACTCGGCTACCTCCGACCTCGAGCAGCAGTGGCGCGAGCTGTTCGTGCGGCACGCGAAGGTCAGCGACGCGCTCGAGCGTGAGCTCCAGCGCGGCCACGACATCTCGGTGACGGAGCTGGAGGCCTTGGAGCGCCTGGGCGAGCGCGACGAGGGCGGCTGTCGCCTGCAGCAGCTCGTCGACGACGTGCACATGAGCCAGAGCGCCCTCTCGCGCCTGGTCTCCCGCCTCGAGGCCAAGGGCCTCGTGGAGCGCAAGTCCTGCGCGCAGGACCGCCGCGGCATCTACGCGCACGTCACGGATGCCGGCCGCGCCGTGGTCGAGGAGGCGCGTCCCACCCGGCAACGCGTCCTCGCCGAGCAGCTGTGATCCAGCGGCTCGCGGCCTTCACGGACACGCCGGACGGCGGCAACCCGGCCGGCGTCGTCCTCGACGCCTCCGGGATGAGCGACGCCGAGATGCAGGCCGTGGCCGCTGACGTCGGCTACTCCGAGACCGCCTTCGTGGTCGGGGAAGGACCACGCGTCCGCTACTTCAGCCCGGACATGGAGGTGCCCTTCTGCGGGCACGCCACCATCGCCACCGCCGTCGCGCTCGGCGACGGCACCCATCCCTTCGCCACCAACGCGGGCGAGGTCGTCGTGGTGGTCCGCGACGGCATAGCCACTCTCACGAGCGTCGCACCGCACGTCGCCCCCGCGCCCGCTCTCACCGAGGTCCTCGCCGCCTTCGGCCTCACGGAGGACGACCTCGCCCCGGCCATGCCGCCCCGCGTCGCCTACGCCGGCGCCCGCCACCTGATCCTCCCCCTCGCCGAGCGGGCGACGCTCGCCGCGATGGCCTACGACTTCGAGGCCCTCCGCACCCGCATGACCGCGGAGGACTGGATCACCGTCGCGCTCGTGCACCGCCGCGATGCCCGCACCTTCGACGTGCGCAACGCGTTCGCGGTCGGGGGCGTCGTCGAGGACCCCGCCACGGGCGCGGCCGCCGCCGCCTTCGGCGCCTACCTCCGCGAGCTCGGCCTCGTCGATCCTCCGGCGGAGGTCGTCCTCCACCAGGGCGACGACATGGGGCGTCCCAGCCTCCTCACCGTCGGCATCGACGCCGGGGGTTCGAGCGGCATCCGCGTCAGCGGCACCGCCGTCCCCATCCCCTGACACTCCTGCAAGAACCCTTGCAGGAGCAGGGATTTCGACGGCACATAACTACCGTCGCCCCCTCGTGCGACTCCGTCGAGCCATAGCCGCGGCTGCCCTTGCCCTGGGCGTTGCCGCCCCCGCCACCGCGCAGACCTCGCTGTCCGCCCAGCGCGACGCCGCGGCGGCGCTGCGGGCCAAGGTCGCGGCGGAGTCGAAGAAGATCGCCGCCACGAGCGCCGGCCTGGCGGACGCCCAGCAGCGCCTCGGCGCGCTCGACGGGCGGGTGGCCAAGCGCACCGCACAGCTGCGCCGGGCGCAGAACGACCTGGTCCTCGCCCGGGTGCGCCTGAGCAGGCTCGAGAAGCGCTCCACTCAGGCGAACGACATCCTCACCTCGAACCTGGTCGACAGCTACAAGGCCGGCAAGCCGAACATCGTCACGGTCGTCCTCGACTCGCAGGGCTTCCCGGATCTCCTGAACCGGCTCAGCTACTTCCGCCGCGTCGCCAACCGCAACGCGCGCATCCTCGACATCGTGCGGGACGCGCGGGTCGCCGTCGCCCGGGAGGAGAAGGGCCTGGAGAAGGAGCGAGGGCGCCTGTCGACCCTGGCCAAGACGGCCATCTCCGAGCGCGAGCAGGCCGCGGTCATCCGCAACGCCATCTACACCCGCCAGCAGGCCCAGCTGCGCGCCCGCAGCGGCACCAGCGCCCAGCTCGGCGCCGTGCAGGCGAAGATCAACCGCGTCGAGCGCGCGGCCGCAGCCGCGGCCCGCCAGGCGTCGTCCGCCTCCACGGCGACCGCCGAGGCGCCAAGTGCACCCGTCGGCGACACGAGTGGGGCCGTCGCGAAGGTCATCGCCGCGGCCAACCAGATCGCCACGACGCCGTACGTCTACGGCGGCGGGCACGGCGGATCATCGGGCGGCTACGACTGCAGCGGCTCCGTCTCCTACGCCCTCGCGGCCGCCGGACTGGTCTCCGGACCGCTCACTTCCGGGGCGTTCATGAGCTGGGGCGAGCCGGGTCCGGGGCAGCACATCACCGTCTACGCCAACGCCGGCCACGCCTTCATGATCGTCGACGGGCGGCGGTACGACACGAGCGCGCTCTCCGGCGGCGGCACCCGCTGGACCAGCGCCTCACGCAGCACCGCGGGCTTCGTCGCCCGCCATCCGCCCGGCCTGTAGGTTGGCGGACAGCATGGAGGCGCGGACGCTGGCGAAGGCCCCGAGCGGGATCGACGGGCTGGACGAGATCACCCTGGGAGGGCTGCCGCGCGGCCGGCCGACGCTCGTCTGCGGGGCCGCCGGCTGCGGCAAGACGATGCTCGCCCTGCAGTTCCTGGTCCGGGGCGCCCTCGACCACGGCGAGCACGGCGTCTTCATGTCCTTCGAGGAGACCCCGGACGAGCTGGCCGAGAACACCACGGGCGTCGGCTGGGACCTCCGGGGGATGGAGGCGGCCGGGCAGCTCGCCTTCGACAACGTGCGCATCGAGCCTGCGCAGATCCGCGAGACCGGCGCCTACGACCTCGACGGCATCTTCATCCGGCTGGAGGCGGCCATCGCAGAGGTCGGTGCCACGCGGGTCGTCCTCGACACGCTGGAGGCGCTGTTCTCGGCGCTCGACGACGGCTCCCTCCTGCGCGCCGAGCTGCGACGCCTGTTCCGCTGGCTCAAGGACCGCGGCGTGACGGCCATCATCACCGCCGAGCGCGGGGACGGCGACCTCACCCGCTTCGGGCTCGAGGAGTACGTCTCGGACTGCGTGATCATCCTCGACCATCGCGTCACCGCCCAGGTCTCGACCCGTCGCCTGCGCGTCGTCAAGTACCGCGGGTCCTCGCACGACACCAACGAGACGCCGTTCTCCATCGACGCGGACGGCTTCCGCGTCCTGCCGCTGAGCTCGATGCGCCTCGAGCACGCAGCCCCGGACGAGAAGGTCTCGACGGGCCTTCCGCGCCTGGACGAGATGCTCGGCGGCTTCGGCTACTACCGCGGCTCCAGCGCGCTGGTCACCGGGACCCCCGGCTCGGGCAAGACGACCATCGGCGCGTCGTTCGTGGATGCGGCCTGCCGGCGCGGGGACCGGGCGATGATCTTCGCCCTCGAGGAGTCGCCGGCGCAGATCCTGCGCAACACGGCGAGCGTCGGCCTCGACCTCCGCACGCACGTCGACGCCGGCCTCCTGCGCATGTCGTCCACCCGCCCCAGCGCGCGCGGGCTCGAGGAGCACCTCTCGATCATCTACCACGCCGTGCGCGACTTCGAGCCACAGGTCGTCGTCGTGGACCCGCTCTCCGCCTACGGGACGGGCGGCGCGGACCGCGAGGCGATGCTCGCGCGCCTGGTCGACATGCTCAAGGACCGCGGCATCACCGCCCTGTTCACCAGCCTGGTCACCGGCCCGGACGACATGTCCGGTCTGGGCATCTCGAGCGTCATCGACGCCTGGCTGGCCCTCAACGTCACCGAGACCAACGGCGAGCGCAACCGCAGCCTGACCGTGGTCAAGGCGCGCGGCACCGGGCACTCCAACCAGGTGCGGGAGTACGTCATCACCGACGACGGCTTCGAGTTGCTGGACGTCTACCGAAGGGCAGGTCAGATCTACATGGGCAGTGCACGCGCGGACCGCGAGGCCGAGGACGAGGCCGTCGATGCCGCCTGAGCCCGCCAACCCCGGCGCGAAGTGGCAGCTGCGCCTCTATGTCGCCGGCCAGACCCCGCGCGCCCAGACCGCCCTCGCGAACCTCAAGGAGATCTGCGAGGAGCACCTGGCCGGCGAGTACGAGATCGAGGTCATCGACCTGCGCGAGAACCCACAGCTCGCGCGCGGGGACGAGATCATCGCCGTGCCCACGCTCGTCCGCTACCTGCCGGAGCCGATGACCAAGATCATCGGCGACCTGTCCGACACGGAGCGGGTGCTCGTAGGGCTGCAGCTCGTGCCGCGATCGGCGTAGCCCGAGTGGCCGGGCGGCTCCGCCTGTACGTCGCCGGGGCCACGCCGGCGTCCCAGCGGGCCGTCACCAACATCACGGCCCTCTGCGCGTCCGACCTCTCCGGCCGGTACACGCTGGAGGTCGTCGACCTCTACCAGCACCCGGACCGCGCGCTGGAGGACGGGATCGTCGCCGCCCCGACCCTCGCCCGGCTCGAGCCGGGCCCGCGGGTGCGGATCGTCGGCGACCTCGGCGATCGGGAGCAGGTCCTGGCCCACCTGGATGTGCAGCTGGATGCATGAGGCCGACAGCGGCGAGCTGACCCGCCGGCTCGACGAGGCCGAGCGCACCCTGGGCGCCATCCAGTCCGGCGAGGTCGACGCCGTGATCGTGCACGGCGAGCAGGGCATCCAGGTCTACACGCTGGAGGGCGCCGACGCCTTCTACCGCGTGCTGGTCGAACGCATGCCCGAGGGTGCCGCGGCGGTTCGCCGGGACGGCACGATCGTCTACGCCAACGCCACGATGGGCGACCTGCTCGGAGTCACCGCCGAGCAGGTCATCGGGTCCAACCTCTGCACCCTGACCGAGACGGAGGCGGACCGGGAGGTGCTGACGGAGCTGCTGGCCACGGCCGAGGACGAGCGCACGGGCGACGTCGGCTTCCGGCTCGGCTGGCGCAGCCGCGTCGACGTCGCGCTCTCCGTCAGCCCCATCGACGCCGACACCCTCTGCGTCCTCGCCGTCGACCTGACCCAGCGCAAGGCCGACGAGGCCGCCATCCGGCGGGCCGAGGAGCGCTTCCGCGGCGCCTTCGACAAGGCGCCGATCGGCATGGCCCTGCTGGACCCCGACGGCGTCGCCGTCCGGGTGAACCCGGCGCTCTGCACGATCCTCGAACTGCCGGCCGACGACCTGCTCGGCGCGCCGCTGCCCTGGTTCGTCGGGGACGGCGAGCTCGCGGCGACGCTCGAGAACATGAGCGACGGCATCGCCTTCGAGCTCTCGCTGGGCGAGGAGGTGTGGGCCGACATCCACGTCAGCGCCGTGCGGACGGTCGACGGCGCCGTCCAGCACTTCATCGCCCAGGTCCAGGACGTCTCGGAGCGCCGGGAGCATCAGCAGCGCCTCCAGTTCGTCGCCGACCACGACAACCTCACCGGCCTGCTCAACCGCCGCGGCTTCGAGATCGCGATGGAGAACCACCTGAGCGTCACGAAGCGCTACGGGGCCCAGGGCGCGCTGATCCTGCTCGACGTCGACCACTTCAAGTACATCAATGACGCCCGCGGGCACCAGGTCGGCGACGCGGTCCTGATGGCGGTCGGCCAGGCGCTGCAGTCGCGGCTGCGGGAGTCCGACGTCCTCGCCCGCCTCGGCGGGGACGAGTTCGCCATCCTGCTCGCGCGCGGGGACACGGCGAGCGCGCGCGTGGTCGCGGAGCAGATCGTCGCGACCGCGCGGGACGTGCAGATCGCCGAGCTCGTGGGCCTGCGCCGGCTGACCGTCAGCGCCGGAGTGGCGGTCGTCGACGGCGGCGCGGCGACGGGCGGCGAGCTGTTCGGGCGGGCCGACCTCGCCATGTACGACGCCAAGGAAGCGGGACGCGACGGCTTCGTCGTCTACGACCCCAGCGCGGGTGAGGGGATGGGAACCGAGCAGCGGATGACCTGGCTGCGGCGCATCAAGGACGGGCTCGAGCTCGACGAGCTCATCGTCCACGCCCAGCCGATCGTCTCGCTCGCGGACGGGTCGGTCGTCGCGCGCGAGCTGCTCGTGCGCCTGCCGGGCACCGACCGACTGCCGGTCGTGGCGGCGACGTGGTTCGAGATCGCCGAGCGCTACGACCTCGCCACCGCCATCGACGAGTGGATGATCGACTACGCCGTCGAGCTGCTGCGCCGTTACGGCCGCGACGGCGACCCGACGTCACTCAACGTCAACGTGTCCGCGATCTCCATCGGCCGCAACAGCCTGCTGCAGCGTCTGCGCGCGGCGCTGGACCGCACGGGAGTCGACGCGTCCCGGCTGACCGTCGAGATCACGGAGACGGCCGCGATCGGCAACATCGCCGCGGCCGCGCGCTTCGCCGAGGAGCTGCGCGCGCTCGGTTGCCGGCTGGCGCTCGACGACTTCGGGGCCGGCTTCGGCTCCTTCTACTACCTCAAGCACCTGCCCTTCGACGACGTCAAGCTCGACGGCGAGTTCGTCCGCAACAGCGTCAACGATCCCCGCGACCGGGCGATCATCCGGGCGATGGTCGACGTGGCGCGCGCGACCGGTCGCCGCACGGTGGCGGAGTCCATCGAGGACGTGCAGACGCTCGACCTGATGCGCGTGCACGGCGTCGACCTCGCGCAGGGCTACCACCTCGGGCGCCCCGTCGCCGTCGAGGACGCCTAGTCGTCCTTCGGGGGCGAGCGGAAGACGATCCGCTTGACCTCGCCCGCCGCGCTCCCGCCGAGGCGGATGGCGGTGTGGAAGCCCTCGTCGCCGAGCTGGTTGGCCATCAGGGCCTTGCGCAGGTCGCCCAGCGCCTCGCGGTCGGCGTCGTCGCCGCCGGAGCCGTCGAGCAGGACGAGGTGGCGCGGGCGGCGCAGCTCGGCGGCGGCGCGGAGCCAGTGCTCGCGCTCCTCGGCGCCCAGCGTCCCCAGGACGAGCACGGTGGCGTCGCCGCCGTTGAGGCGCTTCATGACGGCCTTCTCGAGCAGGCTGGCGGTCTGCGCCTCCAGCTGGTCGTCGGGCACGCGGCCCTTGAGCAGGCGCTCGACACGGCCGGGCGCCAGCAGCGCGGCGCGGTCCTCGAGCACCGTGTGCATGTACTCCTCGGCGCCCGCGCGGTCGGGGGCGGCCACGAGGACGAGGCTGCCGGGCGTGTAGCGCAGGCGGAAGGTGGGCTCCAGCACGCGCCCGCGGACGGAGATGTCCGGCTTGCGCTCCGGGCCGCCGTCGCGCCGCGGACGATCCGACGACCAGCCCGTCCGCTCGTCCTGGCCGATCTTGACGCTGCGGGTGCTGGAGGTGTCGGACACCCAGTTGACACTAGAGCGCGGCGGCGACCAGATCGGGCGCCTCGAGGCCGAGCAGGTGCCCCGCGCCCGGGATCTCCTCCGCCGTGGCGTCCGGCAGCCGGTCCGCGAGATGCCACGCGATCGCGCGGAAGTCGTCCTCGTCGTGCTCGCCGACGAAGATCTGCACGGGGCAGGTGACCGCGTCGAGGCGCTCGCCGACGGGCGGGTCCTCCAGGCCGAACTCCTGGAACGGGCGCCTGCGCTGGATGTCGAACGAGCGCCGCAGCATCGCCTCGACCGGGCCGCGGTCCTCCGGCCGGTGCACCCACATGTCGAGGTTCAGCCGCACGGCCTCGTCGAAGTCGCCGTTCGCGAGGGCCATCCCCTCCGCCTCCGCGTAGGCGTCGAGGGCGGGCGCGAACTCCCACGGCCAGATGGACGGCGAGAGCAGCACGAGCCGGGCGAAGCGGTCCGGGGCGAGCACCGCCGCCTCGAGCAGCGCCTCCGCGCCGGCCGAGCTCCCGCAGCCGACGACGCGGTCCAATCCGAGCCCGTCCAGCAGCTCGAGCAGGTCGATCGCCGCGCTGTAGCGGCCGCGCTTGTACTTCGCGCTGCGGCCGTAGCCGCGCCGGTCGTAGCGGATGACCTGCAGCCGCCGCTCGCACAGCTGGGCGACGGCCTCCCACTGACGGCCGTCGCAGACCCCGGCGTGCACGAGGACGGTCGGCGGGCCCTCGCCGTCGACGTCGGCGTAGAGGTCGCCTCCGGTCACCCTGATCCGCCGCGTCGGCATCCGCAGAACCTACCCAGCGCGGCGCCGGGCACCGAACCGCGCGATCGCCCGGCGCAGCGCCGCGAAGGCGGGCTTGCGGCTGTGGTCGTCGCGCAGCAGGCCGACGGCGTCGAAGAGGTCGGTGCCGTCCGACGCGTTGTCGCGCAGGTTGAAGTACCGGTAGTCGGTGACGTCCAGCTGCCCGGAGTAGTCGTGGACGGCGGCCAGGGTGGAACGGAGGTCACGTTCCTGGGTCGCCTCGGAGCGGCCGAGGTTCGTGGCGTAGCCGTTCTCCGTGACCCACAGCGGGGTGCGCCGGAGGCCGGCGAGCGGCAGGTAGCAGGAGCGCACGAGCGTCAGCGCCTCCGCGGTCTCGTCCCCCGCGGTCCGGCCGGGCGCGAGCACGGGCGGGAAGACGAGGCCGGGGTAGATCTGGACGCCGACGTAGCCGAGCGCGCGCCGGAAGGCCGGCGTCGCCTTCTCGCCCAGGGTGCGCCAGAAGCGCTCGTCGTCGGCCGGGGCGGCGCGCCAGGCGACGTTGAAGCCGACGGGCAGGCGACCGCGATGCAGGGCGCGCAGCTCGGCCTTCGCGGCCACGACGCCCGCGACCACCGCGTCCAGCACGCCCGGGTAGGCACCGTCGCTGGTGTTCGGGGAGACGGGGAAGTTCGCCTCGTTGGTGACGGAGAAGCCGACGACCGCGCGGCGGGCGCCGAGACGGTGGACGGCGCGGCGCACGAAGCGCGTGAAGCCGGCGACGTCGCCCTCGTGGCCCGCCGGCGGGTGGTAGCGGATCTGCACCTCGCTGCGCAGTCCGCGGGCCCCGTAGGCGTCGACGAGGCGGACGAAGCGGTCGATGCCCGCCTTCCCGTCCGACCAGAACAGGCGGTTGAGGCGGAGGACGAGCTCACGGCGCCTCGGCCGCAGCGTCAAGCAGCGCGCGGGTGAGGCGGGCCTCGTCGCGCGGCGCACCGCTCGCCTGCACGGAACCGGCCGTGCCCGCCGCCCCGGGCGTGATGCCGAAGCGGACGGGCTGTGGGGCCGTGGTGATCGCCGGAGGATCAGCCGTCAGGCAGGACTGCGCCGACGCGACCCCCGGAAGGGCCAGGGCGAGCGTGAGGACGACCAGCAGCCGCACGCTCGCGATGCTACGTGGCCTACGGGGCGGCCTGCGCGCAGGCCGCCTTGGCCTGGTCCTGGGCGTCGCCGCTGGGGACCGTGTCCTCGACGATCTTGGTGCAGACCTCCTTCGAGGCCTCCTGGGCGTCCTTGATGTCGCCGCTGGCGGCCTTGTCGCAGATGCCCTTCAGGTCGTCCTTCGTGTCGGCCTTCAGCTGCGCCTGTGCGTCGATGGCCTGCTTGCAGGAGTCGACCGCGGCCTGGATGTTCGGGTCGGTGCTGCCGCCCCCGCCGCCACCGCTGTCATCGGACTCCTTGGTGGTCTCGGTCTTCGTCGAGCTCTTCTCGTCGTCGCCGCCACAACCCGCGATCGCGGCCGTGCCGAACGCGAGCACCAGCAGCATCGCCAGCATCGTCATCTTCCGCAGCATGTCCCTGCTCCTTTTCGTCCGAGTTCACCCCGAGGTCGGGGTCCGGACGGTCAAGGCGCTGACCGCTCGATCGATTACGCGACCAGCGTGAGGCGGCGTTCCAGCAACCGGTGCTCGGCGCCCTCCGGCGTGAGTTCGAGGGCGCGGGTCAGGGCGGCGCGGGCGTCGGCGGTGCGGCCGAGCCGGCGCAGCAGCTCGCCCCGCGTGGCGTGCAGGTAGCGGTAGCCGTCGAGCGGCAGGCCGTCGGCGATGGCGAGCGCGCCCGCGGGGTCGCCCGCCTCCCCCACCGCGACGGCGCGGTTGAGCTCGACGACCGGTGAGCCCGTGAGCCGCGACAGCTCGCCGTAGAGCGCGGCGATCTGCGGCCAGTCGCGCGGGGCATCGGCGTGCAGCGCGGCGATGGCCGCCTGGATGACGTAGGTCCCGTGGCCGCGCAGGGCGAGGGCGCGCTCCAGGTGCGTGCGGCCGGCGGCGATGTGGTCGCGGTCGTACTGCGCCGGGTCCTGGTCGGCGAGCAGGACGAGCTCGCCGTCGCGCAGGCGGGCGTCGCGGCGGGCGTGATGGAGGTGCATGAGCGCGCGCAGGCCGTGGACCTCCGGCTCGTCGGGCATCAGCTCGGCCAGGGCGTCGCCGAGCCGCAGTGCCTCGAGCGCGAGCTCCTCCCTCCCGGAGTAGCCGGCGTTGAAGATCAGGTAGACGACCGCCAGCACGGCGGTGAGGCGGTCGGGCAGCAGGTGGTCGGGCGGGACGCGGAAGGGGATGCCGGCGACGCGGATCTTCTTCTTGGCCCGCACGAGACGCTGGGCCATCGTCGCCTCCGGGACGAGGAAGGCGGCGGCGATCTCCGGTGTCTCGAGCCCGCCGAGCGTGCGCAGCGTGAGGGCGACCTGCGCCTCCGTGTTCAGCGCCGGGTGGCAGCAGGTGAACAGCAGCTCGAGCCGCTCGTCGGTGAACGGCGTGTCGATCTCCATCGGGGGCAAGGGGGGTTCCAGCTCGCAGAGCTTGTTCGCGTAGGTCCGCTCGCGGCGGATGCCGTCGATCGCGCGGTTGCGCGCCGTCGCGACCAGCCACGCGGCGGGGTGCGCGGGCACCCCGTCGCGCGGCCAGCGCTCGGCGGCGATCGCGAACGCGTCCTGGGCGGCCTCCTCGGCGCGGTCGAAGTCGCCGAGGACACCGATCAGGGCGGCCAGCACGCGGCCCCACTCGTCGCGGAAGACGGTGGCTAGACGTTCCACGTCCGGATGGGGCGGATCTCGATGCCGCCGCCGCGGCTCGCCGCCGGCACCCTCGCCGCGATGGCGATGGCCGCGTCGAGGTCGTCGACCTCGAGGATCCCGTAGCCGCCGATGGCGTCCTTGACCTCGGCGTAGGGGCCGTCGGTGACGATCGTCTCGCCATCCTGGACCCGGACGGTCGTCGCCGTGTCCGCCTCCTCCATCGAGTTGCCCGGCGTCATGCCCGGGGTCTCGTTGAGGGCTTTGTACTCGGCGTAGATCGCGCCCTTCTCCTGGTCGGACAGGTCGTCCCAGTCGGGCATGCCCGGTCGCGGTGTGGTGCCCTGGTAGATCAGCATCATGTACTTCATCACGGCCTCCTCGGGGTTGGTCTCAGAGCTGAGACGAACGGGAGACGGCGAAATCGACACCTATGCGCAGTTCAGCGTGATCTTCCCCTTCGCGGCGTAGGTCTTGCCCGCGTCCTTGGCCGTCACGGTGAACGAGTACTCGCCCGCCAGGTAGTACGAGGCCGGGATCCCCGTGGGCAGCATGCGGTAGGTGAAGTAGTCGTGCTTCCCGGCCGGGCCGCCGAAGGTCCCGCCCGTGTTCGTCGGCTTGGAGCGGAAGAGCCCCTTGTTGAAGGGGCCGTCGAAGACGCCGTCGGTCGGCGGCACGCCCTGGGCCTTGTCCCACGGCGTCTTGAACGTGTAGTGCGTGACCGCCGTCTTCGGGAGCTTGATCGCGCGCACGTACACGGCACCGACGAGCGACTGCGGCGCACCGGACGGGCCGCCGATCCGGTAGCACGTGTTCGTCGACTCCTCCGGCTTCACCGTCGTGCCCTTCGCGATGTAGACGGAGTTGACGCTGAAGCCCTCGACCTTCAGGCCGGGCTTGGGCTTCTTCTTCGCGTGGGCCGCGGGGGCGGCGAGCAGCGTGAGCAGGAGGACGATCGCGAGGCGGCGCATGTCCACCTAACGATGACGATGGCGCGTTTCGGCCACGTCCGTTCACTGACACCTCAACTCACCCTTGATGATCCACTCACTCGCCGTAAGCGGTAGGCCCGACGTCAAGCAAGAAGTTGGAGAAAGGTGCACATGAAGCTTCGCAAGCCGAGCCCTTCGATGGCGGTCGCCATGACGGCGATGACCATCTCACTGGGCGGCACGTCGTACGCCGCGGTCAAGATCACCGGCAAGGACATCAAGAACAACACGGTCACGAGCGCGGACGTCAAGAACCGCTCGCTCAAGAGCTCCGACTTCAAGAAGGGCCAGCTGCCGAAGGGGTCCAAGGGGTCCACCGGCGCGCAGGGTCCCGCCGGCACGCCCGGTGCTCCGGGCACCGTGGGTCCGACCGGCCCCGCCGGCGCGAAGGGTGCCGATGGCGCCAAGGGTGCCGACGGCACCAACGGGACGAACGGCACCAACGGCGCCAAGGGTGACAAGGGCGACACCGGCTCCGGCCGCTGGGTCCTCGTCGACGCGACCGGCAAGATCGAGGCGCAGTCCGGCGGGTTCAGCATCACCTCCGCCTACAACCTGACCACGAACCCGCATGGGCACCCCGGCGGGCGCGTTCGGCAACGTCTACATCGACGCGAACGAGCCGCTGACCAACAACGGCATCGTCGCCACCATCGCGCTGCAGAACAGCACGGATCAGGGCGGACCGACCAACCCGGACAGCACGCCCCCCGGCGCGCCGTTCGTGAACGGCCGTGCCCCCGGTGCGGACGCCAACCCGGAGTTCTCCGGCGAGATCACCGCGACCCGCTGCGCCATCACCGGCGTTCGTCGGCTGCGCCCCTCCCGGCGCGAACACCATCAACGGGTTCGTCGTCAGCCCGCGCAACTCCGACGGGTCCTTCACCAACGGTCCCGCCGACCCCACCGACCCGATGCTGTCGGCCTCCCAGAAGATCGGTGACCGCAAGCGGTTCTACGTGATCATCACGGGCGACTCGACGGACTACGTCGCGCCTGCCCCCCGCTAGGTAGCGGACTCGTGCTCCGGGCCGGCGCTCAGTCGCCGGCCCGGTCGCGCACCGCCTTCACGACCGCCTCGAAGCGCCCGCGCTCGAGCACCGCGCCCTCCCGCCGGATGCTGTCCGGCTTCACCCGGAGCACCCGCGCCACGTCCGCGTAGCTCGTGCGGCCGTCGCGGTCCCACGCCCCCGCGCCCAGCGGCACCCAGTCGTTGCGGTCCGGCCGCTCCTCGTGGTCCTTGCTCGACAACGGGACCATCAGCACGTCGTCGCCGTCGCGCCCGATCACCACCACCGGCCGGTCCTTGCCCTGGGTCGCGTCCTCCACGTAGGGCACCCACGTCCACACGACCTCACCGGGGTCCGCGTCGCCGTCGAGGTCCGGGTCGTAGACGAAGGCGGGATCGGTCATGGGCGGGCAGGCTACGGCCGCTGGGAGCCGGGTGACGCCTCGTCGTCGAGGTCGAGCAGCGCGTCGATGTGGGCGACGAGCGCAGCGGCGTTCGGCGTGCCCATCGAGAGCATCACGTCGCGGCAGGCGAGCAGGAGCTCGTCGCGCAGCTCGAGCGCCTCCGCCAGATCATCCTCGTTGCTCACCGGTGGCAGAGTGTGACGCGCGGACCAGCGCCTCGATCAAGTCGGCGCCCCGGACGATCGTCTCGTGGTGGACGCGGTCGGGGGTGTCCTGCGGGGTGTGATAGCCCGGGTAGCCGCCGTCGGGCTGCACACTGCCGAGGGTGACCTGCGCGTAGCCGGCGCGCAGCGCGACGTTGCCGTCCGTGGGGATCCAGAAGCGGACGCCCTCCCGCAGCTCGACGCCCTGCTCGCGGGCGCACGCGCGCAGCACCGAGACGAGCCGGGGGGACGCCGGCCGCTGTCGGAGCGCGCCCTCGCCGCTGCGCAGCGCCAGCGTCTCCCACCCCAGCGAGTCGACGCTGACGAAGCTCGTCGTCGCCCGGTCGAGGTGACGGAAGTGACGGCGGGCGAAGGCGGTCATCCCCTCGAGCATCGCCTCCTCGGACCCCGTGGACAGGAGGATGACGCGGACACCATCAGGAGGCGCCGCGCGGAGGCGCCGGGCCAGCAGCGCCAGCGCGGCCACGCCGGACGCGTCGTCGTTGGCGCCCGGCACCGGCGCCCGCCGCCCGCTGTCGGCGAACAGCGCCGCGGTGACGGCACACAGGATCCGTCCGGCCCGGCGGGCACCGAGCGCCACCAGCAGCGGGAACCCCGCGACGAGCGCGAGCGTCGGCACCGGCCCGTCCGGCTGCGCCACCGCCGGGTGGAACATGACGCCGCCGTGGGCCGCGTCGTGGTGGGCGTGGACGACGATCGTGCGCGGCCCCGCACCGATCTCCGCGATCACGTTGAACGTGTCCCGCTGCGGGAGCAGCCGCCGCAGCAGCCGCCATGGGCCCTCGACGTCCTCCACCACCGCGGCGGCGGCGAGCAGCCCGACGAGTCGGCTGCCCGTCAGCGCGGTGAGGGCCGGCGGCAACCCGTACGGCCACCAGTGCGTCCCGTGGGCACGCTCCGTCTCCACCCGCCCGCCCAGCCAGTCGGCGACTCGCCCCGCGGCCGTCCGCTCACCGGGCGTCGCCGAGCCGCGATCGGGGATCGCCGCCAGCTCCGCGACGACCTCCTCGGCCAACTCCATGTCCGTTGACATGCCCGCACCGTAAGCGCCGGTCGCGGCCGACGCTCACCTCCTCATGACGCCGCGCGCACGGACCGCCCTGCTCACCGTGGTCCTCACCCTGGCCGCGGCCGGCTCGGCCACCGCCGCCCCGACCGCCGTGACCATCGTCGGCGGGGACCTCGCAGTCGTCGGCGACGACACCGCCGAGACCTACAGCATCGCGCTCACCACCGACGCGATGGGCGTCGGGACCGCGAAGGTGACCGGCCCGAGCGGCTTCAACGGGTTCACCATCCCCACCTGCAGCAAGACCGACACGACCTTCAGCTGCCCGACCAGCACCGCCCACGGCATCCGGCTCGAGACGAAGGGCCAGGACGACGTGATCAACGAGGACAGCAACTACCCCCTGTATGAGCTGTTCCAGGGCATGGGTCCGCGCAACCGCGTCGACGCAGGCGCCGGCAACGACACCCTCAACGCCCGCGTGTTCCCCCTCACCCCCGCCGATACCGGCGGGGAGGGCAACGACACCTTCAACGGGCTGACCGGGACGATCGACCAGTTCGTCGCCGGCCCGGGGAACGACACCTACCGCGGTGACGCCCTCCCCGTGACCGTGCCGTTCACCCACGGGTTCCCGTTCCAGCTGGACCTCTTCTCGCTGGACCGGCTCGACGCCGTGTCCACGCCGAACGGCATCACCGTCACCCTCGACGACGTCGCCAACGACGACTTCGGCGCCGGCGGGATCGACGACGTCGGCGCGGACGTCGAGTTGTTGAACGGCTCGAACTTCGACGACACCATCACCGCCGGTGACGTTCCGGTCTACGTCTTCGGCAACGGCGGCAAGGACCACCTCATCGGCTCTCCCGGCGACGACACGCTGGAAGGCGACAACGGGGACGACATCGTCGCCGGCGGGGCCGGCGACGACGTCCTCAACGACGGCGACGACGAGTACGACGTGTACGCCGACACCGGGACCACGCTTCCCGCGCCAGGGAACGACAGCCTCGACGGCGGCCCTGGCGCGGACACCCTCTTCTCCGGCACGGGGACAGATGACCTGCACGGCGGGGACGGCACCGACATGCTCGTCGCCGGCCGTTACGACCTGCAGGTCGTCGACACGAGCGCCCCGGGCTTCGTCGAGCCCGCGCCCCGCTACACGCCGCTCACCATCTCCCTCGACGACGTCGCCAACGACGGGGCCACCGGCTCCGCCGAGCACGACAACGTCCACACGGACATCGAGGGCGTCGACACGGCCAGCCGCCTGGAGAACAGCAGGCCGGCCTCCGCCGCCGACACCGTGACCGGCAGCGCCGCCGCGAACGAGATCATCACGGGTGGCGGCGCCGACACCGTCGACGGCGGTGCGGGCGCCGACGTGATCGACACCGGCGGCGGCGACGACACGGTGGCGGCGGTCGACCAGCACACGGACGCGATCCGCTGCGGCGACGGGGCCGACAGCGTGACGGCCGACCTCCCCGGCCTCGACCCCGCCCGGGCCGACGTCCTGACCGACTGCGAGACGGTCACCGGCACCGCCCTGCCGGCCGCCCTCACCACGGTCATCGTCGCCGCGCAGCCGCACCGGCCGGTCGTCACCCTCACCGGGCGGCGGACGGTCAAGACGAAGACCTTCAAGCGGCGACGGACGTTGACCGCGACCGTCGGCGCCGACCAGGCCTACGCGGCGAGCGGTGCGGCCCTCACCAGGGGCGGCCACATCGCCCGGCTGGGCGAGCTCGTGGTCGGCACGGGCCGCCTGGCGAGCGGGACGGGCACCCGGACGCTGACCGTCAAAGTCGCGAAGGCCTACGCCAAGCGGCTGACGCGCAAGCTCCGTACGAAGAGACAACGCCGGAAGGGCGTCAAGATCGACCTCGCCGTCACGGTGAGCAACGCCGCGGGTCAGTCCACACGGGCGACCCGCACCTACACGGTGAAGGGATGAGTGGCCCGATGCGCCTCCGACTGACAGCGGGCCTCGTCCTGGGGCTCGCGCTCGCCGCCGCGCCCGAGGCGCTCGCGAGCCCGACGAACGCCTCGATCACCGCGATGAAGCTGACCGTGGTCGGCGACGCGACCGGCGAGACGTACGCGGTCTCGAGCACCGGCTCGGGCCCCACCGGGACCGTCACCGTCAGCGGGCCGATGGGCTTCGGCAGCCACACCATCGTCGGCTGCACGTCGATCAACACGTCCATCACCTGCCCCGGGTCGAAGGCGACCAGCGTCCGGCTGGAAGCGGCGGGCGGCGCCGACGACATCACCGTCGACCGCAACGGGCCCGGGATCAGCGTCGACGGCGGACCCGGAAGCGACACCCTCCGGGCCGGGGCCCACGGGCTCGAGACGTCCGTGCTGGGCGGGGACGGAGACGACACCTTCTTCGGCAGCGACACGGAGTACGACAGCTTCGCCTCCGAGCCCGGCAACGACACGTACCACGGCGGCACGGCCACCATCCCGCCCGCCGAGCAGGACCCGGCCGCGGATCCGGCGCTCTACCAGCTGTTCGAGGTCCCCGACAGCTACGCGGTCTACACCGTCCCGGGCGCCACCATCAGCCTCGACGACGTCGCCAACGACAGCGACGGCGCGGGCGCGACGGACAACGTCGGCGCGGACATCGAGTACCTCTACGGCGGAGACGGCAACGACGTCCTCGCCGCCGGCCCCAACCCGGCCGAGCTCTCCGGGGGTGCCGGTGACGACACCCTGAGCGGCTCGCCCCAGCACGATCGCCTGGACGGGAACGACGGCAACGACGCCATCTTCGGCAACGGCGGCCCGGACACGCTCCTGGACGGGGACCTCACCGACGGCTACTTCTTCGCGACGCCCGAGCCGCCCACGCCCGGCAACGACACCCTCGACGGCGGCGCCGGCGACGACAGGCTCATCGAGTCCTTCGGGACCGACGACGTCCACGGCGGCGCCGGCACCGACACCGCGGAGATCGCGCGGGCCGAGCCGGTCCACGTCGAGATCACGGTCCCGACGGAGATCATCCTTCCCAAGCTGACCGCGATCCCCCTGACCGTCTCCCTCGACGACCAGGCCAACGACGGCCGGACCGGTGGGGACGAGCACGACAACCTCCACACCGACATCGAGGACGTCGACGGGTTCCTCGACACCCCGTACGGCGACCCGAACCCGGCTCCCCTCACCATCACCGGCAGCGCCGGCCCGAACCGCATCACGGGCGACCTCGGCAACGACGTCATCGACGGCGGCGGGGGCGCGGACGTGGTGGACGCCGGACGCGGCGACGACACGGTCACCGCCGCCGACGGGGCGACGGACATCATCGACTGCGGCGCCGGCACCGACAGCGCCAAGGCCGACCTGCCCGGGCTCAACGCCCCGCGCGCCGACGTCCTGAAGGCCTGCGAGACGGTGACGGGCACCCCCCTCCCCGCGACCGTCGTCGACGTCCCCACGGATCCCGCCAGGCCGAAGCTGACGCTGAGCGGGAAGCGCACCGTGAAGGTGAAGGCGTTCCTGAAGGCGTGGACGCTGCCCGTCGGGATCGCCTGTGACCAGGCCTGCTCGGCCGGCGGCGCCGCGCTCTCGAGCAGGGCGCGCCTGGCGGCCGTCGGCGACCTCACCATCGGCTCGGGCACGCTCGGCAGCGCCACCGGGAAGCGGACGCTGAAGGTGAAGATCGCCAGGAAGTACCAGCGCTCGCTCAAGCGCCACCTGCGCACCAAGAAGCAGCGCAGGCGCGGCGTGAAGGTCGCCGTGGCGGTCACGGTGACCAACGCAGCGGGCCAGTCGACGTCCAAGACGCGGCGCTTCACGGTCCGCGGCTGATCGCTCGACGCCCGGCGGGCGTAGCGTGGGTGACGAGGAGATGGAGCGCGCACACGATCACCTGCGGACCGGCTACGACACGTGCCGGCGGATGCACCGGCGTCACGACCCGACGTACTACTGGGCGACGCGCCGGCTGCCGGCTGCCGTCCGTCCCGCGACCCACGCCCTGTACGCCTACGTCCGCACCGCCGACGAGCTCGTCGACGGGCCGCACCGGCCCTCCTCGGTGGAGGAGCGGCGGCGGGCGCTGGACGACTGGGAGGCGGAGCTCGACGCGCCCCGGCATCCCGTCGCCGCGGCCCTCGTCGACGCCGGGCAGCGTCACGCCCTGCCGCTGGACGAGCTGCACGCCTACATGGACGCGATGCGCATCGACTGCGCGCCCGTGCAGCATCGCCGACTGGGACGAGCTCGACCGCTACATGGACGGCTCGGCCGGGACCGTCGGGCGGATGATGGCGGCGCTGCTCGGGGTGCCGGCGGAGGAGCACGCGACGTTCGGGCGGCTCGGCCAGGCCTTCCAGCTGACGAACTTCCTGCGCGACGTGCGCGAGGACGCCTCGCTCGGGCGCGTGTACCTGCCGGGCGCCGACGAGGCGTCGGGGGTGCGCGACGCCGTCGCCACCGGGGTGATCCGCGCCCGGGACCGCTTCCGCGGCTGCGAGGTCGCCATCGCCTCGGCGCCCGCCCGCGTGCGCCCGGGCATCCGCCTCGCCTGCTCGGTCTACGGGCTCGTGCTCGACCGCATCGAGGCGGTCGACTTCGACGTCCTGCGCCGGCGCACCGCGGCGCCGCCGTGGCGGGTCGCACTGGCGACCGCCGCCTCCGTCCGGCCGTGACGCGACGCGCGACCCTGCGTGGTGCCGAGCGGACGCCGCTCGGCGACCGCGGGCGCTGCGACGTGCTCATCTGCGGCGCGTCCTTCGCGGGCCTCGCCGCCGCCCGGGCGCTGGCGGGCAGCGGCGCCGACGTGCTGGTCGTCGACCGCTACGAGATCGGCGAGCGGGCGACGAGCGCGTGCGCCGTCCCCGAGCCGTGGATCCGCGCGCTCGGGCTCGAGGCGGCCGTCCGCCAGGAGCTGCCGGCGATGGCCTTCCACACCCCGCACGGCTCCTTCCGCTTCCGGCTGCCGTGGGCGTGGTCGGCGTTCGACTACCGCACGCTGTGCCAAGCGCTGTGGGCGCAGTGCGGCGGCGCGCGGTTCGAGGTGGCGAAGGTCGAGGGGCGCGACGGCCGCGTCGTGCGCACCGACCGCGGCGACCTCGCGGCCGATCACATCGTCGACGCGCTCGGCTGGCGGCGGACGCTCGGCGCCGGCCCGCACGTCCAGCCGCCGGAGGCGACGCTCTCCCGTGGGCTCGAGGTCCATCCGCACGTCGCCGGCGGGACGGACCTCGACGTGTACATCGACCGCTCGCTCGTGCGCTATGGGTACGCGTGGCGCGTGCCGGCGGGCGGCGAGCAGCGCGTCGGCGCGGGCTCCTACGAGCCGCGCCACAGCGTTCGCCCCGGAACGGTCGAGGCCGCCGCCCGGCTCGCCGTCCCACCCGAGCGCTTCCAGGGCAACTACTTCCCGCACCGGCTGCGCCCCGCGGTGGAGGACGGCATCCTCTTCGCGGGCGACTCCGCCGGCCACTGCCTCCCGGCCACGGGCGAGGGGATCCGCACCGCGCTGCACTTCGGCCACCGCGCAGGCCGCGAGCTGCGCGCCGTCCTCGCGGGCGAGCGTGCCGCGGCCTCCGCCCACCGCCGCTACGCCGCCTTCTCCGCCGCGCACCGTCCGGCCTTCGAGGCCGCCTACGGGCTGCAGTGGGTCATCCCGCGCCTGCCCCCGCGTGTGCTCACCGGCGTCCTGCGGTTCCTCAGCCGCCCCCGGGTCTGCCGCCCCCTTGCGTCGGCATATCTGCGTCTTGCTCAACCGCCGGTCAGCACGCGCCGATCAGGAGCGGGATGGTTCCTGAGCTCTCCACCGACGAGCGTCGCGCCCTCCGCCGCAAACTCCGCCTCGCCGCCCTCGAAGCGCTCCACGCCCGTGGCGGCCGGGCCTCCCGCAACGAGATCCGCGCGCACGTAGGGGAGCACGTCGTCTACACCGAGCGCGAGCTGCACGCTCCGCCCCCGGAGAAGTGGAGGGCCAAGCACGACACCTGCTGGGCCTACGAGTTCTCCTGGACGCTCACGAACCTCAAGCGCGACGGCCTCGTGATCAACCCGTCCTATCGGATCTGGGCCCTCGCGGGTGCCGCGGCGGCTGAGCCGGAGGTGCTCGCTGCGCCGGCCCTCCGAGGCCGCGTCGCAGAGCTGCGCGCCATGCCGTACAAGACCTTCTTGCGAACGCCGGAATGGCGGGAGACACGCAACGCGGCGCTCGTCCGGTACGGGCACGCGTGCGCGCTCGACGCCCGCCACACCGAGCATCTCCATGTCCATCACCGCGACTATGCGAGGCGGGGTGAGGAGCGGCTCCAGGACGTGATCGTCCTCTGCCAGGGGTGCCACGACGTCTTCCATGCGCACTTCGGCCGGCCGGGTCAGCGGGTCGAGCCAGGTCCGTCCGTCGCACCGCCACCGTTCGTCGCCGACGTCAGCACCGCCGCCCCGCCGCCGGCGCCGCGCCGTTCGCTGCTCCGCAGGCTCTTGGGCTGATCCGCGGCCGCGTCTAGGTGACCTTGAAGCGCAGCGTCGCGCTCGCGTAGCCGGGCTTGGCGGCGGCCGCCTTGTAGGTGCCACTCCTTCAGCGGCGGCGTGATCCTCGTTGCGCCCGCGCCCTTCGTGACGAAGGTCCACTTGCCGAACGTCACCGTCGCCTTCGTGATCGGCTGACCTGGTTGTCGTCGTTGTTGACGGTGGCGATCACAGGCGGCGGATGACGATGTCGTCGGTGGCCGTGTCGCGCCAGCCGGCCCACAGGCCGTTCTGCACCGCCGTGCTCGCGAGCGCGATCTGCTGCTTGACGGACCTCCCGGCCGGACCGTGCATTCGTACTCGCTGCTCGCTGCTCGCTGCGAGGAAGAAGTCCCCATAGACCGGCGCGTTGCTACCGAGGAGGAACGCGTCCGGCTCGTCCGGCGAGCCCACCAGCTGCACCCGCGTGTCCACCGGGCAGCGGCCGGTGTCGGGCAGATGCACCACAGGCCCGACACGCCCACCCGTAGCCGGGTTGACCATTACCCACGGAGACGCCGGGCTGAGCACCACCGTCTGATCCGCGCCGTCGCGAGCGGCTGCCACTTCGCGCCCTCCGCCGGCGCCGCGATGACGCCTATCGCCACTGCGAGCACCATCACGAGACGCTTCATGGTGCGGACCGTACCCCTCGGGTAAGCACGGAGTCGTGGCCCTCCCCGACGCCCTCTCGCACCTGAGTGCCACGCTCGCGCGGCTCGAGCTCGCGCTGGACGTCCCGGGCGCGGTGGGCGCGCGGACGACGCGCGCGGAGATCGTCGCCCAGATCGAGGACTACCTGCTCCCGCGCCTGCGTGAGATGGAGGCGCCGTTGCTGATGGTCGTCGGCGGCTCGACGGGCGCCGGGAAGTCCACGCTGGTCAACTCGCTGGTCGGCGACGACGTCACCCGCCCCGGTGTGCTGCGACCCACCACGCGCGCGCCGGTCCTGGCATGCCATCCCGACGACCGGCGCTGGTTCGAGGACGACCGGGTGCTCGGCGGGATGCCCCGCACGACCGGCGCGCCGGCCGGACCGGGCGGGCTCGAGCTGGCCCCCACCGACGCACTCCCACCCGGCCTCGCGCTGCTGGACTCGCCCGACATCGACTCGGTGGTGGAGGCCAACCGCGACCTCGCCCGCCAGCTCCTCGCCGCCGCCGACGCCTGGTTGTTCGTCACGACCGCGGCGCGCTACGCGGACGCCGTCCCGTGGGAGCTGCTCCACGCGGCGCGCGAGCGGGGCACGTCGCTGAGCGTGGTGCTCAACCGCGTGCCGCCCGAGGCCGTCGGCGAGGTGGCCGACCACCTGCGGGCGATGCTCGCCGAGCGCGGGCTGGCGGACGCCGAGCTGCTGACGGTCCCGGAGATCGCGCTGGAGGCGGGCCGCATCCCGGCGGGCGCGCTCGCCCCGGTGCGCGCGTGGCTGGACGACCTCGCCGCGGACGCCGGGGCCCGGGCGGGCGTGGTGCGCCGCACGCTGACCGGCGCGCTGGACTCGCTGCCGGCTCGGGTCGGCGCGGTGGAGGCGGCGCTGACCGAGCAGGAGGCGACCGCGAACGTCCTGCGCGACGACGCGCAACGCGCCTACGCGACGTCCGTCGAGGAGATCGGCGAGGCGCTGCGGGCCGGTGCGCTGCTGCGCGGCGAGGTCCTCGCCCGCTGGCACGAGGTCATCGGCACGGGCGACCTCATGCGGGCGGTGGAGTCGCGCATCGGGCGGGCCCGGGACCGGATCCGCGCGCTGGTCACCGGCACCGCCCCTCCGGACGCCGAGCTCAAGGCCGCCGTGACGTCGAGCCTCGACGGTCTCATCGCGGCGGCTGCCGACCGCGCCGCCGAGCGCGCGGCGGACGCCTGGTCGGCGCGACCGGCGGGGCAGGCCCTGCTTGCCGGCGGGGAGCGCCTCGACGCGCCCTCGCCCACGCTCGCCGACCGCACCCGCGTCACCGTCCGGGAGTGGCAGGACGCGGTCTTCGAGCTCGTCGCCCGCGAGGGCGCCGACAAGCGCGGCGCCGCGCGCGCCGCCTCGCTCGGCGTCAACGGCGCCGGCCTCGGGGTCATGCTCGTCACCTTCGCCCACACCGGCGGGCTCACCGGTGCGGAGGTCGCGGTCGCCGGCGGCACCTCTGCCGTCGGCCAGCGGCTGCTGGAGGCCATGCTCGGCGACCAGGCCGTGCGCACGCTCGCCGCGCGCGCACGCGAGGACCTGCTCGAGCGCGTGCGGGTGCTGCTGGCCTCCGAGGAGGAACGCTTCGAGGCCCGGCTCGCGCCCGTGATGCCGCCCACGGGGGCCGCCGACGAGCTCCGCGCCGCGCTGACCGCCGTCGAGCGCGCCCGGTGAAGCGGCGGCAGGATCAAGCGGCGGACCTCGAGCGCCGCCTGGCCGCGCTGGGCCGCGCGGTCGACCTCGCCGACGACCGCCTCGACGCGTCCGCCGTCGAGGGCGCGCGCGTCGTCGTGGGCCGCGCCGGCCAGCGGGTCGGCCTCGGCCTCGGCGCCACCGTGATCGCGCTGCTCGGCCCGACGGGCGCCGGCAAGAGCTCGCTCTTCAACGCCCTGGCCGGGCAGGAGCTCGTCACCGCCGGCGTGCGGCGTCCCACCACCTCCACCGCCACCGCGGCGATCTGGGGCGAGGCGCCGGACGCGCTGCTCGACTGGCTCGAGGTCCCGCGCCGCCACGTCGTCGGCGTCGAGCCCGACGGCCTCGTCCTCCTCGACCTCCCCGACTTCGACTCCGTCGAGGCCGCCAACCGCTCGGAGGTCGACCGCCTCGTCGGCGTCGTCGACCTCCTCGTGTGGGTCGTCGACCCGCAGAAGTACGCCGACGGCGCGCTCCACGACGGCTACCTGCGCCCGCTCGCCGGCCACCGCGACGTGATGATGGTCGTCCTCAACCAGGCCGACCGCCTCACGCCCGACGAGGTCGCCGGCGTGCGCCGCAACCTCGGTGAGCTGCTGGCGGAGGAGGGGCTGGCCGGGCTGGACGTCGTCCCCGCCTCCGCGCTGACCGGCCTCGGCGTGGAGGAGCTGCGGGCGCTGCTCGGCCGCCGGGTGCAGGCCCGCGCGGACGTGCTCGCACGCCTGTCCGCCGACGTCACCCGGGCGGCCGCCCCGCTCGCCGCCGGCTGCGGTGACGGCAGCGGCGCCGTCACACGGGCCACGCGTCAGCAGCTCGTCAGCGCGCTGGCCGAGGCCGCCGGCGTCCCCGCCACCGTCGCCGCCGTGGAGGGCGCACACCGCCGCCGCGGCGCGCTCGAGACCGGCTGGCCCGTGACGCGCTGGGTCCGCCGGCTGCGCCCCGATCCGCTGAAGCGCCTCCGTCTACCGGACCGGCCGAAGGACGACGGCGGCCGGCGACCGCACCTCCCTCCCCCGCCCCACCGCCGTGCAGCGGATGCAGGTCGACGGCGCCGTCCGCGCCCTCGCCGCCGAGGCGGGCCGCGAGCTGCCGCCGCCGTGGCCCGGCCTCGTCCGCCGCGCCGCCACCCGCTCGGAGGACCAGGTCGCCGACCGCCTGGATCGCGCTCTCGGCTCCGCCGACCTGCGCATGACCCGCCCGGGCTGGTGGGGCGGTGCCGCCTGGCTCCAGCGCGGCTTCGCCCTGGTCGCCCTCGCCGGCCTGGTCTGGCTCGCCGCGGTCGCGCTGCTCGGCTTCCTGCACCTCGACGACGCCGTGCCCATGCCGGAGGTCCGCGACTTCCCCATCCCGACCCTCCTGCTCTCGGCGGGCTCCTCGCCGGGTTGTTGCTCGCCCTCCTCGCCCGCTTCGTCAACCGGGCCGCCGCACGCCGCCGCGCCCGCCGGGCCGAGCGCGCCCTCCACCAGGCGGTCGACGACGCTGCGGACGAGCTCGTCGTCGGCCCGGTCGAGGCCGAGCTCGCAGCGCGGCGCGAGCTCTGCGAGGCGGTCACCGCCGCCCGCGGCACCTAGCCCTTCAGGCAGCGACGAGTCGCGCGACCTCGAGCAAGGTCTCCGGCACCGGATGGTGCAGACGCCACTTGATCTGCATCGGCCGCTCACCCTCCGAGTCCACGAAGGTCGCCGGCCCGAGCAGGGTGAAGGGTGCGCCCGCGCCGTTGGCGAGCGTCGGGTTCTCACGGACGAACAACAGCGCTTGCGTCCCCGCGGACGCCTGCTGCCGGTAGCGGCGTCCCGTCGGGCTGTCCGCGCTCGTGGTGCTCTGCGACTCCCAGTGAAAGAGGGTTGAGGTGATCGCGTAGTCGCGATAGCGCGTCGAGGGCGAGTACGTCCGTTCGCTCTTGCGCAATGTCACGAAGAAGACATCAGTGACGATGTCCGGCAGCCAGCGCACCCCCTCCCTCGACGTCGGGGGTCTGGCGAAACTGCCGTCTCCGAGACCGGCCAGCGCCTCATCACGCGTGTACCGGGCATGAACTGCCAGAGGCAGGCCGGGCGTGAGGCCCAGCGGCATTGTCACCGCTTCAGCCTCTGCTCCCAGCACCGCGAGGAGCTGAACCAGCTCGTCCCGGACGGCAGGGTTCGCCCACAGCACGCGCACCCCATTCGCCAGCTCGCCCAGGCCGTGCCGGCGACCGAAGATCGCCAGCGCGAGCATGGTCAGCAACCGCTCGTCACGGCTCCCGGGCGACGGGCTCGGCGGCGTGGGCTCGCTCAGCAACCGGCAGTAGGCATTGACGCGCTCAGCGTCGTCCAGGTGAAGCAGCCGGTGCATGGCGCGGAGCAGGACGCGCTCGTGATCGTCCCCCTTGGGCACGTCGAATCCGGCGTCACGGCGGAGGCGCGTCCACGAGCGGTCGGAGCCGCGATACAGGTCCTGGACCGAGCGGTCGGTGTCCCTCAAGAAGCCCGCCAACGACACGTCGCCGAGATTGCGCAGGTCATCCACGAGCACCGACCACATGCCCGACCCCGCGGCGTCGCGCAGGCTGCGCAAGATCACGTCGCGGCTCATCCGGTCGAGCTTGATCTCGCAGCCTGCCGGCAGGTACGGGAAGCCTTCGGCCGCCTGATCGGCCAGCCGCCCGTTGCGCGGATCGATCAGCGCCCGGAGCTTGGTGTCGAAGCGAAACCGTCGGTGCTGCTGGCCGATGAGGTCAACGACGGTGAGGGTGGTCTTGTTGGTGTGCTGACGAAGGCCGCGCCCTATCTGCTGGGTGAGCACCGCCGCAGACTGGGTGGGTCGCAGGAGCAGGACGGTGTCCACTGACGGGACGTCCACTCCCTCGCCGAGCACGTCCACGCTGAAGACACACCGCAGATCCCCCCGCTCGAGAGCGCGCAGGGTCTCGTCACGCTCGGGCGTCTGCGTCAACCCCGACAACGCGCGGCTCGGCAGTCCCTGTTGCGTGAAGGATTGGGCCATGAATTCCGCATGGGCGACGGAGACGCAGAAGCCAAGTGCGCGCATCTCCTGCGGGTCAAGGAGCACCCGATCGAGCGCCTGCCGGATGCGCATTACGCGAGCGTCGTCGCCCGTGAACAGGCGGTCGAGGTCCTCGCTCCGGTAGTTGCCGCGCCGCCATTCGAGGGCGGAGAGGTCCACGTCGTCATGCACACCGAAGTACTGGAACGGTGCGAGGTGCCCGTCGTCGATGGCCTCCCACAGCCGAAGCTCAACCGCTGTCCGGTCTCCGAACCAGCGAGTGATGTCCTCGCCGTCCATGCGCTCCGGCGTGGCCGTGAGCCCGAGCAGCTCCTTCGGCTGGAGGTGCTCGAGCAGCGCCCGGTACCCGCTCGCGGCCGCGTGGTGCACCTCGTCGATGATCACCACGGCGTAGGCGTCTTGTGCGAGCCGCTCGACCTGCTCGTTGCGCAGCGACTGGACCATCGCGAACACGTGCTTGCCGATGAGCGGTTGTTCGCCGTCGCCCAGGATCTCGCCGAAGTTCGGGTCGCGCATGATCGTGGCGAACGTCGCCCGACTCTGATCGAGGATGCGGCGGCGGTGAGCGACGAACAGCAACGACGGCCTTCCGCCGAAACGGTCGCAGAGCCGGCGGTAGTCAAGCCCCGCCATGACCGTCTTACCCGTGCCCGTAGCGGCGACCAGCAGGTTGCGGTGCCGGTCGTGTCGTTCGCGCTGCACGTCTAGCTGCTCGAGCATGCGGGCCTGGTGCGGCTTGGGGATGACGTCGAACGCGACGTACCCACCCCCGAGGCTCCGGCGTCGCGAGGTCTTCTGCCCGTGCAGCGCCTGGCGGAGCCGTTCGCCGTCCTGCTCCGGATCAAAGCGCTCGAAGGTGTCCTGATCCCAGTAAGACTCGAAGGTCGCCTTCATCCGTTCCACGAGTGATCGAGCCTCGATCTCACTCAGGCGCACGTTCCATTCGAGCCCCTGATGAAGCGCGGTGTACGAGACGTTGGACGATCCGAGGAAGGCTGTGCTCAACCCGCCGGGTCGGTGCAGCATCCACGCCTTGGCGTGCAACTTCGTCTGGTCGGCGTCATAGGCGACACGGACCTCGGCGCCTAGAGCAGCCAGCGCTTCGAGCGCTTTCGGCTCGGTTGCGCCCATGTACGTCGTCGTGATGACCCTGATGGTGCCGCCACGGTCACGCACTTCGGCCAGGTCGTCGAGCAGGGTCCGAACACCGCTCCAGATGACGAAGCTGACCAGGAGATCGACGTGCGTTGCGCTCGGCAGCTCGCTTCGCAACTGCTGGCCCAGGGCGGGCTGACCGTGACCATTCACGAGCAGCTCGTTCGCGGACAGCGGGATCACGGGCGCGGGCGGGAGCTGGTGAGTGCCCAGCCCTTCGGCGGCGCGCCGTATGCCGCCGAGCAATTGTGGCGGAATCGCAAGCAGTTCCTCCGGCTGCGACACGCTCGCGGACAGCTCCTCGATCGCGGCGTTGACGGCGGCGGCCTGCTCGTCTGCGTCGACGCTCGCGTCACTCATTCGCTTCAGCAGCCGCGAAGCCGCTGCCGCGAGGTGGCGGGCGAACCGTTCTGGTGCCTCTGCGTCCTCCAGGCCGGCGCGCAGCACCAGGTCGTCGTCAAGCCGGCCCACCGCGGCCAGCACCGCCTGCGTGACCAGCTCGTCGCGCAGACCAGGACGAAGATCGGTCACCAGCCGAAACCTACGCTCTGCCGCTCAGCCGCGGAGCTTGATGACCGCCCGGGTCCGCTTCCCGTGCGCGACGAGCTGCACGCCGAGCGTCTTCTGCCCCTTCTTGATGCGGATGCGGACCGTCTTCGCCTTGCGCCCCACCTTGGCGCGGGTCTTCCCCGACGTGAGACGCGCCGTCGGCGCGGCGGCGACGCGCAGCTTCACGGTGCGCGCCTTCGCGGCGACCTTCTTCGGCGCCTCGAGGCGCAGGAAGGTCGGCGCGACGGCCTTGACGGTGATGCGACGGCGGGCCGTGCCCTTGCGGCCCTGGGCGTCGCGGGCGACGAGGCGCAGCGTCTGCCGGCCGGGCTTGAGGTCGGACACCGTGAGGGACTCACCGGAGCCCAGGCGCTTGCGGCCGGCGAACCATGTGAGTCGACGGCCGGTGAGCGCGCGGCGCCGATCATCGGTGGCCTGTCCGGAGAGCACCAGCTGGCCGGCGTTCGTGGTGCGCGTCCCGTTCGCCGGCTCGTCGATGGTCGCGTGCGGCGGGGAGCCCGCGGCGATGAACCGGGGCGAGACGACCGTCGTCTCGTTCCAGCCGTCGTTGACCACGACGCGGACCTTGGCCGTCCTGGACCCGGCGAGCAGGGAGCCGGGGACCGTGACCGCGCTCTCGTCGGCGCCGGCGCTGACGGTCTCCCAGCTGCGGCCGTCGTCGATGGAGTAGTCGACCTTCGCCACCAGCTTGTCGTTGTCGGCGTCGGTCGCGGTCCAGCGGACGGCGAGGGCGCCGCGCACGCGCTTGCCCGCCTTCGGCGACAGCAGCTTCACCGCAGGCGGATTGGCGCTGCGGGTGCGGGTGGCCAGCACCTGGCCGTCGAAGACGATCTGCAGCGTCTTGCCGCTCATCCCGCCGGGCACGTTGCCGGCCAGGAAGGTGGCCACGCCGAGCTGCTTGGAGACGTGCGTCTCCTCATAGCTGAGCGGGGTCGAGCCGACCACCGCGCCGCTCGCGTCTCGCACGATGGCGGAGACGCTCGACGGGTCGCCGGGCGGCGCTGGGTTCTCCGCGCCGGAGGACACCTCCGAGAGCGTCAGCGGCCCGCCGTCGAGGTACCCGGAGACGCGCAGGCTGCCGGGCGTCCCCGCGGCGCGGGTCTTGGCCCGGTCGGCCGCGGACATCCGGGACGACGCCGCCAGCGGATGCGTCGAGGCGCGCGTCCCGGCGAGCCGGCGCGAGCCGCTGGTCCTGATCGTGGCCACCACGGCGTTCCAGTTGCGCGGCGACAACCAGGAATTGGCCTCGTTGGAGCAGTAGGACATGAAGTCCAGCCACTCTCCGCCGGTGTTGCCGAGGAGCCGGTACGTGTTGTCGCTCAGGGTCAGGAAGTCGAGCCCGACGCCCAGCAGCTCCCCGCGCTCGTCCGTCCACTTCTCGGCCTGCTGGCCGTTGACGGCCCCGCCGCAGCCGGTCGACGCGTGCTTTCGGCCCAGCGCGTGGAACAGCTCGTGGGCGACGTCGGTGTTGGCGCGGCTGTCGGTGGCCACACTGGCCACCGGACGGTCCGCCGCCGGGCGGAAGAGGTCGCCGCGGCCCGTGGTCATGCCGACCGGGTCCTGCCCCGACGTGCCCATGGTGATGTCGTAGACCTCGCTCGGGTTGTCCGCAGCCCAGTCGAGCAGCTTCTGGTGCTGATCCGCGGCCACCTTCTTCCCCTCCGTCAGCTTGCTCACGTCGATCTCCGCCACCCAGGGGTCGGTGAGGGTGACCTCGTTGTTCGCGCCCGGGACGAAGTTCTGGGCGACGCGATAGTCCGCGTACGCCGTCTTGGTGTTGGGCAGCTTGCCCTTGTCGCTCTTGAGCTTGACGGTCCGGATGGCGATCGGCTGGGTCTTCGTGAAGGAGATGCCCTTCAGCGCGAACGCGTTGTTCTCGTTGCAGCCGTCGCAGGCGGTCGGGTTGCCGCCGTTCTCCGCGGGGATCACGGTCGCGACCAGCCGCTTGCCGGTGCCGCTCGCCCACCCGAGCGGCAGGCTGAAGGTGAAGCCCGCGTCCTCCTTGAGCCGCTTGACGTCTGCGCTGTCGGCGCCGAGGTCGGCCGGTCCGGTGTTGATCGGCGACAGCGGGCCGCCCGAGAGCTGGGCGCCGGAGCTCGAGAAGCCGTAGAGCAGGACGCGCACGTCCCGGGAGGCGGACGCGAAGACACGTACGGCGGTGTTCGAGCGCTCCACGAGGGTGACGCCGCTGTAGGCGGCGACGGGATGCTCGAAGGGGATCCCGTTCTCACGGCCCAGCGGCGCCTGCGGGACCGGCAGCCCGTTGACCTGCGAACCCTGCGTGATCTCGATGCCCTGGACCTTCACGCCCACGTTGGCCGGGGGCGGCGGGACGAGCTCCGTCGGCGCGCTGCGGGGCACCGAGCCGGACGTGCCGGTGGAGTCGGTGGCGTGCACGAAGAAGACGAGCCGAGCCCCGCTGTCGTCGGCCGTCACGTCGTAGGACGTGCCGCGTTTGCCGGTGTCCGTGCAGCGATTGAGGTCGCCGTTCGGGCACCGGAACCAGTCGTAGGTGTAGGTGATCGGGCCGGTCTGTGTCCAGTCGCCCGCGTACGCGTAGACGGTCCGCCCGACGCGGGCGAGGCCCGTGGGGCTGCCGGGGGCGTTGCGCAGCGTCGGGCCGCGCTTGAGCTGGAAGAACCACGAGGCGGACGACGCCGAGCCCTGGGTGACGTGGACGCGGTAGGTCTCGTCCGTGAGACTCACGTTCGACACCGCCCAATTGCCGTCGGCGTCGCGCGTGACGTTCGCGACGACCGCATCGTCCTTGAAGCCGGTCGGCGAGTTGCGGTCGAAGTGCACCTTCAGGTCTGTCGGCGCCCCGGGCTTGATGCTCGCCGTCCCGCGGATCGCGGGGTTGCCCTTGGCGAAGACCGGGTTGGCGCCGGGCGGGTTCCCGCTGACAGGGACGTTCGTGTCGAGCTGGGTCACCGCGAGCGCGGGGTCGCGCTTGAGCTGGAAGCGCCACTTCGCCGACGACGCGCTGCCCTGACTGACCCACACCTGGTAGCTCTCGGGCCCGAGCGCGGGCGCGAGGCTCCAGGCCCCGGTGGTCGCGTCACGGGGCGCGGAGATCTCCGTGAAGGGGACGTAGGTCGAGCCGTTGTAGCGCTCGTAGTGCACGAGCACGGTGGCCGGCGAGCCGGGCGCGATGCTCGCGGTGCCGCCGACGTTCGGCCCGCTCGAGATGATCAGCGGGTTCGCGCCCGGGGCGGACCCGCTGACCGGGACGCCGTCGTCGAGCTGCGTCACCGCCACGGGCGGGTCGGCCTTGATCTGGAAGTACCAGGCCGAGGACGTCTGCCCGTCCTGGGTGACCCGCACCCGCCACGTCTCCGGGGTCAGCGTCGGCGATGCCTGCCAGACGCCGGTCGTGGCGTTGCGGGCGACGGTGACCACGACGGCGTCGCTGACGAAGCCGGAGGCCGAGTTGCGGTCGTAGTGCACCTGGACGTCGCTCGAAGCGCCCGCGGCGATGCTCGCCGTGCCCTTCACGACGGGGCCCGTCTTGAAGAGGACGGGGTTCGCGCCGGGCGGTGAGCCGCTCACCGGGACCCCGTCGTCGAGCTGCGTGACCGCGAGCGGGAGGTCCGACTTCAGCTGGAAGTACCAGCCGGCGCTCTGGCGCGTCCCGCCGCTGGTCGGCTGGGTCACGCGCACCCGCCAGGTCTCGTCGGGAGCGGCGGGCTCACCGTCGCCGTCCACCGGCCGTTGCCGTTGCGATCGGTCGTGAACGTCTGCACGTCGTCGACGAAGGTGGAGCCGTTGAAGCGGTCGAGGTGGACCGTGATCGTCGAGGAGGCGCCGGCGACCCCGACGAGCGAGGATCCGGCGAAGGTCGGCGTCGTTGTCCGCGATGACGGGGTTCGCGCCGGGCGGCGTGCCGTCGACGGGCACACCGTCGTTGAGCTGCGCGACCGCGAGCGACGTGATCTGCATCCAGTAGCCGCGCTGGTCTCTGGAACCGCGTGTCGGTGACCTGGCTGACCGAGACCTCGTACGTCTCGCGGCGGCAGCGGCGGGCTGGGCGTGACGCTCCACGACCCGTCGGCGGCGCGCGTGGTGGTGATGTCGCGGGCGGAGACGAACGCGGTGCCCGTGTAGCGGCGCAGGTGCACCGTGACGGTCTGGGCGTCGCCGGACCCGTTCTCGGCGGTGCCGCCGAGCGTCGGCGCGTCGTCGTCGATGACCGGGTTCGCGCCGGGGGCGGCGCCGACGACCGGCACGCCGTTGTCGAGCTGGGTGACGGCGAGCTCGGGACCTGCCGGGGCGTTCCCGACGGTGATGGAGCGCTTGCCCGTGACGCCCAGGTTGCCGGCGGCGTCGGTCTGCGCGGCGTCGTAGAGGTAGGACCCATCGGCGAGCGGCGGGCCGGACCAGTTCACGGTCCACGTGCTGCCCGTGTGCGTGGTCGACGTGAGCACCCGCACCTGCGTGCGCGCGCCGACGGTGCTGTAGACCCGGACACGGAGCTCGTCCCCGTCGCCCGCCGCGGTGCCGCCGGTGACCGTGAAGGTGGGTGACGCCCCCGTGGTCGCGCCGTTGGCCGGTGCGGCCGAGCGCGACGGTCGGTGGCGTCCGGTCGCACACGGCGAGCGCGGAGCCGCCGGTGAAGCGGAAGCGCAGCACGTGGCCGCGGACGTTGTCGTCGGTCAGCACGTTGCCGCCGGGGTCGACCGCGAGGCCGAAGGGCTGGTTGAACTCCCCCGGGCAGGGCGGGTCGCCGAAGGGTGAGCGTCCCCACTTGGCCTCGAACGTCCCAGCCCCGGAGAGCTGCTGGACGCGTGCGTTGTTGGTGTCGGCGACGTAGAGGTGGGCGCCGTCCGCCGTCGTGTCGAGTGCCCGGGGCGTCGAGAACTGGCCGTCCCCGGAGCCGCTGGATCCGATCACCGACCACGTCGACCCGCCAGAGGGCAGCTTCTGCACGCGGTTGTTGAAGGTGTCGGCCACGAAGATGTCCCCGGCGGCGGTGATGGCCACGTCGCCCGGGCCGTCGAACTCGCCGGCGGCGGTCCCGGAGGTCCCGTCCGCCCTTCCGCCGATCCGCGTCCAGGTGGTGCGGTCCGCGCTCGAGCGCATCACCCGGTCGTTGGCCGTGTCGGCGACGACGATCCCGCCGTCGGGCGCGATCGCGAGCCCGAACGGCTGGCTGAACTGCCCGGGGCCGATGCCCTGGGTGCCGTACGTGGCGACGAAGGCGCCGTTCCCGTCGAACTCCACGATGCGGTGGTTGTTCGTGTCGGCCACGAAGACGTGCGACCCGTCCGTCGCGATGCCCCACGGGCTGTTGAGGTCGCCGTTGCCCGAGCCGAGCTGTCCGAACGCCCCCAGGTAATTGCCCGTCGTGGCGTCCAGCTTGACGACGCGGTTCGCGTCCGTGTCGGCCACGAACAGGTGGCCGGTGGAATCGGTCGCCAGCCCCTGCGGCCCCTTCAGCTCGCGCTCGAGGGGTTCGATCGGGTGCGCGAGCGCCACGGTCGTCCCGGTCGTCTCGTCGAGCACGCGGACGCGGCGCGCGTCCGTCTCCGCGAGGACGACCTTCCCGTCCCCGACCCCGATGCCGTTGCCGTGGCGGTTGGGTGAGAGGTCGGTCCAGACGCCGCCCGCGAAGCGCTGCGTGCGCTGCGAGTCGGTGACGTAGATCGCGCCGCCCGCCCCTTCGTCGACGTCCTGCGGGCCGAAGAACTCGCCCGGCCCCGACCCGGCCACGCCCGTGGCCTCCCAGGTCGTCGAGCCGGACGGCAGGCGCTGGACGCGGTTGTTGAAGCGATCCGCCACCCAGACGTCGCCGTTGGCCGCCACGGTGATGCCGCTCGGGGAGCTGAATTCGCCGAGGCCGGTGCCGGACGGTGCGCCGAACGGTCCGGATCCCGCCTTTCCGAACTTCCGCACGAACGTGCCGTCAGCGGCCAGCTCGACCACGCGGTTGTTGCCCGTGTCGGCGATCCAGATGTGGTTGTCCGGCGCGATCGCGAGGCCTTGGGGGAACAGCAGCTGCCCGTCCGCGGACCCCTGGCTGAACGGGTAGACCGCGAGCAGCTTCCCGTCGCCGGTGTACTCCACGATGCGGTTGTTGTTGAGCTCGGTGAGCCAGACGTTGCCGTCCGCGTCGATCGTGATGGCGGCCGACTGGTCGAACGACTCGACGTCGCTGCCCCGGCCGCCCCAGCTGCGGATGAACGTGCCGTCGGCGCCGTACTGCTTGACGCGGTACGCGAACCGGTCCGACACGTAGATGTCGTGCGTGACCGGTGAGACCACGGCGTCGACGGGCGAGTCGGGGGAGGTCGCGGGATGCGGATCGAGCACGGAGACGCCCTGATACGGGCACGGCGAGCTGCCGCCGGGACAGTCCGTGTCCACGGCGCCGGCCGAGGCCGGCAGCGCACCCGCCACCACCATCGCCGTCATCACGATCAACTTGAGCGTCCTGCTCAGCATGCCGTCCTCCGAGACCCGTTGTCATGCCTCCCGCGCCAGGAGGCTGACCATCGAACGGAGCAACGGCGCTCAAACTTTCACGGCCGCGAATGTCCCGCTGCGATCATGCCCCGATGGTCGACCCGAACCAGCACGATCGCTTCATCCTCAGGCAGCGCGTCCGGCTGGTGATCAACCAGTACTCCTTCTCCCTCCCGGACGAGTCGGGGGACGGCGAGCCCTTCTGCTTCGTCGAGCAGCGCCGGTTCAAGTTCAAGGAGGACATCGGCTTCTACACGGACGAGACGAAGACGACCGAGCTGATGCGCATCAAGGCCCGGCAGCGCTTCGACCCGCGCGCGACCTACGACATCACCACCCCTGCCGGCGAGGTCATCGGGACGATCCAGAAGGTGTTCGGCGCGTCCCTGCTGCGCTCGACCTTCCTGCTGCACTCGACCGGGAGTGGCCTCGAGGTCACGGCGCGCGAGCGCAGCCTCCCCGTCGCGCTGTTCCGGCGCCTGATCGGCTTCGTCCCCTACGTCGGCGGCTACAGCGACTGGCTGCCGATCGCCTACGACTTCGAGTACACCGCGCCCGACGGCGCCGACCTCGGCATCAACCGCCGCCGCCGCTGGCAGTGGCGTGACGTCTACGAGATGGACTTCAGCGCCGACACCGAGCGGCGGCTCGACCGCCGCCTGGCGCTCGCCTCGGCCGTGGGCATGGACGCGCTCATGGCCCGCTAGACCGCCCGGCTGTCTCACCCCTACGCGTCGTCCGAGATGAGCAGTCGCAGGCAGGAGCCTTGAGTGGGGTCGGAGCACCACTCAGCGCTCGCGCGTTCGCGCTATACGGGGCCCTATTCATCACGCCTAGCTGGCGGCGGTCGTCGCTTCTGCTTTTGCCTCAAGCAACAGCCGCCGAAGGCCGGGGTGTGTCGCGTAAGTGTCGCTCTAGGGACAACCAGGCGACACGGCTGGCCGGCCGCGCGCTTGCTTGATCGCCAGGGAGCCGAAGCCGGTCCGTGACCACTTCGGCGGGCGAAAGGCAGATAAGTGCTCACAGCCCACGGCGGCTCGCATGAGGCGACCGCCTCAGACACCGAGGATGAACAGAGGTCCAGAAACGCGAAAGCCCTCTGGCGAGAGAGGGCTTCCGTTTGCACCGTCCGGCGAACCGAACGGCCATAGCGGGGGCAGGATTCGAACCTGCGACCTCCGGGTTATGAGCCCGGCGAGCTACCTGACTGCTCCACCCCGCGGCGTGGAAGTCACGATACCACCGTGCGGTGGGCGCTCTGGCTGGGGGTGGTGGCGGTGGCGGGCGCGATCGCTGGGCCTGCGGAGGCGCGGGATCGGCTGACCACGAAGACCTCGATCGAGCAGGCGCGGATCGACCGCACCTACCCGTCGGCGAGCCTGACGAAGGCGATGCTGATGGTGGCCTACGGGTCGCTCGGTCTCGGGCGGGTGGCCCACCTCGCGGGCATGCGGGACTTCACCTTCCGCGGGGTGCTGTTCGAGGCTGGGGTGACCGCCGGCGACCAGGCGCGGTTCTCCGCGCGCATCGACCGGCTGGTGCCTCGGCGCCACCGCGCGTACGCGCTCCGGCTGCTGGGTTCGATCGTCTCCTACCAGCGCTGGGGCGTCCCGCCCGAGGCGACCATCGAGGGGATCGCGGAGCGGCTGCTCGACCCGCCGGCGCGGCCGACGGCCCGCTACCGCCCGTCCGGCTAGCGGCGGCGGGGTGGGGTGCGCGGCGCGGACGCGGCGTGCTCGATGCAGAGGACGCTGTCGGGCATCGCCGCGAGGCGCTTGGGGGCGATCGGCTTCCCGCACACGTCGCAGAGCCCGTAGGTCCCCTCGTCGAGCTTCGCCAGCGCGCGATCGGTGCGCTCCAGCGTCGTCTCCAGGCCGGCGCCGACGCCGATCTCCGTCAACCGGGAGACGGCCTCGATGGTGCCGTCGCCGATGCGCTTGCCGAAGCCCTGCGCGGTGCCGAGCTCGGGCTTCTCCGCGAGCTTGCCGACCTTCCCGCCGACACGCTCGCGGCGGGCGAGGAGCTCAGCGCGGATCGCGTCCAGGTCCATTCGGCGAGGTCTACCCGGAAGCGACCTCTGCGAGGCCGTCCTTGATGGCGACGCCGCCGGAGGAGGACGCCGTCTCGAACGCGACCGCGCCCTCGCCGCCGTCCCACAGCGTGTGGGTGATGGTCTCGCTCGGCTGCACGATCTTCGCGAAGCGGACCGCCAGGCGCCGCAACCGCGACGGGTCGTCGGGGCACACCGTCCCGATCACCGCGCGCGAGCAGAAGGCCATCGTGCAGAGGCCGTGGACGATGATGCCCGGCAGGCCGACGGACTTGGCGAAGTCGTCGTCGAGGTGGATCGGCATCGGGTCGCCGGACGCCTTCGAGTAGCGGTGCGTCTGGTCGGCGTCGAAGCCGTGCTCGACCGTCCCGAGCTCCGCGCCGCGCGAGGCCGAGTGCGGCGGCGGCTCCTCCCCCACGTGCACGTCGAGCTCGACGCCGCGGAAGAACGACGTCATGTACTGGTCGACGACGGGGGTGCCGTCCTCCAGCGTCGTCTCCGCCTTCCCGACGACGACCACACCGGACGAGCGCCCGTGGACGCCGACGGCGGCCGCGCGGGTGACGAGCGTCTGCCCCGGCACGACCGGCTGGTGCCAGTGGAAGTCCTGCTCGCCGTGGACGACGCGCATCACGATCTCCGACGGGACGATGCCGACGACCGCCGGGCGCGATCACCGGGAAGACCGGCACGATCGAGAACACGGGCGGTGCGAGCTCGCCCGAGACGTGCCTGGGATGCGTGTCGTTGGTCGCCTCCGCGTAGGCGATGGTGCGCTCGCGCTCGACCACGAACGTCGACGGCTCCGTCCACTGGCCGACCTGGTCGAGCTTCCACTCATCAGCCATCTACAGCCCCATCGTCTTCCCGATCAGCTCTTTCATGATCTCGTTGGTGCCCGCGTAGATGCGGCCGATGCGGGCGTCGACCCACGCCTTGCCGATCGGGTACTCGGTCGTGTAGCCGTAGCCACCGTGCATCTGCACGCCGACGTCGGTGATCTCGCACAGCAGGTCGGTGACCCAGTACTTGGCCATCGCCGCCTCCTGCGCCGTGCACGTCCCCTCGACGTGGCGCTCGATGCACCGGTCGACGAAGCAGCGCGAGATCTCGACCTTCGTGCGCAGCTCGGCGAGGGTGAAGCGCGAGTGCTGGAAGGTCCCGATCGGCCGCCCGAACGCCTTGCGCTCCTTGACGTACTCGAGCGTGATGTCGAGCGCGTGCTCGCAGCCGGCCATGGAGGACACGGCGAGGATCAGCCGCTCCGGCACGAGCCGTCCGACCAACTGCATGAACCCTGAGCCCTCCGCGCCGAGCCGGTTCTCCTCCGGGATGAAGACGTCCTCGAAGAACAGCTCGGCCGTGTCGGATGCGTGCTGGCCGAGCTTCTCGATCTGCTTGCCGCGCGCGAAGCCCTCCATCCCGCGCTCGACGACGAACATCGAGAGACCGCCGTGCTTGTCATCGCTCGTCCGCGCGGCCACCACGACCAGGTCCGCGTTGATGCCGTTGGTGATGAAGGTCTTGGTCCCGTTGAGGACGTACCCGTCGCCCTCGCGGCGGGCGCGGGCGGCGATGCCGGCGAGGTCGGACCCCGTGCCCGGCTCCGTCATCGCGATGGCGAGGATCGTCTCCCCAGACGCGATGCCCGGCAGCCAGCGCGCCTTCTGCTCGTCGGTCGCCGACTGCATGATGTACGGGAGGACGACGTCCGAGTGCAGCAGCGGCCCGGCCATCGCATCGCCGACGCCGGCCTTCACCGACTCCTCGGCGAGCACGCAGTTGAAGCGCCAGTCGTCGACGCCCGGACCGCCGAACTCGTCCGGCACCTCCATGGCCAGGAAGCCGTACTCGGCGCACTGGGTGAAGAGCGACCGCGGGACGATCTGCGCCGCGTGCCAGTCGGGGTAGTGCGGGACGACCTCGCGCCGGAGGAAGGTCGCGTACGACTCCCGGTAGTCCTTCAGTTCGTCGACCGCGATGGCCATCTATGCCGCCTTCTTGTAAACGCCCACGACGGCCGCGCCGCCCAGGCCGATGTTGTGCTGGAGGGCGACCTTCGCGCCCTTCACCTGTCGCTTGTCCGCGGTCCCGCGCAGCTGCCACGTGAGCTCGGCGCACTGCGCCAGGCCCGTCGCCCCGAGTGGATGCCCCTTGGAGATGAGCCCGCCACTGGGGTTGACCACCGGGCCCGACCCGCCGTAGGTCGTCGCCTCCTCCTCGACCAGCCGGTGCCCCTCCCCCACCGGCGCGAGCCCCAGCGCCTCGTAGGTGATCAGCTCGTTGGCCGAGAAGCAGTCGTGCAGCTCGATGACGTCGACCTCGGAGATGTCGGCGCCCGCCTCGGCCAGCGCCTGGTCGGCCGCGGCCTTCGACAGGTCGAAGCCGCACACCTTGATGGACGACTTCTCCTCGAACGAGGACGAGAAGTCCGTGGCCATCGCCTGCCCGGCCAGCTCGACCGCGCGGTCCCACAGGTCGTGCGCGTCGACGTAGCGTTCGGAGACGACGATCGCGCAGCCGGCGCCGTCGGAGGTCGGTGAGCACTGCAGCTTGGTCAGCGGGGAGAAGATCTCGCGCGAGTCCTTGATCTCGTCCAGCGTGTACTCCGTCTGGAACTGCGCGTACGGGTTGTTGACGGAGTGCTTGTGGTTCTTCCAGCCGATCCACGCGTAGTGCTCGCGGTCGACCCGTAGCGCTCCATGTGCTCGCGCCCCGCGTTGCCGAACATCTGCGGCGCGGGCGGCGCGTTCTCCCAGCCGCCGCGGTCCTCGACCATCGCGCCGACGTGCTTGTCCATCGCCGGTGTGCGGTCGGTGTACTTCATGCCCAGCGAGCCGGGCTCCATCTTCTCGAAGCCGAGCGCGAGCGCGCAGTCGACGATCCCCGCCCGCACCGCCTGCCGCGCGAGGAACAACGCGGAGGATCCGGTGGAGCAGTTGTTGTTGACGTTGACGACGGGGATCCCGGTCATGCCCAGCTGGTAGAGGCAGCGCTGCCCGTAGGTCGAGTCGCCGTAGCAGTAGCCGACGTAGGCCTGGCCGACGTCCGTGTACGGGACGGCCGCGTCGGCCAGGGCCATCTCCCCTGCCTCGCGCGCCCAGTCGGGGTAGTCGCCCTCCTTCGCGCCCGGCTTGTCGAACTTGGTCATGCCGACGCCGACCACGTAGGTGCGCTCGCTCATGCGGTGAGACCTTACATACCGAACGCTTGTTATGTTTCACGCCGTGGCGCGCACGCAACAAGAACGGCGGGACGAGACGCGCGGGAAGCTGCTCGACGCGACGATCGAATGCCTGCTCGCCCATGGGTACGCCGCCACGACCACCCGCCGCGTCACGGAGCTGGCCGGGGTGTCGGCCGGCGCGATGACCCACCACTTCCCACACCGCGTCGACCTCGTCGGTGCGGCGGTGGAGCGGCTGGCCGAGCAGCGGCTTGCGGTCATGCGCCAGAAGGCGGCCCGGTTGCCGAGCAACCGTAAGCGCCGAGCGCGGGCCGCCCTTGAGCTCCTGTGGCACGACTTCTCCTCCGACCTGTTCACGGTGTTCGTGAAGCTGTGGGTGGCGGCCGCGGACGACCCGGACCTCTACGCGCGACTGGTGCCGCTGGAACGCGAGATGGCGCGGACGATCGCGCAGGCGCTGCCGGGGTTCCTGGGCACCGATCCGCCGGCGGACGTCAACGCGCGGATCACCACGGCGCTCGCCGCCATGCGGGGACTTGCGTTGCAACGCGCCTACGAACCGTCCGGCCGCAAACCGAGGGATGCCTGGCCTGCCGTGCGGGAAGTACTGCAGGACCTACTGTCCGCCCCGTAGGGACCCAAGCATGAGCCAGACGCTCCTCATCGTCGACGATCACCCCGCCTTCCGGCGCGCCGCCCGGCGGACGCTCAGCGCGGGCGGGTACGACGTGATCGGCGAGGCCGACGGGGTCGCCGCCGCGCGTGCGGCCCTCAACGAGCTCAAGCCGGGTGTCGTGCTGCTCGACGTCCACCTCGGCGACGGCATGGGCTTCGAGATCGCCGAGTGGTTGAGCGAGCAGGAGGACCCGCCGCAGATCGTGATGATCTCCGACGGCGAACGCGAGGATCTCGAGGGGCCCGCCCTGCGCTCTGGCGCGTTGGCGTTCATCGAGAAGACGCGACTGACCGCGGGTACGCTTACCGCGGCCCTGTGCGCGCACTGATTGCAGACGACTCCGTCCTCGTCCGAGAAGGCATCGTGCGGATGCTGGAACGCGCCCAGATCGAGGTGGTCGCGCAGGCGGGCGACTACGACGAGCTGCTGCGCAAGGCCCGTGGCCACAAGCCGGAGGTCGTGGTCACCGACATCCGCATGCCGCCGGAGCACACCGACGAGGGCATCCGCGCCGCCCGGGAGATCCGCACGGAGCTGCCGGAGACCGGCGTCCTCGTCCTCTCCCAGCACCTGGAGGCCGCGTACGCGCTCGAGCTGCTGCGCGACGGCTCCGACGGCCTCGGCTACCTGCTCAAGGACCGCGTCACGGAGGGCACGCAGTTCGTCGACGCCGTCCGCCGCGTGGCCGCGGGCGGCTCGGCCCTGGACCCGCAGGTCGTCGAGGAGCTGCTCGGCCGGCGCCGCGACGACGACCCGCTGGACCGCCTGACGCCGCGCGAGCGCGAGGTGCTGAGTCTCATGGCCGAGGGCCTGACGAACTCAGGCATTGCCGCCCGCCTCGTCGTGACCGAGAAGGCCGTGGAGCGCCACGTGACCGCCATCTTCAGCAAGCTGCTGCTCGACGCGACGCCGGCGGACCACCGCCGCGTCCTCGCCGTCCTGAAGTTCCTCGAGCCCTAGCCCGGCTCAGACGGTGAGAGGGATGCGGGCCCGCACGCGCGTGCCCTCCCCCGGGGTGCTGCCGACCGCGAGGGTGCCGTCGAGGACCGCCAGCCGATCGGCCAGACCGCGCAGCCCGGTGCCGTCGTCCATGGCGGCGCCGCCCCGGCCGTCGTCGGCGACCTCGATCTCCAATGCCCCGTCGGCGCGGGTCACCGTGATCCAGGCGTGGTCGGCCTCGGCGTAGCGGGCGATGTTCGTCAGGCACTCCGCGACGACGTAGTAGGCGGCCGCCTCGATCGGCTGCGGTGCACGCTCGGGCATGTCGATGCGCGTGTCGACGGGCAGCGGCGCGCGGCGCACGAGCCCGGCGATGGCGACCTCGAGGCCCCGGTCGACGAGGATCGCCGGATGCAGGCCGCGCGCCAGCTCGCGCAGCTCCTTCGTCGCGCGGTCGAGCTCCTCCGCCGCCTCGGCGAGCGTCTCCGCGGCCGCGGTGTCGCCACTGCCGACCTGCTCGGCCGCGAAGCGCAGCTCCATGGCCACCGCGAGCAGGCGCTGCTGGGCGCCGTCGTGGAGGTCGCGCTCGACCCGGCGGCGCTCGGCGTCGGCGGCCTCGACGACCCGGGCGCGGGAGGCCCGCAGCTCGTCGACCATGTCGAGGCGCTCGGTGATGTCCCGGATGGAGCCGGCGAACGCGTCCTTGCCCTGACCCGGCAGCGCGGTGATGGACAGCTCGGCGGGGAACTGGGTGCCGTCGGCGCGCAGGCCGCGGACCTCGATGCGCCGGCCGAGCAGCCGGCCCTCCCCGGTCCGCACCGCCTCCGAGAGCCCGCGGCGGTGGCGCTCGCGCAGCTCCGGTGGGATCACGACGTCGGCGAGCTCGCGGCCCCGCACCAGCGCGGCCTCGACGCCGAACATGTCCTCCGCGGCGCGGTTGAAGCCGGTGATGCGGCCCTTGGCGTCGATGGTGATGATGCCGTCGAGCGCGCTCTCGAGGATCCCGCGCATGCGCGCCTCGCTGGTGCGCAGGGCACGGTCCGAGCGGGCGCGGGCGACGACCTGGCCGACCTGCCGGCCGATCCCGCTCAGCGTGTCGAGCAGGTCCTGGTCGGCCTCGACGCGCTCGTCGTAGAAGGCCTCGACGACGCCGATGACGCCGTCGCGGGAGACGAGCGGGAAGGCGAGCGAGCTGACGAAGCCGGCGGACTCCGCCGCACGCGCCCGCTCGCTGTCCACGGTCGCGATGTCGGCGACGAAGTCGGCCCGCTCATCGAGGAAGACGCGGCCGGCGAGGCCTTCGCCGGGGTCGCTGCGCAGCGGTCGCATCGCCTCCGCGAACGCGGTCCGCGTCCCGTCGACGTCCTGCCAGACCATGCCCGGCCACAGTCGCCCCGACCGTCCGGGGACCCAGAAGACGCCGGCCGCCCAGCCGCACAGCCCGCCGACCACCGGCATGAGGTCGTCGAAGGCCTCGCGGCCGCGATTGACGCTCGTGAGCATGCGCGACACCGCGTGCTCGAGGCGCAGCAGACGCAGCGTGGGTGGCTCGGTGGCGCTCATCCGCGCCCCCGAGGCTACTTCTGCACGAGCTCCCGCTTGAGGACCTTGCCCGTCGGGTTGCGCGGCAGCTCGTCGACGAACGTCACCTCGCGCGGGACCTTGTAGCGGGCGAGGTGCTCGCGGACGAAGCCCTTGACGCCGTCGACGTCGACGTCCGAGCCGGGCGTGCGCACGACGAACGCCGCGAGCCGCTGGCCCCACTCGTCGTCGGGGACGCCGACCAGGGCGGCCTCGTCGATGCCTGGATGCTCGGCGAGCAGCTCCTCCACCTCCCGGGGGAAGACGTTCTCGGCGCCGGAGACGATCATCTCGTCGTCGCGGCCGTCGACGTGCAGCAGCCCGTGGTGGTCGAAGTGGCCGACGTCACCCGAGCTCATCAGGCCGCGGATGATCTCCTTGGTCCCGCCGCCCGTGTAGCCCTCGAACGCGAAGCCGTTGTTGACGAAGATGCGCCCCGTCTCGCCCGTCGGCAGCTTGCGCCCGTTCTCGTCGAGGATCTCCACGACGGCACCGGGCGGGGGCGAGCCGACGCTGCCCGGCTCGATGGCCAGCTCCTCCGGCGTGGCGATGGTCGCGTAGGCGACCTCCGTGGAGCCGTAGAGGTTGTAGACGACCGGGCCGAAGGCGGACGTGAGGTCGCGGCAGAGCTCCGCACCAAGCTGCGAGCCACCGCAGAACATGATCTTCAGGCGGCTGAAGTCGCGCTGCTGCAGGTCGTCCAGCGCGAGCACGCGGCGCATCATCACGGGGACGACGACGGCGGCGTCGGACTGCGCGATGTCGTCTGCGAACGTCTCCGCCTTGAACTTGCGGCGCAGCCGCATGGTGGAGCCCATGGCGACGCTCAGCGCCATGGTGGCGAAGCCGAGGGCGTGGAAGATCGGCGCGCCGATGGCGACCGTCTGGCGCGTGTGGAACGGGACCTTGTGCAGCAGCGCGCCGACCTGGATGAGCGACTTCGGCTCGGCCCGGGCGGCACCCTTCGGCGTCCCCGTCGTGCCGCTGGTGAGGATGATGACCTTCATGTGCTCCGCAGGGCGGGGCAGCGGTCCGGGCTCGCCGCCGGAGGTGGCGATGCGCTCGAGCTCGTGCTCGTCGATGACGGGCGCACCGAGGTCGTCGCCGATCAGCGCGAGGTACTCGTCGTCGCAGATGAGGACCTTCGTCCCCTCGCGGTTGGACACCTCGCGGATCTGCGGGCCGGCGAAGTCGGTGTTGAGGAGGATCAGCCGGGCGCCGAGCTTGGCGGCGCCGAACGCCGCGTCGAAGAAGCCGCGGTGGTTGCGGGCCAGCAGCGCCACGCCGTCCCCCGCCTGGATGCCGCGGCGGCGCAGCTCGTGCGCAACGCGGGTGGAACGGCGGTCCATCTCCCGCCAGCTGAGCGTGCCCTGCTCGTCGATGACGCCGGGCCGGTCCCCGTGGCGGATGGCGGCGGCGGTCAGCAGGCCACCCATCGCGCCGTAGCGGACGATCGCACGGCCGGCGCCGAAGCTGCGGTGCGGGAGGTCGGGCGCGATCAGGCCGGCGCGGGCCAGGACCCCGACGGCGCGGGCTTCGAGGACGGCACGGCGGGCGACGGCGGAGGGGGCGGGCATGCTGCGCCAGAATCTAGTGATCGGAAGCGTTCAACTGCCGCCGCGGGCGCTATGGCTTCGGGGTCTTCTCCGGCTTCGGCGTCTTCGCCGGCTTCGGGGTGGGCGCGGGCTTCGGCGTCTTCTCCGGCTTCGGGGTGGGCGCGGGCTTCGGGGTCCTCTCCGGCTTCGGAGTCGGCGCCGGCTTCGGGGTCTTCTCCGGCTTCGGAGTCGGCGCCGGCTTCGGGGTCTTCTCCGGCTTCGGGGTCGGCTGGGGCTTCGGGGTCTTCTCCGGCTTCGGAGCCGGCCCGGGACTGGCGGTCGTGACCGGCTCCGCGGTCGCGGCAGGTACGGGTGACGGGCTCGCGACCGGGGCGGCCGTGCCCGCCGGACCGGGGGTGGCGGGCACGGTGGCGACGGGCGCTCGGGGCCGGCGGTGCGGGCGCCTTGGCTGCGGGTGAGGACGGCGCCGGGCGGGCGCCGTCGCGCCGTGAGAGCTGTCCGTATGCGTCGTCGACGGTGCCTCGCTGGGGGTCAACGGCTGCAGATGCTGCGCGAGCTCCCGCACGGCGACCGATCGCGCGACGGCCTTCCGCTCGGGGACGGGCCGGGAAGGAGGGGCCTGCCTGGGTGCGGGATCGGCGGTCGTGGTCGTGGTCGCCGCCGCCACCGGCAGCGCGACCGCCCCGGAGGCCGCGACCGCGACGGCGGCCGTGCTGGTGCCGACCTGCGTCAGGATCTGGCGGATCGGGTTGATCGTCGAGATCATCCCCGTGCTGACCGCCCAGGCGTCGAGCCGGTCGCGGCCGGTGTAGTAGGCGAGGAAGCCCCGGATGACGTCCCCGTCGAGCTCTCGTCCGGCTTGCTCTCGCAGCGTTCGGATCGTCTCGTCGTGTGAGCGCGCGGCCCGGTGGGGCCGAGGCGAGGTCATCGCGTCGAAGGTGTCGGCCACCGCGATGATCCGCGCGCCGAGCGGGATCGTCACACCGCGCAGTCCGCTCGGATAGCCGTGACCGGAGAGGCGCTCGTGATGGTGGCGGACCATGGCCACCGTCTCCGGATCGAGCAGGCCCACCAACAGGTCGGCGCCCTGGCCCGGGTGACGCCGGACGACCGTCCATTCGGCAGCGGTGAGCCGCGCGGGCTTGGTGAGGATCTCGCGCGGCGTGCAGATCTTGCCGACGTCGTGCAGCAGCGCCGCGGTGCGCACCTGCTCGATCTCCTTCGGGTTCAGGCCCATCGCCTGGCCGATGCCGACGGCGTGGCGCGCCACCCGCGTCGAGTGCCTGCGCGTGTAGACGTCCCGTGCCTCGAGCAACTCGCTCATCCGCGTGAGGGCGCGCACGCGGTCGGCGGGCTCCTCACCGCGGCCGGCCTCGACGCCGGCGAGGCGCGCGAGCTCCCGCTCGGTGCGCAGCCGCCGCACCCACCCCCAGAGCAGCAGGTCGGCGAAGACCATGTCGGTGGCCCCGGCCTGGGTGCGCCAGATCCGGGCGCCCAGTTCGACCGCGCTCATGGAGAGCAGCATCGATATGCCGACCGAGAGCAGGATCGTCGTCGTGCCGGCGACGGGCAGCATCCAGACGACCGCCAGGGGTCCAAGGACGACGAACGCGGTGGCGAGCAGCATGTGGGGCCAGTGCCGCAGCACCGTTGCGATGCCTCCGCGCCGAGCCATTAGGCGCGGATCGGCAGACCAGCGTCCGGCCTTGACCCCGGCGCCGCCGGCTCGACGAAGAGACGGTCCGCGACGGCGCGTCAGCTGCCGGGATAGGGCCCGAGCGCGACGCGCATCTCCGTCGTGTCGAGCCCCGTTCCACGCAGGAGGTCGCCGGCGGTGGCCCGCACCTGGCCGACGATGACGTTGGCCGCGAGGTCCTGGCGGCGGTCGAGCACGGCGGTCGCCTCCGCGGCGGCCTGCCGGGCCAGCTGTCGCGCCCCCGAGTCCTCCTCCGGGTGCTGCAGGTGGTTCCCCAGGGCCCGCACGCCGTCGGCGAGGAGGCGGACGGCGTGGACGAGGTCGTCGTCGCCCGGGACACCGCGGACAGCCGCCGTCTCCGTCGCCCGGGCGAGCACGCGGGTGTTGCGGATGGCGTCGTCGACCTGCTTGACGGCGTCGGCGTAGACGGCGAGGTGCGGCAGCCCGCGGCGGCGCGGCGGGGTCAGCCGCAGGGCCTCGCGCGCGGCGAGCACGGCGTCCTCGTAGTCGGCGACCTCTGCGTCCCGGGCCATCTCGAGCGCCGTGTGGGCGTGGTCGGGGTCGCCGTCGCGAAGCGCCTCGGCGACGGCCTCCAGCGCGTCGGCGAGCCGTTTGAGCGCCCGTTCGGCCTCCGCGCCGACCGTCTTGAGGGGGTCGCGCGCGAACAGGAGGGGCCCGATCACGACCGCGACCGCCCCGCCGATCAGCGCGGAGAAGAAGCGGGTGAAGGACGAGGTGTTGCCGGGGCTGCCGAGCGTCGCCAGCAGCACGCCGCTCACCGCGGCCTGGTTGACCAGGATCTGCCCCGCGCCGAAGAGCAGCGCCGCGGCCATGGCGAGGCCGGTGACGGCGAACACGGTGATCGCCGTGCGGCCGGTGAGCTCGATGAGCAGGTCGGCGACGAGGATGCCGACCGCGACGCCGAAGGCCAGTTCCACGGCCCGCCGGACGTGGTGGCCCGAGCTGACGCCCAGGGTGATCACCGCAGCGACGGGCGCGAAGAACGGGCGCGGCTGGATCAGCGTCGCGAGCTGGTAGGCGACTCCCGCGGCGAGCGCCGTCTGAACGATGGCGGGCACGCGGGCGCGGACGCGCGCGAGGCCGCGCCGCGGTCGCGCCGGGAGGTTCACCCCACCTTGAACTTCACGACCGGACCCTCCTGCAGGCAGTCCTTGGTGTCCCCGCCCTCGCAGGCGATGCGGTGCGCCTGCCAGTAGTAGGTGCCCGGCCGGTTGAGCCAGAACTCCGGGTAGTCGTAGAACTTCGCCTTCACCTTGAACGCGCCCTTCTTGACGGCAGCCTTCTGCTGCATGCCGTTGGCGCCCGGCTTGATGACGCCCTTCTTGTCCGTCTTCCTGGACTTCGAGACGTAGACGAAGACGAGGCCGGAACCGTTCACCTTGCCGGTGAAGGTCGGCCGCGAGGCGACCGCGACCTTCGCCCCCGGCTTCGGGCTCCTGGGGGTGATGCCGTTCTTGCCGGCGGCAAGGGCGACGGAGCAGCAGACGGCGCTGAGGACGGCGACGAGGACGAGAAGACGGCGCATGCTGCGAATCTACCTCCTGTGGCCCGCATCTTCGTGACCCGCCGTCTCCACGGGGACGCCCTCGCGGAGCTCGACGGAGCGGAGGTCTGGGAGGGCGCGCTGCCGCCGTCGCCGGAGGCGCTGCGCGCGCGTGCCGCCGACGCCGAGGGACTCCTGTGCCTGCTCACCGAACGCGTCGACGCGTCGCTGCTCGACGCCTGCCCGAGCCTGCGCGTGGTCGCCAACTACGCGGTCGGGACAGACAACGTCGACCTGGAGGCCTGCGCGGCGCGGGGCATCGCCGTCGGCCGCACGCCCGACGTGCTCACGGACGCCACCGCGGACCTCGCCTGGGCGCTGCTGCTGGCGGTCGCGCGCCGGCTCCCGGAGGCCGCCGCGGCCGTGCACGCCGGCGAGTGGCAGACGTTCGAGACGACCCGCTGGCTGGGGACCGGCCTGCGGGGCAAGACCCTGCTGATCGTCGGGCCCGGCCGCATCGGCCGGGCCGTCGCCGCGCGCGCCGGCGGATTCGGGATGGAGGTCGCCTTCGCGGGGCGTGACACCGACCTGGGCGCCGCGCTCGCCGCCGCCGACGTCGTCTCCGTCCACGCTCCGCTGACCGACGCCACCCGCGGGCTCGTGGACCCGCGGGCGATGAAGCCCGGCGCGGTGTTGATCAACACCGCCCGCGGGCCGCTCGTGAACCCCGGGGCGCTGGCGGAGGCCCTGCACGCCGGGCACCTCGGCGGCGCGGGTCTCGACGTCACCGACCCCGAGCCGCTCCCGCCCGACCACCCGCTCCTGCAGGCGCCGAACCTGCTCGTCCTTCCCCATGTCGGGTCCGCGACCCGCGAGGCGCGCGCCGCGATGACCCGCATCTGCGTGGACAACCTGCGCGCCGGGCTGGCCGGCGAGCCGCTCCCCTACCCGGCCGAATAGGGCAGCTCGACGCCGCGGGCGACACGGACCATCCCCTTCTCGGGGTAGGCGACGACGTCTGCGCCGACGAGATCGCCCATCGTCAACAGCTCCATCCCCTCCGGGCCGACCTCGACGCGGTGGCCGACGCCGCCGTTGGGTCGCCGCAGCCAGAACGCGCCGGGCCGCAACGGGTGGGCGTCCTCCCCGATGCGCGCGGTGCCCGAGCCCGCCAGCACGTACCAGGCCTCCTCGCGCGTGGAGTGGAAGTGCAGGTCGGTGGTGTGCGTGTCCGGCGGCATCGTGTCGTGGGCGAGCACGAGCCGGGCCTCCTCGCGCGACGTCAGAGCGCGCGTCGACCAGGCCAGCACGCCCTCCCGGCCCTCGGCGGGCGTCAGCTCGTCCAGGTTGCGGATCGTCGGCGGCCGCTCGGAGGGCTCCGGGACCTCCAGCGGGCCCAGCTCCGCATCGGCCGAGAACGGCGGGGCGGAATCGGCGGGCGACCAGCGGGGGCCCGAGCCAGAACTGCCTCGTCCGCGGCAACCACGTGATGTTCGTGCGCGACCCCTCGCCGACCACGAGGACGCGCATCCCCTCCGGCCCGGCGATCAGCGTGTGGGCGTCGCCGTTGGCGGGGTGCCACAGGAAGTCGCCCGCCCGGACCGCGTGCGTGCGGACATCCCGGCTCCCGGAGGTCTGGTAGGAGCGCCCGCCCCCGGACAGGACGTAGAACTGCTCCTCCTCGTCGGCGTGGCTGTGCGGCGGCGTCGCGCGGCCGCCGGGATCGATGTCGATGATCGCCACGCCGAGGCGCAGGGCATTCGCGGCCACCCCCAACCGCTTGCGGTGGGCGGAGATCTCCCCGCCCTTCCAGCGCGTGGCAGGGACGTCATCGACGTGGATGGGGAGGCCGTCGCTCATGCGTCTAGCTTGTCGCACATGACACGGGTCGCGGTGGTGGACGTCGGAACCAACTCGACGCGCCTGCTCGTCGCGGACGTGAAGGATGGACAGGTGCAGGCACTCGACCGGCGCTCCACGGTCACCCGGTTGGGCGAGGGCCTCGAACGCTCGGGCGCGCTCGGCGAGGAGCCGATGGCCCGCGTCCGCCGCGCCCTCGACGAGTACGCGCAGGCGATGGAGGAGCACGACGTCGAGGTCCGCACGGGCGTCATGACCTCCGCCGTGCGCGACGCGAGCAACGGCCCTGACTTCATGGCGCGCGTGCGCGAGGACTACGGCATCGACGCGACCACCCTCAGCGGCGACGAGGAGGCGCAGCTGACCTATGCCGGCGCCGCCGTCGGGCGCGAGGGGCCGATGCTCGTGGCCGACATCGGCGGCGGCTCGACCGAGCTCGTCACGGAGGACTGGCACGTCTCCACCCAGGTCGGCGTCGTCCGCCACACCGAGCGCCACGGCGAGGACGTCGACGCCCTTCGCGCCGACGCCCGCGCGATCATCCGCGACGCCCTCCCGTCGAGGTCCCGCCCCGCGTCGTCGCCGTGGCCGGCACCGCGACCATGGCCGCGTCCATGGAGCTCGAGCTCGAGCCCTACGAGGCCGACCGCGTCGAGGGCCACGTCCTCGGCCTCGACGCGCTGCGTGCGCGGCTCGAGCATGCTGCACGCGCTGGACCCGGAGGCCCGTCGCGAGGTCCCCGGCCTGCACCCCGACCGCGCACCGACCATCGTGGCCGGCATCGCCATCCTCATCGAGGTCCTCGAGGCCGCCGGCGCCGAGGAGGTCGAGGTCTCCGACCGCGATCTCCTCTACGGCCGCGCCCTCGAAGTCGCCCGTTAAAGAGGAACCGCCCCCCGGCGGGTGGAGAGGCGGTTCCGAAGTGGCTCCTTCAGGACGGGCAGGGGTACGTGCCTAATGGAGCCGTTTGGGTGGTCCGGACGGCGGGAGGCGCCGTGTTTGATGCGGCTGAATCGCCCGGACCTATGTGATGTCTGGTCAGGCATGTGCGAACACGTACCCGGGCCAGACGCAGTCAGTATCGGGCCCCGGACGTCCGCATATCCAATCGAACAAACGTCCAGGCAGGTCATTTTCCGGTGCGTCAGGCCAGGTTCGACGAGCGCGGGTAGGCGACGGACGGGTCCGTGAGGACGTTGACCAGCGCCGGCTGGTTGCTGGCGAACGCGCGGTCGAGCGCCCCGCGCAGGTCGCCCGGTGCGCGGACGAGCTCGCCGTGGCCGCCCAGCGCCTCACGATCTGGTCGTAGCGGGTCTCCGGGCGCAGGTCGGCGACGACGGAGTAGCCGTAGAGGACCTCCATCGGGTGCTTCTCCAGCGCCCAGATGCCGTTGTTGCCCATCACGCCGACGACGTTGACGCCGTGGCGGGCGAGCGTGTCGAACTCCATCCCGCGAAGCCGAAGGCCCCGTCGCCGAGGACGAGGACGACCTGGCGGTCCGGGTGGGCGAGCTTGGCGGCCAGCGCGTAGCCCGGCCCGGAGCCCAGGCAGCCGTAGGGGCCCGGGTCCAGCCAGCAGCCCGGCGCGTAGGACGGGACGACGCGGCCGGCGTAGGAGCCGAAGTCGCCGGCGTCGACGATGACGATCGCGTCGCGGTCCATCACCTCGGCCAGGCCGGCGAAGACGCGCATGGGGTGCAGCGGCGCGCGGTCGTCGGAGGTCAGCTCGAGCTCGCCCGCGAGCTTGTCCTGCTCGACGGCGCGCAGCTGCTCGAGCCAGGCGCTCGTGTCGAGGCCGTGATCGCCGACGCCGTCGCGCAGCGCGGTCAGGGTCGCGCGCAGGTCGCCGTAGAGCTCGGCGGCGACGGGGCGCGGGTGCTCGCGCTCGGGCTCGGCGACGTCGGCCACGATGATCTGCGTGTCCTCGCCGAAGGAGGCGCCGAAGCCGAGCCGGAAGTCCATCGGCACGCCGAGGACGAGCGCGACGTCGGCGCCCTTCAGCGCGGTGCCGCGCGCGCGGGCGAAGGCGAGGTCGTGGTCGGCGGGCACGCAGCCGCGGCCGAGGCCGTTGAGGAACACGGGGATGCCGACCGCCTCGGCGAGCGCGACGAGCTCCGCCTCCGCGCGGCCCCAGTAGAGGTTGGTGCCGGCCATGATCACGGGGCGCTCGGCCTCGCTCAGCCGGGCGACGGCGTTGTCGAGCTCGCGCGGGTCGGCCGTCTCGAGCTGCGCGGCTCGGCGCGGCGCCGCCGTCGTCGAACTCGCCCTCCAGGTTCATGAAGACGTGGTCGAGCGGGAGGTCGATGAAGGTCGGCCCCGTGTGCGGGGTGCGCGCGGTGAGGAACGCGTCGTCGACGAGCGACGGGATCTCCGCGGTCGACCCGGCGGTGGCCGCGAACTTCACCAGCGGCCGGACGAACGGGACGTGGTCGATCTCCTGCAGCGAGCCCTGGCCCCAGCGGAACGCCGGCGCGCGGCCGCCGAGCACGACCATCGGCGAGCGGTTCTGCAGCGCCGACCCGAGCGCGCTCATCCCGTTGGTGACCCCGGGCCCGGCCGTCAGCGCGGCCACGCCCGGCTCGCGCGTCACCTTCGCCCAGCCCTCGGCGGCGAACGCGGCGGTGGACTCGTGGCGGACGTCGACGAGGTCGATGCCCTCCTCGCGGCAGCCGTCGTAGACGCTGAACAGGTGCCCGCCGCTGAGGGTGAACAGCTTGCGCACCCCGTGGGCCTTCAGACGTTGCGCGACCAGTCGGCCGCCGTGCAGGTCCGCTCCCGCTCTCCCAACGACTCATGTCCGGGACGCTACGCGAAGACGCGGGGCGTAGAGCGTCATCGCCTCGGCCTTGCCCTTGAGCTCGACGTCCGCGCGCTCCGTCCCACTCGATCTCGTGCGCGTCGCGCAGCCGCGACGCGCAGCGCGCCGGTGACCAGGATCGCGTCCCCGGTCACGCGCGTCGCCTCCTCCACGCGCGCGGCCGTGTTGACCGGGTCGCCGATGACGGTGAACTCGTAGCGCGAGCCCGCCGCCGACGGAGCCGGCGATGACCTGCCCCGAGTTGGCGCCGATGCCGATGTCGAGCTCGCCCGGGAAGCACTCGCGGCACGTGCTCCGTGATCGCGAGCGCGGCGCGCAGGGCGCGGTCGGCGTGGTCGGGCAGCCGGTCGGGCGCGCCGAAGACCGCCAGCAGCCCGTCGCCCACGAACTTGTTCGCGTGCCCGCCGTGCGCGGTCACGCACGGGACGACCTCCTCGAAGAGCGCGTTGAGCCGGCTGACCACCTCGCGCGCACCCGCGCGCTCGGCCAGCTCGGTGAAGCCGCGGACGTCGAGGAAGAGGACGCTGACCTCGACCTCCTCGCCCTCGAGCGCGACGCCCTCGGCCAGCACGCGCTCGGCGACGTCGGGGTCGACGTAGACGCCGAACGCCTCCCGCAGCCGCTCGCGCTCGGCGAGCCCGGCGACCGCCTCGTTGAACGACTGCGCGAGCCGCCCCGTCTCGTCCGTGGAGGCGACGGGGACGCGCGCGGTGAGGTCGCCGGCCTGGATGCGGTCGGCCATGCGCTGCAGCTGGGCGATGGGGTCGACGATGGAGCGCGCCAGCAGGACGGTCAGCTCGAGGGAGACGGTGAACGCGACGACACCGCGACGGCCACGTCGATGCCGAGGTCCGACAGCGACGCGGTGCCGGTGGTCGACAGCCCGGCGACGACGACGCCCGCGATGATGTTGAGCATCGGCAGCGCGAGCAGCAGGCGCGTCGCGCAGCGAGATGCCGGCCTCGCCGAGCTCGAAGTCGTCCGGCAGGTCGACCGAGATCGCCTCGATCACGGGGCGCAGCGCGAGCTCGTGCGCGAGGAAGCGCAGGAACAGGCCGTAGATCACCGCGACCAGCCCGCCCGCGACGAGGAACAGGAACGAGTACCAGGGCAGCCCGAGCTCGACCGTCGTGAACGCGCTGAACGGGATGACGCTCGAGAAGACGGGCACGAAGCGCCAGCGCCGGGTCATCCGCGACGGGAGCGCGGCCAGCGCCCGCCACGCCTGCGCGGCGGCCTCGGGCGAGCGGTTGCCGTGCAGCCAGCTCGTCGGCCGGGCGCAGCATCCTCGAGATCACCCGGTAGCCGACCGCGTTCTCGAGCAGCAGCAGTACCTCCGCCACGAGGAGCACCCGCCAGAAGTGGTCGCCGAGCGGCTGGTAGACGGTGAGCAGCCCGACGCCGGCGAGGACGACGACGTGGGCGACCTGCATCTGCGACCACAGCGCGAAGCGCGGGTAGCGCGGGCCCATCCATGCGTAGATGCGGCGGAAGATGCGAAGGAGCATCGTCCGCGCAGTCTCCCAGGTGCGGCTAGCTGGTGGCGGTCTTGGGCGCCGGGCCCGCGAGCAGGTAGGCCGAGATGCGCCGCTCTCCCGCACACCAGCGCGCGGCCGACCTGGAGCGCGGGCAGCCGGTCGGCGCCGAGGCTGAGCAGGCGCCGGCTCGTCGCCTCGATGGTCGCGTCACGGGACCCGTCGCGGGCCGCGCGCAGGCAGTCGTCGAGGTCGATCTGCGCAGCCGCCGCGGCCTCCGCGAGGATCTCGGGGTCCTCGAGGTCGAAGCCGCCCGGCGAAGGCGAGGCGGCCCGCGGCGAGGATGAACTCGCCGCCGTGGCCCTGCTCGATCGGCCAGGGAGGCGACGCGCATGGCCGCCGGCGTGTCGGCGGGGAAGCGGTCCGGCCATTCGAGCGGCAGCCGCAGCTGGGCGGCCCGCGCCTCCGCGGTCGCGCGCACGCGGTCGGCGCGCGGCCGGGTCGGACGCGCGGGTCGCGCCGGTCCACGCAGTGGTTGGAAGCCAACCGCCAGCTCACCGACGAGAACGCCCGGCCCACGCGCTCCGCGGCCAGGTAGCTGAACGGGCAGCTGAGGTCGACGAAGCACGCGGCCCGCCCGGGCGCATGGAGCCGGAAGGCGGTCCGCGCCGCCGGCTCGGCCAGATCGACAACGGTTCCCATGTCAAGAGAAACGACCGAGCGAGCCGGAAACTTGCTGAGAACGACTGGTTCAGAGACCTGACGACGTACGGTGCTGACCCTAAATATGCTCTGAAGAACGGTCCTTTCGTCCTGTACGGGTATACCGTCGGCACAGGATCACCCGCCGATCCGGACACACACGGAGGTTCCCCAGATTCCCGGCCCGCCCGCTCCCAAGCGTCATCCCTACGACCAATGGTCGCCCGACTCCCGCGCGCTCGATCTCGTCGGCGACAAGTGGACGCTGCTCATCATCCGCGACCTCGCGTCCGGCCCCCGCCGCTTCGTCGAGCTGCAGCGCACGCTGCCCGGCATCTCGACGGAGCAGCTGCGCTCCCGCCTGAACCGCATGGTCGCCGACGGCCTGCTCACCCGCCAGCGGTATCGCGAGGTCCCGCCGCGCGTCGACTACGAGCTGACGGAGCGCTCGCGCGAGCTCGCGCCCGTCATCGGCGCGCTCGCGCAGTGGGGCTACGACTGGACCTGGAGCGCGCCGCGCACCGGCGAGGAGATCCAGATCGGCGCGATCCTGCGCACGGCTCCCGGCCTGCTCACCCCGCCCGCGTCGCTGCGCGGCGTGGTCGCGGTCAGCGTCGACGGCGACCGCGGCAGCGACCGCACCTACGTGCTGGCCGTCGGCGGCGGCGAGGTCGACGATCTCCGAGGCGGAGGTCGAGTCCTCCGACGCGCAGGTCACGCGGCGACGTGGCCGCGTGGGTCGCCGCGCTCGGCCCCGACGGCGACACCAGCGGCCTCACCTTCGCGGGCGACCGCGGGCTCGCCGAGGGCCTCCTCGACGGCTTCGTCAGCGCCGCCGTCGCGCGCGTGGCCGCGTAGCGCGACGCGTAGTCGGCGGCCTCCGGGTGCGGGAAGCGCCCCTGGAGCCTGCCCTGGAAGGTGAAGCGATCGGCGACGAAGCAGCCGATGTCGCTCGCCGCCGGTGTCGTTGTTGCCCTTGACCTCCTCCCCGCCGGTGGGGACGCAGTCGGCGTTGGGGAAGATGCCGTAGTCGGCGGCCTTCGGCGTGATGGCGAGGCCCGAGCGGCGGCAGGTAGCTGTTGCCCGCGGTTGGTGCTCAGGCGCGACTTCCAGACGACCGCCGCCTCGGCGCCCTCCGGCCCGATCTGGCGCAGGTAGTGGCCGACGTCGCCTCCGGGTCGTTGGACGTCGTCGTGTCGGCGACGCGCGGAGGCGCCGTTGGAGATGAAGTCGGCGACCTCGAACTGATGCAGCTCGAGGTACTCGAGGATCGGGTTGAGCTGGCTCGAGGAACGGGCCGAGCGCGGCCGAGCGCCGGCTCGAGCGCGAGCAGCGTGCGCGCAGCGCCGGCAGCCCGGTGCGCGAGGCGCGGATCAGCGGCGGCAGATCGTCGAAGGTGCGGCGCAGATCGGGGGCGAACGCCCGCACGTCGCGCAGCGTCGGCGCGAGGTCGCGGGCGACGGGCCGCAGGTCGCGGATCAACGGGGCCGTGTCCATCGAGAACGTCTTCAGCCGCGCGAAGGTCGCCTTGGACTCGTCGAGGAAGGTCGGGAAGATCGAGATCGCCTCGGCCAGGTCGTCCGGCCTGATCGCTGGTGGCGTCGAACAGGCGGCCGGACGAGGTGACGAGGTCGCGCAGGCGCTGCTGGTCGTGGCTGAGGGCGCCGAAGACCTGGCCCGTGTTGCGGATCAGCAGCGCCGAGCGCCCGCCGCTGGGTGTCGAGCACGGAGACCACGTCGGCGGCGTCGGCGGCGAAGCCGGGCAGCGTGCCGAGGGCGTCGTTGAGGTCGCGCCCGTGCGCGCCGATCCCCGGCGCCAGGTCCTGCTGCCAGCCGCGGAACGCCTGCCGCGTGCGCGGGTCGAACGCGCTGAGGATCTCGTCGAGCTGCGACCGCGCTCGCCACCTGCCCGTCGGCCAGCCGGCCGTTCTCGGGCACCGACGGCTCGCCGCTTCCCGGGCGTCAGCTCCACGTAGGTCTCGCCGAGCAGCGTCTTCTCGCGCAGCATCGCCCGCGCGTCGCCTTGAGCGGCGCGAAGCGGCGGTCGAGCTCGAGCGTCGCGAGCGTCCGGTTGTCCCCCGAGCTCCTTGCGGACGACGCGCCCGACCGACACGCCGGCGACCCGGACGTCGGCCTCGACGCCGAGCGTGGCCGCCTCCGGGAACGCGACCTGCAAGCGGTAGCCCTTGGGCTTGAGCGGGACCGGCCCGCCGAAGGACAGCCACAGGAACAGCAGCAGCCCGAAGCACGACAGCGCGAAGACGACCATCGCGCCGAGCCGTGCGGGTGACGGCGCCGTCTTCTGCATCTACTTCACCACCCCGCAGGCGCCGACGAGGATCGGGGTCAGGCCCTGGAGGAACTCGATCTCCGGCCGGTCGTTGATCATGCGCTCGAGCGTCGAGCACGGTGCGCCGACGCCCGTCGGGCGGAACACGCCGTGCGCGTCGGACTTGGAGAACAGGTTGACCGCCATGTGGTCGATCCAGGCGATCCAGAACAGGTAGCCCTCCTGGCGCGCCGAGCCGACGGACGGCGGCTCGGCGCCGCTCGGGTTGAGGCGAGCAGGTTGAACAGGTGGTTGAGCGCGACGAAGGAGCCGCGCAGGTCGGGCGTCGCCGTCGCGAGCCGGCCCGCGGCGGGGCGCAGGTCGCGCACGATCGGGCGCGCGTGCCGCGCACGAACGGGCGGATGTCGTCGCGCAGCCGCGGCGCGATCTCCCGGGCGAAGGGGATGATCGCGGGCGTTGGCGTCGTCGAGCGCGCGGGCGGCGGGGCGCAGGCGCGTGGCGGCGGGGGCGAGCACCGTCGCGAAGTCCTCGACCCGGCCGAGCGTGCGCGTGGTCGCCTGCAGCGCGCCGGGCAGCCGGTCGACCGCCGCGGAGATCGCGGTCTCCTCGGACGCGAAGGACCGCAGCACGGCGGCGGAGGAGTCCACCAGGCCGGCCAGCTGATCGGGCTCCTTGCGCCAGCGTCTCGTTGAGCCTGCGCAGCGACCCGATGAGGTGGCGCAGGTTGTCCCGGCGCAGGGCGACCGCCGGTTGACGCGGGCGAGGTCGCGGTGCAGCGGCTCGAAGCGCGCGAACACGTCGCGCAGGTCGCCGCCGCGCCCCTCGAGCCCGCGGCGCGCGCCGGCGAGCAGCAGCTGCAGGTAGCCGCGCGTGTCCGTGTCCAGCGTCGCGAGGATCTCGTCCGGGTTGACGTCCGGGCAGCGTCGAGCGGATCGGGAGCGTCCAGCCGCGCGTCGCCACGGGCGCACGGTCCGTGCCCGGGTCGAGGTCGATGAACATGTCCTTGAGCCCGGTCTTGGGCCGCAGCAGCGCGTTGGCGTCCGTGTGCACGAGGTCCTTGAACTCCGGGTCGAGCTGCATCTCGACGATCGCCCGCCCGCCGCGCAGCTTCGACGGAGCCGATGTCGCCGATGCGCACGCCCGGAGACCTGGATCGTCTGCCCCTGCCCGGCCGTCACCGCCTGCCCGTCGCGAACTCGGCGTAGAGCGTGTACGGCTGCTTCTCGAAGAACGGGAAGCGCAGCCGCTGGTGGTCGAGGATGTAGACGGAGACGACGCCCGCGCGATCACGCAGCAGCGCGACGATGGCGGTCGAGGTTGCCCAGGTTGGCGCGCAGCACCCTCACGGCGCCAGCCGATCCGACGAGCTGGCGGGTCGACGTCCCGGTCGATGACCTCGAGCGTCGGTCCAGGCCCTCGAGCCGCGAGCTGCCTGCGCAGCCACTTGACCGCCTCGCCCTTGGCCAGCGCGTAGCGGGCCCGGTAGGCGGCGCTGGTGGTGTCGACGTTGCGCTGCGGCGGCGCGGGCGCCGGCCTTCGTGCGCAGGTTCGGCGCCTCCTGCGTCTCGCAGGGGGTGCTGCGGTGCAGCGGCGGGCGGGCGTCCGGCTTCGGCGGGTTGGCGCCCTCGATCGGCAGCGGGAGGGCGGTGAAGACGCCCGGCTGCAGCTCGGCCAGCGTCGTCCCGCCGGCCGCGAGCACGCGGAACCACTGGCCGTTGGCGTCGCCGGAGCGGCTCTCGCCCGACAGGCCCGGCAGCGGCTTGACCGACTCCTCGAAGACCTTGCCCTTGGCCGGGAAGTTCGGGTCGGGCACCGTGTCCTTGGTCCAGGGCAGGATGACCTCGTTCTGGCACGAGGACGCGAGCCGGACCTGCTGGTAGAGCGGGACGGTCGCCTCGGTCAGCGCGGGCCAGGCGCGGGACGGTCGGCCGCAGGTCCGCCGACCAGCCCGCGCAGCTCGGGCCGGGACGACCAGGCCGCGCAGCTGGCGTGACCAGCGGCGTCGAGGCGCCGATCGCCGGGCAGCGAGTTCCGCACGCCCGGGCGGAGGTCGCGCACGAGCCCGCGCAGCGGCGGGAAGGCGGCGTTGAGCGCGCGCCAGCGCGGGCTGGGCCGCGCGCAGCGTGCGCGGCAGCTCGCCGACGGCGGCCGCGCAGGCGACGCCTGCTGCGCGCGAACGCGCGCCGCGGTCGTGTTGAAGTCCGTGATCAGCGCCTTCAGCTGCGGCGGGCTGCGGTCCAGCGCCGCGGCGACCCCGGCGGCGCCGCGCGATGTACTCGGAGAGGTCGTGCTCGGCCTCGCCGAGCGACGCGTCGGCGACGATCGCGGCGTCGCGGTAGGCGGGCTTCCAGTACGCAGGCTGCGCCGGTAGCCGCGCGCGCCGCGGCCCTTCAGCGCGCCGGCGTACTCCTTGAGCACGACCTGGAGGTCCTCGCGCGTGTCGGACTGCAGCGCGGTGAGGATCTGGTCGAGCTGCACGGGCGTCGAGGTCTGGTTGACCGGGATCATGTCGCCGTCGCCGAGCACGGGCGCCGACGGCGTCCCGGGCTGGAGGTCGACGAAGAAGTTGCCCTCGAGGAAGATGCGCGGCCGGATGGCGGCGTGCGCGTCCGCGTGGATCGGCCGGCCCTCGTCGTCGATCTGCATCGTGACGATGGCGCCGCGTCGCCCGTCGCGCTCGACCTCGTGACCTTGCCGACCGTCGACGCCCGCGATGCGCACCGGCGAGTCGGTGCGGATGTTGTTGGAGGTCCGGAAGGCCGCCCGCACCTCGAAGGGGTCGGCGAACGGGTTCGCCTTGGTGAAGCCGAAGTAGCAGGCGATCGACGATCACGCACCAGCGCGAGGACGCCGACGTGCGGTGTACGGAGAGGCCGGCCCGGCGGTAGTGGCTCACGGCGCCGAACTCCGAGGCGTAGAGGTCCTTGCCGGGCCCGGTCTCGGGCGGCCGCGTGAAGGTCTCGCCGGCCGGCGACGCCGTCGGCGCGGCCCTTGAACGTCGGGCCCTGCACGCCGGGGTTGTTGCGCGTCGGCGTGGACCGTGTACTGCGGCTTGAGGTTCGCGGCGTCGCGGTAGAGGAAGCCGCGCTGGCCCGACCTCGCAGTCCGCCTCGCCCGTGTCGCGTGATCGCGGCGCCGTAGGGCGGGCCGTGGAGGTACTGCGCGTTGCCCTCGATGACGTCCTGCCCGTTGGCCGGGCCCGTTGGCGCCCATCGAGCCGAGCGAGTCGTCCTGGCGGCCGGCGCTGTTGAGCAGCGCGCGCTGGGCCTGGCCGGTGACGTCGGGCTCCGAGAAGTGCTCGGCGACCTGCAGTCCAGAAGTAGTTCCAGTAGTTGCAGACGGTCTGGTAGGGCCCGAGGAAGCGCAGCGTCGGGTTGAGCGTGTTCGTCGTGGCGGTGAGCCCGCGCAGCGCGAGCGGTCGTGCTCGGCGCTCGACGAGCAGGTCGTCGAGCGCCGCCAGCGTCTTCCCGAGCCGCTCGTTGGTGTCGACGAGGTCGCGCTGCACGGGGATCCCGCGGTCGACGGCGGCGTTGAGGTCGGGCAGCGCGCCGCGCAGCTCGTGCGTCGCGACGGCGAAGTCGCGGCTGAAGCCGGCGAAGTCGTGCGAGGAACGGCCGCTGGACCCGCAGCGAGTCGGTCGACACGTCGAGCGTCGGCGGGCTCTTCTCGATGAACTGCTTCAGCCGCTCCGGGTCGCGGTCGATGGCCGCGAAGGTGTTCGGCCATTGTCGTGAACAGGTGCGCCTGCTCACGGCTGACGGGCGCGAGCGCGCCGGCCGTGTCGGCCGAGCGCCGCGACGAAGCCGCGCAGGTCGGTCTCCGGAGTCGGCGAGCGTGCGGGCGACGGGCTCCAGGTGGGCGAACAGCCGCGGCAGCTCCTCGATCGCGCGCCCGAGGTCCGCGCCGCGGAAGGCGAGCGCGTTGCCGAAGCCGAGCAGGTTCTGCTGGGACGCCGCGCGCGTCGGCTCGTCGAAGATGCCGAACAGGTCGTCGAGCTCGACGGGGACCTTCGCCTGCCGGGCCGGCAGCGTGTCGCCCGAGGCGAGGCGCCGCCCGGACTTCCCGAGCTGCAGGTCGATGTACTTCAGGCCGAGCGCGGAGCGGTTGCGGATCACGGCCCGCGTGTCCGCGGGATGGCGCCCGGTGGCCTTGTCGAGCTTGAGGGTGAGGTCGGCGCCCGTGTCGCCGCTCGCCGATCGGGACGGGCTCGACCGCGGTGACGATGCCGACGCGGAAGCCGCCGGAGCGGACCTCGTTGCCCCGGACGACGTTCGGCGCCGCTCGGCAGCTGCACGTGCAGCGTCGTCGTCGGCACGAACGGCAGCCCGTTGTTGGCGTTGTAGGCCAGGAACACGGCGACGTTGACGACGAGCAGCGTCACCGCGCCGACGAGCACGGGGTTGGCGAAGACGGAGTTGCCGCGGCGCCGGATCATGGGGCGAGGAGGAAGTCGAGGAGGTCCTGCGGGTCGCCGCCGCCCACCGGGAGGTCCGGGCAGCGCGCCCGTCACCTGGTCGAGCAGGGGGACGATGCGGCCTCGGCGGGCGAGGTCGCGGCGGGGGCCGGCGCGGCGGTGCCCGGTGCGTCGGGGCGCGGGCGTGGCCGTGGCGTCCGGGCGCCGGCGGCGGCGCGCTGTCACGGCGCGCGCGCGCGCGGCTTCGCGCGCTGCGCGTCGGCGCCGCGGCTTGGTCGGATCGGGCTGCGAGGACGCCCTGCTGGCTCGGGCCGAGGATGGACGCGCAGCGCTTGTAGAAGTCCGGGTCCTCTGCCATCTTCGCCTTGAGCGAGTCGCGCGTTCTGGAAGTCGCTGCACTCGTTCTGGAAGAGGTTCGCCTTGAGCATGTAGCTGTTGGCGTCGAAGACGTTGATCGCGAGCGTCTGGTCGTAGACGTACTGCAGCAGCGCCTCGAAGCCCGTGTAGCCCTTGCCGCCGGGCGAGCGCGGGTCGGGCTCGATCGCGCGGTCGCGGTCGTCGAGGTCGCGCGAGGATGATCCGCAGGTTCTTGGCGAGCTCGGGGGTCCTTGACGCTGAAGCGGTTCAGCTCGGTGACGACCGGCCGGGCGCTTCGCGTCGCCGCGGCGCCCGATCTCCGCGGCCTCGCGCGAGCGAGCGCAGGTTGAGCTGGGAGGAGCGGGCGAACGGGCCGAGGCGGGTGAACAGGTGCTCGAGCCGCGCCGCGGAGGCGTCGAGGTCCCGCAGCGACGGGGTCTGGGCGTCCACGGCGCCGCCGAGCTCGCGCATCGTCGGCGTCAGCTCGGCGAGGAAGGCCGGCAGCCGGTGCAGGCCGGCGGCGATCTCCGCGCGCCGCGTCGGCGCTGTCCGCCGCGGTCCCGCGCGCCTCGCGCACCCAGCGCGCGACGTCGCTGGCGGTTGCCGGCCAGGTCGCCGAGCGACCGTGTCGCCGTCGCGCACGAGCCTCCCGAGCGTCTGGTTCTGGCTCGCGAGGATCCGCAGGACGCGGTCGGTCTCGCGCAGCGCGGGGCTGCGCCCGGCTGACCGCCTCGTTGAGCTCGTCGCCGCGGGCGGCGAGGCCGACGCCGAGCTGGCCGAGGATGATCCGCAGCCGCTCGCGGTAGGGCCGGCGCATGATGTCGGCGAGCAGGTCGGCGGGGACGGTCGAGCCGGTCTGCGTCGACCGGGATCGCGCGCGCCGTCGGCGAGCCTCTGCGGGATCCGTCCCCGGCCGGCAGTCGAGGAAGTACTCGCCGATCAGCGACTGCGGCCGGCTCTCGCAGAACGCGTCCGTGCGCAGGGAGCCGAAGCCGTCCTTGGTCGACCTCGATGTCGACCAGCGCGTCGTGCGTCTCGGGTCCAGGCGCAGCCCGGTGATCGTCCCGGCGCGGACGCCGGCGACCTTGAGGTCCGAGCCGGTCGACCAGGCCGAACGCGTTGTCGAGCGCGACCGTGAAGCGGTGCCCGCCGCGGCGCCGCCCGCGCCCCGCTGATCGACGATCGCCAGGACGACGACCGCGGGCACCGCTGCGATGAGCGCGATCCGCCTCATGGCCCGGGCAGCACCTGGGTGATGTCGCAGTTGTAGTCCGGGGTCGGCTTGAACGGGCCGCTGCCGTCCGCGGCCTCGTGGTCGCCCGCGCCGGGGCAGCGGTTGTCCTGCCCCGTGACGCCGCCGGAGGCGCCGAAGGCGACGTCGCGCAGCTCGGGCGGGACGGGCGCGAGCTGTCCGTTGATGAGCATGAAGGCGTCCGCGTGCAGGGCCGGGCGCGAGATGCCGCCGAGCGCGTCGTTGACCCCCGAGTGGCTGAAGTCGTCGAACCAGCCGAGCAGGTCGGGCGCGTAGGGCCGGGCGGTGTCGAGCTCGCCCGCGCCGGTCGCCAGCGCCCTTGCGCTGGCCGGCAGCGCGCCCTCGCGCTTCCTGCCGTTGCGCCGTGACGGGCCCGACGGCGATCTTCGGCGACGGGCACCTGCGCGCGGGTCAGCTCGACGAGGTCGTTGTCCGCGCCCGGGCCGCTCGAGCAGCGCGCCGAGGTCGCGCAGCGTCGGCCGGGCGTCGTTGGCGAGCGGCCGCAGCTGGGCGAGGAACGGGCGCAGCGCCTTCGCGACCGGCTTGGAGTCGCGCGACCAGCGGGTCGAGGTCGTCCAGCGTCGAGCGCAGGTTGACGAAGGTCGTGTTCGCGCGGCGCATGAAGCCCGGCAGCCGGCCGATCGCCTCGCGCAGCGGCGCCTGCTGGTCCCCGAGGGCGTCCGTGGTCGTCTCCAGGTTGTCGATCAGGGACGCGAGGTCCGCCTTGCGCTCGGCGAGGTCGGTGACGAACTTCGAGGAGGAGACGACGAAGTCCTCGAGCAGGCCGTTGTCGCGGTTGAGCTCGCGGAAGAAGCGGCTCGACGCCGCCAGCGACGGGTTGAGGTACAGCAGGCCCTCGCCGTACGCGTCGCCGTTGCCGCGGTACTGGCGCGCAGAGCCGCGGACGACGTCGCGCAGCGCCGCACGCGTCGGCGGATCGAGCGTGTTGAAGAGCTGGTCGAGATCGACCGCCGTGGTGGTGGCCGTCTCCGCGATCGTCGCGCCGTCCGGCAGGTCGGGCGCCGAGTCCGGCGGCGAGCCGCAGGTCCAGGTAGCGGTTGGCGACGCCCGACAGCGACGCCTGGCGCACGGTGATCTGCGTTCCCCTCCGCAGCGGCGCGAGGTCCGTCGTCGATGCGCAGCGTGACGTCCGCGCGGCCGTTGCTCGTCAGCTCGATGTCCTCCACCTCCCCGACCGGCCGGCCGGCGACCTGGACGAGGTTGCCCTTGCACGAGCTGAGAGGCGTTGATGAAGCGCGCGTGGACGCGGTAGGGCGACTCCTGTCCCGAGCACGCCGAAGGCGACGATCAGCGTCGCGGCGATGACCGCTCCAACCGCCACCACCCGCACCGGTGCCCTCGAGCTCCCCACTCGACCGGGAACTAGAGCGGCTGGAAGCAGGATTTGTCAAAGGGGAACCGTCATGCTGCCCTCATGACCAAGACGCTCTACACCGCAGAGGCCACGGTGACCGGCGGCCGACTGGAGGGCCACGGCCGCACCAGCGACGGCGCGCTCGAGGTCGACATCCGCCCGCCGGCCGAGCTCGGCGGCGCCGGCGGCGGCACCAATCCCGGAGCAGCTCTTCGCGGTCGGCTTCGCCTCCTGCTTCGAGTCCGCCCTCGCGCTCGTCGCCCGCCGCCAGAAGCTCGAGGCCGGCGACGCCACCATCGTCTCCCGCGTCAACCTCCACCCCACGGAGGAGCGCGGCTTCAAGCTCTCCGTCGAGATGGACGTCACCATGCCGTCCGTCGAGGACGCGGACGCCGCCGTCGCGCTCGTCAGGACCGCTCACGCGGTCTGCCCGTACTCCAACGCCACCCGCGGCAACATCGACGTCACCCTCACCGCCAACGGCGTCGCCCGTCGAGCTGAGGTGCCCGGGGTGGGAGTCGAACCCACACTTTGCGGGACTTAAATCCGCTGCCTCTGCCAGTTGGGCTACCCGGGCGGGCGCCGGATCGTACCTCGCGACCCGTACGTCTTGAGGTGCGCGAAAGGGTGGCGTCTCTAGCCTGAGGGACAGCAACTTCGGGTCCCGGCGGGGGTTCGTACGTCTGGACCGATCGATCCGCATGGAAGTCTCTGCCCTCAATCACGCCGGCGCCGCCGGCGCCCACGCGAAGTCGCCGCTGCTGCGCCTGCAGAGCGACGAGCGCCTGGTCGCGCTCGTCCGCCGCGGCAACCAGCACGCGTTCGAGGCGCTGGTGGCGCGCTACCAGAGCCGGCTGCTCGCCTTCTGCCGCCACATGCTGGCCTCCAAGGAGGACGCCGAGGACGTGCTGCAGGAGGTGTTCGCCGCCGCGTTCAACGCGATGCTGGCCGACGAGCGGCCGATCAACGTGCGGCCGTGGCTGTACCGGATCGCGCGCAACCGGTCGCTGAACCACCTGCGCAAGCAGACGGCCATCGGGGTGGACTCGATGGACGTGATGCTCTCCGACCACGGCATGTCGACGGCGGACCGCGTCCACAAGCGCGAGGAGTTCCGCCAGCTGCTCGCCGACGTGCAGGACCTCGCCGAGACGCAGCGCACCGCGCTGCTGCTGCGCGAGATCGACGCGCTGTCCTACGACCAGATCGCCGAGGTCATGGAGACCACGGTGCCGTCGTGAAGTCGCTGCTCGTGCGCGCCCGCGTCTCGCTCGCCGAGGCGGCCGAGGCGCGGCTGCTGACCTGCGAGGAGGTCCGCGAGGAGCTCGGCCAGGTCGCCGAGGGCCTCGCCCGCACGACGCCCGCCGGTCCGCCGCCACCTGCGCACCTGCGAGCGCTGCCAGGGCTTCCGCAAGCACCTGCAGCGACAACAACAAGGCGCTGGCCGCGATCATGCCCGTCGCGCCGCTGCTGCTGCTCAAGAAGCTGATCCTCGCCCACCTCGGGACCGCGACCGCCGCGGGTGGCGGTGGCGCCGCCGCCGGTGCCGGTGGCGCGCGCCGCCGGCGCGCGGGCGCCGCGGGCAGTCGCTGCAGGCGGGCGCGACCGCCGTCGCCACGAAGGCCGCCGCCGGCCTCGCCGCCGCCGCGATCGTCAGCGCCGGTGCCGTCGAGGTCCGCCACGCCGCGCGAGCCGCACGCCGCGCCGTCGCCGAGAAGACCCAGCGCGTCGCCGCCGCCCCGCCGGCCGCGACCCCGCAGGCCGTCGCCAGCACCGCGCAGCCCGTCACCCCGACCGTGACCGCCGCGCCGAAGGCCAAGGCCAAGCACCACGCCGTCAAGCCGGACGCGAAGCCGACCGCCACGCCGACGGAGGCGCCGACCATCACCCCGACGCCGACCGTGTCCGCGAGCCCGACCCCCACCGCCACGACGGTGGCGCCCGGGCTCCGACGTCGAGCACGACGGCGACACCACCACGCTTCCGAGCGACGTGACGGGCGAGACGCAGCCCGCGGGCGCGACCGGCCCGGCACCCATGCCGACGGCCTCGCCCGTCCCCCGCGCCGACCGCCTCGCCCGCCCCGGCCGAGCCGTCCCCCACCGCCTCGCCGGCACCGACCGACGCCGGCCCCCGCGGTCCCCACGCCCACGCCGTAGCCTCCGCGCCGTGAGCATCACGTTCGACGACTTCCTCGCCGTCGACATGCGCGTCGGCCGGGTCGTGGCGGTCGACGACTTCCCCGAGGCGCGCAAGCCCGCCTGGAAGCTGACCATCGACTTCGGGCCCGAGATCGGCACCAAGCGCTCCTCCGCGCAGATCACGAACTACAGCCGCGAGGAGCTCGAGGGCCGGCGCGTGGTCGCCGTCGTGAACTTCCCGCCGCGGCAGATCGGGCCGTTCATGTCCGAGGTCCTGTGCCTCGGCGCGCCGGACGAGGAGGGCCGCGTGATCCTGCTGCGCCCGGACACGGACGTCCCGCTCGGCGGCCGCATCTTCTGAGGAGCTGCCCGGCGTGTCGCGGCTCGCATCCGGTCGCGGCAGGCACCGGCGGCGGGGTCCCTGATCCGCGTCGCGCCGCTCGGCTGATCCCGTCCGCCGCGCCTTCGACCCGAAGGCGGCGGTGCGACCGCCGCCCGCGCGGATGCGTGTAGCGGCCGGGCTCGACGCGCCGCGCTGCGCTGGGTGATGCTCGTGCACCCGGTACGAGGCCGCGCAGTCGAGGGACCCCCGGGGCGTGGATGTAGCGCGTTGGCCGAGCTCGCGGTCTGCGCATGGTGACGCGCAACGGCAGGGATGAGCCGGTCGATCGACGCGCTGGCTGCACCGTCACGCACGCGTCCGTGACTGACGATGCGCACGGGGACTGGCGATGGGCCGCTCGTCGTCCGGCGTCGGGCTCGCTCAGGCGCGACGGCGGCGATGCCGGATCGCCGCCGCCACAGGACAGCAAGTACTAGGGCGGCGACCCCAGTCTCAACCACCGACCAGGAACCGGCCGATACGTCGTCCAGAAACCGGACCGCCATCCCTTCTCATGTCACCCGAACTCCTCAAGCAAGCCCCTCCACTACGACGCCGCCCGCCGCCGGCTGTGGATCTTCGGCCAGCGCTGCCACCACGGCGCGACGGGCGCGCTGATGGCCGGCGCGGGTGCCGTCGTCGGCGCGCCCCGATGCTGCTCGCCACCGGCACCGTGCTGATGGCCCACGACTGGCACGACCGCAAGATCTGGTTCCAGCCCGGCTGGCAGAACCAGCCCTGATAGCCGCCCACTGATCACCGCCCGAACGGCTATGCCCAATGGAGAACAGCGACTCGAGGTCGTGGCGGCTGAACGCCTCGAACGCGAGCATCGTGTGCGTGCGGCGGATGCCCTCGAGCTGGGCGATGCGGTTGCGGACGACCTCCGCGACGCCGTCGACGCTCGGCACGCGGACGATGACCACGAAGTCCCAGTCGCCCGTGACGCTGTAGGCCTCGGCCACGCCCTCGAGGTCGGCCAGCGCGCCGCCCAGGAGGGGCAGCGCGACCGGCTCGGCCTCGATCAGGACGATCGCGTGGGTCACGTCACTCGCTGTGCGTCTCGCCGGGCGCGAGGATGACGGCAGTGGCGCCGGTGTTGGACTCGACGTCGGCTCTTGAACGCCTCCGCGTCGGTCTCGACGGGCGGGAAGGTCCCGAAGTGGCAGGGGATGACCGTCTTGGGGCTGATGAACTCGACCGCGGTCACCGCGTCGTGGCGGTCCATCGTGTAGTGGCCGCCGATCGGCAGGATGGCGATGTCGACGCCGTCGCCGCGGCGGGCGACGAGCTGCATGTCGCTGAAGAGCGCCGTGTCGCCCGTGAAGTAGACGACCTTGTCCTCCAGGCCGATGAGCAGCCCGGCCGGCGTGCAGACCGTGCCGTCGGGGGTCGTCGAGGTGTGCCAGGCCGGGGTCATCTTCACCCAGCCCCAGTCGAAGGTGACGGTGCCGCCGAGGTTGGGGTCGAGGACGTTCTCGAGGCCGTGCTTCTCCTGCAGCTCGCCGGCGACCTCCGTGAGGGCCACGACCGTCGCGCCGGTGCGCTTGGCGATCGTCGACGACGTCCCCGAAGTGGTCCTGGTGCCCGTGGGAGAGCAGGATGTGCGTCGGATTGACGTCGTCGGCGGACGCCGAGGCCTTCGGGTTGCCGGTGAGGAACGGGTCGATGAGGATCTCCGTGTCGCCGCTCTTGATGCGTGAAGGCCGAGTGGCCCAGCCAGGTGATGTCCATCTAGTCCTCCGTTGGGTTCTGCAGTTGGTTGGCCAGCTCGAGGCCGACCGCGGCCCCGATGAGCATGGCTACCCGGGTCTCCTCGGCGACGAGCGTGCGGACGGCGGTCTCGACGTCCTCGGACCCGGCGGCCTTGCGGACCGCCTCGGCGTGCGCGGAGCCGAACCAGTCGGCGTCCTCGAGGGCCTGGTTGAGGATGCGCTGCAGCGCCGGGCGCCTGGGCGGCGACGGTGCGCTGGGCGGCGTCGAGCCTCCCCGGCGCCTCGAGGCGCCGGATCGCTGCTTCGACTTCCGCGTCACTGAACGCCACCGCGGGCAACATACCCGTATGACCGTGCCCCTCACCTCGCTCTCCCACGGCGCCGGCTGCGGCTGCAAGATCGGCGCGGCCCAGCTGCGGCCGATCGTCGCGACGCTGCCGGTGCCCGACGACCCGCGCGTCCTGGCCAGCGCCGCCACGGCGGACGACGCGGGCGTGGTGCGGCTCAGCGACGAGATCGCCATGGTGCACACGGCCGACTTCTTCACGCCCGATCGTCGACGACCCGTACGCGTTCGGGCGCATTGCCGCCACCAACGCGCTGAGCGACATCTACGCGATGGGCGCCGAGCCGGTCTCCGCGCTCAACCTCGTCGCCTACCCGCTCGACACGCTGGGGCCCGAGGTGCTGACGGAGATCCTGCGCGGCGGGCTGGACGCGTGCGCGGCGGCGGGCTGCTCGGTCGTCGGCGGCCACACGATCGACGACCCGGAGCCGAAGTTCGGCCTCAGCGTCACCGGCATCGTCCATCCCGACGCGCTGCTGACCAACGCGGGCGGCCGGCCGGGCGACACGCTCGTCCTCACCAAGCCGCTCGGCGCGGGGACGGTGGCGACGGCGATCAAGCGCGGGCTCGCCTCGTCCGAGGTGATCGAGGCGGCCATCGAGGTCATGACGACGCTCAACGACGCGGGCGCGCGCGCCGCGCGCGAGGCCGGCGCCCACGCGCTCACGGACGTCACCGGCTTCGGCCTGCTCGGGCACCTCAACGAGCTGTGCGCCGCGAGCGGGGTCGCGGCGGAGATCGACGAGGCCGCCGTCCCGATGATCGACGGCGTCGAGGAGCTGCTCGGCGTCGCGGTCGCGGGCGGCTCCAAGCGCAACCGCGACCCACGCCGAGTCCTTCACCACCGGCGACTTCGGCTGGCTGCTCTGCGACGCGATGACCTCCGGCGGCCTGCTCGCCGCCATCCCGCCGGGCGACTCGATGCCCGGCTGGGAGATCGGCCGGCTCGTCGACGGCGAGCCCGGGGCTGATCAGCGTTCGCTGAGGCGGGCCAGCCCGTGGCCCATGAGCAGGCCGGCGAGGGCGCCGCCGATCCCGGCCAGCGGATGCGGCTCGTAGAGCGCGACCGGCAGCAGCAGGAGCAGGATCGCGACGCAGGCGACGCCGAGCATGTCCGAGTCCACCTCGCGGTTGTGGCGCAGGGCGATGAGGTCGCGCACCGCCCAGGCGCCCAGCAGGGCCAGGGCGCCCGCGTTGCCGCCGGCGATCAGCTCGTCCGGGCGCGACGGCGACGGCCAGGCCGACGCCCGCCGCGGTGCCGAGCGCGAAGACGACGCAGCGGCGCCCAGGCGCCGTGGCGGCGCTCGAGCAGCCAGCCGAAGACGAAGATGGCGGCGAGCGCGACGACCTCGTAGGCCGTGCTCAGGTAGGCGAAGGTGCTGGCGACGTAGCGGTACCACTCGTCGCCCGGTGACGGTGAGCACGGGCAGCGGGTCCACGATCCCCGAGCGGATGAGGATGGTGAAGACGATCGCGCCGAGGACGAGCAGCGAGCGTCGCGTAGGGCTTGCCGTCCGTGCGGATGCCCGGCATCTCGCCCGGCCGCAGGCGGCTCAGCGACGGCGGCGACGGCCGGCGGCGGCGCTGCCTTGGGCGGCTTCGGGACCCCGCCCTTGTCGAGCTTCGGCGCCCGCTTGCGCAGCCGGTTCCCGCAGTACGGGCACTCCGTGATGTACGGGCTGACCTGCTCACCGCAGGTCTTGCACACGACGAACAGATCGGGCGGGCCGGCCACCCGTACGAGTCTAAGCCTGGTCGGCCAGTTCCGATGACCACTTCGCGGAGATCCCGGTTGGCCGCGAAGACCTTGCGCTGGCGGGCGGCGCCGGTGCCGCCCTCGATGAGGTCCGCGACGGCGTCGAGCGCGTCCCCCGAGCCCAGGTCGGCGGCGTGCTCGCGGGCACGGTCGAGCAGGCGGCGGGCCAGGTCGGCGGCCGGCACGCGATCGGGCCGCGGCAGGTCGACCAGCTCCCCCTCGAGCCCGTGGCGGGCGGCCTGCCACTTGTTCTCGGCGAGCAGCTCGTCGGGGACGGTCGGCACGGGGTCGCCCTCGGCGAGCTCGCGGACGAGCGCCTGGATGAGGGCGGCGATGCCCGTCGGCGTGGTCGGCTCCGCGACTGGACGTCCATCACCCGCACCTCGACCGTCCCGTGCTGCGGCGCGAGCCGGACGTCCCACCAGAACCACGTGTGGTCGTCGACCATCCCGGCGCGCAGCATGAACTCCATGCGGCGCTCCCAGTCGGCCCAGTCGGCGTAGTGCGGTTGCAATCCGACGCGCGGGAACTGGCTGAAGATCGGCGTCCGCGCGCTGGCCATCCCGGTGTCCTCGCCCATCCAGAACGGGGAGTTGGCGCTGAGGGCGAGCAGGACGGGCACGTGCAGGCGCAGGCCGTTGGCGACGCGGACGGCGGTGTCGGGATCGTCGACGGCGACGTGGACGTGCTGGCCGAAGATGACCTCCTGGCGGGCGACGAAGCCGAGCTGGTCGACCAGGTCGCGGTAGCGCTGGTCGGGCGAGATGCGCTGCTCGTCCCAGCGGGCGAAGGGGTGCGTCCCGGCGGCCGCGATCCGCAGGCCCTGGGCGGCCGCGCGCTGCTTGACCTCGTCGCGCAGCCGGCGCAGCTCGGCCCCCGCCTCGGGGACGGTGGCCGCGGGCGCCGTGGCGATCTCCAGGACCGCCTGGTGGAGCTCGGGCTGGACCGCGTCCCCGTCGTCGTCGCGGACCAGATCCTCCATGCGCGGAGGCGAGATCCAGCGTGTCCGCGTCGAGGATCATCAGCTCCTCCTCGATGCCCACCGTGTAGCCGCGACCGGCCTCGAAGGAGTGCTTCACGGAGATACCTTCTACCCCATGGCCATCGCTGAACTCGACACCAATCGTCTGGAGGACCTGCTCGGCGACGACGCCGAGATGCTCCTCTCCCACTCCTGCGAGGGGATCACCCAGGACCTGCTGCATCTGCCGGGTCCCGACTTCATCGAGCGCGTCTACGCGCAGACCGACCGCAGCCCCCAGGTCCTGCGCAACCTGCACGCCCTCTTCAACCACGGTCGCCTGGCCGGTTCCGGCTACGTCTCCATCCTCCCGGTCGACCAGGGCCTCGAGCACTCGGGCGCTGCGTCCTTCGCGCCGAACCCCATCTACTTCGACCCGGCGAACCTGGCCGAGCTGGCCATCGAGGGCGGCTGCAACGCCTTCGCGTCCTCCGTCGGCGTCCTCGGCTCCATCAGCCGCTCGCACGCGCACCGGATCCCCTTCATCGTCAAGCTCAACCACAACGAGCTGCTGACGTTCCCCAACACCTACGACCAGGTGCAGTTCTCCTCGGTCCAGAAGGCGTGGGACCTGGGCGCGGCCGGCGTCGGGCGCGACGATCTACTTCGGCTCGGAGCAGTCGCGCCGCCAGATCGTCGAGGTCGCGGCGGCCTTCGAGGAGGCGCACCGGCTCGGCATGTTCACCGTGCTCTGGTGCTACCTGCGCTCGGACGGCTTCAAGGTCGACGGCGTCGACTACCACACGGCGGCCGACCTCACGGGCCAGGCCAACCACATCGGCGTGACCATCGAGGCCGACATCATCAAGCAGAAGCTGCCCGAGGTGAACGGCGGGTTCCCGGCGCTCAACCAGGACGGCAACTCGTTCGGCAAGACCTCCAAGCTCGTCTACGACAAGCTGACCACGGAGAACCCGATCGACTGGACCCGCTGGCAGCTGGTCAACTGCTACAACGGCCGCGCGCCGCTGATCAACTCGGGCGGCGCCTCCGCCGGCGAGACGGACCTGTCCGAGGCGGTCAAGACCGCCGTCGTCAACAAGCGCGCCGGCGGCACGGGCCTCATCTCGGGCCGCAAGGCGTTCCAGAAGCCGATGGACGAGGGCGTCGCCCTGCTCCACGCGATCCAGGACGTCTATCTCAACGAAGACGTCACGATCGCGTAACGGGTCCGTCTTGATCCGTGACGCCGGCCGGGTCAGGCTGGCGTCATGCCGTTCGGCGGGTTACATAAAGGCGCGGTAGGGTTATCTACCGCTCATGCGGATGCATCAACCCATCGCGGAGTTCGACTCGGCGCTCCAGGAGGAGCTGGCCATCGAGCGCGCGCTGGCGCAGGCGAAGGTCCGGCAGGCGCAGACGCGCACGCGCCGCCGCCAGATCGAGCGCGTGCAGAAGCGGAGCACGTTCCGGTTCTTCCTGCTGTGCCTGATGCTGCTGGCCACCGCGGTCGGGGTGACGATCGCGATGTTCCAGACGCTCTACATCGTGATGGGTTGAGCCAGGGCGCGCTCGAGGCGCTGCGGCGGCTCGCCGGTCCGGACGCCGAGCCGCGGCCGCACCAGCTCGAGGCGATCGACGACCTCGTCGACCGGCGCGAGCGCGTGCTGTGCGTGCAGCGGACCGGCTGGGGCAAGTCGGCCGTCTACTTCGTCGCCACGTCCCTGCTGCGGGAGGCCGGCGCCGGGCCCGACGCTGATCGTCTCCCCCCTGCTCGCGCTGATGCGCAACCAGATCGAGGCGGCGTCGCGGCTCGGCATCCGCGCGCACACGGTCAACTCGACCAACCGCGCCGCCTGGGACGAGGTCCGCGCGCTGCTGGCCGAGGACGCCGTCGACCTGCTGCTGATCTCCCCCGAGCGGCTGAACAACCCGGCGTTCCGCGAGTCGATGCTGCCGCTGTTCGCCGAGCGCGTCGGCCTGCTCGTGGTCGACGAGGCGCACTGCGTCTCGGACTGGGGGCACGACTTCCGGCCCGACTACCGCCGCATCGACGACGTGCGTCGACCGGCTGCCGGACGGCGTCGCCGTGCTCGGCACCACCGCGACGGCCAACGACCGCGTCGTGCGCGACGTGGAGGAGCAGCTCGGCGCCGTGCGCACCTACCGCGGGCCGCTGGCCCGGCGCTCGCTGCGCCTGGAGGTCGTCGAGCTCGAGCGCCAGGCCGACCGCCTCGCGTGGCTGGCCACGCACCTGCCCGAGCTGCCGGGCTCCGGGCATCGTCTACACGCTCACCAAGCGCGACGCCGACACCGTCGCCGACTGGCTCGACGCGAACGGCGTCTCCGCCGAGGCCTACTCGGGCGAGGTCGACACGGAGCGCCGCGTCGCCGTCGAGGACCGGCTGCTGCGCAACGACGTCAAGGCGGTCGTCGCCACGTCAGCGCGCTCGGCATGGGCTACGACAAGGCCGACCTCGGCTGGGTCGTGCACTACCAGGCGCCCGGCTCCGTCATCGCCTACTACCAGCAGGTCGGCCGCGCCGGCCGCGGCGTCGACCACGCCGAGGTCGTGCTGCTGCGCGGCGCCGAGGACAAGCGCATCCAGGACTTCTTCATCTCGACCGCGTTCCCGAAGCGCGAGCACGTCGAGGCGGTGCTCGACGCCCTGCCCGCCACCACCCGCCAGATCAGCTCGGTGGTCAACCTCGGCACGAGCCGTATCGACGCGATGCTCAAGATCCTCGACGTCGAGGGCGCGGTGACGCGCTCGGGGACGACGTGGTCGCGCGTCGACGGCGCCGACTGGCATTACGACGCCGACCGCTACAGCGCGGTCACCGAGCTGCGCCGGGCCGAGCAGGCGGCGATGGCCCGCCTCGGCGTCCGACGGCCGCTGCCTGATGCGCGCGCTGCAGGAGGAGCTCGACGACCCCGATCCGCAGCGACTGCGGCCGCTGCGCCGTCTGCACCGCGCCGAAGTGGAACGGTCCCCTGGACCCGGAGCTGGTCCGCGCCGCCGCCCTGCACCTGCGCGACCGGCCGATCACCTTCGACGCCAAGAAGATGGCGCCGGACGCGAGCGGCGCGATGAAGAAGATCCCGGAGGACGCGCAGGCCTCCGAGGGCCGCGCGCTGTCGCGGGTCAACGACGGCGGCTGGGACGCCGTCCCGCTCGACGACCCGGAGCGCCTCGACGCCCTGGCCGAGCTCGTGCGCAAGCTGGGGCGTCCGCGCGCGAGTGGATCGCCGCCGTGCCGCCGCACGCCGACGCTCGGGCAGGCGCTGGCCGAGCGCCTCGGCCTCCCGTTCCTCGACGTCCTCGCCCGCACGGAGCCGCGCCCGCCGCAGTCCGAGATGGCCAACGCCGCCACGCAGGCCGCCAACGTCCGCGGGGCCTTCGCGGTCACGGGCGACGTCCCGCCGTCACCCGGCCTGCTGCTCGACGACCTCCGCCAGTCCGGCTGGACGCTGGCCATGGTCGCCGGCCAGCTGCGGCGCCGGGGCGCCGGCGGCGGTGCACCCGCTGGTGCTGCTTACCGCGTACTGAGGCGGCGCAGGGCGTCGTCGACCTCGGTCCGCGCGGAGCCGTGACCCGCCGCCACGTTCTCCTGCTGGATCTCGAGGTAGACCTCCTTGCGGAAGACAGGGATGTCCCGGGGGGCCTGGATCCCGATCCGGACCTTCTCCCCCATGATGGACAGGACGGAGACCTCGATCTCGTCCCCGATCATGATGCTCTGGTTTGACTTCCGCGTCAGGACCAACATGAGTCCTCACCGCCCCCTTGCCTTGGCGTCGAACAAACGTCCACGTACCCCTCCTTGGATGACGCTAACCGTAGGCGCCGGATAGTGCGCGTCTTTTGTACCGTGCCCGACACATGACCCGCAAATCACTTCGACCTCACCTCAACCAGATCCGGACCTGGGTCCGTCAGGGCCGCACGGACGCCTGGATCGCGCATCAGCTCGAGGTGACGGTGCAGCAGATCGGGTCCTTCAAGCGCGAGAACGAACTGGCGGCCGACGGCGAGGGCCCGACCACCGAGGAGATCGACCTCCGCGCCGAGGACGACGAGGCCATCGCGGCCGAGCTCGAGGCCGAGGCCGCGCGCCGCGCCGAGGAGGAGGCCGCCGCCGCGAAGAAGGCCGAGGAGGAGGCTGCCGCGCGTGCCGCCGCCGGCGAGGACGAGCCGGAGGCCGACGCCGCCGACGCCGGACGCCAAGCCCGCCCCCAAGCGCCGCAGCCGTCGTGGTGGCCGCGGCCGCCGCAAGAGCCAGCAGCCGTTCGAGGGCACCTTCGACCACGGCGAGGAGGGCTACGGCCTGTGGCTGGACCCGGACGTCCAGGACGATCCGATCTACGCCGAGCACTGGGCCGGGCACCGTCCCGTCGAGGTCACCGTCACGGAGGACCAGATCGTCATCACCCGCGCGGGAACGGGCGACGCACCCAGCGAGTAGCCAGGCGCAGCGCGCCACCGCGCAGCTGCTCCATCGCCCGGCGGGCGATCCGGTCGAGATCGTCCGCCACCTGCTCGGCGTGCAGGCGCAGGACCGGCACGCGTTCCCGCTGGCCCTCCGGGCCCGCGGCACCGGATTCGCCGCCTCGGCGGTCGAGGCGGCACTCGAGCGGGGCGACCTCGTGGTGCGCTCCCTCATGCGCGGGACGCTCCACCTCGTCGCCGCCGAGGACCACGGCTGGCTGCTCGAGCTGACCGCGCCGCGGGTCCGGACCACCAACGAGCGCCGGTTGCGGCAGCTGGAGGTGACGCCCGAACGCGCCGAGGCGGCCGTGCGGACGATCGCCGAGCTGCTGCCCAGCACCCGGGACGAGGTCAGGGCGGCACTGAGGACGGAGGGGCAGCAGACCGCCCACCTGCTCCTGCGCGCGGTGCTCGAGGGCGTCTGCGTCTACGGAGCCGGCCGGCGCATCGTCGCCGCTCCGCCGCGTGGCCCCGAGGGGGACCTGGCGGCGCGCTACCTCGCCTCCCGCTCGCCCGCGACACCGCACGACCTGGCGTCGTGGGCCGGTATCGGCCTGCGCGACGCCCGCGAGCGGTGGGTGGACGTCGCTCCGCCCGACCCCGTCCCGCACGAGCCCCGCCTCCTCCCGCGCTTCGACGAGTACGTGATGAGCTGGAAGGACCACCGGATCCCCATGACCGGCGGCATGGTCCCGGCCGTCGCCGTGCGCGACGGCCGCATCGAGACCACCTGGAAGACGCCGCCCGTCGGCTACGAGGCCGAGGCGGCCGACATCGACCGCTTCCTCAGCGGTTGAAGATCCGCCGCCCGCCGGCGAAGTCCGACGCCTCGCGCAGGTAGCGGTTGAAGGCGGCGTCCCCGACGATGCGGACGTCCCACGCCTCGGGGTCCTCCGGCGCGACGGACGCGGCCACGTCGGTGATCCAGCTCGTCCCGGCGTCGTAGAGCTCGACGAGCTCGTCCACGGTGAAGGGGCCCCCGAGGCGGCGGCGCAGCTCGATGACCACCCGGTCGGTCACCCGCTCCATCACGCGCCGGAGGCCGGGCTGGACCTGTGCGAGCCGGCGCGTCCCGTCCTCCCACTGCGGCAATGCGGTCTCGAACGGCACCGCGCGCCAGGGTAGGAGGGGATGCGCGTCCGACGTCGAACGCGAAGGGGATGGCCGCCTCCCCCACCCGCATCCGCTGGGACCGCCTGGGCCGCATCGCCCTGCTGTTCGTCGCCGCCTTCGTGGTCTACCTCTACATCGGTCCCACCGCCAACTGGGTGACCACGCTCAAGGAGTCCAAGAAGCGCAAGGCCGAGGTCGCCGCGCTCAAGCAGGAGAACCAGCGCCTCGCCGCCCGCCGCGACGCGCTGCGCAAGCCGCTCACGCTGGAGACGGAGGCCCGCTCGCTCGGCATGGTCCGCGCCGGCGAGAAGGCCTACGTCATCTCCGGCCTCCCGAAGCGCTAGCTGATCCAGAACACCCGCACGCCCCGCGCCTCGAGCCGGGCCTGCTTGGCCTCGTCGTGCATCCGGGCCGCCGGGTTCTCGTGCAGGGGCGACTGCACCTCGATGACCGCGTGGGGTTCCTGAGTACGTGAAGCTCCCCGAGGGTGGCGAGGACCCCACCTCGCGAGCTGTTCCTCCGCTCGAACCCGCTCAGCCAGGCACCGATCTAGACGGAGGCGTTACGAACGGAAGACGCTTCTTCCCGGGAACTCCGCGTCGGCACCCAGGGCCTCCTCGATGCGGAGCAGCTGGTTGTACTTCGCGACGCGGTCGCTCCGCGACGGGGCGCCCGTCTTGATCTGGCCGCAGCCGGTGGCGACGGCGAGGTCGGCGATCGTGGTGTCCTCCGTCTCCCCTGAGCGGTGGGACATGACGGCGGTGTAGCCGGCCTCGCGGGCCATGTCGATCGCGTTCAGTGTCTCGGACAGCGTCCCGATCTGGTTGACCTTGATGAGGATGGAGTTGCCGACGCCGGTGTCGATGCCGCGCTTCAGGCGCTCCGTGTTGGTCACGAAGAGGTCGTCGCCGACGAGCTGGACGGTGTCCCCGAGGCGGTCCGTGAGCGCCTTCCAGCCGTCCCAGTCCTCCTCGTCCATGCCGTCCTCGATGGAGAGGATCGGGTAGCGCGCCGCGACGTCGGCCCAATACGAAGCCATCTCGTCGGCGTTGAGCTTGCGCCCCTCCTCGGCGAGGTCGTAGACGCCGTTCTCGAAGAGCTCGGAGGTGGCGGGGTCCATGGCGATGGCGATGTCGTCGCCGGGCCGGTAGCCGGCGGCCTCGATGCCCTGGATCAGGGCCTCCAGCGCGGCCTCGTTGGAGGCGAGGTTCGGGGCGAAGCCGCCCTCGTCGCCGACGCCGCCGCCCATGCCCTGATCGTGCAGCCACTTCTTGAGGTGGTGGAAGACCTCCGTCCCCATGCGCAGGCACTCCGCGAACGAGCGCGCGCCGACCGGGACGATCATGAACTCCTGGAAGTCGACGGAGTTGTCCGCGTGGGCGCCGCCGTTGATGACGTTCATCATCGGGACGGGCAGGACGCGCGCGGCCTCACCGCCGAGGTAGCGCCACAGCGGCTGCCCCTCCTCCGCGGCCGCCGCCTTGGCCGAAGCCAGGGACACGCCGAGGATCGCGTTCGCGCCCAGGCGGCCCTTGTTGTCGGTGCCGTCAAGGTCGATCAAGGCGGTGTCGAGGGCGGACTGCTCCAGCGCGTCCATCCCGTTGACCGCCTCGGCGATCTCGCCGTTGACGTTGGCGACCGCCTTGGTCACGCCCTTGCCCATCCACTCGGAACCGCCGTCGCGCAGCTCCGTGGCCTCGAACTCGCCGGTGGAGGCGCCGGACGGGACGGCGGCGCGGCCGGAGGCGCCGGAGCGCAGGCGGACCTCGACCTCCACGGTCGGGTTGCCACGGGAGTCAAGGATCTGGCGGGCGTGGACGGCGTCGATCTGGCTCATTGCGACGGCAGCTTACGAGCGCGGTCGTAGTAGGCGTCCTGCTCCTCGAGCCCCAGCGACGTCCACTCGACCCCCTCGGAAGCAGCGAGCCGCTCCGCCGCCTCGACCCGGTGCCGGAAGCGGTCCGCCGCCGCCCGCAGCGCCAGCTCCGGGTCGACCTTCAGCTTGCGCGCGACGTTGACGGCCGAGAACAGCAGGTCCCCGACCTCGTGGAACTGCTCGTCGCGACCGGAGGCCTCACGCAGTTCCGCGAGCTCCTCGTCGACCGCCTCGTACGGGACGTGTGGCCAGTCGAAGCCGTGCGTGGCCGCCCGCCGCTGGACCTTGCGCGCCAGCAGCGGCCCCGGCAGGTTCTCCGGCACCTCGCCGAAGATGCCCGGCTCGCGCCCAGCCTCCGTCGCCTTGATCTGGTCCCAGTTGGCCAGCACCTCGCCGGCGTCCGCGACCTCGACGTCCGAGAAGATGTGCGGGTGGCGGCGGATGAGCTTCTGCCGCACGTGCTCGGCGACGGCGGCCAGCGACCCGGCGCCGCGCTCCTCGAGCAACAGCGCGAGGAAGTGCACCTGGAAGAGCACGTCGCCCGCCTCGTCGAGCAGCTTGGCGTCGTCACCCGACCACGCCGCCGCGGCCAGCTCGTAGGCCTCCTCGACGGTGTGGGGGACGATGGACCGCTCGTCCTGCTCGCGGTCCCATGGGCACTCGACCCGCAGCCGCCGCGTCAGCTCGTCGAGGCGAGCGATCGCGGCGGCCGCTGAGTCGGAAGTCACCTACTGAGTGGGAACCGGGCTCGGCGCCGCGGTCGTCGGCGTCGGCGTGGGCTTCGGACCGTTGGAGCAGTCCGTGGTCTGGTAGCCCTTCTTGCAGTCCGTCTTCTTCTTCCACTTCTTCGTGAAGTCCTTGACGAACTTGTCCAGCGCCTTCTGCTGGCCCTGCGAGGCGAGCAGCTGCTTGATGGTGGCCGAGGCCTCCTTCTGCGACTGCTGGGTCGCGGCCGTGACCTTCGTGACCTTGAAGACGTAGTAGCCGAACTGCGTCTTGACGGGGCCGGTCAGCGCACCCTTCTTCGCCGCGAAGATCGCCTTGTCGAAGGCGGCCTCCTGCTGGCCCTTGGCGACGGCCGGCAGCTTGCCGCCCTGCGCCTTGGAGGACGGGTCGATCGAGAACTTCTTGGCGGCGGCGCCGAAGGCCTGGCCACCCTGGATGGCGCTCTTGGCCTCGTTGGCCTTGGCCTCCGTCTTCGTCAGCACGACGAGCAGGTCACGCCGCTCGGGCTGCGCGAAGCGCGTCTTGTTCTCGTTGTAGTACTTGGTGATGTCCGCGTCCGAGACCTTGTCCAGGTCCTTGGTGACCTTCTCGCGGATCTTGTTGGACAGCAGGTCGAGCTTGACCCGCATGAGGATGTCCTTCTCCGACTGGCCCGACTGCTTGAGGAACTTCGCGTAGTCGGCGTCCTTCGGGAACGAGGCCTTCTTCTGCGTGTCGAACTGCTTCTTGACCTCGGCGTCGGAGACCTTGACCTTCTGCTCCTTCGCCTCGCCCTGGATCCACTCGAACGAGATCAGCAGCTGCAGGACCTGGTCGCGCAGCGCCTTGTACTCCGACGCGCACTGCGTCTTGAGCTGCTTGTCCGTGGTCGTCGGCTGGCCCTTGGCCGGCTTCGGGAGGGTCTTGCGCTTGTTGGCGATGCACTCCGTGTACTTGGGAGGCTTCGGGACGGCGCCACTGGCCTGGCCGCCTGACTTGGACGCGATGCCCAGCCAGTGGTCGTAGGAGGCCTTGGTGATGTTGTTGCCGTCGACGGTCGCGACGGAGTCGCCGGGGATCCCGCCGCCGCACCCGGCGACGACAGCAGCCGCAAGGGCGACGAGAGGAAGGATGAGTTTCTTCATAGAGATCAGCGGGTGAGGGTAGGGGAGCCGGTTTCCGGTACCTAAAAGCTCAGGCGGCGCGCTGCACGGCGAGCAGCGCGTCGGCTGCCGCCACGACGGCCGGGAAGCGCTTCTCCGGCGCGTCGGGGATGCGCATGGAGAACTGGGACTTGCCCGACTCGTAGAGCGCGCCCGACCCGAGCTCCTCGCGCAGCTTGCGCGCCCGCACCGAGTCCAGCTGGATCGGGGTGACCGCGAGGCGCCCCTGGCGGAAGGACACGTTGGTGGCGCCGGCCTGGCCGAGCTTGATGCGTGCCTGCTGGAGCGTGAGCAGGTTCATCAGCGGCTCGGGCGGCGGGCCGAAGCGGTCGGCGAGCTCGCGGCGCAGCTCCTCGAGGTCGGCGACCTCGCGCGCGGCCACGATGCGGCGGTGGACGTCCACCTTCGCCTGCTCGTAGGGGATGTAGTCGACGGGGACGTAGGCGTCGACGTTGACGTCGAGGCGCACCGGCTCCGGTCGGTCGGACTGGTCCTCCTCGTTCGTCCATCGCCGCGACCGCCTCGTCGAGCATCTGCATGTAGAGCTCGAACCCGAGGGCCGCGACGTGACCGGACTGCTCGTCGCCGAGCAGGCTGCCGGCGCCGCGCAGCTCGAGGTCGCGCATGGCGATCTTGAAGCCCGCGCCGAGCTCCGTGTAGTCGCTCAAGCGCCGCGAGCCGGTTCGCCGCCTCCTCCGTCAGCGCAGCCGCGCTCGGGTACAGCAGGTACGCGTAGGCGCGCTCGCGGGACCGGCCCACGCGCCCGCGGATCTGGTAGAGCTGGCTGAGGCCGTAGACGTCGGCGCGGTCGACGATCAGCGTGTTGGCCTGGGGGATGTCGATGCCCGACTCGATGATCGTGGTGGCGATCAGGACGTCCGCTTCGCCGCGCAGGAAGGCGAGCATCCGCTGCTCGAGCTCGTCCGGCTCGAGCTGGCCGTGACCGACGATGAAGCGCATGCCCGGGCACAGCGCGCGCAGCCGCTCGGCGACCTCGTCGATGTCCTCCACGCGGTTGTGCAGGAAGAACGCCTGCCCGTCGCGGGCCTTCTCGCGCTCGAGCGCCTGCTTGACCATCTGCTCGTCGTACTCGCCGACGTAGGTCTTGATCGGCCGGCGACCCTCGGGCGGCGTCTCGATGACGCTGATGTCGCGCAGCCCGGCCATGGACATCTGCAGGGTGCGCGGGATCGGGGTCGCGCTCATGGAGATGACGTCGACCTTGAGCTTCATCTGGCGCAGCAGCTCCTTCTGCTTGACGCCGAAGCGCTGCTCCTCGTCGACGATCAGCAGGCCCAGGTCCTTCGCGCGCACGTCGCGCGAGAACACGCGGTGGGTGCCGATCAGGCAGTCGACCTTGCCCTCGCCGAAGCGCTTGATCGCGTCGCGCTGCTCGGCGGCGGGGCGGAAGCGGCTGACCGTCTCGATCTCGAAGGCGGTGTCCCGCAGCCGCTCGACGAAGGTGCCGTAGTGCTGCTGGGCGAGGATGGTCGTGGGGACGAGCATGAGCACCTGGCGCCCCTCCCCCATCGCCTTGACCGCGGCGCGCAGCGCGACCTCCGTCTTGCCGTAGCCGACGTCGCCGCAGATGAGGCGGTCCATCGGGCGGTCGGACTCCATGTCGGCCTTGACGTGCTCGATCGCCTCGCGCTGGTCGGGTGTCTCGCGGTAGGGGAACTTCGCCTCGAGCTCCATCAGCTCCTCGGGGTCGGGCCCGAAGGAATGACCGGAGCGGCGCCGGCGCTCCGCGTAGAGGTTGAGCAGCTCGCCGGCGAGCTCCTGCGCGGCGCGGCGGGCGCGCGACTTGATGGTCTCCCAGCGCGTGCCGCCGAGCTTGCTCAAAGGCGGATGGGCGCCGCCGGCCGACACGTAGCGGCTGATCTTGGCGAGCTGGTCGACGGGCAGGAAGACCTTGTCCGTCCCGGCGTACTCGAGGTTGAGGTAGTCGCGGGTGACGCCGGCGACGGTCTTGGTGTCGAAGCCCGCGAAGCGCGCGAGGCCGTGGTCCTCGTGGACGATGATGTCCCCCGTACGCAGGTCGGCGAACGAGCGCAGCGCGCCGCGCCCGCCGCCGCGCCCCGGGCGCTGCTCCTTGCGCTGGCGGACCTGGATGAGGCGGTGCTCGGGGATGACCGCGAGCTGGAACTGCGGGGCGATGAAGCCCTCGCGCAGCCGCGCCTCGACGAACTGCAGCGGCGCCGACGTGTCCCACGACGCCTTGAGGCGGCCGAGGTTGTAGGCGGCCCGCTCGCCGCTGCCGCGGTTGGCCCAGGCGATGACCGTCGTGTACTTGGAGCGGGTCAGCTTCTCGAGCTCGGGCTCGGCGGCCGCGAGCGACCGCGCCGCGATGTCGGCGGCCTGGGCGCGGAACTCGAACTCCTGGCCGGCGTCGAGCGCCGACAGCCGGATCTGCGCGCGCTCGTCCAGCGCCTTCATCAGCGGCTGCGGCTTGACGTAGAGGTGCCCGGCCTCCTCGTCATGGAAGGCCGCGCAGACGTCCTCCCAGTTGTCGCGCAGGCTCGGCTCGAGGTCCTCCTCCGCGGCGACGAGGATCTGGGCGGTGTC
>CAWJMO010000039.1:0-88986 GCA_963843865.1 uncultured Solirubrobacteraceae bacterium | reverse complement strand
ACGAGGCCAAGGCCCTGTACGAGTGGAACTACCGCAAGCAGCTGCTGCGCATCCAGGCCGAGCGCGAGGGCGAGGCCTGGGACGCCGTCCACGACGACATCTTCGGCGAGGAGTTCCTGCTCGCCCGGCCGCTGATGAACGCGATCTCGTCGCCCGAGCCGGTCGTCCTGCTCATCGACGAGATCGACAAGACCGACCAGGAGTTCGAGGCGATGCTGCTCGAGCTGCTGTCGGACTTCCAGATCTCCATCCCCGAGCTGGGGACGATCACCGCCGCCACGATGCCGGTCGTGCTGCTCACGTCGAACAACTCGCGCGAGCTCACGGAGGCGCTGAAGCGGCGCTGCCTGTACCTGTGGATGGACTACCCGGAGGCCGAGCACGAGCTGGCCATCGTGCGCCTGCACGCGCCGGAGATCCGCGAGGACGTCGCCCGCCGCCTCGTCGAGGTCATCGCCATGGTCCGCGACCTCGACCTCAAGAAGCCGCCGTCGCTGGCGGAGTCGATCGACTGGGCGCGCGCGCTGGTGCTGCTCGGGGCCGACGACATCTCCCCCGACGTCTTCAAGTCGACGATGTCGATCATCGTCAAGCACCGCACCGACCTCGACATCGTCGCCGAGCGCGTCGGCGTCAAGCTCGGCGCGATCGTCTAGGGGTCGGGATGAACGGCTTCGACGGCCAGCTCCTCGCCTTCGGTGAGGACCTGCGCCGCGAGGGCATGGCGCTGGGGACGAGCGAGCTGCTGGACGGCTTCGCGGCGCTGCGCGAGGTCGGCTGGACCGAGCCGGTCCTCTTCCGGGAGGCGCTGGCGGCGACGCTGGCCAAGTCCCCGGAGGACCGCCGCATCTTCGACCTCGTCTTCGAGCGCTTCTTCTTCCGCGCCGCGGAGGCGGAGGCGGTGGCGCGCGGCGTCAAGGAGGGTGGCGACGGGGACGCGGGCGATCCGGACGGCGAGGGGCAGCCGGAGCTGACGCTCGAGGCGCTGCGGGACGCGGTCGAGCAGGCGCTGCGCGACGGCAACGAGTCGGCCATGCGCGACCTCGCCCGCCTGGCCATCGCGGCCTTCGGGCAGCGCGGGCAGGGCTCGGGCGTCCTCGGCGTCGACGTCCAGCGCATCCGCCGCGCCCTCGGGTTGAAGACGGAGCCCGGCGCGCCGCAGACGGAGGGCGAGCCGCCGCCGCTCACGCGCGACCAGATCCGTCAGTTCGAGCGAGCGCTGCGGCGGGAGCTCGAGCGCGCGCAGATCGAGCGCACGGAGGAGCTGCCCCCGTCCCGCCCGCTCAACGAACTGGATCGCGCGCTGCCGTCCGGGCCGCTGTCGGACCTGGCCGCGGTCCATCGCGTCGTCGCCCAGCTCAAGCGGCGGCTGGCCACGCAGGGCCACGAGGCGCGCGGGCACAAGAAGCACGCGCACGTCGACGTCCGCCGCACCATGCGCGCGTCTCTGTCGACGGGCGGCGTCCCCGTCGAGCTCAAGTACCGCCCCAAGCGCCCGCGCCGGCCCGAGCTCTATGTGCTCTGCGACGTCTCCACGTCGGTCACGTCCGCGTCCGTCTTCTTCCTCTCGGTGATGCACGCGCTGCACGACACGTTCCGCAAGATGCGCTCCTTCGTCTTCGTGGAGCGCATCAGCGAGGTGACCGACCTCTTCTACCGCGAGCGGGACTTCAAGAAGGTCAACGAGGCGATCTCGAAGGACGCCGGGGTCGCCGACGTGTCCGGCTACACGGACTACGGGCGGGTGTGGCGCGAGTTCCTGGCCGCGGTGGTCGACGACCTGCACCCGCGGGCGACCGTCATCGTGCTCGGGGACGCCCGCACCAACGGCCGCGATCCGCGCGCCGACCTGTTCGCCAACATCGCCGACCGCGCGGGAAGAACATTCTGGCTCAACCCGGAGCCGCATCTGTACTGGAACTATGGGGATTCGGTGATCGCGTCCTACGCGAAGCACTGCGAGGCGTACGAATGCTGGACCACCAAGCAGCTCGAAGAGTTCGTCAAGGCGCTCACGCGGCCGTTGCGCTGATGCTGGTGTGCGCCGCGACGGCGCACGCGCAGCTGGGTGGCGACGCGACGCAGCGCAACGTCTGGTCGGGGACGGGGCTGCGGCCGCCGCTCGGGCAGGCCTTCACGCTGCCGCTGCGGCCCGTGTCGACGCCGGTGGTCAGCGGCGGGCGCATCGTGGTCGCGGGCGCCGACCGGGTGGCCGCCTTCGACGCCGCCACGGGCGACGCAGCGCTGGTCGCTGCCGTCCGCGCCCGGCCGAGCTGGCCGCGGACGGCACGCGGGTCTTCCTCGCGCTGGGGAACGGCGTCGCGGCGGTCGACCTCGCGTCGGGCGCCCTGCTGTGGACGGCGACGGGCCCCGCCGCGACAGGGCCGGTGGTGGCGGGCGACCGCGTGCTGGTCGGGACGGGGACGGACGTCGTCGCCCATCTGGCTTCGACCGGGGCCGTCGCCTGGCGGGCGCCGGTCCTCATGAACGGCGCGCGGCCGGCGGTGGCGGGCGACCGGGCCTACGTGGTCGGCGGGTGCCGCGCCGAGGCGCTGTCCGTCGCGTCCGGCCTGCCGCTGTGGCTCGGCGGATCGTGCCTGTCCGACACGGGGGTGCGCACCGTCACCGCCGGGTCGCTGGTCTGGGGCGAGGACGCGGCGATCTACGACGCGGGCAGCGGCGCGAGGATCGCGCCCGGGCCCGGGCCCGGCCACGGCGGGGGCCGGCGTCGTCTTCGCCAACCCGCTGCCGCAGCCGCCGGCCGCACTCGCCGCCCGCGACGCAGCGTCCTTCGCCCCCCGCTGGTCGTGGACGCCGCCGCTGCCGGGTCGCGTCGCCCAGCGGCCGGCGGTCGTCGACGGCACCGTCTTCACCGTCGTCGACACCGGTGGCGCCGACGGCGCCTACGTGGCCGCGCTCGATCCCGCGACGGGTGCGGCGCGCTGGTCCGGCTTCCCGGTGACCGTCGGCGCGCCCACCGGCCCGCTGGTCGCGGGCCCGGATCTGCTGCTGGTGCCGGTCGGCAACGGCATCGACGTGCTGCGCAACGCGCCCATCGGGCTGCTCGGCGTGACCGCGACGCTGCCGCGCAACGTCGTTCCCGTCGGGACGGACACGGTGGTCAGCGGCCTCGTGCAGTCCGACGGGCACGGGCTCGTCGGGCCGCGGGCGGTCGGCCTGGAGGCCGACGTGTTCCCCTTCGACGGTCGGTACCGTCGCCGCGGGATTCGCCGTCGCCGGCCGCTCCGGCTTCTCCTTCACCACGCCGGTGACGCGCAACACGCGCTACCGGATCGCCGCGGAGGGCATCTTCTACGCGCCGACGACGGTGTACGCGCAACCCGCTTTGCGCATCAACTACAGGGCGACGAAGAAGGCGCTGCGTCGTGCGCGCGACGCTGCGGGTGGCCGCCGCCGCCGGCCTCGCGCGCGCCGGGCGGGTGGCCGTCTACCGGGTGAAGACGGGGTCGCGGGTGGCGACGCGGCTCGGGGCGGGCCGGTCTCGGTCGAACGGGATCGCACGCTTCAGCGTCCACATCCCGCCGACGCTGAAGAAGCGCGACGCGATCGTGCTCTGCCTGCGGGGCGCCAGCCGCCAGGGCTTCGGCCCGCGCAACGTCCTCGACCGTCGCTGCGGCGCGCGCCGCGGATCTCCGTGCCGCGCAGCAGCGCGTCCACGGCACGGGCCGTCGCGTCCCAGCTGAAGGCCGCCGCCCGCTGAAGGCGCGGCGGCGCGGAGGCGCTGCCACTCCGCCTCGTCGCCGCAGCAGTTCGCATCGCCGCGCCCGCGACATCGTCGGTGACGTCGCCCGCGTCCCCCACCGTGTCCGGCAGCGCGCCGGCGCGCGCCGCCACCACCGGGGTCCCGCTCGCCATCGCCTCCAGCGCGATGAGCCCGAAGCCCTCGTGCTTGGAGGGGATGACGACGAGCTCGGCGCCGGCGTAGAGGCCCGGCAGGTCGGCCTCGTCGACGTGGCCGAGCCGGGTCAGCCGCTCGAGGCCGGCCTCCGCGGCGAACTGCGGGCGTCCGCCGCCGGCGATCACCACCTCGACGTGGTCGGCCAGCGGTGCCAGCGAGGCCAGGTTCTTGCGCGCGGTGGCGGAGGCGACGGCGAGCACGTACGGGCGGGTGAGGCCGAGGCGCGGCCGCGGGCGCGTCGGGCCGGAAGGCCTCCCCCACGCCGCCGGGGATCACCGTCACCTTGTCCGGTGCGACCCCCAGCAGCTCGACGATCTCCGCCTTGGAGAACTCGGATACGGTCACGACGTGCCGCGCCCGCCTCGCCACCGCCGGCAGGATCCGCCGCTGCCAGGCCGACGTAGCGCGGCGAGTACCAGTCCGGGTTGCGCAGGGCGGCGGCGTCGTGGATGACGACGGTGGTGTCCGGGTGGCGCGAGCGGCGCGAGGTTCGCCGGGCACAGGAGCCGCCGTCCGCGGGCCCGGACCGGGAGGACGAGCTGCTCCCAGGCGTGCCCGGCGCCGTGGGTGAACGCCGGCGGCGGCGTGGCCACCTCGTAGTCGCCGAGCGCCGGCAGCCGAGCCACCATCTCCCGCGCCCAGCGCTCCACGCCGCCCAGCTCGGGGCGGGCCGCCGCGCGGGCGTTGATGACGATCGGGCCGGGCACCGGGCATGAGGATCGCAGTCGACGGGCGCGCGCTCGTCCGCGAGGCGCGCGGGGTCGCGCACTACCTGACCTCCCTGCTCGACGCGATGCGCGCGGCCGACCCCTCGGCCGACTTCCGCGTCGTACGCGCGCGGCCGGGGCGACATCGTGCTGCGGCGGCCGTTCGGCGCCGGCGCGGACGTCGCCTGGGCGCCGGCGCCGGCGCCGCTGGCGGTGGCGCGCGGTGTCCCGCTCGTGGTGACGGTGCAGGATCGCTCGTGGGAGAAGCGGCCGGCGGACTTCACCGCGTACGAGCGCCTGCTGGCACGCTGCGGCGCGGCCGCGCGCGCTTGCCCGCGGCGCGGCGCTCGTGCTGACCACCACGGAGGTGGGGCGGCGCGACCTGATCGCGGCCTGGGGGCTCCCGCCCGAGCGGGTGCGGGTGACCCCGCTCGCGCCGGCCGTCCCGGTGACGCCGCGTGCGGTGGACACGGAGGACCCGTACTTCCTGTTCGTCGGCGCCTTCGAGCCGCGCAAGGGGGTCGACGTGCTCGCCGAAGCGGCGCGGCGCACCGGCCTGCGGGTCGTCGCGGTGGGCGCGGGGCGGGTGCCGGTTCCCGGGCTCGAGGTCCGCACGGGGGTCGACGACGCGGCGCTCTCCCGCCTCTATGCGGGGGCGCTGGCGCTCGTCGCCCCGTCGCGCCTGGAGGGCTTCGGCCTGCCCGCCGTCGAGGCGCTCGCCCACGGCACGCCGGCGATCGTCACGGACCTCCCCGAGGTGCGCGAGGCGACACAGGGCCGGGCCACCTACGTCCCCGTCGACGACGCCGGCGTGCTGGCCGAGGCGATGCGCGCGCACGCCGAGCCGCGGTCGGTGGAACCGCTGCGCGCGTCGTGGGACGACGGCGGCACGGGTCACCCTCGCCGCCCTGCGGGACGCCGCGGGATGATCGCCGTCGTGACCGTCCTGCACCGGTCGTCGCGCGAGTTCGCGGTGCTGCGCGCGTCGCTGCGAGCGGCACCTCCCGGAGGCGCGGGTGATCGCCGTGGAGACGGCGCCGGAGGACGAGGTCGTGGACGCCGACGTGATCGTCGAGCGCCACGACAACCCGGGCTTCGGAGCGGCCAACAACGCGGGACTCGAGCACGTCGCCGAGCCGGTCACGATCCTGCTGAACCCGGACACGGAGCTGCTCGACGACGGCGTCCGCGCACTCACCAGGCTGCCCCAGGATGCGCTGTTCGCGCCGCGCCTCGTCGGCGTCGACGGGAGCCAGGAGCGGTCGGCGCACCCCTTGCCCGGCACGCCGGGATCGCTCCTCCCGGCGCTCCTGCCGCTGCACGGCCTCCGTGTCGAGCCGTGGCGCTCATCGCGGCCGCGGACCGTCGGCTGGGCCGTCGCCGCCTGCCTCGTCGCGCGCACGGACACCCTGCGCCGTCTCGGCCCCTTCGACCCGCGGATCCACCTGTTCTACGAGGACATGGACCTCGGCCTGCGCGCCCGCGCGGCCGGCGTCCCGACCGTCTTCGTCCCAGGCGTCACGGTCCGGCACACCGGCGGGCACAGCCACGACGACCCGCACGCGCTCATGGCCCGCCGCCGCCGCGAGGTCGTCCGCCGCCATCGTGGCGACGCTGCCGCCGCCCTCGACGAGGCCGCCCAGCGACTGACCTTCGCCACCCGGTGCGCTCGCTCGGGCGCGACCGGGCGCGCGCCCGGGCGCAGCTCAGGGCCCAATTACAGTGACCGCCTCGATGCTTCGCGCCGTCCTGATCACCGTCCTCGCCTGCCTGGCCCTCGCCCCCGTGGCGCTGGCCCAGAGCGCGGGCGACGACCAGTACAAGGACCCGTTCGGCGGCCGGCCGCAGGCCACGGCGGCCCCCGGCACCGGCGGGACCGCCACCGTCGTCCCGCAGGCCACCGCCGCGCCGACGGTCGACCCCGCCGTGGTCGCCGCCAACCAGAAGAAGGCCCAGGCCGCCGCCGCGAAGCAGAAGCGCGCGGCCGCCGAGCGCCACGAGCAGGCCGTCGCCCGCGCGAGGGCGAAGGTCGCCGCTCAGGCCACGCCTGAGCCCGACCGTCACCGCGGAGCCCGCGTCGAGCGGCAGCGACGGCGGCGGGTCCGGGGGGACGATCGCCATCATCGCCGCGGTCATCGCCGCCCTGGCCGGCGGCGCCTACTACGCCGTGCGCCGCCGCCGCGGCAGCCGCGACGCCGCGCTAGAGCGCTAGCCAGCCCTCCAGCTCGGCCAGCAGCGCGTCCGGGAACGCGGCCTCCCAGTCGCGCGCCCAGTCGACCGCGGCGCCCGCGAGCCGGCGCTCGATGTCCTCGACCCCGGCCACCGCCGCGGCCAGCGCGGCCGCCACGCCGTCGACCGTCGGCTCGGCGGCGATGATGTTCGGGGAGATCGCCGCCATCGCCTCCGGCGTCTTGTTCTCGAAGCGCGTGGTCACGGCGAGCATCCCGGCGGAGGCCATCTCGATCGGGACGAGGCTCGGGTGCGGCGTGTGCATGAGCGCGAGGCCGACGTCGTGCTCGCCCAGCAGCCGCCCGTAGTCGCCCTGCGCGGCGCGCGAGAGCAGCTCGAGCTCGGCGCCGCGGCCGAGCGGCAGCCGGCGGCCGAGCGCGGTCGTCCCGATCCCGCGCAGCTCCCAGCCGTCCAGCGTCCCCCGCGTCACCGCTGCCGACAGCGCCAGCATCCCCAGCTCGAACAGGTTGCGGGCGGCGTGCGGCTCGGGTCGCGCGTAGAAGAGCAGGCGGCGCGAGGCCCGGTGCAGGTCGGGCGGGGTCACGGGCGTGATCGCGTTGCGGAAGCTCAGCGACTGCTCCGGCGCCAGGCCGCGGCCGATGAACCACTCCCGCAGCAGCTCCGTCGAGTACAGGGCGCGGTGCGGGAACCGTGTAGGACTGCTCGGCCAGCGCGCCCCACGTCCCGGCCGGGAAGGTGAACGGCTCGTACTCCTGGACGAGGTAGACGAACGGGTCGTCGGTGGCGGCGCGGGCGACGTGCGCGGTCCACCAGGTGGTGGCGATCCAGCGGTCCTCGCGGGAGACCTCGAGCGCGGCCTCGCGGCCGAAGGCGACCTCGACCCGGTCGAAGACGCCCGCCAGGCCCTCGTAGGCGCTGACCCGCGCGCGCCAGTCCGACGGCAGCGGGCCGACGGGGTCCACGGTGACGATGCGGACGCGGTGGCCGCGCTCGGCCAATCGACGCGCGAGGTTGAACTTGGCGATGTAGCCGCCGAAGAGGTGCGCGAGGTCGATGGTCGGGATCAGCAGGTTGATCCGCACGGGCGCGTCGTCGCGGACGCTCAGCTTTGAGCGGCGCGATCTTGTCGGCCATCTGCCCGGGCAGCCCACCGAGGCGGACGGCGCCGGGGCGCGGCGCGAGGTCGGGCGGCGGGACGGCGTCGAGCCGCGTGACCCGCTGCGGCGCGTCGCGCGCGGTCGCGGCCAGCAGGCGGCGCCACGCGAACGCGTAGGCGAGGCCGCGCTCGGCGCCCAGCGTCTGCGGCCGGCCCGACGTACTCCCGCGCGCCCGCCAGCCACAGCCGGGCGGCGGCCGCGAGCGAGCGGTCGGCCTTCAGGAAGCGCTCGAGCGTCCGCCGCCGGGCCCGCGGCATGTCCGGTTCCCGCAGCAGCAGGATCCGCGCGACCTGGGTGAGGCGGGCGACGTCGACGAAGTAGATGCCGCGGTAGAGCTTGATGCGGTCGCGCGGGTTGCGGCGCAGGCTCCCCAGCCGCTCGCGCAACCCGGCGACCTGGTTGGCGGCGGCGTGCCCGAGGACCGCGTCCCCGTGCTGGACGTAGTCGTAGAGCGGCCGGTCGACGTAGGCGATCTCGCCGCGGACGCGCGCGCACAGGGCCAGCCAGTGGTCGTGGAAGTGGGCGAACTGGGCCGGCGGGAACGGCAGCGCCAGGTCGAGCAGGTCGCGCCGGAACAGCGAGCCGGCGCCCGACACCGCGTTCGCGACGAGCAGCGACTGCAGGTCGTCGTGGTTGTTGTCGCGCCCGCCCCAGTACGTCTCGGCGACGACGTTCCCCGCGCGGTCGACCAGCCGCGAGTCGCTGTAGACGAGCTGCGCGTCCCCGAGCGCCGACTGCAGCGTCGCCAGCTTGTCCGGGTGCCACACGTCGTCCTGGTCGGCCAGCGCCACCACCTCCGCGGTGCCAGGCACCATCGAGAGGGCACGCTCGAAGTTCGCGTAGAAGCCGAGGTTGCGCTCGGACCGGCTGACGACGAAGCGGGGATCGCCGGCGACGACCTCCTGCAACGCCTCGAATCGCGCAAAAGCCGAGCAATCGTCGGAGATCACGCACACCCAGTCCGTCACCGTCTGCGCCCGGATCGACTCCACCTGCGCCCGGAACAGCGCCAGGTCCGGCTCGTACGTCGCCATCGCGATCGTCACGCGAGCCGAACCCTCGACCTCCCTCAAGGGTGCCAGGCCACCCTGAGGCTGGTCGAGGGTTGCGAGGTGGGTCTCGAGGGTCTCGCCGGCGGTGGCGGCGCGGAGGGCGAGGGTCGTGGGCGTGCGTGCCGAGGTCGACCCAGGCCCAGAAGCCGCAGCGGTAGGCCTGTGGGACCTCGAGGGCGTGGAGGACGTCGATGCGCGGCATGCCGAACGCGGCGACGGGCCGCTCCTCGCCGTCGACGAGGACGGAGAGCGAGTCGATCGGGCCCTCGTCGGCGACGCACCAGCCGGCGACGAACAGGGTCGTCCCCGCGCCGACGGCGAGGGCGTCCGGCAGCGGCGTGTCGAGGCTGACGGTCAGCACGCGGGTGGACGGTACGCTGCCGTGCCTTCCATGGCCTTCGACCCGTACGAGCACGACCCCAGCCACTGGGGCCACTCCCTCTCCCAGTCCTCCGAGCTGCTGCTGCCGTGCCTCGACGCGGCCGGCGCGAAGTCCGTCTACGAGGTGGGCGCCTTCGCCGGCGACCTCACCCGGGTGCTGGTCGCGTGGGCGGCCGAGCACGGCGCGCGCGTCGGGGCCATCGACCCCTCGCCCGCAGCCGGACCTCGTCGCGCTCGCGGAGCGCCATCCCGAGCTGGACCTGATCCGTGAGACGAGCCTGAGCGGTCTCCCGAAGATCGAGCCCGCCGACGCGATCGTCATCGACGGCGACCACAACTGGTGGACCGTCTCCGAGGAGCTGCGCCTGATCGCCGAGCGCGCGCAGGGCGGCGACCTCCCGCTCGTCCTCTTCCACGACGTCGCCTGGCCCCACGCCCGCCGCGACGACTACTTCGACGCCGGGCAGATCCCCGCGGACGCGCGCCAGCCCGTCGCGGGCGCCCAGGGTGGCCTGTTCCCCGGCGACCCCGGCCTGGTCGACGGCGGTCTCCCCTACCCGCGCTCGGCGGCACACGAGGGCGGCCCGCGCAACGGCGTCCTCACCGCGGTCGAGGACTTCGTGGCGACGCGCGACGACGTGCGCCTCGTCGTCGTCCCCGTCTTCTTCGGCTTCGGCGTGCTGTGGTCGACGTCCGCGCCCTACGCCGACCGGCTCGCCGCGCTGCTCGACCCGTGGGACCGCCATCCGCTGCTCGAGCGCCTGGAGGCCAACCGCGTCCATCAGCTCGCCACCGCGCAGGTCCGTCAGCGCGAGCTGCAGCTGCTGCAGGAGCGCGTCGCGCAGCAGGAGGCGCTGCTGCGCCGGCTGCTCGATTCCAGCGCGTTCGGCGTCGCCGAGAAGCTGTCGGCGCTGCGGGTCAGGGCCGGCGTCGCGCCCGGCTCGAGCGTGATCTCAAAGGACGAGATCCGCCGGGCGCTCGGCTAGCGCCCGGTCGACCGCGCCGCGCAGACCGGCGGCGAAGCGCGCGGACGTCGAAGGACTCGGCGTCGGCCCGGCAGCGCTGGGGGTCCACCGCGAAGGCGTCGAAGTCCGTCACCGCGGCCGACGAGATCGTCCACCACGGGCCGCGGCGAACAGCTTGCCGGTCACCCCGTCGGTCACCGTCTCGAGCACCCCGCCGTCGGCGAGCGCGATCACCGGCCGGCCGGAGGCGAGCGCCTCGACGTTGGCGATGCCGAACTCCTCCACCGCGCAGGTGACCAGCGCCTGGCAGCCGCGCATGAGCTCGGCCATCTGCTCGTCGGAGACGCGGCCCGACGAGCTCGACGGTCGGGCCGGCGAGTGCGGCGAGGCGGCGGCGCTGCGGGCCGTCGCCGGCGATGATGAGCCGGCGGCCGAGGCGGTTGAAGGCGCCGGACGATGACGTCGAAGCGCTTGTGCGGCATGAGCTCACCGACGGCCAGGTAGTACTCGCGCGGGCGCGCCGACCGAGAAGCGGCTGATGTCGACGGGCGGGTGGACGACGCTGCTGTCGCGGCCGAAGTACTCCTGCGATGCGCTGGGCGGTGAAGGCCGAGTTGGCGACGTAGGCGTCGACGCCGCGGGCGACGCGCGAGTCCCACGCCCGCCAGCGCTCGAAGACCTGCGCGAGCACCGGGCGCATGAGCGGGCCGCGGGTGGCGAGCGTCGCCTGGCGCTCCGCCCAGGCGTAGCGGAAGGGGTTGTGGCAGTAGCAGACGTGCACCGCGCCGGGCGCGGGGTTGACGCCGTGCGCCCAGGCGCTGGAGGACGAGATGACGAGGTCGTACGCGCTGAGGTCGAGCGTGCCGATCGCCCACGGGTACAGCGGCAGCAGCCCGCGGAAGGACCGTGCCGTCGGCCGCAACGTCTGCAGCGGGGACGTGTTCACGTTGCGATGCTCGAAACGCCCCTCCGTGCCCTTCGCGTCGTAGACCGCGGTGAAGACGTCCGCGTCCGGCCACTCCTCGCACATGGCCTCGAAGACGCGCTCGCCGCCGCGCAGATCGAGCAGGAAGTCGTGGACGAGCGCCACGCGCCGTGGGGCCGCCGTGGCCGACCTCTCCATCCGCTCGATCGTCGCCCGTTCCACAGTGCTCAGGAGGGTAACGACGGGACCCCGTCTAGAGTTGCTGTGGTGCTGCGCAGGGTCCTCGTCGCCGCCGCCGTCCTCTTCGCGGTGGCCACCACCAGCGCTGCCGCGAAGGTCCCGGCCGCGTGGGTCGGCATGCTCGCCGAGCCGCCCATCTTCGACAAGCACGTCAAGCTCGACCAGGAGCTGCGCACGATGCGCAACGCCCGCGTCGGCACGGTGCGCATCGCCTTCTACGGGTTCGAGGCGCAGCCTGTCGAGGGCGCGCCCATCGACCTCTCGCGCTCGGACAAGCTGATCCTGGCCACCGCCAAGCGCGGCCTGCACGTCCTCCCGTCGTGCTCGGCTCCCCCGCCTGGGCGCGCCAGGAACCCGAAGATCGACTTCTCGTCGCCGACGGCGAAGGGCCGCGCCGCCTACGTCGCGCTGTGCGAGGCGATGGTGCGCCGCTACGGCCCGAAGGGGACGCTGTGGACGGAGAACCCCTACGTCAAGCCGCATCCCCGTCACCCAGTGGCAGATCTGGAACGAGCCCGACGGCGAGCACTTCTGGCACGAGACGCCGCGGCTGCCCGCCTACGCGAAGCTGCTGAAGGCGGCCTACCCCGCGATCAAGGCGATCGACCCGAACGCCGAGGTGATCCTCGCGGGCTTCCCGGGCGACGGCTCCATCCAGCTGCGCAAGCTCTACCGGCTCGGCGCCGGCAAGCGTCTTCGACGCCGTGGCCAGCCACCCGTTCACCTTCAAGGTCTCCAACGTCAAGAAGCTGCTCGGAGCGATTCCGCTTCATGCTCGCGGCCAACAAGCAGAAGCCGGAAGCCGATCTACGTCACGGAGCTGTCGTGGCCGTCCGCCTACAGGAAGACCCAGCACCCGTACGGCTTCGAGGTCACGGAGGCCGAGCAGGCCGTCAAGGTCCGCCAGGCCTACACGATGCTCGCCCGCCAGCGCAAGCGCCTGAACATCGCCGGCGCCTACTGGTCCTCCTGGATCACGAAGGACCGGCCGGCGACCTACTCGTTCCACTACGCCGGGCTGCGTCGCCTCAACCGCGACAACACGGTGACGGCGAAGCCCGCCTACCGGGCGTTCGTCAAGGTCATCCGGCAAGATCGCAGGCGCTTGACCGCGACGGGCTCGCTGATGCCCTTGAAGCGCTTGTGCCCCGCCGTCTGACAGCGCGTAGCGCTCCGGCTGCGCCAGCGCCTCGGCGAGGGCGTTGGTGACGAGGATGGAGTCCGGCCGCGCCCGGCCGCGTGCAGCCGGGCGGCGAGGTTGACCGCCGGGCCGTACCAGTCGCCGAGCCGCGGGACGGCGCGGCCGAAGGCGATGCCGGCGCGCAGGTCGGGCAGGTCCGTCGCGGCCGCGACGAGCGCGAGCACCTGCGCGACGAGGGCGTCGGGGTCCTCCGAGACGATCATCACCGCGTCGCCGATCGTCTTGACGACGCGCGCCGGGCTGGGACGACGTGCTCGTCGGCGACCGTCTCCAGCCGGCCGGCGATCTCGCTCAGCTCGCTCTCCGGCAGCTCCTCGCCGAGCGCGGTGAAGCCCACGATGTCCACGAACGCGACCGCGACCTCGTAGCTGTCGGGCACCTCGCCGAAGCCGATGGCGTCGTTGCGCGCGAAGTCGGCGAGCTGGCGGCGCAGGAGGTAGTCGAGGTCGGCGGAGAGCATCGGCACGAGCGCCGCGGCGCTGCTCGCCGAGCCGCTTCGCCCAGCGCCGCCTCGTCCTCCCCGTCCGCACCGCCGTAGGTCTTGGCGAACAGGCGCCGCAGCGGGTCGGCGGCCCGGGCCATCTGCCCCGAGAGCAGATGGGTGACCGCCTGTCCCTCGTCGAGGTCGATGCCCTGGTCGAGGTAGTCGGCCGACGCGCGCCGACCGCCGCGACGTCGTCGTCGGAGAAGGCGACCGCGTCCGCGCTCCGGAAGGGTGATGCCCAGGCTGCGGATCCGGCGCCGGGCGACGTCCTCGTCGACTCCTGCGCGCTCGATGAGCTCGGCCAGCGTGTAGCGCGGCTCGGCGATGAGGGCGCGCTCGACGGCCAGCAGGACGTTCACGGGTTCCTGGTCATCTTCCATACCCTCCGGACTCATGCCCGACCCGACGCCCGAGGACCTCCGCGCCACCGAGGAGGAGGAGACCACCAAGGAGCACGAGGCCGTCCTCCCGGACGAGGCGGCCGCCGCGCGACGGCGCGCCGACAAGGCCGGCTACCTCGCGGACAAGCTCGAGGAGCAGGTAGAGTCGGAGGGGTAAAAGGGGGGCTGGGAAGTGCGCCCGGCTGAGATAGATCCGCGCTGGATCTGACCCGTCGAACCTGTGGGGTAATGCCCGCGAAGGGAGCTGAGAGCGTTCATCCGCATCGACGCAGTGACCAAGCGCTTCGGCGCCGTCGTCGCGCTGGACGGGCTCTCGCTGGACGTTGCGGAGAACGAGATCGTCGCCGTCGTCGGCCCGTCGGGCTGCGGCAAGTCGACGCTGCTGGACCTCGTCTGCGGGCTGATCGCCCCCGGACGCGGGGGCCGTCGAGCGCGCCGGCGGCCACGCTGATGCCCCAGCGCGACGCGCTGCTGCCGTGGCTGAGCGCGCTGGACAACGCCGGCCTGGCGCTGCGGGTGGCGGGCGCCTCGCGGGCGGACGCGCGGGCGGCGGCGGCGCCCGTACTTCGCCCCGTTCGGGCTGGAGCGGCTTCGAGGCGGCGCGGCCGGCGGCGCTGAGCGGCGGGATGCGCCAGCGGGTGGCGTTCCTGCGCACGCTGCTGGCCGGGACGCCGGTGCTGTGCCTGGACGAGCCGTTCGGGGCGCTCGACGCGCTCACCCGCGTGCAGATGCAGGACTGGCTGGCGGCGACGCTGGCGCGCGAGCCGCGCACCGTCCTGCTCGTCACCCACGACGTCGAGGAGGCGATCGTGCTCGCTGACCGCGTGGTGCTGCTGTCCCCGCGTCCCGGCCGGGTCGTCGAGACCATCGCGGTCGACCTCCCCCGGCCCCGCCGCCGCGGCGACCACGCCGTCGCCGACCTGACCGCCCGCGCGCTGGCCGCGCTGGGGGTCTGATGTACGCGCTCGCGCTCGTCCTCGTGCTGCTGGGCGGCTGGGAGGCCGCCGTCCGCGGCGGCCTCGTCGAGCAGCTGATCCTGCCCGCGCCGACGAGCATCGCCACGGCGCTGTGGGACGACCGCTCCGATCCTCGCGCCCGACCTGTGGACCACGGCGCAGGAGGCCCTGCTCGGCCTCGCCGCCGCGACTCTCGATCGGCTGCCTGCCATCGCGGTGGCGATGCACCTGTACGCCCCCGTCCGCAGCGCGCGTCTACCCGCTGGCCGTCGGTTCCCAGGCGCTGCCGCCGGTGTCCTGGCCGCGCCGCTGATCACTGCTGCTCGGCTTCGGCATCGGCCCGAAGGTCGTCATCGTCGCGCTGGTCTGCTTCTTCCCGGTGACGGTGAACCTCTACGACGGGCTGCGCGTCGGCCGCCCGAGGAGCAGCGCAAGCTGCTGCGCTCCCTCGGCGCGTCGCGCTGGCAGACGCTCGTCCACCTCGAGGGACCGTCGGCGCTGCCGCGGCTTCTTCACCGGCCTGCGGCTGGCGGGCGCGGTGTCGGTGATCGGCGCGGTGTTCGCCGAGTACAACGGCTCGGAGGGCGGCCTCGGCCACCTCGAGCCTGATCTCGCACGGCGCAGCTCGAGTCCGCCCGCACCTTCGCCGCCACCGTCCTGCTCTTCGCCCTCGCTGTCGTCCTCTACGGTGCCTTTTCCCTGCTCGAGCGCCGTCTCGTCGATTGGAACTCCCCATGAAGAAGCTCCTGGTGCTCCCATTACCCCTCCTCCTCCTGCTCGCCGGCTGCGGGGAGAAGGCCGAGCCCAAGCCGGGCGGCGGCAAGCTCGAGAAGCTCACCGTGGTCCTCGACTACTTCCCCAACGCCGACCACGCGCCCATCTACGCGGCGCAGGCCAGCGGCGAGTTCGCCCGCGCGGGCCTGGACGTCGAGCTCGTCGCGCCCAGCGACCCCTCCGCGCCGCTGCGGCTGCTCGAGGCGGGCCGCGCCGACCTCGCGCTGACCTACGAGCCCGAGCTCATCCTCGCCCGCGACAAGGGGACGAACCTCGTCGGCGTCGGCGCGCTCGTGCAGAAGCCGCTGACCACGCTGATGGCCATCGAGGGCTCCGGCGTGAAGTCCGTCGCCGACCTGAGGGGCAAGACGGTGGGGACGGCCGGCATCCCGTACCAGTCGGCCTACCTGAAGACGATCCTCGCGAAGGCCAACGTCCCCGCCTCCTCCGTGAAGGAGGTCAACGTCGGCTTCAACCTCGTGCCGGCCATGCTCTCCAAGAAGGTCGACGCCACGCTCGGCGCCTACTGGAACTACGAGGGCGTCGACCTCCAGCAGCGCGGCAAGAAGCCCACGATCCTGCGCATGGAGCGCCTCGGCGTCCCCACCTACAACGAGCTCGTCTTCGCGGTGAAGCGCACGTCGCTGCACCACGACGAGGCGTCCCGCATCCGCCGCTTCATGGTCGCGCTGTCACGCGGCGCCGCGCAGGTCCGCGACGACCCGGCCACCGCCGTCGATGCGCTGCTGAAGGCCAACGACGACCTCTCCGAGAAGCTCCAGACCGCCGCCGTCGCCGCCACCACGCCCGCCTTCTTCCCCGAGGACACCAAGCGCCCCTACGGCCTGCAGGACCTCGCCGACTGGCACGACTACGGGGTGTGGATGCGCAAGAACGGGCTGGTGGAGAAGGACCCGCACGCCGACGACGCCGTCACGAACGAGTTCCTGCCAGGGCAGGGCCTGGAGGCGAACACCGCGGAGCCGCAGACGGGCGGGCAGTAGTTCACCGCATGCGGTAGACGGTCAGGCCCTTGCGCTCCAGACGGCGCTGCTTGGTCGCATCGTGCTTGCGGGCCGCCGGGTTGTCGTGCAGTTCGCTGTCGACCTCGATGACGGCGCGACGCTCAGGGATGTAGACGTCCACCTCGTCCCCGTCGATCACGTGGTTCGTGAGGATCGGGCCGCCGTGGCGCAGGAGGTCGAGCACGCGGTCCTCGCCGGCACTCCTGGTTGGGCTCGGGCCTTCGGCGAGTTCCGTTCGCAAGCGGGACACACCGCGGACGCCGGCTGATCGGGCACTGATGAGGAGGAGCCGGGCGTGGCTGGTGGCCCTCTCCGCCTGCGCCAGACGGATGATGCGGCGGAACAGGGTGTCGTTCTTCATCGTCGCAGCGCAGTCGAGGATCGTCTGCTCGGGGCTGGTCACCGGGATGTGGTCGACGGTTCGCCATTCCGATGACGAGCTGCGGCAGTGAGGGATGAGGTTCTGGCGTGGTCGATGGTCGGTGAGCGTGGTGACGTGGAGCTCATTCAGGGGGTATCGGATCCAGCCGTAGAGCTCGGCGGCTGCGGAGTCCGACACGCGCGTGCCTGGACCAAAAGTGAGGACTGACGCCATCCACCACTCCTTCTGTGTCTGCGGCGGCCCTCCCAGGCTGTAGACCTCGGCGAACACCGGGTACAGCTGGCCGGCCTTGACGCGGTAGGCGACGTCGTCCGACTCCCATCCCACCGCGCGAAGCTGCGCCGTCGTCACGAGCCGATGCTGTCTCGAACCCCACCCCGCGAGTCGAACCCACCCAGAGGTTGAACTATTCGAGTTTTGGGTGGGTTCGCGCTCCACCCTCTGGAGCCTGGCGAGGAAGGTGTGACGGATCTAGACGCAGGCGTGACGATTCTGCGGCAGCCAGCCGCGGGCGGCGGACACGAGCAGGTACTCGCCCGCCAGGCCCTTCCACTCGCCGTAGCGCTCGAAGAAGGCGCGGATGTCGTCGATCTCCGCGCGGGCCTTCGGGTGGCCGGTGAACATCGTCCCGCAGACCTTGATGTAGCCGAGGTCGCCCGCCGGGATCTGGTCGTAGCGGGCCTGGCCCTGGATGGCGAGCATCTCGATCGTCCAGGGCCCGATGCCGCTGATCGCGCGCAGGCGCCGCCAGCCGCGCTCGTGGTCGGGGGCGTGGAGGTCGACCCGGCCCGCGGCGACCTCGATGGCGGCGCGGCGCAGGGTCTGGGCGCGGTGGCCGGGGAGGTCGAAGGCGCACAGCTCGGCCGGGCGCGAGCTTCGCGATCGCGGCGGCGTCCGGCGCGGCCTTGAGGCCCGTCTCGGCGCAGCGGTAGCCGTGGCGGGCGGTGAGGCGGCGCTGGATGACGACGGCCCGCTGGAACTCGATGAGCTGCTCCGTGATGGCCGCCAGCAAGCGCCTCCCACGGATCGGGGCGGCGGCGGATGCGCAGCTCGGGGAACGCGCGCACGGCGCGGCCGATGTGCGGGTCGCGCGCGAAGCGGCGGTGGAACTCCGTGTGGTCCTCGTCGACGCTCGAGGCGACGCGCAGGCGACGCAGGCCCTCCGCGGCGGCGGCCTCGGACGCGGCGCGGGCCGCGAAGACGACGCGGTCGCCCGACTGGACGACGCCGACGAAGACGGGCTCGCCGTCGACGCGCAGCACCCGTTGGAAGGCATCGCCGCGGCGGGCGACGAGGCCGTCCGCGCGCGGGAAGCGCAGGCGGAAGGGCCACGGTGGGCGGGCCTCCGCGCGCACGGTGACGGGGCGCGGCGCCGCCGCGCGCAGTGCTGCGCCCCCCTCGCGGCGCATCAGTCCCGGCGCAGCAGGTGGACGTCGACCAGGAAGGAGCGCGACGACAGCACGTCGAGCGGGAGGACCTTGCGCTTGGCGGCGCCGGCGACGACCTTGGCCACCTTGCGGCGGTTGGCCAGCGCGACGGTCGCGGCGCCCGCGGCGAAGCCCGACAGCGCGAGGGCGGCGACCTGCGACTTCGTCACCACGACCTCGGCGGGGCTCACCTCGCGACGGGGCTCGACCTCGGCCTCCACCGCCAGGACGGGCAGCCCGTCCACGACCTCAACGTCTGATCTCGCTCACCCGGGCAGCATTGCGGACCGGGCGGACGGGTTCAAGGCTTCCCGCTGACCTTCTTGGGGGCCGTGCCGAACACGTAGTCCCACCAGGGCGCGCTGACGCCGTACATGCGCTCGTGGTCCTGGAAGTGATGGCGCATGTGCAGCTCGCGCAGCCGCTTCCCCCACGCCGTCCTGGGGACGTGGTGGTGGACGTGGTAGTGCAGCATGTCGTAGAAGAGGTACCCGGCCAGGAAGCCCGCGCCGAACGCCTGCCAGCCGCCGTCGCGCAGCACGGCCCAGAAGAGCAGCAGGAACAGGGCCGCGAGCGGGATGGACGCGCCGGGGGCATGACCAGGCGCAGGCGGTCGTTCGGGTGGTCGTGGTGGACGCCGTGGATCATGAAGTGCATCCGGCGGCCGAAGGCGTTGTCGGGCTGGAAGTGGAAGACGACGCGGTGCAGCCAGTACTCCGTGAGCGTCCAGAAGAGGTACCCGCCGGCGATCCAGGCGAGGGCGACGACGCCCGCGCCGGCGAAGCCGAGCACGGCCAGCAGCCCGATGGCGGGGCCGAAGAGGAACAGCGGGACGAGCGGATGGACGCGGGTGAAGAAGTCCAGGAAGTCCGACTCGAACATCCGCGGCGAGGCCTTGAGGACGTCGGAACGGCGCATGATTCAAGGGTACCCGGCCAGGCTGCCGAAGTGACAGGGAGATGCTCGCCCTCGCCGCCGCCGCGCTCGTCGTCTCCGCCGCCGCCCACCCCGGCTACGGCGGCGGGACCTGCGTCGACGTCACCGTCGACGGCAGGACCGACCGCCGACACGCGTCTGCCCCGTGGCCGACCGCTCGCCGTCCGCACGCTCGCCGTCGAGGGCCAGACCGTCTACTTCGGCGTCGCGGACGAGCACCGTCACCCTCACCTTCCGCGGGCGGACCGTGAAGGCGCGCCCCGGGACCGACGGCGCCTACGCGGTCGCCGTCCCGGGCGACCCCGACGCTCGGCGCGATCGCGTCGGGCTCGGCAGCGGCGCGTCGTGGACGTCTTCGGCCTTCCCGGCCGCCAGGCCACCGTCCGCGCGCCTCGTCGACGAGGCCGACCGCCGCGTCCGCCTGCGCGTGCACCGCCCCCAGCGGGCCGCCCGCTGTGCACGGGCATCCAGCTCGCGCCGCAGTTCTCCCCCGGCCGCGTCCTCTGCCGCACGGCGCGCCGACGCCTTCCAGGTCCGCTTCTCCGCCGACTGCAAGCACGACCGCCAGCTCGTCTACGGCATCGCGCCGAACCGGATCGCCCGGGCCACCGCGGTCCTCGAGGGCGGCGGCACCGCGCCCGTGCGGGTCACGCGGGTCCCGCGCTCCGTGCGGCGCGCCGGCGTCGTCCTCCACGCCCGCCTGACGGGCCGGCTCGCCGTGAAGGTCCGCGGCTACGACGCGGCGGGCAGGCTGCTGGCGTCGGCGTCGCTCAGCCGGCTGCTCCTGAAAGACCCGCTCGAAGATCCGGTAGCGGCAGACGATCTCGCCGCCCATCCCCTCCATGGCCCGGTTCATGGGCTTGTTGGTCTCGAGGATCCAGCCCGTCTCGCCGATCCGCTGCGGCGTCGCCTCGGCCGAGTCGTAGTGCATCTCGTAGAACTTCGCGGCGATCCCCGTGTGCTGGAACTCGCGCTTGACGCCGAGGGCGAAGACGCGCACGCGGTCGATCTTGCGCTTGCCGAGCAGGAACTTCAGCCACCCGATCGGCAGCAGCCGGCCGTTCATCTTCCGGAAGACCTGGTTGTAGTCGGGCAGGGACAGCGCGGCGCCGGCGACGCGGCCGTCGGGGGTCTCGGCGATCATCGCCCAGTGCTCGTCGAGCAGCGGCTTGAGCTGCTTGGCGTAGTGGCGGACCTCTGACTCCGTCAGCGGGACGAAGCCCCAGTTCTTCTGCCAGGCCTCGTTGTAGACCTCGAGGAAGCGGCTGATCTCGGCCTGCATGTCGGCCTTGCGCATCGGCCGGCAGATGATCCCGTGCTCGGACTCGACCTTGCCCGCCATCTCCCAGATCGCGGGATGCACGGCCTCGCGGTCGGCGACGTCGAGCGACCACATCAGCGTGTCCATCGCCTTCGCGAGCCCGGCGCCCTCGAGCAGCCGCGGGTAGTACGGGTGCGTCCAGTTCATGAGGACGACGGGGAGGCGCTCGAAGCCCTCCACGAGGACGCCGCACTCGTCGTTGGTGGTGAAGTCGAACGGGCCGACGAGGCGGTCGCAGCCGCGCTCGCGCACCCAGGCGTCGGCGGCGTCGATCAGCGCCGTCGCCACCTCCTGGTCGTCCACGGAGTCGAAGAAGCCGAACTGGCCCCAGCGGTTGTCCTGGAACTCGTGCAGGTTCCGGTCGATCTGCGCGGTGATGCGCCCGACGATCTTCCCGTCCGCGCCTCGCCAGGAAGTACTCGGCCTCCCCGTGCTCGAAGAACGGGTTCTTCGAGCGGTCCAGGAAGCGCTTGCGATCGGAGATGATCGGCGGCACCCAGTACTCGCAGCCCTCGTAGAGCGAGAAGGGCAGCTTGATGAACGCGTGCAGATCGCGCTTCGAGCGAACGGGTTGCACCTGCAACGACATCGGGTCGGCAGGGTACCGTCAACAGACCATGCGCACGCAAATCGACGTCTTCGAGAAGGCGCGCACGCACGAGCGCCTCGAGCAGCTCCAGGCCGCCCGCGACGCGGATCTCCTCCCCTACTTCCGCCGCCTCGAGGGGCCGGCCGGGCCGGTTGTCGAGATGGAGGGCGCCCAGCGGATCATGCTGGGCTCGAACAACTACCTCGGCCTCACGGAGGACCCGCGGGTCATCGAGGCCGCCCACGACGCCATCCGCCGCTACGGCACGGGTCTCACCGGCAGCCGGCTGCTCAACGGCACGCTCGACCTGCACCTGCAGCTGGAGGCGGAGATCGCCGAGTGGATGGGCACGGAGGACGCCATCGTCACCTCCACGGGCCATGGCGCCAACCTCGTCGCGCTCGGCACCCTGCTCGGCCCGGGCGACACGGTGATCGCCGACTCGGGCGACCACGCCTCCATCCTCGACGGGATCCTGCTCAGCCGGGCCAAGATGCGCCCGTTCCGCCACAACCGGCTGGACAAGCTCGAGAAGCAGCTCCAGCGCGCCGCGGCCGAGGAGTCCCCGGTGCTGGTCGTCGTCGACGGCGTCTTCTCCATGGAGGGCGACGTCGCCCCGCTGGAGGACATCGTCGCCCTCACCCAGGAGCACGGCGCCCGCCTGATGGTCGACGAGGCCCACGGGGCCGGCGTGCTCGGCGCCCGCGGTGCCGGCGCCTGCGAGCTCTTCGGCGTCGAGGACCGGGTCGACCTGCGCATGGGGACCTTCTCCAAGTCGCTGGCCTCCTCCGGCGGCTTCCTGGCCGGCTCGACGGAGGTCATCGACTTCCTGCGCGTCCAGGCGCGCGCCTTCCTCTTCACGGCCTCGGGCGTCCCCGCCGCCGTCGGCGCCGCCCTCGCCGCCCTGCGGATCATCCGCTCCGACGAGGGCCCGCAGCTGATGGCCGCAGGTGCTCGACAACGCGCACTACCTCCGCGACGGCCTCATCGACCTCGGCTTCCAGGTCGGCGACGTGCCCGCCGCAGTCGTCCCCGCCGTCGTCGGCGACGACTGGAAGGCCGTGCTCCTGTGGCGCGCGCTCTACGACGCCGGCGTCTACGTCAACGTGGCCATCCACCCGGCCGTCCCGCCCGCCGGCGCGCTGCTGCGCACGAGCGTGATGGCCTCCCACGACCGGGCCACGCTGGACCGCGCGCTGGGCGTCTTCGCCGACGTCAAGCGCAGCTTCGAGGCCGAGCACGGCCCGCTGCCGAACCCCAACTAACGCGCGTCTATAGCGCGTTCTGACGCAGGCCGTCAAGCAACTTCCGACGGTCTGACAACGGCGCAGAAAAACCATGCTCCTAGCTGATTTTTGGCCGGTTCAGCGTTGCCAAGCGGGTCCGGGTTCGACTACGTTCTCCCCCAGTCGAGCAGTCGGGTTCACCGCGGAGAGGGGTGCCTGAAGGCTCGGTCGTTTGCACACCTGTTCATCGTTTTAGATCCGCCGGCCAGGCAGGCCGACGGCTGGGGAGGACCATCCATGGAAGCAAGGGCGACCCACATCGCGCCCCAACACATGCGCGCGCTCGATCGGGCCAACCGGGTCCGGCTTGCGCGAGCCGAGCTCAAGCGGGAGATCGCAGACGGCAGCCGCACGGTGGCTGAGGTCGTCAGCGAGTGCCCGTGGGAGTCGGAGAGCATGGCCATTGCCGACCTGCTGATGAGCCAGCACCGCTGGGGCCGCACGCGCTGCCGCCGGTTCCTGGCCTCATTGCCGATGTCGGAGACGAAGACCGTCGGCTCGATGACCGAGCGCCAGCGCGCACAGCTGGCCGCCCGCCTCAACGGCGAGGCCGTTGTCGACCCGTTCGCCCGGGGCGCCCTGGCGTACGCCTAGTACGTGGCCGGTTGCGGCGCGGTTCCCGTGAGGAGCCGCGTCGCGATCTCGACCACGTGACCGTCGGGGTCGCGTAGGTACAGCGACTTGAAGCCTCCGCGGTCGAAGACGTCCGAGCACTCGACGTCCTGCTCGGCGAGGTAGCGCCGCCACGCGTCGAGCTCCTCGGCGGACTCGACCGCCAGTGCGAAGTGCTGGGTGGACCCCGTGCCGACCACGCCCGGCGGCAGCTGCGGGTACTCCATGACGCTGAGCAGCCGGCCGGGGGTGCCGTCGACGGCCCCGAACCACACGTGCCGGGTGCCGGGGTCGTCGTCGGACGCGGTGTCGCGCACGATGCCCATCCCGAGCGTGTCGCGGTAGAAGGCGATCGCCCGCTCGAGGTCCGCGGTGATCAGCGTGATGTGGTGCAGCCCGGTGAGCTGCATGCGCTTGCCCTCTGCCATGCCTAGACCTTGAAGGCTACGCCCGCGCGCTTCTTGAAGGCGCGCCGGAAGAGGATGAAGCCGATCCCGAAGACCACGAGCGCCACGAACAGCAGGACCCAGGCGACCGTGCCGATGAGTGCCAGCAGGATGGTGGCGACGAGGGCCGGGAACGCGGCGAGCAGGGCGCTGTGGGAGCGGAAGCCCGAGAAGTGGTCGCGGACGGCGGTGTCCAGCCCGCCCAGGGAGGCGAGCACGAGCCCGAAGACGCCCAGGAGCCGGCCGTCGCTCGTGTCGCGGTTGATGATGCCGACCACGAGCAGGACGATGCCCGCCAGCACGGACAGCTCCACCAGCGGGACGGGATGCCACGGCGGCTTGGGCCGGGCGTCGGCCTTCTCGATGTAGCGGTCGATGCGGCCCTGGCCGGCGCGGCGGTGCTGCGCGGGCCGGGGCGCCGGGGCGACCTGCGGCGCGCGAAGCGGCCCCGTGGACCGCTTGCGGGAGCGCTTACCCATGGAGCCTGCTCAGGTGGTCCGGGGTCGCGGCGCTGGCCACGACCCCCAGGTTAATGGACAGCCCGAGGAGATCTTGACGTGCCACCACCCGGCCAGCATCCCGATGATGCCCAGGCGGGGCTTGACGTGCCAGTTCTTGCAGCCGGGCTCGCCGATGTCCGAGTTGTGCACCCGGACGTAGCGGTAGTGGCCGGGGTCGAGCAGCATCTTCTCGATCAGCAGGCGCTTGGCGGCCTGGTGGTCGGCGATGCGCTCGCGCTCCGCGCGGAGGTCCGTCAGCCGGTCGGCGAGGTCGTCGCGGATCTGCTCGAGCGTCCCCAGCGGCAGCAGGCGCGGGCCGGCGTGACCGGGGACCGACGGCAGCGGCAGCTGCGGGTACACGGAGGTCGCGGCGGTGACGAGCTCGTACTCGAGCCTGCGCGATCTGGTCGCGCAGCGCCTTCCGCGCGGCGGACTCGTCCAGCTCGCGAACGACGAGCGGCGTGACCTGATCCTCCAGCAGGGCCATCACCAGCGAAGGCTAGCACCGGAAACAAGACGCGGGTGCGCCTTCATCGCCGGTGTCCGTGACGATGTCGGCGACGGTCCAGAGCGCCTCGGAGACGTGGATGGCGGGGACGCCCTCGACCTGCACGGAGAACAGGCGCGTGGTGATGGTGTCGCGACCGACGGCGTGGGTGCGCGCGACCGCGCCGAAGAGGACGGCGACCGCACCGAGCAGGTCGGCCACCACGAGCTGGCCGTGCGGGAGCCACACGCCGTGCTCGTCGCCGCGGCCGAGCGGCTCGTGCTCCGTGGCCCGCCGCAGCTCGAGCTCGCCCTCCAGCGTGCCGGCGTCCAGCGCCCAGGTGGGGACGCCCGTCTCGATCAGGCTGATGGTCAGCGCGTCGTTGAGCAGCGACGCGCTGCGGAAGCCGCCGTGCTTGAGGCGCTCGACCACGATCGCCTCGATGGGCACGCGGTCGACATCGGGGTCCAGGCCGATGTGGCGGTAGAAGACGCGGTAGGCGTGCGGGATCGGCTTGGAGCGCAGTGCCTTGCCCTGGGCGCCCGTGAAGCGGCTCGACATCTCCCGCATGCGGTGCTTGAGCGCGGGCGGCGACGGGCCGTCACCCGACGGCAGGTCGAGCGCCCACAGCCGCAGGCCCGGCAGCTCGGCGACGATCTCCGCCTCCACCAGGCACTCGACGGGGTCGCTCACGGCGCGGTGCTGCGCGGCACGTGCGAGCGGATCGCGCGGATCTTCGCGATGACCTCGCGCTCGCTGGCCAGGCCGAGCGTGGTCCCCTCCACGATGCCGCCCTCCTTGACGAAGGTGATCGTCGGGCAGATGGCGACCGCGAAGGCGTTGGAGACGGCGCCGTCGTGGTCGTAGCCGACGGGCAGCGTCCACTTGTGCCGGCGGATGATGGCGTTGAGCTTCTGGTGGTTGCCCTTGATCGCCACGGCGGCGAACTGCACGTCGGGGAACCGGGGCTTCAAGCGCTCGAGCGTGTCGATCTGGTCGATGCACTTCTTGCTCGGCGCGACGAGGAAGCCGATCACGCTCGGCCCCTTCTCGGCCAGCTCACACGAGTTGAGGACCTTCGGGCCGCGCACGTCGCAGGCGAGCGGGTGGTCGCCGCCCGCCTTGCGGAACACGCTCGCGTCGCACTCCTCGCCACCGCACTTGGCGTTGGCGAGCGCGAGCGGCGCGGCGAACGGCGGCACCTGCTCCCCGATGCCGACGCCCTTGGACCCGTTGCCCTCCGTGGAGAGGGTGTTGATGGTCACGTAGGCGAGGATGAGGACGATGGCGACGCCGGCGATCCAGGTGGCGTTGCTGGCGAGCCCGGCCGGCGGACGCGGCGGGCCGGGCCGCTGGTAGGGCCGCTCGACCTCTGTCGCCTCCGGCTCGTCCTCCGAGGAGGGGCCGAGGTCGCGGCGCCCGAACGGTCCGTCCGTGCTCATGCGGGTACCGCTTCCCGCATCTCGGCGGGCGCAGACCCGCGATCGGCCCGGCGCTCGGAGAGCGCGAGCACCGCGGGCAGGACGGCGAGGACGCCGAGCAGCGAGACGGTGAGGTCGACGACGGTCACGCGGCCGAAGTCGCGCAGCATGGTCACGTCGGAGAAGGCGAGCACGGCGAAGCCCGCGATCGCGGTGATGCCCGAGGCGAGCACGGCGACGCCCGTGGAGGCGTAGGTCCGTTCGAGCGCCTCACCGATGGCAGCGCCGTCTTCTCGCTCCTCGCGGAAGCGGGCCACCAGCAGCACCGCGAACTCCGTGGAGATGGCGATCACCAGGGCACCGAGCGTCGCGCTCATCGGGTTGAGCGGGACGCCGAGCGCCCACAGCACGAGCGCCGACCAGCCGGTGGCCAGGGCGATGGGGACGAGCGGGATCCAGGCGCGCGACCAGCGCCGGTAGACGGCGAGCAGGGCGAGGGCGACGACCAGCAGGCCGGCCAGCAGGGTCCCGAGCCGGCGCGCGGGGTCGCTCAGCTTGGCGTTGGCCTCCGCCGCCAGCACGGGCAGGCCGGCGAGCCGGGCGCTCACCCCCGCGGGCGGGTCCAGCTCCGCGCGCATGATGTCGAGCGCGTCCTGCTGCTGATCGAGCGGCAGCAGCTTGATGCCGAAGGTCATCAGCGCGGCGGTGCGGTCGCTCGTGATCACCGCGGAGGAGAAGTAGGCGGGCACCGCGTCGAGCAGGCCGCGGACGCGGGCCTGGTCCGCGGCGGCCTCCGGGGTGCGGAAGAGGTCGGTGAGCGACACCGCCGGGCAGATCTCCGCCTTGCCGCAGCCGTTGGAGGCCGAGTAGCCGAAGCGTGCCTTGATGCGGGCCTGGTAGTCGCGCATCCAGGTGACGACCTTCGGGTCGGTGAGGTCCTTCGCGGCGACGAGGACGTCGACCTCGCCCGCGATGTTGGTCTCGTCCTGGAGGGTGAGGACGTCGCGCACCGCGGGCAGGTCGCGCGGGACGAGCTCCTGGATGTCCGAGACGACCTCCGTGCGCGAGTCGACCACCCAGCCGCCGACGGCCAGCAGCGCGCCGAGCGCGAGCACGAGCACGGGGCGGCGCAGCGAGAAGCCGGTCACGCGGCGGGACACGCGTCCCCCGCGCCGGCCGAGCGCCGCCGCCGGTCGCGCGAGTGGACGGGCCAGCGCGGCGACGAGGTCGCCCGCCCCGCGCACGGAGGCGGCCAGCGCCCCCGGGGGCCGTGCCGCGCGGCGCGACAGGAACGCGAGCGCCGCCGTCCCCACCGTCAGCGCGGACAGGTAGGAGAGCACGACGCCGCCCATCAGCACGAGGCCGAAGCCCCGCACCATCGGCACGGGCGACAGCAGCAGCACGGCGAAGCCCGCGACGGTGGCGAGCACGGCGGTCCCGATGGTCGGCACCGCCAGCTTCAGCGCGCGCGTCATGCCGTCCTCCTCCAGGCGCGCCTGGTACTGGATCGCGTAGTCGACACCGAGCCCGAGCAGCACCGGGAGCACCGCGATGGAGGCGAGGGTCAGGCGGACGCCCAGCAGCGCCATCAGCCCGAACACCACCCCGGCCGACCCCAGCGCCACCGCGAGCGGGAGCATCCGGTAGCGGCGCCGGAAGACCAGGGGCAGCACGAAGGCCATCATCAACAGGCCGCCGACCAGCAGGCCGACGAGCGCGGACGACAGCGACTGGGTGACGTCGTCGACGAGGACGGGCGCCCCCGACACGAGGTAGGAGCCGCCGTTCGTGAGCTTCCAGTTCTTCATCCGCGTCGCCTGGCGGATGAGCGCGATCGCCTTCGTGCGGTCGCCGTCGGAGAGCTCGGGCTTCAGCCGCACCTGGATGAGCGCGGAGCTCGGCGACGGGAACAGATAGGCGAAGCGCGACTTGGGCGCGTAGCTGCCGCGCGCGGGGTCGAAGACCAGCGAGTAGACGAACTGCGGGTTGGAGATGGACGGGTTCGCCGCGCTCGTCGACAGGCCGTAGCGCGTGGCGATCTGCAGCAGCGACGAGGTGAACTCGGACATCACCTGCTGGCCCGCGGCCTCCGCCTGCGCCTTGGTCGCGCCGGCGCGCAGCGCCTGCTGGGCCGCGGCCTGCGCGCGCGTCTGGGCGTCCTTCGCGCGCGCCTGCAGCTGGGTGGCGATCTCGTTGACCGCCGAGTTGATGAACGTCCCCGGGCCGTAGACGACCTGCACCGGCTTGAGCGCGGCGAGCTTCGCGCACGGCCCGTCCGGCCCGCCCGGCGCCTTGATGTCGTCCGGCTTGTTGCCGCTGAGGCAGCCCTCGAGCCCGACCAGCTTGCCCAGGTTGGCCGTGAGCACGAGGTCCTTCAGGTCCCCGCGCACGAGCACCGCCACCGGGTCGTCGCCGAAGCGCTGGTGCAGCGTGTCCGTCGCCTCGAACGACGCGCTCGAGCGGCCGACCAGCGTGTCCGTCGCCGCCGACGGCTTGAGGGTCAGGGCCAGCAGCCCGCCCGCGACCGCGAGCAGGACGGCCACCACCAGCACGCGGTTCGGACGCCGCGCCGCGGCCCGCACGACCCGCTCCAACCTCCGCGTCATCGGGCTACTTGTCGTCGCGCGCTTCGACCCGCGGGTACTGCCCGGTCTTGCCCTGGAAGGTGAACTTGTCCTGGAGCTGGCAGGTCGGCGCGGGGACCTGGGCGCCCGAGGTCACCGGGAGCGCGAACTGGCCCAACCGGTCGAGCAGGGTCTGCGGGATGAGCTGACCCAGCAGCGGCTCGACCTCCTGGGAGATGACGGGGGCGCCGCGGCCGCACTGACGGTTCTCGAAGACGGGGATGTTGCCGCCCGGCAGCTTGTCGAAGATGCGCGGCATGGCGTACGCGTTCGGCCGGTTGGAGCCGATGCGGCGCGGATAGGCGGCCAGCACCTCGGGGTTGAGCGGGTTGGTCGTGCGCAGGTAGTGCACGCGCTTGTCGCCGACGGCGGTGGTCGCCTGCGTGGCCGCCACGACGTTGGCGAAGAAGGCGGTCAGCTCGCGCTTGTAGGGCTTGATGAAGCGCAGGATCGGGATCAGCTCGTTGGCGAACGGATGGAAGGCCTGCAGCAGCGGCTTCGTGTCGTCGAGGAACTTGGACGCCGCCGGGAAGCCCGTCTTCGACGCGGTGATGAGCCGGTCGGCGTCCGTGAAGAACGCCTTCAGGTCGGGCGCCAGGCCCCGGAGGTCGGTCAGCGTCGGCGACAGCTCGCGCGCCGCCGGGCGCAGCTGGGTGACCAGCGGGTCGGTGTTGCGGGCGAAGCGGTTGAGGTCGCGCAGCGTCGTGCGCGCCTCGCGCTGGAAGGTCGGCAGGATCTGGAAGGTCTGCTGCAGCTCGTCCGCGCGGCGCGAGGTGGTCTTCAGCACCGTGTTGGAGGAGTTGATCAGCGACCGCAGCTGGCCCGTGCGCTGCGACAGGGAGTCGAAGACGACGCCCGTGTTGCTGACCAGCGACTGGACGGCCGGCTGCTGGCGGCGCAGGATCCCCACGAGGTCGGACGCCTCGTCGGCGAACGGCCCGAGGTTGCCCAGGGCGGCGTTGACGTCCGCGCCGCGGCCGTCGAGCGCCATCGCCTGCGTCTGCATCCAGGTCTGGAACGCCTTGCGCGTCTCCGGGTTGAACGCGCGGAAGATCTCGTCGAGCTGGACGGCCTGGGAGATGGCGGCGTCGGGGATCGCGCCGTTCTCGGGGATGGTCGACTTCTTCGAGCCCGGCGTCAGCTCCACGTAGGTCTCGCCGAGCAGCGTCTTCTGGCGCAGGATCGCCTTGACGTCCGAGCGCAGCGGCGCGTACTTGGCGTCGATCTGCATGACGACCTTCGACAGGCCCGTTCCGCGGTCGGGCTCGATCGTCTTGACCTTGCCGATGGGGACGCCGGAGACGCGGACATCGGCCTCCGTGGCCAGCGTCGTCGCCTCGCCGAACTGGGCGGTGACGCGGTAGCCCTTCGGCTTGAGCGGCACCGGGCCGCCGAAGGACAGCCACAGGAACAGCAGCAGCCCGAAGCACGACAGCGCGAACAGCACCATCACCGCGACCTGCCCGGGCTTCATGCCTCCGGTGCGCATCTAGCGGGTTCCCGTCCGGGTCGTGGTGGTGCCGGTCTGGCCCTGCGGCTGGCCGCAGACGTTGGACGAGCGGGGCAGGTTGGTCAGGCTGGATCGTGGTGGCCAGCGCCTCGTTGACCTGCGCGACCTGGTCGAGCAGCGCCAGCGCGTCGCAGCCGAGCACGACGAGCCCGCGGCGGATCGGCCCGTGGGCGTCCTGGATGTTGAAGACGTTGGCGCCGAGGTGGTTGGCCCAGGACAGCCAGAACAGGTAGCCCTCCTCGTCGCCGTCCGGGTTGTAGGCGAGGACGTCGACGAGCTTGTTGACGACCTGGAGGGTCGAGAACAGGTCGGGCGTCGCCTTCGACAGCGAGCGGATCGTCGGGCGCAGCTCGGCGACGACCGGCCGCGACGCGCGCACCAGCGGACGGACGGAGTCGTGGATGACCGGCGTCGTCTGGCGGAAGAACGGACGCAGGGCGCGCTGCGTCGGCGCGAGCGCGCGGGCTCCCGGCTGCAGGTCGCGCAGCGCGGGGCCGAGCTGGTCGGCCAGCTGGCCCGTCTTGCCGAGGCCGCTCCGCGTGGCGCGCAGGGCCGCCGGCAGCTCGCGGATCGTGCCGCGGATGCCCGCCTCCTGCTGGGCGAGCACGCGCAGGACGGCGCCGTTGGTGTCCACGAAGCGCGCGAGCTCGTCGTCCTTGTCCCCCAGCTCGTCGGCGACGAGGGAGAAGTTGTGCATGACGCGCTTGATGTTCTCGCGCCGCTTCGCGAGGGCGCCGTTGATGCGCTCGAGCGCCTGCGCCGTCGGCTTGAAGGTCCGGATGGTGTCCCCGAGGTCCTTGCCGCGGCCGTCCAGGCCCTGCCCGGCGTTGGTGACCAGCGAGACCAGGTAGGAGCGCGTGTCGTCGTCGAGGGCCGACAGGAACTCGTCGAGGTTGACGTCGGGCTGCGTCTGCGCGATCGGGATGGTCGCGTTCTCCTTGAGCCGCCCCGCGCCCTTCGTGCCCGGGTTGAGCTCCACCGTCATGTCCTTCAGGCCCGTCTTGGGCCGCAGCATCATCGTCGCGTCCTTGTAGACGTGGACGTCCTTGTCGCTGAGGCGCATGCCGAGCACGGCCTTGCCGTCCTTGAGGTCGACGCGGGAGATCTCCCCGATGTTGACGCCGGCGACGTTGACCGTCTGCCCCTGGCCCGGCGTGACCGCCTGGCCGGTCTGGAAGACGCCCTTGAACTCGTAGAAGTCCTTGCCCAGCACCGGCACCCAGGCCGGGAGCGTGAAGCGCTGGTTGGTGAGGATGTAGGAGGAGACGCCGACGGCGAGCACCAGCAGCGCGATGATCGCGGCGAAGTCGACGAGGTGCTTGCGGATCGCGGTCATGGGAGCGGCGGGATGGTCGGGGTGGCGATCGGGAGGATCGGCGCGGGCGTGGCCGAAGCGGTCGCGGCGGGGGCGCCGAAGGAGCCCTTGCGCGACATGGGGCCGTTGACGTCCGGGATCTTCGACTCGAAGCAGGGGACGTCGTCGCGGTACGGGGGCTTGGCGCCGGGCGTGGCGGGCTGCGTGCCGGTGCCCGGGAAGACCTGGCCGAAGATGGGCGCCGGCGAGGCGTTGCCGAGGGCGACGCTCTGGGCGCCGCCGCCGGGCTGGAAGTGCACGTAGCCGCCGTTGCCGTCCATGTTCTGCCCCTCGCCGGCGAGGCCGACGAGCGTGTAGGCGAACTCGCGGTAGTTGGGCTGGCCGTTCTTGAACTGGTCGTCGACGACGATGTCGCCCGCGGGCAGGATCGTCCGCGTGACGCACTTGGCGAGCTGGTCGCCCTCCGGGAAGAGCTTGAGCGAGCTGTCCACGAAGCGCGCGGTGTCACGCGAGGTCGGCGACAGGTCCTGGGCGAGGCCGCGCAGCTCGGCCTGGGAGACGAGCTTGCGCGTCTCGGCGATCCAGGGGAAGCCGGCCTTGAGGGTCGACGGCGTCTCCCGCACGCCGGGCAGGATCGCCCGGGCGAAGGCGCGCGTCGGCGGCAGCGCGTTGTTGATCTTGGTCAGGGAGACGTTCGTGGTCTCGAGCGTCGGCCCGAGCTCGCGGATCGCCGACTGCAGGTTGTCGCGCTCGGCGGCGAAGGCGCCGAAGGTCCGGCGAGAAGTCGGTGACCAGGTCGCTGACGGCCTCCTCGCGGCGGCCGAGGCCCTCCGTCGCCCGCGACAGCCCGCTGATGAGCCGGGAGAGGTCCTTGTCGGGCTGCGTGCCCAGGAACGCCTCGTTGACGATGGAGGTGTCGCGCTCCGACGGGGCGATGTACTGGTAGGCCTGGTTGAAGGACGGCGCGCCGCGCTTGAGGCCGGTGCCGAGCTCCTTGAGGATCGTGCGCAGGTCCTCGCGGGTCGGGTCCTGCAGGGCGGTGAGCACCTCGTCGAGCTGGACGGGCGTGGCCGTGTTGGTGACCTTGATCGTGTCGCCGTCGCCGAAGGTCGGCGCGGACGGCGTGCCCGGCTTGAGGTCGACGAAGAAGTTGCCCTCGAGGAAGATGCGCGGGCGGATCTTGGCGGTGGCGTCCGTGTGGATCGGCAGGCCGCGCTTGAGGATCTCCATCTTCACCACGGCGGCGTCCGAGCCGGGCAGCGCCTCGACGGACTTGACCTTGCCGATGGCGACGCCGGCGATGCGCACGGGCGAGCCCGGCCGGATGGAGTTCGCCGACTCGAACTGCGCGTTGAGCTGGAACGGCGTCGTGAAGGGGATGTCCTTCGTGAAGCCGAGGTACGTGCCCGACGGCGATGATCAGCACCGTCACGAGACCCCAGCGGAAGTGGTTGGGCTTGCCGCGCATCAGGAGGACCCGTCGTCCGTCTTGGCCGGCTCTGCGGCGGCCGTGTTGCCGATCTGCTGCTGCCCGGCGACGTACTTCTCGTTGCCGGCCTCGCACTCCTGCGGCTGGCCCGGGGACGCCGTGTAGGGGTACGGGTTGGTGTGCAGGAAGTTGTCCGGCGCCGGGGCCGTTGGCGGGCGCCGAGGCGGGGCTGCCCTCGTTGTTGGGGCCCTGCGGCGTCGCGATGATGATGAAGCGCTGCGTGGTGCCGGACGAGTCGCCGACCGTGAGGAGGTCGGACACGTTGCGGAACCAGTTGGTGATGTACTTGCAGGTGGTCTCGGCCGGCTTGAGGAAGGCGAGCGTCGGGCGCAGGGACTTGGTCGTGTCGGTGAGGTCGGCGACGCCCTGCGGGACGACGTCGTCCTGCGCGAAGTCCTTGACGGAGACGAGCAGGCGCTCCAGGCGGCGGTCGAGCGCCGGGGTGCGCAGCAGCACGGGCCGGCCGATGCGCAGCGCGTCCGAGAGGTCCGGCGCGGCCTGGCGCAGCGCGCGCACGCCCGGGTCGAGGTCGCGCATCAGGGCCGCCGTGTTGCTGCAGGAACGGCCGCTGCACGCGGAAGGACTCGATGGAGGTGTCCAGCGTCGCCGGGCCCTCGGCGATGGTGTCCTGGATGAACGGGCGGGCGACCTGGGCCAGGGCGGTGAAGGTGTCGTCGAGGCCGCCGAAGAGCTCCGCCTGCGCCTCGCTGGCCGGGCGCCACCTCGGCCGCGGCCTGGCCGAGGCCCTTGATGAAGCCGGTCAGGTCCGTCTTGTCCGTCTGCAGGTAGCGCGCCACCGGCAGCAGGTCGGTGAGCAGCGGCCGGAAGGCGCCGATGGCCTGGTTGAGCGACTCGCCGCGGCCGGCCAGCGCCGTGCCGAGGCCGAGCGTGGAGCCCTTGATGCCCTCGCGGGTCGGCTGGTCGAAGGTGTCGATGAGCTCGTCGAACTCGACCTCGGGCGGGCCGGGACGCCGACACGGGCATCGTGCCGCCGGACGCGAAGCCGTCGTCGGACTTCCCGCGGGTGATCTCGACGTACTTGAGGCCGAGCAGCGACTTCGGGCGGATGACGACCGTGGAGTCCTTGGGCAGCGGCTCGACGGCCTTGTCGAGCTTGAGCTTCAGGCGGGCGATGACCGTCCCGTCCTTGCGGGTGACGGGCGTGATCGTGGAGATCGCGCCGACCCGGGCGCCGCCGATGCGCACCTCGTTGCCGCGCACGAGGTTCGCCGCGTTGGGGACGTCGACGTTGACCTCGTAGGTCGGGACGAACGGCAGGCCGCTGTTGGCGTTGTAGGAGAGGAACACCGCGACGGTGATCACGAGGATCGTGACCGCGCCGATCAGGACGGGGTTCGCGAAGGGGCTGGCTCCGGCGCGCCTCACTTGTCCTCACCCCCGAACAGGAAGTCCATGAGGTCGTCGCTGGCCTGCGCGCCGCCCGTCGCCGAGTCCTTGGCCCGTGTCGAGGTTGGCCTGCACGCGGCGGCGGACCCGGGCGCGCTTGGCGGCGCTCAGGACGTCGGCGGCCTTGGCGCCGTCGAGGACCTTGGCGGTGCGGCTGAGCGTCCGGTCGGCCGGGTCGACCGAGCCCTGGGCGGTGGACGCGGAGCCGCGCGTCCTCCTGGAGGAACTTGGCCAGGCACTCCGGGTTCTCCGTGACCGTGTAGGTCGAGCAGGAGTTGACGATCAGGCCGGCGCGCAGGAAGTGGCCGAAGTCGTCGAAGCCGTTGATGGCCTGCACCTGGAAGTAGATGTAGTCCATCAGGCGCTTGATGCCGCCGTTCTTGTCGAGCGAGGTGAGCAGCTCGCGAGCAGGTCGCGGGCGACGGGCCGGATCTGGTTGCCGAACTTGTGCAGGTCCTGGACGATCGGCAGGGAGGCGCGCAGCGCCGGGATGCCCTCGTCGCCGACGTCGCCCAGGCCGCGCAGGGCGGGCGTCGCCGCACGCGAGAACGGACCGGTGCGCTGGATGAGCTCGTTGATGACGCTGGCGCCGGCGCGGAGGTTCGTGGCCACCGGCAGCGTCGCGTCGGAGAAGTTCGCCGAGCTCGTTCATCGTCGGCGTCAGCTCGGCCAGGAAGGTCGGGAGCTTGCGGAAGTTCTCCGCCAGTGCGGCCTGGCGCTCCACGGTCGCGGCGGCGACGGTGCTCGACTGCTTGGCGAAGCTCGTCACGCGCTTGCGCTCGCGGGCCAGCGGGCCGAGGATCTCGTCGCTGTCGACGGCGAGCTGCTCGAGGACCTTGTTCTGGTCGGCGACCAGGTTGAGGACCTTGTCCGTCTCCTCCAGCGCGGGGGCGGCGCGGCGGATGACCTCGTTGAGGTCCTGGCCGCGGCCGGCCAGGCCGACGCCGAGCTCGTTGATGATCAGGCTCAGGCGCTGGCGGACGGGGAGGCGGTTGACGTTGCCGACGAGGTCCAGCGCGACGTTCGTGCGCGTCTGGTCGGTCTGCATGAGGTGCTGGCCCTTGCCCTCGCCGTCCTCGATGGTCGGCAGCTCAGGCGGCAGCGCCTCGCCGACGCCGCGCTGCTGCGTCGGGGTGCACTCCACGTACTGCTCGCCGATCAGCGACTGCGGGCGGATGCGGCAGGTGGCGTCCTTGCGGAAGTCCTGGTAGCCGGGCTCGGTGATGTCGAGCACCACGGCGGCCTTGTTGTCGGGGGTCACCGACAGCGAGTCGATCTTGCCGACCTTGACGCCGGCGATCTTGACGTCCTCGCCCTTGACGATGAAGGACGCCGAGTCGAACAGCGCGCGGACCTTGTAGCCGCCGCCGGAGTCGCCCGCGCCCGCGGCGACGAACGCCCCGACGAGGAGGGCGGTGACCCCGAGGATGATCGCGATCCGCCTCACGGACCCGCCGGGCGCCGAGTTGGGGTCGCAGGCACCGTCGACGACCAGCGCGTCGGTGTTGGCGTTGGAGCCGTCGGCGGCCGGCTGCGACGCGGTGCCGGGGCAGCGCGAGGAGTTGCCCGTGTCGAGCTGGTCGAGGCGCCGATCGGCGGGGATGGCGCTCAGCAGGTCGCCGCCGGCGGGGTTGGTGCCGAAGGAGAAGGCGTTGGCCACCGGGGCGATGCGCGCGTAGTGGCCGTTGGCGTCGTAGGAGGAGGCGCCCTGGCCGAAGTCGCGCAGCCAGCCGACGAAGTCAGGCGTGTAGGGGCGGTAGAAGGCGACGACCTTGCGGGACTGGTTGAGCGCCTGGGTGCCGTGGCGCAGCGAGGGCGCCGCGACCCGCGACAGGCGCGGGAACTTCAGCGTGGCCTCCACCAGGTCGTTGTTCGGGCCCCTTGCGGCTGACGAGGGTGCGCAGGTCGGCGATCGGTCGGGCCGCGTGTCGGCGACGAGCGGGCGCAGCCGGCGCAGGAACGGGGCGAGGTCCTTCGTGGCGGGCTTGGAGGCGTCGACGAGGTCGTTGAGGTCGCCCAGCGCGCCGCGGAGGTTGACGAAGGTGGTGTTGCCGCGGCGCAGCGTCGTCGGCAGGACCTGCAGCGCGCGGTCGAAGGACGGGTCCTCCGCGGCGATCGCGGACGCCGTCTCGTTCGGTGTTGGAGACCAGGGAGGTGAGGTCGTCGCGGCGGTCGGCGAGCGCGGTCGAGAGCTTGGACGCGTTGAGCAGCAGGTCCGTCAGCGTCCCCTCGTCCTCCGTGAGCTCGCCGACCAGCCGGCGGGAGGTCGACAGCACCGGGTTGAAGTAGCGCGCGGCCTCGTTGGCGGCCTTGCCCTGGCCGCCGAGCTGGGTGGCGAAGCCCTTGATGACCTTCTGGAGGTCCTGACGGGTCGGCTCGTCGAGGGTGTTGACGAGCTGGTCGAGGTCGATGATCGTCGTCGTCGTGTCCTGCCCCAGCTGCGCCTTGTCGTCGAGCTTGGGCATGTTCTGCGGCCCCGGGGTCAGCGCGATGTAGCGGTTGGCCACGCCCGAGAGGGACGTCGCGCGGATGATCGCCTGCGTGCCCTCGTGCAGCGGGGCGATCGGCTCCTGGACCTCCACGCCGATCCGGGCGCGGTTGTCGTCGGTGAGCGTCGATCGTCTTGATCGTGCCGACGCGACGGCCGCCGACCTGGACGTCGTCGCCCTTGACCAGCTGGCCGGCGTTCTCGAACAGCAGGGAGTAGGCGTGCTGTCGACCCGCCGCCCGTGAAGACGACGACCAACAACACCACTGCAACCACCACGGCGCCGAGGGCGGCGACCCGTGCGACCAAGACTCCTCCTCTACTCTAAACCAACCTCGACCGAAGCGTAAGCCTCGAGTGTTGGTTCTGCGTTCACTCCATGCCGAGCGGGCCTCGGGACGCTCCCGAGAGGAACTGCCGCACGAACATGTTGTCGGAGTTGAAGAGCTCCTGGGCCGGCCCGGACTCCACGATGCGCCCCTTCCACAGCACCGAGATGTGCTCGGCGACGCGCTTGGCGCTCATGATGTCGTGGGTGATGACGACGTAGGCGCCGCCGTTCTCCTCGTGCACCTCCTGGATGAGCTCGCACAGCAGGGCGGTGCGGACCGGGTCCAGGCCCGAGTCGGGCTCGTCGAAGAGCACGATGTCCGGGTCGAGCACGAGGGCGCGGGCGAAGCCGGCGCGCTTGCGCATGCCGCCCGAGAGCTCGTTGGGCATCTTGTCCGTGGCGGACTCCAGGCCGACCTCGCGCAGGCGGCGCATGACGATGTCCTCGATCTCGTCCTCGCCCTTGTCCGTGTGCTGGCGCAGGGGGAAGCAGACGTTGTCGAACAGGTTCATCGAGCCGAACAGCGCGCCGTCCTGGAAGAGGACGCCGAACTTCTTGCGGACCTCGAAGAGCCGGTCGTCGACCATGTTCGGGATCGACTCGCCGTGGACCAGCACGTCGCCGTCGTCCGGGTAGAGCAGGCCGACCATGTGCTTGATGCACACGGACTTGCCCGTGCCCGGACGGGCCGAGGATCATGGAGATCTTGTTCTCCGGGATGCCCATGTTGAGGCCGCGGAGGATCTTGTTGCGGCCGAAGGCCTTGTGGACCTCGACGAACTCGACGGCGTCCTCGACACCCGACTCGCGGATGCGGCCCGTGTGCCAGCGGTACTCGTCGTTGGGGTCGCCGCCCGGGGGGACCATGGAGCGGGCGTACTCCTCGCGCGCGGCCGCGCCCGGGATCTTGTGCTGGTTGTACGCGTCCGCCGACGGGTCGTAGTTGGCGAGGTCGGGCGGGCCGCCGGGCGTCTGCGGCTTCTCGTCCGTCACGCGCGCGTCCGACTTGGGCGCGGTCTCCATCTGCTCGGCCGTGACGGGCTCGGAGGCCTCGCGTGCGCGCGCGTCGTCCTCCTCGTCGAGCCACGTGGACTCGCCCTTGGCGTCGGCCTCCGGGGGCGGCGGCACGTCGGCGCGGTCCTCCGCGCTCGGCGGTGCGGAGGGCGGCGGCGGCAGCTCGCCGTCCTTGGATTCCTTGTCGCGGTCGAAGATGCCCATCGTTCTAACCCCCGATTGGTGCTCTGGGGTTGGCCCCCCAGAACAGCTGTGTCCCCAACATCCCCAACAGGTGCACCAACACGATGTTGAGCACCATCGACTTCGCGGTCGCCGTCCCCACGCCCACGGGTCCGCCGCCGGCGTTGTAGCCGTAGTAACAGCCCACCAGCACGATCACCGTCGCCATCGACATCGCCTTGATGACGGAGTACAGGAGGTCCGGTGGGTTCTGGAACATCCAGAAGATGAGGAAGAAGCCGCCGCTGGAGACCTCGCCGATCTGCTGGACCACCGCCAGGTAGGAGGCGAAGAACCCGGCGCCGATGCCGGCCAGGTAGACGAAGGGCAGCACCAGCCAGGAGGCCAGCAGCTTCGTGGCGCACAGGAAGACCATCGAGTTGATGCCCATGACCTCGAGGGCGTCGATCTCGTCCGAGATGCGCATGGAGCCCAGCTCGGCGACGATGCCCGTCCCCACCTTGGCGGCCATCATGTAGCCGAAGGCGTAGGGGACCAGCTCGCGCAGGTCGCACCAGGCGGAGAACACGCCGGCGTAGGCGGGCGAGCCGACGGAGCGGTTGAAGTACGCGCCCTCGATGCCGCACTGCAGGCCGATGATGAAGATCAGGCCCCAGATCACCATCGTGGAGGAGAGGATCAGCAGCCCGGCCTGGCGCAGCGCCTCCCCGAAGAACTGGAAGACGCGCAGGCCGTAGACGGCGCCGACGATGCGCGAGCAGAACTTGACGATCTCCCCGAAGGAGGCGATCCAGTCGCGCGGGACGGCGAGCCAGCCCATTACTTGATCACCGCGATCTCGGGGTGGGTGGCCAGCAGCGTCTGCGTGAACACGTAGTTGAACGCGAAGACGCCCATGATCGCGATCACCACCGCCTGGTTGACCGCGCGGCCGACGCCCTCGGCGCCGCCCGATGCCGTCATGCCCTTGTAACAGCAGACGATCGCGATGATCGCGCCGAACAACGTCGTCTTGAGGACGGAGCCCCAGAGGTCCGTGACGGAGGCGTTGGTGAAGAAGGTCGCCCAGAACGGGCCGAGCGGCGCGCCGTTGACCAGCGTCGCGACGATGCCGCCGAAGATGCCGAACAGCAGCGCGTAGATGTTGAACAGGCCCGTGACGAGCATCAGCGCCAGGAAGCGCGGGACCACGAGGTTCTTCACCGGGTCGACGCCGAGCACCTGGAGCGCGTCCAGTTCCTCGCGGATCTTGCGGGCGCCGAGGTCCGCCGTGATCGCGGTCCCGGCGACGCCGGCCATCACGATCGCCGTCACGAACGGCGCGAACTCGCGGATGGACGCGAGGACGAAGAAGCCGCCGAGGCGGTCCAGCGCGCCGAAGAGCACGAGGAAGTTGGCGGCCTGCAGGCCCGGCGCGCCGTAGCCGAACGCGACGGTCGAGACGACCAGCGGGAACCAGCACAGCTTCAGCGCGAAGAGGAACTGGCCGACGAACTCGCCGCCGTACGGATACGGCGGGCGGATCGCCGACACGATCGTCTTCCCGGTGAGGATCATCATGTCCCCCACTTCCTCCAAGAGGTTCTTGGTCGGAAGGAAGGCGCGATCGGCGACGCCGCGGACCATTGTGTTTGTCTCTCTCCCCTACTCGTCTCTCGGAGCGCAGGACCCACCCGCGCAACAGCCAGAAGCGTAGGCGTTCGCAGCACCGAATGCCAACCGGGAAGCGACCCCTAACACGCCGTCAACCGAAACCTGGCACCCGGACGCCGATCAGGTGGTAGAACTCCGGACTAGATGAGGGGACGACGGGGAGTGGCAGCACTGCTGCTGTGCGGGGCCACGGCCACTGGCCTGGGCGCGTGCGGTGGCGGCGACCGCCAGGACAAGCTCGAGAAGGCCGGCGACTACAAGGTCGAGATCACCGACGCGTCGTTCCCGGCGAAGCAGTCGATCGCCGACGCCACGACGATGAAGATCTCCGTGCGCAACACGGACGACAAGACGCTCCCCGACGTCTCCGTCACCGTCGCGACCGACCCCGGCGAGTCGGGCGGCGCCGCCCAGGCCTTCTCCTCCGACATCACGGACCCGAACGTCTCGGACTCCTCGCGGCCGATCTGGATCGTCGACCAGGGCCCCGAGGGCGGCGACACCGCGTACACCAACACGTGGGCGCTCGGCCCCCTGAAGGCCGGGCAGTCCAAGGACTTCGAGTGGAAGGTCACCGCCGTCAAGGCCGGCGACTACACGCTCAACTACTCCGTCTCCCCCGGCCTCACCGGCAAGGCGAAGGTCGCCGCGGGCGGGACGAGCAAGGGCACCTTCAAGGTGAAGGTCACCGACACGCCGCCGAACGCCCGCGTGGGCGACGACGGCGAGGTCATCCGCACGCCCGGCGACGAGGACGCTCAGTAGCTAGCCGCGGCCGAGCGCCTCGTCGACCTTGACGGACAGCGCGTCGAGGTCGATCGGCTTGACGATGTAGTCGATCGCCCCCAGCGAGCGCGCGCGCTCGATCGTCGTCGCGTCGTCGTGGGCGCTGACGACGAGGGTGCGCGACGAGCGCAGGATGCCCTCGCGCTGGAAGAGCGTCAGCAGCTCCATGCCGTCGACGGCCGGGAGGTTGAGGTCGAGGAGGATCACCCGCGCCCGCACCCGGGGCCTGTCACCGAGCAGCATCTGGACGGCCCCGGCACCGTTGGAGAAGCGGAAGGTGCGCAGGCCGCGCCCGTTGAGCTCGTGGCTGATGAGCTCGGAGGTCGCGTCCTCGTCCTCGATGATCGCGACGTCCACCTGCTGGGTCGCGTGCGGCCCGTAGCCGGCGCCCGTCGACCTGGTCGCGGCCGGCCCGCTTGGCCTCGTACAGCGCTTCGTCGGCAGCCCCATAGAGGGATTCCAGGTCGGCACCGTCCGCCGGGTACTGCGCGACGCCGGCGCTGAAGGTCACCTGGAACTCCCGGCCTTCCGCGTCCTCGAAGGTCTCGGCCCGGAAGCGGCCGAGCAGGTCGGACATGCGGTCGATGCCGCCGTCGCGGTCCATGCCGAAGAGCCCGATGACGAACTCCTCCCCGCCCCAGCGCGCAACGACGTCCTCTCCGCGGAACGAGCGCTTGAGCAGGTCGCCGAGCCGGCGCAGCACGACGTCGCCCGCCATGTGCCCATGGGTGTCGTTGACCTTCTTGAAGTGGTCGACGTCGAGCTCGACCACGCTGAGCGGGCGCTCGAGGCGCTCCGCAAGGCGGATGAGGTGGCTCAGGGCCGCGGTCGACGTGCGGCGGTTGCGCAGGCCCGTCAACGGGTCGGTCTCCGCCAGCGACTGATGGACCCGGTAGCGCGCCAGGTGGTTGCGGACGCGGGCGACGAGCTGCGACGGCGGCGCGACGTCGTCGGCCCCCGCGGCGAAGGCGTCCTGCGGGTCGCCCTCCCCGACGACGACGATCGGCACGATCGACCAGCGCGGGTCGTTGCGGATGACGCGGCCGAGCTCGAGCTGGTCGTGCCCGAGGACGATGGTCGACGGGTTCACCCGCAGCAGCTCGTCCCAGATCCCCGTGCCGGCGGTCCGGCTCACCGTCTCGATGCCCGCCTCGACCAGCGCGGACGCGTCGGCGGAGACAGCGAGCACGCGGTCCCCCGCCGCCGCGCGGCGCTGCAGCGCGAGGGTGACCTGGTCGATGGCCTCGGCCGGCGTGACGGTGTGGTTGAGGAAGCCGACCGCGCCGCGGCGGGCGACCTCGAGCCGGTCCTTGAAGGCGTCGTCGCACGCGAGCGCGAGCATGGTCCCGTGGGCGCCCAGGAGGTCGATCGCGCCGTGGGCGACGAGGTCGAGCAGGACGGCGTCCGGGTGCTCGCGCTCGATCCGCCCGCGGGCCTCCGTGACGCGGCTGGTCGAGACCCGCAGGCCCCGCCGACCTGCCTCCGTCCGCATCCGCTCCGCGGTGCCGGGGTCCTCCGTGACGACGAGGACCACCGGCAGCGGGGTGGGGCGCGGGTCGTCCTCCTCCGTGGCTTCCTCCGTGGGCGCTTCGACATCGTCGGTGGCGATCTCGGCGCGGATGCCGGCCACCCACTCGTGCATCTCCCAGGCAGCGGCATCCGAGGCCAGCAGCAGCTCGCACTTGCGCGCGAGCTCCGAGGCCTGCGGGAAGCCGAACGTCCCGGCCGTGCCCGCGATCTTGTGGGCCGCCTCGCGCGCCTGCGCGCGGAGCGTGGGATCGATCTGCGCGCGTTCGAGCAGTTGCACCCGCTCGACCATGGCCGGCCGGTGCTGGTCCCAGATGGCCGCGATGGCGGCCTGCTGCGCTGTCAGTGTCCCCGCCACTCCAAGGGGTATCGGGACATCCGGCCCGCGCCTTGATCGGGCATGAGAGAATCCGGCGCCTGCGCCGCCTCGTGCTCATCCTGCTGGCCTGCCTCGTCACGGCGGTGCCCGCCCGGGCCGCGACGTTCGGCTTCAACGACAACGCCGTCGGACAGGAGATCGTCAGCCCGCGACGACGACGCTCGCCTGCTGGCCGGCGTCGGCGCCGAGGTGCATCGCTTCACCTTCAACTGGCGCTTCGCGGAGCCGACCCCTGGCGAGTACCACTTCCGGTTCTACGACCGCATCGTCGCGGCCGACCGGAAGCGGGGCATCCGCACGCTGCCGATCCTGATGTACGCCCCCGACTGGGCGTGGGCGCCCGGCCTGGCTTGCGCGCCGGACGTCCAGTGCCCCTACCCGCCCGACGCCCGTCACCTGGGGGCCTGGAAGCGCATGGTGACGAAGCTGGTGCTCCGCTATCCGGACATGGCCGGGCTCGAGGTCTGGAACGAGCCGAACCTCGACGTCTTCTACCAGCCGCGACCGGACCCGAAGGGCTACACCCGCCTCGTCCGCGCGGCGCAGAAGGCCGTCCGCAAGGCGGGGTCCAAGGTGCCGATCCTGGCGGGGTCGCTGGCCAACGCCCCGGCCACCGCGGGCGTTCCCGGCATCGACGCCGGCGCGTTCCTGCGCGGCATGTACCGCGCCGGGGCCGCCGGGCACTTCGACGGGTTGTCCGTCCATCCGTACCCCATCGGCAACGACCTCGCGCCGATGTTCAAGACGCTGACCGACGTCGCCACGCTGCGGGGCCGCTATCACGACCGCGCGCCCATCTGGGTGACGGAGATCGGCAGCACGACGGTGGGACAGGTCTCCGACGACGAGCAGGCCGCGCTGCTCGTGCGCCTCGTCGACGTGCTCGGCGCACGGCCGGACGTCGCTGCGGTCCTGATGCACACGCTGATCGAGCCGCCGTTCGGGGCCAGCAGCGAGACCGGGTACGGGATCGTGCGCCAGACCGGGCTGGTCAAGCCTGCCTACTGCGCGCTCGCGGCGTTGCGGTTGCGTTCCCCGTCCGCCTGCCTGCTGTCGTTGTTCCGCCCGGCCCCGGACACGGCGCAGGGCGCGCGCTGGGATGCGCAGGTCAGCGTGCAGGCCGCCGTCGACGCCGCGGTGGCCCACGCCCGCACGCATCGCGGCAGCCTCGCGAGCTTCACGACCGGCACGCCCGATCCGGGCGCCGACGCCGCCCCCGGCCCCGGCGCGGACCCGGCGAACGTCGGGCTCTTCCGCTTCAGCACCGCGACGGTGCTGTGCGCCGCCTCCCGCGCGGACACTTCTTATTGCGCCCTGCACTCGCGCGGTCGCTGGACCTACGGGCACGCGGCCGGGCCGATCGGCGCCGCGGCGCAGGCCATGATCTCCGGGGTCAGCCGTAGCTGGTGAGCCGCCTCAGCGTGTGAAACGGACGGTCACTGCGGCGCCCATACGCATGCCACCGCCCCAAGGCCGTACCGAGATGGCGTGCCGCCCGGGGGACAGGAAGCTGAGTGACGCCGACTTCGAGCAGAAGGTCTTCAGCCTCCCGATCTCGCAGTACAGGATGTCGGCCCGCGGATCGTCCACCGTTGCGTGGTACCGCGCATTCACCACGCGCAGACGCGCTTTCGGCGGCGTGGTGCGGCGCAGGTAGGCGTCCGCTCGCCGGTTCGTATCGCTTGCGACGAGGTCGGCGTACGACGTGAAGGCGGTGAGGTTGCCGTCGGCTGAGACGCTCGGGCGCTGCAGGATCTGCGAGGCCCGTGTCGGCTCCTTCGGCTTCGCCGAGTTCGTGACGTCGAGCAGCGTGGTGAACCGCGTAACTCGATCGAACATGAACGAGTTCGGGCCCTCGGCGTCGGTTAGGTAGAGATTGCTCGCGAAGGACTCGAAGGTCACGAACCGGCCATTAGGTGTGATCCGCGGGTACACCGAGTCGCTGTTGGCCTCCCCTCGCGCAACTGACGCGCGGCGCGTCGTTCCCTTCTTCGTATCGCGCAGGAAGACATCCGTATGGCCGCGTTTGTCGCTCGCAACCAGGTTGGTGGCGTCAGAATCGAAGACGACGAAGCGCCCGCCGCGGCTGACGTCGGACACCTGTGCGAACTTTGAGGGCACGGCCGCGTTCTGCGGCTTCTCCCTGCTCGACACCGACACCCGCCGGATTGCGCCGCGGTTCACAGCCTTCAAGAACACGTCCGGGTGCGCCCGCGAGTCGCCCCGCACGAGGTTGGCCGCCTTCGAGGCGAAGCTCACAAACCCTCCGTCCGGCGAGATCGCCGGCGCGCGGGAGTCCGCGTCCCCCCCAGTCCCGTCGGCCGTCTCGCTGACGCGGGTGGTGACGCCCGCGCGGAGGTCGCGGACGAAGACGTCGGTCGCGTCGTTGTCGTCCCCCGGCACGAGGTTGCTCGCCGCGGAGGTGAAGGCGGCGAAGCGGCCCGTGCTGTCGAGGTCGACCTCGCCCGACGGCCCGTTGGCCGGCTGTCCGTCGAGGCCGACGCTCACCAGTTCGACGGGGTCGGTCCCCTCGCGGACGAAGACGTCGCGCTTCTGGTTGCCGTCGCCGGCGACGAGGTTCGCCGCGTAGGACTCGAAAGCGACGACCAGGCCGTCCGCGGAGAGCGAGGCGGCGACGGACGGGCCGTCTGCGCTCGAGCCGTCCGGGGCGGAGGAGACGAGCCGCAGCTCGGAGCCGCCGACGCGGCGGACGAAGACGTCGCGGATCGAGCGGCTCTCCGCCGTCGCGCTCGTGTCGTACGCAACCGTGGACCCGTCGTCGGACACGACGGGTCGCTTCGTGTTCCCGGAGGCCGCAGTTCCGCCCGCATCCACGAGGGTCGTGCGGACGGGGATGCGCGCGCCGTCCGCGCTCGCAGGGAGGACGCAGGCGGCGAGGAGGCCGAGGACGCCGAGGCGCCTCACGGCACCCGGCCTGTCGGGTCCGGGTCCTTCACCGGCGCCTGCGTGGGCGCGGCCGTGGCCTGGGGCTGCGGTGCGGCCGTGCGTGCGGGAACCGGCGCGGGCGCGGTCGTGGCGGCCGGGGTCACCGGCGCGTTCGTGACTACGGGCGCAGCCGTCTCGGCCGCTACGACTGGTGCCGACCGCGCCGATCGGTCCGAAAGAAAGGCTCTCGCCCGCGAGCGGGCCTCTGCATTCCGGTGCTGCGCCCGGACGGCGGCGCGCGCGCGTCTCTTGGCGGCGGACGCTGTGCGTTGCTGCCGCTTCGCCGCGCCGCCGGCGGACCGCGATGACGTCGACGCAGTGCCGACCTGGGTGGGCCCAGAGGCCGCCGTCTTGTCGTCTCCGCCGAGACGCCCCAGAAGTGCAGCGAGGCCGGTCACCACGATGACGGCAGCCACAGCGGCAGCCACTTTCACCAGCCGATCGTGCCGGCGGTCCGGCAGGCGCGTGTCGAGCGTGGCCGCCGCCACGGGCCGTGTGTTCCGTCTCGGCGTCCAGTCCGATTCAGGGAAGCCGGCGGCGGGAGCGTCCGGCTCCACCGGCTCCGCGGGCGCGGGCTCGGGGTCGGGCTCGGTGATCAGCCAGGCGGCCGCGGCCGCGTCCGGCGTCGCTCCCTCGTCCGTCATGCTCATCCCCACGAAGCGTACGGGCAAAAGGAACGACTGGGGCCGGTCGGACAGTCCGACTTGTCGAACGGACCATCTTTGCGTACTCTGTCCCGTAGGCAGGTGGGCGTACGCCCGGACGGCAAAGCTCTGGGGGAGATGTGCGGTGGTGAATCGGGTCAAGTTGATGATGTGCATGGCCCTCGCGGCACTTCTCTGCCTGGGCGCTACGGCACCGCTCGCGGGCGCCCAGTTCCAGACGGGCGATCCTGCGGTCGACGCCGGCGACATCCCCACGCCTTCCCCCACCGCAACGGTCGCGCCGACCGCGACACCGGACAACGGCGGTCTCGCACCGGACGACGGCAACGGCGATGACGAGCCCTCCGACGACGGCAACGACGGCAACAACGGGGGCCTCGGCGGCGAGGGCGACAAGGGCGACAAGGGGAACCCGGGCGGCATCGCCGGCACACAGAACGGCGATGCGCTCCCGCTGCGCGACTCGCAGGGCGGCAGCCTGCCCTTCACCGGTCTCGACCTCGTCCTGATCGTGCTCTTGGGCCTCGGCCTCCTGGCGGCCGGCTCGGCGCTGCGCCTCGGCGACCGCTTCCGGGCGGCACGCCGGTCCTGATCGGATCAGGGCGCGGACAGGCGCGGGTTCAGTGCCCGTGCCCGTTCATAGACCCGTAGCGCATGCGCCGGTTTTCCACCCAGTCCTTGCAGCGCCTGGAACCACTCGAGCTGAAGCTTCCAATCGTTCGGCATCCGATCCGTCGCTGCGCGCCATGCACGATCGGCGCGCCGCAGGTCGCCGAGCTTCGTCCACGCGCGCGCGCGCACGAGCAGCGCCCCGGCGTCACTCGGTGCGCGGGTGACGCGGCGCGCCTCGCGCAGGGCCGCCGCGTACCGACCGGCCTGGCCGAGCTCATTCGCCCGCTGGACGCGTGAAGCGTCGATGGCTCCGAGCGCCATGTACCCGGCGACCACTGCACAGAGCACCGCCACGCCGAGCACCGCGGCCCGCCGCCGGGTCACGGACACCCGTACCACACTGGTCGCCGCGGCCGCAGGGCTGACCGCGGGTGCGCTCCTCTTGCTGCTGGCATCCCGCGCCGGAGGCTACTTCCCGGAACCGCGGCTGCAGGCCGGTGCGGTGGCCTTCACCGTGCTCGCCGTCCTGCTCGCGGTGCACGTCCCCCGCGCCGCGCTCTCCGGCCCCGCCCTCCTCGCGCTCGGCTCCCTCGCGGCGCTCACGCTGTGGACCGGGCTCTCGTCACACTGGTCGAGCACGCCTGACGTGGCCGTCGACGACTTCCAGCGCGACCTGCTCTACCTCGGGCTCTTCGGCCTCGGGCTCGTCACCGTCGGCTCCGGGCGCCACAGCCGGCATCTCGTCTGGGGGATCCTGGCGGTGGCGGTGGCGATCATCGTCGCCGCCCTCCTGGGCAGGATCTACCCGGACGGGCCACCGGATGCCGTCGAGCGAGCCGCGCAGTACCGCCTCGGCGGCCCGCTGCGGTACTGGAACGCCCTCGGCGCGCTGGGCGCGATCACGGTCGTCCTCGGCGTCGGGCTCGCCGGCGACGTCCGGTCGCACCCGGTGCTCCGCGGCCTGGCCGCCACGGCAACGGTCCTGGCCGGCGTGGCGGGGTACCTCACGTTCTCGCGCGGCGCGTGGCTGGCCTTCATCGCCGGCGGGCTCGTGCTGATCGCGGTCGCGCCGCGCCGGATCGCCCTGCTCGTGTCGCTCGCCGTGTGCGGGAGCGCGCTCGCGCTGGTCCTGGCCCGCCTCGGTCACCTCGACGCGTTGACCGGTGACCCGTCGCTCGGCGACGGCCGGATGGCGCAAGGACGGAGCTTCGGTCCTCTACTGGCGCTGGCGGCGCTCGGAGCCGGGGTGGTCCAGGGAGCGATCGCGTGGGTCCGGCCCCACCCGGAGGCCGTCGAGCGCCTGTCCTTCCTCGGCCGGCGGCTGGCCGCGGCGGCCGCGGTGCTCGCGGTCATGACCGCGGGCGTCCTCTACCTCCAGCACGCCGGACGCGCGGAGGGCGAGGCCGCGGCGCAGCTGACCTCGGCCGACGGCTGGGTGTCGCGGCAGTGGCGGGACTTCATGTCGCCAGGCACATTCTCCGAAACCGGCTCGCAGCGCCTCACCACCACCAAGGGCACGCGGTCGGACCTCTTCCGCGTCGCCATCGACGGCTTCGAGGACCACCCGCTGCGCGGGGACGGGTCCGGCGGCTTCGAGGTGCGCTTCGCCCACGACCGCCGTGTCGACGAGACCGTCCGCGACGCGCACTCCGTGTATCTGGAGACGCTGGGCGAGCTGGGCATCGTCGGCGCCCTTGCGCTCGTCGGGCTGTTCGGGGCCCTCGCATGGGCCGCGACCGTTGCCCGCCTGCGCCCCCGCGCGCTCAGCCGCAGTCAGTCCGCCCCGGTGGCGGCCGCCTTGACCGTGTGGGCGGTCCACTGCGCCGTCGACTGGGACTGGCAGATGGCCGCCCTCACCGGGCTGGCGCTCGTGCTCGCGGCCGCGCTGATGCCGACGGGCGTGTCGAGCCGGCGCCGGGTCCGCGACCGGAGCCAGTTCGCATGACGCCGCGTGTCGTCATCACCCATGACTTCATGGAGAGCTTCGGTGGCGCCGAGCGCGTCACCGCCGAGATCGCCCACGCGTTCCCGGACGCGCCGGTGGTGGCGCTGCTCGGTCGCCGCGAGGTCGCCGAGCGGATGGGCGTCGCCGACCGCTTCACCAGCGTCGTGTCGCCCCGGCCGGGCCTGTTGAGCAACTACCGCCTGGGGGCGGGCGTGTGGGGGCCGATCGCCGATCATGCCCGGCTGCCCGAGACGGACATCGTCATCTCCTCGAGCTACGGCTACGCCCATCGCCTTCGCTCGCGCGCGCCGGCCCGTCGGATCTGCTACTGCCACAGCCCCCTGCGGTTCGCGTGGTCGATGACCGATCACTACCGGGCCCACTGGGCGCCCAGCGGGGTGCGTGCGCGGATGTTCGACGCGCTGGCCGCCCAGCTGCGCTACAGCGACCGCCGCGCCGCCGAGCGGATCGACGCCTACATGACGCAGTCGGCGTACACGGCCAACCAGATCCGCACGTTCTACGGCTGCGAGCCGCCGATCATCGGGGCACCCATCGATGCCGAGAAGTTCCGCCCCGGCGGGCCGCCAGGGCGATCACTTCCTCCTCGTGTCACGCCTCGTCGAGCCCTACAAGCGCGTCGGGGTCGCGGTCGAGGCGTTCCGGCGCATGCCCGATCAGCGCCTCGTCATCGCCGGCGACGGACCGGCGTACGCGGCGCTGGCGCGCGACTGCCCTCCCAACGTCGAGATGACCGGTGCGCTGCAGGATGCGGAGCTGATCGAGTTGATGCAGACGTGCCAGGCCACGATCTTCCCCTCGCGTGATGACTTCGGCCTCGTACCCGTCGAGGTCATGGCGTGCGGCCGGCCCGTCCTCGCCTATGCGGACGGCGGCGCGCTGCACACCGTGGTCCCCGGACTGAGCGGCGCGTTCTTCGCCAGCCAGACCGCGGAGTCGATCACCGGCGCGGTGCGGGCGTTCGACCCCGGCGACTACGACGCGGCCCGCATCCGCGAGCACGCGCTGCACTGGGACCGTCCTCAGTTCCGCGCCCGCCTCGTCGCCGTCGTCGACCAGGTGCTGGGAACCGACCTGCGGGTCGATCCTGAGCCGACTGGTACGGTCGCCGCCGCGTGAACGACGCTCCTCAGTACACGAGCCTGCAGGACTACCGGCGCGTTCTGCGCGAACAGCGGATCCTCGTGCTCTTCATCGTGCTCGCCTTCTCGGGTGCGGCCATCGCCTTCTCCCTCCGCCAGACGCCGCAGTACGAGGCCACCGCAGCGATCGACGTCCAGCAGGAGAACCAGGACCTGGGCGACGTCGGGCTCGGCGTTCCCAGCACGGTCACACCCGAGCAACAGTCCGCAATTACGGCCGAGCGGGTCACGGAGCCGCGGATCATCGCCCGCGTGAACAAGACGCTCCGCCCGCAGGTCCCGCGGCGGGTCTCGGCCTTCATGACCGTCCTCCCGGAGGCGCGCACGAACCTGGTGGCCATCACCGTCCAGGCCACGGACGCCAAGCGGGCCGCCAGGATTGCCAACGCGTTCGCGGACGCCACGGAGGACGTCCTCACCGATGAGCGACGCTCGATCTACCGCGCCCGCGCCAAGTCGTTCCGCAAGACCCTACGCGAGATCCCGAAGTCGGTCAACAACGCCATCACGCGTGGCAACCTCGTCGACCGGATCTCCCGGCTGGACAACCTCGTCGACATCGCGGACCCGGTGGACGTGGTCCGACGCGCGGAGGTGCCGGAGACGCCCTTCAGCCCCAAGCCGATCCGCAACACGATCCTGGGCTTCCTCCTCGGCCTGACGCTCGCGCTGGTGGCCGCAGTGGTCCGCGACGCGCTCGATCGCCGCTTCAAGAACTCGCGCGAGATCCGCGAGGCGTTCCACCTGCCGCTGATCGGGCACGTGCGCGACGACCTGCTCGGCCGCTCCATCCCCAGCGCCAACGGCCGACCACTGACCGCGCCCGAGCTCGACGTCTTCCGCATCGTGCGCACCAACGTCGAGTTCCTCAACGTCGACAAGCCGATCAAGCGCATCGCGATCAGCAGCGCGGTCCCGGATGAGGGCAAGTCGACCGTGGCGGCGGCCCTGGCCGCCGCGAGCGCCCTGGCCGGAAGCCGGGTGCTGCTCGTCGAGTGCGACCTGCGCCGCCCGACGCTGGCCAAGCGCCTCGGCCTGCAGAACGGCCCCGGGCTCTCGGATTACCTGGTAGGCAGGGCGGAGCCGAAGGACGTCCTGCAGTCGGTCGAGCTCAGCTCCGGCGGCACGGCCCCGCTGCCTGCCGCCGCCGACGGCGCCATTGCTGGAAGCCTCGTCTGCATCGCTGCGGGCTCCCCGACCCCACAGCCGGCCGAGCTGCTCGGCTCCGTCCGCTTCCAGACCTTCCTCGATCAGGTCACCGACGTGTACGACGTGATCATCCTCGACACCTGTCCGCTGTTGTCGGTGGTGGACACGCTCGGGCTGGTCCCGATGGTCGACGCGCTGCTGCTCTGCGTCCGCGCCTCACGGACCACGCGCGATCAGGCTCGGGCGGCCCGCAACGCCATCGAGCACCTCCCGTCGCGCCCCACCGCCGTCGTCATCACTGGCGTCCGCCCCGGCGCGGAGCAGGACTACGGCTACTACACGTACGCCTACACCGCGGACGACTGACCCGTCCGGGTCAGCTGTCCGAGGCCGAGCCCGACCAGCAGCCAGCCCCCAAGCGCCTGCAGGCCCTCCACGTAGTCCCCCACGTAGAAGATCACGAGCATCGACACGAAGGTGCCGCACGCGCAGATCAGCGGACCGGCGCGGGCAGGGTCCGGTTGCGCGACCGCGCCACGGGCAAGCGTGGCGAGGAGCAGCGCCAGGATCGAGACCAGGAGGATCATGACCACGAACCCCTGCTCGTAGGCGAGGGTCAGGTAGGAGTTGTCAACGTCGTTGCTGCCGATGTTGGCGGTGGTGCCGTAGCGCTTCTGCGTACGCCCGGCGGTCCCGAGCCCGTGGCCGAGCGGCGCCTTCTCGATGTCGTCGAGGGCCGCGCGCCATTTGACGAGCCGTGCCTGGAACGACGAGTCCCGCTCCGGGTGCAGGATGTTGTCATAGCGCTCAGTCGTGTCATCCTTTCCGCCGAGTGTGAGCGCGAAGGCCCCCCCGCTGCCCAGCACCGCCAGCAGCACAAGGACAAGCACGAGCGGCCCGCGGCGGCCGCGGAAGGCCTGCGAGAGCTGGTAGAGGAGCAGGACAATGACGAGCCCGGGCACCGCCGCGGCCGGCCCGGCGCGGACGTCGGCGGCGAGCATGCCCACGGCGGTGGCGGCGGTGGCGGCGAGCGCGACGAGCCGCCAGCGGCCCCGCCACGTCAGGCCCAGCCCGAACAGGAACGGAAGGACGATGGCGGTCCAGCAGGCGAGCTCCTTGGAGGTCGAGAACGACCCGATGGGGCGCAGCTCACCGTCGAGGAGGTTGTTGGGGTTCGTCTCGGCCAGCGTGCGCTCCGCCCCCGCCGGCCCGATCGCCCAGCGCAGCGTCGCATAGCCACCAATGAGGAGCCCGACGACGGCGACCGCCTTCAGCATGCGGTCGCGGCTCTCGGCCGGCCACGGCGCGTTGGCCGCCAGGACGAGCACCGCGAGGTACCACATGGTGCCGCGGAAGGCCTGGAAGCCGATGGTCGACGTCTCCGCTGTGAATATCTCGCCGGCGCTGAAGAGCAGGTACAGGATGAGCACGGCCAGGGCCGGCAGGAAGCGCGATCGCAGGTGGCCGCCGAACCACCAGCCCCAGATGGCCGCGAGCCACAGCCCGAGCAGCGCGAGGTCAGCGACCTTCGCGGCCGGGACGCTCGCGAGCGCCTGCAGGCTGCCGAAGGCCCCGGTGCAGAGCAGGCACACTGTCAGTGCCGCGGCGGGCCGGCGCGCGGCCGCCATCGCCGAGATCACCACGATCGGTACGGCCACGGCGACCGTCGGTGCGGAGACGATGATGGCGGCGCCGATGAAGGCTGCCAGCGTCGTGCCGGCCGCACCGGCCGCGGCGCTCTGTGCAGCCGAGAGTGGCTGCCGGCGCAGGAACAGCACGGGAGGCAGCAGCAGGGGAAGCGGCAGCAGGTACAGCGAAATGGACAACTGCGGCCCGCCGACCACCCCGCTCACGATGATCACGACGTATGCGCCGCCGAGCGCGACGGCCATCACGTCGGAGGGGTGGCGCCGGATCCGCCAGGCGTTGAGGGCGAGCGCTCGCATGCCTGAACCGCAGATGCTATCCCGGTGGATTAGGGTACGTCGCGCATGCCAGGGCGGGTCCTGCTCAGCCGCGTCGCGCGCCGTCTCGGCCACGAGCTCATCCCGGCGGATCGGTACGACCTGGTCCCCAGCGGCTACTACAGCGTCGTCACCAAGCCGGGGGCCGTGCCCGACGAGGTGTGGACCCGGCGCAGTCCCATGCGCGGCATCGACTTCGAAACGGGTCGCCAGTTGGCGTGGGCGCAGGAGCACCTGGCGGGAGCCGTGCGCGAGTGGGACGACCAGCGGCCCGGCGGGTGGGTCACGAGCAACGGCTACTTCGAGTCCGTCGACACCGAGATCCTCTTCGCCGTCGTGCGTTCGCGCGGCCCGGCGCGCGTCGTCGAGCTCGGATCCGGGTTCTCGTCATTGGTCATCGGCGCGGCGTGCGCCGCGAACTCGGCAGACGGGATCATCACGGACTACGTGGCGTACGACCCCTATCCGCGTGAGGTCGTGGCCGCCGGCGTTCCGGGAATGAGGCACCTGGACCGGACGCGCGCGCAGGACCTGCCCGACGAGGTCTTCCTGCAGCTGACCTCGGGTGACGTGTTGTTCGTCGACACGTCACACACGGTGGGGCCGGGCCGTGACGTCAACCACATCGTCCTGGACGTGCTCCCGCTGCTCGCGCCCGGCGTCATCGTCCACTTCCACGACATCCTGCTGCCGGGTGAGTACCACCAGGGCTGGGTCGAGAACGGCTGGCACTGGGCGGAGGCGTACCTCGTTCAGGCCTATCTGAGCGGCAACCAGGAATACGCCGTCCGCTGGAGCTCGGCCGGCGTCTGGACCGATCACCTCGACGCGCTGCGGGCCCTCGTCCCCTCGTTGCGCGACCACCGGCCGTCGTCGCTGTGGATCGAGCGCGTCGCGGCCGGCAGTCAGGCGGGTCCGCGCCGCTCCCAGTGAGCCGTCCGTCGGATCAGCGGGCGCTCCACGAACACCCAGCTGAGCAGCGCGACGGGGAGGGCGAGCGCCGCCAGCAGCACGATGTGGACCAGCCACGCCGGCGGGTGGTTGTCGTCGATGATGATCAGATCGTGGCGCTGGAGCACCTGCAGGATCACCCAGTGCCAGAGGTAGACGCCGTAGGAGATGAGGCCGACGGGGGCGAGCAGCGCGAACACGCGGCCGAGACGCCGCTCGAGCGCGCCGCTCAACACCGTGGCGACGACGAGCGCCGCCGCCGTGCTGATGATCGGAAGGAACAGCACGAACGCGACCGGGTCGGTGGCCGTGGGGATGCGCTCGGCGATGATCCAGAGGACCGTGGCGAGCGGCAGCGTCAGCCCCGGACGGCGCGCGAGATCGCGGTAGCGAGCCCAGAGGCCTTGTCGATCAGCCACGGCGTCCGACTCGGCGAGGAAGACGAGCAGCCCGGGCGCGAACGCACCCATGTCCACCGCCGCGAGCAAGACCTTGGTCAGGCCGGATGCATCGGGATCCAGGAAGGGGTCTACTGCGGCAAGCAGCAGACCCAGTAGGACGGAGAGCATCCACAGGCCGGCGATCCCGGCGGCGAGCGGCCCCGGCTCCACTGCGGCGCCGCGCCGGATGCGCGCGACGAGGACCGCACCGATCGGGACCAGCACGTAGAAGATCGCCTCCAGCGACAAGGTCCATGCGACGAAGAACAGCTTCTGGCCCTCGTCGGGGACGAGCATGTGGGCGAGCACCAGGTGCACCGGAACCTGCCACCACGACGAGATCTCATCCCCGGTGACGAGAACGAGGATCGCGGCGAACGCGATCCAGTAGCCGGGCAGGATGCGTGCGGCCCGGCGGCGTGCGTAGCGGGCGACCGGTGGCACGGGACCACCGCGGAGGAGGCACTGCAGGAACGGACCGGCGATCAGGAAGCCGCTGACGACGAAGAAGAGCCAGACGCCGTCGGCGAGCGCATCTGCGACGCGCCCGGTCGTCGAATCCGTCGGGACCCCGCCGTACAGGTAGGCGTGGGCCGTGAGCACGGACAACGCAGCGACGGCTCGGATGGCGTCGATGGAGGCCCAGCGCCGGTGGTCCGTGGCGGCCGCCCCGGACACGGAGAGACGCTCGTAGACCGAGCGCGTTGCCGCTCCCCCACCTTCCACGGGGCGAACGTTATCCGACCTATGATCCGCGCATGGCGTCGATGCGAGCCAGGCTCCTGCGCGGGGCGCTTGAACGCGCCTCGGGTTCCAGCCCGGTGCAGGTCCCCGAGTACCCGCTGCGCGTGCGCTCGCGCTGGGGCTGGGAGCAGCCGCCGTTGACGAGCGTGGCCACCTGGCTCGCTGCGCGCGAATCCCACTACACGGAGGCTGTCGACGACGTGCTCGCGATGGCCGAGTGGGCGGCCGCCGTGGACCGGACCGGATCGACGCCGGGCGAGCCGTATTGGGAGAACGACTACTGGGGGACCGTCGACGCGCTGTTCCAGTGCGCAGCGCTGAAGCGACGCGACCCGGCGCTGTACATGGAGGTAGGTTCGGGATGGTCGACCCTGTTCGCGCGACGGGCGATCGGGGACTTCGGGCTGCGGACCCGCATCGTCTCCATCGACCCGAGCCCCCGCACGGACGTCGATGCACGCTGCGACGAGGTCATCCGCACGCCGCTCGAGGAGACCGACCTGACCATCTTCGATCGCCTTTCGGCCGGCGACGTCGTGTTCATCGATGGGTCGCACACTGCCTTGATGAACTCGGACTCGACGGTGTTCTTCCTCGAGGTCCTCCCGCGGCTCGCGGCGGGAGTGCTCGTCGGCGTGGATGACGTGTTCCTGCCCAGCGACTACCACTCGTCCTGGGTCGAACGCGTCTACGGCGAGCAGTACCTGCTGGCGGCCTTCCTGCTCGGCGGAGCCGATGGGTGGACCGTGCGGTTCCCCGGCTTCTGGCTCACGCAGGCGTCCCCGGCGGCCGGGCGCTTCGCCGGTGTCTGGCCCCGGGTCGAGAACCGGTTCGGCCGGTTCGCGTCCTCCTTTTGGATGGAGCGCACGGCGGCCTAGATGACCACGGTGCGGTAGCGGACTGCGCCGCGCACGATGCCGACGGTCTCGATGACGTCGTGAAGCAGGAAGTACGGGGCCGACCAGGTCGCGCCGCGCCCCTCATGGCGTGCGCGCTCCAGATACGCCGGCGCCAGGGGCGCGTAGAACCAGAACCGGACTGGCCGCGGCGCGAGCAGACCGAGGAGCGCGCGGACGAGGAGGTAGTGCGTCTTCTTCCAGAAGACCCGGTAGGTGAGCGTCTGGCGCAGGGCGGGGTGCCGCGCGTAGATGCGCACCGTCTCGTGCCAGCGCCAGGCGACTTTGAGCTTGCCGATCGCACCGAGCTCGTGCACGGCGTGATGCGCCAGCGCCTCCGAGGCGAAGACCGCGGTCGCGCCCGCCGCGAAGCAGCGATGGGCGAGGTCGGCATCCTCGCCCCCGGGGACAGAGAACGTCGCCTCGTCGAAGCCGCCCACGCGCTCCAGCAGGGTTCGGCCGTAAGCGACGTTCGCCGTCTGGAAGAAGGGCCCGAGCGACCCGACGCGCAGCGAGCGCGAGAAGGGACCGTTGCGGTCGTCCTCGGCCGGGTCCGGCACCACACGGCCCTGAACGATCCGCGCCTCCTCGTGGGCCCAGGCCGCGTGCAGCGATCGCAGCCATCCGGGGACAACCGTGCAGTCGTCGTCGGTGAACGCGACGAACGGAGCCCGTGCGGCCCGCCAGCCGGCGTTGCGCGCGGCGGCCGGCCCGCGCGCACGTTGGTGGACGATCACCCGCAGGTCGAGCACGCCCCTTCGTTGCTCGACCGCCAGCACGCTGGAGGTGTGGTCGCGGGACCCGTCGTCGACGACGACGACCTCGAATGTCTCTTGGAGGTCCTGTTCGCGCAGGGAGGCGAGCAGTGCTGCGAGGCGATCGGCACGATTGTGCGTGGCGAAGACCACCGACGCCGCGCAGCCGCCGGGCGTCAGCCGCGGCACCGCAACCGGACCAGGCAGTACTGCGTGCCCTCGCCGTGGATGCGCTCGACCTCGAGCCCTCCGCGAGCCGCCGCGGCGCGTAGTTCGCCCAGGTCGACGGCGGAGCCGCGCCAAGCGGCGTGATCGACACCCTTGGGCGCGTTCCCCAGCACTGCGCGGACGCGTTCGCGGAACGACAGCCGCTGCTCATGCACGGCAGGTGAGTCCGACACCTGGAACGCGGCCCAGCCGCCAGGCCGCAGCACGCGCCCGATCTCCTCCACATACCGGTAGGTGATGGCCGGTTCCGGGATGTGCTGGAAGACGACGTGGGAGAAGACGGCGTCGGCGGAGGCGTCCTCGACGCCCTCCAGCGAGTCGCCGTCGCCGAGGATCCATTCGACGTTCGCAAGGGCCCCATTGTGCTCGCGGGCCTGTTCGAGCATCTCGGCTGAGATGTCCAGCGCTCGAACGGTGCGCGCGCGGCTCGAGATGACGCGGGTCAGTCGGCCAATGCCGCAACCGATTTCGACGACATCGTCCTCGGGCTCGAAATGGACGTCGAGCATACGGCCGAACCCGTCCATGACCTCGACGCCCGCCTCCCAGAACGCGTCGAGGTCGGGGTTCTCGTAGTCGAGCCGGCTGTCTACGAAGTACGCGGCGTTCTCGCGCGCCCGCGCGTCCCAGAACTCCGCCATCTCCCCGGCCTTCATGGCGACGAGTATGTCAATCCGACCGCCGCGCCAGCACGTAGGACAGCGCCTCGCGGAGGAGCCTGCGTTCGAGGAGCCACGTCCCCCCGACGATGAGCGCGCCATAGAGGGTGAGCTCCACGACCGCGCTCGCCGGGGTCGAGGGAGCGTCCTCGAGCGCGCGCGTCCCGAGCAGCACGGCAGTCGCGATGACCGTCGGGGTCGCGGCGCGGAGGGCGTGGGCGAGGAAGCCGAAGCCATCGAAGAGCCGGTTGAGGAAGTAGGCGCGGCAGGAAACGTGAGCGACCATCTGGACGGCGAGCCCGTAGGCGACGCCCTTGAGGCCATAGGCGTAGATGAGGGGGACGCCAGCGACGAGGAAGGAGACCAGGGTCACCGCTCCGGCAACCGCCATCGGCCGCGTACGGCCCAGGGCTCGCATGTATGCGTCCCAGTTGAACGCGATCTGCCCCACCGCTGCGACGACGCCCATGACGTGGAGCAGCGGGATGGCCGCAGCCCACTTGTCGCCGATCACGTAGTGAACGAGGCTGTCCGCGAACAGGGTCACCGCGGTCCCGAAGGGGAGGGCCCAGATGAGGGCTAGCTGGTTGGACTTGACGAAGGACTCCTCCAGGAGGGCGAGATGGTCCTTCATCGCGCAGATGGCGGGATAGAGCGTGCCGGTCACCAGGTTGTCCACGCGCTCGGTGAAGGCGGTGATGTTGTTTGAGAGGGCGAGCGCCCCGGTGGCCGCCAGGCCGACCTTCGCGTTGCAGACGATCACCGCCACCTGCACCATGACCATGCTGGAGCCGTTCGCGATGAACAACGGCCACGAGAAGGTCGCGTAGCTGTGCAGCGTGCCGCGGTCGTAGCGAAAGCGGAGCTTGTACGGGGAGTAGACGACGGCCAACGCCGCCGAGGAGTAGGCCCCGGCGATGACCCCGGCCGCGAGCGCCCAGTAGCCCCCGCCCGCAGCGGCCACGCCCACCGCAACGATGAACCCGACGATGGGCTCGACCGCCTGCAGTTGGCGTTGCCGACCGAAGTCGAGATTGCGCGCGTAGACCCAGAAGGGGGTCTGCAGGACGTTCGCCGGCAGGACGAGGATCAGCACGAATCCCGCGGGGACGAGTTCGTCGTGACCGTAGATCAGCGCGACCACCGGCACGGCCACCGCCAGCAGGACCATGAAGATGCCGGTGAACATCGCCTCGAGCGTGAACGCCTTCTGGAACGCCAGCTCCTGGTCCGCCTCGTCCTGCTGGATGTACTTGTCGCCGATGCCGATCTGCTTGAGCCACAGGAGCATGCCGAGGGAGACGATGAGGATGCCCCACACGCCATAGTCGGAAGCGGTGAGGAAGGCCGCCAGCACGAAACCGCGCACGAGGCTGAGGACGCTCAACCCGGTCAGGAAGACGGCATTGACCATCGCGCCGCGCGCGGCGTACTGGCGCAGCGTGCGGCCGCGGGTCTGGATGGCTCGGGTGGAGGTCAAGAGGGCGCGGGGTGTCCTTTCGCACCCCGGCCCGTAGTATGATGCCGACAGTGGCCGGGGTCACCACGTCGACGGTGCGCTCCGCGCTCAAGCGGCTGCTGGGCCGGCCGACGGCGGCCGAAGAACCGCCTCCTGCGGTCGACCTTTACGAGGCGACGGCGACCGCCGTGGACCGGCGCATCGTCGAGCAGTGTCTTCCTTACACGTTGACGGGCGCCGCTCGCCTGCAGGCGCTCGTGGACGCCGTCCGCTACCTGCACGATCGCGGTGTTCCCGGTGCGTTCGTGGAGTGTGGCGTCTGGCGCGGCGGATCGGTCCTCGCGATGCTGCTCACGCTCCAGGACATCGGCACCGACGGGCGCGACGTGTACCTCTACGACACCTTCGAAGGGATGACGGCTCCGACGGAGGTCGACACGTCGCCCTTCGAGGCCTCTGCCATGGAGGCCTACCGGGCCGCGGAGGCGGAGGGCGTGAAGGTGTACCCGCACTACTTCGCCGCGGACCAGTTGCGCGAGGAGGACGTGACGTCGCTCCTGCGCGCGACCGGGTACCCGGCGGCTCGCATACACACCGTGCGAGGCCCGGTCGAGGAGACGCTCCCGGCGTCGCGCGCCGGAGCAGCTCGCTCTGCTGCGGCTGGACACGGACTGGTACGAGTCCACCCGGCACGAGCTCATCCACCTCTACGACCGCCTGGCGCCCGGGGGAGTCCTCATCATCGACGACTACGGCCACTGGGACGGCGCCCGACGGGCTGTGGAGGAGTTCTTCGGCGAGCGTCCATCGCTGCTGCTCAACCGCATCGACTATTCGGGCCGGATCGCCGTCAAGGCCTGAGGGCGAAGGCGCGGCGCAGGACGTTGCGCGGCGTTCGCCCGGCATACCTCACCTCGGGCCACGGCGTCCCCAGGCGGTGCTCGCGATAGAGCGCACGGCTCTCGGTAGCAGCGAGATAGTGCCATGGCTTGTTCTCGGCCGGACCCTCGAAGTGCCGGATCGCCGGGCGCTGTTTCGCCTCCGCCACGGCGTCCTCGCCGAGCACGTCCGCCGCGCCCTCGAACGCCAGGAGCGAGTTCATGCAGTTCCAGCGCGGGTGCAGCGCAAGCCGGTCGCCCGCCAGCACGACGTTGAGGGAGTCCTGATCGCCCCACGGCAGTGCCTCCGGGTGCGCTCGCGCATGTTCGGTGACGGCCGCAGCTAGATCCCGTTGCCGCCAAGCGGCCAGGTCCATCAGGAGGACCCCTGAGTTGAAATAAGGTGCCGGAAGCCCGAGCGTCGCAGGGTATCCGGCGTCCCAAGGAGCGAAGACGTTGGTCACGGCGGCGAGACAGTGCCCTTCGAGGTCGAGCGACTCGAGCGGGCCGAGGGTGTCTAGCACAAGCGTGTCGCCGTCGAGGTAGAGGACCCGGTCGACCTCCGGTAGCAGCTCCGGGAGGTAGACCCGATACCAGAGCTGGCGGGGAGCGAAGGACGCACCCGGAAGCTCGGCGATCCGGTCGTCGGGGATCTCGCTGAGGGTGATCGCGGCGCCGAGGTCGTCCGCCATCCGCGTCAGCGCCTCCCGGTCCCTACGCGGAAGCTCCGGTCCGTGGAGGTAGTGCAGTTCCATCTGGACGCCGGGACTTCCAACGATCGCGGAATGCATCATCGCTGCGGCGTGAGGGAGGTAGGCCGCGTCTCCCCCGGTCGCGATGTGCAGCGTCACGCCTACTCGTCCTTGAACGCATGATGAACTACGTGCCGCACGCTGTAGCCCTCGTTCGACTTCATGTCGAAGCGCGAGATCTCCTTCGGCCGGTCGAGGCCGGCGCAGTAGAGCATCTCGCGCCAGGCCCGGCGGGACGGCAGCCAGAACACGACCGCCGAGTCGCGGTTGCCGCGGAAGCGGGCGACCGGGAACGGGATGAGGTTCGTGACGGGCTCGTACTCCTCGGCGGTGATGAACATGCCGCCCGGCTTGACCAGGTTCGCGATCCGCTCGAGGGCCAGCAGCTGGTCGCGCAGGTGCAGGAGCACCGACCCGCAGAAGACGATGTCGAACTGTCCCGAGGTCCTCCGGCTTGGCGTCGTAGACCGAGCAGATCGACGCGCTCGACCTTGGAGCCGAGCATCTCCTTGGCGATGCGGAACCCGTCCCCGCGGCGGATGTCGGGCTTGGGCGCGCGCCGGCGCGGCGGCCAGTCGAGCTCGTTCTCGTCGTCGAGGTCGATGGCGATCACCTCGGCGCCGCCGCGCTCTCGAACTCGAACGCCCAGAAGCCGTCCCAGGTGCCGACCTCGAGGACGCGCTTGCCCTCGAGGGAGGCGGGCAGCCCGTAGCGCGGCACGTACTGCCGCATGTCGAACGTCCCGTGGGTGGTCAGGCCGGGAAGCTCGAGGGTGTGGTACCACCCCTGTTGCCTGGCGCGATCAAGCAGGTCCATCCGCGCCAGTATCCCATTCGCATGGACGAACCGTATCATCCCGGCGCGCAACGCCGCGGCCACGTTGCCGGCGGCGCTCGCGGCCCTGGGCGCGCAGCAGTATGCCGGTGAGTTCGAGGTGATCGTCGTCGACGACGGGTCGACCGACAACACAGCCGAGGTCATCGCGGCAGCCGGGGCTCATCGGATTGAAGGCCTGGGGCGGGGGCCTCGGCGGCTCGCAACCTCGGCGCCGCCCAGGCTCGAGGAACTGTCCTCGCCTTCACGGATGCGGACTGTGTACCGGAACCCGGCTGGCTGGCGGCAGGCCTGGGAGCGATGACTGATGCCGACCTCGTACAGGGCCGCGTTCAGCCGCCCGACGGCGCGAGCATCGGGCCCTTTCGATCGCCACATCACGGTGCTGGCGGAATACGGGCTCTATGAGACCGCCAGCCTCTTCGTTCGTCGCGAGCTGTTTGACTGCCTCGGCGGCTTCGAGTCCATTCTCGTGCCGCGGCGCGGGATCGAACTCGGAGAGGACGCCTGGTTCGGCTGGCGGGCGAGGCGAGCCGGCGCCCGGACGGCGTTCGCCGACGCAGCCGGGGTGCGGCATGCGGTCTTCCCGCGCGGGCCGGGCGGCTATGTCGCCGAACGCGCGCGGCTGCGCTTCTTCCCGGAGCTGGCCCGGCTCATCCCCGAACTGCGCGACGAGCTCTTCTTCCGGCGCGTGTTTCTCAACGAGCGCAGCGCGCGCTTCGACCTTGCCGTGCTTGCCTCCGCGGCCGCGCTGACGAGGCGACGTCTCTGGCCCCTCCTGGCCGTTGCTCCCTACGCACAGCTAGTTCGGCGACGCCCGACGCGCGTAGCAGCAGTCGAGTTGGCCGCGGACGCGGTGGGTGCTGCCGCGCTTGTTGTGGGCTCGGTGCGCAGCCGTTCCCTGCTGCTCTGACATCCTCCTGACCGATGACGTCGGTCGAGATCACCGTGGTCGTGCCGGTCAAGGACCGCCGCGAGCAGATGGGACGATGCCTGGACGCGTTGCTCGCTCAGGACCACCCTGCCTACGAGGTGCTGATCTGTGACAACGAATCGGTCGACGGAACGGCGGAGGCGATGCGCAAGCGCGCGAAGCGCGCTGCCGTGGACGTGCGTATCGAGATCATGCCGGGCACCGTTGGGGCCGTGCGAAACCGCGGCGCCCGGCTCGCACGCGGCGAATTCGTCGCCTTCACCGATTCTGATTGCGTGCCGGACCCGGGGTGGCTCTCGGCCGCTTGTACGGCCCTGCGCGCGAACCCACGGCTGGGGGCCGTGCAGGGCCGGACGTTGCCGGAGGTCCCGATCGAGCACGGCTGGGCCGCCACCATCCAGGTCGAGAGCTTCACTGGGGCCTACGAGTCCTGCAACCTCATCGTCCGGCGGGATGCCTTCGTAGCGAGTCCAGGCTTCGATGAAGAGGTTGGGCATTTCTGGGAGGACACGGCCGCCGGGTATGCCTTGCGCCGCGCGGGGTGGGGCGCCACCTACGTCTCCGACGCACTGGTTCTTCACGACGTCACCTATCCGGGCTTCTGGTGGCATGTGCGGCGCATGCAGCGCAACCAGAACCTTCCGGTGGTGCTGAAAAGCTACCCGGAGATCCGGCGCGACCTGTTCTTCTTGCGCGTCTTCCGCCGACCCCGCAACGCGAAGTTCGTCGGCCTCCTCACGGGGTTGAGCCTGGTCCGATGGCGCCCGGCAGCGGTGTTGCTGTCGGTCCCTTACGCGCACTTCCTACTCACGGAGGGAACGGCCGCGTGGTCGAGGAGTGGCGGGACCCGAAGCGCTACGCCCAAGCGTCCTCTACGACGGCTCGCACCTGGTCGGGCTGCTGCGCGGCGGCATACGGACCGGCCGCTTCGTCCTGTAGTCGTGGGCCGAATTCTCTACGTCATCCTCGCCACCGAGTACTCGGGGGCCGAGACCGCTTACGCGCCCGTGTGGCAGGGCGACCAGGATCCGCTCGTGGCGTGCCCGCCTGACTCGGCGACGGACGCGTGGGTGCGCGGGCTCGGGGTCGCGACGGTGCCGGTCGCCTTCCGGGACATCCGCGTCTCCGCCGGGCGGCTCCAGGCCGCCGCGGGCGCGCTTCGCGCCCTGGCGGTCGTCCGTGACCTCCGCCGGCTGCTGCGCGCGCACCCGGAACGGACGGCGGTCATCGGGACCAGCATGCGGCCGTCCGCCCTGGCGTCGGTCGCGGCGCTCGGGCTGGGGCGGCGCGTGGTGTGGACCGTCACCGACCTCGTCCGGCCCGCCTCGCTCGGCATGGCGCTGCGCGGTCTCGCGCGTGTCAGCCGCGCGCGAGTGATCACGCACAGCCGGTTCGTCGCCGACCGGGCGGCCCCGGGCGCGTTGGTCTCCCCGCCCGGCGTCCCCGTGGGCGAGCCGGCGGTCGATCGGGAACCCGCGCGGGCCATCGTGGTGGGGCACGTCTCCCCGACCAAGCGCACCGACCTCGCCCTCGACGTCGCGGCGCTCGTCGCTCGCGAGGAACCCGCTTTCGCCGTCGACGTCGTGGGTCGCGCCCAGTACCGCAAGGAGGATCACGCGCTCGAGGCGCGGATCAGCGCCCGGCTGCGCGCCGACCCGGACCTGGCCCGCCACGTCGTTCTTGTCGGCCACGATCCGGCAGTGCGCGAGCGCATGCGCCGCGCCTCCCTGCTTCTGCACCTGCGCCCGGACGAGCCGTTCGGGATGGTGCTGCTCGAGGCGATGGCGGTCGGCGTCCCCGTGGTCGCCCCGGCCGCTGCCGGCCCGCTCGAGATCGTCGTGGACGGGGAGACCGGGCTGCTGTACCCACCCGGAGATGCGGCGGCGGCCGCGGGCTGCGTCGTGACGTTGCTCCGGGACCCGGAGGGTGCCGCGCGCATGGGCGCGGCCGGCCGCGAGCGCGTGCGCACGGTGTTCTCGGTGGACCGCCAGGTGCGCGACGTCCTCCGCTACGCGATCTCGGCGTAGACCGCCAGCAGGCGCGCGGCGATCGCCGGCTGGTCGTAGCGCTCGCGCGCGATGCGCGGGCCTTCCTGCGCTGCGCGCTCGCGCAGTTCCGCGTCCGCGACGATCCGCCGCACGGCCTCTGCCAACGCGCGCGTGTCCCCGGCCGCTACGAGCAGCCCAGTGACGTCGGGGACGATCGCCTCTGACGTCCCCCCGACGTCGTAGGCGACCCCGGGGACGCCGAGCGACATCGCTTCGAGCAACACGCTGCCGAGCTCCTCGAAGCGCGATGGGAGCACGAGGAGGTCCGCAGCCCCCATCGCGACCGCCACCGCGTCCGCGGGCACCGCCCCGAGGACGTGCAGGCGCGGGCCGGCGCACGCGCGCAGCGCAGCCATCTCAGGCCCGTCGCCGCAGACGACGACGTGCAGGCCGTCGACGGCGGCGACCAGGCCCGGCAGGTCCGCCCAGCCCTTCTCGGCCGAGACGCGGCCGACGTACAGGGCGAGCGGCGCCGTGGCCGGGATGGCGTGCTCGGCGCGGAAGTCCGGCGCCGCGGCCGCGGCCGCGGCCGCGGCGAAGGCGGTCACGTCGAGGCAGTCGGGCAGCACCTCGCCGCCGAGGCGCTCCGCCACCCGCTTGGTGAGCGTGAGGGTGCGCGCAGCTCGACCGATCGCCTGGCGCTCGGCCGCGCGCGTTACGACCTGGACGGCGGCATCGCGGCGGCTCTGCGGGACGTAGGTGGCCTGGGCGGAGTGGTGCAGCGTGAGCACGAGCGGCGCGTCGACCGCGACCCCGGCGGCCAGCGCCGCCCACAGCGGCTCGACGATGCCGCTCGCGTGCACGTGGACCACGTCGTAGCCGTGGCGGTGCCGCCGGAGGACGGCCAGCGTCCCGCTCAGCCACGCCAGGTTGCGGCGGTGCACGCCCGGCACCCCGGCCGTCCCGACGCCCTCCACCACGACGCCGGGGCGTAGCTCATCGCGCCGCGGGCCCCCGGCCGCGCGCGGGGCGATCACCGTCTGCTCCACTCCCGCGTCGGCCAGCGCGCGGGTGATGCGCACCGCCTGCGCGGCGTGGCCGCCCACTCCTTCCGCGGGGTCGGTCAGGCCGCTCGCGCCGGGGTGGGCGCGCCAGTCCCACAGCGGCGTGATGCGCAGGACCCGCACGTCAGTCCCTCGCCGCCACGCGGCGCGCGACTGCCCACGCCTCCGCGGCCATCCGCTCCGCCGTGAACGCCTCGTGGACGCGCGCGCGACCGGCCATGCCCATGCGCGCCCGCTCGCCTGCGTCGCCCGCCAGGCGCACCAGCGCCGCCGCGAGTGCCGGCGTCTCCCGCGGGTCGAGCCGCAGCCCGTCCACTTCGTGGCGGACCGACTCCCGCGGCCCGCCCTCGTCGGGCACGACGACCGGGACGCCCAGCGCCATCGCCTCGACCGGCCCGAGGCCGAAGGGCTCCATGTGGGCGCAGTGCACGAGCACGTCGAGCTCGGCGATCGCGGCCGGGCCGTCGTCCACCTCGCCCACGAACTCGACCCCGTCCCCGGCCAGCGTCGCGAGCTCGGCCGGGTAGTCGTCGTCGAGGCCCGGGAAGCCGCCGCCGATGACCCGGAGCCGCGCACCCGGGATGCGCTCGCGCACCGGCGGCAGCGCCGCGATGGCCAGCTCCACGCGTTTCCAGCGCTGCAATCGCCCGACGATGCCGATCACCGGCACGTCCGTGAACCGGTGCGAGCGGGGCGGGGGCAGCCGCTCAACGGCGACGCCCGGGTAGACGCGCTCGACCGGGACGCGTGGCCAGCGGCGCCGCTGCTCGGCGGCCGTGTGGTCGGCCGAACAGATCACGGCGCCCGCGGGCAGCCGGCCGGAGACCTCGTGCAGGAGCGGCTTCTGGCTCACGAGCTCGTGCTGCCACCACAGGTACGGGACGCCCTCGAGCCGCGCCGCGATCGAGGCGTACAGGTGTGCCTTCGTCACGTGCGCGAAGACGAGGTCGGCGCGCGCGGCCCGGATCGCGGCGCGCAGCGTCCCCACCACCGCCGGCAGCCGCCAGACCTCCCGGGCCCGCCCGGCGTCCACCAGCGCCCACGGCACCGGGCTGCGGCGCGCGTCGGGCCCGTCCTCCAGAAAGACCCAACGAATCTCCGTCTCCGCCGGCGCGCGCGTCAGGAGCTCGCGGATCACGTAGTTCATCCCGCCGGGAGCCGCCGTATGGCTCACCATCAGGACGCGCACCTAGATCAGGAACGTGCGGTACTTCACCGAGCCGCGCAGGAGCGCGATCATCTCAGCCAGGTCGATCGCCATGCGAACCGGCAGCTCGCTGGTGTTCCGCAGCCTTCCACGAGGGTTGGTTCCATGATGCGGGGTCGCGTGCATCAGCCACGGCACGCAGAGCACCGTGAAGATGAACGAGGTCTTCGACAGCTTGACGCCGGCGAAGAAGAGCGGCAGCCACACGTGCGTCGGCTTCCAGAAGAACCACATCGGAAACGCGCCGCGGAATTCGGGATGACGCTTGAGCAACAGCGGGAGGTCCTTCCAGCGCATCCGCCCACGCAGGGCGTCCCAGGTCGTGAGTCTCGACGACAGCATGGTGGGTGAGGACGTCGCGCGCGCCGACGACCTTCGCGCCCAGGGCCTGGCAGCGCAGCGCCAGGTCGGTGTCCTCGCCGGTGTAGCTGTCCTCGCGGAAGCCGCCGACGGCGTCGATGAGCGCCTTCGGGTAGACGACGTTGCAGCACTCCACCCACGGGCGTCGGTGGCAGGATCATCTGCGAGGCCATGATCGGCGCGTGCGAGACGACCATCTCCGTTGGGTCCTTCAGCGTGATGCCCTGGACGATGTCGCCGGGATGCCGGCGTGCGGCGGCCAGCGCGTTGGCCAGCCACTCGCGGGGTGGGCGGCAGTCGTCGTCGGTGAAGGCGATGAGCTCGCCGCGCGCCAGCGCCAGGGCGGCGTTGCGATTGCGGCCGGGGGGCGCCGAGCCGGGCGCCAGCGTGACGTGGCGGAGCTGCCCGCTTTTCGCCAGCGGATGGCTGCGCAGCAGCTCCTCGGTCTCCGGCCCAGACGAGTCGTGACCGACGACTATCTCCCACCGATCGCGCTCCAGGGTCTGGTCCTCTAGCGCGTTGAGCAGCCACCGCAGCCGCAGCGGCCGGTCGTGCGAGGGGACGACGACGGAGATTTCGGGGGTGCTCACAGGAGCTCCTTGTACAGATTGACGTAGCTGTCCGTCGCATGATCGGTGGAGAAATCTTCGGCGCGGCGGCGACAGGCCCTGCGGGTCGCCGGATCCTCGGCCAGCTCCAGCGCCTCGAGGAGTGCTTTCGCCAGTGCGTCGACGTCGCCGACCGCGAACAGGCGCCCGATCTCCGGGCGGTCGACGATCTCCTGGATGCCGCCCACCGCGCTGCCGACGACCGGGGTCCCGCAGGCCAGCGCCTCGGGCAGCACCAGCCCGAAGGCCTCACCGACGGAGGCGAGGACGGAGACCCAGGCGCGCCCACAAGCGTCCGCCAGCACCCGGCGGTCCTCTATCGGGTCCATGAAGTCCACGCCGGGCGCCTCCAGCCCGGCGGCCACCTTCGGGTTGCGGGGTCGGACGAGCACCAGCCGGGCGGTGGGCCGCTCGCGACGGACCCGTGCGAACGCCTCAACGACGTGCGGCACGTTCTTGCGGGGCGTGTCCGCCGAGGCGGTGCAGATGATCGTCGGGTCAGGCGCACGCTCGCTGCCGACCGTGAACTGCGAAAGGTCGACGCCCGGGTAGATGAGGCGCGCCTCATGGCCGAACCAGCGCTGAAAGGCGTCCTGTGCGGCCCGACTCAGGACCGTGACGACGTCACACCCGGCCAACGCCGCGTTGACGTAGTCGAGGCGGTGCCGGCGCTCGAACATGCCGTCGTGGTCGGGCACGCCCATGAACGAGTAGATCACCGGCTTCCCTGTCCGTCGCTTCCACTTCAGCGCCGCCACTGCGTCCGGCCCGTGCATGGCCTGGGCGATCTGCGCGTCGCCGAGCCGGAGGGCGAGCAGGCTGAAGCGCGTGTGGCTCGTGTACTCCTCGATCATGCGGCGCTGCAACCGCCCCTCCATGACCCGCGGCACCCGCACGACGGGGAGCCCGTCCTGCACGGTCCGCTCGAAGCCGCCGGGATGACTCGTGAGCAGGCGCGGCCGGTGCCCGCCGGCGAGCAGCCCTGCCGCGAGCTCCTGTGTGATGCGCTCCGTGCCGCGGTGGACCTCCGGGAAATAGGCAGGCGTCATGAGGTCCACGCGGATCGGAGTCGCCACCGCGGCCATCATGCCACCTCCCCGATGGCGTCGATGAGGCGCCCCGCCCACGCCTCGCCGTCGCGCTCTTCAGCGACGAACGCCCGTGCCCGGGCCCCCAGGGCGGCACGGTCGGCCGCCGGACGATCGAGGAGATCAGCCAGCGCGTCAGCAAGTGCAGGGGCGTCCCCGGGCGGCACGAGGCGGCCCCAGGGTCCCCCGAGCACCTCCGGCAGGCCCATCAGGTCGCTGGCCACCACCGGGACCTCCATCGCCAGGGCCTCCAGGACGACCGTGGGCAGGGCGTCACGGTCGCCGTCGGCGGCGATGACGCAGGGCATCGCCACCACGTCGCAGGCTTCGAGCAGCGCGGGGATCTCCCCCGGGTCGCGCTTACCGGCGAGCGTCACGGTGTCGCCCAGCCGGAGTGCGCTGATCTGGTTCTCGAGCTCGCCGCGCAGCGGGCCGTCCCCGACGATGATGACCCGGTCGAGCGGATGGCCAGCGTCGCGGAGCCGGGCGGCCGCAGTGAGCAGGTGCGCGAACCCCTTCTTCTCCACGAGGCGACCGATGGCGAGGACGTGGCGGCCGCCGGGCTGGGGGCGGGTGCGGCGGAACTTCGCGGCGTCGATGCCCATCTGGTGCAACGCGAGGTTCGCCCTCGGGGCGATCACGCGCAGGTCGTCGACGACGGGCTCGCAGGTCCCGAAGGCGACTGCCGCGCCGGTGAGCTTCTCGGCCAGGTTCGTGCGGCGGCGGTAGATCTCGAAGGCGTAGGCGGTGACGCTGTAGGAGACGCCGGCGAGCCGGGTGAGACGCAGCGCGTCCAGGGCGGCGACGTCGGCGAAGTACACGTGGACGTGGCGCTCACCGCCTTGGTGCAGTCGCCGGGCGACGGGGGCGAGGACACGGAGAGGATGCACCGCTTCCTCGCGACCCCAGCGCCATCGGTCGCGCAGGTCGGCGAGCACCGCTCCCGGACGACGGGCCGCGAGCCAGGCGAGGTCGACGAGCCGCCGCCCGATGCCGTCGTCGGCCAGGACGGTGAGCGGCGGTGGATCGTCGCCGAGCGGTGCGGCGGGATCCGCCCATGCGCCGGCCTCGACGCGAACCCGGTGGCCGAGCCGGCGCAGTGCGGCGATCTCCTCGGCGACGAAGGTCTCCGAGAGCGCGGGGTAATGGTTGAGGAGGACGACCAGGTTCACGTCAGCCGACCTCGAGCAGCCGGCGCACCGCCGCGGCCGCCCGCTCGTCGCCGATGGCCTCGATGCGCTGCGCACCGGCGAGGCGGCGCGCCCGCGCCGCCACCTCCATCAGCGGGGCCAGCCCGAGCGGCCGGCGTCCGCGGACGTAGGCCGCCACCGCCGCGGGACGAGCACGGGCGAGCCAGGCGATCGCCGCGAGCCGGCGCCAGGTGCCGTCGTCCTCCGCCCAGGCGATGGGCAGCGTGCGCGCGGCCTCGCGGTCGACGCGGACGGGACGCGCCGCGGCGTCGATGACTCCGTCCTGCGCGGCGCGGGCATGCGCGACCGGAGCCGGATCGTCCAGCGCCGGGAACGCACCCGCGACCAGGCCGACCGTGCCCGCCCCGGGCGTCGCCCGTCGCACCGGGGGGGTGTTGGAGAGCCGGAACGCGTACCACTCGCCGGTCACGAAGACGGCGTCCAGCGCCTTGAAGACCGCGCGCTCGAAGCGGCCGCTCAGCGTCCACACCGCGATGCCCGCGAGCGCGCGCGCGACGGGGCGCAGCAGCGGCGGCCTGGGCAGCGAGCCGGGGTAGCGGCGCATCACCCAGGCGCGGCCGGCGCCGTAGCGGGCGCCCTGGCGGAAGAGCTTGCGGATGCTGTCGCGGTGCCAGTGCTCGACGACCGCGTCCGGCCGGTAGGCGAGCGTCCAGCCCGCATCCTGCAGCCGCCAGGAGAACTCGGTGTCGCCGCCGGAGCGGATGCCCTCGTGGAAGCCGCCGACGGAGGCCCAGGCGGCGCGGCGGACCAGCAGGTTCGCGGTCACGCCCCAGGGCCGGAAGGGGAACGTCCAGTGCGCGTACTGGCCGAGATGCCCGCGCGCACGGGCGAACCGCGCGACGAGCTCCTCCTGCTCGGCGACGCCGACGACCTCCCCGATGACCGCGCCGATCGCCGTCCTCGATCGGCGCGGTCGAAGTAGCGCTCGAGGATGTCGGGCGCCGGGCGGCAGTCGGCGTCGACGAACAGCAGCCAGTCGTTGTCGACGGTCGCGCAGCCGACGTTGCGGGCGTAGTAGGCGGAGTGCTCGTCGGAGGCGGTGACGATGCGGATGCCCTCCCGTGCCGGGACGACGCCCACGCCCGAGTTGTCGACCACCACGAGCTCGTCGCCGGGCCGGGTGTCGAGGGCCAGCAACGCGTCCTGCGCCTGCCGCGCCTCGTCGGCCGTGCCGTGGAACGGCAGGATCACGCTCACCGCCGGACGCACGGCGCGGGAGGATACTTACGCCTGCGTGCGCATCCTGACCGTCGGCAACATGTACCCCCCGCACCACCTCGGTGGCTACGAGCTGCTCTGGCAGGCGGCGGTGCGCCACCTCCGCGCACTCGGTCACGAGGTGCGGGTGCTCACGACCGACCCACCGCGAGGACGGCGCTGGCGTGGAGCACGACGACGACGTTCACCGCGAGTTGCGCTGGTATTGGCGCGATCACGACTTCCCGCGCCTGTCGCTGCGAGCCGTGTGCGCGAGCTGGAGCGCTACAACGCGAGCGTATGGAACCGGCACGTGACGGATTTCCGCCCGGACGCGGTGTCGTGGTGGGCGATGGGCGGGATGTCGCTCTCGCTGATCCGCGCGCTCACAGCTGCCGGCCGTGGGGCTGGGTCATCGACGACTGGCTCGTCTACGCGCCGCGACGTCGATCGGTGGACGTCGAAGCTGAGGCGCCGAACCGATTGCCGGAGCACGCGGCGCGCTGGGTGTTCTGCGCCAACGGCGTGCGGCAGGCGGCCGTCGGCGCGCGCGGCGACCTGGGTGAGGTGCGGGTAGAGCCGCCCGGCGTCGCGCCCGAGTTTTCCGACGCAACCCGAGGCGGACTGGGGGTGGCGGTTCCTGTACGTCGGGCGCATCGACGAGCGCAAGGGGATCGGGCTCGCGATCGAAGCGCTGGCGCATGCGCCAGAGGCCGCACTACGCATCGTGGGCGGCGGCGACCCGCAGGAAGCAGAGCGGCTGCGCGACCTCGCGCGCGACACCGGCGTCGCCGACCGCGTCGACTTCGTGGCGCCGGTCGCGCGCGTAAGGCTCGCCGACGTCTACGCCGCGGCGACGCCACTCGTGTTCCCCGTCACTTGGCCGGAGCCGTTCGGCCTCGTCCCGCTGGAGTCCATGGCCGTCGGGCGCCCGGTGATCGCCACCGGCCGGGTGGGTCGGCGCGACTACCTGCGCGACGGCGACAACGCGCTGCTGTTCGACGCGGAGGACGCCGGGCGCTCGCCGCCGCGGTGCGAGCGGCTAGCCGACGATGGCGCCCTGCGCGCGCGCCTGCGCGCCGGCGGCCTGCGCACGGCGGCCGAGCTCACGGAGGCGCGGTGGCTCGCGGCCGTGCGCCGCGAGCACGAGGCGCTCAGTCCTTGAAGATCAGGATCAGCGGATAGCGGCCCACGCGGCCGCAGAAGCGGGGGAAGCGATCCTCGAACCGCCGGATGGCCTCCAGCAGGAACCGCCCGGCCGGCCCCTCCCGGATCACCCGCTCGAGCAGCTCGGACGTGAACAACCGGTGGGTGACGATCTCGTAGCGGAACGGCCACGGCTGATGCACGAACCAGTGGTGGTCGAAGGCGTGGAAGTACAAGGCGGGTGTGCCGTCGGCCCCCGTCCCGCTCGCCGGGGCCCGGCGGGCCCGCAACCGTCGCCAGGTCCCGCCGGCGATGCGCGCCGGCAGGTGGACGAGCTTGCGGCCGGTCGACAGCTCACCGAAAGCGGTGTGGCCCCAGCTGTAGGCGACGACGGCGACCCCGCCCGGGCGCAGCACGCGGTGCAGCTCGCGGAACGCCGTGGGCTGTTCGTCACGAGGCACGTGGTAGATCGTGTGGAGGGAGATCGCCGCGTCGATGGTTCCGTCCGCGAACGGCAGCCGGGTGATGTCGCCCTGGACCAGCACGCCCTTCTCCCCGACGTTCGCGCGCGCCTCCCGCAGCGCGAGCGCCGAGAAGTCCACGCACAGCCGCAGGTCGAAGCCCTCCTGGTAGGCGACGTACTCCGGGAACTGCACGGGCCCTGAGGCGACGTCCAGGAGGTACCTGCCGCCCGGCGGCAGGCGGCGGCCGATGCGGCGCCGGCATTCCGCCAGGTAGTCCCGCACGACGGACCGCGTGCCGACGAAGCGCGCCGTGTCCTCGAAGACGTCGGCCTCCGTCCTCTTCCAGCCGACCTCCTCGTAGAAGGCCTGCACGGAGGCGTCGCCCCCGGCCTGCTCCGGCAGAAGGGCCGCGATGCCGTCGCGGACGACCAGCGCCTCGCGGGCCTCGTCCGTGAGGATCTCGGTCGGCAGCTCCGCCACGGGGCGGGACCCTACGACGCCGTCAGAGGCCCTGCCCGCGCACCACGTGCACGGCGGTGCGCAGCAGGATCTTGACGTCCGTCCACAGCGACCAGTTGCCGACGTAGAGGTAGTCGAGCGTGACCATCTCGCGCAGCGGGACTCGCTGGGTCGCGGTGCCCAGCACCTGCCACGGGCCGGTCATGCCGGGCGTGAGGTTCAGCCGGCGCCGGTGCCGGCCCTCGATGCGGGCGTCCTCCTCGAGCACGAGCGGCCGCGGGCCGACCAGGCTCATCTCGCCGCGGAAGACGTTGATCAGCTGCGGGATCTCGTCGAGCGAGTAGCGGCGCAGGATCCGGCCGACGCGGGTCACGCGCGGGTCGCCGGCGACCTTGAACAGCCCGTCGCCCGCGTGGCTGAGCGCCGCCAGCTCGGCCCGCGCCTGGTGCGCGCCGTCGTGCATGGTGCGGAACTTGACCATCTCGAACGGCCGGCCGTCGCGGCCCGACGCGCGGCTGGCGGAAGAAGACGGGGCCGCGGCTGTCGAGCCGGATCGCCACCGCGACGGCCGCGAAGAACGGCGAGAGGAGGAGCAGCCCGAGGCCGGAGCCGACGACGTCGACCGTCCGCTTGAGGAAGCGGGAGGAGCGGCTGAGCCCGAAGCGGTGGACGCCGAGCAGCGTCATGCCGTCCACGTGGTCGAACTCGACGGACGAGCCGACCACCTCGCACATGCGCGGCAGGATCGACACGTAGACGCCCAGCTGCTGCGCGCGCGAGACGGCGGCGAGCGTCGCCTCCCCGTCCCCGTGGACACCCGGCACGATCGACGACCCGGTTGGCCCGCGTGCGGCAGATCGCCTCCTCGAAGTCGGCGCGCAGCTCGCGTGTCGTGGCGGTCGAAGAGCGGCATGCGCCCGACCACCTCCGCGCGGCGGCCCGCGAGCTTGCCGGCGACCTCCTCCGTCGCGCCCGGGTCCCCGATGACCAGGCAGCGCTCGGCGGGGACGATCCGGCCGGCGACGTAGCGCGCGGTCAGCCGCCCGCGTCACCAGGGTCGTGAAGAGCGCGGCCCACAGGAAGAAGACGCCGGCGCGCTGCAGATCCGAGGTGAAGAGCGAGCCGTCGCCGAGCCAGAGCACGAGCGCGCACAGCCCGGAGAGCTGGAACAGCGCCGGCACCTCCTCGAGCGTCGACTTGCGCAGCCGGACCTCGTCGCGGTCGTAGAGGTTGGAGAGCTTGCCGGCCAGGATGACCAGCGGGGCGACGAACCACATGGCCGGGCGCGGCGCGCTGTCGGCGACCAGCCCGGCGAGCAGCGGCGCGACGACGGCGGCCGTGAGGTCGGTCAGGACCAGCGAACGGCGCGCGACGGCGGCGCGACGGCGGGTCGCCGCCGCGAGCGTCTTGCCCACGCGGTCGCGCTCCGCGCCCATACGCCCGGCGGACAGCTCTCCCCGCAGCAGATACGTGCCGTGCAACCCGCTCCCTCTTCGTTGCGCGCCTCATGGGACGCCAGGACCCAAGCCCCCGCCCGGTCCTTGTGTGAACCGTACCGTTTCATCGGCTGAAAGCAAGTTCCGGCGCCAGGTTCGTCCCTATCCTCGACAGAATGCGGGTAGGCCGAACGTTCAGTTGGTAACCATGCCCGCCTCCCCCGCCCCGGCCATGAGCTCCGAGCCCCGTTTCGACCGCGCCCTGCGCGCCATTGTGGACACCCCTGCGCGTTCACTGCTGGTCTCCGGCCTGTCGCGCGCCCATCAGCGCTGGCCTGAGGCGGACCTGCTCAACCGCTCCGTCGAGAGCACGAGCGACGCCCTCGCCGAGGACGGCGCCTTCGTCACCGCCCGCCTGAAGTTCGGCCCGCGCGTCCTCGTCGACTCACGCGAGCCCGACGGGCAGCAGCTCGTGTTCTCCGGCGAGCTCGACACGCCGGTCACCCGCCTGCTCGAGCGCATCGCCTTTGCCGGATGGACCTTCATCGACCTCGGTTCGTGCACGGGCTACTTCGCCCTTCTCGCCCGTCACCTCGGCGGCGCCGGATCCACCGTGCACGCGTTCGAGCCCGACGCGATCCACGGCGACCACATCGCCGAGGCGACCACCCGCGCGGGCGACCCGCAGGGCGTGCTCGTCGTCCACGCCCGGTGCGGCGCGCGCAAGGAGACGCAGTACGGCATCCGTGGGGCCGAGATGGTCATCACCGTCGACGACCACTGCGACACGCATCGCATCGCCCCGACCGCCGTGCGCATTCCGGCCGACGGCCACCAGCTCGCCGTGCTGGAGGGCGCTCGCCGCCAGTTGCGCAACCAGCGCTTCTCGTACCTCCTCGTCCCGAACGGCTGGCGCGACGACAGCGTCGAGGTCGAGCGCTTCCTCGCCGGCTACGGCTACCTCGCACAGCAGGTCAGCACGGACGGCGAGCTCGTCGCCCTTGACGGTGACCCGTCGGCGACGCTCTGCTACCGCCCCGCCTAGCGCTGGATCTTGAGCTTCTTGCCGGCGATCTCGAGCGTCGCCGGCTTCTTCGCCGCCAGCTGATCGGTCGGCGCGCCGGCGGTCTCGAAGCGCAACACGCCCGTGGCCGTGTCGCCTGCCTCGATCGGCTTCAGCAGCCCCCCGGCGAACTCCTCGTCGGCCTTCGGATCAGGCTCCGTGCGGCCACCGGGAAGCACGAGCTCAGGACGCTCGATGGTCAGCGGCCCGGACCCGTCGTTGGTCACGCTGGCGCGAACGCTGAAGCGCGCACGCTTGCGGGCCTTGCCGGACGCGCTCTGCGCCGGCTCGAACTTGAAGCCGAGGACCTTGGCGGTCGCGTCGGCGGCCGTTGCCGTCGCGGTCGTCCGTGGCGGCGAGCGCGTGGGGTTCGTCCGAGGACGCCACGGTCGTCTCCGGTGTCGTCCGTTGTCCGCTGAGAGCAGACAGGCCGAGGCCCACACGCAGCGCCGATGGCAAGGCCGCCGATCACGACCGCGAGGAACTTTCCCACGCCGAGCAGCAGGCTGCGTCCTCCCGATTCACGGGGAAGGAGTAAAGCGGGTGGCGATGCCGATCAGCAGACACAACCACGCCCCGCCGAGCAGGTAAGCCCCCAGGACCTCGTCGAGCAGGTGCGACCGGTCAGCGACGCGCGAAATGCCCATCAAGACGGTCGCCAAGATCGACACCGCTGCGACCTCGGGGCGGCCATGACGCCAGCCCCAGCCAGGCGACGATTCCCAAACGTGCCAGTCGCGTAGAGCGCATGACCGCTGGGGTATCCGCCGCCGGGCAGTCCCAGCGACCGCCGCGGCGTCCGTCTGCCCGACGGCATCGTTGAGCCACGGCTCCACGACGCAGAGCGCCGCCGCGCCGAGCGACCAGCCAGGCATGCGGCCCGATCCGACGTTGCGCAGGCACGATGGCAAACCCGCCGGCAATCGCCAGGAGCCGCGATGTACGGGGAGCCCAGAGCCGGCGAAGAACTGGTAGAGCCGAGATGCGTTGGAGCTCACTCCGGCGTGCGCCATAGGCCGCAGCGCGATGACGCGGCTGGTCCCGAGGGATGCAGGCCCTTGAACTTCACCCAGAGGCGTCAGCGCGACGAAGCCGGCGAGGCAGGCCGCCGACGCCAGCAACCACTCACGCGAGATGCGCGGTGTCATTGAACGAGCGCAGGTACAGACTGCCGTCGGCGTGAACCACGATCCGCGTGATCGATGTGTTGTCGTTGCGCATGAACGCGAAGGGCCGCGACTGCGTGGCCTGCCGGCACAGCTCGCCGATGACGGCGCCGTGCGCGAAGGCGATGACCGTCACGCCCGCGCCGGCGTGCTCGACGATCTGGTCGACCGCGCGGCGGACGCGCGCCGCGAAGGCCTCCATCGTCTCGGCGTTGGGGATCACGTCCCAGCGCTCCTCGGCCAGTGCCCGCATGACGACCGGGTCCCGCTGGTAGGCGCGGATGCGGAACTCGCCGCCCTCCATGTCCCCCAGCGACACCTCCGCCAGGTCGGCCAGTTCCGTCGGCTCGACGCCGGCCGATCGCACCAACGGGGCTGCGGTCTGGTGGGTCCGCTGCAGGGTGGACGTGAAGATCGCCGTGAACGTCTCACGCGCGAGGCGCGCCCCGACGGCCTCGGCCTGCTCCACGCCCGTCGGCGACAGCGGCGGGTTGCCCCGGCCCTCGAGCATCTCGTGCCGTTCGCCCTCGACCGCCTCGGCAGAAGCGCCGTGGCGCACGAACACGATCTCCGTCGCGTCGGCCGGGACCGAGTACTGACGCTGCTCATACCTGGCGGTCACCGCGCCAGCGTAGGTCGCCTAGCCTTGCGCCCTTGACCGACGCGACACCCCCGCGGAGCCGCTTCGATCTCGAGCCCTGGCTGGTGCTGCTCGGCGTCGCCGGTCTCACCGTCCTGTACTGCCTGCGCAACGGGACCTACGACGTCGTGGTCCGCGGTGAGCTCACCATGTTGATCTGGGTCGCACTCGGCCTCGGCTGGGCGACCGGGCTGCTGCCGCGGGCGAAGCCGACACGCGTCCTGTGGCCGGCGGTCGCCGGCTTCCGCTGCTCGCGGTCTGGACGGTCATCTGCCTGCGCTGGACGCGAGTCCGACGAGCGCACGGTCGTCGAGCTCGGGCCGGGTGGCCCACCACGCGGGGCGTCTTCCTCCTGGCGGCGTCGCTGCTTGAGCCGCCGCACCTGGCGCGCGGCCCTGGGTGGACTGACGCTCGGCCTGACGGTCGTCTGCTGGATCGCCCTCTTCAACTGGCTCTGGCCCGGACTCGGTGGCGCACGACTACATCCGCACCGTGTTCGGCGTCAAGCGGCTCAGCTACCCCCTCGCGTACTTCAACGGCATGGGCACGCTCGGCGTGATGACTGCGCTGGCCGGCCTGGCCTGGGCCACCCACGCGCAGACGTGGTGGCAGCGGGCGCTCGCCATCGCCCCCGTCCCCGGCGTGATCGTGATGACCTACCTCACCTACTCGCGCGGCAGCGTGCTCGAGATGGGCGTCGGCCTCATCGTGCTCGCCGCGGCGGCCCGGCACCGCATCTCCGACGCTGATCGTCGGACTGGTTGCGGCGGGTGGCACCGCGCTGACCATCCTCACCCTGCGCGACCATCAGCAGATCGTCGAGGGCAGCGGGATCCAGCGGCGCGGAACCGGTGCTCGGCTACGCCATCGCCGCCGGGCTCGTCGCGGCGGCCGTGGCGGCTGCGCTGACGGCGGTCCGGGCCGACGACCGGCTGCGCCTGCCCCGCCGGTTCGGCGTGCCCGCCCTCGCGGTCATGGGCGTGGCGGTGCTCGTCGTCGCTCTGCGGTGGCGACGCCGGGGGTCATCCGCAAGGCGGGCGACAGCCTCGACACCAAGGGGGTGAACTCCGTCACCAACCCGACCGCACGGTTCACCAGCCTCGGCGGTGGTCGCCTGGACCAGTTCCGCGCGGCCGTCGACGAGTGGCAGCGCCACCCGGTCGAGGGAACAGGGCCCGGGACCTACGAGTTCACCTGGAACCGCGACCCGCGCTACGCCGGCTTCGTCCGCGACACCCACAACCTCTACCTCGAGGCGCTCTCGGAGAGCGGCGTCCCCGGGCCTCATCGCGCTGCTCATCGCGCTGATCGGCGTCTGTGCGTTGGCCGTGCTGGCGGCAGTGCGGGCACGGACGGGCGAGGATCGCGGCGCCGCCGCCATCGCGATCACGCTCCTCGCCGTCTTCCTGACGGCAGCCGCGGTCGACTGGGTGTGGGAGCTCACGGCCCTCCCCTTCGCCGCGTTGCTCGCCGCGGGGGCGGCCGCTGCGAGCCTCGGCGAGGGTCGGCACACCCGCCGGCTGCGGCCGGGACGGATCGCTGTCCCCGTTGCCGCGGTCCTGGCGCTGTTCGCCGTGCTGCCGGTCGTGGTCTCGACCTCGAACGTGCGCGCGAGCCAGGCCAGCGCGCGGGACGGACGAGCCGGCGCGTGCGCTGCGGGAGGCCGATGACGCGATCGAGACGGCGCCGTGGTCGGCGACGGCCGTCGCGCAGAAGAGCCTGTTGCTGGAGGAGGCCGGGGACCTGCCCGGCGCGCCAGGGCTACGCGCTCCTGGCCGATAGAGCGCGAGCCGACCAACTGGCGCTACGCGCTGCTGCGGGCGAGGCTGCTGGCGGCGCAGGGTGACGCGAAGGGTGCGGTCACCTGGTTCCGCAAGGCGCGCCGGATGGCGCCGCGGAAGGCCGCCCTGCAGTAGCAGCCGGCCCGCGCGCCGTGATGGCGCGCGAGCCGATGACTCGAGCTGCTGCTACTTGCCGTTGCGCAGGACCTTGTTGCAGTCCCGGCCGACCTTGTCCTTGCGGTCGACGACTGCGACGTCCTTCTTGCCGGTGCCGCAGCGGATCACGTCACGCTCACCGTCGCGGGCGTTGATGCGGTCGTTGTCCGGGCCACCGCTGATGTTGTCGCGACCCGAGCCGCCGGTGATGTTGTCCTTGCCGGAGCGGCCGACGATGATGTCGTTGCCGGCGTTGCCGTTCAGCTTGTCGTTGCCGCGGCCGCCGTTGATCTTGTCGTCGTCGGCGCCGCCGTTGATCGTGTCCTTGTCGTTGTTGCCGCGGAGGCGGTCGTTGCCGGCCTCGCCGTTGATGCTGTCGTTGCCGGCGTCACCGCTGACGGAGTCGTTGCCGGGACCGGCGAGGATCGTGTCGTTGCCGGTGGCCGCCGCGCGAGCAGTAGCTCGGGTCGGTCGCGCCGGCGGGGCACACGCCGTCGCCGTAGATCAGGTCGCTGCCCTCGCCACCGTCGATCGTGTCGTTGGCGGCCAGGCCGAGGACGAGGTCGTTGCCGCCCAGGGCGTTGATGTTGTCCTTGGAGGTGGTGCCGACGATGCGGTCAGGCCCGTTGGTGCCGGTGATGTCGGCGGCGAAGGCGACCGCGGCCGCCATCAGCGCGAAGAGCGACGTGGTGATCAGGAGAAGTTTCGAGCGAGTCATGGACCCTCCTACGCGCGAGCCTGCGCGTTCCTGACGGAAATCAGGCGTGACAGGTGATCGTCGTCTGCGCGCCCGACTTCGGCCCGGACCGTCGGCCGCCCGCGAACGGTGGTCACCGCGACCCGGTCTCCTCCCGGGGAAACGGTGCGCAGCAGCTTCCCGCGCGCTGGTCTCGATGCGCACGGCGCGCGGTGTCCGGCGTGCGCACCCACACGCGGGTCCCGGACCCGCGGCGCTCGCAGGAGAACGGGAACCGGAAGGCGCGCAGCGCCGGCTTGGCCTTGCCCGACGCGAAGTACATCCCGCTCTGCCGCGTGGCGGCGTAGCTCGGGGTCGGCCGCTGAGTCGCGGACCAGGAACCAGAAGACGTGATCGACGCGCTGCTTCCACAGGACGAACATCGAGTCGCCGACCCAGCGGCTGAAGGTGCGCATGGAATAGCCGTCGGGATCCGGCGGCTTCGAGTCCCAGCCGATCTCGGTGACCCAGTAGCCCTTGCGCGTCCGCGGCAGGACCCGTCCCGCGGCGCACCGCGGCGCGGGTCAGGCTGACGAGCCGGTGGACGTCCGGCACGGCGATGTCGTTCTTCGAGTAGGCGTGCCGGCGCGGGCCGTCGATCGCGTACGGGTGGTGGGCGAGGACGTCGAAGCGCACCTTCTTGCGCATGACGGCGCGCCAGAACAAGCCGCGGCCGGATGCGACTGCCGCCCTTGCCGGCGTCCCCGTACGGCGCCGTCCCGGCGGTGACGAGCTTCATGCCGGCGGCGTGGATGCCGGGGTAGGCCGCGTTGAGCAGCGCGCGGTAGCGGACGGGCGCGAACATCTTGCCCCTTGGACCACTGCGGCGCCAGGTAGGTGTCGAGGTTCGGCTCGTTGAGGAGCTGCACGTACCGAACCGAGCCCGCGTAGTGCCGGCCGAGCGCCGACGGCGAAGGCCTTGACGGCCGCCGGCGAGGGCCTGTAGGTGCCGGCCCGATACGCGCCTGGGCCGCTTACCCTGCTCCGCCCACTCGGGAATGCCGTCGAGGGACAGCAGGACCTGCAGGCCCGCGGGTCTTCGCGGCGGCGATGGCCGCGTCGGTCGCTCGGCCAGTCGTAGCCAGGGTCGCCGGGATCGGCGGCGTCCGCCGGCCGCGCGCGGCGCGACGCCCCCCAGCTCAGGGGCAGCCGGATCATCCCCGGCACCGCGCCGCGGCCGCGTCGTCGAAGATCGGCGCCGCCGGCGGCCGAGCCGAAGGCGCCGTCGAGGAAGCCGGTAGTCAGCCCGGCCGCCGACGCAGAGGCCGGACGCGGCGAGCATCGCGAGGAGGATGTAAGGAAGCAGGCGTCTCATGCGTACAGAAAGTCCGATGCACCCCGAACACGCCGAGCCCGAGCTGGATGCGCTGCTGCGTCGCGCGCGGCCCGAGCCGTCCGGCGCCTTCGTGCACGCCACGGGTGAGCGTCTGTTCGCCCCGCGCGCCCGCCGGCACCTGACGCTGCGCCTCGGCGCGGCCTTCGCCGACCGGCCTCGCCGGGCTGGCGACGGTCCTCTCGCTCGCCGGCGTCGGCCCGCTCGCGGACTCCAACGCGCCCGTGCAGGCGAAGGACACCTGCCGCACCGTCGTCGTCACCCGCGTGCAGCGGGTCCCGTCCGTCGTGACCGCCAGACGGCAAGACGAAGATCGTCTACAGCCGCAAGCCGGTGCGCCGCAGCGTGCGGCGCTGCGGCTGACCCGCGCGTCACGAAGCGTTCCGGCGCCAGCCGACCCAGGCGCTGCCGAGCATCAGCAGCACCACGGCGAAGAGCGCCAGGAAGAACGACGACCCGATGGTCGACGTACCGCTCACCGCGCGCGTCACGGCGCTGAACGGGTTCGAGGACGGGACGTCCGGGTTCGAGGTGCCGGACGCGCTGCGTCGAGCTTCTTGCCGGGCTTCGCCGCCTTGACCGTCGCCGGGTCCTTCCCGAGCGCGCGCACGAGCGCCTCGCCGTCCTTGCCCTGCGCCACGAGCGCCGCCGCCGTCGCGTCGGAGATGGGCGAGCCACCGTCCTGCCGCCGGGCCCGGTGCCCTGGTCACCCTTCTCATCGGGGATCGTCTCGCAGTACTGATCGACGGCGGAGGTGCCCTGCGGGGCCTTGCAGCCGGCGCCAATGGCGTGGGCGGGACACGAGCGCCGCCACCGTGAGCATCAGGAGAAGAGACAGGCGAAGCATCTCCTTCTCTCTACGTCCGGGAGCGGTCGCGCCTGACAGTCAGAGCGCGTCGGCGGCGCCCGGGTGCGACTGCAGCGTGTCCTCGCCGCTCTCGCCCGTGCGGATGCGGAACGCCTCCTCGACGTCCAGCACGAACAGCTTGCCGTCGCCGACGTTGCCCGTGCGCGCGTGGCGCAGCACGGCGTCGACGATCGTGTCGACGTCGCGGTCGGCGACGACGCACTCGATCTTGAGCTTCGGCCGGAGGTAGTTCGTCAGCTCCGCGCCGCGGTAGCGCTCGGTGATGCCCTTCTGGCGACCGGAGCCCTTGACCTCGCGTGATGGAGATGCTCGGGAAGCCGAGCTGCAGCAGCTCCATCCGGATCGGCTCGAACGCCTCGTGCCGGATGAACGCCTCGACCTTCTTCATGAGCGCGAGCCTAGCGGCGGTAGGTGGTCTCGACCACGTGGCGCAGTCGCTGCTCGAAGGCGGCCTCGGAGAAGCGGCCGGCGTTGGCGGCGAGCATCTCCGGGTGCCGTGTCCAGCTCGTCGACGGCGCGGATGGCCTCGATGACCGCGTCGACGTCCTGGCGGCGGAAGAAGCGTCGCGGTGACGTCCTCGACCATCGACTCCAGCGCACCGCCGGCCGCGAACGCCACGACGGGCTTGCCGGCGGCGTTGGCCTCCACCGGCGCGATGCCGAAGTCCTCGTGCCCCGGGAAGCAGAACGCGCGGCAGCTCTCCATCAGCTCGACGACGGTCTGGTCGGCGGCACGGCCGTGGAAGACGGTGTCGGGGCCGGCCATCGCCTGCAGGCGCTCGAGCTCGGGCCCGACGCCGACGACGTCGAGGCCGATGCCGAGCTCGCGTGCGGCGGCGACGACGAGGTCGACGCGCTTGTAGCGCAGCAGGCGGGAGACGACGAGCAGCCGCTCGCCGCGCGGGCATCGGGCGGAACCGCCGCGTGTCGACCGGCGGATTGACGACGGCCGCCGTCGATGCCGTAGACGGAGCGGATGCGCCGCGCGACGTTCTCGGCGTTGGCGATGTAGCGGTCCGGCCGGTGCGCGGCGCGCCGGTCCCAGCGCCGCAGCGGGCGACAGGGCCATCTGGTGCGGCGCCCCGGCGGGTGAAGTACTCCTCGCCGCGGTACAGCCAGCGCGCCGGCGTGTGGCAGTAGACGATGTGGACGCTCTCGGGCGCGGTGCGCACGGCGTGCGCCCAGCCGCTCGAGCTCGAGATCACGACGTCCTCCGTCGATCGGGCCGAGGTCGCGCATCGCGGTCGGGTAGAGCGGCAGCAGCGCGCGGAAGGACTCGTCGACCGGGCAGCCTGTCCATCCAGGAGGTGTGCACCTCGCGGTCCTGGAAGGCGCCGAAGGTCGACTCCGGGCCGGTACAGCGACGTGTAGATCGGGGCGTCCGGCCAGATCGCCGCCATCGAGAGCACGACGCGCTCCGCGCCGCCGCGCTGGTTGAGGTAGTCGTGGACGAGCGCCACCGACCGCTGGTCAGTCCGCGGGGTCGCGCGATCGAGCTTGTACTCGACGAGGCTCATGTCAGCGTGCGCTCGACGTCGGTGCGGAGCTTGCGCAGCGTCCGCGAGAGGATCTGATGGACGTTGGCCTCGGTGAGCTCGAGCAGCTGCCCGATGTCGCGGGCCGCGAGGTCGGCGCCGTAGCGCAGCGCGAGGACCGTCCCCTCACGCTCCGGGAGGTCACGCAGCCACGAGCGGACCTCGCTCTGCGTCGAGCCGCTCTGCGAACGCGTCGTCCGCCGCGAGCGAGTCGAGCAGCAGGGGGTGTTCGTCGAGGGATACGCCGTCGCGATGACGCTGCCGACGGTAGTGATCGAGCAGCTGGTTGCGGGCGATCGCGAGGATCCATGTCCGTTCGCCGGCACGGGCGGGATCGAAGCTCTTCCAGGCGCGTAGGACCCGCTCGAACGTCGCAGACGTGAGGTCCTCGGCCGCAGTGCGGTCGACGGCGTAGCCGAAGAACGCGTAGACGGCACCCACGTGCTCGCGATAGACACGTCGCAGTTCGTCATCAGGGCGACGGCTCAGAGCCCGCGTCGCGCGAGCATGTAAGGGACGGTTCGGCACAGGATCTTGATGTCGCCCCAGAGGGACCAGTTGGCCACATAGAGGTAGTCGATGGTGACCATCTCGCGCATGGGGATGCGCGACGAGCCGAAGATCTGCCACTGACCGGTCATGCCCGGCTTGAGGTGCAGACGGCGGCGGTGCTTGCCCTCGATCTGCTTGTCCTGCTCGGGGATGAGCGGACGCGGACCGACGAGGCTCATCTCGCCGCGCATCACGTTGATCAGCTGCGGCAGCTCGTCCAGCGAGCTGCGGCGCAGCCACTTGCCGATCGTGGTGACCCGCGGGTCGTCCGTGATCTTGAAGAGCCCGTCGCCGGCCTCGTTGCGCTCCTGCAGCTCGCGCCATCTGGTCGTGCGCGTCCTCGACCATGGTGCGGAACTTGATGACCTCGAACGGCTGGCCGTCCTTGCCCGACGCGCATCTGGCGGAAGAACACCGGGCCGGGCCCGGAGCGCTTGATGAGCGAGCGCGATGGCGGCGAAGAGCGGCGACAGGAAGACCAGGCCGCAGAAGGCACCGAACTGGTCCATCGCCGCGCTTGATGGCCTGCGAGGACGTCGTCAGCCCGAAGCGCCGCACGCCCAGGACGCTCAGGCCGTAGAGCTGGTCGAACTCGACGGACGAGCCGACGACCTCGAGCAGCCGCGGCAGCACGGACACCTGGACGCCGACCGCCTTCGCGGCACGGATGCCCTCCAGCGTCCGCTCCGACGACGTCTCGCCGGGAGCGACGATCGCTCGGTGGACCTCGAGGTCCTCGACGATCTGCTCGAGCTCGGCCATCGAGCCGACCGTGCCGTCGAGCGCTCTCGCCGGGATCGAGCGAGACGCGGCCCACCACCGATCGCGTTGACGTTGGGGTTCTCCGCGAGCTTGTCCGCGACCTTCGCGGTCTCGCGCGGCCCACCGATGACCAGCACGCCGCTCAGCCGGCACGACGTGGCTGGCGATGCGGCGCACGAGCCAGCGTCCGCCGACGGCGACGCCGAAGAAGATCAGCCAGAGCCCGACCAGCTGCGTCGGGCTCAGGTTGCCCGTCGACGAAGTGCGACTGGGTCAGCGTGAGCAGGAACGTGTAGAGCGTCGCGACCTGGAAGAGCTTGGGCGCCTCGTCGAGCGTCGTCTTGTTGAGCAGGAGCGCGTCGCGGTCGTAGAGGCCCTGGACCTTCGCCACGACGACGATGAGCGGCACCGTCAGCAGCGCCTGCCAGCGCAGAGAGTCGTCGCCGAGCACGTTGACGGCGAGGACCAGCGCGACGCTGCTGCCGACGAGGTCGGCTACGCGCGAGCAGCCGCCGGTAGATCGACTCGCGCCAGGCGATGTCGATCGTCGGCGCCGCCTCGTCGATCCCGCGGACGTCGGCGACGAGCCGGGTCGCGCGGGATCGCCGGCACGAAGCGCCGCGCCCGACGCCGCTCCCTGAACGGCCCGCGGGACACTCGTCTTCTGCTCAGGTCCCATGCTCATTGCAACGTCCACTCAAGCGAAGTTCTTGCGGAGCGGTCGTGAATATCCGTCTACATCGCCCAGAAAACGGACGGTTATGTCCGGGAACGAACACAAACTCTGTTTCTCGGTGCAAAGAGTCTCCATCCGCACAGGATGACCGGCCGTAGACCGCAATGGTTTATCCAGCCGGAGGAACTCACCGCCTCCAAAACTCGTGACGGTCCAGCGTGGGTCAACAGGCAGGGGCAATCACCAGCCTTCGCGCCCAGCGCACGTCGATCCCTGTCCTCGCTCTTCAGGGGATTGAGTCAGACGAGCTCGTTCAGGGGACTGCCGTCGCGGCTACGGCGCGTCGACGACCTCGACGAGGCGGCGACTGGGCTAGAGAACGTCGACCACACGCCCGAAAGCTCGTCAGCTTCGTCGTCTACAACGCAATGATTAGCAATCACGTCTTGGCTATCACCGATCTTCGGCGTCTGTGCGCGAGCCTCGAGAACATCAGTCTTCACCGGCGATCACAACCTCGCGTCCATCGGGACGGCATTTCGAACAGTTCCGGCGCGACCCGCAATGACGAGGGCTATTCGACTTAGTTGGCCGAAAGCCTTACGCACAGGAACGGCCTTCCTGTACGCCAGGGCGTCATGCCTCCGACGCAGAACTCCGTCAAACGGTCGGGCTTCCCGCCCGATGCTGGTTGAAGCAGGGCTGCGATTCCCGGCCTCGCGAGCGGCACCCAGGGCGTGGTCGCTCGCGCCGACCCGGCCGGAAGTGTCAACTACCTCGGTATCGGGGTCGGGTGCGGGTCTGAGATCATCTGACTCAGCCTCGGCACCAAGGCTCTAACCGGGCTATCGAGGACGGCGGCTTCACGAACGCCGCCGCAATAGGCAGCTCTTGGCCGTTCAACGCGCGGTCGCCACGGCTGACGCCGCAGGTCACACCTCGTGAACGCCTTCGGGCGAGCACCATGAACTCTGTGATCAACCTGACGAAGGCGCCGACGTCGTTGCAGGGAACCAGCCGCCCCGCATCAGTCCAAACAAAGCACTCAGACCTTGGCGATGCACTTGCCATCCTCGTCGGCGGTCGCTAATCCCGGGGCACCATCAAGAACCAAGACATGGCGGCCGGCCGCCCTTCAGTAAGCAGCGCGTCGCGATCCGCGTCCGAAAGGCCTTCAAGTTCCTTGAATGTTTGGGGCAAGACTCCTGAGGCGTATTCCGTGATGGTGTGGGTGCTGTCGAAACGCTCACGCAGCAAATTGCTGATCGCCGGGTTGATGAAATCGTGGACCTCGACGAGCATGTTCGTCTCTGCCAGGCCGGGGTAGCGCTGTGGGTCGAGAAGGACAGCTTCGGCTCCCTCGCAATCGCTAAGCAAGACGGTCCCAGCTCCGCAGGCTGCGAGCACTGCATCCGTTACCGCCTCGCCAACGTACACGTTGCTCACGCCGTTTGCTTTGCACGTCAGCCGGCACATGAACCGCGCGGTCGCGTCGATATCGAACGTCTCCACCCTCACGTCCGGCCGGCGCAAGGCCATTCCTACCGCGTAGTACCCCTCAGCACTCCCCGATGTCCACGAACCGCCGCATCGGGGACGCCACGAGTTGTTCGACGGCGTCATGCAGCTCCTGTTCGTAGGTGCCTAGAAGCTTGGCCGCGACCGCCGTCGTCGTGTCCAATACCCGCTTGTCGTACTGCATGCCCGCGAAAGGACCATGCCGCACCGTGGTGCCGGACTCCGCTCACAAACCAAGCATCCATTCTTTTGGCGTGATTGCGGCCGCCACGGCGGCGGTCGCCCAGCGCTTGGCGAAGCTGGCTGTCTCGTACCAGCGGGGCGGCACCTGACTCCTGAGCAGTCCGAAGGGCATCGACGATGATCCTAGATCGCCGATTCGGCCCGATGCTTGTTCTTCTTCCCAGTCATCCGGAGCGGTCCGTCCCGACCCTTACGGCTTCTTCTGCTCGAACACGAGTGAGAGTTGAGCGTGTCCCGAAGTTACCCGACCGAATCGAGATAGCGGCCAATCTCCCGCCCGATCCTTTCCGTGAGCCTTGGCAAGGATCAGCGTCGGTCGGTACCGCTCCCAGTCGTTGGAGTGAGCACTTCGAGATCGTGGCCCTCGCAGTCGATGTCGAGAAATCGATGGTCGCGCGGGAGCATGGCGGTCGAGAATCGCGGCGAGCGGCTCAGTCGTGCCTTGATCTTCTCGCCCTCCATTCCCGTCCAGAGGTGCTGCTCCTCGTTGATGCAAGCGAAGGACCCGGCCAATAGGAACGACGTCTGACCAGCCTGACCTGCGGCGGCGACCAGAAGGTTGATGTGACGCGGCCGATGGCGTTGCAGTTGCGCGAGACCCTCGGCGCCGGCTCGAGGTTCATCCCGGTCCAGCCATGGCGATAGAGCAGGTATGTGTTCGACATGTGGAAAGGGTGAAAGCTCCCACGTCCACGTAGAACCCACTGTGGTCGCTGCCGAAGTAGTCGAGTAGGTATCGGTCTTCCCCGAACTGTGCGAACGAATTGGCCGCGACCAAGCCAAATCGTTGACCGTGGGAGGCCCATCCCGGAACTTGCGTCCGATTAGAACGTACGGGCGCAGGATGTCCTTGGCGCGACTCATTCGCGCAACCCGGCGAGCCGCGGACGGGCGCTGAATCAAAGGAGTGAAGCCGAGCGTTTTTTTGCTCAACGGCGCGCACGGAAGACCGGGCCGTGCCGACGTCCGACAATTCGGAGTATGTAGGCCTCGCGCCCATGATCGAATCTCAGCAGTGGCGACAGCAGCCTTAGAGCTTGCGGGGACAGGTGACGCAACGGTCGGTGTCCGTGTCGGTCGCGCATAGCGGGCTTATACACCCTGGCGCCGCGGTCTCACTTCTCGCCATTCTTCGGGCCACGGATTGTCGACCGGGCTGTTGCCAGAACTCGTGCGGCAGACTCAGAGGGTCGCGAAGCAGAGAGGGGTTAGTGGAGCAAATCCTGATGTCGTCTTCAAGAACTAGGCGCGATGACCCGCCCGGC
>CAWJMO010000038.1:0-203733 GCA_963843865.1 uncultured Solirubrobacteraceae bacterium | reverse complement strand
GCTCGCGTAGCCCGCGTACTGGCGCATCGTCCAGACCTGCTTGCGGTACATCTCGCGGTGGGGGCCGCGGGTGAAGGGGTATTCGCCCGGTTCGCCGAGGCGCTCCGGCAGGCCGTCGGCGACGTCGTCAGGCCCGTAGAGGGGCTGGATCTCGATCCCCGAGTCGGTGAAGACGCGGGGATCGTCGGGCCCCACGATGGGGGCGACCGAGGGGTCGTCCTCGTTGCTGAGGGCCTGATCTTCTGTGACGTCCGCCATGGCTGAAGCGTACCTTCAGAGCCGTGTTCGCTCTTCCGGTCGCCACCGAACCCCAGGCCGCGCTCGACGCCGCGAAGATGCGTTGGGCCGAGACCGGCCCGGCCGACTACCGCTTCCACGTGCAGCGGTCCTGCTTCTGCCCGCCGCCCTACACGGACAGGTACGTCGTGCGCGTCCGCGACGGGAAGGCGGTGCGCGCGCCGAAGGTGATCCGCGCCCTGAGCACCGTCCCGAAGCTCTTCAGGCTCATCCAGGAGCAGATCGACGGCGACGGCACGATCGAGGTGCGCTACGGCAAGACGGGGCTGCCGCGGTCGATCGCCGCCGACCCCATCCCGATGGCCGCCGACGACGAGTTCGGCGTGAAGGCCGGCGGGCTGCGCGACCAGTCGTGACGGATCTGCGCTCGCTCCCTTCCGTGGACTCGTTGGCGGCACAGGTCGACGCTCCGCACGCGACGGCGGTGGCCGCGGCGCGGGCCGTGATCGCCGCCCGCCGGGAGGAGCTGCTGGAAGGCGCGCCCGGGGACCCGGACCTCGTCGCCCGCGCCAGGGCCGCCGCGCGGCCGTCGCTGCGTCGCGTGCTCAACGCGACGGGCGTGGTCCTGCACACGGGCCTCGGTCGGGCGGTCCTCAGCGAGGCCGCGCAGGCGGCGGTCGCGGAGGTGGCGGCGGGCTATGCGAACCTCGAGCTCGACCTCGATACCGGCCGCCGCGGCTCTCGCCACGTGCACGTCGAGGATGCGCTGCGCACGCTCACCGGTGCGGAGGCGGCGTTCGCGGTCAACAACGGCGCCGGCGCCGTCCTGCTCGCGGCAGCGGCCCTCGCCCAGGGCGGCGAGATCATCGTCTCCCGCGGGCAGCTGGTCGAGATCGGCGGCGGCTTCCGCATCCCCGAGGTGGTCGCCCAGGCCGGCGCGACGCTCGTCGAGGTGGGGACGACCAACCGCACGCGCCGGTCGGACTACGAGCGGGCGATCACCGAGCGCACGGGGGCGATCCTGCGCGTCCACCAGGCCAACTTCCGCCAGGCCGGCTTCGTGGAGGACGTGCCGGTGGAGGAGCTCGCGACGCTCGGGGTCCCCGTCATCGACGACCTCGGCTCGGGTGCCCTGGCCCCGATCGGCGACGAGCCGGTGGTGCGGCCGGTGGCGGACCTGACGACGTTCAGCGGCGACAAGCTGCTCGGCGGCCCGCAGGCGGGCATCCTCATCGGGACCGCCGACGCGATCTCCCGCGCCAGCGCGCACCCGCTCGCGCGCGCGCTGCGCATCGACAAGCTCTCCCTGGCGGCGCTGGCCGCCACGTTGCGCGACCCCGCCGGAACGCCGACCGCCCGGATGCTCGCGCAGGACACGCGGGCGAGGGCGGAGCGCCTGGGGGAGGGCATCGGCGAGGTGGTGGCGGCCGTCGGCCGGGCCGGCGGCGGGACGCTGCCCACCCATGACCTGCAGGGCTTCGCGGTCGCCGTCCCGGAGGCGTGGGCGGCGCCCCTGCGCGCCGGCGACCCCCCGTTGCTCGGCCGTCTCGAGGACGGCCGGCTGCTCCTCGATCCCCGCACGCTGAGCGACGCGGAGGTCGAGGAGGCGCGTCAGCTCCTGCTGGAGCGGCTCGAGGGCTGAGCCAGCCCGGACTCGTAGGCGAGCACGACGGCCTGCACGCGGTCGCGCAGGTTGAGCTTCATCAGCACGCGCGCGACGTGCGTCTTCACCGTCGTCTCGGAGACGATGAGCTCCGCGGCGATCTCGGCGTTGGAGAGCCCGCGCGCGATCAGGCCGAAGACCTCCTCCTCGCGCTCGGTCAGCTCGTCGAAGCCGCGCGGCGGCACGGGGTCCGGCGAACCGGAGACCGCGAACTTCTGCACGAGGCGCTTGGTGATGGACGGCGCCAACAGGGCCTCGCCGTCGGCGACGACGCGGATGCCCGCGGCCAGCTGCTCCGGCGGGACGTCCTTGAGCAGGAAGCCGGACGCGCCTGCGCGCAGCGCCTCGTAGACGTACTCGTTGAGATCGAAGGTGGTGAGCATCAGCACCTTGGACGTGTCGGGATCGTGGTCGACGATCCGCCGCGTCGCCTCGATGCCGTCGAGCTCGGGCATGCGGATGTCCATGAGGACGACGTCGGGCTTCAGGCGGCGCGCCATGTCGACGGCCTGCTGCCCGTCGACGGCCTCGCCGACGATGTTGAGGTCGTCCTCGGCGTCGAGGATCATCTTGAACCCGGCCCGGACGAGTGCCTGGTCGTCGGCGATGAGGATGCGGATCATGAGAGTGCTCCTTGTAACAGGCTGTCGTCGTTGAGCGGGAAACGGACTTCGAGTTGATGGCCGTCCCCGGAGGGACGGGGACCGGCGGTGGCGAGGCCGCCGTAGAGATCGGCGCGCTCGCGGACGCCCATGGGCACCGGGCCGACGAACAGGCGATCGTCGGCGACCCGGATGGACAGCGCGAGCGGCGTCCACTCCACCGTCACCCGGGCACGCGGCTGGGTGGCGGTCGGGACGCGCCGCACGTCCTCCAATGCCTCCTGGACGACGCGGTAGGCGCCGACCTCGAGGCCGGAGGGGAGCGGCTGGGTGTGACCGACGACCTGCAGGTCGGCCTCGAAGCGCCGGCAGAGCGCGGCCAGGTCGCCGAGGGTGGGGGAGGGCTCGAGCTCGGCCGGGGCCTCGCCGGGGTGCATGACCCCGAGCAGGCGGCGCATCTCGATCAGCGTGTCACGTCCCGTCGCCTCGATGGCGGCCGCCGCGGCCGCGGCGCGGTCGGGATCGCGCTCGATGATGCGCCGCGCGCCGCCGGCCTGGACGACCATGACGCTGATGGAGTGCGCGACGACGTCGTGCATCTCGCGGGCGATGCGCCGCCGCTCCGTGGCCACCGCGCGCCGCTCCTCGGCGGCCTGCGCCTCCTCCGCGCGCAGCTCGGCCTCGTGCAGCTCGGCGGCGAGGGCGCCGCGGAAGACGGCGTTGCGGCCGGCCCCGTAGGCGGCGAAGGAGATCGCCGCGGGGAAGATGTAGTCGCTGACCGTCGGGTGGTCGATGCTCTGGTTCGCCGCGACGATGGCCACCATCAACGCGGGCATGAACCACTGGGAGAGCACGGGGCGGCGGCTCGTGCCGGCGGCGTAGGAGAACAGCAGCAGCCCGAAGAACATGACGACCGCGAGCGGGGGCGGGATGAGCGCGGCGGCCATGATCAGCAGCAGCGCGATGAAGGCGTAGCTCGTCTCCACGGGGGCGAGGCTGCGCGCGGCCAGCACGCCGCCCATGGCGACCATCGCCACGACGTTGGCCCACAGCGGGCCCTGCGTGTCGTCGCCGAGCGTCACGACGAGGACGCCCAGGACGGCGACGAAGGCGCCGACGGCGAGGTCGCCGTAGCGGCGCACGTGGGCGATCATGCGCCGACCCGCTCCAGGGGCAGGCGCGCCCGCAGCGCGCCGTCGGCCCGCGAGACCTCGCCGCCGAACAGCCGGACGCGTTCCTTGAGGCCGAGCAGGCGCCGGTCGGCGACGCGCTCACCGTCGTCGGAGACCTCGATCTCGAGACGGTCGGAGCGGTAGCGCACGGTCACCCGCGCGGCCCCGGCGCCGCCCTCCTCGCGGGCGGTGCGCAGCGCGTCCTGCACGACGCGGTAGGCGGTCAGCTCGACGCCGGCGGGCAGGCCCTCCGGCCGCTCGCCCTCGACCTCGACGGTCACGCCGAGGCCGTGGGTGCGGGCGCGCGCGACGAGCCCGGGCAGGTCGACGAGCGTCGGCTGCGGCGTGGGCGCGCCGACCACTGCGTCGTCGTCGCGCAGGACGTCGAGCAGCGTCCGCAGCTCGCCGAGGGCGTCGCGCCCGGTGGTCTCGATCGCCTCGAAGGCGCCCGCGGCGCGAGTGGCGTCCTTGGCCGCGAGCCGCCGCGCCGCCGAGGCCTGGATGGTCATCGCGCCCAGCGCGTGCGCGACGAGGTCGTGCAGCTCGGAGGCGATGCGCACGCGCTCGGCGTTGACGGCCTCCTGTGCCGCGTCATGGCGATCCGCGGCGGCCAGGGCGGCCTTCTCCGTCAGCGCGTCGTTGAGGCGCAGGCGGCTGCGCAGCAGGCGGCCGGCGAGCAGCGGCGCGAGGATGAAGAACGCCGCGCCGGCCAGCAGCTCCGTGAGCAGGTTCCCTTCGGGGTGGTGGGCGTCCTCCACGATCGTCGAGGCCCACAGCCCGGCGACGCTGACGGCGAGGCCGATGAGGAGCCGCCGGCCGTCCTCGCGGGTCGCCATCGAGTAGACGAGGAACAGGAAGCCGAAGGAGACGACGTCGAGCTGCTTCCAGACGGGGTCGTCGAGCAGCGGGACGATGGTCAGGCCGATGAGGCTGAGCGCGACGGCCGCGATCGGCTCGGCCCGGCGCAGGAGCATCCCGGCGGCGACGAGCGCGGCCGGGCCGAGCGCCGTGGCCCGCGAAGCGAGGGACCCGTCGGCGAGCAGCGCCTCCAGGGCCACGCCGAGCAGGACGAGCGCGGCCAGGCCGGCGTCGAGGGTGCGCGGCGGGACCGCACGCGTGCGCGCACGCATGGCTGAAAGAGGTCCCGGCACCGGTCGGTCCAAGGTATCTACGCGGTGGGTGGGTTCCGCCATCCCTTCTGAGGATCTTCGGGTCATCCGCAGGGAGGACCCAGGTTCGCCTGAGCGGGTGATGTGCGGCGACGCCCTGGGCCTGAACATGGCGTCCATGAACGCGACCTGGACGGCATCAGCGCACACCGGTGCGGCTCCCGAGGCCGTCCTCGCCGCGCTCACGGATCCGGACGCGGTCGCGCGGTGGTCGCCCGTCGCCTTCGACGTGCACGTCCACGCGGCCGACGACCGGCAGCTCACGCTGTCGGCCTGCGGCCCGGTGAACATGATTGTCCGCTACGACGTCGCGCCCTCCGATGACGGCTCCTCCGAGGTCCGGGCGTCCGTCTCGGTGGCGAAGGGGCGCGGCTTCATGGCCGGCCTGCTCGCCGAGGCCACGGCCGGCCTGCTCCGGGCGGGCGCCCTGTCGCACGCCGTGAACCGCATCGCCGCCACCGCCTGACGCGGCGCTGCGAGGATGGGCGCATCCCTGAGCTCGTCCTCGGCACCGCCGGTCACATCGACCACGGGAAGACCGCCCTCGTCCGCGCCCTCACGGGGACCGACACCGACCGGCTCCCGGAGGAGCGCGCGCGCGGCATCTCGATCGCCCTCGGCTACGCGCGGCTGGAGCTCCCGTCCGGCCGAGCGCTGTCCGTGGTCGACGTCCCCGGGCACGAGCGGTTCGTGCGCACGATGGTTGCGGGCGCGACGGGCATCGACCTGTTCCTGCTCTGCATCGCCGCGGACGACGGGGTGATGCCGCAGACGCGAGGAGCACTGGCGCGTGCTCTCAGGCGCTGGGCGTGACCCGCGGGGTGGTCGCCGTCACCAAATCCGACCTGGGGCCGGTTCCCGATCTGCCTGACTTCGGGGCGGAGGTGGTGCCCGTGTCGGTGAAGGAAGGGTGGGGTGTGGACGCGCTGAGGAACGCCCTCGACCGCGCCGCGGCAACTGTGTCGCGTAGCGGTGGAAATAGCCACCGCGAGGCGACACACCTGCATGTGGATCGGGTGTTCTCGGTGCGGGGCGCGGGGACGGTGGTGACCGGGACGCTGTGGTCGGGCGCGGTGAGCGTGGGGGACACGGTGACGATCTCGCCCTCGGGGAAGACGGTGCGCGTCCGCGAGGTGCAGGTGCACGACGCGCAGGTCGAGCGAGCGGAGGCGGGGCAGCGTGTGGCGCTGAACCTGGCCGGCGTCGACCGCGACGAGGTGAAGCGGGGCGACGTGATCGGCGAGGTCGAGGCCCGCCACGTCATCGACGTCGAGCTGGACTTCGACCCGCCCGCCCGCGTGATGGTCCACCACGGCACCCGCGAGACCGCAGCGAGAGCGACCCGCACACGCCTGCGCTGCGAGAAGCCGCTGCTGACCCGCCCCGGCGACCGGCTCGTCATCAGGTCGATCGCGCCACCGGACACGCTCGGAGGAGGAACGGTCCTCGACCGCCGCCCCCGCCCGCATCCCGCTCCTTCATTGCCCGTCCCGGAGACCCGCGTCGCGCCGGACCTATCGAGGTGAAGCAGACCCGGAGGCAGGCGTGGCAGATCGTCGAACCCCTCCTCCCGGTGACGCTCGCGCAGGCGAGAGACGCGCTGGGCGTCGGACGCAAGGAGGCCCAGCTGCTCCTCGAGCACTTCGACGCGACGGGGCGCACCCTTCGCCGCGGGGACCTCCGGATCAGGCGCCGGCGGCGCGCGGCGCCGTAGCGTCCGCACCCTCGGCCGTCTGCTCCCGGGCGACGTAGTCCTCGATGTCCTTGACGTCGTCGCGCGAGCGCTGGGCCCAGCGCAGCAGATCGCTCATCGTGGCGACCTCCTCGACCTGCTCCTTGATGAACCACTGCATGAACTGCTCACTCGAGTAATCGCCCTCCGCGCGCGCGACGCCCGCGAGCGCGTTGATCTGCTCGCTCACCCGCTTCTCCTGGTCGAGCGCCAGAGCGATCGGGGCGACGACGTCGGCGAACTCGACTGTCGGCGCGGCGACGCCGGGGATGCGGACGGGGGCGTCCGTGTCGAGCAGGTACTGGACCATCATCATCGCGTGCTCGCGCTCCTCCACCGCCTGGCGGTAGAAGAAGGCGGCCAGCTGCGGCAGGGTGTCGTCGTCGTAGTAGACGGCGCAAGCCAGGTACTGCTGGTGGGCGGCGAACTCGTGGCCGATCTGCTCGTTCAGCTGGGCAACGAAGGCGTCCGCGGGCATCCGGTCAACCTAACATCAAGCCTTGATGGCGATCTCCGGCACGGTCAAGGTCAAGAAGAAGTGCTGCAAGGACCGCCCGCGCTGCAAGAAGTGCCCCGTCACCTGCAAGCGCCTCGAGAAGGCCGGCAAGGCCGAGCGGCTGACGAAGCGCACCTACGTGCTCGTGGACGTCACCAAGCAGGACCTCAGAGCCGCCCGCGCGCGGTAAGCGGTTAGCCTGAGCCGGATGTCCACCTGCCTTGTCACCGGAGGCGCGGGCTTCCTCGGGTCGCACCTCTGCGACGAGTTGCTGCGCCGCGGTCACCGCGTCATCTGCATCGACAACCTGGAAACCGGGTCGCTGAGCAACATCGAGCACATCCGGGTGCCCGAGTTCGAGCTGCTGCACAAGGACATCATCGAGCCGTACTTCATCGACGAGCCGGTCGACTTCGTCTACCACCTCGCTTCGCCGGCGTCGCCGATCGACTACCTGCGGCTGCCGCTGCACACGCTCAAGGTCGGCTCCTACGGCACCCATCACACGCTGGGCGTCGCCAAGAAGCACCGCGCGCGCTTCCTCATCGCCTCCACCTCGGAGGTCTACGGCGATCCGAAGGTCCACCCGCAGCCCGAGAGCTACTGGGGCCACGTGAACCCGATCGGCCCGCGCGGCGTCTATGACGAGGCCAAGCGCTACGCGGAGGCCCTGACGATGGCCTACCACCGCCAGCAGGGCGTCGACACGGCGATCATGCGCATCTTCAACACCTACGGCGCGCGCATGCGGCCGCACGACGGCCGGGCGATCCCGACCTTCCTGCGCCAGGCGCTCACCGACCGGCCGATCACCGTCTTCGGCGACGGCTCGCAGACCCGCTCCTTCACGTACGTGAGCGACCTGATCGAGGGCATGATCCGCCTCGCGGAGTCCGGGCACCACGAGCCGGTCAACATCGGCAACCCGAACGAGTTCACGCTGCTCGAGCTCGCGCACACCGTCATCGAGGTCACCGGGTCGCGGTCGGAGATCGTCTACGAGGCGCTGCCGACCGACGACCCGCAGATCCGCCAGCCCGACATCACCAAGGCGCGCGACCTGCTCGGCTGGGAGCCGCAGGTCGAGCTGCGGGAAGGTCTGCAGCGCACCATCGACGAAGCCACCACCGAGAAGCTCGTCGGCGCCGCCGTCTGATCCGACGGGTAGAACCCCGGTACTTCTGCCTCCGGGGGGCGTTAGGGGTAGTGAGAACAAGACCGTGACAGAGGGGACCCAGACCGAGATCAGGCCGCTGCCGAGCGCCGCGGCCCCGACCTACCTGCCCGCACAGGACGTGCGGCGGCGGCGTCCGCCGGTCCTGTCGTTCCTGCTGCGCCTGGAGACGCTGCGCCGCATGCTGCGCGTCGTCAGCCTGATGGCGCTGGACTTCGTCGGCCTGACCATGGCCATCTACACGGGCCTGCTGGTCAAGCAGATCATCAAGACCGGCTCGTGGGACACCGCCGGTGCCGTGGCAGACGACGCAGGACACGGTGTCCTTCGCGTTCCTGCTGCTCGTGCTGCTGTTCGCCAAGGAGAGCCTGTACGCCGACCGGCCGGCGCGCCCGGGTTTCTCCAAGATGGTCACCGCGCTGTTCCAGGCGACGCTCGTGGCGCTCATCTACGCGCTGATCACGTCCAACCGCGATCAGTACAACAGCTACTACATCTTCTACGGGACCTTCTTCTTCGGGCTCGCCTACATCGGCTCGATCCGGCTCGCCTACCAGCGCGTCACGGGCTGGCTGCTCAAGAAGGCGGGCTACCGGCGCCGGGCCGTGCTGGTCGGGACGGGCGGTCACATCGACGCCGTCGCCCACGCGCTGCACGACGAGATCAACGTCCCCATCGAGATGCTCGGCTTCATCTCGCTGACGCCGCGGCCGGACAACGGCCTGCGTGTCGCTCGGGCAGATCGCCGACCTGCCGCAGGTGCTCGACGAGCACGGCGTCCAGGAGGTCATCGTCGCCGACCCGGACTTCCCGGAGGAGCTGGCCGTCGAGCTCGTCGACCAGTGCCACCGGCGCGGCGTCCACGTCCGCATCGCGCCGTCCACCATGGGCATCCTGACCGGCCGCGCGGAGTTCGTCCCCGGGCGCGACGCTGCCGCTCTTCGAGCTGCGCCCGCCCGTGTTCGAGGGCTTCGACTTCCTGGTCAAGCGCGCGTTCGACTTCGTCGGCTCGCTGCTGCTGATCCTGCTGCTCTCGCCGGTCCTGATCGGCCTCGCCGTCATGGTCGCGATCTCCTCGCGCGGGCCCGATCCTCTACCGCTCCGTCCGGCCCGGGCATCGGCGGCCGCGCCTTCGAGTGCTTCAAGTTCCGCACCATGCGCTCGGACGCCGACCAGCTGCAGGCCGACCTCGAGTCCGTCAACGAGGCCTCCGGCGCGCTGTTCAAGATCCGCGACGACCCGCGCATGACGCGCGTCGGCCGCTGGCTGCGCCGCTACTCGCTCGACGAGCTGCCGCAGCTGTTCAACGTGGTGCTCGGGCAGATGTCGCTCGTCGGCCCGCGTCCGCTGCCCGAGCGCGACTACGAGCGCCTCGCCGAGTGGCACAAGAAGCGCTACCTCGTCCTGCCCGGCATCACCGGGCTGTGGCAGGTCTCGGGCCGGTCGGACCTCGACTTCGACGACCTCGTCCGGCTCGACTTCCTCTACCTCGAGCGGTGGTCGGTCGGCCTCGACCTCTCCATCCTGCTCAAGACCATCCCCGCGGTGTTCCGCCGCCGGGGCGCGTACTGAGACCGACGGTCGTCGTCTCCGCCGTCGCGCGGCCGGACCGGCTGCGCGCGCTGCTGCGCGCGCTCGCGGGGGAGGACGTCGTCGTGGTGGCCAACGGCGCGACCCCGGAGGTGCACGCGGTCATCGCGGCGGCCGGACGTGCAGTGCGTGCGGCTGGAGCCCAACCGCGGGCCGGCTGCGGCGCGCAACGCGGGCTGGCGCGCGGCGGCGTCCGACCTCATCGCCTTCACGGACGACGACTGCCTGCCGGCGCCGGGCTGGCTGGACGCGCTGGCGGCGGCGGCCGCGCCCGGGCGTCGTGGTCCAGGGCCGGGTGGCGCCGCTGCCCGAGGAGGCCCACCGCGTCGGACCGTTCGCGCGCACGGTCGATCGTCGACGCGCAGAGCCCGTTCTTCCAGACCGCCAACGTCCTGTACCCGAAGGCCGCTGCTCGAGGCCGTCGGCGGCTTCGACGAGTCCTACGACCGCGTCGCCGGAGAGGACACGGACCTCGGCTGGCGCGCGGTCGAGGCCGGCGCGTCCGTGCGCTTCGCCCCGGACGCGCTGGTCTGGCACGCGGTCACGGAGCTCGGCTGGCGCGGCCTGGCCCGCGACGCCGCCCGCTGGGGCTCGGCCGTCCGGCTCGTCAAGCGCCATCCCGGCCTGCGCGCGCACTTCCACCACCGGATCTTCTGGAAGCGCGCCCACGAGACGGCTCCTGCTCGCGCTCGCTCGGCGCGCCTCCTGCGGCGGCCGTGGCTCGCGCTGCCCTGGCTGCTCACGCACCGCGGCGAGCACCCCTCGCACCTGAGCCACGTGCGCGCCCTCCCGGGCCACCTCCTGGTCGACGGCGCCGAGGTCGCCGCGCTGGCGAGGGGCTCCGTGCGCGCTCGTACGCTGCTGCTCTAGATGCTGCCCTGCGACCGCGTCCGTGGTGGGCCGGCGTCGCCATCGCGATCTGGGCGCTGGCGACGGCCTGGTGCCTCGTCCTCGAGCCGCGCCGCGAGGTCCTCGACGCGCTCCCGGACACCGCCCGCGCGCTGCTCGCCGCCCTGCTGCTCTTCGGCGCGTGCGGCTACGGCGTCACCCGGCTGCTGCTGCCCGGCCTCGCTGCGCCGCCACGAGCTGCTGTGGGTGCTGCCGACCGGCGCCTGCGTCGTCCGGCCTCGCGCTGATGGTCCTCGGCTTCGCCGCCGTCCCCTTCACCGTCAGCCTGATCGTCGTGGTCGCTGGCCGGCCTCGCGCTCTGTCGTTGCGCACGCGGTGGACGGTCACGACGACCGCGCACCGGACCGTCGCTGCTGGCCGGTGTTCCTGGCGCTCGTGATCATCGGGCTGGCGATCGCGCCGATGGTCATGCGCGACCACTTCGCGACGGTGACGGGCGACGGGTCGGACGCGCACATGGCCGCGGGCAGCGCGAACTTCCTCCAGCACGCCTACCCGACGTCGACGAAGCCGGAGCTGCCGGTCGACCGCATGCCGCTGCTGTGGAAGTCCAAGTACCCGATCTACTACGCGCTTCGGCGGCGTCGCGAAGATCGCGGGGCTGGAGACGTGGCAGACGCTCGTCCCGCTCGCCGCGGTCCTGCTCGCCTTCGCCGCGGTCGGGATGTACCTCGTGGCCCGCGACCTGCTCGGCGCGGGGGTCGGCGTGGCGGCCTGCGCGATGGGCTTCGCCGGCGCCGACCGCATGGTCCTGCACACGGGCCTGAACCCGTACTTCAACCAGACCTGGGGCTACATGGCGATGCCGTTCGCGCTCGTGCTGGCGTGGTGGCTCGTGCAGCCCGACGAGCCGCCCGGCGACCGCCGGCGGACGGGCGGGCTGCTGGCGATCTTCCTCGGCGTCTGCGCGCTCGCGTACCCGCTGGCGCTGCCGATCGCCGCCATGCCGCTGGTCGTCTTCCTGTGGCGCGAGCGCCGCCGGCGGATCAGGGAGGGGCTGCCGGTCCCGCGCATCCGCAACCTCTACAAGGGGCCGCGATCACTGCTCTGGATGATCCCGGCGGTCCTCGTCCTGCTCGTGCCGCTCAACGGCGTCAGCGAGAAGCTCAACGCCGCCAACCAGGTCATCTTCGACCCCGGCCACACCCTCATCAACTGGGCCGCCGACCTGCGCGCGTTCATCCCGATGACCTACTTCATCAACCTGCCCGACCACGGGCTCTTCCGGCTGCTGATGATCGTCATCGTCGTGCTCGCCTTCCGCGAGCTGCGCCGCCATCAGCCGCGCGCGGTCTACATCGGGCTCGGCCTCGTGCTCGGCCTCGGCCTGTACTTCGCCGGCTCGTTCCGCCAGCGCGACTACGGCTACTACTTCCACTTCAAGATCCTCGCGTTCATCGCGCCGCTGCTGCTGGTCATCGCGGCGGTCCACCTCGGCCGCTTCCGCCGCGTCGGGCCGGTCGTCCTCGCCGCGTTCGCCGTCGCCACCGCGACCGCCGCGAAGGCAGAGCTGGACGTCACCGGCCGCCAGCTCGGCAAGCCGACGGTCGAGCTCGGCGACTGGGTCGAGGAGCTGCCGCGCGACGCCTCCGTCCGGCTCGACATGACGCGGCGGCCAGCAGCTGTGGGGCAACTACTTCACCGCCGCCCGCCGGACGTGCTCGAAGCACCCGCTGCTCAAGACGGACTACCCGCACGTCGTCGCGCTCGCGTGAAGGCCGACTACGTCGCTCGTCGCCTACGGCTACCCGCGCCCGCCGGAGGCGGTCGGCCCGGCGCTCCACCACAACGACGGCTACGACCTCTACCGCCTCGACCCGGAGATGCCGGGCACCGACACCTGCTCCTACGAGCAGAAGTCGCGCATCACCCAGGCCGCCGTCGGTTAGTCGCCGGCGTGATCGGCGGGGAGGGCGAGCGCGTGGGCCGAGGCGCCGGCGGTCTCGATCGGAGTCCGGGCCCTCGAGGTTGATCGACGCGGTAGCCGACCTCGCGCATGAAGGCGGCGAACTCGACGTGGGTGCCGTGCAGCTCGCAGATGATCGCCGGCCGGTGCTCGGCGAGCGTCCGGCGCATGCCCTCGAGCACGGGGAGCTCGAAGCCCTCGACGTCGATCTTGACGACGGTGGGCGGCAGGATCTCGCCGCTCGCGACGAGGTCGTCGATGGCGACGACGTCGATGTCCATGACCCGCTCCGTGAAGGGATGCTCGCCCGTCTCGATGAGCTTGGACCAGGACTGGTCGTCGACGACCTGCAGCCGGCCGACGCCCTTCTCCGCGCCGACGGCCTTCTCGATCACGGTGACGTTCGGGAGCCCGTTGAGCACGACGTTGCGGCGGATCTCCTCCGCGTTGTCGGGCGTCGGCTCGAAGGCGTAGACCTGGCCGACGCCGTACCCGCTCATGTGCCCGGCGAGCAGGGCGAAGAAGCCGACGTTGGCGCCGATGTCGTAGAAGACGCCGCCCTGGCCGAGGTGGCGGAGCATCGCCTCCTGGACGGACTGCTCGAGGTTGCCGAAGGCGAGCGAGCCGATGTGGGCGTGGCTGAGCGGGATGCCGCGCATGTCCAGCCGCAGCCCGCCGCCGAGGCCGATCGGGACGGTGATCGCGCCGCTGCTCGATCCAGCGGAAGACCGGCCGGATCCACCACGGGTCGGCCAGCCACAGGTCGCGCAGCTTCGGATGGCCGAGCCGGACCGCCATGCGCCGGACGAGCGAAGCCCCGGTTGAAGCCCGTCTTGGCGAGGAGCTGCTTCGCCCGGTTCACAGGGAGCTCAACGAGTTCACGCATCTGAGCGGCCACGCGGTCGGCAGCGTAGTGCGCGAGCCGCGCCTCGGCCCGGGGCCGGAGGGTCTCGCGCAGGTCGGAGGTGACCGCCAGGTGCAGCAGCTCGGCGACCACCGGGATGTCGTCCGTCTCGTCGAGCAGCACGCCCGCGTCGCCGACCACCTCGGGGATGCCGCCGACCGCCCGCGCGATCACCGGCACGCCGAAGTGCATCGCCTCCAGCAGCGGGATGCAGAAGCCCTCGTGCTCGCTCAGGCACAGGAACGCGTCGGCCGAGCGGTAGTGCTCGTGCAGCTCGGCGGCCGGGATGCCGGACGCGAAGGTGACCGCGCCGGGCGCGAGCTCGTCGGCCAGCTGCCGCAGCCGCGCCTCGTAAGCCGGGGAGATGGGGACGCCGACGAGCACGAGCCGCGCGTCCGGCGCGTGCCGCTTGCGGTACAGCGCGAACGCCCGCACGACGAGGTCCTGCCGCTTGTGCGGCGCCAGCCGCCCGACGAACAGCACGGTCGGGCCAGTGTTCTGAACACTTGCGACTGAGGGGACTGTCCCCTGAGTCGCAGGTGGTCTGAACAGGATGGGGACGACGTGGGCGCCCGGGAAGTCGGCGACGTTGTAGGCGCTGACGCCGGCGACGACCTTCGCGCGGGCGGCGAGGTTGGCGAGCTGCTGGGGGGCGAGGGCGCAGTTGACGGCCTCGCCGGGCTCGAGCTCCCAGAAGTACTTGGGCGGCGTGATGTTGTGCGACAGCACCATGAAGGGACTGCCGACCCGCTTCTCGAGCTCGCGGGCGTAGCCGGAGTAGTGCACGAGGGTGCGCTCGCCGGGCTTGTAATGCCTTCAGCGGCTTGACGTCGTGGACGTGCATGCCGGGCGCGAGCACCTCGGCGTAGTCCTGCGCCGCCCCAGCCCCACGAGGTGAACTGGCGGCGCCAAGCGAGCGCCTGGTTGGTGACCGCGTCCACCGGACCGGCCCCGCAGAGCAGCTGGTCGACGTTCATCGCTCTTGCGCTTCGAGCCGCGCCTCGAGGTCGCGGACGCGGTCCTCGAGGTTGAGGATGTGGGCGGTGGCGAGGGCGTTGAAGCGCGTCTCCTGGGCGATCGCCTCGCCGACGTACTGGCGCAGCGCGCGGATCAGCAGCCGCTTGGTCGCGGTGATGGGGGCGCCGAGCCTGCGGGTCGAGTAGACGCGGTCGAGCTCGGGCGCGATCACGGCCCACTCGACGAGCTTCGTCTCGCTCATGCGGGTGACGGGGGAGGCGTCCAGGGACACCGGGCCCTCCTCGTACGGCTCGGCCGCGGCGCGCGCGGCGGCGAGCGCCTCTTCGGGCGTCATGCCCCCACCACGCTGTTCAGCGACCAGGTGCCGCGCAGGTCGGCCACGCCCTCGACCTCGGGTGTGGCGGCGACGCTGAGGCCGACGAGGCGGTCGATGCCGTCGTCCTGCTGCGCGGCGACGACGAGGTCGTAGTCCCCGCCGAGCAGGTGCAGCGCGGGGATCTCGAACGTCAGGCGCGCGGGCTCATGCAGGTCGACCTCGTGGCCCGTGGCGAAGACCGGCTGGCCGTTCGCGCGGCGCAGCTCGAAGGCGATCCGCGTCGGGACCGCGCCCGGCCGCACCCCGATGTCGAGCTGGATGCGCAGCGGCTCGCCCGGGGAGAAGATCGTGCGCGGGCGGCCGTCGCCGTCGAGCAGCGTGACCTCCTCGACGAACACGGTGCGGTCGGCGGCGGGCAGGCGCTGCACGGCGTCCTCGCCCATCCCGAGCAGCTCGTGGTAGTGCAGCAGACCCTCGGCGGTCGGGCCGTCGTAGACGATGCGGCCGCCGTCGAAGACGACCACGCGCGAGCAGGTCCGCTCGATCGCGGCGGGCGCGTGGGAGACGAGCACAAGGGTGGCGCCGGCGAGGATGCGCTCGTTGATGCGGCGCAGGCACTTGCGCTGGAACGCCTCGTCGCCGACGGCGAGGACCTCGTCGATGAGCATCACGTCGGCGTCGAGGTGCGCGGCGATCGCGAAGCCGAGGCGGACGAGCATGCCGCTGGAGTACGTCTTCACGGGGACGTCGACGAAGTGGCCGAGCTCGGAGAAGGCGACGATGTCGTCCAGTCGCTCCTCGATGTCGCGCTTGCCCAGCCCGTTCAGCGCGCCGTTGAGGAGGATGTTCTCGCGGCCGGTGAACTCGCGGCCGAAGCCGGCGCCCAGCTCGATCAGCGTCGCGACCCGGCCGCCGCACTCCGCCCGCCCCTGCTGCAGCGGGACGATGCCGGCGAGCACGCGCAGCGTCGACGTCTTGCCGGCGCCGTTGCGGCCGACGATGCCGACCGTCTCGCCGGGCCCCACCCGCAGGTCCACCCCGGCGAGCGCCTGCACCGAGTCCCCGGCGACGTGCCTCCGGGTGACGAGCTCCTTGAGCGTGCGGCGGCGGTCGCCGATCGCGAACGCGCGCCACGCGTCCTGCAGGATGACCTCGCCGGGCGCGGCGCTCACAGGACCACCGCCAGCTCGCGCCTCGGCCGCGGTGGAAGATCGCCCGCCCGCCGACGACGGCGACGACGGTGGCGACGAGCGACGTAGGCGAGCACCGACAGGTCGGGGACGGCGCCGTCGTAGAGGATCGCCCGCACCGCCTCGATGAACGGCGCCACCGGGTTGGCCCAGGTCAGCAGCCACTCGATCGTCGCGTGTCCCTCCAGGCCCGGCAGGTCGGACACGCGGAAGAAGATCGGGGTGACGAAGAACCACGGCAGCAGCGCCGCGCCGAGCACGGGCTGGACGTCGCGGAAGTACGCGTGGGCGACGCTCACGATCAGGGCCAGGCCGAGCGCGAACGCGTACAGGCAGGCGACGACCGGCAGCAGCAACAGCAGGGCGACGTCGACGCTGTCGCGCACGACCAGCGCCACCGGCACCGCGATCACGAGCAGGGCGAGGAACGGCACGAGCTGCACGGACACGACGGCGGCGGGCACGGCCTCGCGCGGGAAGCGCACGGTGCTGACCAGCTGCGACTGGTCGACGAGCGACGTCGCCCCGGCCAGCAGCGACTGCGAGAAGAACGTCCACACGATCAGCCCGACGAAGAGGAAGACGGGGTAGTCGGGGATCGCCACCGCGCGCAGCAGGTAGCGGAACATCAGCGCGTAGACGCCCATCAGCACGAGCGGGTTCACGAGGTACCAGAGGACGCCGAGCGCCGAGCCCTTGTACTTGGCCCGCAGCTCGCGCCGGACCATCTGCTCGAAGAGGTACCCGTACCGGGTCACGGATGGCGGCGCGTCTCGGCCAGCACCCGTCCGAGGAACATCGGGTTGCCGATCAGGTAGCGGCGCCACATCCGCTGAGGTTCGACGCCGAGGCGGAAGATCCATTCCAGCCCGTTGTCGGCGAGCCAGCCGGGCGCGCGCGGGACCCGGCCGCTGACGTAGTCGAACAACGCGCCGACCGTCCACAGCACGTCCGTGTCGAGGTGCTCGTAGTAGGCCTGGACCCATTCCTCCTGCTTGGGCGTCCCCATCCCCACGAGGACGATGTCCGGCTTGCGCTCGTTGATGTCCTCGACGACGCGGTCGGCGTGCGGGGAGCCGATCCCGAAGAACCCGTGGTGCGTGCCGGCGATCTCGAGGCGCGGGTACCAGCGCTGCAGGCGGGCGGCGGCCTCGCGCGTCGTCCCCGGCTCCGAGCCGAGCAGGTAGATCGACCGGCCGGCCTCCTCGCACAGCGCGGCCAACGTCCAGATCCAGTCGGCGCCCGTCATGCGGTGCGGCGTGGGCAGGTCCATGGCCTTGGCGGCGATGCGCACGCCGTAGCCGTCGCAGTAGACGAGGTCGGCGCCCTGCAGGGTCGCGCGCAGCTCCGGCCGGTCCTGGGACTGGTTGAGCACGTGCGCGTTGACGTACATCACCCGCCGTCGCTCGCCCGTCCCGACCCACCCGAGGACCATGCGGAGCAGCTCGTCGGGCCGTCCGAGGTCGATCGGGATCTCGAAGATCTGCGACTTCGGACGAGGATCCGCCTCGTCCGCCACCGCCAGCGGCACGGGACTGATGGACATCGCGTGGCATGGTACGGACATGCCGTTGCGGGCCGCCCTCGACACGAGCAACGCCCTCGAGGGGGACCCCCGCGGGTACGGGCGCTACGCCCGCGACCTGGCGGCTGCCCTGGCGGCGCGGGACGATCTGGCGGTCACACCGCTGGACGGGTCCGGCTGGCGGGGCCCGGCGGTGGGCTGGGAGCAGCTCGGCCTGCCCTTGGCGCTCCGGGAGGGACGCTTCGACCTCGTCCACACCCCGCACCCGTTCCTGCCCCTGCGCCGGCCGTGCCCGGGGGTGGCCACGGTCCACGACCTCTCCTGGGAGGTCTTCCCGGACGACTTCACGCCCCGCACGCGGAAGAAGTTCCAGCTGCTCGCCCCGCGGGCGGCCCGGTCGGCGGAGCGGATCGTCTGCGTGAGCGCCTACACCCGCGACGACCTGTGCGAGCGCTATGGCGTCGACCCCGCCCGGACGCGCGTCGTCCACAACGCGCCGTCCCTGCCGATCGGCACCGCGCCCGCCGCCTGACGGGGAGCCCTACCTGCTCGGGGTGGGGGACCTGCGCGTGAAGAAGAACTGGGGCCGGCTGGTGCGCGCGTGGCAGATGCTGCGGGCGGATGGCCTCGAGCACCGGCTCGTCATCGCCGGGCGCGACGCGGGCGAGCTGGCGGCGCTCCGGGCGGCCGGGGACGTCGAGCTGCCGGGCTACGTCGCCGACGCGGAGCTCGACGTGCTGATGCGCGGCGCCTCCGCCCTGGTCCATCCGAGCCTGCACGAGGGCTTCGGCCTGGTGATCGTGGAGGCGATGGCCCGTGGCGTCCCGGTGGCCGCCGCCACCGGGTCCTCGCTCCCGGAGGCGGGTGGGGACGCGGCGGTCTACTTCGACCCGCTCGACGTGGACGCCATCGCGGCAGCCGTCCAGGAGACGCTGCGCCGGGCCGACGAGCTGCGGGCCCTCGGCCACGCGCGCGCCGCCGAGCTGAGCTGGGATCGGGCCGCCGCGGAAGTCGCCGGCGTCTACGAGGAGGTCGTCGCGTGATCCTCGTCCTCAGCGTCGACGAGGCGCCCATGCTCGAGCGCTCGCTGCCGCCGGCGGTCGCCCAGGACGAGGTGCTGGTCGTCGACAACGCGTGCACGGACGACACCGCGGCGGTCGCACGCCGCGTCGGGGCGCGGGTGCTCACTTTGCCCGACCGCCTCTCCTACGCCGCCGCCATGAACGCCGGGCTCGCCGCGGTCGACGACGACGTCGTCCTCCTGCTCAACGCCGACTGCTTCCTCGACCCTGGCTACCTCGAGGTCGCGCGGCCGCACCTCGACGACCCGACCGTCGGCAGCGTCAGCGGGCTGTTGCGCATCGACGGCACGGACAGCGTCGACTCCGCGGGCATGTGGCTCGACCGCCGCCGCAAGAACGGCCTGGTCGGCCACGGCGAGCCGCTCGCCGCCCATCAGGTGCCCGGCGAGGTGTTCGGTGTCGACGGCGCCTGCGCGCTCTACCGGCGGGAGGCGCTGACCGGCGGCTTCGACGAGGACATGGCGCTGTGGATCACGGACGTGGACCTCGCGTGGCGGGCGCGGACCGCCGGCTGGCGCTGCGTCTACGAGCCGCGCGCCACCGCCGCGCACGTGCGCACCTACTCGCCCTCCAAGCGTGCGCAGACCTCCGAGGAGCACCGCCGCATCCAGTTCCGCAACCGGTACCTGATGATGGTGCGCAACGAGACGCCGCGCAGCTTCGCCGCCAACCTCCCGTGGATCCTCGTCTATGAGGTGCTCGCGCTCGGCCACGTCCTGCTGCGCGAGCGCTTCCTCGCCCGCGGCTACCTGGAGGCGCTCCGCCTCGCGCCCAAGGTCTTCCGGCGTCGCGCATCGCGCTCACGGCCGGCGCTTGTTCCGCGCGGCGGCTAGCCGACGAGCAGCAGCGCGAGGATCCCGGCCCAGAGCAGGGCCAGGAAGACCGCGGCAGGGGTCAGGACCGCCACGAGCCAGCCGAGGAAGTAGACATCGGGCGGTGCGGCCGTGAGGTTGAGCCGGCGGCCTCGTCGTCAGCTGACCGCGCGCTCGTAGACGTCCCAGGTCGCGCGCGCGGCGTCGGCCCACGTCCACGCCGGCGGCTCGGGTGCCGGCCGCTGCGCCTGCGCCCCGGCGGCGACGAGCGCGTCGAGGTCGTTGGGAGCGACGAACGTCGCGCGGTGCCCGAGGACCTCGCGCAGCGCGGGAACGTCGCAGGCCACGACGGGTGTCCCGCAGGCGAGCGCCTCGACGGGCGGTAGGCCGAAGCCCTCGTCGTCGGAGGGGAAGACGAGGGCGCGGGCGCCGCTGTAGATGGCGGCCAGCTCCTCGTCGTCGACGGCGCCCGTGATGGTGACGTCGGGGAGCTCGCGGGCCCACGGGCCGGCCTCCCCGACCAGGACGAGCGGCAGCTCGGACGGGGTCTCGGCCAGCGCGGCGACGCGCTTGCGCGGATCCGGGTGACGCAGGCCGCCGACCCAGACGAGGTAGTCCTCCGGCAGGCCGTAGGTCGCGCGGACGGCCGCGACCTCCGCCTCGCCGCGGGGGGTGAAGGCGGCGTCGGCGGCCTCCGGGACGACGTGCACGCGGGCGGCGTCGACCTTGAGCATCGCCACGGCGTCCTCGGCCACCGCCTTGGTGGGGACGATCACACGCGCGGCGCGCTCGACGGCGAGGTAGCGCAGCCGGAAGCGCAGGCCGGAGCGCAGGTACTCGCCGGGGCGCTTGAGCGGGATCAGGTCGTGGAGCGTGACCACCTGCGGGCCGCGCGGGCGCAGCAGCGCGCCGTCGATCCAGGGCGAGTGGAAGACGTCGACGCCGCGCGGCCGGTGGGTCTCCACGAGCTCCCCACCGCGCGAGGACGCTTCATTGGTCAAGGCCGCATGGAGCGAACGCGTGTAGCGGGCGATGCCGCTGGGTCCGGACGCGGGACGGGAATCGAAGGCGATCTTCATCGGGGCGCGATCAGCGCGCGCACCGTATCCGCATAGGCCTCCACATGCCACCGCCGGGCCCGTTCGCGCCCGGCCGCGCCCATCGTCTCCCGGTGCGCGAGGACCTCGAGGACGGCCTCGGCCAGCGCCCCCGGGTCGCGCGGCGGGACGAGGCGGCCGGTGACGCCGTCGTCCACCACCTCGGAGAGGCCGCCGACGCGCGTCGCCACCACGGGCGTCCCGGCGTTCATCGCCTCGGCGAGCACGGTCCCGAAGGGCTCCTGGTGGCTGGGGACGACGAGCACGTCGAGCGCGGGCATCAGCCCGGCGGCGCCGTTGACCCAGCCGTACTGCTCGACGCCCTGGCTCGAGCGCACCTGGTCGAGGTACTCGGGGTCGGAGTCGTAGGGATCGTCGCCGACGAGCACGACGCGGGCGCCGGCCGCGCGCAGCCGCGGCGCGGCGTTGACGAGGTCGAGCACGCCCTTGCGGCGCTCGATGCGGCCGATGTAGCCGACGACCGGGCGCGTCGCCGGGCGGCCACGGCGGCGTGACGGCGCGCGGCTCGGGCTCGATCGGGCAGCCGACGACGTGCGCGTGCAGCCCCGGGAGGTGGTCGGCGACGGCCTGCGAGTCGGCCAGCACGACGTCGGCCCGCCTCCACAGCGCCGGGACGTGGTCGACGATGTCGTGGACGTGCAGGACGGTGCGCTTGTCCCGCGGCAGCGCGGCCAGCAGTCGGCCGCAGACGGTGCCGTTGAGGTAGACGACGTCGTGGCGCTTGGCGAGCTTGCGCGCCGCGGGGAACGCGGCCACGGCGGCCGCGCCCTCGTGCTTGCCGAGCCCGCCGACCTTGAGCGTCGCCGTGGCCAGGCCGCGCGCCTCGGCCTTGCGCCGGACGGGCCCGTCGCCGGGCGTCGTGAGCGTCACGTCCCACCCCGCGTGGCGCAGGTGGGGGAGCATCCGCAGCAGCCCGATCTCGGCGCCGCCCGGGTGGTCGACCGCGGCGACGGCGAGGACGGAAGGCATCCCGCGCCTCGGGAGTCGATATCCTCGTCGCATCGCCATCGCCGGAGACCACTGCCGAGCGGTTCCAGTTCGATCGCCAGCAGCTGACCGCGCTGGCCGACGAGCGGCGCGCGGCGTACGCGGCCGGCGTCCCTTTCCCGCACATCGTCATGGACGACTTCCTTCCGGAGGAGGTCCTCGACGCGGTGCTGACGGAGTTCCCGCGCCCGCAGGACGCCGAGTGGATCGAGTTCGACTCGGCGACCCAGCGCAAGCTCGCCAGCAAGGACGACTCGGTGATGGGCCCGCACACGCGACGCCTGCTGCGCGAGCTCAACGCGTCCGCGTTCATCGACTTCCTGGAGCGGCTGACCGGCATCGAGGGCCTGGTCGGCGATCCGCACTTCGAGGGCGGCGGCCTGCACCAGATCCAGCCCGGCGGCCACCTCAAGGTCCACGCCGACTTCAACCGCCACCCTCGGCTGGGCCTCGAGCGCCGGCTCAACGTCCTCATCTACCTCAACCGGGACTGGAAGGACGAGTACGGCGGGGGCTTCGAGCTGTGGGACGAGCGACATGACCGGCTGCGTGCAGAAGGTCATGCCGTACTTCAACCGCTGCGTCGTCTTCAGCACGACGTCGACCTCCTACCACGGCCATCCCGAGCCGCTCGCGTGCCCGGAGGGCGAGACGCGCAAGTCGCTGGCGCTCTACTACTACACCCGCGACCGGCCCCGCGAGGAGGCCGCCGCGGCGCACAACACGCTGTTCCAGGCGCGCCCGGGGGAGAGCTTCCCGCTCAGGGAGCGGGTGAAGGCGGCGGCGCTGCGTGTGACGCCGCCGATCGTGGTCGACGCCCGCCGTCGCCGCTCCCGCAAGCACTGACGCCGTGCGCGCGAGCGTGGTCATCCGCGTCCGCGACGAGGCCGACGCGTTGCGCCGCCTGCGCGGGCTGCTCGAGCGCCAGACCGCCGAGCACGAGGTCATCGTGGTGCGCGACGCGCGCTCGCGGGACGGCGAGCCGGCCGACGTCGTCGCCGACCCGTTCACGTTCGGCGGTGCGCTGAACCTCGGCGCCGAGCGGGCGCGGGGCGAGGTGGTGGTCGCGCTGTCGGCGCACGCGTTCCCGCGCGACGACGACTGGCTGGCCTGCATGGTGGAAGCCTTCGAGGACCCGGCGGTGGCGTGCGCCTTCGGTCCCTCGCACGACTGGGCGGGCGCGCCGCTGCGGGCGGCGGTGCGGCAGGACCACGCGCTCGCGCTCGCCCATCCGCGCTGGGGCTACTCCAACGGCGCGGGCGCGTTCCGGCGATCGCTGTGGGAGCAGCGGCCGTTCCGGGCGGACCTGCCGGGCTCGGAGGACCGCGAGTGGGCGCTGTGGGCGCTCGCGCAGGGCGCGCGTGTGCCTGCTCGACCCGGCGCTGGCGGTCGACCACGACCACTCGCGCGATGGGCTGCGGGCGTCGTTCCGCCGGTACGCCCGCGAGGCCCGCGGGGACGCGATGTTCCTGTCGCTGGAGCCCTACCGGCCGCTGCACGACTGGTGGTCCGATCAGGGCTGGCACCGCTCGAAGGCACGGGCGCGGCTCGACCCCCGGCGGGCAGCGCGCCTCGCGGGAACCTGGTGGGGACGCCGATGACCCCGTGGCGCTGGGAGTGGCGGCGGCAGCTGCTGCTCGACGAGCTGCGCGAGGGCGAGGACTGGCTCGACCTCGGGACGGGCTCCGGCGCGTTCCTCGCGCTCGCGCCCAACGGCATCGGCGTCGATCCGGACCCCGACTCGCCCGGCGGCGAGATCGCCGACGTCCCGCACGGGAGCGTCGACCTCGTGTGGTGCTCGGAGGTCATCGAGCACGTGGCCGACCCGCTGGCGCTGCTGTTCGAGGTCCGGCGCGTGCTGCGGCCCGGCGGGCGGCTGCTGCTCACCACGCCGGCGCACCCTGTCCTCCGTCGGGTGGCGATCGCCGCCTTCCGCTTCGACCAGCACTTCGACCCGCGCGGCGGGCACCTGCGCTTCTTCACCAGACGCTCGCTCACGCAGACCCTGGAGGCGGCGCACTTCACCGCCACGGTGCGCACGGAGAAGGCGACGCTGATCGCCCGGGCCACACGCGCATGAAGGTCGTCATCGACGTCTCCTTCGCCCGTCGCGGCCCGAGCGGCACGCAGGTCGCCGTCGACCACCTGATCCCGGCGCTGCGCGACCTCGGAGTCGAGGTGATCGAGGCGGAGGGCCGCACGGGGCGCCACCTCGATCCGGTCGCCGAGGCGCGCTGGCAGCGGCGGCTGGCGCGCGTCGAGGCGGACGTCCTGCACCATCCGCTGCCCGCCTGGGCGCCGACGCGCACGCCGCAGGTCGTGACGGTCAACGACCTCGCGTTCGAGGTGGTGCCCGAGCTGCTTCAACCGCCGCTTCCGGCTCTACGCGCATCATGCCCATCGCTTCGCCGCGCAGCGGGCCGCGGTGGTGGTCGCGCCCAGCCGGGCCACCGCGGACGACGTCCACGCCTTCTGGGGCATGACGGCGATGGTCGCCCCCTACGGCCCGGGCCAGCCCATCCCCTCCAACCGGGGCGAGCCGCGGCACTTCCTCTACGTGGGCGACGACGAGCCGCGCAAGAACCTCGGCCGGCTGCGGGAGGCGGTCGCACGGTCCGGGACGCTGCCGCTGGTGCGCGCGCAGGGCGACCTCGCCGACCTGCATCGCCACGCCGCTGCGCTCGTCCTGCCGTCGCTGCACGAGGGGTTCGGCTTCCCGGTGCTGGAGGCGATGGGGGCCGGCACGCCCGTGCTCGCCGCGGACATCCCCGTCGCTGCGCGAGGTCGGCGGCGACGCGGCCCGCTACTGCGATCCGCGCGACGTCGACTCGATCGCGAACGGGCCTGACGGAGCTGGCCACCGTCGGCCCGCTGCGGGAGGAGCTGCGGCGCCGCGGACTCCAACGCGCCAGCGCCTTCTCCTGGCGCAGCTGCGCCGAGGCGTATCACCCCGCTTATAGGCTCGCCGCGGGGCTATGAAGATCGCCATCTTGGGAACCAGGGGGATCCCGGCGTCGTACTCGGGCTTCGAGACGGCCGCCGAGCAGCTCGCGGAGCGGCTGACCGAGCGCGGCCACGAGGTCGTCGTCTACTGCCGTCCCCACGTCGTCGACCGGCGCATCCGCACCTACAAGGGCGCGCGGCTCGTGCACCTGCCGACGGTGCGCAACAAGTACCTGGACACGTTCGCGCACACGCTCCTGTCGCGCCCTGCACAGCGCGCGCTCCGAGAAGCCCGACGTCGCCCTCTTCTTCATCGCCGGCAACGCGCCGCTGTGCCTGGTCACCCGCCTCGCCGGCATCCCCACCGTCATCAACGTCGACGGGCTGGACTCCGATCGCCGCAAGTGGCCCGCGCCCGCCAAGCGCTACCTGCGCTTCGCCGAGCGCAACTCGCCGCGCTGGGCCGACCGCGCGATCACCGACTCCCACGCCGTCGCCGACATCTACGAGCACCGCTACGGGCGGCGCATCGGCGTCGTCCCCTACGGCGTCGAGGACCCCGGCTGGAACGGGCGCTCCACGCTCGACGAGCTGGGCCTCGAGCCGCGCGAGTACGTCCTCTTCGTCGGCCGCCTCGAGCCCGAGAACAACCCGCACGTGCTCGTGGAGGCGTGGGCGCGGCTCCCGTCCTCGGTCACCCGCGGCAAGAAGCTCGTCGTCGTCGGCGGCGCGCCGTACGCCGACGAGTACATCCGCACGGTGATGCGCGAGGGCGATCCGCGGGTCATCTTCCCGGGCTACGTCTTCGGTCGCGGCTACTGGGAGCTGCAGCGCAACGCGTACGTCTTCGTCGCCCCCACGGAGGTCGGCGGCACCCACCCGGTCATCCTCGAGGCGCTGAGCGCCGGCAACTGCGTCCTGGTCAACGACCACCCGCCCAACGTGGAGACGGTCGGCGACGCGGGCCTCTTCTACTCCGGCGCCGACGGCGTCGCCTCCCTGGCCGAGCAGCTCGGCCACCTGCTCGAGCACCCCGCCGAGGTCGAGGACGTACCGCGGCCGGGCGATCGAACGCGCCCGGCGCTACTCGTGGGACGCCGTCACCGACTCCTACGAGGACCTGCTCGAGTCCGTCCGCGCCGCCCGCCGCCCGGGCCGCCTCCCGCCCGAGCTGGTCGACGCCGCCTAGGCGACAAAAGGGTCTGACCCTTTTGTCGCGCTAGCGGAGGGTGACCGTGCGGGAGTGCCACTTCCCGTACGTGAGGCGCAGCTGGCCGCGGCCCGCCTTGATCTTCGTGGAGAAGGCACCGTTGGGGACCTGCTTGAGGCGCTTGAACGTCTTGGTGCCGCGCTTGCGGAACTCGAGCATCCCGATGCCGTAGTCGCCGATCTTCGCGGGGCGCACGACGCCCCAGACGCGGCGGCCGGTGACCCAGATCGGCAGGCGGTAGGCGGCGTAGGAGGGCTTCTTCTTCCCCGCGACGGTGAGCAGGCCGCTCTGGAAGGTGAGGCCGACGGGGTCGCCACCGTCGACGAGCAGGAACTGCGACAGCGCCTTGACGCGCGGGTTGCGCGCGGCGATGTACTCCGCGTGGTTGAGGTAGGACGCCTGCTTGCGCAGCGACACGCCGAAGCGGTCCGGCGGGTTGGTCTGGTAGCCGAACTCCGTCAGGTAGATCGGGAAGCGGCGGTGGCTCCCGTAGCGGCGCTGGGCGCTGTCGAGCGTGCGCGTGAGCCGCGAGAGGACGCCGATGGTCGCGTAGTCGCGGTTCGGCGGCTTGTGGTCGGGCCCGAAGAGCAGCTCGTAGGGGTGGTGGCTGAAGCCCGTCGAGCGTGAAGAGCGCGGGGTGCTTGCTCCGGAACGCCTTGGTGCTGGTCCCGCAGCCGAGGCGCTTGGCCGCCCGACCGCGCAGGCGGTGCAGCTTGCGGTCCACGCAGTACAGCGCGCGGATGAAGCGCAGCGGGGTCATGAAGCGCTTGACCTGCCGGGACGCGGGGGTGTCGCTGCCCGACGGTGCGGTCTCCCCGAAGAGGATCGTGTCCGTCTTGGGCGTGTGCCCGGTGCCGCCCAGGGCGGCGAAGCCGGCGTCGAGCAGTGACCGGTACAGGGAGGCGGAGCGCTCGTAGGCGACGCCGCCGGAGCGCGACCAGGTCGGCGTCAGCCAGCCGGAGTGGTTGGGCTCGTTCCAGATCGACCACGAGTCCACGCGGGGGATGCCGGCGTGCGTGCCGTCGTAGCGCGAGCCGACGGCGGCGACGAACTGCGCGAAGCGCGCCGGGGGACGGCTCGTAGTTGTCGGCGATGTCGGGGCGCGGCGGCTTCTTGTTGGCCCAGTTCGGCGACGGGCCGGTGACGAAGAAGTTGAGCTTGAGGCCGCGCGCGGTGGCCTGGCGGACGAGGTCGTCGTAGGCGCTCCAGGTCCCGCCGGGGTAGCTGTCCGAGTTGGCGGCGTCCAGGCCCTCGGGACCGTGCGCGAGGTCGGGTCGGGCGCGATCGCGCGCCACAGGATCATCACGCGGATGCGGTCGACACCGAGCGCGCGCACCTCGTCCAGCCGCTTGGCCCGCTTCTCCGGCGTCGTGTAGAGGAGCTGGTCGTCGTCCTGGAACATGGCCTCCTGGCCGCGGGACGCATCGGCCGCGTTCGGGCAGCAGCGAGCAGGAGCAGCAGCAGGGGGAGGAGTCGTCGCATCATGGGGTGGCGGCAGCGGCGCGGGAGGCGCGGATCAGGTCGGACTGACTTCCGGGCTGCTGGGGATCAAGGTAGTAAGAGGCCTGGAACGCGGCGAGCGCGCCCTTGGGGTCGTCGAGCACGGACAGCTCGTATTCCCCAGGCGGCGCCATGCCTCGGAGTTGGCGGGCTGGGTCTTGACGGCTTCGACCAGTGCCAGCACCGTGCCCTTTTGGTCGCCCTGGTACGCACGGGATGTCGCCAGCAGGTACCAGGGCTCGACGGACAGCGGGTTGCGCTGCTGCGCGATGAGCGCGATCTGGGACGCCGCGGCGTACTCGCCGGCGCTGATGCGGTTGGCGACCGCGTCCTGGGCGTTCTCGGCGCGCAGCGGCTGCACGATGCTCCAGCAGGTGGCCATCCCGATCAGCAACACGCCGAAGGCCAGCACGCCGCGGTAGGGGCTCGGCTGCCAGGCGCGCAGCCGCTCGCGCACGGTGAAGCGCCGGGTGGCGGGGAGGACGCCGACGCGCTCGGCGGCCTCGACGATGCCCGGTCGGCCCCTCGGCCTGCAGCCGCCTCCGCAACGGCGGGCGGCCGGCGACGAAGCCCGCGCAGATCAGCCCGGCGACGGCGTTGGCGGGGATGAACCAGGTCCAGTCGATCGTCGAGTGGACGCCGAAGACCAGCGCGGTGACCGCCAGGCCGGCCATGCCGACGCGTTCGGCGTCCCAGCTCAGCTGCCGCTCGTCCCCGCGGAGGCCGACCACGAGCGCGGCCGACAGCAGCCAGGCGACCGTCGCCGCCAGCGAGACGAGCAGGCCGAACCAGCCGAGGTCGGCCATCACCTGCGGGACGTAGCCGTGGGCGTGCTGGACGTCGAGCGTCTGCGTGCGGAAGCGCTGCCGCGCCGTCCCGTACGCGCCGGCGCCGGCCCCGAGCCACGGCACGGTGGCGTGGACCTTGAACGCCTCGTCCCAGTACCGGGCCCGCACGGAGGCGGTGGCGGTGAGGCGGTTGGCGGTGTTGGCCGGCGTCTGCGCGTTGGGGTCGGTCAGCTTCTTGAAGGCGCCGGAGAAGCCGCCGTCCTGCGCGCCGATGGACGCGACGCCCGCGATCGCCGACCACCGCGACGAGGCCGACCAGCGCCCGCCCCGCGAACTGCCGCGTCCGCTCCCGCGGCTCGCGGAACTCGCTGAAGAAGCCGACGGCCAGCCCCGTGCCCATCAGCAGCACGAACTGCAACAGGAGCAGGACGCCGAAGGCGTAGCCGTCGTCGGCGCGGGCGGACGCGGCCAGGTCCTCCGTCGACAGGCCGCTGGCGTTGAAGGCCCAGGCGACGACGCCGACCGTGGTGATCACGGGGGCGGCGAGGGCCGCGGCGCCGCGCAGGCGCAGCGGCACGATTGCGAACCAGGCGGCGAGGCCCACGACGAGCGCAAGGATCGACCCGCGCGAGTAGGCGAGCATCAGGCAGACGAGCAGCGCGCCGAGCGCGGGGAAGGCGAGCGCGTTGAAGGCGGCGTGCCCCGAGCGGCGGCTGGCCAGCCACAGCATCGGCGGGACGCCCATCGCCGCCGTCAGGCCGACGGAGTTCCAGTAGCCGAACGGCGCGCGCAGGCGGGCGGCGCGCTCGTCGGGCGCGAGCGCCTCCGGGAAGACCTTCGTCAGCAGCGCGTAGACGCAGACGATCGTGCAGCCGAGCCCGATGCCGGCGAGCACTGCGCCCCAGCGGGTCGGCGCGAGCCGGGCGAAGGCGAGGGCGCCGCCGAACGCGGCCAGGTAGGCGAGCGTGCGATTGGCCTCGAGCCAGGTCGCGTCGGGATCGAACGACCAGGCGATGGACAGTGCGGTCAGCGCGGTGAGGACGCCGAGCAGGCCGAGTGTCCGGCCCCCGTAGAGCGGGCCGAGCAGCGCGCGCCGGTGCGGGACGGCCAGGGCGCCGGCGCCGAGCAGGCCGCCGCCGGCGACGAGCACGACCTCCATCCACGTGTTCGACTTGAGCTCCAGACCGCCCTGGGCGACGAAGGCGAGCAGGCAGACGATCGAGCGCGACCGCGGTGGTGACCCCGCCGTCGCGCGTGATGACGGCCGCGAGCACGGCGTCGAGGCGTTCGCCGGCGCGGCGCCGTCCGAAGACCGGCTCCGGCGCCCGCATCGTGGAGGTCACGGGCGGCGGCGCAGTGCGCGCAGGCGGCGGCGCACGGGCGGCAGGCTGAGCGCGAGGCCCGCGAGTGCGAGCAGGATCAGCGCGATCTTCAGCGAGTCCGGAAGGCCGTTCGCGCGGTAGCCCTCGCGCAGGGGTGCCGCGCCGGCGAGCAGGTTCTGGCCGCCGACCTTGACGGGCGTCTCCGGCGCGGCGGAGGCCTGCGCGATCGCGGCCTGGTCCTCCGGGGTGTCCGGCGTCAGCGGGACGGTCGGGGCGCCGCCGTTGCCGGTCAGCGCGCCGGGGGCCGAGGAGACGCCGGGCGTCGACGGGCGTCCCCCGCCGCTGCCGCCGTTGCGCGGGCAGCTCGGCGCGGCGCAGGATGTCCGCGCAGTCGGAGTACTCGGCGACGTCGGACGGCAGGTGCTTGCGCGCGTCGCGCAGCTGCGAGGGCGTGTAGGTGCCCTGCAGGACGCCGTCGTCGGAGCAGTCGTCGATGATCTTGCCGCGGATCGAGGCGGAGGCCGGCGCGGCCAGCACGAAGAGCGCCAGGAGCGCGAGCATGAGGGTGCGTCGCATCAGCGAAATCACGCTAGCGAGCCACCCCAGCGTGAGCTAAAGCCTCCGACATGCCGTCGGCCCACGCCTCCTGCGTGTACGTGGCGACGTCCTGCGCCGCCTGCGCGCCGAGGCGCGCGCGCAGGTCGGTATCGCCGGTGCAGGCGCCGGAGCGCGGCCGCGAGCGCGGCGGGGTCGCCCGCCGGGACGACGAGGCCGTTGCGCTCGTGGCGGACCAGGCCGCCGGCGACCGCGCCCACGGCGGTGGTGGCGATCACGGGTCGGTGCTGGTGGAAGGCTTCGTTCACGACAAGGCCCCACGGCTCCAGGAAGTCGCGGGTGGGGACGGACGGCACTACGACAACGTCGCTGCCCGCGTAGAAGTTGCGGACTTCGGCCGGCGGCTGCGGGCCTGCGGACAGCACCGCGCTGGTGGCGAAGGGCGGGGCTCGGAACCGCCCTTCGCCGACCAGAACCAGCGCGGCTTGGGGATCTTGTAGACCTGAGGCGCGCCAGGCCGTGAGAAGTACCCCTACGCCTTTCTCCCCGCTGACCCGACCGACAAACAGGGCCTGGTAAGCACTCTGACGCCGGGGGCGCGGGGCCGAGGCGCTCCAGAAGGCCGTGTCCACCGCCTGCGGGGCCTCCACGACTGGTGACCGCGCGCCCTTCTCGCGACGTACGCGCTGACGTGCGGGCCGTAGGTGGCGATGGCGTCCGCGTCCCGGTAGATGTGGCGCAGCGGGAGATAGGAGAGGGCGTGGGCGGCCGTCCGCGGGTGAGCCCAGAGCGTCGCCCACAGGACGAACGGGACGCGGCCGCGGCGGGCGCCCGCGTGCGCGGCGGGCAGCGCGACACGGCCCGCTGATGCCGGCGACGACGGCGCGGTAGCCGCCCGGAGCGGGCCAGCGCGTGGACCTCCGCTTTGCGCGACGTGGCGGGCGGGGAACGGGAGGTCCTCGCGTGGCGGTGCCGCCGCCGCCGTGGCGCACGTCGCCGCCGACGAGCGCGAACTCCACGCCCTGGCGCTCGTGCAGCGCCGCGAACGCGCCGACGCGGTAGGGCGGCGCGTGGTTGGTGACGAAGAGGACGGGCTTCACGTCGCAGCGCGTCCTCGTAGGCCTGCACGGTGGCCGCGCCGCACGCCGCCCAGGTCAGGTGGCGCTCGACGGTCGACGCGCGCGTGCGCGCCCAGCGCGCGGCGCTCCCGGTCGTCGGCGAGCAGGCTCGCCGACGGTGCGCGCCAGGCCCTCGGGATCGCCGGGCGCGACCAGGACCATCGCGTCCGTGAGGTCGTGCAGGTCCTCCGGCCCGGGCTCGCGGCGGCAGCCGATGACCGGGACGCCGCCGGCCATCGCCTCCACGTAGGCGACGCCGTAGGCCTCGTCGACGCTCGGCAGGACGAACAGCGCGCCCGACTGCGCCGCCGCGACCGCCTCCGGATGCGGAAGCGCGCCCGTGAAGGTCACCCGCTCGGTCAGCCCGAGGTCGGCCGCGAGCTTCGTCAGGCGCGGGCGCTCGGGGCCGTCGCCGACGACCACGTAGCGCGCGTCCGGATGGCTGTCGCGCAGCAGCCACAGCGCGCGCAGCACGTCGGCGTGGCGCTTGCGCGCGACCAGGTTGCCGACGGTGACGATCGTCTCCGCCCGGTGGCGGACCGGCGCCGCCGGGAGGTCCGTGCCGAGGTGGACGACGCGCACGTCGGTGGCGCCCAGGGCGTCGGGCGCGGTCGGCCATCCCGCCGGAGTTGGCCAGCACGAGCCGCGCGCCCGTGAGGCCGTCGCGGACGGAGCGGCTGTCGCCGTGGGCGAGCAGGTCGCCGCCGTGGACCGAGACCACGTACGGCGTCGCCCGGCCTGCGCCCGCCGGACCGCATCGCCGCCGGGCGCGGCGTAGTGCGCGTGCACGAGGTCGTAGCGCCGCCGGCGCAGCGCGACGGCGAGCGTCGGCGCGGCGAAGGCGCCCCAGTGCGCGTAGTAGCCGGGGCGCGGCGGGGCCAGGAAGGGGACGTAGGTGACGCGGATGCCGTCCCGCTCCTGGTGCAGCGGCTGGCGCAGCGGGGCGACGAGCTGCCGCGGGTCGCGGCTGCGCAGCGCGGCCTTCGACGGCACGGGCCGGTGCAGGACGAGCACCTCGACCTCCGCCCCGGCGTCCCGCGCGGCGAGCGCCTGGCGGTGGGCCCAGACGCCCAGCTCCGGCTCGGCGGCGCGGGGGTAGTACTCGGCGACGATCGCGACGCGCACTTACCAGCGCCGGTGCGTCTCGAGGGTCTCCTGCGCCTGCTCGCGGCGCACGTACGGCCGGTCGGCGAGGAACGCGCGCGCCTCGGCCAGCGCCGCCGCCTGGTCGTAGCCGCCCGCGACCGGACGCGTGTGTCGGACCGGCGTCGCGTCGACCACGCCGACCCGCCACCCGTGCTCGGCGGCCACCGCGGCCCAGTGCGCGTCCAGCCCCCAGCCCATGCGCAGCCCGTCGGGGAACGGCAGCAGTGTGTCGAAGGCCCGCGCGTGGATCGCCGTCACCGGCCCGATCTCCACGAACCGCGTGCGCCGCGCGACGCTTCCCGCCCGCCGGCGCGTCACCCGCCACGCAGCGTGCGACCAGTGCCGGTGCGCGGGTTGGGCGAGGGTGAGGTCGAAGCGCGCGCACAGGAACAGGAACGTGTCCAGGAACCCGCGCGGGAGGTTCACGTCGTCGTCGAAGACCAGCAGCCAGTCGTACCCGGCGACGGGACTCGTCGCCAGCAGCGTGTTCAGGTTCTCCCACTTCCCCGCCCCGGGCCGGGGCGCTGCGAGCCGGACGTCGACGGCGTGCACCCGCGTGCGCTCGAGCTCGTAGGCCGCCGCCGCCGCCGACCCCGCCCGCTCGGGGCGCGCGATGGAGACCGCGAGCACGCGTTGTGCCTCGCCGTCGACCGCCGCCCGGGCCAGCGCGAGTCGCCGCGGCGCGGTCGCCGCGTCCGTCAGGAGGTCGCGGACGGCGCCGAGCACGCTCGTCCGGCGGCCGAGCGTCCCCGACTCCCCCGAGGTGAAGTCAGCGGTCATAGACGTCCCGCCGGTGTCCGACCGTGATGACGACGACGAGCAGCACGTTGTCCTGCACCGTGTAGATCACGCGGTAGTCGCCGACCCTGACGCGCAGGCCAGGTCGCCCCTTCAGCGCGCGGGCCGACGGGGGCCGCGGATCCTCGGCCAGCAACGCGATGACTCCCTGCACCCGGCGCGCCGTCGTGGATCGAGCTTGCGGAGGGCACGGACGGCGGCCGGCCGCAACTCGATCCGGTATGCGCTCACTTCCAGCCGAGATCGGCCTTGACCTGCTCCCAGGGGATGTTCGGGCCCTCTTCGGCGAGTGCCGCGTCGAAGGCGGCGACGTCATCCGCCTCCTCGAGGGCGGACATCAGCTCGTCGTAGCGCGCTGGACTCACGAGGACGGCCGCACGCCGCCCGTAACGCTCGAGGAACACCGCTTCGGTCTGGGCTCGCTCGATCGCATCTGGCAATCGGTCGCGTGCCGCGCTCACGCTCATCTCCGCCATACGCGGAATTGTACAAGTCGCGACCAACCTTGTACAACTCTCTCGCGGTGATCCTGCTCCTGCACAACGCCTACCGGGTGCGCGGAGGGGAGGAGCGCGCGGTGGAGGACCTGCGCTGGCTGATCGCCTCCGAGCTCGGCGAGCCGGTCGAGGTCCTGACCCGCGACTCGGCGACCATGGGCCGCAGGGCGGCGGCGGGCGCCCTGCTGCGCGGCGGCGTGCGGCCGGAGGACGTGGGGGAGGCGGTGCGCCGCACCGGGGCGCGCGTCGTCCACGCCCACAACCTCAACCCGTCGTTCGGCTGGCGAGCGCTCGCGGCCGCCCGGGCGGCCGGCGCCCGGACCGTCCTGCACCTGCACAACTACCGCCTGGTCTGCGCGAACGGCATCTGCTTCACGCAGGGGGAGGACTGCACGCGCTGCCACGGGCGCAACACCGCGCCGGGCGTGCGGCTCAACTGCCGCGGCGGCTCGCGCGCCGAGGCCGCGGTCTACGGCGCGGCGCTCGCGCGCTGGCAGCCCGAGGTGGCCGCGCACGTCGACCGCTTCGTCGTCCCCAGCGCCTTCGCCCTGCGCCGCCTGCGGGAGCTGGGCGCGCCGGTCGACGACGCCACCGTCATCCCGTCCGTCCAGCGCACGTTCGCCGAGCGCTCGCGCGCGGCCGACGGCGAGTTCGTCCTCTTCGCCGGCCGCGTCGCGGAGGAGAAGGGCGTCTTCGACGCGATCGACGCGTGCGCGGCCGCGGGGCTGAAGTTGGTGGTCGCCGGCGACGGGCCGGCGCTGGACGCCGTGCGCGCCCGCGGCGTCGAGGCGCCGGGCCGGCTCGACGCGGAGGCGCTGGACGCGCTGCGCGCTCGGGCCGCCGTCGCCATCGTCCCCTCGCGCTACGAGGAGATCCTCCCGCTCGCCGCGCTCGAGGCGATGGCCGCGGGCCTGCCCGTCGTCGCCACCCGCTCCGGCGGCCTGACGGAGATCGTCCCGGAGGAGGGCCTCGCCGACGTTGGACGAGCTGCCGGACCGGCTGCGCGCGCTCTACCGCGACGCCGAGGCGGGCGAGCGCGCGCTCGCCGCCGTCCGCGAGCGCTGCGCCCCGGCTGCTGTCGCCGCGCAGCTGCGCAGCGTCTACGCCTGAGCCCGGGCCCACTCCAGCGTCCTGGCCAGCCCGGCCGCGAGGTCGGTCGCTCGGCGTCCAGCCGAGCCCCTCCGCGGCGCGCGACGGATCCAGGCACGAGCGCTCGACCTCGCCCGGCCGCGCCTCGGCGCGCTCGGGCTCCAGCCCCAGCTCCTGCCGCCAGCGCGTTGACCGACGTCTCGACCCCCGTGCCGATGTTGAAGGGCCCGAAGGCGTCGGCGTCCGCGGCGGCGAGGCACGCGTCCACGACGTCGCCCGACGTAGACGAAGTCGCGCGTCTGCTCGCCCGTCGCCGAACACCTTGACGGGCGAGCCGGAGACCGCCGCGCCGCAGAAGATCGCGCACACCCCGCCCTCCCCGAGCGGGTCCTGCCGCGGGCCGTAGACGTTGGCGAAGCGAACGACGGTGACCGGGACGCCGTGCAGGTCGCCCAGCAGGCGCAGGTAACCCTCCGCGGCGAGCTTCGCCTGCCCGTATGGCGCCAGCGGGCGCTCCGGCGCGGTCTCGGGCGTCGGGATCTCGTCCGTCTCCCCGTAGATGGCGCCGCCGGTGGAGGCGAACACGACGCGCTTGGCCGAGGTGACCACGTTGATGGTCCCGCCGACGTTGATCTCGAGGTCGTGCCGGGGGTCGGCGACCGACCTGCGCACGTCGATCTGCGCCGCGAGGTGGAAGACGACGTCGGCGTCCGTCTCGATCGGATCGGTGATCGACCCCTCGATCAGCCGCGCCGCCGGGTTGACGTTCTCCCGGCGCCCCGTGCTCAGGTCGTCGAGCACCGTGACGTCGTCCCCGCGCGCGACCAGGGCGTCGACGACGTGGGATCCGATGAAGCCGGCTCCGCCGGTGACCAGTGCGCGCATCGGCGCAGTATGCGCAACTCGCGGCTGCCGCGAGGTGCTTCACTGGGCATGGTGCGCCGGCTCCTCCTCCTGCTCGTCGCGTGTCTCGTCGCGGCGGCGGCGCCGGCGCACGCCGCGAAGATCACGCTCAAGAAGTCGATGTGGGGCCCGATCACGCGACGCCGTCGCGTTCGACACCTACGCCGACCTGGGCGTCGGCCTCTTCCAGCACACGATGTCCTGGGCCGCGGTCGCGCCGACCCGACCGCTCGACCCGCGCAACCCGGACGACCCCGCCTACCAGTGGCCGGCGGACATCGACGCGGCGATCGCCGAGGGCGGCGCGGCGCGGCATCGAGGTCTCGCTGATGCTCATCTCGGCGCCCCCGTGGGCCAACGGGGGCCGCGAGCCGCGCTGGGCGCCGACGAAGGCCGAGCGACTTCGCGGACTTCGCCGCGGCCGCCGCCGAAGCGCTACCCGGCGATCAGGCACTGGATGATCTGGAGCGAGCCGACCAAGGCCTCGAACTTCCAGCCGCTCGACCCCGATCGAGGGCCGCCCGCTGAAGGGCGCCTCGCTGCGGGGCGCGCACAAGTACGCCCAGATCCTCGACGCCAGCTACGGCGCGCTGAAGGCAGTGCGGCGCAGCAACCTCGTCATCGGCGGCAACACCTTCACCGTCGGGACCGTCGCGCCGCTGCGCTGGATCCGCGAGATGCGCCTGCCCGGCGGGCGCCGCCCGCGCATGGACCTGTGGGGCCACAACCCGTTCAGCGCGCGCGTGCCGAAGCTGAACGCCCTGCCGCTCGGCGCCGGCTACGCCGACTTCTCCGACCTCGACGAGCTCGCCGACGGTCCTCGACCGCGCCTATCGCCGGGCGCCGCTGCAAGAGGGAGCGCCACCTCAAGCTGTTCCTGTCGGAGTACTCGCTCCCGACCGACCACGCCAACTTCGAGTTCAACTTCTTCGTCACGCGCAGCCAAGCAGGCCGACTGGCTCGCGCAAGGCGCTGCGGCATCGCCCGCACCTACAAGCGCATCTACACCCTCGGCTACCTGGCCTCTACGACGACCGCGCGCGCGCGGACGGCCAGCAGGTCGAGCGCGGGCTGCTCACGCGCGACGGCAAGCGCAAGCCCGCCTACGCGGCCTATCGCGACAACTAGGTCCCGCGGCGGCGGGCGATCGACCCGATCACCGCGCCCAGCAGCAGCACCGACAGCGCCACCGCGACGATGGTGAGGGGGCTCGATCCCGCCCTCGGGCACGGTCGCGGCCGCGCGCTTGACGGAGGGGACCGCGGTGCCGCGCGACTCGGGGGTGCCGGTCGCCGACGCGCCTTCGAGGGCGGCGCGACCGCGTCTGGCTCGTGCGACGCCACGGCCTTCTCCGCGGCGGCCTCGCTGCCGGCGCCGTCGTCGCCGACCCCCTCGCCGAACAGCGGCGCGTCGCGCTGCCGTCCGGCGAGGGGTCGGCGCCCGTCGCCGCCCGGAGCGGCGTCGCGGCGCGCCGCGTCGAGGGGGATGGCGTACTCCTTGCCGGTCGGCGACCCCGGGTCGACCGTCACCCCGTTCTGCGCCTGGGCGGGACCCGCAAGGACCAGTACGGCGGCGAGGGCGATGAGCGGGCGGGTCGGCATCACGGGGTGGCGTCGCGTGGGTCCCGGCGAGCCCGGCCAGCGACGGCTCCCGCGGGTTCCGGCGCGCGGCCTGGCGATAGTACGTTCCGGCCTCTGCGAAACGGCGTCGGCGGACGGACAGGTCGCCCGAGCAGCGCGTAGGTGAGGAAGTCGCCCGGCTCGACCCGCACGGCCGCCTCAGCACCGCTTCGGCACGCGTCGGCGTCCCCGAGCCGGGCGAACGCCGCGGCCTTGGCGTAGTACGTCGCCAGATCCTCGCGGTCGAGGCGCAGCGCGCTGTCCGCGGCGGCATGGCGCCGCGCGCGTCGCCGGCCGCGAGCCGGTCCTGGGCCTGGCCGCGGTAGTGCTGGCCGAGGACCTGCCGGGACAGCGACACGCCCGCCACGGCGACCGGGAAGACGATCAGGGCGGCCAGGAGCGCGCGCGGCGGCGCCGGGGCAGGAGCCGAGCGGCCGCGTCCGGTCGGCGCGGTCGCAGCAGGACGGCGGCCGCGATCAGCGCGGCCGCGGTGACGCCGGGCAGCAGGTGGATCCAGTCCACCTGCGTGTGGACGGCCCAGGCCGCGAACACGCCGAGCGCCGCGCACGAGCAGCGCCGCGCTCGGTCGCGAGGCCCGCGCGTCGCTCGCGACGCGCGCACGGCCGCCCACAGCCGACGCCGCCGAAGAACAGCAGCGATCAGCAGCAGGCCGGGCAGCCCGAGCTCGGACGAGCGCCTGGAGGACCAGGGAGTGCGGCTGGCGGATGTCCTCGTCGTCGGCGCGCTGCGAGGAAGTACGGCTCGTCGTAGTTGCCCGCGCCGACGCCGAGGCACCGGGTGGTCCTTCCAGGCGTCGACGGCGACCGCCAGTAGTCGTACCGGTTGCCCGCGCCCGTGAGCAGGCGCGAAGCGGTCGGCTCGCCGCCCTGGCCGGCGCCGAGGTGGACGAAGGCGTCGTACTGGGTGCTGACCGCGGTCGGCGATCGCGCCCGCCTTGACGACGCCGACGACCGCGGCCAGCAGGGCGCGCGGCGACGAAGCGCCCCGCGTGACGCGCGGCCGCAGCGCGCTGGCCGCGCGTAGGCGCGCTCGGCCGCGACGACCACGCCCCAGACCACGCCCGCCACCGCCCGCGAGCAGCGAGCAGGAGCCGCGACCGCGCCGTTGATGTCCGCCGGCGCGTCGAGCAGGCGCCCGCTCGCCGCCAGCACGGCGGCGAACGCGACGGCGACCGCGCAGCGCACGGCGCTGCCGCCCGGGGACCACGGCCAGCACGAGAGCGACGGAGCCGATCGCTGGCGAGCGCCGCACCGCGCGACTGGGAGAGCAGGATGAGGCCGCCGGAGAGGACGACGCCCGCCAGCGCCGCACCGGCCCCGACCGCCGAGCGGCGCTGCTCGGCGAGCGCCAGCAGCGGCCAGAGCGCGAGCAGGGAGAACGTCGCCTGGGCGTTGATGTACTCGAGCGGCTCGTCAACCGGCCGCCGAGGAACTGCTTCGGCGGCGTCCGGGCCGAGCAGCTGCACCACCTGCCACGCCTCGAGCACCACGGCGGTGGTGGCGAAGGCGCCCGAGCGCCCACAGCGCCGTCGCGGCGGTCACGGATGAGCAGGAGCGCCAGCCCGAGCGCCGCCGCCAGCGCGAGCGCCCGGTTGGCCTCCACCATCGCTTGTTCGATCGAGTCGGCCCACAGCACCGACGTCAGCGCCCACAGGCCGAAGCCCGACCAGGCCGCCGACGGCCACCCAGGCCGGCGCGCCCGGGCGCGGCGGTCGAGCGATCCCCACCGCGAGCAGGCAGACGATCAGCCCGAGCCCGAGGGGCGCCCACACGGCCGCGTCGTAGTAGCCGGCCAGCCAGGGCGAGATGCCTGCACCGATGCCGAGGACCACCAGCAGCGGGGTCTCGCGTGGCAGCCACGGCAGCCGGCGCGGCGGGGCGACCACGTCCGTCACCGCGGCCGGCGCGGGGGCGGCGGGCGGGACGGCGGGGATGCGGGTGTCGATCAACGCAACGGCGACCCCGACGGCCATCAGGTAGAGGACCGCCACGATCCCGAGCACGCTGGCCGAGCCGCGGGCGGCGGCGACGGCGAGCAGCGACAGCACGATCTGGACGCTTCCGAGCGCGACCGCCACTGCGAACGCCGTCCGCAGTCGCTGCCGAGCACGGTGCGTGAGGTGATCGCGTCCCCCGTGAGGACGCTGAGCCCGCGGCGCCGGCGCGAGACGACCACGAGTGCGGTGTCCAGGGCCGGCACGCCGACCAGGAGCAGGCCGAGCGCGACCGCCTGCCATGCCACCGCGGCGTCCGTCGCCCCGATCATCGCCAGCGCCGCCACCGCGAACCCCAGCGGCATCGAGCCGCCGTCACCGAGGAAGATGCGGGCGGGCTGCGCGAGGAGGTTGTGCGGGAGGAAGCCGAAGCACGCCCCAGCCAGCGCGACGCCCGCCACAGCCAGCCACGTGTTGCCGTCCGCCACCCCCAGCGTGGCCAGTCCGGCGGAGGTGACGAGCCCCATCGTCGCCGACTGCCCGTCCATGTTGTCGAAGAGGTTGAAGGCGTTGACGACGGCCACTATCCACAGCGCCGTCAGCGCCAGGTCGACCGCCCAGCTGAGGCCCAGGTCCCACCCGAGCCCGACCGCCCACAGCATCACGGCGAGACCGAGCTCGAGGATCACCCGCGCCCACCAGGTCACGTCGCGGCGGTCGTCCACCGTCCCGACCACCCACAGCACCACGACACCGCACACGACGGGCACCGTCCGGCTTCCGTCCGACGCGAGCAGCACCAGCGCGACGAGGAACCCCGCCACCAACGCGGCCCCGCCCAGGTACGGCGTGGCGTGCGAGTGCGCGCGGTACTCCCGCGGCCGGTCGTAGAAGTCGAAGCGATCGGCCACGCGGATCGCCAGCGGCGTCGCCCAGTAGACGACCGCCACCGCGATGGCCAGCCCCGTCAGCAGCCGCGCTTCAAGGGGCAACGCTGTCCTCTTGCGCCGGTCGGCGGAGGACGGCCATCACGCTCGGTGCGATCGGCAGGGTCGTGAGCGCAAGCTCCGCGGCGGCCTTGAGTCGCGGCCGGGCGTTCAGCCGCTGGACGATGCGGTCGCGGCTCGGGACCGCCGAGGGCGTGTGCCCGTCGAGCACCGCACGGATCTTCGCCGCCATCAGGTCGTGCACCTCGAGCTCGGCCGGGGCGTCGGCCACCCACCGGCGGAACGCCACCGGGTTGCACTCGAAGTTGAGGTGTTCGATGAAGTGCGCGTCGCGGCCGGTGGCCCGGCACTCGAGGGCCAGGATCCACTTCGGGCTGCGGGGCAGCATGGGGAGCTTCACGTGCGGCTCGAAGGGCCAGAGGTAGTTCGGGAACTCGACGTACGCGAGCCCCCCGGGACGCAGGAGCCGGGACAACTGCGCGATCGCCGCGGGCGGGTCGTAGACGTGCTCGATGACCATCCGGCACTGGATGAGGTCGAAGCCGTCGGCGTCCTCGAAGGTCTCCAGCGGCGCCTCCACGAACGAGCAGAGGGGGGTGTCGCTCGCCAGGACGCGCGCGAACTCCAGTGCATGCGGCTCGACGTCGATCCCGACGACCTCCGCCTCCGGGTAGCGTCGCGCCATGGCGAGCGTCGTCACCCCGGGGCCCGAGCCGGCGTCGAGCACGCGCTCCGGCGATGCGCTCTGCATCCGCTCCCAGGTGGGTGCGATGGTGGCGAGCGACGCCTCCGCCTCCCCGCGGAACGCCGCGCTGGTCAGGTACTCGAAGGCGGCGTCGAAGCCGGCGCCGGGGCGCCCCGCGATGTCGGCGAAGTACTCCGACCGTTCGAAGATGCCACGGTTGTCGACGTTGCGCAAATAGGCGACGGCCGCCTCGTGCAGGTCCTCGCGAACGGCGGGTGCGGCCATTCCAGGAAGGCTACGCGACCTAGCCGAGGAGCTCGCCGTACACCTGGCGGTGCAGCCGCTCCGACGTGGCGCGCCCGTTGTGCTCCGTCACCGCGGCGATGTCGTGCTCCGACAGTGGCGCTCGCAGGCCGGCGTCGTCCAGGCGGCGGAGGACCTCCGCCGCCATCGCCGCCTCGTCGCCCGTCTCCACCTCGACGCCGACCGCCCCCGAGGCGAGGAGGTCGCCCGTCCCGGACACGCGAGCGGTGACGACCGGCACCCGTTCCGCGATGGCCTCCTGGACCACCCGGGGCTGACCCTCGTAGCGGGAGGTGTGCAGCAGGACGTCGAAGGCCGCGTAGAGCGAGCGGACATCCGAGCGGAAGCCCGCGAAGCGGACCCGGTCACCAGCGCCGGACGCGCGCAGCCGGGTCTCGACCTCCTGGCGGTGCGGCCCGTCGCCGATCAGCACCGCCCAGGTCTCCGGGCGCGCGTCGAGCACGCGGGTCAGCGCGCCCGCGAGGGCCACGGGGTCCTTCTGTGGCATGAAGCGACCGACCCAGCCCACCACCTCCGCGTCCGCCGGGACCTCCAGGCTCGCGCGTGCGGTCCGGCGGGCCTCGGCGTGGTCCGTGAAGGCGGGCGTGTAGTCGACGTACTCGGGGACGACGCGGTACTGCTCGGCGGCGCCGATGCCGAGTGACAGCCCCTCGTCGCGCACGTCGCTGGAGACGGCGATGAGCAGGTCGGCGCGGCTCGCCAGCCGGCGCTCGGCCTCAATGAGCAGGCGGCGCTTGGGTGCGGACTGCAGCGGGTTGTGTCCCCATCCGTGGACGGAGTGGACGAGCTTCGCCGGCGACGACGATCGCGCGAGACGCCCGACGATGCCGGCCTTGGACGAGTGCGTGTGGATGATGTCCGGCCGGGCGTGGACGTACACGGCGCGCAGCGCGCGGACGGCGCGGACGTCGTCGCGCGGCAGGATCGCGCGCCGCAGCGACGGGACCTGGTAGCTGGGGAACTCCGCCGCCACCCGCGCCTCGATGGAGCCCTCGTCACCCACGTCCGGCCCGTGCGCGACGGCCAGGTCGTAGGCGTCGGACAGGTCCCGCGCGGACTCGAAGAGGGTGAGCTGAGCACCGCCGACGCACAGCCGGGTGATGACGTGCAGGACGCGCGGCGTCACGACGTGCGGGCGCGCCGGCGGACGCGGCCGGCCAGGGTGAAGAGGAGCGCGCAGATCACGCCCGCCATGACGGCGTCGCGGAGCGGCTTCGGGCTGGAGGGGACTGGGAGGGCGGATTGCGTCCGCAACAGCTGGAGGCGGTCGGCCTCGAGCTCGGCGCCGATCCGGGCCTGCCGGTCGCGGACCTGCGCGGCGTATCCCCGGTAGAGCCTCGCCCGCCGCGCCGAGTACACCGCGGCGAACTGCCGCGCGAGCGTCTCCGCGGCGTCCGGGCTCGGACCCTGGGCCGCGAAAGTCAGCCGCCGCCCGAGGACCTTGTCGTAGTCGAACGCGCTCAGCGCGTCGGAGTCCTGGACCTCGACACGGCGTCCGACAGCGGCCGGGCGCAGGTCCAGCGCCCGCCCGACGGTGCGCCGGACTGCGGCGAGCGCCGGTTGCCCGCCCGGGAGCAGCGGCGCCGCGGCACTGCGGCTGAGGGCGCCGGTGGGGACACCGGCCGCGATCAGGGCCCGGTCCGTGCGCCGCGGGTCGCCGAAGGCCTCCACCCAGACGTCCTGCGTGGCCCGGTGTGTCTCCGGAAGCGACGCGACGCCGACGCCGACGACCGCGGCGACGCTCAAGCAGGCCGCGACGGCGAGGACGGCCTTAGCCGGTCCGCGAGCGCGCACGCTTGACCGCATCGACGCTGTTGAGGCCCTCGGTCGCGGCCTGCCGGAAGTGCTCCTGCACCGTCGCGACGGGCTCCTGCGGTGCGCGGCTGGCGCGTAGGTAGTCCGCGTTCACCGAGATGGCCGACTGCGTCAGCGTGTCGAACCAGATCCTCCAGGCGCCATCGACGCGATGGACGATGTACGTGTAGTGGAGCACCGGCGCGGAGCCGTTGAAAGCGTCCACGTAGAGGAGCTTCCCACGGGCCAGGTCCTCCGCCCGCCGCACGACGGGGGTGTAGCCCGACAGGTTGCCGCGAATGGCCGTGGCCGCTCCGGCCAGCGCCGTGAGCCCGGTGGCCTTCAGGACGTCGTCCGAATACAGGGTCAGCACGGCCGGCGCTGCGCCCGTCTTCAGCAGGCGCCAGTGCTCGAGGACCACGCGACCCGGGGCGCCAGGAGTCACGAGATCGGCCCGTGAGGCCGGCACGGACTTGGCCGCCGGCTTCGACGACGCCTTCTTGGCGTTCGACCCGCAACCGGTGGCCAGCAGGCCTGCCGCCAGGACCCAGACCACGATCGCGGCGCGCGAGATCCTCATCGGCAGGATGCTACCCGCGGCCCGGCGCTCGGCCCGCCGCCACGGCTCGGTACAGCTCCGCCTTGGCCGCCAGCACCGCCTCGAAGGAGAAGCGTGCCGTCATGGCCTCGCGTCCGGCCTGCCCGAGGGCCCGGGCGACCGTGTCGTCGACCAGCACGGAGCGGAGGCAGTCGGCGAGCGCGGGGACGTCGCCCGACGGGTGCAGGAGCCCCGTGACGCCATGCTCCACCACGTCGCGCGTGCCGTTGACGTCTGAAGCGACGACGGGCAGTCCGCAGGCCATCGCCTCCAGCACGGCGGCCGGCATCCCCTCCCACAGCGAGGGGAGGGCGAAGACCGTTGCGTGCTGCAGCCGCCGCCGCAGTTCCTCCGGCGGCACCGCCCCCGCGAGGTCGACATTGTCGCGCACACCGAGGGCGTCGATGTGCGCCTCCAGCGCCGCGCGCTCCGGCCCGTCGCCGACGAGCATCAGGCGCGCGACGAGCCCCTCCCCCGCAGCAGGCGCAAGGCGTCTACGAGATCGACCTGGCGCTTGCGGTCGACGAGGCGCGCCGCGCAGATGACGAGGGGAGGGGCGTCGCGCGCCTGCGGGTCCGCCGGGGTCCACACGCACGTGTCCACGCCGTTCGGGATGTACGTCATCCGCTCCCGGGCGATTCCCGCCGTGGCGAGCAGCTCGAGCGCGCCGTGCGAGTTGACGTCGTAGTGGTCGACGAGGCTGGTCGTCCGCCGTTCCAGCGCCAGGGCGACCCGGCCCTTCGGCTCGTCGTCGCGCAGGACCTCGGTGACGTGAAGCCCCTGGACGCCGCAGACGAAGCCGGGCCGGGGCCGCGACGAGCGCGCCGCGAACCGGGCGACGAACGAGGCCTTGAAACCGTACGCCTCCACCACGTCGTAGCGCCGCGCCCGGATGAGCGCGGCGAGACGCCGCACCCGCGCGGGCCACGGAGGGCCACCCAGCGAGAACACGGGGACGGACCGGCCTCGGAGCCGCTCCGCGATCGGCCCCTCGCCGAACAGCGTGGCGACCTCGCACCGGACCTCGCCGGAGAGGCCCTCGGCGAGCTGCGCGACGTGCAGTTCCGTGCCGCCGACGGTGTCTTCGGCGAGGACCTGAAGGACCCGTACAGGAACTACGGTGTCCGCGTGCGCGAGGGTCCGTACATAGCGGTCAATCTTGCCAAGAACGCGCTCGCGCCGGTGGTCATCCCGATGCGCCGGAGTCGTGGCTGCTTCGGGATGGATGGTGATCTGGACGCCGTCGGCTCCGTCCTCGACCGCCTGGCGCCGTCCCTGGTCGCCGCCGAGGTCGGGTTCGCCGGCGCACGCGTGCTCGAGCTCGGGGTGGGCCGGACGGGTGAGGTCTGCGCCGCCGCCGTGCTGGCCGGCGCGGCTCACGCGACCGGGATCGACGTCCAGCTGCAGCTTCCCGACGGCGCAGAGCAGGGCGAGCGCTACACCGAACTCGCCGACCGCCTCGCGACCGGTCGCACCGCGGGTGCGCTCCTCGCGGCCGCAGGCGCGGATCCGGCGTCCGTCTCCGCCCGGGCGCAGGTGCTGGGCCCGGGTGCCTGGCCCCTCTCCTTCAGCGCCTTCGACGGGACGGCGCTCCCGGTCGCGGACGGGAGCATCGACGTGATCCTCTCGAAGTCGGTGCTCGAGCACGTCCGGCGAGAGGACGTGCGGCCGCTGCTGCGCGACATGCGTCGTGCCCTGCGGCCCGGCGGGGTGATGGCGCACATCATCGATCTACGCGATCACATGCGCATCGAGGGGGACGAGACGGTCCACGGCGACTGGCTCGATGCCCTGCGCTACTCCGACCGCTTGTTCCGGGCGATGTTCGGCAACCGCTCGACCTCCATCAACCGGCTGCGTGTCGGGGAGTGGCGGAACGTGTTGCGCGAGGGCGGGTTCGAGGTCGTGTCGGAGGAGCTGACGCGCTTCGACCTGCCCGAGGGCTTCGACCGCGACCGGCTGCATCCGCGCTATCGGGGCATGACCGACGAGGAGCTGCGCGTGGGCTTCCTGACGGTCGGTGCCCGCCGCAGCGGCTGACCGTTGTCCACCGACGCGGGGCTCTACCACGCCGAGAGCTTCGTCCTGGTCCTGGTGCTCGGCAGCGGGCTTGTCTGGTGGCTGCACGGGCGGCTGAGCCGTGGGCGCGACCTGCACCTCCTGCCGCCACTGCTCGGCGCGCTGTGGCTTCGCGCGCTGGTCGTCGTCGTGGTGTCGCTGGCGGGGAGCTTCGGCCGGACGATCCGCGGCACCGACGATCCCGCTTTCGCCTACTCCGCGCACCTGCTCGCCCAGCGTCCGTGGACGTCGTCGGCGTGGCCGGACGCCATCGCCGGCGATGGCCTCACCTTCATGTCGGCCTCACGACCAAGCTGCTCGGGGACCCGGGGGACGACACCCTGCGCCTGCTGCAGTGCGTCGTCGCCGCGGTGGCCGTGGTCTTCTTCGTCGTCGGACTGCACGACCTGGGCGGTCGACGTGCCGCGACGAGCGCGGCCTGGCTGCTGCTGCTCGAGCCATCCAGCCTCTTCTTCACGACGATCCTGCAGAAGGAGGCGCTGCTCCTGCTCGCGGGCGGGCTCGCAGTCTTCGCGGCCGGGCGGCTCTGGTCGGACGCGCCGCGGGTGACGATCGTCGCGACGTGCACGGCGCTGGTCGTCGCCGCCTCGGTGCGTCCGTACGCGGCCGGGTTCCTGGCCGCCGGGCTGGTGCTCGTCGGGGTGCATTGGGCCATCGTCCGGGCGGGCCGGCGGCGGTGGGTGGTGATCGGCAGCCTGGCCGGGCTGACGCTGCTCGCACTGGCCGCATTCGTGGCCTCGGGGGTCTCGAGCAGGATGTTGCAACGATTGCAGGAGTTCCAGGCCCTGGAGACGGACGGGTCGGCGGCCCTCAGCCTGAAGCCTGTCGACTACTCCACGCTGAGCGGTGCGGTGCAGGCAGTCCCCCAGCGGATCGCGGACTTCGTGGTGCGGCCGCTCCCGTGGCAGCTGGCGAACAACGAGCAGCGACTGGGTGCGCTGGGCACCCTCATCGCCCTGGCGATCGGCGTCTGGCTGATCGTGGGCCTCGCCCGGAACCGGCGCCGGCTGCGCGCCGTCCTGCCCGTCCTCATGCTCGCCCTGACCGTCGCGCTCGGCTACGCGGTCACCAGCGCGAACGCGGGTACGGGGTTCCGCCACCGCCTGCACGTGGTGTTCCTGTTCGTCGGCGCCGGGACGGTCGCCTGGTCGCGGTCCCCCGTCGCGGATCGCCTAGCGGCCGCGCTGCACCGGTGGCGCGACCTGCTCGCGGGTCCGCGCTCGCCCCTCGCGCGCCTGGCGGCGGCCGGCGGTTCCGTCGCCCTCCGCTACGCCGTCGTCGGCCTGCTGAACCTCGGCGGCAGCGTGTTCCTCATCCGGCGGCTCGGGCCGGAGGTCTGGGCGACGTACACGGTCGCCTTCTTCCTCGCCGCCTTCTTCGATCAGCAGGTCGGGACCAAGGTGCTCGGTTCCATCATCGGCTCGAAGGAGCCGCCGACGCCGAAGCAGGTCGCCGCGGTGGCCCTGGTCTCAGGCGGTGTCGGCCTCTTCGTCCTGCTGGTGCTGCTAGCGGTCAGCGGCCCCCTCGGCGCGACCACGGCACTCCCCGGACTGACGACGTGCCTGGCGGCCGCGGGGGGCTGCGCGCTCGTCCTCGCCCTGCGCGCGCCGTCGGCCGCACTCCTCGAGCGGGACCTGCGGTTCGTGTGGATCGCCGTCGCCGAGGTGCTCGATCAGGTGACGTTCTTCGCCGTCGCCATCCCCGTCGCGCTCGGCGGCCACCCGGTCGACGGGCTCGCCCTCGGTCTCCTGGTGCGTGCCGTTCCCGGCGCCAGCGTGCTGCTCTGCGTCTCCCGCCCGCCCCTTGCGCGGCCGGCGTGGGCGGATATGCGAGCGGCCTCAGCCTTCGGCGCGCCCATCCTCGGTGTCGCCGCGTTCGCGCTGATCGAGGGGATGATGCCGTTCGTCGCCCTCGGGGGCGACGACCCGACCGGGCTCGGCTGGGTCAATACCGCCGCCTCGCTGGTGGGGTACGCCGCGGTCGTGATGCTGGTGCTCCAGCGCGTCGCGTTCGCGTCTCTCGGGGACGCGTTGCGGCGCACGGGGTCGCTGGTCGGCGCCACGCGGCAGATGGGCGAGACCGCGACTTTCCTGCTCGTCGTGATGCTCGCCCCGGTCGCCCTCGCCGAGCTGTGGGCGCCGCTGCTCTTCGGGGACCGCTGGGAGGGAAGCGGGACGGTGTTCGCCGCCGTCGGCGTCGGGTACCTGCTGATGGGCCCCGTGGCCGTGTTGACCGGCGCGCTGTATGCGCTCGGCATACCGCGCCGCGTGACGCCCGTCTACCTCCTCATGACCGCGGTCTACGGCGGCCTGCTCCTGTTCGGGATCCTGCCGATCACGGCGACCGGCGTGGCCATCGCCTATGCGTGCTCGCGCCTCACGGGGGTGGTGGCGGGTGTCGTGGCGCTGCGGTCCGCCGTTCCGCCCAGCAGCCTCGTGGGAACGTGCGTGGGGGCGGCTACAGGGGGCGCCGGGTTGGCCCTCGTGGCCTGGTGGAGCGCCGGCGGGCCGACGGGCATGGCCGCGGTCGGGGTAGCGCTGCTGCTGGCCGTCGCCGTCACGCTCGGGCTGCGTCAGGGACGTGGTCTGCTGACGCGGTTCGGCCGGCCGGGCACGGGCCCCGTCCCGCCACCTACCGTTCCGGCCCCATGAAGTTCCTCATCACCGGCGGCGCGGGATTCATCGGCTCGCACTTGAGCGACGAGCTGCTGCGACGTGGGCACGCGATCCACGTCCTGGACGATCTCTCGACGGGCGCCGTCGAGAACATCCGCCACCTGAAGGACCATCCGCGCTTCGAGTACACGATCGACACCTGCGCGTCGACCCGGGTCGTGGCCGAGGCGGTCGACGACGCCGACGCGATCTTCCACCTGGCCGCCGCGGTCGGCGTCGAGCTGATCGTGGAAAGCCCCGTCCGGACGATCGAGACCAACGTGCACTGCACCGAGGTGGTCCTGTCCCAGGCGGCGAAGAAGCGTCGCCCCGTGCTCGTGGCGTCCACGAGCGAGGTGTACGGCAAGTCCCCCGACCTACCGTTCCGCGAGGACGGCGACCTGGTGCTCGGCGCGACCACGAAGGGCCGCTGGTCCTACGCGTGCTCAAAGGCCATCGACGAGTTCCTGGCACTCGCGTACTACAAGGAGCGCCAGCTGCCGACGGTCGTGGCCCGGCTCTTCAACACGGTGGGTCCGCGGCAGACCGGCCAGTACGGGATGGTCGTCCCTTCGTTCGTGCGCGCGGCGCTGGCCGGCCGCGACCTGCGCGTCTACGGGGACGGGAGCCAACGTCGCTGCTTCTGCCATGTGCTCGACGTGGTGGGCGCGCTCGCCGACCTCATGGAGACGGACCGCCATTTCGGCCAGGTGTTCAACGTGGGGTCGACGGAGGAGGTGTCCATCAGCGAGCTCGCCGACCGGGTCCGCACGCTCACCGACTCCTCCTCACAGGTGATCACCGTGCCGTACGAGGAGGCCTACGAGGAGGGCTTCGAGGACATGATGCGCAGGATCCCCGACACCACGCGCATCCACGAGGCGCTCGGCTGGTCGCCGACGCGGGACCTCACGGAGATCCTCGGCGACATCGTCGCCCACGAGAAGACGAAGGACGTCGTCTAGAAGGCGGCGATCTGGGCGAGGGTGCGCTCGCGGGCATCGCCGTCGCCCGCGTACCACTGCTGCGTCGCGTCGAGCCCCTGGGCGAGATCCCAGCCGGGCTCCCAGCCCAGCCGGTCGCGCGCCTTGCTGCTGTCGAGACGGAGCAGCACCGACTCCTTGCTCGCGTCGGGGTCCGCCTCGATCCGGTAGTCGGCCTTGAGCCGCTCGACGACGTCCTTCACCGGCAGCGCGTCGTCGTTGTCCGGACCGAAGTTCCAGGCCTCGGCGACATCGTCGCCGGCGAGCAGGCGTTCCGCGAGCACGAGGTAGCCGCTGAGCGGGTTGAGGACGTGCTGCCAGGGCCGGACCGCGTCCGGGTTGCGCAGGACGACGGTCGCGCCGGCCGCGCGGGCCCGCATGATGTCCGGGATGAGGCGGTCTGCCGCCCAGTCACCGCCGCCGATGACGTTGCCGGCGCGGGCGGTCGCGATCGGCCCGCCGAAGGTCTGACGGTGCGCCGCCGCGACGAGCTCCTGCGCCGCCTTCGAAGCCGAGTACGGGTCCTTGCCGCCGAGCGGGTCGTCCTCGACCATCGGCCGCCCCGTCTCGATGTCGCGGTAGCACTTGTCGCTGGTCACGACGACGACCGCGCGCACGTCGTCGGGCAGCGCCTGCAGGACGTTGGCGGTGCCGGTCACGTTGATCGCCCAGGTCGAGACGGGGTCGACCAGCGAGCGGCGCACGATCGCCTGCGCGGCCATGTGCAGGACGACCTCGGGGCGGGCGGCGACGACCGCCTTCGCGACGGCGCTCCCGTCGCGCACGTCGACGGTGTGCTCGCCGTCGAGCACGTCGCGCACGCGGGCCTGGTCGTAGAGGAGCGGCTCGCTCGGTGCCGGACCGCTCAGCCCGTGGACGGACGCGCCGAGCTCCGCGAGCCACAGGGCCAGCCAGGCACCCTTGAAGCCGGTGTGCCCCGTCAGCAGGACGCGCCGGCCCTCCCAGGCCTCTCTCAGGGGATGCGCAGGCGTCTCGGAGGGCACGGCGCCACCGTACCGGCATGCCTTCCCCCGAGATCACCCGCCGTCAGGCCCTCGGCGCCGCCGGCGCGAGCGGTGTCGCGTTCCTCCTCGCCGACACGCTGAAGCTGCCGGCGGGCGCCGGACGCGCAGACGTCGCCGAGGCGGCGAGCGCCACTTGCGCGCTCACGCCCAACAAGACGATCGGCCCCTACTTCGTGGAGGAGAAGCTCAACCGCTCCGACGTCCGCGAGTCACAGCCTGGCGTCGACCTCACCATCACGATGTACCTCTTCGACGCCGCCAACGACTGCGCGCCCGTCGTCGGCGCACAGGTCGACATCTGGCACGCCAACGCCGCAGGGCAAGTACTCCGACGTCTCCCAGAACGCGACCACCGGCCAGCACTGGCTGCGCGGCTTCCAGACCACGGACGCCGACGGCAAGGTCACCTTCGTCACGAAGTAGCCCGGCTGGTACTCGGGCCGCGCGGTGCACATCCACTTCCGCGTGCGCACCGCGTCGTCCGACTTCACCTCGCAGATGTTCTTCACGGACGCGCAGAACGCGAAGGTCTTCGCGGCCGAGCCCTACGCCTCCCGCGGGACGCCCGACGTCAGCGACAGCGCAGGACAGCATCCTCGGCTCGGACGCCGAGGTCCTCACGCTCCACCCGCGAGGCTCCAACGCGGCCGGCTGGGCGGCGGACTTCTCCGTGGGGCTCGCCGGCGGCGGATCCTCCACCACGACCGCCGACACCACCGTCGCCGCGACGCTCGTGTCGGCCCGGACCGTTCGCCGCTCCTCGGGCCGGCGCCAGATCCGGGTGAAGCTGACCACGGAGGAGACCGTGACCCTCGCCGCCAGGCTCACTCGCGGCGGCCGCCGGCTCGCGAGCAGGCAGAAGACGCTTGCGGCCGGGACGCACCTGGTGCGTCTCGACGTCGGCTCAGGCGTGAAGGCCGGCGGCGCGCGCCTGACGCTGCGCGTCATCGACGGTGCCGGGAACGCCGACCGCTACCACCGCTTCCTCCACATCCCCCGCCGGAGGGCCTAGACGGCGGCGTTGACGAGCGGGACGTCGTAGGCGGCGAATGCGGCGTCCGCGGTCACGATCGTCAGTCCTTCTGTGATTGCCTGCGCGATGAGCAGCCGGTCCCACGGGTCGCGGTGATGGAGCGGAAGACGACCAAGGGCGAGCGCATGCTCAGGGGTGATCGGGAGCAACCGCTCGGCCGGGACGGCGGTGTCGAAGCCGTCGGGCGGGCGGAGCTTGCTGGTGGCGGTCTTGACCCCGACCTCGATGAAGGTGACGACGCTGACCAGATTGCTCTCGGCGTCGAGGATCGCCTGGCGAGCCGTCCTCCCAAGACGTTGTGGCTCGCGAATCCCCCACAGGACGACATGGGTGTCGAGCAGGAGCCTCACTCAGGGAAGATCGGGCTGTCGTAGATCTCGTCGAGCTCCTCTTCGGAGTGTTCGAAGTCCGGTCCGATCCAGCCGGTTCCGCTCCCGATGCCCTCGATCGACTTCCACCACTCGCCCGCTGTCTGCTTCGGCATCGCCTTCACGAGCTTCGCCACGACCACGCCGTCCCGTGCGATCTCGACTTCCTCGCCCGCCTCGGCGCGCGCGATCAGCTTCGACAGGTTGGTCTTCGCCTCACCGACATTGACCGCCATGGCCCAAGCGTACCGCGCTTGGCCAAGCTTGGCCAATCAGCCGCCGAGCAGCTTCAGGTCCGAGTCGACCATCAGGCGGATCAGCTGCTCGAAGCTCGTCTTCGGCTCCCAGCCGAGCTGCTCGGTGGCCTTCGTCGTGGTCTGCCGACCAGCAGGTCGACCTCGGCCGGCCGCTTGAACTGGTCGTCGATCTGGACGTAGTCCTGCCAGTTGGCGATGCCGGCCTGGTCGAAGGCGACCTCGACGCAGCGCTGCACCGTGTTCGTCTCGCCCGTCGCGATCACGTAGTCGTCCGGCGTGTCCTGCTGGAGCATCAGCCACATCGCCTCGACGTAGTCCTTCGCGTAGCCCCAGTCGCGCTTGGCGTCGAGGTTGCCGAGCGCGATGCTCGTCGCGCTGGCCGAGCTTGATCGCCGCCGCGTGCCAGGTGATCTTGCGCGTCACGAACTCGAGGCCGCGGCGCTCGGACTCGTGGTTGAACAGGATGCCCGAGCAGGCGAACAGGTCGTAGGACTCGCGGTAGTTGACCGTGATCCAGTGGCCGTAGACCTTCGCGACGCCGTAGGGCGAGCGCGGGTAGAACGGCGTCGATCTCGGTCTGCGGCGTCTCCTGCACCTTGCCGAACATCTCGCTCGAGGACGCCTGGTAGAACTTCGCCTCCGGGCAGACCTCGCGCATGGCCTCGAGGATGCGCGTGACGCCGACGCCGGTGAACTCGGCGGTCAGGGTCGGCTGGATCCAGGAGACCGCGACGAAGCTCATCGCGGCGAGGTTGTAGATCTCGTCGGGCTTGGACGCGCGCAGGCAGTCGACCAGCGAGCGGTGGTCGAGCAGGTCGGCCTGGTGGAGCGTGATGCGCTCGCGCAGGTGCTCGATGCGCTCGAACTTCTCCGTCGAGGACCGGCGGACCATGCCGTGGACCTCGTAGCCCTTCTCGAGCAGCAGCTCCGCGAGGTAGCTGCCGTCCTGCCCGGTGATGCCGGTGATCAGTGCGCGCTTCACGCCGTCACCCCTTCCTGAGTCTTGAGCCATTCGGCGGTCTGCGCGATGCCCTCGTGCACGCCGATCGGCGCCTCCCAGCCGAGCACGGTCTTCGCCTTCTCGACGCTCGGCCAGCGGCGGACGACGTCCACCTCGAAGCTCGGCAGGTGCTCGAACTCGAGCTCGGCCGGGTCGTTGCCGGCGGCCTCCCAGCAGATGGCGGCGATCTCGGCGACCGTCCGCTCGTCGGCGGCGGAGATGTTGAAGTCCTCGTTGAGGCCGTCCGGGTGCGCCGGTCGCGGTGACGATGCCGTCGGCGATGTCGTCGACGTGCGTGAGCGTGCGCGTGTGCTCGCCGGTCCCGAAGATCGGCAGCGGCTTCAGGCGGCGCAGCGACTTGCGGATGAGGTCGGGGACGGCGTGGGCGATGCCGGGCTCGTCCTCGGGCATCTCGCCCGGGCCGTAGGCGTTGAACGGGCGGCAGATCGTGTACGGCAGGCCGTGCTCGTCGTGCGCGGCGCGGCAGTAGACCTCGCCCGTGAGCTTGGAGAAGCCGTAGGCGCGACGTCGGCGTCGGGCAGCGCGGGAGGTAGGCCTCGGTGGTCGGGTACTCCTCCGCCTTCTCGAAGACCATGCTCGAGCTCACGTAGGTGAAGCGCTTGACGTCGACGTCCAGCGCCGCGCGGAAGACCGCGTTGTAGAGCGCGTTGTTGACCTCGGTGAGCGTGTGCGGGAGCTTGTGGAAGTTCGCGATGCCGCCGACGATCGCCGCCAGGTGGATGACGTGCGTGCAGCTTGCTCATCGCCTTGCGCGCCTCGGCCAGCTGACGCAGGTCGCCCGTGTGGACCTCGCAGCCCTCGCGCATCCAGTCGGGGGCCACGCGCTGGTCGGAGACCCGGACCTCGAAGGCGGGGTCCCGGAGGAGCCGGCGGACCACGGCCTGGCCGATGGTGCCGGCGCCGCCGGTGACGAGAACGCGGTTCATGAGCAGGGCGGGAGGCTAGCCAGGGTGGCCAGATGTCCAATTGAACCGCCTTGTTCATTCAGTGCTTCCAGAAAACCGGCGATCAGGTTCCCGTAAGTCGAGGCGGGAAGGAATGTGGATGAGGTTCGGCGGGGGTGCGCACGGGGGTGTGCGTGCCGTCATAGGTACAGATGCGTTGCCCGGATTGGGTGCCAGAGCCTGCTCGCGAGCGGCTGCTCGCCGCGGTCAGCGGCCAGCCTGCGCATGCGCAGGACGCGCTGGACGACCTGTCGGCGCTCGTGACGACATGGGACGAGCCGACGCGTCTCGCGCTCCTCGAGCGCTTCTTCCTGCACGCAGAACGCGGTGTTCCGTTGCCCATCGCGACGATTTCGAGTGCCTGGGACCTACTAGGTGAAGATGCCTCAATCGACTGTCCTTTCAGCTGAAGAGCACTTCGAGGCCCTGCGGGAGTCCGTTTGGGTCCGCTTCGCCGCCCGCCACCGCGGCGAGGACCGCGCCCGGTTCGAGGACCTCTACGCCGAGTGGTGGACGCGTGAATGCGAGCGTGCCGCGAACGGCTCGCCGAGCCGTGCCAGCGCGCCGGCCGCCTTCATCGCCGAAGCCGTCCACCACGTCCTGATCGACGACGTCCGCGCCCGTGCCCGCGGCATCGGCCGCGACGAGAAGGCGTCGCTGGAGATCCTCGACATCGAGGACCAGTACGCGGCAGCCGCCGACGACAACACGGCGTCGACTGCGACTTACGAGGCGCTCGTCCACCGCGTGCTCACCCTGATCCAGGGCAAGCTCAATGAGAGGGAGGTCCGAACCTTCGTCTGGAGCTACCTGTATTTGCAGCCGTCGGAAGCCACGGCGGCGGCGCTCGGCGTGTCGGTTCCGCGGGTGAAGAAGGACCGCAAGAAGATCGCCACCAAGGTGGGTGCGGAGGTCTGGTCCGTGCTCGCCGGTGAGCTGGACCTGTGCGCGGCGTACGACGAGAAGTCCTTGCCCGCGATCTTCGAGATCCTCACGATCCACGTGGAGGACTGTCCCGTGTGTGGCTCTGCCCTCGGCGGCGTCCGGCGCGGCGCGCTGGCGATCATCGGCCCGGAGGTGCTCGTGCTCGCGGGCGCCTGGAGCACGTCTCCCACGGGCTGTCCGACCTGTTCCTGCGCGTGAACCTTTGGCTGCACCGCGGCACCGAGATGGTGAACGCGATGCCTCCGCAGGGCCGCACCGCGGCCGCGGTCGCCGTGGCGGCGACGGCGGTCGCGGGTGGAGCGGTGTCCGTGCCGAAGGTCGTCGCGCCTCATCATCGGCCAAAGCCCCACCATGCCGCCGCGCCCGTGCTGCGGCCGCAGCCACAGGTCAAGGTCGCCCGCGTCATGGCGACGCCGGTCGCCACCGTGCCCTCGCAGCAGCCACCTACCGCCCCCGGTGCCCGATCGGGTCATCGCCGCGGTCGGGCCGCAGCGAAGCCCTCGGCGACGCCCACTCCGGCCGCCACCCGCGAGCCCATCACCTTCGAACAGCAGTCCCAAGCAATGGCGACGTCCCCGCCGGCCACCACGTCGAGCACCAGCTCGACGCCGACAACGACATCGACAACGAAGGAGTTCGGCTTCGAGACGCCCTGAGGGGGTCCCCCTCAGCGCTCTCGTGCCGTCAGGAAGACATGCCCAACACCCACACACCTCTGTACTTCGTCCTCACGGTCCTCGTCGCAACGCTGCTCGGGACCGGATCGGCTCGTGCCGGCACCTTCAACGTGTACAGCTGCCAGACGCCCGCAGGGCTCACTGCGCCGACCGACGGCTGGACCGCTGAGGTCAACCAGTACGGCTTCGACTTCGACGACCCGAAGGGCGTAGTCACCCACAACGGCTGCGCGCAGGCCCCGCGCTACGGGATCGGCGTCCAGACGAACTACAACGTGCGACCCGGCTATCAGGCGTCCCAGCACTACACGACCGGTCCCGACCTGTCCCTGAAGCGTCTGACGATGTGGCGGGTGCGGTCGGCCAGCCACAACGGCCTCGAGAGCGACCAGGCGCATTGGGCGGGCTGGATCAGCGTGAAGAGTCGCGCGCGGGTCGACGCGATCGATTCGACGGACTGTGGATCCAGCTGGAGCTGCCGCAGCGTGGCCGGCGCGGATGGCGACACGCTCAACGCCGCGGACAAGTTGGTGTCCCCGGAGCTCACCGACGTCCACGACCTCTACGTCTCCTGGGCCTGCGTGGGCCTCAACCCCCAGGAGGTGTGCAACGTCAACGGCTCGCGCGACGAGATCACCGGCGAGGCACTGGTGGGCGGGCTCGTGCGTTACGAGGTCAAGGCGGTGCAGGCCGAAGTGCTCGACGGCGAGAACCCGATCGTCGCTGACGCCACTGGCTCCCTCGCGGCGCCGGGCGTCCACGCCGGCGTGGCGGAACTCACCTTCGACGCGACCGACAAGGGCTCGGGGCTCTACCACACGATCGTCGAGTACAAGGCACCTTCCAGCCCGAACTGGAAGACGGCCCTGCGGCAGGTGGTCGACGGCAACGGCGGCAAGTGCGCGGAACTCGACTACCTCAGCGAGGACGATCACGAGTTCGGGTTCCGGGTGCCGTGCAAGCTGGCCGCGACGGAGACGGTTGCGTTCGACACCACGAAGCTCGTGGACGGCGACTATGACCTGCGCGTGACCGTGGAGGACGCGGCCGGCAACACGTCGGTCGTGCTCGATCCGCGCCGATTCACCGTGGACAACATCCCGGCGCCCTCGGCCACGACCCTTCCGGCGATCAACGGTGCGCCGCAGCTCGGAACGCTCATGCAGGCCACCAATGGCAACTGGCTCGGCAACGGCATCACCTTCGCCAAGCAGTGGCTGCGCTGCACGGACGCCGACGTCGCCAGCTGCAAGCCCATCCCCAACGCGACGAGCGACAACTACCGCCTCGCAAGCGCCGACCTTGGGCGCCGACTGCGGGTGCAGGTGACCGCTTCGAACATCGAGGGCACCACCTCCGCGCTGTCGGATCAGGCCGGTCCCGGCGTCAACGAGAACGGCGTCCTGCCCGAGTGCGCCGACGGCATCGACAACGACGGCGACGGCAAGATCGACGACGCCGACGATGAGTGCTCGAGCCGCAGCGACAACAGCGAGCTCAAGCCCAACAGCGGCACGCAAAGCCCGGCGAACGGCGCCAACGGCTCCAACGGAGCCGACGGCGGGAATGGCGGAAACGGGACGAACGGCGCGAACGGCTCCGGTGGCGGCAACGGCGCCGACGGTGCAGGCGTCTCGCACTTCGTGCTCGCCTTCAGCGGTGCCAAGTCACGGCGCATCGGCTTCGGCAAGGCGAGCTCGACGACCGTCAGCCTGCTCGACGATCAGGGCCGCGCCATCAGGGGCGCCCAGATCGTCGTCCTGCAGAAGATGGCGGCGGCCGGCCGGAAGTTCACCGTCGCCCGTGCGCCGTTGACCACTGACGGCAACGGCAAGGTCAAGTTCAAGATCAGCGCCGGCTACAGCCGCACGCTGCGTTTCGCCTACGCGCCGACGGCCAATGCCGCGTCGATCGTCGCTGACATGAAGATCGTCGTGCCCTCCCGCACGACGCTGCGCACCAACAAGAAGTTCCTGCACAACGGCCAGACGCTGAAGTTCCTCGGGTCGGTCGTCTCCCGGCCGGTTCCCCCAGGGGCATCGGCATCGACCTGCAGGCGAAGGTCGGTCGCCGTTGGCAGACCTTCAACTCGGTCCGCACCAACAGCGCCGGCCGCTGGCACGCGAAGTACCGCTTCCGTTCCACGGTCGGCCTCCAGCACTACTCGTTCCGGGCTCGCGTCCGCGGGGACAGCGCGTTCCCCTACGGCCCGAGCCGCTCCAAGACGGTCAGGGTCACCGTCAAGGGCTGAGGCGAGTGCTCCTTCGCCGCCTCCTCACGGCCGTGCTTCCGGCCCTGCTGCTCACCGCAGCGGGGCCGGTGGCCGTTGCATCCGCCGCCGAGACCGCCATTCCGGTCCCGCAGCTCGCCGCCTACAACATGGACTGGCTCGCCTACCTCGACCCGGCCGACCAGCCACCTAACCGCATGGCCGTCTGCATCGTCGACACCGGCATCGCAATCACCCCGGACACGCCGCCGGACAACCCGAACGGCCCGATCCTCCGCCGCATCGCCATCGACGGCGAATCCGGGGAGCCCCAGGGCACCGGCTTCGAGTACATGCATGGCACCCGCATGGCCTACGCCGCCATCGCCCCCCAGAACGATTGGGGCACCGTCGGAGTCTGGCCGGGAGGAGTCGCGATCGGGGTGCGCGCATCGGTGGACCATCAGGCGAATTTTGTTCAATCGGCCTACCAGCAGGGGGTCAGGATGTGTCTGCAACAGAAGGACTTTTCACTCGGCGTAATTGAGCTTGCTCTCAGCTGCCATTCCTGCGAGCCGTCCCAAGAGGACTTGGAGTTGCTCAACGACACCATCGGTCTTGCGCACAAGCAGGAGGTGTCGGTTGTGGTCGCCGCCGGTAACGCCCCTGGAGCAGCCGGCTTTCCGGCCACCGTTCAAGGGGCGATCGCCGTGACCGAAGGTGACGCCTCCGGCGGAGTGTGTTCGCGGGCGGCAAGTGAGCCTGCGACAGAACTTCTTGTGGCTCCGGGATGTCCGACATCGAGCGCAGATCCCCTAACCGGTAGGCCTCAACTCCTTGATGACGGGGGAACAAGCTCAGCGTCTGCGTCGGTCGCTGGCCTTCTCTCCTTTATTCGCTCGAGCCGACCCGACGTCGGCTACGCGCAGATTGAAGATTGGCTGCGCACAAGTTCACGCGTCGTCGGAGGTCGCCGAGTGATTGACGGTGCTGCTGCAGCTCACCTGGCGGGACTCGGCGACGCTTACAAGCGTGCCAAGCATCGCCAGGCGGGAAGCCCATCGCCACTAACGCCGCAGCCCTCGCCCCCCGCTATCTCGACAGGCCTTCCAGCGCCGACGCCTGTGGCGACCCCCGGCACACCCAAAATACGGGTGAGGCATGACCGGCTGGATGCCCCTACAGGGGCAACTGTCCGTTGGCGCGGTAAGTCGTTGACGGTGAAGCTCCGGCGCCGAACGCGAGCTACCTTCTTCCGGGTTACAGCCCAGATGCCCGGCGGTGAAACGCGGCGGACAACTCGAAAATGGCGGCGCTTCACCTGGCGCCTGTCACTACGTCCACGGGGTTTGAAAATCGTTGCACTGTCAACTACGGACTTTGGACCCCGCCCGAGTCGGCCGGTCCGTTATCTATTAGGACGAGATGGGGCTTATCGCCAAGCTGATTCTCCTGGTTCTCGCCGCGCTCGTCGTACCTGATCTTGCTCGGGGAGGCACCTTCGAGGTATCAGCGTGTGGCAGTGCCCCGGGCTTGCTGAACAACAGCTGGACCTACACGCAGAGTGGCGCGACCAGCGAGCTCGAACACGGGGACGGGTGCGGACTATCAGGTGAGCTCGGCGGCCTATGGGTTCGCGACAACCTCGTGGAAAACGAGACGGCCAGTGGAGCAAGCGGCTACTGGCGGTTCCTTGCTCCTAGCGGAACCTCAATTGTCAAGGTGAGTGGATCTCGATGGCTAAGAACTCGTAACGACACCGACTTCCGAGTCCGGTCTCTGGCCGACTCCCTCGAGATTGAGGGCTGCCAGGGCGACAACGGAAACGGTAAATGTGATCTCGGAGTTCTGGGGGGCGAATCCTTCATGTTCCCGCAGCTCACTGCCTCCGAAGTGCGGATGGGCTTCCGATGCGCAAGTTCGAGTTCTTGCCTCAACGGCGCGACGATCCACCACGTGCAGGCGGTGCTGTACGGGGCCACGGTCACGCTGAGTGACCCCACGGATCCGACGATCGTTGGTGCGCCTTCCGGGAGCCTGTTCGGCGGGGGGTGGCTGAAGGGGAGTCAGACCGCGCAGGTTGTCGGGCGGGATGCGACCGGAATCAAGAAGCTGGCGCTCACGCGGGACGGGGGGAGCCCGGTGAAGACGGATGCCCGCGCCTGCGATTACACCTATGCGTTGCCGTGCCCGAGCCCCAACGCGGACGTGGCGAGTGCGTTCGGAAACGTGGACACGACGGTGTTCACGGATGGGGTCCACCTCGTCAAGTCCGAGGTGACTGACGCCGCCGGGAACACGGCGACTTCCGAGGCGACGGTGCAGATCGATAACACGGCTCCGACGGCTCCGATCAGCCTGAAGCCGAGTGACGACAGGACGTGGAGCACGAACTCGATGCGGACGGTCCAGTGGGTGAACCCCGGCGGGCAGGCGAGCCCGATCGAATCGGCAGTGGTGACGGTGTGCAGGGACGGTGGGGGATGCTTCTCGCCGGCGGCCTCGACCACGCAGTCCGCGTTCGCGCTTTCCGCTGAAGGCCGTTACGTCGTCTCGGTGAAGTTGGTCGACGCTGCCGGGAACACGACGGTGACGCCCGCGACGACGGTGGTGGGGTATGACACGACGGCGCCTGCGGCACCGGTGCTGGGAACGCCGAAGAACCCGGCGGGGAACGGCAACTTCGAGGTCGCAGCGGACGCGAGTGCGGACCCGGGGCCGGCGCCGATCGTGAGCTTCGTCGGCGAAGCGTGTCCGGCGGACGGTGGTGCGTGTGAGCCGATCAGCTCGGTGGGCTCGCCGCCCGACCGGGCGACGACGTTCCTGCCGAGGATCGGGAAGTGGACGTTCACCGTCCGAGCCGTCGACGCGGCCGGCAACACCGGGCCCAGCAACGCGCGAACGGTCGAGTACGTCGCGCCGGCGCCCGCCGCGACTGCGACCGCCACCGCGACACCGACGACTTCCAGCACCCCGACAGGCACGGAGTCGCCGACCGCCTCACCGTCGCCCACTGCGACGCCGACGCCGACTCCGTCTCCCCGGCCGACGGCGACGCCGCGGAAGCGGCCCGTCCTCCGGCTCACGCTGACCCGCGTGACGAAGCGGATGGTGATCGTCCGCGGCGCGGTGTCCCGGGCAGCGACCGGCAGGGTGGCCGTGGTGGTGGGTGCGCGCCGGCGGACGACGGTGGGGACCGTCCCTGTCCGCGGCGGGAGGTTCCACGCAAGAATTCGGCTGAGGGTCAAGCAGCGTGGGGCGCGACGAGTCCTCGTCGCGGTGCGCTACGGCGGCGACAGCACCTATCGGCCGCGTGAGAAGACGGTGACGCTCAGACGCCGGGGGCGCCCGTGAACGAGCGGAGCTCCGCGGCGTAGGCGAAGACCTGGGCGGACCCGAAGGCGTTCCACGGGTCGACGACGATCGCGTCGTCGGACGCCAGCGAGATCACGGACGACAGCGCGTCGCGGTTCGAGTACTCGGTGTGGTTGGTGGCGACGATGACGACGTCCGCATCGGACACGGCAGTGTCGAAGTCCTGCGTCGGCGTCGGGACCATCGGGTCGTGGACGGCGACGTCGGCCAGCTCGCGCTCCAGCAGCCGGATGAGCTTGTGCGAGAGCGAGTCGCGCTCGTCGTCGGTGTCCGACTTGAACGCCAGCCCCAGCACGGCGACCTTCTTCTCGCGCAGCGAATCCAGCCGGCGGCGCAGCCCGTCGACGAGGAACATCGGGACGCTCTCGTTGACGCGCGAGACGGCGAGCAGCATGCCCGGCGCGGACGACCGCTCCTCCGAGAACGCGAAGTCCTTCCGCAGGCACGTCCCCGCGGTGAAGCCCGGCAGCGCCATGCCGCCGCGCGGGTAGTCGCGGTTGATCAGCTCGATGACCTCGAAGACGTTCGCGCCGTAGCGCTCGCAGTCCATCATCAAAAGATTCGGCAGGGCGAAGGTCGCGTAGCGCAGGATGTTCGCCCAGATCTTCGCCAGCTCGGCCTGCACCGGCGTCGACTGCACGATGGGCGCCTCGAAGACGGAGAACAGCTCGGCGGCGCGAGCACCGGACCCGGCGCCGACCCCGCCGACGATGCACGGCAGCGTCTCGATCTCCGCGAAGAACTTCGCGGCGGCGATGCGCTCGGGGACGTGGGCGACGAAGACGTCCTCGCCGATGTGGAAGCCGCGGTGCTTCTCGAGGTAGCCGGCGACGAACTCGGTCGTGCCCGGAGCGACGGTGGAACGCAAGCACCACGAGGTGACCCGGCGCGAGCAGCGGCAGCAGGTCGTCCATGACCGAGCGGATGTCGCCCATGTCGATCTCGATGTGCGAGAACGTGGGCGTCCCGACGGTCAGCACGATCGAAGCGGCCTGAGCTGCGTCGGCGGCGTGCTCGGAGAACATCATCACCGAGCCGACGCGCGCGAGCAGCTCGTCGGCACCCGGCTCCTCGAACGGCATCTGCCCGGCGCGCAGCATCTCGAGGCGTGCGGTGTCCTTGTCGACGCCGAGCACGCGCAGGCCCTTCGACGCGAACGACAGCGCCAGTGGCAGCCCGACCCGGCCGAGACCGATGACCGAGACGTCGTAGTCCATACCTAAAGGAAGGCTAGACGGCGCGGCGCTGCAGCAAGCGGTGGCGCAGGTACTGCATCGCGAAGCCACGCACGAAGAGCGGGTTGTACCGGGCGTAGCGACGCCACAGGCGGCGCGGCTCGGTGCTCAGGCGGAACAGCCACTCGAGGCCGAGGCGCTGCATCCACGGCGGCGCCTGGGCGATGAGGCCGGCGTGGAAGTCGAACGCCGCGCCGACGCCGACGAGCACCGGGGAATCGAGGCGGTCGCGCATGCGCGCCATCCACTTCTCCTGCTTGGGCGCGCCGATGCCGACCCACACGATGTCCGCGCGGGAGCGGTTGATCTCGGCCGCGACGGCGTCCTCCTCCTCGCCGGTGAGCTCGCGGTAAGGCGGCGAGTAGCCGCCGACGATCTGCAGGCCGGGGAAGCGCTGGCGCAGGTTCAGGGCGAGCTGGACGAGGGCGCCCTGGTTGCGGCCGCCGTAGAGGTACATCCGCACGCCGGTGCCGGCGGCGCGCTCGCAGGCGCGCTCCATCAGCTCCGGGCCGTAGACGCGGCTCGGAAGGTCGTGGCCGAGCGCGTTCATGGCCCACACGAGCGGCTGCCCGTCCGGGACCGTGAAGTCGGCGTTGAGGACGGCCTCGCGCAGCTCCTCGTCCTCCTGGGAGAGCATCACCGTGTGGACGGCGGCGACGCAGACGTAGGCCCGGGACCGGTGCGCGATCGCCGCGTCCATCCAGTCCAGCGTCTTCTCGTAGTCGGTCAGCGCGAGCGGGATCCCGAGCACGTGCTCCTCGGCGACGCGCGGCTTCGCGGGCGCCGGAACGGCGCGCAGCGGGTGCGCGAGACGGAGGGGATTCGGTGCTGGGGAGGCCATGTCTGACTGCTCTAACGACGCAACTGGGGAGAGGTTGCGGTCTAAGTGACCACGCTCAAACCGGCTTCCGGTTACAGCAGGATTCCGGTGCTTCAGCGTAGACATTCAACGAAAGGCTGCCCGATCCTGGGCTGCCGTGAACGTTCAGACGTTCGCGGCGCGCACTGCGGCGACGACTTCCTCGGCCTGACCGGCGGTCAGGACGGGGCTCATCGGGATGGCGAGGTGGTCGGCGGCGACGGCCTCCGTGGCCGGCAGCTCGGGCCCGGGGCCGTAGCGGTCGACCATCGCCGGCTGGCGGTGCACGGGGGTGCGGTAGTAGGCCTTCTGGCCGATGCCCGCTCCCTTGAGCGCCTCCGCCAGTGCGTCTGCGGCGGCGTGGCGGATGACGTAGAGGTGCCAGGCGGGCTCGACGCCGGCGACGGGCGTCGGCAGCGTGCACACCTCGCCCAGCCCGGCCTCGGCGTAGGCGCGACCGGCGGCGACGCGACCCGCCGCCCACTCGTCCAGGTGCGGCAGCTGCACGCGCAGGATCGCGGCCTGGAGGTCGTCCAGGCGCGAGTTGAACCCGATCTCCTCGTAGCTGACCTTGTCGTAGGAGCCGTGGAAGCGGAAGACGCGCACGCGCTCGGCGAGATCGGCGTCGTTGGTGGTGACCGCGCCGCCGTCCCCGAAGCCGCCGAGGTTCTTCGACGGGAAGAAGGAGAAGGTCGCGATGCGTGCCGAGCGACCCGGGCCGGCCCTCCTCGCTGACCGAGCCCGCCGACTGGGCGGCGTCCTCGATGACGGGCAGGCCGAGCGCGGCGATCTCCTTGATCGGCGCGATGTTGCCGAACAGGTGGACGGCGACGACGGCGCGGGTGTTCGGGGTCAGCGCGGCCTTGACGGTGTCGGCGGTGACGCAGAACGTGTCCGGGTCGATGTCGCAGAAGACAGGGCGCGCGCCGGCGTTGACGATCGCCTCCGCGGAGGCCCAGAAGGTGAAGGACGGGACGACGACGTCGTCGCCCTCGCCGACGCCGAGGGCGCGCAGCGCGAGCGTGATCGCGTCCGTGCCGTTGGCGACGCCGATCGCGTGCCCGGCCCCGCAATACGCAGCGAACTCGGACTCGAAGGCGGAGACGTTGGGGCCGAGGATGAAGCTCCCGGCGTCGACGACGCCGGCGATGGCGGCGTCGATCTCCGCGCGCAGCGGCGCCAGCGGAGTCTTGGTGTCAAAGAGGGGGACGGCCATTGACGTCAAGCTAGGGCGCGGTCCACGAGCGCCAGCACCGTCTCGCGGTTGCCCTCGTAGGACAAGGGCCGTGCCGCGACGTGCGAGCGCGCCTTCAGCGCCGCCACGTCCTCCGTGCTCAGGGCGTTCAGCCGGGCGGCCAGCGTGGCCGGCTCGAAGTCCGCCGCGACGACCCCGCAGCCCCACTCCTCCACGAGCCGCGCCATCTCCGGGGAAGGCCCGATGGCGACCGCCAGCCGGGCCTGCACGAACTCGAAGAACTTGTTGGGGAGCGCCAGCCGCTGGTTCTCGGACAGCGGCGGCAGCAGGTAGACGCCGACGTCGTAGGCGTTGGCCGCGGACACGAGCTCGCGCATCGGCCGCGGCGGCAGCACCTCGACGCCGTCCATCGTCTGCGCGCGGGCGACCAGCTCGTCGCGGTAGCCGGGCGTGTTCTCGGCCAGCACGAGGTCGAGCGTGAAGCGCCCGGGCTCCAGCAGGGCGAAGACGTCCATCGCCGTCTCGATGCGGCGGCTGCGCTGGGCGACGCCGTGGTGCAGGAGCCGGATGGGCTCCGTCACGGGCGTGGGCGCGAGGTCGGGCGCGTAGCGCGGTGCGTTGGTGACGACGGCGGCGTCGACGCCGAAGGCCTCCCCGTAGGCCACGGCGATGCCGGGCGCGACCGTCATCATCGCGGCGACCCGCGGCAGGTACTGCTCGAGCAGCGTGGTGACGTAGGGCGCGATCAGCAGCCGCCAGGCCCGGTCCTCGGCCTGTTCGGCGGGCGCGAATTCGTGCGCGTCGAAGACCACCGGCGGCGACCCGGGCAGCTCGCACGCGAGCGGCAGCGCGGACACGTCGTTGGCGACGACGACGTCCGGCCCGCACCCCGGCGAGCCGCTGCGCCGCCGCGCGGTTGTCCGGGTGCGTCCAGTAGACGGCGCGGTGCCGCCGGGCGACGAGGCGGGCAAGACCGGCGGCGCGGCCCGCCGCCGAGCGGGCGGGCATGGCGAGGTCGATGAACTCGAGGTCGGCGTCCCGTGGCGGACCCGTCCCCGCGCAGACGACGTCGTGGCGCTCGCGCAGCATCTCGATCTGGCGGTCGACGCGCGGGTCCGACGCGAGGTCGGTGAAGGAGATGACGAGGACGCGGCTCATGCGCCGTAGAGCTCCGCCAGTCGCCGGCCCGCAGGCCCGAGGTCGTGCTCGCGCTCGACGTAGGCGCGGCTCGCCTCGCCCCGCCCGCGCCGGTCGGCACCGGGCGCGAGCCACTCCGCCAGCACGTCGGTGATCGTCGTCGGGTCCGCCCGGATGATCGGCGCTTCGTACCCGTCCCACCACGACCCGAGGAAGGCCACGACGGGCTTGGCCATCGCCATCGCCTGCACCGCGAAGACGCCGAAGGAGCCGACGCACAGCTGGTCGACGACGAGGTCCGCCGCGGCGTAGCGCCGCAGCGCCTCCGCCTGCGGGACGCCGACGACCTCGTCGTACTCGAAGACGAGCCCGCGGGCGCGCAGCGCGTCCACCGCCGCCCGGACGTGCGCGGTGCCCTTGCCGGCGTGGTCGGTGGGGGAATGCACGAGCACCGGTGGGTCGCCCGCCGGCGGCCTCGCCTCGTGCCGGGAGACGTCGACCGTCAGCCGGTGCTCGTGGACGCGTGCGAAGAACGGCTCCACGTGGGCGCGCAGGCCCGGCTCGAGGATGACCGCGTCGTCGGTGATCCGGGCCCACGCCCGCAGCCGGCGCTCGGCCACGGCGTCGTCCTCACCGACCACGGGGACGTAGTGCGGGTTGCGCGCGTGCTCGACGGAGGGCCGCCGGACCTCCGAACCGTGGAAGGTGACGAAGACGCGGCGGAAGCGGCGGATCAGCCGCGCGTCGAAGAAGCGGCGCGACTCGTGGAAGAAGCTCGTGGCGAAGTGGAAGTGGATGACGTCATGACGTGCGAGGAGGCGCGTTGTCTCGGTCACGTAGCGGACGGGATGTCCGACGGCGGGGATGACGTCGGGGCCGTGGCCGTACTCGAAGCGGTGCGGTTCGCAGTAGGCGGTGGCGCTCACGCCGGCCCGCCGCAGGGCCTCGGCCGCGATGGCCAGCTGCCCCGCGACCTCCACGGGCGCGTGCAGGACCCTCACGCGAGCCACAGCTCGGCGTTGAGCGCCCGCCACAGCGCCCCGTGGTCGCGCCAGGCGCCCGCGCGCAGGTCCGCCTCGACGGCGGCACGATCGATGAAGCGCCCGCCGCGGATGGCGTCGCCCGCCAGCGCACGGAACCGGTCGTCGGCCATCCACTTCGCCTGCGGCGGCTCGAAGCCGACCTTGTCCGTGCGGTCGAGGACACGGGCGGGGACGACGTCGCGGACCGCGTCGCGCAGCACCGCCTTGCGCACGCCGTCGCGCACGAGGAAGTCCTCCGGCACCGACAGCGCGAACTCCGCGATGCGACGATCGAGGAACGGCAGCCGGACCTCGCGGGAGTGGGCCATCGAGTCGCGATCGGCGTAGCGCAGCAGGGCGGGGAGGGAGGTCGCGAAGGTCTGACGGAGCAGCTCGCCGTGCAGGGGGCTGTCGCCCTTCCACTCCGCGCCGGGCGGCTCGACCCGGGCGCCCGCCGCGGCAGCCTCGGCGGTCGCGTAGGGGGAGGCCGCCCGCCGGCGCAGCAGCCGGCCCGCGAAGGCCGGCGCCCCGAAGCGCTTCCCCGTCACGCCCGGGTACCCGGCGAAGAGCTCGTCGGCGCCCTGGCCGTCGAGCAGCACCGTCACGCCCTCGGCGTGCGCACGCTGGTTGACCCGCCACTGCGCGTAGATCGACAGCGAGCCGAACGGCTCCTCCTGGTCGCGCACGAGCCTGTCCATGTCGGCCAGCAGCTCCTCGACCGTCGGCTCGACGGCGTGGTGCTCGACGACCCCGGCCGCCGCCGCCACTTCTGCGGCGTAGGACCACTCGTCGCGCTCGTAGCCAGGGAAGGCGGCGGTGAAGGCGTGCCGTGTGTGGTCGCCGGCCAGAGCGGCGGAGAGCCCGACGATCGCGCTGGAGTCGACGCCGCCTGACAGCGACGTCCCGACGGGGACGTCCGAGCGCAGCCGCAACCGGATGGAGTCCACCAGCAGGCGCCGCAGCTCGGCCACCGCGTCCTCGTAGGCGGACGGGACCTCGACGCGCGCCGGCGTCCAGTAGCGGCGCTGGGTGACCCGCCCGTCGGCGAAGCGCAGCACGTGCGCGCCCGGCAGGCGGTGCGTCTCCGCGTAGAAGGACGCCGGGATGGTGCCGAGGGCGACGTAGGCGGCGAGCGCGTCCTCGTCCGGCGGCCCGGCCGCCGACAGGGCCGGGATGTCGGAGGCGAACTCGAGCCGCTCGCCGGTGCGCCGCCAGTACAGGGGCTTCTCCCCGAACGGGTCGGTCGCGAGCGTGAGCGCGGCGCCGTCCCAGACCGCGAAGGCGAACATGCCGTTGACCCGGTCCAGGCACGCCTCGCCCCACTCGGCCCAGGCGTGCAGCAGCACCTCGCCGTCGCCCTCCGTGACGAAGGTGTGGCCGAGCCCGCGCAGCTGCTCGCGCAGCTCGACGTAGTTGTAGATCTCGCCGTTGAAGACCAGGTGCAGCCCCTCGAGGTGCAGCGGCTGCGACGAGCGGTCCTCGAGGTCGATGATCGCCAGCCGCCGGAAGGCCAGCCCGCAGCGCTCGTCGCGCCACACGCCCTCGGAGTCCGGGCCGCGATGGGTCATCGCACCGGCCATGCGCCGCAGCTCGTCCTCCGTCGCCCGACCCCCGGCGATGCCCGCGATGCCGCACATGCCCGGAACCTAGCCATACTCGAGAGATGGATCGCTACACGGCCGTCGACTACTGGTCCTCGCTGCACGAGGGGCGCCACGACGAGTCGACGGTTGGGTATCCCGGCCTGCCGGTGTCGCTGAACAAGGCGATGTACGGCGCCCTGCGGGAGTCGGTCGGATCGCTCGTCGACGCGCACGCGCCGCTCCACGACCCCGGCCGGGTGCTGGACGTCGGCGCCGGCACCGGCATCTGGGTCGACTTCTGGAAGCGCCACGGCGCCCGCGAGGTCGTGGGCATCGACCTTGCGGAGGCGTCGGTGCGCGCGCTCCAGGATCGCTTTCCGAAGGACACGTTCGTGGCCGGCGACGTGAGCGCCGAGACGCTCCCCGTCGACGGCGCCTTCGACGTGATCTCGGTGATGAGCGTCTTGCTGCACGTCACCGACGACGAGCGCTGGGCGCGCGCGCTGCGCAACCTGCACGACCTGCTCGAGCCGGGCGGCCACCTGATTGTGATCGACGCGATCACCGCACACGACTGGTACGGCCCGCCGGTCGACCCCACGTCCTCGAGCCGCGCCCGCCCGCTGGCCGAGTACCGCGAGGGCCTGCGCGCGGCCGGCTTCGAGCTCGTGGAGCTCCGCCCGGCGACGGTCGTCCTCTCCAACGTCGGCGACACCCGCAGCCGCTACACGTTCGCCGCGATGTGGCGGGCGTGGGGCCTGCTCAGCCAGCTCACCCACGGCCGCGAGCGCGTGGGCACGGTCGCCGGTGCCGTCCTGAAGACGGTCGACCGTCCGCTCAGGCGGATGCTCCCCCACGGTCCGAGCGCGAAGCTCCTGCTCGCGCGCCGACCGCCCGCGTGAGCATCGCCCGCTCGTCGGCGTCGACGAGCCGCCACCACAGCAGCCCGGCGGCCACGAGCAGCACGGCGGCCTTCGCCGGCAGGCTCCACACGTGCTCGAAGACGTCGGGCAGCCGCCAGCCGACCATGGTCAGCGCGAAGCCGATGACCACGCCGATCAGCAGCCGTCCCCACTGGTGCGGGACCGGGTACAGGCGCTGGCTGCGCGACATCAGGACGCCGAACGTCGCGGCCTGCGTCCCGAGGAAGCTCAGCGCGGCGCCGCGGATCCCCAGCGGCTCGACCAGCAGGAAGGCGAGCGCGAGGTTGGCGACACCGCCGACCACCGTCACCCCCGCCATCGTCAGCGTCTTCTTGGCGATGTTCAGGCCGGGCGCGAAGATGTACATGCCCGCGAAGAAGGCGGCGGCGACGACGAACGGGACGACCTTCTCGGCGTCGTAGTAGACGGGCCGCGTGAGCACGTGCAGCAGCTCGTCGGAGAAGGTCGAGACCGCGACGAGCACCGTCAGCGCAAGCGCGCAGAAGAGGCGGAACACGCGGGAGAGCTCGAAGGGCGTGCCGGGGTCGGTGTGCCGGCTGAGAACCTGCGGCAGCAGCGCGCCCTGGAAGCCGATCAGCGTGAGCCCCACGATCAGCGACAGCCGGTAGCCGACGCCATAGATGCCGACGTCGTTGAGCGACAGCCGCGACTGGATCGCGACGCGGTCGGCGTAGCCGTTGAGGAAGACGCCGGTGGACGCGGGGACGAGTGGGATCGAGTAGGCCAGCATCACCTTCAGGCGGCTCGTCGAGAAGCGCAGCGCGAGCAGGTCGCGGTTGAGCCACAGCGCGAGCAGCCCGCCCGTGGCGAAGCCGGTGAGCTGGCCGAGCAGCGCACCCTCCACGCCGAGGTCGAGCGCCAGGACGTAGATCGCCGAGCTGGCGGTGACGACGAAGGCCATCGTCACCGACACGAGCGCGAACTGCCGCGGCCGGATCCGCCAGCGCAGCAGGTCGATGACCAGGTAGCTGACGCCGTTGGCCCAGATCGCGCCGATGCCGATGCGCAGGACGCCGGGGTCGACGTCCTCCCCCAGCAGCACGTCGGTGATCGGGCCGGCCAGCGCGAGGGCGACGGCCGCGACGACCGTGAAGCAGCCCAGGGAGAACAGCCAGCGCGGTCGACGCGTAGACGCGCTGCTCGTCGAAGTCGGTCAGCTCGGCGAAGTGACGGGCGAGGCCCTGGGAGACCTCGAGCGCGACCGTCAGCGAGGCCAGCACCATGACCACGCCGAGGAGGTCGATGATGCCGTAGTCGCGCGGTTCGAAGACGTGCGCGAAGAACGGGAAGAGCACGAACGCGATGCCCTGGCCCGCCACGCCGGCCAGCGCGTAGACGCTCCCGTCGCGGAAGACCCGCTGGGCGAGTGAGCGTTCCCCGGACACCGCGCAAGCCTATGGTGGGGCCGTGGAGCTCCCCGGGTTCTCCGTCGACGCCTACCGGGCCTTCCTGGCGGCCGTCCTGGACGCCGGAGTCCGCGCCGAGCCCGTCGAGGCGATGCCCGATTGGGACGGCTCCACGCGGACGCTCTACCTCCGCCACGACGTCGACCTGCACGTCCCCGGCATCGACCGGATCGCGGCCGTGGAGACCGAGCTCGGCGTCCACGCGACGTACTTCGTCCCGCTCACCCTGCACTTCAACCCGGCCTATCCCCCCAACCGCGAGATCCTCCAGGGGCTGGTCGCCGCCGGGCACCGCATCGGCCTCCACTACGACCTCCAGACCTACCCCTGGGGGCTCGACGCCGCGTGGGCGCACCTGGACGCGGAGGTCGCGCGGCTGCACGAGATCGTGGAGGCGCCCGTGGAGTCGATCTGCATGCACTTCCCGTGGGGCGGTCGGGAGGACGTCTTCCAGACGAGCGACCGCTACGTGCACCCCCATGCATTCGCCGGCGTGACCTACGTGAGCGACAGCTGCCGCGCGTGGCGCGACGAGAACCTGACCACCATCGTCGAGCCGGACGGCCCGGCGCGGCTGCTGCTCAACACGCACCCCGAGCTGTGGCTGGGGGAGGCGGACGAGGAGCGCTACGCCTTCCTCCGCGGCACGCTGCACGACAACACGGTCCGGCCCCACGCCGAGTACGTCCTCGACCACATGGAGTCCGCCTGGCGGGTCCACCCGGCGCCGGCGCTGCACGACGCCCGGTGACCTCCGTCGACGACATCCTGCTCTTCCTCGGGCTGCCCGCCGTGGAGGACGACACGACCATCGAGCGGCCGGCCTCCCTCGGAAGTGCCGCGGCGGCCACGGTCACCTTCTGCAACCGCACGGCGGCGCCGACACCGGCCGCGCTCGTCATCGCCGACGTCGACGGAGACTTCGGGGATGCCGTCGTCGCCCGCGTGCCCAACGCGCGGCTGGATTTCGTCCGTGTCGTCGCGCGCTTCTTCCCGCCGCCCGTCCCCGCGCCCGGGGTGCACCCGAGCGCGGTGGTCGACGCGAGCGCCCGGCTCGGGGAGGACGTCAGCGTCGGCCCGGGCTGCACCATCGGTGCCGGCGCGGTTGTCGGCGACGGCTGCGTCCTGCACCCGGGCGTGCAGGTCCTGCGCGACGTGCGCCTCGGCCGTGGCGTCGTCGTGCACGCGGGCACGGTGCTCGGCGCGGACGGCTACGGCTTCGAGCGCGACGAGGACGGCGTGCTCGTCCGGTTCCCGCACCTGGGCGGCGTCGTCGTCGAGGACGGGGTGGAGATCGGGGCCAACGCGTGCGTCGACCGCGGCGCGCTCGACGACACCTGGATCGGCGCCGGCGCGCGCGTCGACAACCTCGTCCACGTCGCCCACAACGTGCGCATCGGCCAGGACGCCGCCGTGATCGCGCACGCCATGCTCGGCGGGTCCTCCGTCGTCGGCGAGCGCGCCTGGATCGCGCCATGCGCGTGCGTCCGCGAGGGCATCCGGATCGGCGACGACGCGGTGGTCGGGCTGGGCGCCGTGGTCGTCAAGGACGTTCCCGCGGGCGCGGTCGTGATGGGCAATCCCGCGCGGGCCAGGACCTAGGGTCGACGCCATGAAACGCGGTGTCGTCGTCGGCCTCGGGGCCATGGGAAGCGTGCACCTGCGCGTGCTGAGCCAGATCGATGGGGTGGAGGTCGTCGCGGGCGTCGACTCCTCCGAGGAGCGTCGCGCGGCGCTGTCCGTCCCCGGCTTCGAGACGCTGACGGAGGCGCTGGCCGAGACCCGTCCCGACTTCGTCTGCCTGGCCACCCCGGCGGCCGCGCTGCCCGTGCTCGCCACGGAGGCGATCGAGGCCGGCGTCGCCGTGCTCGTCGAGAAGCCGCTGGCCGCCGAGGAGGCCGACGCGCTGCGTGTCGTCGAGCTCGCGGAGGAGCGCGGCGTGCTGCTCGGCGTCGGGCACGTGGAACGCTGCAACCCGGCCGTGATCGCGCTCAAGGAGAAGCTCGACGCGGGGGCGATCGGCGCCGTCTACCAGCTGCACGCGCGGCGGCTGTCGCCGTTCCCGGACCGCGACTCGATGCTCGGCGTCTCCCTCGACCTCGCCACCCACGACATCGACGTCATGCGCTACCTCACCGGCTCGGAGGTCGAGCGCGTGTACGCGGAGACCGCCCAGCGCCTGCACGACACGGCGGAGGACCTGATCGCCGCGTCCTTGCGCTTCGAGAACGGCAGCGCCGGGCTGCTCGAGGTCAACTGGCTCACGCCGACCAAGGTCCGCGAGCTCACCGTCACGGGCGAGCAGGGGACCTTCGTCCTCGACTACCTGCGCCAGGAGCTCTCGCACTACGAGCACCCGACGCGCCGCAACGAGTGGGACGCGCTGGCGAGCATGCGCGGCGGCGGCGAGGGGGACATGATCCGCTACGCGCTCAAGCGCCGCGAGCCGCTGCGCGTCGAGTGGGAGGCGTTCCTCGAGGCACTCGACACCGGCGGCCAGGCGATGGCCACCGGCTGGGACGGCTACGCGGCGATGTCCACCGCCCGGGCGATCCAGCGCGCCGGCCGCGACCACCAGGTCGGCGTCCCGGGGTACCGCACGCGGTGAGCGGTCACCGCGTTCTCCTCGTCACCTACTTCTACCCGCCGGACACGAGCGTCGGCAGCCACCGCTGGCCGCCGCTGATCCGGTACCTGCGCGAGCGCGGCCACCAGGTCACGGTGCTGACGACGACCGCGTTCGGCACCCGGCCCGACGACCGGCCGTGGGTGCACCGGACGCGCGACCTCCAGGCGTCGCCGCTGCTGCGCCGCGCGCTGCGCCGCCCGGCGACCATCGCGGGGGAGGGCCGGCCCGGCGTGGTCGTCCCGGAGGCGCCGAAGCTGCTCACGGACTTCCTCGTCCCCGACGCCCACGCCGTCTCGTGGCTGCCGTTCGTGCTCGGCTCGCTGCGGCGCGCGGCCCGGCACGCCGACGTCGTCATCACCAACGGCCCGCCCGACGCGACGCACCTCGCGCCGCTGTTCCTCGGTGCCGACCGCCCTGCGTGGATCGCGGACTTCGAGGACGGCTGGCGCTTCGAGCCGCAGCGCGCCGGATGGCCGACCCGCGCCCAGGACCGCCTGGAGGCGGCGCTGGAGGCCCGCGTCGTGCGGGCGGCGGACGCCGTCGTCGGCATCAGCGAGCCGATCGCCGCCGACTTCCGGGAGCGCTTCGGGGCGCAGGCGTTCGCGATCGGCAACGGGTGGGACCCGACCATCCCGGTGGGAACGGGGCCGGCGCTCGAGCCGGGCACCGTTTCCGTCGTCCACACGGGCAACCTCAGCCACGGGACACGGCGCGACCCGACCGCCCTGCTGGCCGCGCTCGAGCAGCTCGCGGGGACGGAGGTGGGCGACCGCCTGCGGCTCGTGCTGGCCGGGCCGCTCGTGGCCGGCGACCAGGAGCACCTCGACCGGCTGTCCCCCGCGGCCGCGCGCATGGTCCGCCACGTCGGGGCGCTCGACCGCTCGGACGCGATCGCCCTGCAGCGCGACGCCGACGTCCTCCTGCTGCTCGTCAGCGGCAGCCAGCGCTCCATCGTCACCGGCAAGATCTACGAGTACCTGGCCGCCGGGCGGCCGGTGCTCGCGCTGTCGGAGCCCAACGAGGCGACGCGCATCGTCGAGGAGACGCGGACGGGCGCCGTGGTGTCGCCGACCGACCCGGACGCGATCGCCGCGGCCCTCACCCGGGCCGTCCGCGGGGAGCTGCCGTTCACGCCCCGCGGCACCGATGCCTACGTCCATCCCGGTCCCGCCATCGCCTACGAGCGGGCGATCGAGGCGGCTCTAGGCTCGAAGCGGTCATGAGCGTCGGCATCGTCGGCCTGGGCTACGTGGGTCTCCCGCTCGCCGTCGCGTTCGCGGAGGCGGGCCACGACGTCGTCGCCATGGACGTCGACACGCGCAAGATCGACGCGCTCGGCCGCGGCGAGTCCTACATCGAGGACATCCCCGGCGAGCGCCTGCAGGCGCGTCGTCGAGCGCATCGCGCCGACCACGCAGCCGCGACGCGCTGGCGCGACGCCGACGCGATCCTGATCTGCGTCCCGACGCCGCTGACGCCCAACCGCGAGCCGGACCTCGGGCCGCTGCTGGACTCGGGCCACGCGCTCGCCGGCGTGCTGCAGCGCCGGGCAGCTCGTGGTGCTCGAGTCGACGACCTACCCCGGCACGACGCGCGAGCGGCTGCTGCCGGTGCTCGAGGAGTCGGGCCTCGCCGCGGGGCGCGACTTCCACCTCGCCTTCTCGCCCGAGCGCGTCGACCCCGGCCGCACCGACTTCACGCTGCGCACGACGCCGAAGATCGTCGGCGGCCTCACCGAGGCGTGCGGCGACCGCGCCGTCGCGCTCTACGGCGTCGTCTGCGACCACGTCGTCCGCGTCGGCGACCCCCGAGGTCGCCGAGATGGCGAAGCTGCTGGAGAACATCTTCCGCTCGGTCAACATCGCGCTCGTCAACGAGCTGGCGATCCTCGCCGACCGCATGGGCATCGACATCTGGGAGGTCGTCGAGGCCGCGGCGACCAAGCCGTACGGCTTCATGCGCTTCGAGCCCGGGCCCGGGCATGGGCGGCCACTGCCTGCCCGTCGACCCGTTCTACCTCGCCTGGCGGGCGCGCGAGTTCGACATGAGCACGGAGTTCATCGAGCTCGCCGGCAAGATCAACCAGAACATGCCCTACCACTGCGTGCAGCGCATCGAGCGGGCGCTCAACGAGCGCGGGCAAGCCGGTCAACGGGTCGAAGGTCGCGCTGATCGGCGTCTCCTACAAGGCCGGCGTCGGCGACATGCGCGAGGCGCCCGGCGCTGAAGATGCTGCTGCTGCTCGGCGGGCCTCGGCGCCGACCTGCGCTACCACGACCCGTTCGTGCCGCGAGCTGCGCGACTCGGACCTCACCTCGCACGGACCTCGACGAGGTGCTCGAGGACTGCGACGTCGCCGTGATCGTCACCGCGCACCCCGGGCGTCGACCACCGACGTCGTCGACCGCGCGCCGCTCGTCGTCGACCTGCGCGGCGTCACCCGCAACCTCGACGTCTCCGCCTCCGTCTCCCGCCTCTGAGAGTGCCGGCTTCCGCGCGACCGCGTGCAGCTGGTCGCCGCCGCGGCGGTCGAGCAGGCGCGCGAGCGGCAGCACGAGGACGCACAGCCCGGAGGCGATGCGCAGGCCGAGGCCGCCCGGGAACAGGCAGCGCCCGAAGAGCGCGTACTGGATCGACGCCGGCAGGCCGACGGTGCTCGTGCTGGTGGTGATGCGCTCGACCTCGTAGCCGGCGGTGGTGAGCGCGCGGCGCAGGCCGTCGGGGGTGAAGTGCGTGCGGTGGCGCGGCAGGTCGAGGTGGTACCAGCGGCTGCGCATGGTGCGCGGCTGCCAGTTGCCGAAGTTGGGGACGGTGATGAGCGCGAGGCCGCCGGGGCGCAGCGCGGCGTGGGTCTTCTCGAGGTCGCCGACGGGGTCGCTGGTGTGCTCGAGGGAGTGGTGGAAGACGGCGGCGTCGTAGGCGTCCGGCTCGAGGACGACGTCGGCGAGGGTGCCCACGCGGGCGTCCACGCCGCGGGTGCGGGCCACCGCGCACGCCTCCGGGGACGGCTCGACGCCCGTCGCCGTCCAGCCGCGGTCCACGAAGCCTGCGGCGAGGTCGCCGCGCCCGCAGCCGACGTCGACCACGCGGCCCGTGCGGTCCGCCACCGCGGCGAGCGGCTGGCTCGCTGAACGCCTTGCGGCCCTGACGGGCGCGGATGACGCGCGAGATGAGCGCCGACGACCGGGCTCATCCGCTCGTCGTAGGGGCCGTAGCTCTCGGGGTAGAAGACGGAGAGGTCGTCGACGTCGGGGAACGTCCGGCCGGTGCCGCAGGACGGGCAGCGGACGACGACGTGGTCGCCGGGCGTGCCCTGGAGGCGGTCGACCCCGGGGAACGACGGTGCGCCGGCCAGCCCGGCGCCACAGGCCAGACAGCGCGGCGGCATCGCCCATAGGCTCGCACACATGCGCGTCCTGCACGTCCTCCCGCACCCCGGCGGCGGGGCGGAGACCTACCTGGACCTGCTGCAGCGCCTCGACGGCGTCGAGCACGAGCGGGTCGTGCTCGCCGACGGCCCGGCGCCGCTGCGCGCGCTCCCGTCGATCCTCGCCCGCTGGCCGCGCATCGCCCGCCGCGACGCCGACATCGTGCACGTCCACGGCGACATGGCGGCGGCGCTGATGGTCCCGGTGCATGCGCAGGCGGCCCGCCGTGTGGACGACGCACGGCCTGCACGCGCTGCGCCGCGGCGTGCCCGGGATCGCCCGCGGGACGCAGGCCGCGCTGGCCGCCGCGCGGGCGACCCTGTGCTGCTCGCAGGCCGAGCGCGACGAGCTCGGCGGCGGCACCGTCGTCCCCAACGGCGTCGACCCGCGCCCGGCCACGACGCCCGAGGCGCGCGCCGCGGCCCGCGCGGAGCTGGGGCTGCCGGTCGAGGGCCGCGTCGCGCTCTTCCTCGGCGACCTCGACGCGCGCAAGGACCCGCTGACCGCGGCCCGCGCCGCGCAGCAGGCGGGCGTCACGCTGCTCGCTGCCGGCGAGGGCCCGCTGCGCGGAGGAGCTCGCGGCCGCCGGCGCGCAGGTGCTCGGCTTCCGCGCGCGACGTCGACCGCCTGCTCACCGCCGCCGACACCTTCGTCCTGCCGTCCCTGCGCGAGGGCATCGCCTTCGCGGTGCTGGAGGCGATGGCCCACGGCCTCGCGATGATCGTCAGCGACGGGCCCGGCAACCCGGAGGCGGTGGGGGACGCCGGCGTCGTCGTCCCCGTCGGCGACGTGGCGGGCTTCGCCGCGGCGCTGCGGCGCGACCCGGCCCCGCTCGGCGCCGCCGCCCGTGAGCGCGTGCAGCGGGAGTTCACCGTCGAGCGGTTGCTCGATGGCGTCCGCGCGGCCTACGGGCGCCTGACCCGTCGAGCCGCCGTCGCGCGCGCTTGAGCGCGGCCGGCTCGAGCATCGCGCCGAGCGGGACCGCCAGCCCGGCCGCGCCGCGCAGGGTGCGGCGCCGGCGCAGGGTGCGCGGCGACGATGCGGACGGCCTCCAGCTGCTGCTCGCGCTGGGCGCGGGAGGCGACGTTGGTCGTGCTCATGCGCCGCGTGGAGAGCGGCTCGTCGAGCGCGTGGACGACGTGCGTGTCGGCGACCCGCAGCCACAGGTCGTACTCCATCGCGTAGCGGTAGCGCGGGTCGTAGCCGCCGAGCCCGAGGACGACGTCGCGGCGGAACGCGGCGCTCGTGTTGGGGATGGGGTTGAAGCGCAGCAGGACGTCGTTGACGTCGCCGGCGCGGAAGAGGGTGCGGGCGCGGCGCTCCGTCAGCGTCTCGTCGACCTCGCGCATCGCGACTGCCGACGACGGCCACCTCCGGCCGCGCGTCGAGCAGCGCGAGCTGGCGCTCCAGGCGCTCGGGCGCCGACCAGTCGTCGGCGTCCTGCACGGCGACGACGTCGGCGCCGCGCCTCACGCAGGCCGCGGTTGAGCGAGCGGGCGATGCCGACGTTCTCGTCGAAGCCGATGACCCGGACGCGCGGGTCGTCGACGCCGAGGGCGACCGCGCGCGAGTCGTCGGCGCGAGCCGTCGTCGAGGACGATCAGCTCGAGGTCGCGCTCCGTCTGGGCGAGGATCGAGCGCATCGCCTCCTCGAGCGTGGCGGCGTTGTTGTAGGCGCCCATGAGGACGCTGACCCTCATCCGTAGTGCTCCGCGACGACGTCGAGCGACGCGTCGAGCGACAGGCGCCGGGCGTTGCGGGCGAACCAGTCCGAGGTCGACTGCCGCAGCGCGGCACCGGCCTCGTGCACGCGCAGGATCGCGTCGGCGAGGTCCTCCGGCGCGTCCGACGCGGCGAGCACGCCGTTGACGCCGTCCTCGAGCAGCTCCGTCGCGGCGTTGTCGGGATGGGCGACGAGCACGGTCGGGACGCCCATCGCCGCGGCCTCCACGACGACGAGCCCGTAGCCCTCGCGCCGCGACGGATGCAGCAGGCACAGCGACCGCGCCAGCGTCGTCTCGAGCTCCTCGTGGTCGACGAAGCCCGGGCGCCTCGACGCCCTCCGTCAGCGCGCGCCAGCACCTTGGGCCGGTCGGGGCCGTCGCCGAAGATCGTGCCGCGCAGCTCGGGGCGCCGCGCCCGGGCCGCGGCGATGCCCGGCCGCGGCCGCGGGCGCGCCCTTCTCCGGGATGTGGCGGCCGGCGAAGACGACGACGGGCTCGGCGGGCAGCGGCGGCAGCGGCTCCAGCGCGCCCGGCGTACTCGCCCTCGAGCACCGTCGTCGGCCCGTTGACGCCCTCGGCGCGCAACCGGCCCTCCGTCACGCGGGCGAAGCAGAACGCCTGCTGGCGGACGCGCAGGCACAGCCGCTGGACCGTCCACCCGACCCAGCCGCCGGCCGCGCCCGAGGTAGTCGCGCCAGTACGCGCGGCTCCACAGCTCGTGCCAGTCGACGAGCAGCCGCCGCGGCCGCGTCAGCGCGATCGCCAGCAGCGAGAAGTACGGGAAGGACGCGGTGTGGACGACGTCGTAGCGGCGGCCGTGGCGGAGGAAGTGCCACAGCACGCCGGCCCCGAACACGAGCGGCGGCAGGATGCGCCGCTGCCCCGGCCCGGAGTACAGCGCCATGCGCGGGCCGGCCTCGACGACGCGCACGCCCGGCAGGTCGACCGCCTCGCCCCGGTCCCACTGGCGCAGGGTGACGTAGGTGACCTCGTGGCCCTCGGCGGCGAGGCGCAGCGCGAGGTTGCGGTACCAGCGCTCGGCGCCGCCGACGGTGTAGGGGAACAGGCAGTCGTAGACGATCGCGATGCGGGTCATGCCACGGCCTCCACCCAGTCGTAGTCGCGCCCGTCGCAGAGCCGGTCGACCTGGGCGGCCGGCACGCGCACGAGCGCCGGCTGGGTCTCCAGCGACAGCGCGACGGGGCCGAGCGGCAGCTGCCCGTCGGCGGCGCCGCGGCCCGGGCGCCAGGCGCCGCGGCCGTAGTCGAGGGTGACGCGGTGGGCGCCGGCCGCGAGTCGGCGCGCGTCGAAGCGCAGCCAGCCGACGCTGGCGTCCAGCTGATGCCGGACGCTGCCCGACGGGCTTCCCGTCGACGGACACCGCCAGGCGCCCGAGCGCACCGCCGCCGACCCACACGCGCCAGACGCCCGCCCGGGGCGAGGGTGACCTCCATGCGCGTCCGGCCGTCGGTCGGCGCGGCGCTGCGACCCGACGATGACGGGGTTGACGGCGGGCGCGGCGACGAGCTCCGACGCCCCCGTGGCCAGCTGCCGCGCAGCGCGCGGCAGGTCAGCGGCGCGGCGGGGGCCAGCGGTGTGCCGAGCGGCTCGTGGCGTGCGACGGTCCCCGTGCGGCGCAACGCCTCGAAGTAGCGGCCGGCGAACACGCGCCGGTAGCCGCTGCCCATGCGGCTGCCGACCGGCGTCACCCGCCGCACGACGACGGGGTACTGGGCCAGCGCGGCCGGGTCGACGTCGTCGACCTCCGCCGTCGAGAAGTCCGGGAACGGCTGGCCGTCGCGGCCGGGGACCTGACGTGACGCGCAGGTCGGAGATGCCCTCGTCCTGCGCGGGGCCGAGGAAGTAGCGCGTCCCGTAGCCCTCGTAGTTGAGGACGAGCGTCGGGCCCTTGCCCGTCGAACTGGTCGCCGAGGTCGCGCAGCTCGCGTCAGCTCTCCGCGGGGCGCGACGTAGACGTCGCGGGCGGCCAGCCAGCTCGAGACAGCGCGACGGCCAGCAGCGACGGGCACGACGCGCCGCGCCCCGACCGCCGCGGCGAGCAGCAGGAACGGGGCCGTGATGGCGAGGATCTTCGCGTCGATCCACGGGCCGCCGACCGCGGGCGCCGGCCACGGCCGCGAGCAGCACGACGCCGAGCAGGACGGGCAGCTCCCAGCGCCGCCGGCGCACCGCCAGCACGACCGCCGCCACGGCCAGCGCAAGACCGACCAGCGCGAGCACGACGGCGGCCCAGTGCGGGTCGGGCGGGTAGCGGAAGTCGCCGACGGGCCACAGCCCGGCGCCCTGCAGCGTCTCCAGCGGCGCGACGAGCTTCCCGATGTCCTCCTGGCTGGCCGGGGAGCCCTGCGTCGTCTGCACCGCGTCCGTGCCGAGGACGACGATCGCCGGGATCGCGCACACGGCCACCACCGCGACGCCGCCCGCCGACACCAGCGCGCGGCGCACGAGCGGGAGCCCGGACAGCAGCACGACGGCGACCATCGCCGGCCCCGCCCAGATGACTCCGCCCGAGCCGTAGACGTCGAGCAGCGCCCCCGCGGGGACGGCCGCCAGCAGGATGGAGCGGCGCGGCGTTGCAGCGACGGCGGGGATCAGCGCGACGGCGGCGATCTCCTTGATCGAGCCCCACTGCGCGTAGCCGTAGAAGAGCGAGGCCTGCACGGCGACCAGGCCGCACAGCGCCGCCCGCCGCGGCCCGCCCGCCAGCGGCTGCACGAGCGCGGAGAACGCCGAGCGCGGCGATCGCCGCGTACATGGCGATCACCGGCTGGTAGACGTTCGCGTAGTCCTGGCCGCTCAGCTTCGCCGTCACGCCGACGGGGGTGAAGGCACCGATGGGGTAGGCGTTGTCGAGCCAGTTGACGAGGTCGAGCTGGAACGTCGACGGCGGCACCATCGAGATGTCGCGGCCGTGCTCCATCACGTGCGCGATCAGCCCCAGCCAGATCGCCGAGTCGTCGAGCTTGATGTAGCCGGCCACCGAGCCCTGCCCCGACCCCACCGACGGCCACGCCAGCAGCAGGTACGCGCCGAGCCCGCAGACGACGGGCCAGCAGCGACAAAAGGGTCAGACCCTTCTGTCGCGCCGAGGACCAGGCCCGCCACCGCGATCACCGCGCAGGCGGGGGCGGCGAGCTCGGCGGTGGCGTCGGCGATCGTCAGCAGGCCCGCGACGACGACCAGCACGGCGAGCCCGACGCCGGGCACCGCGGGGCCCGGCAGCGGCGTGCGGAAGACGCGCTCGGCCAGGAGCCCGGCGCCCCCGCAGAGGGCCAGGAGGACGAGCGGAGCCAGCAGCCATCCGCCGAGAACGGTCATGAACGCGCCACGCTACCCTCGAAATCTGAGCCCTGCGCGTGACTTTTGGCGTCCGCGCGCGTTCTTATCCCTCGAGCGATGAGCGCAGTCGAACATCCGGCGGATCCGCAAGCCGCGGTCCAGGAACCGAGCCCCCGCGTCTCGGTGGTCATCCCCTGCCTCAACGAGGCGGAGAACATCGAGGAGTGCGTCGAGCGCGCGCTGACCGCCATGGCGGGCGCGAACCTCGACGGCGAGGTCGTCGTCAGCGACAACAACTCGACGGACGGCAGCGGTCGCGCTGGCCGAGAAGGCCGGCGCCCGCGTGGTCCGCGAGACGCGTCCCGGCTACGGCAGCGCCTACCTGGCCGGCTTCGCCGCCGCCCGCGGCGAGTACATCGTCATGGCCGACGCCGACCTCACCTACGACTTCGCCGAGATCCCGCACTTCGTCGAGGAGCTCGACAAGGGCGCCCAGCTCGTCATGGGCGACCGGATGGACAACATCCACCCGGGCGCGATGCCGTGGCTGCACCGCTACGTCGGCAACCCGATCCTCACCGGCATCCTCAACGCCTTCTTCAAGACGGGCGTGTCCGACGCCCACTGCGGCATGCGCGGCTTCCGGCGCGACATCCTGCCGATCCTCGACCTGCGCACGACGGGCATGGAGTTCGCCTCCGAGATGGTCATCCGCGCGTCGAAGGAGAAGCTGCGGATCGCCGAGTTCCCGATCGAGTACCACCCCCGCGGCGGCGAGTCCAAGCTCTCGAGCTTCCGCGACGGCTGGCGCCACCTGCGCTTCCTGCTCGTCCACAGCCCCACCCACCTGTTCATGGTCCCGGGCCTGGTGCTGTCCGCGCTCGGCCTGCTGATCGCGCTCACCGTGGTCACGCAGATCGACATCCTCGGCCGCCAGTGGGACCTGCACACGATGGTCGCCGGCGTGCTGCTGATGATCGTCGGCGTCCAGGTCGTCGCCCTCGGCCTCTGCGCGCACGCCTACGGCAGCTACTTCCTGGGCGAGAAGGACCCGTGGTTCGACCGCATGCGCGAACGCTTCCGGCTCGAGCACGGCCTGCTGCTGGGCGGCGCGGTGCTGGCCATCGGCGTGGTCCTCGGCCTGATCATCGGCATCACCTGGATCGACCGGGGCTTCGGTCAGCTCTCCGAGGAGCGGCTCGCGGTGTTCGCGGCCGCGCTGACCATCATCGGGCTGCAGATCTTCTTCAGCTCCTTCCTGATCAGCATCCTCGGCCTGCGCCGCAGCAAGTGACCACCGCGCCCAGGCGCGCGGCCACCGGAGTCGTCGCCCTCGCGGTCGTGCTGCTCGGCTGCTTCCTCCTGATCCCCCGTGACTACTACACGGGCACGAACGGCACCCGCACTCGCGGCATGCTGCTCGAGATCAACCAGACGGCACCGCGGATGTGCATCCCGGATCTCGCGGTCCCGGCCGGCACCGGGCGCATGGAGCTCGAGATCGACACGGACGGGTTGCCCCGCACGACGCTCGACTTCACGCTGACCACCGGCGACCGGGTCCTGACCGACCAGCTGCCGAACGGGACGGGCGGCCGCCAGAAGATCCAGTTCGCCTTCCCGACCGTCCGCGAGCGCACGACGGGCAAGGCCTGCGTGCGCCTCACCGACCGCGGGCGCTCCGGGGGCAAGATCTTCTTCGGCGGCGTCCCCGGTACCGGGCTGGGGCAGGCGCCGGTGCGGATCGGCGGCGCCGACCAGCCGGCGCGCGCCGCGATCTGGTGGCGCCCGAAGGCCGGCGACAAGGCCGCGCCGCTGTTCCACTTGCCGACCCTCTTCCAGCGGATCGCCCTGTTCCGGCCGGGCTGGGTCGGGGCCTGGACCTACTGGCTGCTCTTCCTGGTCGTGGCGCCGGGGCTCGCCTGGGTCGCGGTCCGCCTGCTGCTCGACCCGGACCGCCGCCGCCGGCTGCCACTGGCCCTGCTGATCGGGCTCGTCGGCTTCGCGAACGCGGCGGTGTGGGCGCACGTCACGCCGGCTTTCAACACCCCGGACGAGTCCGAGCACTTCGCCTACGTGCAGTCGCTCGCCGAACGCGGCAAGCCGCCCGAAGCCGCTCCGGGAGGGCTGCCGGCCTACTCCGCGCAGGAGTCGCTCGCGCTGACCGCGACCCAGGTGCTCGACAGCAACGAGACCCCGGACGGGAAGCCCCTCTGGGACCCGGCTGCCGAACGCACCTACGAGCGCACCCGCGCGGCCGCCCCGCTGGCGCGGGACAACGGCGGGGGCTTCGAGCCCGCGACGTCCTCGCACTCGCCGCTCTTCTACAGCCTGTCGGTGCCGGCTTACGCGGTGGCCCGCAGCGGCGGCCTGTTCGCGGAGCTGACCGCCGTCCGGCTGATGTCGGCCCTGCTGGCGGGGCTGGTCGCGGCCTGCGCCTTCCTGATCGTGCGGGAGCTCGCTCCCGGGCGGTCGCGGCTGGCGGTCGCGGCCGGCGTCGCCGTCGCCTTCCAGCCGATGTTCGCCTTCATGGGCGGGTCCTTCAACAACGACATGGGGGTCAACGCGGCCTGCGCGGTCCTCACGTTGCTCCTGGTGCGCCTGCTGCGACGGGGCTTCTCGCCAGCGCTGGCCGTGGGGATCGGCGTGGCGGTCGCGGTGGCGCCGTTGATGAAGCTGACGGGGTACGCGGTCTATCCCGCTTCGCTGCTGGCCGTCGCGCTCGCCGTCCTGCGCTACCGCCGCGAGTGGCGGCCAGTCCTGCTCGGGGTGGCCCTGATCGCCGTGGCGGTCGCGGTCGTGTCCGTCGGCTGGGGGGAGATCGCCAGCCACGTCGGGCGGTCGACCTTCACGACGCCCGACGGCAAGGCCCCGGGCACCGGCTCGCCGGTCGCCACCGAGCCGACCGCGACGCTCACCTACGTGTGGCAGGTCTTCCTCCCGTCGCTGCCGGGGATGAACGAGCACTGGACGCAGTCGTGGCCCGCGTACGACATCTTCGGGATCCGGGGCTGGGGCGCCTTTGGCTGGTACGCGCTGATCTGGCCGCACAACGTCTACTGGGTGATCATGGTCATCCTCGTCGCCCTGCTCCTGCTCGGCCTGTCGCTGGCGGTCCGGCGGGTGCCGGCGGTCCGCAGCCGCATCCCGGAGGGCCTCGTGCTGCTCGCCCTGGCCGGAGGCACGATCGGGGTGATGACCGCCGGCTACTACTCCGTGCTGCCACAGGGCGACCTGTTCCCGATCCAGGGGCGGTACGTCTTCCCGGCCATCACCTCGCTCGCCGCCCTCTTCGTCCTGTCGACGCAGGGCGCGGGCCGGCGGCTGGCGACGCCGCTGGTGACCGGCCTGGCCACCGCGGTGGTCTGCCTCGGCTACGCGTCCTTGTGGCTCGTGCTCGTGGGCTTCTACTTCTCCGCGTGAGCGTCGCGGTCGCCATCCCGACGCTGAACGGGGCGGCGACGTTGCCGGCGCTCCTCCGCGCTCTGCCCCCGGACGTCCAGGTCGTCGTCCTGGACTCCTCATCGGACGACGGGACGCGCGACGTGGCCGAGGCCTTCGGCGCCGAGGTGCACGTCATCGCCCGAGGGCGACTTCGGTCACGGCCGCGCGCGCAACCGGCTGATGGAGCTCGACGTCGGCGGATCGGGTCGCGTTCCTCACGCAGGACGCGGTGCCTGTCGAGGGTTGGCTGACGGCGCTCACCGCACCTGACGCCGCCGCTCACCTATGGCCCCTACGCGGCTCCGCCGGGCGCGCCGGCGTCCATGCGGCGCGAGTACGCCGAGCTGTTCGCCGACCCGCCGCCCACCTGGATCTCGAGCGCCAACCTGTGCCTGGCGCGGGCGCGCGTGGCGGCGCACGCCGTTTCGCGATGTCGCCTACGCGGAGGACCAGGCCCTGCTGCGCGACATCGGCGGCGGGGTCTTCGTGCGCGACGCGGCGGTCGTCCACGGCCATGCCTACGGGACCGTGGGATCGCTTCCGCCGCTACTTCGACGAGTTCCGCGCGCTGCACGAGCTCTACGGCTGGACGGCGCCGGCGCAGCCCGCGGGTCATGGCGGGAACCGTGCGCGCCGAGGTGCGCCGCGACCGCGCCTAGGGCAGCGCGGCGTGGCCGCTCGCTGCAGTGGCACGCCGCGCGCGTGCTCGGCGCGGCGCTGGGCACCCGGGCGGACCGCCTGCCGCGGCGCGCTCCGGGCGCGGCTGTCGCTCGAGGGACGCGCCTGATGCGGTGGCTCGCGGCTCGCCGATCGCTGCTGGCGATCCTCCTCCGCTTCCCGACGCTCGGCCAGCAGTCGTTCTGGACCGACGAGGCGTCCACGGCGCTCGAGCTGCACGGCGGCCTCGGCCACCTGCTGGCCTCCGTGCGCGACCTCGAGGGCATGCCGCCGGGCTACTTCGTCCTGGCCTGGCTGTGGTCGCGCGTGTTCGGGCTCGGCGAGGCCGGCCTGCGCTCCCTCTCGGCGTGCCTCGGCGTGGCGCACGGTGCCGGTGGCCTGGGCGCTCGCCCGCGAGCTGCGGCCGGGGGCGGCGCCGCTCGCGGCCGGCGCTCGTGGCCACGCTCCCCGTTCCTCGTCTGGTACTCCCAGGAGGCGCGCCCGTACGCGCTCCTCGTCCTCGTGACCGCGCTCATGACCCTCTTCTGGGTGCAGGGCCGGCCACGGCCGGTGGGCGCCTGGCCGCGGCCGCCGCGCTGCTGGTGCACTACTTCGCGATCTTCCTGTCGTCCCGCAGGCCGTCGTCCTGCTGCGGCGCGGCGCCTGTGCGCCCGCTGCTCATCCCCGCCGCCGCGGCGGCTTGCGCTCGCCCCGCTGATCCTCTCCCAGGCCGACGCGCGGGTCGACTGGGTCACCGACACGTCGCTGCTCTCGCGCATCGGCGACGTGGCCAAGCACTTCGCGCAGCGGCGAGTTCGGGACGCCCGTGATCGTCCTCGGCTTCCTCGCGATCGCGGTCCTCGCCGTCGGGGCGTTCGCGCCGCGCGCGGGCCGGTGCTGGCGGTCGCCGCGGTCGCGGCGGCGCTGCCGGTCCTCGTCGCGCTGGTCGGCGCCGACTACGTCCTCGACCGCTACGTGATCGCGGCGCTCGTGCCGCTGCTGGCGTCGTGGCGGCCGTCGGGCTGCCGCGGCCCGTCGCGCTCGCGCTCGCCGTGCTGTTCGCCGGCTTCACGATCAACGTCTGGACCGACCCGCGCGCTGCAGCGCGAGGACTGGCGCGGGCTTCGCCCGTCAGCTCCCGCAGCGCCGCGCTTCGTCGTGGCCAGCCCGGACGCCCAGCGGCCCGCTGCAGTGGTACCGCCGCGGCCGGGTCGATCGGCCCCGCAGCCGCGGCCAGCGTCCGCGGACCTCGTGGCCGTCGCGGCCTACCGGGACGGCCGCCGGCGGCCGCCGACGCCCGGCCCGCCCGCCGCCTTCGGCCGACGGTCGCAGCGCGGACCGCGAGACGCACTGACCACGGTGCGCTACCGCGCCGCGGCGCCGCGCCGGTCGACCCCCGCGGCCTTCCGCACCCAGAACCTCGACACCCGCCCGTGCCGCGCTTCCTCTACGTCCGGCCCTGACCGGGGCCCTAGAGGTCCACGACCTCGAGGCCCGGCAGCGCGCTCGCCAGCGCCTCGGCGAGCACGCGGCGGTGGCACTCGGCCGGGCTCGGCCTCCAGGCACATGAGCACCGTCGGCGGCGCCCCGGCACGCAGCTCGCCCGCCAGCGCCTCCACGTCCTCCGAGCCGTCGATGTGCGCGCGGAAGCGCCGCGCGCCCTCCTCGGCCTGGCCGTGCTTGTAGTACCAGCGGATGTCGGCCGGCGTGCCCGAGCCCGCGCCGGTGCTCGTAGGCGATGCCGTGCTCGGCGAGCAGCGCCGCCAGCCGGGTCTTGGACATCCCCGGCCGGCGCGACTGCGGGCCGGAAGCGCACGTCGATGAGCCGCTGCACGCCGGCCGCCTCGCAGCTCGGCGACCAGCGGGTCCGGCAGCAGCGTCTCGTAGCCGATCGTGAAGAGCTGCCCAACTAGGCCCCGACGGTCCATGGTGTCCGGGTCGGGGCCGACGCGCCCGCCGCGGTCCAGGCCGGCGATGCGCTCCATGTCGTCGTCGGAGAGCTCGAAGTCGAAGATCTCGAAGTTCTCGCTCGATGCGCTCGGGGGTGACCGACTTCGGGAAGATCACGTTGCCGAGCTGGATGTGCCAGCGCAGCGTGACCTGGCCCGTCGACTTGCCGTGGGCCTCCGCCGATCTCCTTGAGGACCGGGTCGTCGAGCACCTCGCCCTGGGCGATCGGCGACCACGCCTCCGTGACGATGCCGTGCGCGGCGTGGTACTCGCGCAGCTCCTTCTGCTGGAGGTACGGGTGCAGCTCGATCTGGTTGATGACGGGGACGACGTCGGTCTCGGCGGCCAGCGTGTCGAGGTTGCCCGGCTGTGAAGTTGGAGACGCCGATGGAGCGCAGCCGATCGTCCTCGCGCAGCTCGATGAGCGTCTTCCAGGTGTCGACGAACCGCCCGGCCATGGCGATCGGCCAGTGGATGAGGTAGAGGTCGATGTGATCGAGGCCGAGGCGTTCGAAGCTGGCCTCGAACGCGGCGCGCGCGGAGTCGGTGCCCTGGTCGTCGTTCCACAGCTTGGTGGTCACGTAGACGTGGTCGTCGCACTCGCGCACGGCCTCGCCGACCTGCTTCTCGTTGCCGTAGACCTTCGCCGTGTCGACGTGGCGGTAGCCCGTCTGGAGCGCGTGGCGCACGGCCTCGGCGGTGTCCTCCTCCGGGATCTGGAAGACGCCGAAGCCGAGCTGGGGGATGGACGTGCCGTCGCTGAGCGGGATGGAAGGGGGAGTCATCTAGCCTGCCTACCGCATGACGACGGCTGCTGAAACGCTGGCCGAGCGCGTCGCGGCCGTGTCCTGGTACCACGTCCTCGAGCTGCCCGGCGGCGTCACCACGCGCGGGCACTTCGACGCCCGGCCCATCGTGGGCAAGGTCCCCCTGCCGGTGAACCTGGCGGGCAAGCGCTGCCTGGACGTCGGGACGTGGGACGGCTTCTGGGCCTTCGAGATGGAGAAGCGCGGCGCGGCCGAGGTCGTGGCCATCGACCTGCGCGAGCCGCTGCAGTGGGACTGGCCGGCCTCCGGCGACCCGGACGTCCAGGCGCTCCAGCAGCAGCACATGGAGTCCGTCAAGAGCGGCAACCAGGGCTTCCAGATCGCGCGGGAGGCGCTGGGTTCCAACGTCGAGCGGCGCGAGCTGAGCGTCTACGACCTCGACCCGGACGACATCGGCCAGTTCGACTTCGTCTTCCTCGGCGCGCTGCTGATGCACCTGCGCGACCCCGTCGGCGCGCTGATGAAGCTGCGCTCGGTCTGCCGCGGCGAGGTCGTCATCTGCGACGGCGTGGAGGCGATCCCGTCCTACCTGCGCCCCAAGACCCCCGTGGCGCGCCTGGAGGGCGACAGCGAGCCGTGGTGGTGGCAGCCGAACAAGGCCGGGCTGCACCGCATGGTCGAGGCGGCCGGCTTCCACATCGAGGAGCGCACGGGCGTCTTCTACCTCCCGACGGGCCCCGCGCACCTGCAGCCGCCCGTCAGCACCGCCATGGCCCGCCACGCCCTGACCGCCCGCGGGCGCGAGCGCCTGCTCGTGCGCTTCGTGGGCGTCCCGCACGCCGCCGTCCGCGCCCGTCCGGCCCGATGAGGCAGCGCCTCACGCCGTACTGGCGTTTCCTCGTCCGGCTGTTCTCGAACCTGCCCAAGCGCGCGTACCTGACACTGCGCTACCAGGGCGTGCGGGAGACGCTGTACCGCGTCCTCACCTTCCCGCTGCGCCTGACGCCGCTCGGCCCGCGCCTGGGCCTCACCGCGCGCATCCAGGACCCGAGCGCGCCAGGCCCGCCAGTGGTACCGCCAGTACGGCCGCGCCGTCCTCGTCGTCATCCCCTCCTACGGCCCGGCCGACCTCGCGCTGAAGGCCGCCAAGTCCGCCAAGCGGACGACGAACGCGCGGATCGTGGTCGCCGACGACGGTTCCCCGCCGGCCGAGGTCGAGCGCCTGCGGCGGTCCAAGTTCATCGACGAGGTGGTCGACGGGGGAGAACGCGGGCTTCGCCGCCAACTGCAACCGCGGCCTCAGGCAGCGCCGCCGCCATGAGGACGTCGTCCTGCTCAACTCGGACGTCATCTGCCGCCGCGGCTGGCTCGAGGTGCTCTCCGCACGCCGCCTTCGTGGCGGGCGGGGAGGACGTCGGCATCACCGGCGCCAAGCTCCTGTACCCGGACGAGACCATCCAGTTCGCCGGCGCCGTGCGCAACCCCGGCGCGCCGGAGTGGTTCGACCACCGCTTCCGCTTCAAGCCCGCCGACTTCCCCGCCTCCGACGTCCTGCAGCCCGCGCTGGCGATCACCGGCGCCTGCCTCTACATCCGCTTCGAGACGCTCGAGGACATCGGCGACCTCGACGAGGGCTACGGGATGGCCTACGAGGACGTCGACTACTGCCTGCGGGCCTGGGAGGCCGGGCCACCGCGTCATCTTCGCCCCCGCCGCCCAGCTCGTCCACCTCGAGTCCAAGACGCGCGGGATGGAGCAGGGCAAGCGCGAGATCGACAGCCAGGTCCGCTTCTGGAAGCAGTGGGGCGACTGGTTCGACAAGCGCGAGACCCGCGAGGCGGACGGCGGCGCGCGGATCATCTACGTCACGCAGGACCTCGGCGTCGGCGGCGGGCACCGCGTCGTCTTCGAGCACCTCAACGGCCTCGCCGATCGCGGCCACCACGTGGAGCTGTGGACGCTCGTGGAGGGCCCGCCGGACTGGTACGACCTGCGCGTCCCCGTGCGGGCGTTCGACACCTACACGGACCTGCGCCGCGCATTGGCGCCCATCGACGCGATCAAGGTCGCGACGTGGTGGGAGACCGCCGTGCACGTGTGGGAGGCGTCCGTCACGCGCGGCGTGCCCGTCTACTTCGTGCAGGACATCGAGACGAGCTACTACTCCGACACGGACGCCCACGGCGCCGTGCACGCGAGCTACCGGCCCGAGTTCACCTACCTGACGACGTCGGACTGGGTCCACCGGACGCTGCTGAACTTCGCGCCGCGCGCGTCGATCGTCTCGCCCGGCGTGGACCTCTCGCGCTGGCAGGAGCTCGACACCGTCACGCGCGCCGACCGCACGATCCTCGGCCTCGGCCGCGGCAACCCGCTCAAGAACTTCCCGCTCACGCGCCAGGCGTGGGAGAGCTTCGCGGAGCCGCGACCGGAGCTGCTGCTGTTCGGCGTCGAGCCGCAGGTCGCCGAGGGGATGGGCGACGGCGTCACCTACCACTACAAGCCCTCCGACGCCGGCGTCAACGAGCTCCTGAACACGGCCACGGTGTTCCTGCAGACCTCGGTCCACGAAGGGTTCTGCCTGCCGATCCTGGAGGCGATGGCGGCCGGTGCCCCCGTCGTCTGCACGGACGCCGACGGCAATCGCGACTTCTGCCGCGACGGCGTCAACTGCCTGATGGTGGAAGACAACCCGCAGGCGGTCCGGACCGCCCTGGAGGCCGTACTGGGGGACATGGAGCTCCAGGAGACCCTGCGCCGCGGCGGGCGCGAGACGGCGCAGGCGTACGCGCTCGAGACCAAGCTCGACGAGCTCGACGCCTTCTACCGCGAGCTGGCCGAGCGCCGCGCGTCGGGCCGCATGCCGCAGCCCGTCTGATGGAGCTGCAGCCGAAGCTGATCGACGTCCGCGTGCCGGACCGGCCCACCGGCGCCGTGCTCGTCCTGCACGGCGGGGCCAGCCGCCGCCGGGACATGATGGTCAGCCCCACGCAGCTGTCCGTCGTGCGGATGATCCCGATCGCCCGCCGCGTCGCCCGCGCCGGCCGCGACCTCGCCGTCTTCCGCCTGCTGAACTCCCGCCGCGGCTGGGAGACGTCGCACACGCCCGTCCACGACGCCCGCTGGGGCCTTGACCAGATCGCCGAGCGTCTCGGCGAGCGGCTGCCGACCTGCCTGGTCGGCCACTCGCTCGGTGGCCGCGCCGCGATCCTCACCGCGCCCGCGCCGGAGGTCGTCTCCGTCTGCGCGCTCGCCCCCTGGGTCTACGAGACCGACGTCCCGCGCGGCCTGCGCAGCGACACGGAGATCCTCATCGTCCACGGGGACCGCGACCGCATCGCCAGCCCGGCCCGGGCGCAGGCCCTCGCGCAGCGCATCGGCGCGCGCTTCGAGGTGGTGGAGGGCGGCAAGCACGCGATGCTCTCCCACCACGGCGCGTTCAGCCGCGCCGCCGCGGACTTCGCGGCGCGCACGCTCAGCGCCGGCTAGCGCCAGCGGTGCAGCCAGACGCCCGCCGCCGTGGGGCGGAAGCCGCCGCCGACGTACAAGCGCTGGGCGGCGACGTTGCCCGCCTGGGTGACGACCTCGGCCTCCGCGAGCCCCTGCCGCGCGAACCGGTCCAGCGCCCCGTCGACCAGCGCCCGCCCGAGCCCGCGCCCGCCGGCGTCCTCGGCGACCGCGATCAGCTCGATGCTCCCGGTGCCGGCCGCGGCGCCGCAGACCACGAACCCCTCGGCGGCATCGGTGACCAGCACCTGCCGCTCGGGCGTGGTCAGCCCGCGGCGCAGCCACTCGACGTACAGCGCGTCGCAGCGCTCGTCCGGGAAGTTGGGGTCGTTGGCGAAGCGCGAGCCGCGGAAGGACGTGCGAGCGATCGCCTCGAGCGCCGGCACGTCGGCCGGTGCGGCGGCCCGGATGCCCGCGCTCCCCGGCGCGGTCACGGACCGTCCGAACACGAGACGGTGGTCGACGACGCGATAGCCGGCCTCCTGCGCGGCCCACAGCGTCGTGGCGTCCTCCGGATCCACCAGGGCGTACACGCAGTCGACGCCGGTCGCGTCCGCCTCCACCGCCGCCGCCACCGGGTCGCCGTGCGCGCGCGCGATGGAACGACCGAAGAACGCGCTGTCCCAGGGGAGCGGCTCGAGGGTCATGCCGCCGAGGGCGGGATCGCGGCGGCGCCGTGCTCCTCCGGCCGGTCCGGCTCGACACGGTGCGTGTCCCGGACGACGTAGTAGGGGCGGTTCTTGGCCTCCGTGTAGATGCGGCCGACGTACTCGCCCAGCAGTGCGAGGATGAGCAGCTGCACGCCCAGCAGGGCGAACACGACCGAGAACGCGGAGACGGTGCCCGAGATGCCCGAGCCGACGGCGACGCGGTAGATGGCGAACAGCACCGTCGCGACGAACCCGATCAGCGACGCGAGCAGCCCGATCCCCGTCACGAACCGCAGCGGGAACACGGAGTAGCCCGTGATCAGGTCGAGCAGCAGGTCGGCCAGCGTGGAGAAGCGGTAGCTGGAGCCCCGCTCCTCGTCGCGGGCGGCGTGCGCGACCGGCACCTCCTTGATCGGCACACCCAGCCAGGCGACGATCGCCGGGACGTAGCGGTGGCGCTCCGTGAACCGCAGCATCAGGTCCACGACGTCGCGGCGATAGACGCGGAACATCGACCCGAAGTCGCGCAGCTCGCTCCCCGTCTGGGCGTTCAGCCACCGGGTGAGGCCCCTGGTGATGAAGCGCCGGGCGAGCGGGTCCTTGCGGTCGGCGCGGTAGCCGGAGACGACGGGCCAGTCGTCGCTGATCTCGGCCATCATCCCCGGGAGGTCCTCGGGCGGGTACTGGAGGTCGCTGTCGAGGGTGGCCACGAGGGCGCCACGGGCGTGTTCCAGTCCCGCGAACACCGCCGGGTGCTGCCCGAAGTTGCGAGCGAGCCGGACGATCGTCACCGGGTGCGGATACGCCGCCGCCATCTGGACCGCGCGTGGTGTCGCCGCGTCGAGGCCGCCGTCGTCGACGAGCACCAGCTCGCCCCCGCCGGGCGCCTGCGCGAGGATCGGCGCGCAGCGCTCGAAGATCGGTCCGAGCGCATCCTGATCGCGGTAGAGCGGGATGACGATGCTCAACCCGGGAGCGTCCGCGGGAGGCACGGTCCCCGTGTCGGGGGCGGGCATGGCGCGACAGCCTAAGCCGTGGGCCGTGTCCGGATCGCCCGCCGGCGGGAATACGCTGGATGGTCATGGAGCCGATCCCGTTCAACCGCCCGCGGCTCGTCGGCGCCGAGCACGGGTACATCGACGAGGCCCTCGCCAGCGGCAAGCTGTCGGGGAACGGGAAGTTCGCCCAGCGGTGCGCCAAGTGGCTCGAGCAGCACATGGACGTGGGCAAGGCGCTCATCACGCCGTCGTGCACGGCGGCGCTCGAGATGTGCGGCATCCTCGCGGGGCTCGATCCCGGTGACGAGGTCATCGTCCCGTCGTTCACCTTCGTGTCCACCGCCAACGCCTTCGCCCTGCGCGGCGCGGTGCCCGTCTTCGTCGACGTCGACCCGGACACCCTCAACATCGACCCGGAGGCGATCGAGGCCGCGGTGTCGCCCCGCACGAAGGCGATCGTCGTCGTCCACTACGCGGGCGTCGCCTGCGACATGGCCGCCGTCATGGACATCGCCGAGCGGCACGGGCTGCTCGTCATCGAAGACGCGGCCCACTCCCTCCTGAGCAGCCTCGACGGCCGGCCCCTGGGGTCCTTCGGCCACCTCGCCACGCTGAGCTTCCACGAGACCAAGAACGTGCACTGCGGGGAGGGAGGCGCGTTGCTCATCAACGACCCGGAGCTCGTCGCCCGCGCCGAGATCGTGCAGGAGAAGGGCACGGACCGCTCGCAGTTCTTCCGCGGGGAGATCGGCAAGTACACCTGGCGCGACATCGGGTCCTCGTACCTGCTCAGCGAGGTGGGGTCGGCGTTCCTGTGGGCGCAGCTCGAGCACGCCCACGCCATCACGGACGCGCGCCTGCGCATCTGGGATCGCTACCACGACGCCTTCGAGGACCTGGAGGCCGACGGCCTCCTGCGCCGGCCGGTCGTGCCCGCCGGCGCCCGGCACAGCGGCCACCTCTACTACGTCCTGATGAACACCCCGCAGGAGCGGACGGCGATGATCGAGGGCCTCGCGCAGCAGGGCGTGCACGGCGTCTTCCACTACGTGCCGCTGCACGACTCCCCGGCGGGACTGCGCCTCGGGCGGGCGTCGGGGGACATCCACGTCACCCGCGACGTCAGCGACCGGCTCGTCCGCCTGCCGCTGTGGGTGGGGCTCGAGGAGGAGGGCTGGCTCGACGCCGTCATCGACGCCGTCCGCCACATCGTCCCCTCGCTCAGGCCAGCGACTGCGTCGTGAACCAGTGGTGCAGGAAGACGCCTGCACCGACCACATGGGCCAGCAGCGCCGCGAGCGCGACCGCCGGGCGCAGGCCCACCCCGCGCTCGTTGACCCAGCGCAGCACCGCCGAGGCGACGGCGAGGAAGAGCACGTACGCGGTGACGATCGCCTGCCAGGTGAAGTTCCCGTCGAACTCGCGGTCGCCCGTCTCGCTCAGCAGCGCGTACTCGAGCACGCCCATGGCCGCGAGAGCCAGTGCGTAGCGCACCGCCGGCCGTCCCGCGACCGCCCGGCCGCCGACCAGCAGCGCCACCAGGGGGAAGACGAAGGAGGCCAGCAGCGACAGCGGGATGTCGGTCGAGAAGCGCTCCCAGACGTTCAGCGGGTCGATCGTCACCCCGGATGAGCCGGCGCTCGTGCCCTCCGTCGTGGGGTCGGCGATGTAGATGTAGACGTACTGGGCGACGAGGAGCAGGCCGGAGCCGACCGTCAGGGCCGCGGCCTTCAGGAACGGGCGGGTGAGGCGGTAGCGGACGAGCGCGGCGACCGGGAAGACGGGGAGGAAGCAGAGGACGAAGCTCGGCTTCGCGGCGATGGTCAGCCCGGCCAGCCCCAGCGAGGACCACAGCCAGCGGTCCTCGGGCTCCTCGAGGTAGCGCAGCGACGTCCAGAACAGCGCGACGGCGAAGGGCATCGAGAAGATCGTCGTCGAGTTGTGCCAGACGTTGGCCGGCACCTGGCCGAGGTAGGCGCTGTGGGCCGGGAGGGAGAACGTGACCGTCAGCGCCAGCCCCACCACCGCCGCGGCGACACCGGCGCGCGACTCGGAGGCGATGAAGCGGATGGAGAGCCAGGCCTTCGCCGCGACGGTGGCGACGACGATCGCCACGAGGCTGAGCTTCAACGCCCAGAAGCTCGTGCTGAAGCCGGCCAGCAGGCCGTTCGTGACGTAGAACAGGAAGTTCCCCGGCGGGGTCCCCGTCCGGATCATGTCGGCCGTCATGCCGACGTGATCCTCGAAGTCGCTGCCGAGCTCCTGGCGGAGGATGGCGAAGACGATGGCCCCGCTCAGGAGGCCGGCGGCCACCGCCGAGGCGGCGCCGGGGCGATCCGCGCGGATCTTGCTGAGCACGGTGGCGAACAAGCGTCACAACCTACGATCCGGGGCCGTGCCGTCGACGCGAACGCTTCGTACCGCGGCGGTGATCGCCGTGGCACCGGTCCTCGTGGTCCTCGTGCTGCGCCTGCCGGTCATCAGCCAACTGGACTACGCCGATGCGTGGTTCTACAGCGGGTACGCCTGGACGCCGAAGCACCACTTCGACGACTTCGGCTTCACCTACTTCGCCGTGCGCTTCCCGGCGGTGATCGCCATCGGGCTGTTCGAGAAGCTGCTCGGGGCCCAGGCGGGGTACCTGCTGCTGCGCTACCTGCTCGCGGTGCTCGCCGGCGCCGCGCTGTACGGCCTCGCGCGCCGTTTCACGCGGCCCGCCGTCGCCCTCGGCACGGTGCTGCTCCTGCTGCTCAACCCCTTCTTCTCCCGCGAGCTGCTGTGGGACTACTCGTACTTCCTGGCCGTGGCGGGCGGAGTCATCGGCGTCGCGCTGTGGTTCTGGTCCGAGGGTCGGCCCCGGCGCTGGACGGTGCTCGCCGGCGCGGCGCTCGGGGTGGCGGCGTTCTCCCACGCCACGTTCGTGACCCTCCTCCTCGTGCTCGGCGTCGTGGAGGCGGTCGCGGCCCTGCGCGCCCGTGCGTTCCGCCGGCTGGCCGTGCGGGGGCTCCTGGCGCTGCTGGGCGTCGCGATCGTCTTCCTGCTCGGCTATGTCGTCTACGTGGTGCTGCTGGGCGGCTTCTCGCCCTACGAGATGCTGCGGCCCACCGTCGACTTCCTGCGCAACAACGACGAGGAGGTCCGGCAGTACGTCATCCCGCCCGACCTGTGGCTCTGGCACTCGCCGCGCATCTGGCCGCCGGTCGTCCTGTCGGTCGCCCTCATCGCCGTCATGGGGCGTGACGTCCTCGGGCGTGACCTCCAGGCCCGGATCGCGCAGCTGTGCATCGGCTTCACCGCCTTCGTCTGGCTCTACCGCTTCACCCGGACCTCGTCGTTCATCGAGGCCTGGTGGTCGTACGACATGACCGTCATCGTCATGGCCCCCGCCGTCGCCGTCGTGCTGCACCGCCTCGCCGATCGCGTCCGGCGGGACGCGGCCGTCGTGGTGGGCGCGGTCGCCGCGACCGCCGCGGCCGCGGTGCTGCTGCGCTGGGCGGACGGCCTCACCGACGACCTCTACACGCCGCTCAACCGCGACGGCTGGCGGGTCGGGCTGCTCCTGGCGGTCACCGTGGTGTGCGCGCTGCTGCTCGCCGCCCGCAACCGGCGCGTGGTCCTCGCCGCCCTGGTCGCGTTCGCCGTCGCCGGGGTCGTGATGACCTACTCGATCGACGTGCTCGACGGGCGCGGCGGCACGGCGACCTTCGCGCGTGACGGCGGACGCGACTGGACGGGGTACGCGGCCGGGCACCGCTTCGCGGAGTACGTGCGCGACCATGAGCGCGGCGGCGAACAGGTCTACCTCTGGTACCCGAGCGGCGTGGGCGACATGGACATCGCGTGGGTGGACCTGCCGCAGACGGGGCAGACGGTCCAGGCGCTCGGCCAGCCCGTCTCGTTCGCCGGGCTCGACCCGCTCGGCGTGTCACGCCTGCAGGCGCCGCAGGCGCGGCGGCTGCTCGTCATGTCGCCCGTCCGCGCCGACCTGGCCGCCGCGCGGAAGGCACTGACCGGGGCCGGGTTCGCGACGGTCCTGGAGGACCGCGGCGACTGGTTCGGGAAGGGGCGGCTGCCCTACGTGCTGCTCCGGCTGACCGCCAAGCCGTGAGCGGCACGCCGCTCCGCCGCCGGCTCGAGGACCTGCTCGAGTACCGGCCGGTCCGCTTCCTGATCTCCGGCGGGACGGTGTTCGTCATCTCGTTCTCGCTGACCGCCGGCCTCCATGCGCTCGGCGCGCCGTTCCAGGTCGGGTTCCTGATCGCCTACGCCATCGCCGTGACCGTGCACCTGCAGCTGCACCGCCGGTTCACGTTCGGGGGGGAGGGCGACTTCGCGCTCGCCCACCGCGCCCAGGCGGTCCGCTTCCTGCTGGTCGTCGTGGGCCAGTACGCCTTCATCGCCCTTGCCGTCGCGATCTTCGCGCCGCTGCTCGACCTCCCGCAGATCGTCGTCTACCTGCTGGCGATCGCCGTCCTGTCCGTGGCGAACTACATCACCCTCGCCGCGCGGGTGTTCCACCGCCACGACGAGGCGGATCAGCGCAGCTCGAGGATCTCGAGGTAGCGCTCGGCGACCGCCGGGAACGACGCGGAGCGCGCGTGGTCCTGGGCGCCGGCGGTCATCGCGGCGGACCGGTCCGGGTCGTCGACGACGGCGGCGATGGCCGCGGCCACACCGGCGGGCGTCACGTCGAGCGGGACCTTCGCGACGGCGTCCGGCAGCTCGGCGAACCAACCGCCGCTCGTGACGATGGTGGGCAGCCCGGCGGCGACGCAGTGCACCACCGCGCCCGACGCCTCGCCGTTGGACAGCGCGCGCAGCTGGACGGCCACGTCGGCCTCCGCGAGCAGCCGGTGCCACTCCGCGGCGTCGACGTGGCCGGGGAGGGAGACATGGTCGCCCACCCCGAGCTCGTCGGCCAGCGCCCGCCAGCGGGAGAGCTCGGCGTCGTCGGCGCCGCCGGCGAAGACGAGGCGGACGCCGGGGCGATCGGGGGCGAGCTGGGCCACGGCCTCGATGAGCAGGTGCGGCTGCTTGACCTCGGAGACGATGCCGAAGCTGACGATCAGCGGCGCAGCGGGATCGGCGACGCGCGGCAGCCGCGGCGGCGGGTCGGGGAACGCGTGGGGGCACGACGTCGGTCGGCGGGGCGGTGGCGGCGCGGTGCACCGGGAGGTCCAGGCGCAGCAGGTCGCGTGCGTGCTCGGAGTGCACGAGCATCTGGTGGGCGTACTCCTGGATCTCGTGCGTCATGTACAGGCCGAGGGCGGACTGCTCGTAGGGCGTCGGCGGCCGGTCCGCGAAGGCGCCCTCGCCGAGGCGGTGGGCGTACATCGCGTCGATGCGCTCACCGAGCCGCGAGGTCGGGTCCTCCGGCCGCTCCTGGCCCGGCCAGCCACCCGTAGAAGCCGGTCAGCCGGACGTCGTGGGCGACGACGACGCCGAAGCGCTCCCGCAGCGCCTCGTAGACGTAGCCGTGGAAGTGGGAGTTGCCCATGCAGTAGACGGTGCGGTCGGCCTGCCGCAGCCGCCGTCCGCTCGCGCATCCAGCGGGCGGAGAACAGCCGCGTGCCGGGCTCCTGCGGCGCGCGTAGGTCTCCGGGACGCCGCCGGCGACGATGTCGACCTCCACGTGGCGGCCGAGCGCCTCGACCAGGCGCCGGTTGTAGCTGGCGATGCCGGAGCGGTCCGGCGGCCATGGCGTGTAGAGCGCGATGCGCGCGGCGCCGGCGCCGGGCCACGCGGCCGGCCGGCTGCTCGAGGAGCGCGCTCGTAGCCCGGCGAGCGTCTTGGACGCCGTCGCCTCCCACGTGTAGCCGGCGACGCGGCGGGCCGACCGCTCGCGCAGGCGCTCCAGGAGCGGCTCGTCGGTCCACGGTCGCGGTGAGCACGCGCGCGATGTCGTCCGGGTCGAACGGGTCGAAGGTCGCCTCGAGGTCGCCGAGGATCTCGGGGGAGGTGGAGGTGTTGCTCGCGCAGCACGGGGACGCCCGCGGCCATCGCCTCGAGGATCGGCAGGCCGGACCCCTCGTAGAAGCTCGCGAACACGAACAGGCGGCAGACGCGGTAGAGCGCCGCCAGCTCGGTGTCCGTCACGTAGTCGGTCAGCACCAGTTCGTCCTGCTGAGCCCCGCCGCGCGTCGCCTGCGCGCGCAGCGCCAGCCCCTCGTCGGGCTTCATCCGGCAGGTGATCACGAGCTGGTGCCGCGCGCGCACGTCTGCCGACATCCGGCTGTAGGCCTCGATGAGGCGCTCGATGTTCTTGCGCCACTCGATCCCCGCGACGTAGAACAGGAAGCCGGGACGGATGTGCGGGAAGCGGTCGCGGACCACGCCCCAGGCCGGGCCGTCGCTCGTGTAGGTCCCGCCGAACAGCTCGCTCACGCCCGGCGTCGATGACCTCCAGCTTGCGCTCGGGGACGCCCAGCAGGCGCTCCGCGTCGGCCGCGGTCGCCTGGGAGATGGCCAGCACCTGATCGGCGCTGGCGGATGAGCTCGCCCGCGGGCCAGGTAGCGCGCCTTGAGCATCGGGTCGCGCAGGTAGAAGTCGGAGAAGATCAGCGGGATCAGGTCGAAGAGCGTCACCACCAGGCGCGTCCGGCTCGTGCGCGCCCACGCGGGCCAGAGCTCGTCGAGCGACCGGTCGAGCTCGAACGGGCTCATCGCGTGGTAGATCTCCGGCAGCGTCGCGGGCGGCGGCGACTGCGTCCCGCCCCACTGCAGCAACCCCGTGCCGACGAGCCATTCGAGGTTCCCGGTCAGCGGCCGCCACGGGTTCATCGCGACGGAGTGGACGGCCTCCGGCGCCGCCCGCACCACGCCGCGCATCTGCTCGAGGACGTAGCGCGGGATGCCGCGGTCGAAGTGCGCGCGGTTCTGTGCGCCCTGGACGTCCAGGCACACGGAGCGGGCGGGCAGCATCAACGCTTCGGGCGCGCGACGACCATCGCCACGGCGGGACCTGCGGCCGACGCCTCGGCGCGGGCCCAGACGCCCGGCGCGGTGCGCGCGTGCACGCTGCGCTCCTCGACGTCCCAGCCCTCGAGCAGGGCGTCGAGCGTGTCAGCGTCGTAGGTGCGCTGCACGGCGGTCACCTCGGCGTTGCCGTAGGGCACCGTCAGCGCCAGCACGCCGCCGTCGTCGAGCAGGCCGGCCAGGCGGGTCATCGCGGCGTGGTCCGCGTGCGTGTCCTCCGAGGCCGCCTCGCCGTACCACCCGAGGCCGACGTGCTCCACCGTCGAGATGCACAGGATCGCGTCGAAGCTCGAGTCCGGCACCTCCCACGTCTCCAGGGGCGACGCCACCGAGACGAGGTTCGGGTGGGTGAAGGGGTAGGGGCGCAGGTCGAGCGCCGTGACGCGGTAGCCGAGCGACGCCAGCGACAGCGCCACGCTGCTCTCGGCGGCGCCGAAGTCCAGGACGCGCCCGTCGGCGGGCACGGACCCGAGGGCGCGGAAGGCGAAGGGCACCTCGAGGATGCGCTCGTTGACGTCGCCGACGCCGACCCCGCCCCGGTGGTGGCGCAGGCTGATGGCCGGGTTGAGCCACAGCCCGAGCTGCGCGGCGAAGCCCTCGTGGCTCTCCGCGTAGTTGATGACCCGGGCGAGGGCGTCCTCCAGCTCGTCCACCCGGCTGCCGACCGCGGCGTCGACCATCGCGTCGTAGCGCTCGTCGGCCCGGGCGCGGGCGAGCTCGTCGGCGCGGGCGTCGAGGTCCGCCGTCAGCCCGGCGAGCGTGTCGTCGAGCCGGCGCAGGTCCGCGGCCGAGGTGGCTGCAGCGACTCGACGCTCGTGGCCGCGTAGCCGCCGACGACCGCGTCCACGTTCTCGCTCACCGACGACCGCGTGCGCTGCGCCTCCTCCTCCAGCGCCAGGCGCGTGTTCCAGATGCGCTCGGAGAGGTCGTGGAAGCGCGGGTCGAGGAGGCGGCGGATCGGCCAGGTGAGGCCCTTGCCCGCCACTCAGATGTCCTCCGCGATGCGCGGCGCCGCCCGGTTGAAGACCCAGAAGCCGAGGATGAAGATCCCGACCACGATGCCGGCGGGGATGAGCAGGTACTGGAAGCCGCCGGCCACCGTCGCGGCGCTGGGCACCTTCGGGGTGACCGCGGCGTGGCGCAGCTGCTGCAGGATGGTCGCGAACGGGTTGAGCAGGATCATGATCTTCTGCCCCGTCTTGGGCAGCGTCTCGATCGGATACAGGATCGGCGTCGCGTAGAAGTACGCCTGCAGGAAGACGTCGGTGATCGGCCGCATGTCCCGGAAGCGCACGTAGAGCGCGCTGACGAGCATGGAGAGGCCGAGGATGTAGATGATCAGGCCGATGATGCCGATCGGGACCTCGAGCAGCCCGACGCGCGGGTTGACGCCCTCCAGGATCCCGAAGATCACCACGACGACCAGGTTCAGCAGCAGGCTGAAGACGGCGGTCAGGACGGTCGCGCACGGGATGACCAGGCGCGGGAAGTGGATCTTGCGCACGAGGTTCTCGCGGTCGACCACGCTGGACACCGCCGCGCCGACGGCGTCGCCGATGAAGGTGAACAGGACGATGCCCAGCAGCAGCACCACCGGGTAGTGCGGGACGCTGTCGCCGACGTCGAAGGCCGTCGTGAAGACGAACAGCAGCACGCCGAACATCAGCAGCGGCCGCATCAGCTGCCACAGGTAGCCGAGCACGGACCCGAAGAAGCGCAGCTTGAAGTCCATGGCGGCGATCCGCCACGTCAGCGTGAGGAAGCGGCGGGGCTCGCCCTGCAGGGCGCGGGGCCCGACGACCTTGCGCCAGCCGGGGCCCTCGGAGGCGAAGACGCTCACGCGGGCTCGACCTCGACGGCTGCCGGCGCCACGCTGACGGCGTACGGCGCGTCGATGAGCCCGCCGGTGGGCGTCGGGTTGTGGACGACGAACGTCGCCGCCTTCTCGAGGCGGTGCATGACGTTGAAGCCGGTGCCCTGGCGGGAGACGGTCATCGACAACTCGTAACGGCCGGGGCTGAGGATGTTGCGGAAATCCATCGTCACCTGCGTGACGTCACCGGCCGCGAAGGTGCCGGTCTCGCGGTCCTGGTGGAGGGTGGACAGCGCCCACACGTTCAGGCCCTGTTCGTTGACGACCACGATCGAGAAGACGGGGTCCTGCGCCTCGGCCTCGAAGCGCACACGGGCGCGGAAGCGCATCTCCCAGAAGTAGGGCGCCATCTCCATGCGGTTGTCGGCCGCGTCCTCGAGCCAGACCTCCTCGATCTCCGCGCTGCCGTCGCCCGTCGGGCTGGAGCCGATGACGCTCTCGCCGCCCTGGCGCTTGGCCTCCTCGAAGTTGAGCTCCAGGTACTTGCGCGCGACGGGGATGGGCTTGTCGAGCGTGACCATCTCGCCCTTCTCCAGCAGCATCGCGCGGCTGCAGAAGCGCTCCACCATCCCCATGTCGTGGGTGACGAAGAGGATGGTGCGGTTCTCGTCGCGCAGCCGGTTGAACTGGTCGAAGCACTTCTGCTGGAACGCGGCGTCGCCGACGGCGAGGACCTCGTCGATGAGCAGGATGTCGGCCTCGGCCTCGATGGCCACGGAGAAGGCGAGCCGGACGAGCATGCCCGACGAGTAGTTCTTGATCTTGAGGTCCTCGAACTCCTCGAGCTCGGCGAACCGGATCACCTTGTCGTAGCGGGCCGCCGCCTCCTTGGGCGTGAGGCCGAGCATGATCGCGTTGGTGATGACGTTGTCGTAGGCGGCGAGGTCGGGGTTGAAGCCGACGCCGAGCTCGATGAACGTCGACATCCGGCCGCGGACGGCGATGTCGCCCTCGTCGGCGCCGTAGATGCCGGCCAGCAGCTTGAGCAGCGTGCTCTTGCCCGAGCCGTTGCGCCCCACGATGCCGAAGAACTCGCCCTCGCGGACCTCGAACGAGATGTCCTTCAGAGCGTCGAACGTGTTGAAGGCGATGTGCCGGAACGGATGCAGCGCCCGCTCCTTGAGCGTGTGGACCTGTTCCCGCGGGATGCGGAACTTCTTCGAGACGCCCTCGACGACGACCGCGGGCTCGGCGAGAGCGGTGTCCTTCACCGCTTGGAGGCTAGCCAGACAGACGCCGGACGACCCGGTGGCCGAGGCGGATGACGGCGAGCAGCGGCCAGGCGAGCGCGCGACGCCGGACGACCGACAGCATCGCGCGGCGGTCCTCGTGGCTGAGCACCCCCTCCGGGCCGACGAGCGCCATCCCCTCGTCGCCGATCGCCGCCCGCAGCTCGAGGTGCTCGCCCTGGAGGACGCCGTAGCGGTGGCCGAGCTCGTCGAGGGTCACGCCCGCGGCGTGGAAGTCGGCCTGGTCGACCTCGCGGAACGGACGGGGCGTCTCCAGCGTGCGGCGGTAGACGTCGACGAGCTGCGCGGCGACGCCGTCCCAGGTGAAGCCGTCGGCGACCGCCCGCAGCGCGGCGACGTGCGCGGTCCGCTCCTCGCCGTCCGTCAGCAGGGGCGCGACGGCGGCGGCGGAGGCCTCGACGTCCCAGGGCACGAGCGTGGCCAGGGCGGTGCCCAGGGTCTCGCGCAGCGCGCTCACGGGCGCGAACAGGCAGGGGACGCCGGCGCGCGCGGCCTCGAACGGGATCAGCCCGAAGCCCTCGTAGAGCGTGGGGTAGACGACGGCGGCGGCGTGGGCGAGCAGGTACGCCTTCTCCGCCTCGCCGACCTGGCCGAGCTCCGCGCCCGGCCCGGCCGTGACCAGGCGCATGTCCAGACGCGCAGCGGCGAGGCGGCGGGCGAAGGGCAGGTTCTTGTGCGGGAGGTCGGCCCCGAGGGCCAGGAGGTAGGGCGGCTCGGGGTCGAAGCCGGCCGGGGCGACCGGGGCGGCGGAGCGGGCGAGGTGGTGGTCGACCCCGATGGGGACGACGGAGGAGCGCTCGGCCGTGACGAGGTCGTCGCGCAGCGCGTCCGCGCGGGCGGCCTCCGTGAAGAAGACGACGTGATCGCAGCCGCCGAGCGTCAGCCGCGTGGTCAGCCGCACCGCCTCGTAGGCCGACGGCTCCGTGTTCCGCCCGGGCGCCCGGTAGGCGATCAGGTCCTGGTGGGTGATCACCATCCGCTCGCCCAGCGGCCGCAGCAGCGCGAGGTCGTGCTCCGTGAAGAACTGCGACGGGCGGTGCACGATGTCGGTCTTCGGGAGCTCGGCGTGCGCCGCCTCCTCGTAGGTGACGGTCGTGACGCGCGGGTCGGCGGCGAACTGCGCGCGGGCGTCCTCCGCGATGTCGTGGGCGACGATCACCCGGAGGTCGACGGCGTCCGTGCGGCCGAGCGCGGCGATCAGCTCCAGCGCGTGGACCTGCGTGCCGGCCCGGTAGGGGCCGATGGCGCGGCCGTCGACGGTGACGGTCATGCGCCGGCCGCGGACCTCGGCCGCAGCGACGGCGCGGTCGAGCGCGTGGTGGGGGACGGGGACCTGCGGGGCCGGCCCGGCGGGGGTGGCGGTCACGTCGGCGGCGAGGAGGTGGACCAGGCCGAGGCCGGAGGCGGCCGCCGCGATCTCCTCGAGCGTGCCGGCGCCGCACAGGTCGAGGGTCGCGCGCGGGACGAGGACGAGGCCGGGGACCGGCGCGGCGACGACCGGGTGCATCGTGGTGAGGGGCGGCGGCACGACGGCCGGCGCGCGCAGTGCGCTGACGGTCGCGGCGGTGCTGTCGGCGGCCGCCGCTGCGAGCAGCCGCTCGACCGCGCCGGGGGAGACGTCGGTCACCGCCGGGTCGCGGACCACGACGTCTTCGCGCCCGGTCTCGTCCAGGACCTCGTTCGAGGCGCGGATGACGACGACGGCCATCGGGCGTCACTCTACGATTGGGGGCCGGATGGCGGTGGCTCAGACCCCACGGGCGCGGTCGCGCGAGCGGTTCACGCTCGACGAGCGCCAGTACCGCGGCATCGCCTACGCGTCGCTGTTCACGCTGACGCTGATCATCTTCACGGGCGCGGCGGTCCGGCTCACCGGCTCCGGCCTGGGCTGTCCGCAGTGGCCGCGCTGCAACGACCAGGGCTTCCTGCCGCCGCTGGACTCGCACCAGCTGATCGAGTTCGGCAACCGCATGGTCACCGGCGTGGTCGGCCTGCCGTGCCTGCTGGCCGCGGTGGGCGCCTACCGGCTGCGGCCGTTCCGGCGCGAGCTCGTCCTGCCGGCGCTGATCCTCGTCGCGGGCATCCTCGTCGAGGCGCTGATCGGCGGCGCCACCGTCCTGCTCGACCTCTCCTGGCAGGTCGTGATCCTCCACTACGTCACCACCTGCGCGCTGCTGATCGCCGCTGCCGTCCTCGTGTGGCGGGTGCAGCACGGGCCGGGTTCACCGACGGTCGTCAACCCGCGCCGAACGGTGCTCGCCACCCGCGCGCTGACCGTCTACGGCGGCCTGATCCTCGTGCTCGGCTCCTTCGCCACCGCGGCCGGCCCGCACGCCGGCGGGGCGGGGACGGGCGACTACGTGGACCGCATGCACGGCATCGCGCTCGACACGATGATCAAGCTCCACGGGCATCCGGCCGCGGCCTTCGGCTTCCTCTCCATCGGCGTCTACCTCCTCGCTCGCCGGCAGGGCGCGAGCCGGACGCTGCTGCGCGCGCTGGCCGCCGTGGCGCTGCTGATCGGCGCGCAGGGCGTGCTCGGCCTGGTCCAGTACTACAACGCGCTCCCCGCCGGGGTCGTCTGGGCCCACGCCTCGCTCGCCGCGGTGCTGTGGCTCACGCTCGTCTTCGCCTCGCTGGCGGCCGGAAGGGCACGTGCGTCCTAGTCGGGAGAGCCGGATCCTGGCGTTCTTCATGTACTGGCTGCTGCGGCCGGTGATCTCCGTGGTCGCATGGCCGCGGTTCGTGATCCGCATGCGCGGGCTGATCGATCGCCTGTCCGCCCCGGCGCCGGAGGGGACGGTCGTCACCGACGGCCCGAACGGGGAATGGGTCCGCGGGCCGGGCGTCCCGGAGAACCGCAAGGCGGCCATCCTCTACCTGCACGGCTCGGGCTACGTGGTCTGCTCGCCGCGCACGCACCGCGAGCTCGTCGCCCGCCTGTCGCGCAAGGCGGGCGTGCCCGCGTACGTGGTCGACTACCGGCTCGCGCCCGAGGACCCGTTCCCGGCCGCCTTCGACGACTGCGTCGAGGCCTACCGGTACCTGCTGGACGCGGGCTACGACCGCATCGTCGTGGCCGGCGACTCGGCCGGTGGCCACCTCGCCGTCTCGCTGGTCGCCGCGCTCACGGAGGCGTCCCTCCCCGTCCCGGCCGGCCTCGTCCTCTTCTCGCCGCTGGTGGACCCGAGCTTCGACACGGCCGCCGCGATCAGCAAGGAGGCGCGCGACCCGATGTTCACCGCCGCGGCCGCCCGCCGCATGCTCAGCCTCTACACCGCGGCCGCGGACCCGCAGGACGCCCGCCTCGCGGTCACCTCTGCCGAGCCGCAGGACATGCCGCCCGTGCTCCTGCACGCCGGTTCGCGGGAGATGCTGGCCGCCGACGCCCGCGCGCTCGACGCCTGGCTGCGCGCCGCCGATGTGGACGTCCGCACCACCATCTGGCCCGGCCAGGTGCACGTCTTCCAGCTGCTCGGCTTCCTGCCGGAGGCCCGCCGTGCCGTCGCGGAGGCGGGCGCCTTCGTCCGCGACCGGCTGGCCGCGCCCGTCGCTACAGGGTGACCGCGCGGTCGCGCCCGGCGGCCTTCGCGGCGTAGAGCGCCTGGTCGGAGCGCTCGAGCAGGAGGTCGGCCGGCTCGCCCTCCCACGCGGCGGTCCCGATGCTGATGGTGACGCTCACGCGCCCGCCCGGGGTGCGGATCGTGCGCGAGGAGACGGCGTCGCGGATGGAGCCGGCGAGCGTCGAGGCGCCCCGGGCGTCCGTCTCGGGCAGCAGGATCAGGATCTCGTCGCCCCCGAGGCGGCCCGCGACGTCCGCGCCGCGCAGGCGCTGGCCGATGCGCTTGGCGACCTCGTGCAGGACGGCGTCCCCGGCGCGGTGCCCGTAGGTGTCGTTGATGGACTTGAAGCGGTCCACGTCGATCATCAGCGCCGCCAGCGGGCGGTCGTGGCGGCGGGCGGTGGCGACCAGGGTCTCCAGCTCGAGCATGATCGCGCGGCGGTTGCGCAACCCGGTGAGCTCGTCGAAGAGGACGAGGCCCTCGAGGCGGTTGTCGTGGGTGGTGAGCTGCTTGACGAGGGCCTTCGTGCGCGCGGCGGCGGTGGCGCGGGCGATGGCGTCCGCCGGATCGACCGGCGTGCGCAGGACGTCGGCGGCCCCGCGCTCCATCGCGGCGACGACGCCGGGCACGTCGAGCTGGTCGCCGACGACGACCACGCCCGTGTGCAGCAGGTCGGGATCCTGCTTGACCTGGTCGAGCAGCGCGATGGCGTCCTCGTCGACGAGCAGCACGTCGGCCTCGCGGACGCGACAGACGTGCAGGGCGTGCGCGGGATCGTTCCCGCGACTGACGGACCAACCGGCCGCGCACAGCACGTCGGTGAGCTCCTGCCGGAGACCCTGCTCATGGATGCTGGTGACGGCGATCACGGCGTGTAACGCGCGGGTACCCTCCGTGGACAGAGCCGCACACTCCGGTGAATACCCCAATATGAGCTTCCTCTCACGTCACAAGACATCTCTCATCGGGCCTGACCAGGCTCTGCCCGGGCGCGCCAGCGCGCTGCCCGTCCCCGATCACCACTTCGTGAACGGGCGTCAGATCAAACCGCCGTTCCCTGATCACCTGGAAACCGCTGTGTTCGGCCTCGGCTGCTTCTGGGGCGCGGAGCGCGTCTTCTGGGAGCTCGACGGCGTCTACACCACGGCGGTCGGGTACGCAGGCGGACACACGCCGAACCCGACCTACGAGGAGGTCTGCTCCGCGCGGACCGGTCACACAGAGGCGGTGCTCGTCGTCTTCGACCCGAGCGTCATCTCCTACGACGCCCTCCTGCGGGTCTTCTGGGAGGCGCACGACCCGACGCAGGGCATGCGCCAGGGCAACGACGTCGGCACCCAGTACCGCTCGGCGATCTACACGACCTCCGAGGAGCAGGCCCGCGTCGTCGCGGCCTCGCGCGAGGCCTACCAGGGCGCGCTCACCGCAGCGCACCGCGGCGACATCACGACGGAGATCGCCCCGCTCGGGGAGTTCTTCTACGCCGAGGACTACCACCAGCAGTACCTGGCCAAGAACCCCGCGGGTTACTGCGGCATCGGTGGCACCGGCGTCGCCTGCCCCATCGGGGCCGGCGTCTCAGCGGCTTAGGACACGCTCGAGCGCGCGGCGGGCGGGCGCCTTCGCCTGCCCGGCCGCGTGCCGGGCCCGCTCGCGCAGGCCCTTGATCGCCAGCTCGGCGGGCGAGGGCTGGAACCTCTCCCGCACCATCCCGGCGAGGCGGTCGAGCACCGCGTCGTGCTCGTCGATCGAGTACACGTACTCGCGGGCCTCGATCGACCCCTCCCAGAAGACGCCGAAGAGCTCGTCGTCGAGGGTCATCTGCTCCTGCCAGCGCGGGAGCACGCGCACCCGCCAGTCGAAGTGCACGCCCGGGTCCTTGTGCCAGAACAGCAGGCCGTCGCCCTCGCGCTCGCAGAACCAGCGGTGGTGCGAGAAGCCGACCCACGGGCCGGTGCCGAGCACGTTGTAGGAGAGCTCCGCGAAGATCGTCGGCATCTCGACGTACCCCGCCTTGGCCACCCGGCTGAGCTCGCGGCAGACGCCGATCGGGTCGCGCACGTCCTCCAGCGTCGTCACGCACAGGGCGAAGTCGAAGTAGTCGTCCTCGTACGGCCAGGGGTCGCGCGCGCAGATGTCCTGGATGGCCCAGGTGTCCTGACTGAAGCGCTCGGGCCCGGGCCCGTAGGAGCCCATGATCCCGCGCGTCTCGTAGGGGCCGAGGTCGAGCATGTGCGTCGCCCGGTTGAAGGGCGCCGCCCAGCCGCCGACGTCGAGGACCTTCGCGTCGTCGGCGAGCTCGTTCAGGATCCGCTCGGTGGCGGAGGGCAGCACCGCCTAGGGCTCGACGAAGATGCGATCGCCCAGCCGGACCCAGTTGTAGATGGAGATCGCGTTGGGGATCGGGACCCGCAGGCAGCCGTGACTGGCGTTGTAGGTCGGCACGTCGACGTAGCCGTGGATGGCGTAGCCGCGGATGAAGTAGTTCGAGTAGACCATGCCGTGGTCGTTCGTGCCCGGCGTCTTCGAGTAGAAGCGGAACGTGCCCATGATGGTCGGCGTGGACGGCTTGCCCGACGACGTGTGGTAGACGCGGACGAGCTTGTCGCCGTTGACGAGCGCGAGGATCTGGCGCGAGATGTCGGCCTCGACGTGGTGGCCGGCGCCGGGGTGGCGCACCTTGTAGGCGCCCTTGCCGGCGAGCACGTCGCGGATGATCTTCGCGTTCGGCGTGAAGGTGCGTGAGAGGCCGTTGACCTTGCGGTAGGCGAGCACGGCGCGCCCCGTGGCCGCGTCGTAGACGCCGTTGCGGGGCGACGGGTACTTCATGCGGTCCAGCGCCTTCTGGAACAGGCGCAGCAGCGCCCCGCGCGACCCGTCGTGCAGCACGGGAGCGAAGGTCTGGATGCGCACCGCCTTACCCGTCGTGCGCTTGATCTCCGGCGACGCCTTGTGGATGGCGCGGAGCACGAGCGTGCCCGAGCCGCGCAGGCGCACCTTGGTCGCGAACGCGCCGTCGGACCCCGTCTTCGCCTTGCGGGTGCGCAGGACCTTGCGGCCGTGCTTGAGCTGCACGAAGACGACCTGGCCGGCCTTGGCGGGCTGCAGGCTGCCCGTGACCTGGATCACGTCGCCCTTGAGCGCGACCTTCCTGCCGCGGCTGCGCATGGGGGCCTTCGCGCCGATGCCGAGCCTGCCCTTCGCCGCGACGGGCGCGGGGGACGCCGTGGGGGCGGGGGACGGCGTCGCCGTGGGCGCCGCCGTGGTGGGCGTCGGCAGCGGGTCCTGCGCGGCGGCCGCGGCCGGCAGCACCAGCGCGGCCGCAACGGCGATCAGGGAGGTGCGGGAGGCGTGCATGCTGGCGTGATCTTATTCGGCGGCCGGTAGGTTCCTGCGCGCCATGCCGAGCCTCTCCGTGCCGCGTCTGCCCCTGGTCCCGGACCCGCTGCGACGCGTGCGGATCCCGGCCGACCTCGCGCCCATCACCAGCGTCGCGCCGCACGAGGAGGCCGGAGCCTTCGACGCGGAGGCCGTGTGGCGATCGGCGGAGGCGCTCTTCCGCACCGGCGTCTATCCCGCCGTCGCGCTCTGCGTGCGCCACCGCGGCCGCGTCGTCCTCGACCGCGCGGTCGGCTGGTCGCGCCTGAAGGAGGAGCGCCTCGCGACGCCGGAGACCCCCTTCGTCATCTTCTCCGCCTCGAAGGCGATGACCGCCACGGTCGCCCACGTGCTCGACGACCGCGGCGAGCTCCACATCGCCGACCGCGTCGCGGAGTACATCCCCGAGTACGCCGCGCACGGCAAGTCGTCGATCACCATCGAGCACGTGCTCTCGCACCGCGCCGGGGTCGCCAACCTGCCCGGCGAGGCGCTCGACCTCGACAACCTCGCCGACAGCGACTACCTGCTGCGGCTCATGTGCGAGGCCCGTCCCCGCACGCGGCCGGGCAAGCTGCTCGCCTACCACGCGGTCTCCGGCGGCTTCATCATCGCCGAGATCATCAAGCGCGTCATGGGCAAGGACATCCGCGCGGTCATGCAGGAGGAGATCCTGGATCCGCTCGGCTTCCGCTGGGGCAACTACGGCGTCGCGCCGGAGGACCTCGACGCGGTCGCCTTCTCCTACCCGACGGGTCCGGTGCCGCTGCCGCCCGTCTCCACCGTCCTCGAGCGTGCCCTCGGCCTGCCGCCCGACGACATCACCCGCCTCTCCAACGACGAGCGCTTCCTCACCGGCATCGTCCCCGCCGCCAACGTCGTCACCACCGCGAACGAGCTCAGCCGCTTCTTCGAGCTGCTGCGCTGCGAGGGCGAGCTCGACGGGGTGCGGATCATGGACGGCCGCGCCGTGCGCCGCGCCGTCGTCGAGCGCTCCTACCGCGAGTTCGACCTCACCCTCGGCGCGCCCATGCGCCACTCCGCCGGTTTCATGCTCGGCGCGGACGCCATCTCCCTCTTCGGCCCCGACACCGACAAGGCCTACGGGCATCTCGGCTTCACCAACGTCCTCGGCTGGGCGGACCCGGACCGCGACCTCTCCGTCGGCCTCATCACCTCCGGCAAGCCGATCCTGCATCCGGGCCTCCCGCTCCTCTGGGCGCTGACCCGCCGCATCGGGATCGAGGCCCGAGCCGCGTCCTAGAAGAAAGGGTCAGACCCTTTTCTAGGCGGCGTCGGCGAGGAGGGCGCGAGGGACGAGCAGGCAGGTGACTGCGCCGCAGGTCACCTCGGCGACGGCGTTGCGGCGCAGGGGCGACGAGGTCCGGGTCTGGTCGGCGTGGAGGAGGTGCAGGCCCAGCCGGCGGTGGGCGACCCGGGCGGCCCGCTCGCGCAGGGCACGCTCGGCGTGGTCCTCCGTCGTCCGCCAGCCCGCGGCGAGCAGGCGCTGGCCGTGCCACAGCTCGAAGCGCCAGCGGCGGAAGGGAAAGCGCCCCGTGGGCAGCTCGTGCAGCGTGTAGTGCAACTCCAGGTCGGGCTCGCTCACCGGCGCACGAGGGTAGCCCGCGAGGTAGCTTCGCGAGCGATGCGCGCCGCGCTTGCCGCCCTCCTGTTCTGCCTGCTGACCACGCCGGCCGGGGCGGCGCTGCGCTTCGACGACGGCCGGGGCAGGACGCTCTTCGCGGAGGGTCGTGTGGAGTACCGGACGCTGGGGGTGTGGCGCGAGGTCGCCGACCCGGCGATGACGGTCACGCGGCCGGCGGAGGGGGTGACGCACGTCGAGCTGCGCGCGCCGGCGGGCACACAGGCCGTCCGCATCTCCTTCGCCACGGCGGACGGCGAGCGCTTCCTCGGCTTCGGCGAGCGGTCGGACGCGGTGGTGCGCACGGGCGGCGAGGTCGACAACCGCGTCACGGAGGGTCCGTACCAGTCGCTGGAGAGCCCGTTCGTGGCCGCGTTCGTCCCGCCGCCGGGGCAGAGCGACCGCCCGGACGCCACCTACTTCCCGATCCCGTGGCTGCTGTCGAGCCGCGGCGCCGGCTTCCTCGTGACCAACGACGGCCACTCGCGCTTCCGCCTCGGCGCGCCCTGGTCGGTGGAGGTCGACGGCGACGCGGTCGGCTTCGACGTCTTCGCCGGCCCCGAGCCCGCCGACGTCCTGCGGCGCTTCACGGCCCGCGTCGGCCGCCAGCCGCGGGCGGCCGCGCCGTTCTACTTCGGCCCGTGGTGGCAGCCGCACGGCGACGAGGGCGCGAACCTCGCGCAGCTGCGCGCCGTCGGGGCGGCCGGGTCGCTCGTCCAGACCTACACGCACTACCTGCCCTGCGGAGACCAGGAGACGGCGCGCGAGCGCAGCCGCACGGCCCGCTTCCACGCCGCCGGGCTCGCCGTCACCACCTACTTCAACCCGATGGTCTGCACGTCCTACGCCGCGCGCTTCGACCCGTCCGTCCTGACCAAGGACGCGCTGGGGAACCCGTCCCTGTATCGCTACACGGGGTCCACGAGCTTCCTCGTCGGCCAGTACGACTTCACCTCCGAGGCCGGCCGCAGGGCCTACGGCGACGCGCTCGACGAGGCGGTGCGGGACGGCTACGACGGCTGGATGGAGGACTTCGGCGAGTACACGCCCGACGACGCCCGCGGCGCCGACGGGTCCACTGGCGCGGCCGGGCACAACGCCTACGTCCGCGCGTACCACGCAGCCGCGCGCGCGTATGCCCGTGACCGCGCCGGCCGCCCGCTCGCGCGCTTCAACCGCAGCGGCTGGACCGGCACCGCCCAGCACTCGCAGATCGTCTGGGGCGGCGACCCGACGACGGGCTTCGGCTTCGACGGCCTGCGCTCCGCCGTCCGCAACGGGCTGAGCATGGGCCTGTCGGGCGTGTCGCTGTGGGGGTCGGACATCGGCGGCTTCTTCGCCCTCTCCCAGGAGCAGACGACGCCCGAGCTGCTGCAGCGCTGGATCCAGGTCGGCTTCGCGTCCGGGATCATGCGCATGCAGGCCAACGGGTTCACCCTCCGCCCGTCCACGCGGGCGCAGATCTTCGACGCGGACGTGCTGCCGGTGTGGACGCGCTACGCCCGGCTGCGCACCCAGCTCTACCCGTACCTGGCGAGGGCCCAGCGCGCCTATGACCGCACGGGGATGCCGCTCATGCGCGCGCTCGCGCTCGCCTTCCCGCATGATCCCAAGGCGCTCGAGCGCGACGACGAGTACCTGCTCGGGCCGGACCTGCTGGTCGCGCCTGTCCTCGACGACGGGGTCCGCGCCCGCAAGGTCTACCTGCCCCGCGGGCGGTGGTTCGACTACTGGCACCGCGGACCGGCGCTGCGCGGCCGCCGCGACGTGGTCGTCCCCGCCCCGCTGGACGAGCTGCCGTTGTTCGTCCGCAGGGGCGCCGCCGTCCGGCTGCTGCCGCGCGACGTCCGGACGCTGGCCCGCTACGGCAAGGGGACGGTGGTGCGGCTCGCCGACCGGCCCGGCCGGCGCACGCTGCTGGCCTGCGGGAAGCGGCTGCGGGTCGTGCCTAGGCGCGCGGGTTGTGCAGCGGGGTGAGCGTCCGCTCGAGGCGGTCGCGCAGGTGCTCGTGCTGCTTGGGCAGCCGCAACGCCTCGCCGAGGTGATCGGGGTCCTCGTCGACGGCGAAGCCGGGTGAGGTCGTGGCGATCTCGAACAGGATCCCCTGGCGCGTGCGGAAGTAGACCGCGTCGAAGTAGTCGCGATCGATGACGGGAGTGACGTGCTGGCCGGCGGCCCGGACCCGCTGCTGCCAGGCGACGTGGTCCTCGTCGCGCGAGTGCCAGGCGATGTGGTGGACGGTCCCGGCGCCCTCGCGGCCTCGCGTGTCGGACTGGTCGTAGCCCCAGTGGACGTGGCGGTCGCCGGCCCCGAGGACGTATTCATGGTCGCGCTTGTGGTCGAAGCCGAGGACGTCGACGAGCAGCTCCCGCGCCGACTCGGGGTCCTGCGCGTAGGCCCGCGCCCCCTGGACGCCCTGGATGGCGTGCTCGGCGGGGATGCCCGGATGCTGCGCGACGAGCGGCGGGTTGCCGTGGGTGTCGCCCTGCAGCTCGAGCGAGAGCCCGTCGTAGTCGGCTGAAGCGCAGGCCGCCCTTGACCTCCTCGCACGGGTAGCCCGCCCGGTCGAGCCGGTCCTTCCAGAACTCGAGCGCCGCGTCGCCGCCGACGCCCAGCTGCAGGCGATGGATCATCCCGGCGCCCGCCATCCCCTTCGGCGCCCCGGCGAACTCGAACCAGGTGAGGATGGACCCGGGGGAACCCTGGTCGTCGCCGAAGTACAGGTGGTAGGCCTGCGGCGCGTCGAAGTTGACCGTCTTCTTGACCATCCGCAGACCGAGCAGGTCGGCGTAGAAGGCGACGTTGGCCGACGCGTCGCCGGTGATCATCGTGACGTGGTGGAGCGCCTGGAGCTGCATCCCACCATCCTCTCAGGCCGCACCCAGGGGCCGGGCGTAGCTTCGCCCTCATGACCGACCGCGCCCGCCGCATCCAGCGCCTCCGCCGCCGCGTCGCCGTCGCCGCCGTGGCCACCTTCGCCGGCGCCTTCGGGACGGTGGCCGCCACCGGGGCGCCCGCGACCAAGCCCACGACCAGCGTCGCCTCCTCCGCCGCCACCACCACCGCGGCCACGCCGGACGACGCCTCCGAGGCCACCACGACCCAGACCGCCCAGGCCCCGTCCGCGGTCACGACCCAGCAGTCCTGATGTCCGTCTTCTGGATCACGAGCCGGGCCGCGGGCGTCGCCGCCGTGCTGTTCGCGAGCCTGTCGGTCGGCCTCGGGCTGGCCATGGCGGCCCGCCTCGTCCGCGGGCGGATCCAGGACCCGCGGGCGCTGCACGAGGCGCTGTCGCTCGCGACCCTCGCCGCACTGGCGCTGCACACGGTCTCGCTGCTGGGGGACACCTACGTCACCTTCTCCGTGGCCGACCTGCTCGTCCCGTTCGCCTCCGGCTACCACCCGGTGGAGCTGGCGATCGGGATCCTCGCGGCCTACGCCCTGACGATCCTGAGCCTCTCCTACTACGCCCGCGACCGCATCGGCCCCGCCCGCTGGCGCACGGCGCACCGCTGCATCGCCGTCGCCTGGGGCGCCGGCGTCCTCCACGGGCTCCTGCTCGGGACGGACGCCACGCGCCCCTGGTTCCTGGCCGCCGTCGGCGCGGTCGCCCTGCCCGCCGTGGCGCTGCTCGCGTGGCGCTGGACCCCCGAGGAGGCATCACCCGCATGATCGTCTCGAAGAATCAGCAGACGAACGACGAAGTCGGTCGGAAGGTGGAGACGACAACGAAGTTCAGCTGCTTCGGCGGCCACGCCGCCATCTCCGTCCTCGCCGACGGGGAGCAGCGCGCCGCCGTCGACCGCCAGAAGGCGCGGCTGCTCGAGTGGCACATGCGCTTCACCTGCTTCGACCCGCGCAGCGAGCTGATGCGCCTCAACGCCGACCCGCGCGAGGTCGTCCCCGTCTCCGACGACCTGCGCCGCCTCGCTCGCGCCGCGGCACTCGCCGCCGAGCTCACGGGCGGCCTCGTCGACGCGACGGTGGCGACGCGCGGCCGCGTCCGGGTCGACGACGCCACCGTCCGCCGGCCCGTCGGGACCTACCTCGACTCGGGCGGCATCGCCAAGGGGTTGTGCGCCGACTGGGTCGCCGAAGCGCTGGGCGCTCACCCCGCGGTGGCCGTCGACTGCGGCGGTGACCTGCGCATCACCGGCCTGCCGCGCACCGTCCGGGTCCGCGACCCGTTCGGCGGCGGGGTCGTCGCCAGCTTCGAGATCGCCGACGCCGGCGTCGCCACCAGCGGCATCACCAAACGCGGCCGCCACCTGATCGATCCGCGGACCGGGCAGCCCGCCGACACCGGCATCGTCCAGGTGACGGCGATCGCGCCGACCGCGCTCGAGGCGGAGCTATGGGCCAAGGCCGCGCTGCTCTCCGCCGACGACGCGTGGCTGCCGCACGGCGGCGTGCTGGTCCGCGACGACGGCTCGGTTCAGGTGAAGACGGCCGCGCCGCCGTCCGACGGCGTGGTGGCGATCCCGCGGAACTGCCAGCCCGCGGGTGCGGCATCCGGGTCCGGCACGATCCGCCTGCGCTCGAGCAGGGTGCGCAGGACCACGTCCATCTCCATGTGAGCGAACGCGGCGCCGATGCAGCGCCGCACGCCGCCGCCGAACGGGATCCACGAATACGTGTCCGGCTTGACGCCGACGAAGCGCTCGGGATCGAAGACGTCCGGCCGCGGGAACAGCGTCCGGGTCGAAGTGCGTCAGCGAGGCGCCGAGCGCGATCCGCGTCCGCGGCCGGCAGGACGTAGTCGCCGAGCGCGTAGGGCGCGAGGGTGGACCGCGCGCTGAAGGCGATCACCGGCCGCTGGCGCTGGACCTCGCGGATGAAGGCGTCCCGGTAGGCCTTGTCGCTGGTGTCGGCGAGGCGCTCGGCGACGTCCGGATGGCGGCGCATGCGCTCGACCGCCCAGGCGAGCGTCGCCGCCGTCGTCTCGTGCCCGGCCGTCAGCAGCGTGAGCAGCTGGTCGCGGATCTCCGCGTCGGTCATCTCCGTCTGCACGAGCATCGAGAGGACGTCTTCACGGTCCGAGTCGTCGGCGCGCGCGTGGGCGATCAGCGCGTCCATCTGCCGGTCGGTCTCCGCTCGCAGGCGCAGGAAGCGGCCCCACGGGCTCCACGGCCCGAGGTCCTTCTGCAGCGGCCGCCCGATCGTCGCCATCATCGTGCCGAGGTCGACCAGCGGCGGGAGGATGCGCTCGAGGTCGCGCAGCTCCGTCCCCTGCGCGCCGAAGACCGCGCGCAGGATCGCCCGCAGCGTGATCGTCTTGAAGGACGGCGTCGTCTCGTACAGCGTGCCGGTCGGCCAGCGGTCGATCTCCTCCGCGGCGATGTCGGCGATCAGGCCCTCGTAGGCCTTCATCCGCTCGCCGTGGAAGGGCGGCAGCAGCAGCTTGCGCTGGGCGAGGTGGCGGTCCTCGTCGATGACCAGCAGCGAGTTGTCGCCCAGGACGGGACCGAGCGGGTTGTCGTCCCCGCCGGCGTGCAGCACGGTCGGCTTCTCCGTGAAGACCTGGCGGATGAGCTTCGGGTCGGCGACCGCGACGAAGAGGCCGAAGCCGACGAGCTTGAGCGAGATGACGTTGCCGTAGCGGCGCCGCAGCCGTTCGAGCGACGGGCGCTGGCGGGCCATCGCGCCGAGGGTCTGCCACGACTTCGGGGCGCGGGGCCCGGGAGGCAGCCGCACTAAAGTTGACTGTGCAATGACCGCTGCGCTCGAAGTCACGGACCTCGTCAAACGCTACCCGACGGGGACGGAGGCGCTGCGGGGTGTCTCCCTGCGCATCGAGGACGGGCAGTTCTTCGGGCTGCTGGGGCCCAACGGCGCCGGCAAGTCCACGCTCATCCACTGCACCACCGGCCTCGCCCAGCCGACGTCCGGCGGCATCCGCGTCTTCGGCCACGACGCCGTCGACGACTACGAGCAGGCGCGCCTCGCCGTCGGCCTCGCGCCGCAGGAGCTCAACATGGACTGGTTCCTCACCCTCGAGGAGTCGCTCGACTACCACGCCGGCTACTTCGGGATGCCGCGCAGGGAGCGCAAGGAGCGGACCGCCGAGCTGCTCGAGGCGTTCTCGCTCTACCCGAAGCGCAAGGACCGGACCCGGACGCTGAGCGGCGGCATGAAGCGCCGGCTGATCCTCGCCCGCGCGCTGATGCACCGGCCGCGCCTGCTGATTCTCGACGAGCCGACCGCCGGCGTCGACGTCGAGCTGCGCCTCGAGCTCTGGCACTACGTCCAGCGCATCAACGAGGAGGGCACGACGATCCTCCTCACGACGCACTACCTCGAAGAGGCCGAGCAGCTCTGCGACCAGATCGCCTTCATCAACGACGGCGAGATCGTCGCGCAGGGGACGACCAAGGAGCTCTCGGAGCACTACGGCGTGTCCTCGCTGGAGGACGCCTACCTGGAGCTCGTCGGGCGCAAGGAGCTCTCGCGCGCGCGGGCCCTGGAGGACGTGGCGTGAACATCACCCTGACCGCATCGCAGATCCGCCTGCTCGCGCTGACCCGGCGCGAGGTCAACCGCTTCATGAAGATCAAGCGCCAGACCGTCGGGGCGCCGCTGCTGGAGACGTTCCTCTACATCAGCGTCTTCGGCGCCGCGCTCGGCTCGCGCATCAAGACGCTGCACGGCTTCGACTACGTCGAGTTCGTCGTCCCCGGCCTGATCATGATGGCCTGGGCGATGAACGCGTTCTCCAACAACGCGTCCTCCATCCTCCAGCAGAAGTTCCAGGGAGCGATCCAGGACCAGCTCTCCTCGCCGGCCTCGCCGACCCAGCTGCTGCTCGCGTTCTCGCTCGGCGGCTTCCTGCGCGGCCTCCTCGTCGCGCTGCTCACCTTCGTCGCGTCGGACATCCTCATCGGCATCCCGGTCGAGCACATCCTGATCCTCATCCCGGCGCTGTTCCTGGTCGGCTTCTTCTTCGCCCAGCTCGGGGTGTTGATCGGCGTGCGCGCGGAGCAGTTCGACGACGTCTCCTTCGCGCAGACCTTCGTCCTGCAGCCGCTCATCTTCCTGGGCGGCGTCTTCTACTCCGCGTCCCTGCTGCCCGAGCCCTTCCAGACGCTCACCCACTTCAACCCGCTCTACTACATGATCAACCTGGTCCGGTACGGGTTCCTGGGGTACACGGAGGCGAACATCGCGCTGTCGCTGACGTTCCTGACCGTCGTCGTCGGCGCCCTGTTCGCCGTCAACCACCGCCTGTTCGCCTCCGGGTACAAGCTCCGCGCCTAACCAAGGGGTCAGGTCCCGGCACCGGCCAGCCGCCGGCGCACCGTGCGGACGCTGCATCCGAGGAAGGCGGCGATCTCCGCGAGCGTGTACCGGTGCATGTCACGGGCGCAGCGGACGAACTCGAGCTCGTCCCGTCCGGCAGCAACCTCTGTCAAAGGCGGTCGAGCCTGTTCCCACATCTCCTTGAGCACATGACGCTCAGGACGTGATGCGGGTGCGTGACGTTCGATGAAGTCGCGGTCCCCTGCGATCGGCACTCTCGGGTCGAACGCCGGTGCGTCGCCTCGAGCCAGCGAGCGGAAGTCTTCCAGCGCGCGGGTGGGGTCCGCCGACAGGACCCTCAGGATCGGCGCAGGATCCACGAAGGCGTGGTCGCTCGCGAACGAGCTCCACTTCCAGTCGGCCGGGTCGTCCACCAAGCCGGCTCTCACCGGGTTCTTCGCGACGTAGAGGGCAGCTGCGAGCAGATAGCCGTTGTCCTGAACCAGTTGCGGCTTGTAGCGCGGCTTGAAGAGGGCGCCGTCACTGCCGTACCTGCGGTGGAACATCCGCGCGTACTCACTCTTGAGGTCCCGCATGCCAGCCGCACGAGTCGGCTTCGACGTCTGCACCAGGAGGTGGAAGTGGTTCGGCATGAGGCAGTAGCTCAGACAACGCCACCCGTGTCGCCTCGCCGTGTTCTTCAGGCAGAGCAGGAAGCTCGCGTAGTCGGCGTCGTCGAGGAAGATCTTGCGTCGACTATTGCCGCGCGAGGTGAGGTGGAAGATGCCGCCGCTGACTTCGGCATAGAAAGGTCGAGCCATACCTGTCTTAGGTCTTGGCGCCTCATTTCCATTCACGTGTGTCCGGTGCCGGGACCTGACCCTTAGTCGTCGTCCTCCCAGTAACCGTGCTTGGAGTAGAAGTCGCGCGCGGCCTCCTCGCGGTCGCGGTCGCCGGCGCCGCTGGTGTTGAGCCGGATCAGCTGGGCGAAGACGAACAGCGCGAAGGCGGCGCCCCAGCAGAGGCCGAAGCCGTCGTAGCGCGTGCTCTCCGGGGCGGCGACGAGGATGATCAGGCCCGCGACCAGCAGGAGGATGGGGACCACGTAGCGCAGGGCGAAGAGCACACCTGGCACGCTACCCCGCGCATGCTCGACGTCACCCTCTTCACCGACCCCGCCTGCCCGTTCGCCTTCTCTGCCGAGCCCGTGCGCTGGCGGCTGCGGTGGACGTTCGGGGAGCAGCTGCGCTGGACCACCCGCATGATCGTCCTCACCCGCGAGGAGGGCGAGGCGGAGAAGCTCGCCGAGGGGGCGCCGACGCTGCAGCGCCGGCACGGCATGCCGATCGACCCGCACCCGTACGACCGGCCCGCCTCGTCGGAGCCGGCCTGCCGCGCGGTGGTCGCCGTGCGCGAGCGGGACGCGGACGCCGCCGACCGGCTCCTGCGCGCCCTGCGCGTCCGGGTCATGCAGCAAGGGCTGCTCGACGATGTCGAGCTGATCGCCGCTGCGGCCGCCGACGCGGGCGTCGACGACTGGTCGGGCGGGGAGGCGGCGCTGGAGGTGGACGCTGCGCTCGCGCGCGACCCGAGCCCGGCCGCCCGTGCCCTCGACCACAAGCTCAGCGGCCCGGCGGACGCGCGCCGCTACTCCGCGCCCAGCTACCTCCTCGGCGACGTCGCCGTTCCCGGCTTCAACCCGTTCGCGGTCTACGACACCGCCCTGGCCAACCTCGCCCCGGACCTCCGGCGACGCCCGGCCCCGGACACCGCCGCGGAGGTCCTCGGCTGGGCCGGGACGCCGCTCGCCACCGCCGAGGTCGTGGCCCTCATGGGGACCGACGAGCAGGCGGTCCGCGCCGAGCTCGCCCGCACCGCTGTGTTCGTCCCCGCGGGCGCCGACGGGTACTGGCACCTCTAGGTAGGCTCGCGCCGATGAGCGCCCTCCCCACTCTCGAGCAGGTCAACCAGGTGATGCGATCGAGCATCCCCCTCGTGGAGTCGACCCGCATCGAGATCCTGGAGCTCGCACCCGGCCACGCGAAGACGACGGCCCCGTTCGAGGGCAACGGGAACCACCTCGGGACCATGTACGCGGGCGTGCTCTTCACCGTGGCCGAGGTCATCGGCGGGGTCATGGCCGCGGTCACCTTCGACATGGCGAAGTTCGCGCCCGTCGTGAAGTCGATGGAGATCGACTTCAAGCGCCCCGCCCGCAGTGACGTCACCGCGGAGGCGCGCCTCGACGACGAGACGATCGCGGCCGCGACCGCCGCCGCCGAGCGCGACGGCAAGGGCCCCTACGAGCTGCGTGCGACGATCACGGACGCAGAGGGGACGGTGGTCGCCACGACCGTCGCCCAGTACCAGGTCCGGCCGCACCGATGAGCGGGTACCACCTCGCCCAGACCAACCTCGGGCGGATGGCGGCCCCGCTTGACTCGCCGCAGATCAAGCCGTTCATGGACGCCCTGATGAGCGTGAACGCGAACGCGGACGCGGCGCCCGGCTTCGTCTGGCGCCTGCAGACGGAGGAGGGCGACGCGACGGCGCTGACCGTCTTCGACGGTGCGCTGATGGTCAACATGTCCGTGTGGGAGCGCCTGGAGGACCTGCGCGCCTTCGTCTACCGCGATCCCGCGCACCTGGCGATCATGCGCCGGCGCCGCGAGTTCTTCGAGAAGATCGACCTCGTCAACGCCCTCTGGTGGGTGCCCGCGGGCCACCGGCCGACGCTCGCCGAGCTCGAGGACCGGTACGCGTACCTGCGCGGGCACGGCCCGTCGCCCTACGCGTTCTCCTTCCAGCGGCACTTCCCGCCGCCGGACGCCGCCGCGGTCGACGTGGTCACGGACGACCGCGACCTGTGCCCCGCCTGATCCGGATGGTCTTCGACAGCCGGGCGACGTTGCCGGCCCTGTCCGTTGCGCTGACCCGCAGGCGCACCTTGCCGCGGCGCCTGAACGCCTTCCGCACGACGACCTGAGTCGCCGCGCGGGTGCGCGGCTTGCCGCTGCCGACGCGCAGCGCGAGCTTCGCGATGCCCCCGGCGTCTGAGGCGCGAGCGCGGATCTTCAGCGTCCGGCGGACCCTGCGCTTGCCCGTCACCTTGAGCGCGAGCTTCGGCTTGGTGGTGTCGCTCGGCGGCGGCGGCGGCGGGGGCGGGGGCGGGTCGCCCGGGTCGACGCGCAGCCCGCGCGCGGCGCTCGACGTCTCCTGCCCGAGGCCGTCGACGGCGACCACGCGCCAGGTATGGGCGCCGGGCGCGATGTCGGCGGGCGGCGTGAAGCTCGCCTCGCCGGCGCCGACCGTGCCGATGACGGCGTCGTCGACGAGCACCTTGTAGCTGGCCAGCGGACTCCACTGCGCCTCCGCCGCGGTCCACTTGAGCAGCGGGCGGGGCAGCGACCCGGGCGTCTCGGACGTGGTCCCGACCGGCGCGCTCGGCGGCGCGTCGTAGCGACCCACCACGACGCTGGTGACGCCGCCCTGGACCTGCTGCATGAGCACGGCGCCGTCGCCCAGGCGGCTGGCGCCGGCGCCGTCGGCGTCGCCGATGCCGAACGGGATCGAGCCCTGGCCGAGCGCGGGGTCGGAGAGGAGCAGCTCCGTGGGCGCGAAGGCGCCGTCGAAGACCCGGGCGCGCACCTCCACCGGCCCGGCGGCACCGTCGGCGACGTCGCGGGTGAAGGCGACCAGGCCGCGGCCGCTGTCGCCGATCGCGGCCACCGGGATCTCGGCGCCGGCCGGCTCGGTGGGGGAGAGGTCGAGGCGCTGCGGGGCCGAGGCCGTCGCGCCATCGAGGCTGCCGCCCCACACGCCCGCCTTCTGGTTGGCCTCCGCGGCGAACAGCCCGCGGCCGGTCTCGTTGAGGGCGACGTCCGGACGCTCGGCGTTGTCGTTCTCCTCCTTGGGGTGCAGGTCGAAGAGCACCTTCGTCCCGGCGGTGTCACCGCTGACCGGGACGCCGACGACGTGGCCGCCGTTGGGGTACATCGCGTTGGCGGACTCCCAGGCGACGCCGTCTTTGCCGATGTCGAGGTCGTGCTGGTGGTAGGTGCCGGAGATCGCCTCGCCGAGCGCGTCCGGCAGCAGCGTGTCGACGAAGGTGCCCGAAGGCGTCGTGCCAACCAGGCGCCGGAACCAGGCCTGGGCGTCGTTCTGGGTGAAGCTGATGCCGCCGTTGCCTGCCGGGTCGACGCCGACGCGGACGTCCGGCCCGTTGGCGGTCGCGTCCACGGCGGTGGTCGCGGGATCCTTCTGGAGCCCGCCGAGGAGGCCCGTGGCGGTCGTGCCCTCCAGGCGCCACGCCCGGACGTCGTTGTGCATCACCCCGGGGTTGAACTCCTTCCAGGCCGCGTAGGCGACCCCGGCCGCGTTCATGTCGAGGTCCCAGTCGTCGCCGATGGCCGTCGCGTTCGCGGCCACGCGGATGTTGCCCTCCGCCGACAGGGCACCGCCCGTCGCGGTGATCAGGCGGTAGTGCAGCGCCGCGCCGTCGCGGTAGCCGACCAGGACGCGGCCGCCGTTGCCCACCGCGACCCGGGCCGCGGCCTCATCGTCGCCCGCGTCGGTGTCGGCCACCTGCGGCGCGCCCCACGTCCCGTCCGCGGCCAGCAGGGAGAGGAAGACGCGGTCGTCGGCGCCGACCGTCTTGAGGTAGACGAGCGCGCCGGTGCCGTCGGGCGCGACGGCGATGTCCTTGATCTGCAGCGGAGCCGTGTCGATGACGGCGGGCGGGAGCACGGTCGCGCTCGCGGCCGGGGCGAGGGCGAGCGCCGCGAGCACGGCGACGGGGGCGACAGGGCGCATGAAGGGGGAACGTACGCCGATCGCGGCGCTTACGCGAGCGCAACGGGGTCGCCGACCGCGACCCGGCCCGGCGTGACCGTCGTCCCGTAGACCCCGAGGCAGGCGTTGTGGCCCTGGGCGATCGCGCGCAGGACGGCCGGGTTGCGCGCCCCCGAGTCCGGATCGACGTTGGTGACCACGCAGCGCTCGTCGCGGCGATCGACGCGCATCGTCATCCCGCCGATCCGCAGCTCCCGGCCGACCCAGGCGTCCTCCGCGAAGGCCTCGACGCCGTCCACGACGAGGTTGGGCCGGAAGCGCCGGACGTCGGGGGCGACGCCGGCCTGCGCGCACAGCGTTTCCACGGTCGCCCGCGAGATGAGCGACAGCGGCGCCGCGTCGAAGACCCCGCGGTTCTGCTTGATCAGGGTGACGCCCTCCCCGAGCTCCGCGGCCAGCGCAGGGTCGTCGACGGCCAGCTCGGCGCCGCCCGGGGTCCGCACCGTCCCCTCTGTGCCGACCACATAGGACGCCAGGCCCGAGCGCTCGCGGATGGTCAGCCACGGGAAGTCGCTGCGCTCGAGGCCGGGCCGCACGAACGACCAGCGGCGGTCGCCCTCGACCCCGTGCCAGGACACCTCCGCCGCCTCCAGCACCTCGCCGGCCATCCCCTTGACCGGGTACCGGAACAGGCTCATCACGTGCGTCACGCCCGGAACGATACGTTCGCGGCGTGGACATCTCCTTCATCTCCAGCATCTCGATCATCACGCCCGACATCACCTCGAGCGCGAAGCTCTACGTCGACGCGCTCGGCCTTCCCCTGACCTCCCTGGAGGGCGATGAGTACCTGCACAGCGAGAAGGTCGAGGGCACCAAGCACTTCGGCGTGTGGCCGCTGAGCCAGGCGGCGGAGCAGTGCTTCGGCACGACGGAGTGGCCGAAGAACCGTCCCGTCCCGCAGACCAGCGTCGAGTTCGACGTGCCGTCGGCCGAGGCCGTGCAGGCCGGCGTCGACGAGCTGCGCGCCCAGGGCTTCGACGTCCTCCACGACGCGCGCGAGATGCCGTGGGGGCAGACCGTCGCCCGCCTGCAGTCAGGCGAGGGCGTGATGATCGGGATCTCCTTCGCGCCCTGGATGCACGAGTAGGTCCCGGCGGCCGCGGCGCTGCGCGCCGAGGCCCGCGACGATCACCAGCGCCACGCCGAGCGCGCCGAGCACCCGCGGCTCCTGGTCGAGCAGGACGAGGCCGACGGTCGTCCCGATGGCCGGCTCCAGGCACATCAAGGTCCCGAACGCGGCGGTGTTGAGCCGGCGCAGCGCGACCATCTCCAGCGCGAAGGGCAGCAGCGGCATGATCAGCGCCAGCCCCGCCGAGCGCAGCACGGGGGAGGCGTCGAGGTGGCCCGCGGCGTCGGCGAGCCCGAACGGTGCCGTGACGATCGCCGCGACGAGGAAGGACAGGGCGAGGCCGGACAGGCCCGGCAGCACGTCCCCGACGCGCTGCGTGAGGACGATGTAGCTCGCCCAGCCGAGCGCGGCGCCCAGGGCGAAGGCGACGCCGAGGCCGTCGGCGCGGCCCGACCACGGCTCCGTCAGCGCCAGCACGCCAGCGGCCGCGACGAGCGGGAGCAGGACGCCCGCCCGCCCGCCGCCGCGCCGGGCGACGGCGACCCCGAGCGGCCCGAGGAACTCGAGCGCGGTCGCCGTCCCCAGTGGCAGCCGTGACACCGCGCCGAAGTACAGGAGCGTCATCAGCCCGGTGGCGGTGCCGAGGGCGACCCCGGCGCGCCGCGCGGCCGGGTCCATCGTGCGCAGCGGCGGCCGGGTGATCGCGCACAGGATCGCCGCCGCCCACACGAGCCGCAGCCACGCCGTGCCGGACACGCCGAGCTCGTCGAAGAGGTCGACCGACAGCGCCGCGCCGACCTGCACGCACGACATCGAGGCGAGGACGAGGAACACGGCGGGCACCGCGCGCCATACTCGCACCCGGCGTGCGCGTTGCCCTGTTCGTCACCTGCTTCAACGACACGCTGTTCCCGGGCACGGGCCGCGCGGTGGTCGAGGTGCTCGAGCGGCTCGGCCACACCGTCGTCTTCCCCGAGGAGCAGACCTGCTGCGGGCAGATGCACGGCAACAGCGGCTACGGCGAGGAGGCGGGGCGGCTGGCGGAGCGGATGGAGCGCGTCTTCGCCGGCTACGAGGCGATCGTCTCGCCTAGCGCGTCCTGCACCGCGTTCGTGCGCGAGCACACCGGCCTGCCCGTGTACGAGCTCACGGAGCTGCTGATCGACGTGCTCGGCGTCGAGGACGTCGGCGCGGTCTTCCCGCACCGCGTCACCTACCACCCGACCTGCCACGGGCTGCGCCTGCTCGGCCTCGGCGACCGGCCGCTGCGGCTGCTGCGCGCGGTGCGCGACATCGACCTCGTGGAGCTGCCGCTCGCCGAGGAGTGCTGCGGCTTCGGCGGGACCTTCGCGGTCAAGAACGCGGACACCTCGACGGCGATGCTCACCGACAAGCTGCGCCACGTCCTCGACACGGGTGCGGACGTGTGCGTCGCCGCCGACACGTCGTGCCTGATGCACATCGGCGGCGGCCTGCGGCGGCAGCGCGCCGGCGTGCGGACGCTGCACATCGCCGAGGTGCTGGCGTCCCGATGAGCTTCCCGGCCGCCGCCCGCGTCACCCTCGCCGACGCCCAGCTGCGGCGCAACCTCGGCAAGGCGACGACGGCGATCCGGGCCAAGCGCGCGGGGGTCGTCGCCGAGGTACCGGACTGGGAGGCGCTGCGCGACGCCGGCGCGGCGATCAAGGACCGCGCGCTGCTCGACCTGCCCGCGCAGCTCGAGCGCCTGGAGGCGGCGGTGACGGCGTCCGGCGGGACGGTGCACTGGGCGCGCGACGCCGCGGAGGCCAACGCGATCGTCACAAGGATCGTGCAGGCGGAGGGCGCCGACGAGGTGGTCAAGGTCAAGTCGATCGCCACGGACGAGATCAAGCTCAACGAGGCGCTGGCCGCGGCGGGCATCACGGCGATCGAGACGGACCTGGCGGAGCTGATCATCCAGCTCGGCGACGACGTCCAGTCGCACATCCTCGTCCCGGCCATCCACCGCAACCGCGAGGAGATCCGGGCCCTGTTCGCCCGCACGATCGCCGACGCCACGCTGACCTCCGAACCGGCGGCGCTGGCCGAGGCGGCGCGCCTGCACCTGCGGGCGGCGTTCCTCCGGGCGCGCGTCGGCGTGTCGGGCGCGAACTTCGCGGTGGCGGAGACGGGCACGGTCTGCGTGGTCGAATCGGAGGGCAACGGCCGCATGTGCACGACGCTCCCGGAGGTGCTCATCACGGTGATGGGCATCGAGAAGGTGATCGCCGAGTGGGACCACCTCGGCCCGATGCTCCAGCTGCTGCCGCGCTCGTCGACCGGCGAGCGGATGAACCCGTACACGTCGCTGTGGTCGGGGGTCACGGACGGCGACGGGCCGCGGGCCTTCCACCTCGTGCTGCTCGACAACGGGCGGACCGACGTGCTCGCCGACGAGGTCGGCCGGCAGGCGCTGCGCTGCATCCGCTGCTCGGCGTGCCTGAACAGCTGCCCGGTCTACAGCCGCGTGGGCGGTCACGCCTACGAGTCGGTCTACCCCGGGCCGATCGGCGCGATCCTCACGCCCCAGCTGCGCGCGGGGGCGGAGACGCTGCCGTGGGCGTCCTCGCTGTGCGGCGCCTGCTACGAGGTCTGCCCGGTGAAGATCGACATCCCGCGCGTGCTCGTCCACCTGCGCCGGCAGACGCCGAAGGCGACGGGGGAGGCGGCGGTCATGCGGCTGGTCGCGGGCGCGTTCGGCTCGCGCCGCCGCTACGAGCTCGCCCAGCGCCTCGCCCGCGCCGGCCGCGGCCCGCTCGCGAGGCTCCCGCTGCCGGGCTGGTCGGTCTCCCGCGAGGCGCCGGAGATCCCCGCGCAGTCGTTCCGGGACTGGTGGCGTGAGCGCGCGGGCTGAGATCCTCGCCCGGGTGCGGGGCGCGGTCGGCGACGCGGTCGCGCCCGAGGTGCCCGCGCCGGTGCTGCGGGGAGCGGGCGACGTCGATCTGTTCGCGGCGCGCGCCGCCGACTACCGGGCGACCGTCACGCGCACCGACGACGCCGACCGCACCGTCGCCGAACGGCTCGCGGCGCACGACATCGACGGCGTGGTGACCGGCTGCGCGTGCGCGATCGCCGAGACCGGCACGATCGTCCTCGTCGGGCAGCGCAGGGAGACGCTGCTGCCCGACCTGCACGTGTGCGTGGTCCGCGCCGATCAGGTCCTCGCCGATGTGCCCGACGCCATCGCCTTCCTCCGCGGCACGACCGAGCCGATCACCTTCGTCTCCGGCCCGAGCGCCACCTCGGACATCGAGCTCGAGCGCGTGGAGGGCGTGCACGGGCCGCGGCGCCTCGAGATCGTGATAGTCAGTTGAGCCATGAGCCTCTGGTCCCGCATCGCCGACCTGCCGCTCGTCATCGAGGGATGCGCGTACGAGCGGCTGCAGCCGGCCGCGGGCTACGGCGACGACTACCACGACACGCGCCTGGTGCGGCTCACGGGTGGCGGCGCGGAGGGACAGGCGGAGGACATCACGCTCTTCATCGGCGAGGCGGACCTGTCCGTCACCGGCGAGTGGACCCTGGCCGGCTTCTGCGACCACCTCGCCGGTCTCGACCAGTGGCCGGACGGGCCGCCCGAGTGGGACATGGCGCGGCGCTGGCGCAACTGGGCCTACGAGTCCGCGGCGCTGGACCTCGCCCTCGCCCAGGCGGGCCGGCCGCTGCACGAGGTGCTCGGCCGCGAGCTGCGTCCGATCACCTTCGTCAACTCGCTCGGGCTCGGGGACCCGCCGTCCGCCGACGTCATCCTGCGCCGCCTCGAGCGCTATCCGGACCTGCGCTTCAAGCTCGACGCCGCGGCCACGTGGACGCCGGAGATCGTGGAGGCGCTGGTGGGGACGGGGGCCGTCGACATCATCGACTTCAAGGGCCAGTACGGACTGGAGGTCGAGGACGCGCACGTGCTGGCAGCGGTCTACGAGCTCCTCCTGGAGGCGTTCCCCGACGCGCTCATCGAGGACCCGCACGACCTGCCGCAGATCACGCCGCTCGTGGAGGCACACCGCGACCGCGTCTCCTACGACGCCCCCATCGCCACCGTCGAGGACCTCGAGAGCACCCCACTCCCGGCGCGCACCTTCAACATCAAGCCGACGCGGATCGGCAGCCTGCGGACGCTGCTCGAGCTGTACGCCGTCTGCGCCGAGCGCGGCTTCACCATCTACGGCGGCGGGATGGGGGAGCTGGGCGTGGCCCGCGGCCAGATCCAGCTGCTGGCCTCGCTCTTCTCGCCGGACGGACCCAACGACATCGCGCCGCCGGGCTACAACGCCCTCGAACCGGAGCCGGGGCTGCCGGTCAGCCCGCTGGAACCGCAGCCGGCGCCGGCGGGCTTCCGGCAGGCTCCACCTCGAACCAGATGACGACCATCGGCGCGTCCTCCTCCATGCGCCAGTCGGGGTCGCCGAGCAGCGCGGCCATGTCGCCGCGCGCGGCGTCGTAGTCGCGGACGAGCGCGGCGCGCCACTGGGCGACGTCCACGGGCTCGCCGGCCGCCTCCGCGGCGATCTCGGCGTCGACCAGCGTCAGCGGCATCACGGCCACGCGCGTGACGCGGACGGATGCGTGGCGGTGACCGAGGTGGTCGCGCACGGCGAGGCGCCGGCCGATCCGCGGCGGCCCGCCCTCGAGGTCCCACTCCCGGGCGAGGGAGATGGCCAGGCGCCGCTTCCCGGCGAGGATGCGGCGGATCGTCTCCGCCCCAGCGCCACCGTCGTCCGCGTGGCCGAACTCCATGAACGGCTCGCGGGCGTCACGGAACGGGGCCAGCGGGATCTCCGCGGTCAGCGTCGTCCCGCCGCCCGACGGGCTCGCGACGTGGAGGGTGCCGCCGAGGGCGGTGACCCGGTCGTGCAGCCCGCGCAGGCCGGTGCCCGACGCATCGATCGCGGCGCCACCGGGCCCGCTGTCCGCGGCGGTCACCGTGAGGGTGCGCGGGTCGAGTGCCACGTCGACGATCACCCGCGCGCCGCCGGCGTGGCGCGCGCTGTTGGCGAGCGCCTCCGAGACGAGGTAGTAGACCGTCAGCTCGACGGGGGCGGGCGGGCGCCGGTCGGGCAGCGAGCGGACTTCGAGCGGCGCGGCCGAACGCCGGGCGAGGCGCTGGAACGCTCCTTCGAGGCCGCGCTGCGCGAGCTCGCCGGGATGCAGGCCGCGGGCGAGCTGGCGCAGCTCGTCGCCGACCTCCTCGGCCTCCTCCACCGCGTCCGCGAGCAGGCTCGCGGTCCGCGGATCGGCGGCGTCGCCCAGCGATTCGGCGACAGCGCCGACGAGCATCTTCAGCGCGAGGACCCGCTGCTGCAGCCCGTCGTGGAGGTCGCGCCCGACGCGGCGCCGGGCCTCGTCCGTGGCGGCCACGACCTGCGCGCGGCTGGCGACCAGCTCGAGCTCCCGCGCCCGCAGCTCCGCGTGCGTGGTGCGCCACTCGATCGCCTCGCCGATCCAGCTCGCGAAGACCTCGAGCGCCTGCGTCTCGTCGTCGCTCAGCGCGAACGGCCCACCGGGGACCAGCTCGAGCACGCCGACCCTCGCGCCGCTCGTGGACCAGCACGCGAACACCACGCGGTCGGGCAGGGCGTCGTCGCCGCTCGGGCGGGTCCCGCCGGTCGGCAGCGCCCCGGCGGGCCAGCCCGCGAGCACGCGCAGGCCGTCGTCGACGATCTCGGAGAGCAGCACGGTGACGGGTGCGAACGCGGCGCCGAGCAGGCCGGCGAGGCGCCACAGGAAGCCGTCCCCGGTCGTGCCGGCGGTGCCGATCGCGACGTCGCGGAGGAGGTCGGACCGCGACACCTGGGGCACCCTCGCGATCCTACGCCCGCCCCCTGCCGCCGATGGTGGGGTGTTCCCTAGGCCGTCGTCCGCCCCATCGTGTGGAACTCGGGGTTGGGGCGGATGTCCGCGGCGTGGGCCATGCGGTTGGAGAGCGCGAACAGGGCGACGACGGAGCTGATGTCCCAGACGTCGTCGTCGGTGAAGCCGTGCTCGGCGAGCTGCGCGCGGTCGGCTTCCTCGATCTCCTGCGGGCGGACGGAGAGCTTGACGGCGTAGTCGAGCATCGCCCGCTGCCGCGGCGTCACCTCCGCCTCGCGGTAGTTGGTGGCGAGGAAGTCGGCCAGCAGCGGGTCCTTGGTGCGCAGCCGCACGATGGCCCCGTGGGCGATCACGCAGTACGGGCAGTCCCACGCCGCGCTCGTGGCCACGACGATCATCTCGCGCTCGGCCTTCGTCAGCCCGCTCTCGCGCTCCATGACGGCGTCGTGGTAGTCCATGAACGCGCGCAGCTCGTCCGGGCGGTGCAGCATCGCGAGGAAGACGTTGGGCACGAAGCCCGTCTTGTCGGCGATCGCGGTGATGCGCTCGCGGAGGTCCTCCGGCGCGTCCTCCAGCTGCGCGACCGTCTCCATGACGCCACCGTAGCCCGGAACGGCGGAGGGCCGCCTCGCGGCGGCCCTCCGGTCCTCCCAGGTGGTGCGCCTAGCTCAGCCGCAGCCGGTGTTGTTGCCGCAGCTGGGGCACGTGTAGCACGAGCCGGTGCGCTGCATGATGCCGCCGCACTGCTGGCAGGCCGGGCCGAGGTCCAGGCCGGCGAGGCGGGCCGGGACGACCGGCGGCTTCTCCGTCATGGCGGAAGCCGCCGCGACGGGGGTGGAGCCGGTGGACGGCGCCGCGGTCGGCTGGACCCGGGCCGAGGGGCCGGCGGTGCCGCCCTCGGCGCCGACGGCGAGGTCCTGCCCCATCTTGCGGGCGCGGACAGCCGGGGTGAGGATGCCGAGCTCCTCCTGGTCGTCCGTGTCCATGAACCGGGACGCGAGCCAGCGCATGATGTAGTCGGGCAGCGACTTGGCGAACGGGATCTCCGTGTTGGTGGTGATCCCTTCCGGCTCGAAGCGCATGTAGGCGAACTTCGAGACCAGCGTCTCCAGCGGCACGCCGTACTGCAGCGAGATGGAGATCGCGGTCGCGAACGAGTTCATCATGCCGCGGAGGGTCGAGCCCTCCTTGCCGATGTCGGTGAGGAAGATCTCCCCGACCGTGCCGTCCTCGTACATGCCGGCGGTGATGTAGCCCTCGTGGCCGCCGATGGAGAACTTGTGCGTGATGGACTGGCGCTCGCGCGGCATGCGCCGGCGGGCGATCTTCTTCTCCGACGTGGCCTGCGCGGCGGTGGCCGCGGCGGCGACCGCCTCGTCGACGGCGATCTGGACCAGCGCGTCGACCTGCTCCTGGGTGAAGAGGTCGGCGCCCGTCTCGGCGTCGACCGCCTTGACCTGCTGGGCGTCCGTGCGCAGGGCCTGCGCGGTCTTGGAGCCGTCGCGGTAGATGGCCAGCGCCTTGACGCCGAGCCGCCACGCCTGCACGTAGGCGTCGGCGATGTCGTCCACCGTCACCTCGTTGGGCATGTTGACCGTCTTGGAGATGGCGCCGGAGATGAAGGGCTGGACCGCGCCCATCATCTTGATGTGGCCCATGTGCGAGATGGCCCGCTCACCGACGGCGACGTCGAAGATCGACAGGTGCTCGGGGTTCAGGCCCGGGGCGCCGACGATCGTGCCGTGCTCGGTGATGTGCGCCTCGATCTGCTCGATCTCCTGCGACTCGTAGCCGAGGCCGCGCAGCGCCAGCGGCACCGTGCGGTTGGCGATGACCATGTTGCCGCCGCCGACGAGCTCCTTGTACTTGACCAGCGAGAAGTCGGGCTCGACGCCCGTCGTGTCGCAGTCCATGAGGAAGGAGATCGTCCCCGTCGGCGCGAGCACGGTGGCCTGCGCGTTGCGGTAGCCGTAGAGCTCGCCGAGCGCGACGGCCTCGTTCCACGCCTCACGCGACGCGGCCAGCAGGTCGTCGTCGGCGCACGTGGAGTCCGGGATCGCGTACGAGGCGTCGCGGTGCATGCGCATGACGTTGTTGTGCGCCTCGCGGTTCTCCGCGTACTTCTCGTAGGGGCCGACCGCCTGGGCGATCTTGGCCGACTGCAGGTACGCGCGGCCCGTCATCAGCGCGGTGATCGCGGCGGCGGTGCCGCGGCCCGAGTCCGAGTCGTAGGGCATGCCGTCGGCCATCAGGTAGGCGCCGAGGTTGGCGTAGCCGAGGCCGAGCTGGCGGAAGGCGCGGGCGTTGACGCCGATCTCCTCCGTCGGGTAGGACGACGGCGAGACGATGATCTCCTGCGCGAGCAGGACGACGTCGATGCAGTGCTCGAAGGTCCCCATGTCGAACGTGCCGTCCGCCTTGCGGAACTTCATGAGGTTCAGCGAGGCGAGGTTGCAGGCCGAGTCGTCGACGTGCATGTACTCCGAGCACGGGTTGGACGCGTTGATGCGGCCCGAGTTCGGCGACGTGTGCCACTGGTTGATCGTCGTGTCGTACTGGACGCCCGGGTCGGCGCAGCGCCAGGCGGCGTCGGCGATGTCGCGCATCAGCTCGCGGGCCTGGACCGGCTCGCCGATCGGCGCGTTGGTCTGCCGGCCGATGAGGTTCCACTCGGCGTCGTTCTCGACGGCGTGCATGAACTCGTCGGTGACCCGGACGGAGTTGTTGGCGTTCTGGTACTGGATCGAGGTGAAGCCGTCACCGTCGATGGACATGTCGAAGCCCGCGTCGCGCAGCGCGCCGGCCTTCTCCTCCTCCTTGGCCTTGCACCAGATGAACTCGCGGATGTCCGGGTGGTCGATGTCGAGCACGACCATCTTCGCCGCGCGGCGCGTCTTGCCGCCGGACTTGATCGTGCCGGCCCAGGAGTCGGCGCCGCGCATGAAGGAGACGGGGCCCGAGGCGGTGCCGCCCTTGGACAGCGGCTCCATCGACCCGCGGATGTTGGAGAGGTTGATGCCCGAGCCGGAGCCGCCGCGGAAGATGCGGCCCTCGCGCGTGTTCCAGTCGAGGATCGAGTCCATCGTGTCCTCGACGGAGAGGATGAAGCAGGCGGAGCACTGCGGCTGCTCCTCGAAGCCGACGTTGAACCAGACGGGCGAGTTGAACGCCGCCATCTGGTGGAGCAGGATGTAGGTGAGCTCGGCCTCGAAGGCGTCGCCGTCCTCCGCCGTGGCGAAGTAGCCGCGCTCACGGCCCCAGTCGGCGATCGTGCCGGACGACGCGGCCGATCATCTGCTTGACCGAGCGCTCGCGCTGCGGCGAGTTCATCTGCCCGCGGAAGTACTTCTGGGCGACGATGTTCGTCGCGTTCTGCGACCAGCGACTTCGGGAACTCGACGTCGCGCTGCTCGAAGGCGACCTTGTCGCCGTGGCCGATGCGCGCGTCGCGCAGCTCCCACTCGACCTGGTCGAAGGGGTGGACGCCAGGCTGCGTGAACACCCTTCGCACCGACATCGCCTCCCCGGCCCGTGGGGCGGTTCCGAGCGATGTATGAGGGGTGTTCTCGACGGCCATGATCGTGCTTCTCCTTCCACTCCAGTCTAGGTCGCGCGAGCGTTGTCGACCATCACTGGGAGTCGGTTTGTGGGGTCGTCGATAGTGCCGCGTCGGCCGGACGGAATACGTCCCACCGGCGGTCGATCCCGCATAATCGGCAAATGCGCCGCACCCTTCCGCTGATGCTTTGCCTGCTGTTTGCGGGATGTGGCGGTGGCGGCGGCACCGCCGCGCCGGCGCCCACGCCCGAGCCCGCCGGCACCATCGACCCGGCGGCCCTGGTCACGCCGGCGCCGCTCAGGCTGCCGGGTGTCCGCACCGTCCGCTTCCGCTCCTCCGACGGCAAGCGCCTGCGGGGGCGGCTCGCGCCGGCCCGCCGTGCCCACGCGCCCGCCGTCGTCCTCGTCCACCAGCTCAACGGCGGCCCGGACCAGTGGCGGCCCCTGCTGGTCCCGCTGCGCCGCGCGGGCTTCACCTCCTTCGCCTACACCTCGCGCGACCCGGCGGAGGCCGACGAGCAGAAGCTGGCGCGCGACGTGGCGGGCGCGGTGGCCATGCTGCGCCGGCGGCCGGAGGTGGACCCCGACCGCATCGTCCTCGACCGGCGCGAGCATCGGCGGCACGACGGTCGCCTACGTCCTCGGCACCCGCGACCGGGGGACGCTCGGCGGCGTCGCCCTGTCACCCGTGGAGGGGCCGCTGGAGCTGCGCCTCGGGCAGCAGGACGCGTTCCACCCGCACGACCTGCTGATCCTCAGCGACGAGCGCGAGGCCACCGATGGGGAGAGCCTGCGCGACGACGCGGGCGGCCAGGGCATCACGACCTCCGTCGTCACCGAGCACGGCGGCCACGGTGTCGCGCTGCTCGAGTTCGCGCCCGTCCGCAGGCAGGTGATCCGCTGGCTGCGCCGGCTAACGGCCGAGCGATAGCCAGTCGCGGAAGTCCGCCCACACGCCGCCGGCGCGCCAGCGGGCCTCGCGCCAGGAGTGGTAGGCCGGGGCGAGGCGGCCCTCGCCGCTGGCCGAGGCGGCGGACGGTGAGCAGCAGCGCGGCGGTCAGGGCGAGCAGGACGGCGAGCAGCCCGAGGCCGACGAGCGGCGCCGGGGTGTCGTTGGCGGGTGCGGCGGCTGCGGCGCGCTCCACGGCGGTGTCAGCCGGGGGCGCCGCCGGCGGGCGGAAGCGGCGGTGGCCGGCGCGGGTGGCTCGGCGGGCCCGGTGGCGCGGCGGGAGCGTGGTGGTGCCGGCGACGGGCGGGGTCACCGTGGTCGCGGACGTCGACGGCGCGGGGGCGGCGGGCGCCGTGGTCGGGGCGGGCGCGGCGGCGTCCTCGTCGCAGCCGCCGCGGGCGCGGAAGCGGATGGCCTGCTTGATCGCGGCGGGGTAGTCGGAGGCGTACTGGCGCTCGTTGGGCTGCACGTTGTCGAGGGCCGTCTGCAGCTCGGCCGTCGTGTAGTCGCACGGGTCGATGCGCCCGTCCTTCGTGTAGTCGGTGAAGACCTGGTTGGCGATCTTCTCGTCGGGCGTCGCGGCCTGCGCCGGCGCGGCGGCGGCGAGCGCGATCAGAACGATGGGGAGGGCCCGCCTCATGGCTGCGAGGATAGATCGGAATGGCTGAAGACCGCCTAACGGAGTCCGGCGGCGCGATGCGCGCCTACTACGAGCGCCGCGCCGCGGAGTACGACGACTGGTGGGAGGGGACGGGGCGCTTCGCCGACCGCGACCGGCCCGGCTGGCACACGGAGCGCGACGCGCTGCTCGACGCTCCTCGCGGCCTGGCAGCCGGTGCGGACGCTCGACGTCGCCTGCGGCACCGGCTACCTCTCGCGCGCTCTGCCCGGCGCGGCTGACGCTGCTCGACCAGAGCGCGGCGATGGCGGAGATCGCCGGCGACCGCGTCCCGCACGCCTACGCGAGGCAGGGCGAGGCCATCCCGCTCCCGTTCGCCGACGGAGCTTCGACCGCATCTTCACCGGCCACTTCTACGGGCACCTGCAACGCGACGAGGCCGACGCCTTCCTGGCCGAGGCGCGGCGGGTCGGCGGCGAGCTCATCGTGGTCGACTCGGCCGGCGCCGGAACCGCGGGAGGCGTGGGACGAGCGCATCCTCGACGACGGCTCCCGTCATCAGGTCTACAAGCGCTGGTTCACCGGCGACTCGCTGGCGGAGGAGCTCGGCGGAGGCGAGGTGCTGCACGCCGGCCGCTGGTTCGTCGCGGTGCGCGCCTAGGTCAGCAGGTTGTAGATCGTCGACAGGACGGCGACGAAGAGCACCGACAGGCCGATGTAGACGACCGCGCGCATGGCGGGGGAGAGGTGGTCGAGGTCGGGCAGCTCCGGCAGCGAGGAGGCCCGCAGCACCGGTGAGGCGGCGGCGGGCGCGGCAGGCGGGGCGGCGGGGACGCCGGCGTCGAGCTGCGAGCGCAGACGGCGCACGGACTCCTCGAGCGACGCCCGGTCGCCCAGCGCGCGCTCGGCGATCTGCTCCGTGTCGCGCACGCGGTCGCGCTCGGCGGCCAGCGCGGCGCGCAGCTCCTCCACGCGCCGCTGCAGCCCGGCGTCCGGCACCCGTTGCTCCGCGGCGTGCTCCGAGGCCTCCTTGAGCGCGGCCTCGAGCTGCCCCACGCGCTGGCTGGCCTCGCGCTGGCGGGCGTCGAGCGCGCGGGCGGCCTCCGTGCGCTCGCGCAGCTGCTCGCGCAGCCGGTCGACCTCGGCCTGGGCGTCCTCCGAGCGGTTGGACTGGCGGTCCAACAGCGCGCGGAGCCGCTCGATCTCCGCCTGCGCCTCGGCCGCGGCGGCGGCGCGCTGGTCGAAGGCCTCGCGCAGCTGGATGACCTGGCTCGAGAGCCGGTCGGCGTCGTCGTCGGCGGCCCCGAGGGAGGACGAGCGCTCGTCGAGCTCACGCTCGAGCCGGGCGACCTCCGCGCGGGCCTCGTCGGCCTCGGCCTCGACGAGGCGCAAGGCCTCTTCGCGGTCGGCGATGCGCTGCTGGGCCTGCTCGACGGCCCGGCGTAGGCGCTGGGTCTCGAACTCCGCCGCCTGGACGCTGGCGGCGCTCTCGGCGATCTCGGCCTGCAGGCCCCGCACCTGGGACTCGGCGCTGAGGGCGGCGGCGGCGCGCTCTTCGACGTCGGCGTCGCGGGCGGGTTGCGCGGCCGCGAGCGCGCTGCGCAGCCGATCGGCCTCCGCAGCGGCCTCGGCGCGTGCGGCCTCGGCCTGCTCGCGCTCGGCGTGGACCGCCGCCAGGGCCTCGCGCAGGCGCTGCGCCTCCGCGCCGGCCTCGTCCACGCGGTCGGCGCCGGCGGTGCTGGCGGCCTCGGCCTCCGCACGCAGGCGCTCGGCCTCGGCTCCCGCCTCGGCCAGCGCCGCCTGCAAGCGCAGCCGCTCGGCGGCCTCCGCCTCGGCGCGCTCGGCGAGCTCGCGGCGCACGCGCTCGGCCTCGGCGATCTCCGCCTCGACCCGGGCCCGACCCGCGCGGTCGGTCTCCCCCAGGGCGACCTGCAGCCGGTCGCGTTCCGCGATGGCGTCGGCGAGCGCGGCACTGCCGCTCTGCTCGGCCTCGGCGGCGGCGCCGAGGGACAGCCGCAGCCGCTCCGTCTCGGCGTCGGCCTCGGCCAGGCGCTGCTCGGCGGCGCGCTCGGCTTCCGCCAGGTCCGCCCGCAGCCGCTCCGCGTCGGCGGCGGCCTCCGCGGCCCGTTCCTCCGCGGCGCGCTCACGGGCCGCAGCCTCGTCGCGCAGCCGGACCGCCTCGGCCTCGGCCTCCGCGATGCGCTCGGCGGTCTTCTGCTCCAGCTCGGCGATCAGGCGCTGCGTCTCGAGCTCCGCCTCGCGCAGCTGGTCGCTGCTGGAGCGCTCCGTCTCGGCGAGCGCGGCGCGGATCGATGCCACCTCGGCGGCCGCGGTGCCCAGCTCGCCGCGCAGCCGGTCGGCCTCCTCGGCGGCCGTGAGCTGCGACTGCTCGAGGTCGGCGAGCGCGGCGCGCTGCTCGGCCGCGGCCTGCTCCGCGGCCTGCACATCGCTACGCAGGCGCTCGGCGTCCTCCGTACGGGCCTCGAGCTCCTCGCGCAGCGTGCGCACGGCGTCACCGCGGGCGGCCAGCTCCGCCTGCAGGCGCTCGCTCTCCATCCCGCGGTCGCCGAGCTCGGCCTCCAGCCGGCGGATCGCGGCCGCGCGGGTCTCCAGGTCGGCCTCCAGCTGGTCGGCGGCGGCGGTGCGCTGGGCGAGCGCGCCCTCCAGCTCGGCGATGGCTGCCCCACGGGCGTCCAGCTCGCTCTGCAGCTGCTCCGCGGCCGTGGCTCGTTCATCGACCTCCAGGCGGAGACGGTCGGCGGCCTCCGTGCGCTCCTGCAGCTGCACCTCCAGCTGCTCGGCGGCGGCGGAGCGGTCGTCCAGCTCCATGCGCAGGCGCTGCGCCGACTCCGTCCGCGCATCGAGCTCCGACCGGAGGCGCTCGGCGGCCTCGGTCCGCTCGAGCAGCTGCGCCTCGAGCTCCTCCGCGGCGGTGGTGCGCGCCTCCAGCTCGGCCCGGAGTGCCTCGGCGGCGTCGTTGCGCTCGGCGAGCTGGGCGCCCAGCTGATCCGCGGCCGCCGTGCGGGCGCTCAGCTCCGCCCGCAGCTCCTCCGCAGCGGCGTCGCGCGCGTCGAGCTCGCCCTGGAGCTGCTCGGCCGCCGCGGCCCGGGCCTCGAGCTCGGCGCGGAGGTGGTCCGCGGCGACACTGCGCTCGTCGAGCTGGGCCTGCAGCAGGTCGGCCGTGGCGGTGCGCTCGTCGAGCTCCGCACGCAGTTGATCGGCCGCGGCCGTGCGCTCGCCGAGCTCGGCCCGCAGCTGGTCGGCAGCCACCGTCCGCTCCGCGAGGGTGGCCTCCAGATCCCCGATGGCCGCTGTGCGCGTCTCCAGATCGTCCCGGAGGCGACCGGCCGCCTCCGTCTGCGCGTCGAGCTCGGCGGTGAGTCGTGCGTGCTCGGCCTCGCGCGCCTCCAGGTCCTCCGCGAGCCGGCGGCTGTCCTCCGTGCGGTCCTCGAGCGCCACCGCGAGCTCGTCCACGCGCGCGGACCGCTCGTCGAGCTCGGCCTGCAGGCGCGCGCCCGCCTCCGTCTGGGCGACGAGCTCACCGCGGACCCGCTCGCCGGCGGCCTCCGCCTCGGCCAGGGCCTCACCGATCCGGCGGGCCTCCGCGCCCGCTGCGTCGAGTTGGTCCTCGAGACGCGCGGACTCGGTCCGTGCGGCCTCGAGCTCGGCGCGCAGCTCGTCGGCGGTGGACGCCCCCGTCCGCTCCGCCTCCGCCAGCGCCTCCACCAGCCGCGCGGCCTCCGCGGCGGCGGACGCGACGTCGTCCTGCAGCCGGTCGACCTCGTCCGTCCGGCCGGTGAGGGACGCCTGCAGCTCGGCGGTGCGCTCGGCGGCGTCGGCCTCCACACCGCGCAGGCGCTCGATCTCCGTGTCGGCGCTCTCCACCCGCTCGCGCAGGGCCTCCGCCTGCGCGCGCTCGCCGACGAGGTCGGCACGCAGGGTGTCCGCCTCGCCGCGGGCCTCCGCGAGCTGCTCCCGCAGCGTGACGGATTCGACGCCGGCGTCATTGAGCTGCTCGCGGGCCTCGGCGAGGTCGCGGTCGGCCGTGTCCAGGTCGGTCGCGAGCGCGCTGATGCGGGCCTCGGCGGCCTCGCGCTCGGCGACCAGCTCCTCGATGTGGGCGTCGGCGGCGGTCGCGCGCTGGAGAGCGGCGGCGCTCTGGGCGAGCAGGCTGCCGAGCTGGGACTGGGTGGCCGCGTTGGCGGCCTCGAGCTCCGCGATCCGGGTCTCGGCTGCCGAGCGCTGCTCCTCGAGGTCCGTGAGCTGTGCGGCGAGCGACCGGCGGTCGTCCTCGAGCTCGGCGATCTGCCCGCGGGCGGCGTCGCGCTCGTCCTCGAGCTCGGTGACCTGCGCGTCGAGCGAGCTGATCTCCGCCCGCGCCGCCGTCTGCTGATCGAGCAGGTCGGCGATCTGCGCCTCGGCCTCCGTGCGCGCCGTCTCGAGCTCGGTGATGCGCGCCCCGGCGGTGGTGCGGTCGTCCTGCAGGTCGGCGATCTGGACCTCGGCGGCGGCGCGCTGGTCCTCCAGGTCGGCGATCTGCGCCTCCAGGGCGCCACGCTGGTCCTGTAGGTCACCGACCGCGCGCTGCAGCGCGTCGATGCGCGCGCCCGCGTCGGTCACGGAGGCCTCGAGCTCCGTGCGCGCGTCCGTGTCCGCGCGCAGCTGCTCGCGCTGGCGCTCGATCACCGCCTGGAAGGCCTCGATCGCGCCCGCCTGCTCCTCGACCTGCTCGCGCAGCGCCTGCGTCTCGGTGGCCGCCTCCGTGGCCGCGGCGGCGCGCTCCGAGATGAGCGCCTCCAGGCGGACGACCTCCGCGGCGGAGGCCTCCGCGTCCGCCGCGCGGGCGGACAGCTCCGCCTCCGCGGCCTGCAGCCTGGCGATCTCGGTGGTCGCCGCCTCGGCCGCGGCGGCCCGAGCGAGCAGCTCCTCGCGGGCGCCGGCCAGCGCGTCGCCCGTCTCCCGCAACTCGGCCTGGAGGTCGGTGGTGCGTGCGTCGGCGACCTCGGCCGCCTCCCGCGCCGCGGTGACCTCGTCCATCCGCAGCTCGATCTCGCGCCGCAGCCGCGTGAGCTCCCCGGCGGCGACGTCGGCCTCCGCGTCGCGCTGCTCGATCGCGGCGCGCAGATCGGCGACGTCGGCGTGGGCCGCGGCGAGCCGGGCCTCGAACTGCGTCGTGCGCTCCTCCAGGTCCGCGCGCTCGGCGGTCGCGGCGTCGACGGTCTCCGCGCGCCGCGCGAGCTCGGCCTCCAGCCGGTCGACCTCCGCGGTGCGCTCGGCGAGCTCGTCGCGCAGTTCGGCGGCGGTCGCGGTCGCCGCGTCCGCCACCGCGCGCCGCTCAGCCAGCTCCACGGCGAGGCGGGCCGCCTCCGCCGTGGCGACGTCGGCCTCGTCCGCGCGCTCGGTCAGCTCCGTGCGCAGCAGGGTCAGCTCCGCCGCCGTGGCCGCCTCCGCACTGGTGCGCTGACGCAGCTCTGCGCGCAGGCGGGCCGCCTCGGCCGTGGCGGCCTCCGCGACGCTGACGCGCTCCTCGAACTGCGCGCGCATGCGGTTCATGTCCGCCGTGGCGGCCTCGGCCTCGCCCGTGCGTTCGGCCAGCGCCTCGCGCAGGCGCCCGAGCTCCGCGGTGGAGGACTCGGCCATCGCGGAGCGCTCGGCGAGCTGGGACTGCAGACGGGCGATCTCGGCGGCCGCGGCACCCGCGTTGTCGGACCGCTCGGCGAGCGTGGCCTGCACACGCGCGAGCTCCGTGGCCGTGCGCTCGGCAGCCGCGGCGCGCTCCGTCAGCTCGCGGCGCAGCTCGGCGGCCTCGGTGGCGGCGGCGCGCACGGCCTCCGCCTGCTCGTCGACGGCGGCGCGGTCCTGCAGGGCGGACGCCTCGACGGTGGCGAGGCGCGAGATCAGCCGGGAGATCTCGGCCGTGGCCGCCTCGGCCTGCGCGGTGCGGTCCGCCAGCTCGGCGCGCATCTGCTTCGTGGACGCCTGCGCGGCCCCCGCTGCGGCGACGGCCTCCGCGGCGTGCCGGTCGCGGTCGGCGAGCGCCTCCTGGAGGCGCTCGATCTCCCCGCGCAGCTCCTGGGCCTCGGCCGAGCGCTCGGCCAGCAGCCGGGACGTCTCCTCCGCGGCCTGCGCGCCCGTGGCGCTCTCGGCCAGCGCGGCCTGCAGCGCGGCGATCTCCTCGGCGGTGGCGGCGGCCTCCGCCTCGCGGTTGGCCAGCGCGGCCTCGAGGTGCGCGCGCTCGTCGGCCACCGCGGACTCCAGGCGGGCGGCCTCGGCCCGGGCCGCGTCGGTGGCGGCGGTCGCCTCCGCGAGCTCGGCGGCGAGCCGGGCCTGCTCGCGCTCGGCCTCCGCCGCCTGCTCCTCCAGCGTCCCCTGCAGGCGGGCGAACTCACGCGTGGCGGCCGTCGCGGCCTCCGCGCGGTCGTCCAGCGCGGCCTGCAGCGCGGCGATGTCGGCGGCGGTGTCCTCGGCGGCTGCGGTGCGCTCGGCGAGCATGACGCGCAGGTCCTCCGCCTCCAGTGACGCGGCGGACACCGCCTCGTCGCGCTCGCGCACCGCATGCTGGAGGCGTTCGGTCTCCTGGCGCGCGGCCTCGAGCTCGGTGGTGCGCCGGCCGAGCTGCGCCTCCAGGTCGGTGACGGCCCGCGCGGCGGTGTCGGCGGCGCCGGCCTGCTCGGAGAGGCGTTCGACCAACCGGCCGATCTCGGCGGTGGCCGCGTCGGCGTCAGCGGAGCGCTGGGCGATCGCGGCCTCCGCCTCGGCCAGCGCCGCGCTCAGCCGCGCGACCTCCGCCTCGGCCTCCGTCGCCGCGGCCGAACGCGCCTCGACCTGCTCGCGCAGGCGGGCCTCGGCGGCCTCCGCGTGCTCGGAGCTCTCGCCCAGTGCCCGCTGCAGGTTCGCCACTTCGGCCAGCGCCGCGGCACGGGCGGCCTCCGTGCGGGACGCCTCCTCGCGTGCGGCGGTCAGCTCGGCGGCCACGCGGCTCGCGTCCTCCTGGGCGGCGGCGACCTGCGCGCGGAGGCGCTCCGCGTCGGCCTGCGCCGCCGTGACAGCCCGGGTGCGCGCCGCCAGCTCGTCGTTCAGGCGGGCGATCTCGGCGGCGGCGGCCTCGGCCTCCTCCGCCCGCTCGTCGAGGGTGCTCTGGAGGGCGTTGCGCTCGCGGCTGATGGCCTCCGCGGTGGACACCCGCTCGGCGAGCTGCGCGCGCAGCCGCTCCGCCTCGGCGTAGGCGGCCTCCACGTCGCCGCCGCGCTCGCTGATGACCTCCTGCAGCCGCGCGACCTCGGCCACCGCGCGCTCCGTCTCCCGTTCCGCCGTCTCGATGCGACCGTGCAGACGGGCCGCCTCCGTGGTCGCGGTCGCCAGCGCGCTTTGCACACGGGCGGCCTCCGCCGCGGCCTCGCGGGCCTCCGTGGTCCGCGTGTCGAGCTGGGTGCGCAGGCGGGTGAGCTCGTCCTGGCCGCCCGTGACCTGAGCGTCGAGCTCCGCACGCAGCCGCTCGAGCTCCTGGGCGTTGCGGCGGGCCTCCGCAGCACGCGACTCGAGCTCGGCCTGACGACCTGCGGCGGTCTCCTCCTCCTCTTGGAGACGGGTGCGCAGGGTGACCAGCTCGGCGGTGGCGGCGGCGGCCTCGCCCTCCCGCTCGGTCAGCCGCGCGGTCAGCGCCTCCACCTCCGCCGTCGCGGCCTCCACCGCGCGCTCGCGGGCGGCGAGCTGCTCCGCCGTCGCGGCCGCGGCGGCCTCCCGCTCGGCGAGCTGCTCCGTCAGCGCCGCGACCCGCGCCCGCGCGGACTCGGCGTCGGTGCGGGCGGCGGTGACCTCGGCCTCCCGAGCGCCGAGCGCCTCGCGGAGCGCGCCGAGCTCGGCCTGCGCGGCACCGGCCCCGGCGTCGAGCTCCTCGCGCACGCGGGCGACCTCGTCCCGGGCGGTCCGCGCCTCGGTCTGCGCCGCCTGCGCCTCGGCCTCCCGGGCCGCCAGCGCCGCCGTCAGCGTGTCCAGCTCCGTGCGCGCGGCGGCGGCCTCCGCCTCTCGTTCGGCCAGTTGCTCGCGCGCGGCCGCCAGCTCCGCCGCGGCGGTCGCGGCGTCGGCCTCGCGGGCGCGGACCTGCGCGGCACGCGCGTCCAGCTGGTCCCGGAGGGCGGCCAGCTCGGCGCCGGCCGCGCCCGCGCCGGCGTCGAGCTCCTCGCGCAGGCGATCGACCTCCGCCTGCGCGCCGGCGGCTTCCGCGAGCTCCCCGCGCAGGCGCGCGACCTCAGCCTGCGCGGCGACGGCGTCGGCCAGCTCCGTGCGCAACTCGGCCACCGTGGCCCGGGCCTCGGTGGCGGCTGCCTCGCTCGCCGCCAGCCGCGCCCGTAGGTCGGCGGCCGTGGCCGCCTCGTCCTGGGCCGCTGCCTCGCGCTCGGCCAGGCGCGCGCGCAGGTCGAGGACCTCGGCGCCCTCCGCGCGTTCCCGCTCGCGCAGCGCCTCGAGCTGCGTGGTGGTCTGCTCGCGCTCGGCGATCCGCTCGCGCAGGGTGACGACCTCAGCCGTGGCGGCCTCGAGCGCTGTCCGCAGCCGGGCCTGCTCGGCCTGCGCGGTGGCGATCTCCGCGGCGCGGGCCTGCGCCTCCGCCCGCGCGGCCTCCGTGTCGCTCTCGCGGTTCGCGAGCTGCGCGCGGAGGGCGGACAGCTCCGCGGCGGCCGCACCCGCGCCGGCGTCGAGCTCGGCCCGGATGCGCTCGGCCTCCGCCTCGCGCGCGGTCAGACGCTGCCCGAGCCGGGCGGCCTCGGCGTGGGCGGTGTTGGCGGCGGCCTCCTGGACGGCGATCTGCTCGCGCAGGCGGGCGGTCGCGGCGTCGCGGGCAGCGACGTCCTCGCGCAGGCGGGCGGCCTCCGTGGCGGCCTCCGCGGCCGCGGCCCCGCGGGTGGCGAGCTGCTCCTGCAGCAGGAGCGTCTCCGCCGTGGCCGCCTCGGCCTCCGCCTCGCGCGCGGCGAGCTGCTCGCGCAGCGCGGCCGTCTCGGCGGCTGCGGCGCGGGCCTCCTCCGTGACGCGGGCGAGGTCCTGCTCGCGCGCGCCGACGTCTGTGCGCAGCGCCTCCACCTGGGCCTGCAGCGCGTCGGCGCGCGCGGACGCGTCGGCCACCGCGGCCTCCGTCTGGGCGCGCAGGGCAGCCGCCGCGGCCTCCGCGTCGCGGGCCAGCTCATCGCGCTGCGCCTCCGCGGCCTGCCGCTGCTCCTCGCGCGCGGCGGCGTCGGCGCGTGCGGCCGCCACGGCCGCCTCGAGCTCGGCGACCTCGCGCCACGCGGCGGCGGTGTCCTCCTCGCGCCCGGCCAGGTCGCGGCGCAGCCCGGTGAGCTCGTCGCGGGCCTCCGCCAGCGCCGCCTCGCCGGCCTCGCGCTCGTCCTCGGAGACCTCGAGCAGCCCGCGCAGCGCGGCGGCCTCCTCGATCGCGGCGGCGCGCTCGGCCAGCTGCGCGCGCGCCTCCGTCAGCGCGGCGTCGATGCCCTCCAGCTCGCCGACCCGGGCCAGCGCATGGCCCTCGCGGGCGAGCGCGGCGCGCAGCTCGTCGCGGGCCTGGGCGAGCTCGGCCTGGGCGCCGCCGTAGCGGGCCTGCAGCTCGGCGGCCGCATGGTCGGACGCCTGCCGCAGCCGGACGAGCTCCGCGCGGTCGGCCTCGAGCTGGTCGACCCGCGCCCGCAGGGACGCCGCCTCGCGGGCGTAGCGGTCGACCTGCTCGCGCAGCGCGGCGGCCTCGCGCATCTGGCCGGCCAGCCACGACTGGTCGACCTCCCGGCGGCGGGCCGTGGGCACCGCGGGGGCGCTGGGGCGGGCCACCGGTCCCCGTCGTCTCGGCGGCGGGCGCAGCGCGGCGCGCTGGGGGCCCGGCAGGTCGACCAGCGTGCCGTCGACGGACAGCGCGTAGGCGACGCGCCCGCGGCCCAGCGTCTCCGCCGGGACGGGGAAGGCCGCGCGCCACACCGCGCCGCTCTCCTTCGGCCCCGGCAGGGGGGAGATGTGCGTCGCGTCCCGCCCGTCGTCGACGAGCAGCTCGACCGTCTCCGGCGCCTCCTCGAAACGGCCGGAAAGCCGCAGCAGGACGGTGCCGGCGGAGGCATCCACGCGTTCGAAGCGCTCCACGGCGAACGCGACCGTCAGATGGCGGCCCTCCATATCCTCCGGATCCTAGACCTGACCCCGGATAGCGCGTGTACGGTTGCGCCCATGAAGCTCCTCGTCACCGGCGGCGCCGGCTACATCGGAAGCATCGTCGCCGCGCGGCTCGCGGGGGCGGGGCACGAGGTCACGGTGCTGGACAGCCTCGCGCGCGGGCACCGGTCGGCGGTCCCCGAGGGCTGCGAGCTCATCGAGGTGGACCTGCTCGACCTCGACGCTCTCAAGGCCGCGCTGGCCCCCGGGTTCGACGGCGTCCTGCACTTCGCCGCCCTCGCGCTCGTGGCCGAGTCCGTCGACCACCCCGAGCGCTACCACCGCGGCAACTTCGTCGGCACCCTCAACCTGCTCGACGCCATGCGCGCGGCCGACATCAAGCGGCTCGTCTTCTCGTCCACGTGCGCGACCTACGGCGAGCCGGACACGGTCCCGATCCCCGAGACGGAGCCCGAGGCGCCCATCAACAGCTACGGCAACTCCAAGCTGGCCGTCGACCGCATGATCGCCGACGAGTGCCGCGCCCACGGCCTCGGCGCGATCTCCCTGCGCTACTTCAACGTCGCCGGCGCCTCCGGCCGCTACGGGGAGGACCACGAGCCCGAGACGCACCTGATCCCGCTGATCCTGCGCGCCGCCGCCGGCAAGCGCAAGTCCGTCTCCGTGTTCGGGACGGACTACCCGACGCCGGACGGGACCGCCGTGCGCGACTACATCCACGTGGAGGACCTCGCCGATGCGCACGCGCTCGCCCTCGACGCGGTCACCGGCGGCACGCACCAGATCCTCAACCTCGGCAACGGCGCCGGCTTCTCCGTGCGGGAGGTCATCGCGGCGGCCAAGGAGGTCACCGGGGTGGACTTCGAGGTCGTCGAGGAGCCGCGCCGCGCGGGCGATCCCCCGCAGCTCGTGGCCGCCTCGGAGAAGGTGCGCCGCGTCCTCGGGTGGGAGCCGCGCAAGCCGGGGATCGAGACGATGATCGCGGACGCCTGGGCCTGGCACCAGGCCAACCCCGACGGCTACGCCAGCGCGTCCTCCAGCAGCTGATCCGGCGTGCGGGTCGCGTCGAGGACCCGCCAGCGCCCGCCCTCCTGCGACAGCTCGTCGTAGGCGTCCGCGACCTTCGTCAGGAAGGCGAGGTCCTCGAAGCGATCGGCCTCGCCGCGGCCGCTGACCCGCGCGAGCGCCGCCTCGGCGCCGATGCGCAGCAGCAGCGTCCGGTCGGGGACAGGGGCGAAGGCGTTCATCGCCCGCACCGTCTCCATCCCCAGCCCGCGCCCCGCGCCCTGGTAGGCGAGGGAGGAGTCGACGAAGCGGTCGAGCACGATCGTCTCGCCCGCGGCCAGGCGGGGGGCGAGCTCCGTGGCGACGAGCTGCGCCCGCGCCGCGGCGAACAGCAGCGCCTCCGCGTGCGGGTCGAAGTCGCCCGCCTTGACGAGGTCGCGGATGCGCTCGGCCAGCGGCTCGCCGCCCGGCTCGCGCAGCAGCGTCGCCCCCAGCCGCTCGGCCAGCGTGGCTGCCAGCGTCGTCTTCCCGGACCCGTCGAGGCCCTCCACCGTGATGAGCACGGCACGTAGAGTGACAGCGGTGCGCCTCGACGCCCATCCGCACGCCGCCGCCGTTCTCGGATCGGCCCTCGGCGGGGGCGCGCTCAACCACGCGTACCTGTTCGCCGGACCGGCCGGATCGGGCAAGCGCGCGGCCGCCCGGGACTTCGCCGAGGAGCTGCTGAGCGAGGGGTCCGCGGACGTCGAAGCGGCTCGCGCGCGCGTGCGCACGGGCGCCCATGTCGACCTCACGTGGGTGGCCCCGAGCGGCGCCGCGGAGATGCTGGTCGCCGACATCCGGGAGCCCGTGGTGAACGCGGCGGCCCGCACGCCGTTCGAGTCCAACCGCCGCGTCTTCGTGCTCGAGCGATGCGACACCATGAACGACGAGGCCGCCGCGCGGTTGCTCAAGACGCTGGAGGAACCGCCCAGCTACGTCGTCTTCATCCTCCTCACCGACCGGGTCGACCAGGTGCTGCCGACCATCCGGTCGCGCTGCCAGGTCGTGCGCTTCGACGCCGCACCGCCCGACCGCATCGCGGCCGGGCTGACCGGCGTGCCGGAGCCGACGGCGCTGGCTTGCGCGCGGCTCGCGCTGGGGGACGCCGACCGCGCCGCGCTGCTCGCGTCCCCGGCCGGCGCGGCGCTGCGCGCGTCCGCCGAGGCGCTGGTCCGCGCGGGGGAGTGGGAGCCGATCCTCGCTGCCGGCGTCGCGCGCGCCGCCATCGCCCGCGACGCGCTGGAGATGGCGCGCGACGCCGAGCTCGAGTTCCTCCCCAAGAAGGAGCAGCGGCGCCGGATCTCCGACTACGAGGACCGCATCAAGCGCGCCGAGCGCCGGGCCCGGACGACCGCGATCGACCTTGCCCTGCAGCTCGCCGGGCTCTGGCTGCGCGACCTCACGTGCGTCGTGGCCGGGGCACCCGACCTCGCCCACAACGCCGACCGCGCGGAGGAGCTCGCGCGCGACGCCGCCGGCCGGTCGCACGGGCCGCTGCGGGAGGCGATGGCGATGATCGAGGACACCCGCACGCGCTTCCAGCTCAACGTGTCGGAGGACCTGGCGCTCGAGGCGCTGTCCTCCCGGCTCGCCCGGACCCTGGTGCGATGACCGTCCCCGTCGCCACCGTCACCCACGACGGGGTGCGCGACGAGATCGCGGTGGAGGAGCCGCTGGAGATCCGCGTCGGCGACCAGGCGCTCGCGGTCACCATGCGCACGCCGGGGCACGACTTCGAGCTCGCGCAGGGCTTCCTCTACGGCGAGGGGCTGATCGACGGCCCGCGCGCGGTGGACGTCCCCGACCTCGCCATCAATACGGTCGCCGTCGCCGGTCCGCTGCTGCGCGAGCCGAGCGCCCGTTCCTTCTACACGACGTCCTCGTGCGGGGTGTGCGGGAAGGGCGCGCTGGAGGAGGTCGCCGTGCACGCGGCGCCGCTGCCGGACGGGCCGGTCGTCGCGCGGGACCTGCTCGCCGCGCTACCCGACCGCCTGCGCCAGCCCGGCTTCGAGCGCACGGGCGGCCTGCACGCGACGGGGCTCTTCGACGCCGCGGGGAAGCTGCTGCTGGTGCGCGAGGACGTCGGCCGCCACAACGCGATGGACAAGGTCATCGGGCGCGCGCTGGAGGACGGCCTCGTCCCCATGCGCGACCTCGTCCTGTGTGTGTCGGGCCGCTTGAGCTTCGAGCTCGTCCAGAAGGCGTGCGTGGCCGGCGCGCCGATCCTCGTCGGCGTCGGCGCACCCACCTCGCTCGCGGTCAAGCTGGCCGACGACCGCGGGTTGACGCTGTGCGGCTTCGCCCGCGGCGATCGCATCAACGTCTACACGCGGGCGGAACGCGTCAGCTGACGGTGAGCGCCTCGACGACCTTGGCGTCCTCGAGCACCTCGAACTCGTACTCGACGCCGGCCGGCACCGCGTAGGAGTCGCCCGCGCGGACCTCACCGGCGGCCTCGTCACCGACGCGCACGCGCAGGGCGCCGGCCAGCACGTAGGCGACGTAGTCGTAGTCGTTGGCGTGCGGCGGGTTCTTCTCGCCGGCGAACTCGCCCTCCCACACGCGCACGCGCAGCCTGTCCGTGCCCGCGAGCAGCTGCTCGCCCCGCTCGCCCGTCTCGCCCTCGGCGCCGTTCACGATGAAAGTCATGCGGACGGCCCTGCCCGGGAGGCGCCCCGGCTACTCGGTCAGCTGGCGCCGATGGGTCCGAGGTTCGGCTCGAGGCCGTGCAGCTCGAAGTTCCCGAAGCGGTTGAAGCGGTCGTGCTCGGGGCCGTGGAAGTCGCTCGAGCCGGTGATGAGCAGGCCGAGACGCGTGCAGGTCTCGTGAAGGAGGCGGGTCTGCTCGGCGTCGTGGGTGGCGTAGAAGACCTCGACGCCGTCGAGCCCGTGGGACGCGAACTTCTCGATGGTGTCGACGACTTCCTGCGGGTCGTCGAGGTCCCAGAACGGGTGCGCCCAGACCGCGACGCCGCCGCCCGCGTGGATGACGTCGATGGCGTCGTAGACGGTGGGCCGGGTGCGCTGCACGAAGGCCTTCGCGCCCGGGACGATGTACTCGGGGAAGAAGGTGTTCTTCGTGGTCGTGCCCTCGCGCTGCAGGCGCTCCTGGTTCTCGGGATGCTCGAGGACGGCGTCGGCGATGTGGGGGCGCCCGATCGGCAGGCCCGCCGCCTTGCGCTCCTGCAGCACCGTGCGGTCGACGGTGAAGCCGAGCTCCTCCAGGCGGTCGGCGATCGCCTCGACGCGGACCTGGCGGTCGGCGCGGAAGTCGTCCAGCGAGGCGCGCAGGTCCTGGCTGTCGATGTCCAGCTCGTAGCCGCACACGTGCAGGTCCGCGTGGCGGCCCTCGACGGCGGAGATCTCGGCTGCCGCGCTGAAGCGCATGCCCAGCTCCTTCGCACGGGCGCGCGCCTGCGCGACGCCGTCGATCGTGTCGTGATCGGTCAGCGCGACGAGCTCCATCCCGTCGGCCTTGGCGCGCTCCATGACCTCGACGGGCTCGAGCACGCCGTCGGAGTAGCGCGAGTGGCACTGGAGGTCGAACATGCGGCGGGACGCTAGCTTGCGCGCGGTGCGGGTCGCCGCCCTCGGCATCGTCGTGTTGGTGGTCGGCTCACTCGGTCCGTGGGCGCAGGTCGCCAACCGCGACGGCCTGCTCACCCTGGGGTTCGCGGTGCTGGCCGCGGTCGCGCTGTGGCGGCGCTTCCGGGTCGGCGTCGTCGTCTGCGCGACCCTGGCGCTGACCGTCGTCCTCTATGACCTGCTCGCCCTCGACGGCGACGCCCGCTGGGGGCTCTGGACGGCGCTCTCCGGGGCGGTCGTCCTCGCCGCGGGAGTCACCGTCATCCGTCGGTGATTGCGTCCTGACCACTTCGGGCAGGCCGGATGCCGGGAGCGCCGTTGTCACCAACGGACAAGGAGAGAGAATCGTGACCACCGTAGGAATCATCCTCATCATCGTCGCCGTGCTTGCTGTGCTGGCGATCCTGTACTTCGCCGTGTTCTCGCCCAAGAAGCGGGCAGAGAAGCGGCTCAGAGCCGAGCGCGAGCAGGCCGCAGAGCATCACCGCGAGGTCGCCTCGGAGAAGCACTCGCACGCGTCCGTCGCCGAGCAGAAGGCCGAAGAGGCTCGTGTCCAGGCGCAGCGTGCGCAGCAGGAGGCCGAGCTGGCCCGCAAGGAGGCGACCGTCCACGAGGGCCGCGCCGACCTGCACGAGCAGGGTCTCGCCGACCACGAGCTCGAGAACGCACCGGCCTCCGAGAACGGGCACCGCTCCGAGAACATCGACCGCGCCGGTCCCGACGAGCAGACCACGCCGATGGACCGTCCCGCCAACCTCGCCGACCGCGACGAGGGCCGCTTCAACCGCGACGCCGAGACGCACACCGCCAACGGCGACGGCAACGGTGCCATCGTCGAGGGCGAGCGCCGCGACGCCCCCGCTCAGCGCTGGTAGCTCAGTCCGGCGTGAGGCCCCGGGTGTCCCACCACTCGGCGCCGTAGTCGATCGTCACCTCGTCGCCCGCCGCGATCGCGCGGAGGGCGACGAACGCGATCCAGCCCTCCTCGTCCTCCACGTACTCCGCGTTGGCCTCGAAGGAGTGGTTGTAGAGCATCCCGTAGCCCAGCATGAGGATCACGTTCTCCTCGTTCTGCCCCGACCGGAACACGTAGTCGCCGAGCAGCCCGCTGACGTCGCTGTCGGCGACCTCGAGCGTGGGGCACAGCTCGATCGTGTCCCCCTTTTTCAGGGGGCGCGTGGCGAAGACCCCGCGTCCCAGTCGTCCCTCGCCAACCTCGGTCGCCCGCTCGCTCATCGCGGGCAGCCTACGTTCTAGACTTCGCGCACCTCGCCGACGTAGCTCAGCTGGTAGAGCACTTCACTCGTAATGAAGGGGTCAGCGGTTCGAATCCGCTCGTCGGCTCTGAGAAGTCCAGCTGCGGCAGGTGATCTGCCGGCCGGGCCCGCGCCGAGGACCGCCATCAGCTAGGCGGCGTCGGCCCCGAACAGAAAGTCGCCCATGGTCAGGGCGATCCCCTCGCGGCGCAGGATGGTGTACGCGCAGGTGCAGTGGAAGGTGAAGTGCGGGATCGCGTAATCGAGCAGGAAGCGGTCGCCGGTGAAGCGGACGACGCCCCCGCGCGTACGTAACTCGACGGCCCGGGACAGCCCGGCCTCGAGCTCCTCCGGCGGCACGCTCCCCAGATCCGCGAGCACGGCGTCGATCCGCTCGTGCAGCTCGGCGAACGACGTCGCCTCCTCGACCGGCCCACCGTCCGGGACCCCGGTCATCCGGCCGACGGCCCGCCGTGCGCCCTCCGCCGCCCAGTGGACCTGCTCGGCCAGCGTGAGCGTGTCGGGCGCGGCAGGGCCCAGGCGGGCCTGAAGCAGCTCGGCGACAGGCAGGTCGCGCTCGGCCGCCTGTTGCTCGGCCTTGCGCAGGATGACCGCGAGGTTCCTGAGTGCGCGGGAGAACAGCGCCACCGACGCGTCGGAGGTCGCGATGGGCATGCCCCGAGTCTTACACGGCCTGGAACGGCCAGGTGTGTCGCCTACCGGCGGATGGAGCCACGGTCGGGCGACACAGCTGCGCTCTTGGTGTCGACTTTGCGGTTCGCATCCGCGATGGCGCGATCGAGCGCGTCGTCGCCCCAGTAGAGCCGGCCGCCGACGAGCGTGGTCGGCGCGCCGGAGACACCGTCGGCGATGGCCGCCTCGGTCCGGCGCCGGAGGTCCGCCTTGCCGTCGGGGCTCGTCGCCTCCTCGACCAGGACCTGCGGGTCGAGGCCACACGCCTTTGCGGCGGCTGCCACGGTGTCCGGGTCCGACTGCATCAGCCCGCGGGTGAAGGAGAGCCGGAAGGCCGCCAGCGCGTACTCGCGGGCGTGGCCGAGGCGCGCGGCCGCGGCGGCGGCGCGCATGGCCAGGAGGCCGTCGTTCGGCCACTCCGGCGGCCAGACCACCGCGGGGAGCCCGTAGGCGTCGGCGCGGCGCTCGACCTCGCGCATGCCGTCCTCACGTGCGTCCGTGCGCGCCCACGAGGACCTACCGGTCGCGGCGAAGATCCCACCCAGCAGGACCGGGCGCCACTCCACCGGATAAAGGGCCTGCTCGATGCGCTCGGCCGCCAGCCACGCGTACGGCGAGCCGAGGTCGAAGTAGAAGCGCGCCGGCGCATCGTCAGCTTCCATAACCCCACTGTTCATACGAGAAGGTTACTGAGATCCCCGCCGTCAGGGCGTGCGCACGCGGGCTCGGTGGCGCCGTGCCTTCGCGACGTTGCCGCACCCCTCCATGGAGCACCATCGCCGCATGCCGGAACGCGAGCGGTCGTAGAAGCGGGCGCTGCACGTCTCGGACGCGCAGGCACGGATGCGCCCGCGCTCGCCGGTCCCGAACATGATGGAGGCGTCCCGGGCGACGAGCGCGATGGCGTGCGCGGCACGGCCGGCGTCGACGTCGGCGCGCAGCTCACCCAGGCCGTCACCCCCGACCACGAAGCGCGGCGTCGGCTCGGCCAGCGGCAGCCAGCCGTCGATGACCGTGGCGGCGGAACGGGGGAAGGGACGGCTCGCCAGGTGGGCGTCGACGCCTGCGTTGATGGCCTCCCGAAGCCGGATCGCATCCGCGAGTGCGTCGCGGGTCACGCGCGGTGGTGGGTCGTCCGCGACCTCCGCCTGCACGAGCCAGCGCCCGAGGTCTCCCGGCGTCACGAGCGTCTCGACGTCGCGCCACCAACGCTCCCTGCGGGTGTTGACGAAGTCGAGGGCCGGCCGGCCGCCGAGCCAGTACCACCACGGGGCGCCGGACGGCAGCGGGAGGTCGAGATCGTGGGGAAGGTCCACAACCCCATTGTGACACGGCGAGGGTTACGAGACGCCCCGGTGACCGGGTCTTCTCCATAACTGACTGAACGGTTCGATACGGTTACGCACCACACAAATTGAGGAGACACATGAAGGGACGGACGCACCACTACGAGACGCTGTGCGTCTGGGAGGGCAACCGGGGTCGCGGCACCGCCGACTATCGCGCCTACGACCGCGATCACGTGACGACAGCGCCCGGGCGGCCACCGATCGAAGGTTCGTCCGACCCTGTCTTCCGCGGCAGCGCTGAACGGTGGAACCCCGACCTGCTGCTCGTGGCCTCCCTCAGCCAGTGCCACATGCTCGGCTACCTCCATCAATGCGCGGTGAACGACGTCGTCGTCACCGCGTACCGCGACGAGGCGTGGGGCCGCATGGTGGTCACCCCTGACGGCGGTGGGCGCTTCGAGGAGGTGCTGCTGCGCCCGCAGGTCGAGGTGCAGGCGCCGGCGTCGATCGATCGGGCGGAGGCGCTGCACGAGGTGGCCGCGCGCCTGTGCTTCGTGGCCGCGTCCGTGAACTTCCCCGTCCGGCACGAGCCCCGGGTGACGGTGGCGATGCCGTGAGCCGCGCGGCCCAGGCGCTGTAGGTAGCGGACGACGACGCCACCGATGGCGAGAACCATCGCCGGCACGGGCGGCGGCGACGTGGTTCCGCGTGCCCTCATCGCGCATTCGGGCGCGAAGGCCACCACCGCCGCCTCGACCACCGCCGCGTCGTCGACGTCGCAGATGATCGGCGTCGTGCCCAGGGCCCGCAAGGCGCTCGCCCCGCGGTCCGTGCGGAAGCATCGTGGAGCACTCATCTGACCACGAGCGTAAGCAACCGGGGGTCAGCACCATCACCCTCCAATGACCAGGCCGATCGCCCATGTCCGCGCGAATCTCATCGCCTACCTCGCGCTGTTCATCGCCCTCGGCGGGACGTCGTACGCGGCGGTCAAGCTCCCCAAGAACAGCGTCGGCGCCAAGCAGATCAAGAAGAACGCGGTGACGTCGTCGAAGGTCAAGAACGGGTCGCTGCGCGCGAAGGACTTCCCGACCGGCGAGCTGCCGGCGGGACCGGCCGGCGCGAAGGGCGACAAGGGCGACAAGGGCGACACCGGTCCGGCCGGTGCCCCTGGCACCGACGGCACCAACGGCACCAACGGCGCGACCGGCGCCGCGGGCACGTCATTCGCAACCCGTGCCACCTTCAGCGGCGACCAGCAGTTCGGTCAGCTCCTCACGAACGTTCCCCTCCAGAACGCGGACTGGACGCAGACGCCGAACGAGCTCGATCTCTTCTACGGCGAGGTGACGCTCGTCCTCCCGAGCAAGGACGACTGCCTTGACCACGGGGCCAACGTCTCCGTCCGGATCGACAGCGAGATCCGCGTCCTCAAGCTGAGCCTGGATGCCAACACCGACTTCTTCTCCGGAGGTACCCGCACCTTCGAACTCGAGGAGGAGCCCGGTCGCCGGTCGATGCGTGGCGGCGCCAATGGCGGTCCTCATTCGGCCAGGCTCATCGTGAGCGATGGATGTGGCGGCCTCCATCACCTCCGCGTGCTCGACGCCAAGATCGACGTGGTCCGGGTCGGTTGACATCCGTCCACGAGCGGCCTGACGGCTGTTCGGGACGGGTACCGGCGCCGATCTCCTGATCAAAGGCGTGGGCAGGGGCCCATTACGCCGGACCCATGGGAGATCAGCTGTTGCCTCGTAGAACCCTCATCGCCGTCACGGCCGCCTGCGCTGCCGTCGGCGTCATCCCGTCCTCCGCTTCGGCCGCCGGCGTCACGTGGCGCTGTGAGGCGTCGCCGCTGAGCGGGACCCTGCTCGGCCGGCCGCTGCCGCTGCCGACCGCGGGCTCGACGACGGAGGACTGCGCCGACGATGCCACGCTGCCGACGCTGCAGCTGCCGGCCCCGCTCGACACGCTGCTCAAGGTCGACCTCCTCAACGGCGTCACCTCCGTGGACGACAAGGGCGCGTTCGCGGCCGGCGGCCTCGCGCACGTCAAGGTCGGCTCGCTCCCGATCCCGGTCGGCGACATCCCGATCCCCGACGCCCTCAAGGCCCTCGACATCACGCTGCCGGGCACGAAGACGCCCGTCGCCACCGTCGACCTCTCACCGGCGATCGAGGCGATCAAGACGCTGCCGTCGAAGGACCTGCTCGACGCGTCCGCGCTGTACTCGGGCGTGAGCGGCACCTGCCAGGACGGCAGGGCGGTGCTCGCCGGCACGTCGCGTGTGCTCAACGCGGACGTCCTCGGCCTGCCGGTGGACGCGTCCAAGACGGTGGACTCGGCGATCAACCTCGTCGACACCGCGGGCATCGCGCTCAACACGCTCGACCTGAGCCTCGCCAAGGTGACGCTCCTCGGCGGCACGGTCGACGTGAACACCGGCACGGTGCTGAACGCGCTCAAGCCGATCCTCGACCAGCTGCCCCCGATCGCCGTCCCGCCGGCGCTGGCACACGTGAAGCTGACCGCCTCCGGCCAGGAGACCGTCGACGGGATGCTCGTCCAGCGGGCCCTGCGCGCGCAGATCTCGCTCGGCGGCCAGTCGATCGCCGACCTCACCGTGGGCAAGGCGGCCGTCGGCGGCGGGGAGGACTGCGCCCCTCCGGCCGCGCCGCCGCAGAACCCCGCGCTCGAGTGCACGACGCGCAAGCTCGCGCTCATCGACGTGCTGCCCGAAGGTGACCACGTCCGCCTGTACGGCGCCGCCGACCGCAGCCTGGCCGGCAAGACGGTGAACATCGTCTTCAAGGCGACCAAGCAGGTCGTGGCCCGCGTGCCGGTCGGCAAGGACGGCGCCTTCACGACGACCGCCCCGATGCCGGCGGCGGACATCCGGGCGACCAACCGCGCCCGCTACATCGCGAAGGTCGGCGGCGAGAAGTCGCTGAAGCTCAAGCTCATGCGCCGGATGGTCGTCAAGAGCGTCAGGTCGCACGGGGACAAGGTCACGATCACCGGCCGCGTCGTCGAGCCGCTGGCGCTGACCCCGCAGACCATCACGCTCAAGCGCCGCGTCACCTGCCGCAAGCTGGAGACGGTCAAGCGCTTCAAGCCCAACCGCCGACGGCACCTTCGCCGTCACCGTGAAGCGGCCGAAGAACCTCGCGGCCACCGTGTACCGGCTGCAGACCCGGGTGCGTCAGTCGCTGACGAACCCGAAGCTGTACCCGACGTTCACGCTGCCCCGCGCAGTCGACCTGTAGCCGCTCCCCAAGGTTCTGCGTGCCGGTGTCCCATCGCGGGTACACCGGCACGCAGTCCTGAGGAGGGAGAGGGATGTACAAGCAGGTGCTGGACCCGGTCGGGGACTCGCTTGGGCTGTCCTCGTTGTTCGCGGTGCTGCCGTTGCTGGCGCTCTTCGTGCTGCTCGGCGCAGTGCGGATGAAGGCGCAGTGGGCCGCGTTGATCTCGCTCGGCGTGGCGCTCGTCGTCGCCATCGCCGTCTACGGCATGCCGGTCGGCCAGGCGGGCGACTCCGCCCTGGAGGGCGCGGCGTTCGGCCTCTTCCCGATCATGTGGATCGTCATCAACGCCCTGTGGATCTTCAACATGACGGAGGAGACGGGGCACTTCAAGACGCTGCGGCGCGCGTTCAGCTCCGTCTCGGACGACCAGCGCGTGCAGGTCGTGATGATCGCCTTCTGCTTCGGCGCGCTGCTCGAGGCGCTGGCGGGCTTCGGGACGCCCGTGGCCATCTGCGGCTCGATCCTCGTCGGCCTCGGCTTCAAGCCCATGAAGGCGGCGGCCGTCGCGCTCGTCGCCGACACCGCGCCCGTCGCCTTCGGCGCCATCGCCATCCCGATCACCACGCTCGCCGAGGTCACCGGCCTCCCGAAGGACGACCTCTCCGCGATGGTCGGCCGCCAGTGCCCGCTGCTCGCGCTGATGATCCCGTTCGTCCTCATCTTCATGATCGACGGCCGCCGCGGGCTGAAGGCGGCGTGGCCGGCCGCGCTCACCGCCGGCCTGGTCTTCGCGCTCGTGCAGTTCGCGTCGTCGAACTTCATCTCGGCGGAGCTGACGGACATCCTCGCCTCGCTCGCCTCCGCCGGCGCGTTGCTCGCGCTCGTCTCCGTCTGGACCCCGAAGGACGTCATCCGCACGGAGGCCGTCGAGGAGGACGCCGAGGCCGACGCGCGCGGCAGCACCTTCACCGCCTTCCTCCCGTACCTGATCATCATCGTCGTCCTCGGCGTCTGCAGCCTCAGCGGCGTGATGGCCCAGCTCGACAAGGCCACACAGGAGTTCGGCTGGCCGGGATTGGACATCGTCAACCCCGACGGCGATGCGCTGACGAGCCTGACCTACAAGTTCAACATCCTCACCGCCGCGGGCACGCAGCTGTTCGTCTGCGGGCTGATCGTCGCCGCGGTGCTGCGGGTCAAGCCCGGGATGGCGCTGGCGATCTACGGGCGCACACTGGCCAAGCTCGGCTCGGCGATCCTCACCGTCGCCGCGGTGCTCGCGCTCGCCTACGTCATGAACTTCTCGGGCCAGACCGTGACGCTCGGCACCTGGGCGGCCGGCGCGGGCGGCTTCTTCGCGTTCCTGTCGCCGATCATCGGCTGGTTCGGGACGGCGGTGACGGGGTCGGACACCTCCACCAACTCGCTGTTCGGCGCACTGCAGGTCGCGGCCGCCAAGAACGCCGACCTGTCGCCCACCCTGCTCGCCGCCGCCAACAGCTCGGGCGGCGTCCTGGCCAAGATGGTCTCGCCGCAGAACCTGGCCATCGGCGCCGCCGCGGTCGGCTTGGCGGGTAAGGAGGGCGACCTGTTCCGCAAGGTCATCGGCTGGAGCCTCGGCCTCGTGCTGATCATGGCCGTCCTCGTCTACCTCCAGTCGACCGCCGTTCTCAGCTGGATGGTCCCCTAGTAGAGCCGGTAGCGCCCGCCCACGGCCACGCGGAAGACGAGGCGATGCCGCCCGGCCTTCACGTGCCGGCGGGCCACGACCTGCCGACCGCGCAGCAGGCTGACCGTGCGGGCCTTCGCAAGGGTCACCGTGCAGCGCACCCGCAGCTTCCTGCGGAGCTTCTTCGGGACCTTGGTGACTTTGCAGGTCGCTATGGACGCCTTACCGGCTGGTCCCTGAGCACCGGCGGGCCCCGCTCCGCCCTGTGGACCGGGTGGCCCAGCCGGTCCGGTAACGGGGACGGGGGTGGCGGCGAGCCCGCTCAGGGCGACGGTGTAGGCGGCCGGGACGGCGTCGGTGGTGATGAGCAGGGTCGCGCTGCGTCCGGTGGCCGCTCCGGCCGCCGGTGTGAACCGCACGGACAGCCGGCACGACGCGCCGCCGGCCACCGGGCCGCCACACGTCGACGCGCCGATGAGGAAGTCGGCGGCCCCCGGGCCGGCGAAGCTGGTGCCCTCGACGTGCAGCGACCGCGCACCCCGGTTGGTCACGGTGACCTCCTGGGGTGCGCTGACCGTTCCCGCGGGCTGCGACCCGAAGTCAAGACCGCCGGGGCCTGTCTCGCCGATCGCCGTCGTGAGCTCTGCCGGGATGGGGGACACCTGTCCCGTGGTGTTCGCTCCCCAGCAGGAGACGGCGCCGTCGTCGCGGACAGCGCACCCGTGGAAGCTTCCGAGGCTCAGCTCCGTGTACGAGCCGGGCGGCGCCCCGGTCTCGCCGTTCGGCGTGTCGCCCCAGCAGGTGATGGACGCGTCGGCGCGGATCGCGCAGGTCGAGTTGTAGCCGGAGCTCAGCTCGGTGAAGCTGCCCGCCGGCGGGTCGGCCAGCGGCTGCCCGTACGTGGCGAGGCCCCAGCACGCAATCGCTCCAGAATCGCGGATCCCGCAGCTGTGCGCGCCTCCGGCATCGACCGTCGTGAAGGCCCCGACGGGTGGTGACGCGCGACCGTACGCGTTGTAGCCCCAGCAGGCGAGGCTCGCATCCGTACGGATCCCGCAGGCGAAGGGAGACCCGGTGCTGTCGCCTTCGTGGGCACGGGCGAAGGCTCCGCTCGGCGGCAGGTAGCTCAACGACCCGGCGTTCTGTCCCCAGCAGACGACCGTGCCGTCCGTGCGGATCGCGCACGTGTGCGCTCCGCCGGCGCTGACGGTCCTGAAGGTGCCGGCCGGCGGGGCGGCCTCGCCGTCGGTGTTCCGCCCCCAGCAGGCGATCGTCGAATCGGTCCGGATCGCGCAGGTGTGGCGGCTCCCGGCGCTGACAGCGGTGAAGCTGCCGGCGGGCGGGGTGGCCTGCCCGTCATCGTTCAGGCCCCAGCAGACGAGCGCCGCGTCGAGCCCGATGGCACATGAGTGCCCCCCGCCGGCGGAGACCTGCACGGCCCCGGCGGGCGCCGCCACCGCGAGCACCAGCGCGACTACTGACGCACTGAACCAGCGTCGAGGTGCGCGGAGCACACCGGCGACCATGACAGGTCAGCTGGCGAACAACAAGGTTCAGCTCTGCCCGAAGGACTCCGTCGTGATCGCCGGCTCGCCGGACTCGTCCGAGGCGTCCAGGTCGACGACGGCGACGATGGCCCAGTCGTGGTGGCCCTCCGGGTCGTCGATGATCTGGCGGACCCGCCAGCGGCGCGGGTCCGAGCGGTCGATGATCAGCAGCTCGGGCGAGCGCGCCGCGGGGCCGTCGCCGAGCGTCTCGTGCTCGTCCCAGTAGGCCCCGAGCGCGGCCTCCCAGTCGATGCCGGGGTCGATGCGGGCGAGGTCGCCGAAGCGGTCGCGGGCGGCGAGCTGGACGCGCGAGAACATCGCGTTGCGGACCATCACGGCGAAGGCACGGACGTTGCCGGTGACGGGGCGCGGCGGGGGCGGCGCCTCCTCGCGGATCGCGCGCTCGACCGCCTCCGGGTCGGTCAGCGCCGCCCACTCGTCCAGCAGGGAGGAGTCGACCTGACGCACGGTCTCGCCGAGCCACTCCTCGATGTCGTCGAGCTCGTCCGTCTTGACGCGGTCCGGCACCGTCTGGCGCAGCGCGCGGTAGGCGTCGGACAGGTAGCGCAGGACGAGGCCCTCCGAGCGGGCGATGCCGTAGTGGGCGATCGTCTCCGTGAAGGTGCGGCCGTTCTCGTACATGTCGCGCACCACGGACTTCGGGGCGAGGTCGTCCTCGCGGACCCAAGGGTGCTTCTCGCGGTACTGGCGCAGGGCGGAGAGGAGTCCCTCGGCGAGCGGCTGCGGGTAGGTGACCTCCTCCAGCAGCTCCATGCGCTCGTCGTACTCGATGCCGTCCGCCTTCATCGCGGCGACCGCCTCGCCACGGGCCGCCCGGGTCTGCGCGTAGAGGACCGGGAACGGGTTGTCGAGGATGGATTCGACCACGCTCAGGACGTCGAGCGCGTAGGTCTCGGACTCCGGGTCGAGGAGGTCGAAGGCGTCCTGGGCGAAGGACGCGAGCGGTTGGTTGAGGGCGAAGTCGTCCTGCAGCGCGGGCGCGAGCTGCAGCGTGCGCCCCCACTCGTCGGGCTCGGTCAAACGCTCGAGGACGCCCGACTCGAGCAGCTCCTCCGTGAGCGACTCGGCGGACTCCGACAGCCGCCGCTTGCCGCGCTCGTCTTCATGGTTGTCGTCGAGCAGCTGCCGCAGCGTGACCTCGGGGTCCGCGCGCTGCTGGATGAGGTTGAGCAGCATCGCGTGGTTGACGCGCATGCGCGAGACGAGCGCCTCGGGCGTCGCGTCGCGCAGCCGGGCGAACGTCTCCTCCGTCCAGGCGATCTCGCCGTCGGCGGGCTTGACGCGCTGAACCTTCTTGAGCTTCTTCTCATCGCCCGCGGCTTTCGCGACCCGGCGCGCGTTCTCGATCGCGTGCTCGGGACCCTGCACGACGACGTAGCCGGTGGTGTCGAAGCCCGCCCGCCCCGCCCGCCCCGCGATCTGGTGGAACTCGCGCGCCTTGAGCAGCCGGTGCTTGGTGCCGTCGAACTTCGCCAGGCCGGTGAAGACGACCGTCCGGATGGGGACGTTGATGCCGACGCCCAGCGTGTCCGTCCCGCAGATGACCTTCAGCAGCCCGGTCTGCGCGAGCTGCTCGACGAGCCGCCGGTAGCGCGGCAGCATCCCGGCATGGTGGACGCCGATGCCCGCGCGCACGAGCCGCGACAGCGTCTTGCCGAAGCCGGCGGTGAAGCGGAAGCCGCCGATCGCCTCGGCGATCGCGTCGCGCTCCTCCCGCGAGCAGAACTTCGCGCTGAGGAGCGACTGCGCGCGCTCGAGCGCCGACGCCTGGGTGAAGTGCACGACGTAGACGGGCGCCCGATCGACGGCCACGAGCTCCTCCAGCAGCTCGTGCAGCGCCTGCAGCGACCACGAGAACAGCAGCGGGACGGGCCGCTCGGCGTCGTCGACCAGCGCGGTCTCCCGGCCGGTGCGGCGGGTGATGTCCTCCTGCAGCGCGCGGACGTCGCCGAGCGTCGCGGACATGAGCAGGAACTGCGCCTGCGGCAGCGTCAGGATCGGGACCTGCCAGGCCCAGCCGCGGTCGGGCTCCGCGTAGAAGTGGAACTCGTCCATGACCACCTGGCCGACGTCCGCGTCGGCGCCCTCGCGCAATGCGAGGTTGGCCAGCACCTCGGCGGTGCAGCAGACGATGGGGGCGTCGGCGTTGACCGCGGCGTCGCCCGTGACCATGCCGACGTTGGTCGCTCCGAAGATCGCGCACAGCGCGAAGAACTTCTCCGAGACGAGCGCCTTGATCGGGGCCGTGTAGTAGGTGCGGCGGCCGTCGGCGAGCGCGGCGAAGTGCGCAGCGACGGCGACCATCGACTTGCCCGACCCCGTCGGCGTGGCGAGGATGACGTTGTTGCCGCTGAAGAGCTCGATGGCCGCCTCCTCCTGATGCGGGTAGAGGGCGAGCCCCTGCTCCTCCGCCCAGCCCATGAACGCCTCGTAGACGGTGTCGGCCGTGGGATCGCTCGGGAGGAGGTCGAGCACCCTTCCAGCCTACGGACGGCGTTAGTCGGCGTCGGGCGGCAGCCGCACGATGCCGACCCAGAAGCCCTCGATCTGCTTGGCGACGTTGACCATCGCGTCGAAGCCGAGGGGCTTGCGCACGTAGGCGTTGACGTGCTCGTCGTAGGCGCGCAGGATGTCCTGGTCCTCGCCGGAGGTGGTGAGGACGACGACCGGGATGCGACGCAGCGTCGGGTCCGTCTTGACCTCGTGCAGCACCTCGCGGCCGTCCTTGCGCGGCATGTTGAGGTCCAGCAGGACGAGGTCCGGGCGGACGGCGTCCTCGTAGGGCGCCTCACGGCGCAGGAAGGCCATGGCCTCCTCACCGTCGCGGACGACGTAGAGGTGGTTGGCGAACTTCGCCTCGTCGAGGGCCAGCCTGGTGAGCTCGATGTCGTCCTCCGAGTCCTCCACCAGGAGGATGTGGGCGAGCTCGGTCATGCCGGGAGGGTGAGGCGGAACACCGTGCCGCCGCCGTCGCGGGGGGAGGCGGTGAGGGTGCCGCCGTGACGCTCGGCGATGCGGCGGCTGATGGCCAGTCCCACCCCGGTCCCCTCGTACTGCTCGCGCGCATGCAGGCGCTGGAAGAGGTCGAACACGCGCTCACCGTACTCCTCCGGGATGCCGACGCCGCGGTCGGCGACGGACAGCTCGACGCCGCCGGCGTGCTCCGTGCCCGCGATGGTGACCTCCGGCGGCCCGGCCGAGAACTTCACCGCGTTGCTGATCAGGTTGCGCAGGAGCTCCGTCATGAGGGTGCGATCGCAGCGACCGCGGGGCAGGGGGTCGACCGTCACGGCCTCCCGGGCCACGGGCAGTGCCGCGAGCGCCTCGTCGACGACGTCACGCAGTGGCAGGTCCACGAGGTCGAGCTCGCGGCGGCCGGCGCGGGAGTAGGCCAGGAGGTCGTCGATGAGCGACCGCATGCGCGCGCTGGAGGTGACGATCTTCTCCAGGTAGTGCTGGCCGTCGGCGTCCAGCTCGTGGCCGTAGCGGCGCCGCAGCACGTCCGCATAGCCCGCGATGGACCGCAGCGGCTCTGACAGGTCATGGGAGGTGACGTAGGCGAACTGCTCGAGCTCGTCCACCTGTTCCTGCAGCGCCTGCTCGTGCGCGCGCCGCTCCGTCAGGTCCTCCGTGATCGTCCCGTAGCCGAGCAACGAGCCGTCCTCGGCGTCGATCCGCGTGATCAGGACGTGGGCCCAGAAGCGCGAGCCGTCCTTGCGCACCCGCCAGCCCTCCTCCTCGTGCTGGCCCTGCTCGCGCGCCGCCGTGAGGATCGCCTCCGGGTGGCCGGCGGCGACGTCCTCCGCCGGGAAGAAGCGCTCGTAGGGCTGGCCGACGATCTCCGCCGGCTCGTAGCCCTTGACCAGGTGCGCGCCCTCGTTCCAGGTGTAGACGAGGCCGTCCGCGTCGAGCGTGAGGATCGCGTATCCGCGGACCCGGGCCGTGAACTGCCGCAGCCGCCGGTCGACGTCCTGCTGGGTGGCGGTCATCGGTGCGAGTATGTCGCGGATGGAGGAGGACCCGCGGGTCGACGCGTACATCGCCGCCCTGCCGGTGTGGCAGCAGGACGTCTGCCGCCGCGTCCGCGCCCTGATCGCCGCGGCCGACCCGGAGATCACGGAGACGATCAAGCGCACCGTGCAGCCCTACTTCGTGCTGCAGGGCAACGTCGCGGCGCTGCTCGCGACCAAGGACCACGTCAACGTGTTCCTCTATGACCCGGGTGTCGACGATCCCGCCGGGATCATCAACCGTGGCCACGAGAACCAGACGGGGCGTCAGATCGCCATCTACGAGGACGACGCCCTGGACGCCGCCGCATTCACCGCCATCATCCGCCAGATCGCCGACCGCAACCGCGCGGGCGGCTGGCGAAAGCTTTGACCGGGTCAGGCCGATAGGGAAGACGATGGTCCGCCGCCTCGCCCCGCTGTTGCTGGTCCTCGCCCTGTCCGGTTTCGGGTTCTACACGGGCACGGAGAAGGCCGACCAGCCCGCCCCCCTCGGGAAGCTGACGTTCGCGGTGTCCTTCTGCACCACGAACGCGGCTCCGGGGGCCGCGGCGGCCGTCACCGCGCCCGACGGGACGATCACCGAGCCGGGGGATCCGTGCGGTCCCGCCTCGACGCTCTCGCTGGCCACCAAGGGACAAGGCCTCATCGCGCTGCGCTTCCCCGCCGGCGTGACGCTGCCGGACACGCTCACCCTCGCCTCCGGCGTGGTCGCGACCAGGAGCGCGAGCTACACCTCGGCGCTCGGCGCCGCGCCGGCCGGCATGCAGCTCCAGGGCTACATCACCCCCGTGCTGAGCTCGATGTCGAAGACGGCCTACTCCACCACCTTCGACCTGCCGCTCCCGCCGGCCGCCGCCGGCCAGCCGTTCGTGGGTCCGCTGAAGGCGCGCGTCCTCTCCGGCTATCGGACGCTCGGCATCCTCGAGGACGGGTCCGCCCCCGTCTCCTGCCCGAGCGGCTCGAGCTGCGTCTCCTCGGTCTCGCCGGCGGACGACTTCCTCTTCGCGACCCGCGACCTCGCCATCGGCGCGCCTGAGCCGAGCACGACCACGACGGCCACGTTCCCGCTGCGCTTCGCCGGCGCGGCCGGGCCGGCGTTCGCGCTCAGCGCCACCACCACCGTCCCGGCGGGCAGCGCGATCCCCGCGGAGACCACCTTCACGCCGACAGCCGACCAGACCAAGATGGAGACGGTCACCGTGACCGCGCCTCCCGGGACGACGCCCGGCACCTACGACGTGACCCTGACGGCCAAGCTGGGCGGCGAGACGCGCACCGCGACCGGGACGGTGACCGTCGCCAAGCCCGCCCCCGTGGTGACCACGACGCCCACTCGCGACGCCGACGAAGACGGCCACGCCCGTCCCGACCGCGACCGCCCGGCCGATGGCGACGCCGTCCCCGACGCCGGCACCCGAGGTCGTCGTCCCCAAGCGGGCGCCGAAGGCCTTCACGCTCTCCGTCAAGCGGAGGACCAGCCGCTCCTTCAAGGTCCGCGGGCGGCTCAAGCTCCCCGCCGGCGTGGTGCGCGCGGACGGCTGCGCCGGCATCGTCAAGCTGACGGTCGGCAAGGCGAAGAAGTCCACCATCGTCACCGGCTCCTGCACGTACAGCCGGACGCTGAAGGTCAAGCGGGCCGGCTCTTACAAGGTGACGGCGCGCTTCACCGGCAACCAGGTGCTCAAGGCGAAGGCCGCCAGGAGCCGCCGCTTCCGCGCTGCCTAGCTGTAGAGCGCGAACGTCCCGAGGATCACGAACAGCGCAGTGAGCGCGGCGCCCTCGTAGAAGGCCGCCTCGCCGTCGCCCGTCGTCTGCCACACCAGCAGCCCGCCCAGCGCGAGCCCGCCGATGTAGATGCTCGGCATCTGGAAGGTCAGGTGATCCTCGAAGAGCAGGCTGACGAGGACCAGCAACGGGAACAGGAACGCTGCGACCTGCGCCACGGAGTTCTTGATCACGGAGATCGCGAGGTCCGCCTGGCCGCGCGCGGCCGCGACGATCCCCGTGGCGTTCTCTGCCGCGTTGCCGGCGATGGCCACGATGACCAGGCCGGCGAACGCCTTGGAGATGTGCAGATCCTCGATCGTCGGCGTCAGCGCGGAGATGAACCACTCGGAGACGAACGCGGCCATGGCGCCCGCGACCGCCAGGAGCGCCACGCAGGCCGGCAGGCTGAGCCGCGGCGCCTCTTCCGTCTCCTCGCGGGTGTCGCTGCGCAGGTACGGGATCACCCAGGCGAGGTAGACGAGCAGCAGGCACACGGAGGCGACGGCGCTGATCGCCGTGATGTGGTGGGACGCCCGGAGGTCGCCCGACTCGACGAGGCCGACGAGCACGATGCCGAAGACGGCGACCTGCAGCAGCGTCGCGGTGTCGTTGGGCAGGCGCGCGTTGAAGCGCATGATGCCGTCGGGCGCGACCCGCGCGCCGACCATGATCGCGATGCCGAGCATCAGCAGGGCGTTGGCGAGCACGGAGCCGATCAGGGACGTCAGCGCGATCTCCGTCTCGCCGGCCGACAACGCGGCGAGGACGACGAACAGCTCGGGCATGTTCCCGAGCGAGGACTGCAGGAAGCCGGTGACGGAGGGGCCGAAGTGCTCGCCCAGGAGGTCGGTCGCGGCCGACACCAGCCAGGCCACGCCGGCGAGCGCGATCAGCGACGCGAAGAACGGGACGAGGCCGTCCATTCCGTGGGTGACGGCTGCGGCGGCGAAGGCCAGCAGCACCAGGCCGAAGCCGATCCGCTCGCGACGGGTGAACGCGCTCATGGCCGGCAGCCTAAAGATGAGGGATCGTCCCTCATGACCCCCGCGCGGGGGTGCGGGAATCTGGAGGCATGAAGACCTCACGCATCGCCTTCGCGCTGGCCGCCCTGGCCCTCTTCGTCTCCCTCGGTGGTGACGCCCTCGCCGAGCGCGCCTTCACCACGCTCAAGCGGGGCTCCGTTCGTTCCAAGCAGATCAAGAACGGGACCATCAAGCCGGTCGATCTCAACAAGAAGGTGCGCGCACAGCTCGCGAAGGTCGGGCCGACTGGACCGGCAGGTCCGGCGGGGCCGGCCGGGGCGGAGGGCGCCCGAGGGGCCGACGGCGCCGCAGGTCCGGCCGGCGAGGCGGGCCCGGCAGGCCCGATCGGGCCCAAGGGGCCGGCGGGTCCGGCGACGCCGGCCACGATCGCCGACGGCTCGATCACGTCGGCCAAGCTCGCCGCCAACGCCGTCACCGGCGCCAAGGTGCTCGATCGCTCGCTGGACGCCGTCGACGTGGCGAAGGCGAGCGGCACGGTCACGCTGAACTTCCCGCTCATCCAGCCCGGTGAGTGCGAGAGCCTGACCTTCGACGCCGGCGTCAACGTCGAGGGCGACGTCGTGCACGTGACGCCCGGATCCGACTTCCAGGCCAACGCCTTCACCATCGCCGAGGCCGTCGACGCGGGCACCATCGTCCGCGTCGTGGCGTGCAACTACTTCTACGCCGAGGGCAACCCGACGTCCTCGACCTTCTCCTACGTCGTGCTGGACGTCTAGAGGCCGGCGACGTGGCGGGTGTGGAACCCGCGCCGGTGGCCGATCAGCGGCCGCCAGCGCGGGCCGCTCCCGCCGCGGGGGTCGCCCAGGGCGCTCGTGTCGAGGCGGAGGCCGGCGACCTCCATGTAGACGTGGCCGGCGTTGGCGTAGATGCTCACCCAGCGGCCGGCCCCCGTGGCGCCCCAGCGGGCGAAGGTGCCGCTGACGAGCGGGGACTGCAGCAGCCCCGCCTTGATCAGCGCGTAGCTGACTGTGCCCGAGCAGTCGTAGCCGCGGTCCTCGAGCTTCGCGTGCCCGCCACCCCACTTGTACGGGCGGCCGACGATGCGGTTGGCGGCGGCGATGATCGCGCGGACGGCCTTCGGCGCGCCGCGGGGAATCGCGGCCCGGCCGTCCGTGCGCAGCTTCGCGGCGGTGCCGGAGACGGTGGGGGTGGTGACGAGCTCGGGGTCGGGCGCGACGGTGGGCGCCGGCATGACCGGGGCTGCGGTCGGCGCGGGCGCGGGCGCGGCGGAGGGGGTCGGCGCGGGCTTGGGCTTCGCCTTGGCCGGCGGCGCGTCGTCGCCGTAGTCCCAGCCGTCCCCGTCCCAGCCGGGAGGAGCGTCCTGCGCGGAGGCCGGCCCGCCCATGAGGAGCAGGGCGAGCAGGGTGAGGAGGACGAAGCGGCCGGCGGAAGCCATCCCCGCCTCTATCGGCAGGTGACGCACCAGGATGAATCCTGGTGCGTCAGTGCCTGGACGCGACTGGGGGGCCAGGCCCCCCAGTCGCCTAGCTCGGCTGCGGGACGATGCGGATGTACGGCTTGGGCTGCTCCCAGGTGCCGTACTTCTCCTTGGCCTCGTCCTCGGAGACGCCGGCGGTGAGGACGACGTCCTCGCCCGGCTGCCACTGGGCCGGCGTGGCGACCTTGTGCTTGGCGGTGAGCTGCAGCGAGTCGATGACGCGCAGCACCTCGTCGAAGTTGCGGCCGGTCGTCATGGGGTAGACGAGCAGCAGCTTGACCTTCTTGTCCGGCCCGATGACGAAGACGTTGCGGACCGTGGCGTTGTCGGCCGGGGTGCGGTCGGTGGCCTCGCCCTCGACGTCGGCCGGCAGCATCCCGTAGGCCTTGGAGACCGCGAAGTCCTTGTCGCCGATGATCGGGTAGTTGGGCGCGGTGCCCTGGGTCTCGGCGATGTCGTCGACCCACTTGTCGTTGTTCTCGACGGGGTCGACGGAGATGGCGATGATCTTCACGCCGCGCTTGTCGAACTCCGGCTTGATGGAGGCCATGTAGCCGAGCTCGGTCGTGCAGATCGGGGTGAAGGTGCGCGGGTGCGAGAAGAGCACGCCCCAGGAGTCGCCGAGCCACTCGTGGAACTTGATGGTGCCCTCGGTGGTCTCCGCCTCGAAATCGGGCGCGTCAGATCCGATCGTCAATGCCATGCTCGCTCCTAGAGGTAGCGTCGCCCGGAGGCCGAAGGCCGGCCGGGCGAAATCAGTATTTGTTGATTGGATTTTAGCGCTTGCCCCAGAGCATCATCGAGTTCGGGTCATCCGGGTCGACGCGGACGATGACGTCGTCGCCGGCGGCGAACGGGGCCGCCGGGTAGACGTACTGGTTGAAGGTGGCCGCACGCGGTTCGCCCTCGGGCGGTGTCACCGTCACGGTGATGACGTGCTCGGCGCCACCGGGCGTGTCCGTCTTGCCCGTCGCCGTCATCGAGTCGATGTGCGCCGGCGTCTCGACCCCCGAGTTCATCAGCTTCTGCCCGCGGTTGGCGAGCGCGATCTGGTCACCGGAGGCGCCGATCCCGATGTGGCTGGTCTGCGCCTGCACGGCTTCCGCGGCGCCCTTGAAACGGTCCATGAATCCCATGAAGCGTCAAGGCGCGCGAAGCGGGATGATTACGCAACGGATCACGACCGGAGGTGGGGGAGATGCAGCGCAAGGCGGCAGCGGAGTTCGTAGGGACGTTCGTGCTGGTGTTCGGCGGAGTGGGCTCGGCGGTCATCGCCGGGGAGGCGATCGGCGCGCTCGGGGTGGCGTTCGCCTTCGGCATCTCCCTGCTGGCGATGGCCTACGCGATCGGCCCCATCTCGGGCTGCCACATCAACCCGGCGGTCACCTTCGGCCTGCTGCTCGAGCGGCGGATCGACCTCGACGAGGCCATCCGCTACTGGATCGCCCAGGTGCTCGGCGGCATCGCAGCGGCGATCGTCCTCGTGATCGTCGTCAAGGCCAAGCAGGGCGGCTACGACCTCAGCGAAGGCGGCCTCGGGGCCAACGGCTTCGGCGACCACTCGCCCGACGGCTACAACGCGCTCGCCGCGATCATCGTCGAGGTGGTGCTGACGGCGCTGCTGGTCTTCACCGTGCTCTCGGCGACGGCCAGGATCGCCAACGTCGCCTTCGCCGGCATCCCCATCGGCCTGGTGCTGACGCTCATCCACCTCGTCGGCATCCCGGTCGACAACCTCTCGGTCAACCCGGCCCGCAGCATCGGCCCGGCGATCTTCGCCGGCGGCTGGGCGCTCGGGCAGCTGATCGTCTTCATCCTCGCGCCGATGGCCGGGGCCTTCGTCGGCTCCCTGCTGCACCGCTTCCTCTTCGAGGGCTCCGAGCAGATCCCGCCGGAGGAATCGGCGGTTGCGGCGGTCTGACCGCGGCGGTACGGTCCCGGACATGATCCACCGGCACGTCTCGCCGTCCCTCGTCGTGGCGATCATCGCCCTGGTCGCGGCGACGGGCGGGGTCGGCTACGCAGCGGGCAAGATCGGCAGCAAGCAGATCGTCAACAACTCGCTGACGTCGGCGGACGTCAAGAACGGCACGCTCCAGGAGAAGGACCTCAGCGCCAAGGCGGTCGCGGGCCTCGCGGGCCAGAACGGCGCTCCCGGCGAGAACGGGGCCAACGGGAAGAACGGCGCCAACGGCACCAACGGGACCGACGGCGCGCAGGGTCCGGCGGGCCCGGCCGGGCCGACCGGCGGCAGGGGCCCGACCGGCGCCGCAGGCTCGAACGCCGCGGTGACCTCCATCTCGCGGCGGGACTCGACCCAGACGGGCTCCGGCGGGGTGGTCACCGTGTTCTCCGAGGACCTGCCGGCCGGCAGCTACACGATCCAGGCGCGCACGACGCTGAGCATCGCCTCGGGCAACAACGCCTCCTGCACGCTCAAGGTCGACGGCGGCGAGATCGATCGCTCGAACGCCGTCGGGCCCGCCAACACCGTCCTCGTCTTCGCCGGCTTCAACCTCGCGCAGCAGCGCACCGTCACCTTCACCTGCGAGATCAACGGGGTGAGCGCACCCGCGGCCTCCAACAGCTCCCTGCTGATCGGTCGCGTCGGCGGTGTGACCCGCTCGAGCGACCTCGTGGACCCGCTCGACTAGAGCCCGACGGCGTCCTTCGCCTTCGCGATGAGCTCGAAGTGGATGACGGCCCAGAGGACGACGCCGGCGAGGATCAGACCGCCGCCCGTGATGATCGCCGACTGGACGGGCTTGCGCTTGGCCGCCTCCCACGCCTCGTCGAACTGCGCCTTGGCGCGGTCGAAGAGGCGCTCGGCGAAGGCGAACTCCTTCGACCAGATGTAGAGGCCGAGGACGATCGGCGGGATCGTCAGCGGGCCGGGCAGGACCACGAGCGCGAAGCCGGCCAGGATGCAGACCAGGCCGGCGATGAAGAAGGCCGCCTTGCGGATGAACCGCGCGCGCTGCTTGCGCTCGCGTTCGTCGGTGGTGTCGGTGGCGGCCATCGCGAGGTTCTACCCGCGATGGCTGAGCGCTAGCGAAAGCGGCGCGCGCCCACGTAGTGCTCGCCCCAGTACACGCCGAAGATGGAGTGCTCGCGCACGCCGTGTGTGGTCGCGGAGACGGCGGCGTCCGGGCCGACGACGATGCCGACGTCCGAGGCGCCGGGACCGTTGGTGTCGAAGAAGACGAGGTCGCCCGGCGCCAGGTCGGTCCGGGCGACGGCGAGGCCCGTGTCGTACTGGAGGAAGCTCGAGCGGGGCAGGTCGATGCCGGTCGCCGCGGCGGCCCACTTCACGAGACCGGAGCAGTCGAAGGCGTCCGGCCCGGCGGCGCCGGCCTTGTAGGGGCGGCCGAGGGCGGAGCGCACGGCGTCGGCCATGGAGTCCGCTCCGGCCGCCACGTCCGTCCCGCCGGTGGTCGACGGCGGCTTCTGCAGGCCCAGGGCCTGCTTGGTGGCGGCGTCGACCCGGCCCGTGACCGCGAGCCGGTGGGAGCGCTGGAAGCGGCGCACCGCGCGGGCGGTGACCTTCCCGTAGACGCCGTCAGCCGGCAGCCCGAGGCGCTGTTGGACGGCCTTCACCGCGGTGCCGCGGCTGCCGAGCTTGAGGGCCGCGTGCGCGGGGGCGGCGGCGAGAAGGGCGAGGGTGACGACGATGGAGGCGAGACGCTTCACGCCTCCTGATTCGGGACCGCCGCGCCGATCCCTGTCGCCAGATCGAGGAACGCCCGCGCGGCGGGCGCGTGATGGCGGTGACGGCGCCAGACCAGCGTGACGTCACGCTCCAGCGGCTCCTCCAGGGCCAGCACCGCGACCTCGGGTCCGGGGGCGGCGGCGTCGGAGGCGGGGATGATCGCGACCCCCAGTCCGCGGGCGGCGAGGGAGCGGCCGCGCAGCGAGTTGTTGGTCTCGAAGGCGATCTGCGGCTCGAAGCCCGCCGCCCGTGCGGCGCCGAGCAGGATGCGGCGCAGCCCGGCCCCCTCGCGGTAGGTGATGAAGCGCTCCTCGCGCAGGTCCGCGAGGCGCGCGCCGCGGCGTGCGGCCAGCGGGTGGTCCCTGGCGATCACCGCGACCAGCGGCTCGACCAGCAGCGTGTGGGCCTCGAGCGCGGCGCGGTCGAAGTCCGCGGCCAGGGACACGAAGGCGAGGTCGACGGCGTCGTGGGCGAGCATGTCCAGCAGCGGGTCGGACACCTCCTCGCGGATGGTGAGGTCGACCCCCGGGTGGCGCGCGAAGAACTGGCTGACGAGGCCCGAGAGGTCGAACGGGCCGAGGGACTGCATGGCCCCGATGACGACGTGGCCGGCCCGGACGCCGACGAGGTCGTCGAGCTCCGCGCGGGCGGCGTCGATCTCCGCGAGCGCCCGCCGGGCCCGCCGGACGAGGGCCGCACCCGCGTCCGTCAGCTCGACGCGCCGGGTGCTGCGGTGCACGAGCGGGACGCCGACCTCGGCCTCCAGCCGGCGCAGCTGCTGCGACAGAGCCGGCTGTGCGACGTTCTCACGGGCAGCGGCACGGGTGAAGTGCCGCTCGTCGGCAATGGCGACGAGGTAGCGCAGCTGCCGCAGTTCCATAAGCAATTCGTATCACTGACATGCCGATCATGTCTTGGACATATCAGTGCTGATGGCCGATCATGGTCAACAGCTAGACCTCATATCCCGTCTCGCTCCCGATGCAGGCCGCGCTCTCCTCCTCTCCTCCCCGCGCGGCCTGTGTCATTTAACGGCTGATTCGAGGAACGCCACCTGGTCGGCGACGTTGCGCTCGAAGACCTCCCCGACGTAGATGTCGAAGTGCCGGCAGTCGTGCCGGCGCACCTCGGCCCGCGGTGCGCGGGCGGCCGCCTTCAGCAGCGCGGCCGGCGGCGTGATGGCGTCCTGGTCGGCGACGACCACGAGCCACGGGCAGGCGATCCGCGCTGCCTTGCGGCCCGGGCGGTAGGAGGCGACGCGCAGGCCGACGCGCGCCGCGCTCTCGTTGATCCAGTCGTCACCGACGAGCGCCCGGTAGCCGGGCTCGGCGTCCGGCGTGTTCATCGTCGCCACCGTCCCGGGTGGGCCGACGATGGGGATGTAGTGGGGCGGCCGGCCGGCGAGCGCGCCGAGCTGGTCCCGGAGCCCGTGGTAGCTGAGCAGTGCGGCGTTGCGCGGTCCGAAGCCCGCCAGGGTGGCGAGCCCGTCGGCGAACGCGCCCTGGGAGATGGCGGCGGCGATGGTGGGGTCCTCCGCCGCGAGGACCATGACGTGGCCGCCGGAGAAGGACGTCCCCCACACCACGATCCGCTCGACCTCCTCCAGCGTCCGTGCGAAGGCGATGGCCTGCTTGTACTCCGTCAGCTGCGCCTTGATGTCGACGACCTGCCGCGGCTCGCCGGGGCTCGCACCGAAGCCGAGGTAGTCGAACACCAGCGCACTGAAGCCCGCCGCCTGGAAGCGCTCGGCGAACGCGTCCAGGCGCGCGGTGCGGGTCCCGCCGAAGCCGTGCGCCATGACCACGCACACACTCCCGCCGGGATAGAACCAGGCGGCGTTGCCGCCCCCGAAGGTGACGTCGCGCCTCATCCGTTGAACTGTGGCACAACCTCCGCCTTGTATGCCTCGAAGAACGCCTCCTGGTCCTTGCCGATCTGGTTGACGAACAGCTCGTCGACCCCGGCGTCGGCGTACTCCTGCAGGTGCGCGATGTGCTTCTCGATGTCCGGCCCGTGTACGCGGTTCTCGGCGATCATCTCGCGCGTCACGAGCTGCGAGGCCTGCTCGAAGTGCGCGGGCGTCGGCAGGATCTGCGGCAGCTCGCCGGGGAGACCCTCGTTCGGCCACAGCCGGTAGACGGTGTCCAGGCACGCCTCGGCGTCCTGGCCGTAACAGACCTTCGTGCCCGCGTGGACGACCTTGTCCCCGCCGCCGGCGTCGCGGAACTGCTGGATCGCGTCACCGTCCGGCTCCACCGTGCAGAAGCCGTCGCCGATGCGCCCTGCCACCTCGATGGCCTTCGGGCCGAAGCCCGAGATGAGGATCGGCGGCGGCGCGTCCGGCAGGGTGTAGAGGCGCGCGTTCTCGACGACGTAGTGGGTGCCCTCATGGGAGTACTGGCCGCCCTCCCACATGCCTCGCATGATCTCGATGGCCTCCTCGAGCATCTCCAACCGGACGTCGGCCTGGGGCCAGTGGTCGCCGAGGATGTGCTCGTTGAGCGCCTCGCCGGTGCCGACGCCGAAGTTGAAGCGGCCCGGCCCCAGCAGCGCCGCCGACGTGGCGGCGGCCTGGGCCATGATCGCCGGGTGGATGCGCAGCGTGGGGCAGGTGACCCCGGTGGTGACGGGGAGGTCCGTCGCCTCGGCGATCGCGCCGATGACCGACCACACGAACGGGCTCTGCCCCTGCTCGTCGTTCCAGGGATGGAAGTGGTCGGAGATCCACAGCGCGTGGAACCCCGCCTCCTCCGCGAGCTTGGCCTGGCGCACGAGCTCCTGGGGCCCGTGCTCCTCGCTGGACAGGAAGTAGCCGAGTTTCATACGGACGCCGCTACCCGCTGCGGCGTCCAATCGTGCTCGTCGGCGTCGAAGCGGCTCACCAGCGCCGCGTAGCGGTACGTGTAGTCGGGCCACAGCGTCGTGTTGCGGCCCTGGTCGTCGAGGTACCAGGAGGCGCAGCCGCCGCCGAGCCAGACGGTCCCCTGCGAGCGGCGCTGCACGTCGTCGGTCCACTCCGCCTCCGCGTCGGGCCGCGGCGCGAGGGCGGCGGCGCCCCGGCTGTCGAGCTCCTCCAGCGCGTCGATGACGTACTCGGCCTGCTTCTCGGCCATGTAGATGACGCTCATGTGACCCGTCCCCGAGTTGGGACCGAGCAGGAAGAACAGGTTCGGGTAGCCGGCCACGGTCACGCCGCGGTGTGCGGTCATCGAGCCGCCCCAGTGGTCGTCGAGCGTCGTGCCCGCGGCGTCGCGGATGTACTTGGCCACGGGCGGCCGGGTGACCTCGAAGCCGGTACCGAAGATGATCACGTCGACCTCGGCCCGCGAGCCGTCGGCGCCGATCACCGTGTTGCCGTGCACCTCCGTCATGCCCGTGTGGAAGACGTCCACGTGGTCGCGGGCCAGCGCCGGGTAGTAGGTGTTGGAGAGCAGCAGCCGCTTGCAGCCGGGCTCGTAGGTGGGGGTGACCTTGGCGCGCAGCTCGGGGTCGCGGACCGAGCGGCGGATGTGGGCCTTGCCGAGGGCCGCGAGCACGCTGGGCTTGCGCGGGTGGAAGAGGGGGGTGCCGGCGCCGAGCTCGCGCAGCCAGAAGATGCCCTTGCGGACGGCGTCCTGCGCGCCGGGGACGCGCTTGAAGAGCTCCTGCTCGACGCGGGTGATGGGGCGCTCCGTGCGCGGCAGCACCCACGGCGCCGTGCGCTGGAAGACGGTCATGTGCGCGACCCGGTCGGCGATCTCCGGGATGAACTGGATCGCGGACGCGCCCGTACCGACGACGGCGACGCGCTTGCCGGTGAGGTCGACGTCGTGGTTCCAGCGCGCGGAGTGGAACGTCTCGCCGGCGAAGTCGTCGAGGCCCGGGACCTCGGGGAGGTTGGGCTCCACCAGCGGGCCGGCGGCCGTCACCAGCGCGCGGGCGCGCAGCGGCTCGCCCGAGGTCTCGATGGCCCAGTGATCGCCCTGCCACTGCGCGTCGGTCAGCTCCGTGCCGAAGCGGATGAACGGGAGGAGCCCCTCGTCGCGGGCGACGCCCTGCAGGTAGCTGTGGATCTCCGCCTGGTGCGAGTACGTGCGGGTCCAGCGCGGGTTCTGCGCGAAGGAGAGCGAGTACATGTGGCTGGGGACGTCGCAGGCCGCACCCGGGTACGTGTTGTCGCGCCACACCCCGCCGACGTCGCCCGCGCGCTCGAGGATGACGAAGTCCGTCCGCCCCGCCCGCTTCAGCTTGGCCCCCATGGCCAGCCCGCTGAACCCTGCACCCACGATGACCACGTCACGAATCTCTCCCATGCCTGTTACATAACCGTAACTTACGCATCTGTAACATGACGTCCATCACACGCCTCGCCGCACCCGAGCGCCGCGCGCAGCTGCTGGACACCACGAAGGCGATCGTCGCCGCCGACGGCTTCCACGCGGTCTCCATCGAGGCCATCGCCCGCGGCGCCGGCATCTCCCGCCCGATCGTCTACCACCACTTCGACGGCCTCGACGACCTGCTCGTCGCCCTCGTCGAGCGGGAGACGGGCCGCGCCCTCGAGCAGCTCGCCGGCATGGTCCGCGGGGAGGGCCTGCTCGCCTCCTTCGAGGCCTACCTCGCCGCCGTCGACGCTGACCCCGTCACCTGGCGTCTCGTGCTGATGCCGCCGGAGGGCCTCCCGCTCGTCATCCGCGAGCAGGTCGGCGAGTGGCGCGCGCGCTTCGCCGCCGCCATCGCCGGGGCGAGCGGCATCGAGTCGCCGGATCCGGAACTGACCGGCCTCACGCTGCAGGCCCTGGCGGACGAGGGCGCTCGCCTGCTCCTGGCCGGCCAGGACCGTGCGCGCATCCTCGCGCACGCCACGTGGGTGCTCGGTCGCCTCGGCTAGAGCGCGACGCGCTGCAGGAACTCGACGAAGAGCGTGACCTGGTAGCGGCTCCCGAAGCGCTCGACGGTCAGCGGGAAGGCGTTGGTCATGTGGAAGCGCAGGTACGGGTCGCCGCCGAAGGTGTACGTGGTCAAGGACATGCTCTTCTTGGGTGGGGGCGTCTGCTCCGCCCAGTCGCGCAGGGGCTTGGTCGCCGCCGGCGCGCCCGAGACGCGTACGCGGCACACGCTGCCGTCGCAGGTCGTCATGAACCCGGTCAGGTTGTCGGCCACGGTGTTGCCGTCGATGGAGAGGACCACCCTGCCGTCGACGTCGCTGCCCGAGCACCGCAGCTCGGCGCACGAATCGCCCACACCGCCCTTCGGACCGGCGTTGCCGACCGGTCCGGCGGCTCCCGCGGGTCCAGTGTCTCCGCGAGCGCCCTTGGTTGTCGGGATCGCGCCGAAGTCCGTCGCGGAGAGCTTGCCGTCGGCCACCTCTGGACTGCCCACCGCGCCGGCTTTGATCTGCGCGGCGCCGACGCTGTTCTTCGGCAGGGTGACCGCCGCGTAGGAGACCCCGCCGAGCGCGAGGAACACCGCGAGGGACGACACCACGTTGGCGTAGGTCAGCCGCATGGTCAGATCGCGACGCGCTGGAGGAAGGCCGTGGTGAACTTGAACTGCTCGCGGCGGACTCCGAGGTGCGTCGCCGCGACCGGATAGGCGTCCGTCGCGTTCCACCGGGCGGTCGCCGCTCCGTTCTCGTCGTACAGCGTGATCGCCAGGGACTTCTTCGACTGGCTGCCGAGCAGGGTCAGCTCGTAGGAGGCGTCGAACTCGATGTTCTTGGTGGTCTTGCGGCCGAGCCAGAACGCGCAGGCGGCGTTCTCGCACTCCGTGGTGAAGGCGCTGAACTCGCCCAGCGTGTTCCCGTTGAAGGTGACGACGACCTTGCCGTCGGTGTCCGTGTTCGGGCACATGAGGTGGTCGCACGGCGGTGCGCCATCGGCGCCCTTCTCACCCGCCGGGCCGGTGTCGCCCTTCGCCCCTCCCGGGCCGGCGGGGCCGGTGTCGCCCTTCGGGCCGGCGGCGGGGAGCGCACCCGGCGCGAGGTCGGCCGGGAGCAGCGACTTGTCGGCGACCTCTTCGCTGCCGACCGCCCCCGTCTTGATCTGCTTCGCCCCGACCGCGTTCCTGGGGATCTTCACCGCTGCCCACGACACCCCGCCGAGCACGAGGAACAACGCGAGGGAGGACATGACGTTGGCGTACGTCAGCTTGGCGCGCATGCGCGCGACCGTACGCCTGCATGGATTGGATTGCAAGCAGCACCGTTGGGTACCGCTACGGCGACCATCAACGCAAGGAGGCCCTCATGGCCGCAGCACTGGCAGCACTCGCAACCCCCCCGACCGCCGCCCTCGGACTGGGCATCGTCGGACTCGTCATCGTGATCCTGGTCGTGCTCTTCATCGTGAGCCGCGTCCTCTAGGACCACACACGCATCGCGGAGGGCGTGCGGGACGCCCTACGCGCGACGTGGCAGGCCGGTGCCGGTGCGCTGGAAGTCCAGCAGGCGCTCGTTCTCGTAGTCCACTCTCTCCGACGACCGATCGAGGTCGCGGAACATCTGCTTCAACACGCGCACGTCGCCCAGGCCGGCGGCGAGGTCGAGCGCGCGGGCCTCGGCGGCGTCGGCGCGGACGGCGTCGTGCAGGAAGCCGGCGGCCAGCGCCTCGTCGGCGCCGATCACGCGGCCGGTGAAGATCCAGTCCTTCGCGCGGCTGACGCCGATCAGCGGCGCGAGCCGGGCGGGGCCGACCGGGACGCCGTGGCGAGCGCCCGCCCACGCGAGCTTGAGGTTGTCGCCACCGACGCGCAGGTCGCAGCCCGCCGCCAGCTCTGCGCCGGCACCGACGCAGTTGCCCACGCAGACGGCGACGGTCGGCCACGGGAAGGCCTCGATCGCCGAGTAGAGCTGCGTGAAGAGCTCCATCCGCTCGAGGCCTCCGTCCTCGTCGACGTCGGCGCCCGCCGAGAGGGCGCGCACGTTCGTCGTCGAGAACACCACCGGCCGTTCCTCTGCGCTCAGCACGTCGAGCAGCTCACGCAGCAGCGCGGTCGTCATCGCGTTGCGCCGGTCGGGACGGTCGAGCCGGATGACCGCGACCTCGCCGACCTGCTCCCGGACGATCACCCGGTGTACTTCCGCATCTCCTGACGGGCGATCGTCAGCTTGTGCACCTCGTCCGGCCCGTCCGCGAGCCGCAGCGTGCGCACGTGCGCGTACATCGCCGCGAGCGGGAAGTCCTGGGAGACGCCGCCGCCGCCGTGGACCTGGATGGCGCGGTCGATGATCTGCAGTGCCGCCTCCGGCGCCGCCACCTTGATCGCCGCGATCTCCGTGCGGGCGTGCTTGTTGCCGACGGTGTCCATCAGCCACGCGGTCTTGAGCGTGAGCAGCCGGACCATCTCGAGCTGGATGCGCGCCTCCGCGACCCAGTCGAGGATGTTCCCGCGCGTGGCCACCGGCTTGCCGAACGTCTCGCGCGAGATGGCGCGCTGACAGAGCAGCTCGAGCGCGCGCTCGGCGACGCCGATCGTGCGCATGCAGTGGTGGATGCGCCCCGGCCCGAGCCGCGCCTGGGCGATCATGAAGCCGTCGCCCTCGCCGGCGATCAGGTTGGACGCCGGGACGCGGACGTCCTCGAAGGTCATCTCCGCGTGGCCCTCGACGTCCGTGTAGCCGAACACCTCGAGGTTGCGGACGATGGTCACGCCAGGCGTGTCGCGCGGCACGAGGATCTGCGACTGCTGCTTGTAGGTCGGGTTGTCCGGGGCGGTCTTGCCCATGACGATGAAGATCCGGCAGCGGTCGCGCATGGCGCCCGAGCACCACCACTTGCGCCCGTTGAGGACGTACTCGTCGCCGTCGCGCTCGATGCGCAGCTGGATGTTGGTCGCGTCGGAGGAGGCGACGTCGGGTTCCGTCATCGCGAAGCCGGAGCGGATCTCGCCGTCCAGCAGCGGCCGGAGGTAGGCGTCCTTCTGCTCGTCGGTGCCGAACTGCGTCAGCACCTCCATGTTGCCCGTGTCGGGCGCGGAGCAGTTGCAGGCCTCCGGCGCGATGTGGGCCGAGCGGCCCATGATCTCGGCCAGCGGCGCGTACTCCGCGTTGGTCAGGCCCGGGCCGTGCTCGGGATCGGGATGGAAGAGGTTCCACAGCCCGCGCGACCGCGCCTCCTCCTTGAGGTCCTCGAGGATCTGGGGGTGGCCGTGCGGGTTGCCGCCGGCGGCCAGCTGCTCCTCGTAGATCGGTTCGGCGGGGTACACCTTCTCGTCCATGAACGCCTCGAGGCGCTCGGCGAACTCGGTGCCGCGGGATGTGTTGGCGAAGTCCATGTGACCAGCCATGTAACCATGGTCGGCATGCCGCACGAGATCGCGCCCGATGACATCGTCCGCACCCACGCCGAGGCGGAGGGCAACGAGCGCGTTCCTCTGGTCGTCGTCGAGCCGCTGATCGCCTTCCTCGACCAAGCGGGTCTCGGGTCGGGCGAGCTCGACATCCAGCCTGTCGGCGACGGGCACTCCAACCACACCTACCTCGTGCGCCGGGAGGACGGGACGGAGATGGTCCTGCGCCGCCCGCCGCGCCCGCCGCTGCCGCCGTCCGCCCACGACGTGCTGCGCGAGGCCCGGGTCATCGGCGCCCTCGACGGCAGGGGCGTGCGCGTGCCGTCCGTGCTCGCGGTCGGCGACGACGAGTCGATCATCGGCGCGCCCTTCTTCATCATGGAGCGCGCCCACGGCGAGGTGATGTCGGACTCGCTGCCGGAGCAGTTCGCCCGCCCGGAGGAGCGGCGGGCGATCGGCGAGGAGCTCATCGACGCGCTCGTGGAGATGCACGGGGCCGATTGGCGCGCCGCCGGCCTCGAGGGGTTCGGCAAGCCGCAGGGCTACCTCGAGCGCCAGCTGCGGCGCTTCACCGGCCTGTGGGAGCACAACAAGACGCGCGAGATCACCGCGATCGAGACGGTGGGGGAGTGGCTGCGCGAGCACATGCCCGAGTCCGGCGAGGCGACGGTGGTGCACGGCGACTACCGCCTCGGCAACACCATGTACGCGGTCGACCCGCCGGCGTCGCTGATCGCCATCTTCGACTGGGAGATGGCCACGATCGGCGACCCGCTGGCCGACCTCGGCTACCTGTGCGCGCTGTGGACGCAGGCCGACGACCCGTCGGGCGGGCTGCGCGAGCACCTGGGCAAGGTCACCCGCCAGGAGGGCTTCCCCACCCGTGAGGAGCTGATCGCCCGCTACGAGGAGCAGTCGGGCCGTTCGGTCGCCGACCTGCGCTGGTACATGACGCTCGCCGTCTGGAAGTCGATCGTCTTCATGGAGGGCAACTACAAGCGGGCGATCTCCGGCGCCACCGACGACCCCTACCTCAAGCAGTTCGGCGACGGCGTCGTGGAGCTCGCCGAGCAGGCCGAATCCCTGGCCCTCGGCAGCACCCACCTGTAACACTTGCGCCCGCAAGTAGTCTGAAGGGCATGGAACTCGGAGTCGCCACCTTCGCCGATCTGCATCCCGGCGTCACCCCGCAGCAACGGATGCAGCAGCTCATCGAGGAGGCGGAGCTCGCCGACCAGCTCGGCCTGGACGTGTTCGCCGTGGGCGAGCACCACCGCGCCGACTACCTCGTCTCCTCGCCGACCACCGCGCTGGCCGCCATCGCCGCCCGGACGGAGAACATCCGCCTCTCGAGCGCGGTCACGGTGCTCTCGAGCGACGACCCGATCCGCGTCTTCCAGCAGTTCGCGCACGTCGACCTCATCAGCGGGGGCCGCGCCGAGATCATGGCCGGCCGCGGCTCCTTCACGGAGTCCTTCCCGCTCTTCGGCCTTTCCCTCGACGACTACGACTCGCTGTACGCGACGAAGCTCGAGCGGCTGCTGGAGATCCGCGAGGACCCGGCCGCGCAGGGCGTCTTCCCCGTCCCCGTGCAGGACCCGCTGCCCGTGTGGGTGGCCGTCGGCGGCACGCCCCAGTCCGTCGCCCGCGCCGGCCTGCTCGGCCTGCCGCTCACCATCGCGATCATCGGCGGGACGCTCGAGCGCTTCGTCCCGCTGGTGGAGCTCTACCGCGAGGCGCTCCAGCGCAGCGGCAACGAGGGCAAGCTCGCCATCAACACGCACGCCTTCGTCGGCGACGCGGAGCGCGACTTCGCCCCCGGCTACCTGCAGGTGATGAACCGCATCGGGCGAGAGCGCGGCTGGGGCCCCTCGGGCATCGACCAGTTCCGCGCGCTGGCGTCACCCTCCGGGGCGATGCACGCCGGCGAGCCGGAGGTCGTCGCGGAGAAGATCGTCCGTGGCCACCGGCTCTTCGGCAACGACCGCTACGTCGGCCAGATGAGCCTGGGCTCGGTCGGGCACGCGGAGGTACTTCGCTCTATGGAGCGGTTTGGGACACAGGTCGCGCCGCTGGTTCGCGCAGAGGTCGCACAACCGGCGCCAGTCGCGGCAGTGTGATCGCGACGAGCGGGCCGATGCCGACGGCGAAGGCGACCGTGCCCACGCCGACCCTCCCGCCGAGCAGCCAGCCCGAGACGAGGACGGTCACCTCGATCGCCATGCGCGTCGGCCCGAGCGGCAGGCCCTTGCGGTTGAGGCCCGTCATCAGTCCGTCGCGAGGGCCCGCGCCCATGCCCGCGCCGATGTAGAGCCCGCTGGCGACCGCGCAGAGCACGATGCCGCCGACCAGCAACGCGAGTTGGACGGGAAGGAAGTCCGCGTCCGGGAGGGTGTCGAGCATCACCTGCAGGACGGCTCCCACCACGATCGCGTTGCTGACCGTCCCCAGCCCGACGCGCTCGCCCAGCGGGATCCAGATCACCAGCAACAGGAAGCTGACGATGATCGACCACACGCCCGTCCCGAGCCCGAAGGTCTTCGCAAGTCCCTGGTGGAGGACGTCCCACGGCGCGTTGCCGAGCGTGGCCAGGATCAGCATCCCGACGCTGACGCCGAACAGCACGAGGCCCACGTAGAGGAAGAGCAGGCGGCGCAGCACACCCTGCATCAAAGCGGTGCGGGACAGGGCCAATGGTCCGCACGTGGCCTACCGTTTCCGGCCATGGCGCGCGACGGCGATCCCGCTGCGGCACTGCGCGCGGCCCGGCTGCGTGCCACCCCGCAGCGGCGGGCGATCCTCGCGGCCTTCGCCGGCGGGGCGGCCGAGCACCTGTCCGCTGAGGAGATCCACGCGCGGGCGTCCGGGCGCATCGAGGGGCTCGGGCGCGGCACGGTCTACGCGACGCTCGCCGACCTCGCCGAGGCGGGCCTGCTCGCCTCCGTCGGCGACCAGGACCCGGTCCGCTACGAGGTCAACACGGACCGCCACGACCACTTCCGCTGCCGGCTGTGCCTGCGCCTCTTCGACGTCGAGCTGCGCGGTGTCTCCGGCCGGGCGCTCACCGACCAGGGGTACGTCGTCGAGCACGTGGAGGTGCTGGCCGAGGGCGTCTGCCGCGCGTGCGGCCGCTACGGCGACGGCCTGCGGGACGGCGCCCGCGCGATGACCGAGGACGGCTCCATCGACCTGACGGGCGTCGCCGCCGTCGGAGCCGAGACCGCCGCCGGGCCGGTGGTCGTCGCGGCGACGGAGAAGGGCGTCCGGCGCCTGGCCTTCCCCGAGCAGGCCGCCTTCGCCGCGCTCGGCGAGCACGCCCGCGCCCGCCGCGGCCCGCGTGCCGCGCGGGAGCGCGCCGAGGCGGTGTGCGCGCAGGTCACCGCCTTCCTGGCCGGTGAGCAGGAATCGGTGGACGCGCCGGTGGACGCGCAGACGGGCGCCGATCTGAAAGCCACGCAGACGATCGCGCGGGGGAGCACCCGGTCCTACCACCGGCTCGACGACGCGACGGACCCCTACGACTGCGGGTACGCGATGGGCACCAACCCGGTGCCGATCCTGCTGCCCTGCCACCGGGTGACCCGCGGGGGCGAGGTGCCCACCGACTTCGTCGGCGGGCCCGCCGTGCGGCGGTTCCTCGCGCAGCTCGAGTCCCAGCCGGCTAGCTGAGGGTGTCCTTGACCTTGTCGATGATGCCCGCGCCGCTGGTGTCGGCGGTCTCCACCTCGGGCTTGTCGGGCAGGCCGGCCTCCTTGCGCAGGCGCTGCGCGATCTCGGCGATGTCCTCCGGCGCGTAGTCGATCGCGAACACCTCCTCCTGCGAGGGGAGGTCCTGCGGCGGGAAGTTCGGCGCGTAGTCGTCGGAGACGACGAGGGGCTCGCCCGTCTCGGGATGCGGGCCCTTGAACACCGCGGCGACCTCCTTGTAGTCACCGGGCGAGAACTGGTAGAGCGTGCGGTGCAGGCCCGCCTCGAGGTGCGGCCGGCACTCGGGGATCTTGTCCGTCGGGATGCGCGGCGCCGGGAACGTCTTGGTGAGGTCGGCGCCCGTGATCAGCTCGAGCGCGCGGGCGTAGGCGACCTGGTGCAGGCCACCGCGGACGAGCAGGTAGCCGGTCAGCGCGCGCGCGGCCGGGTGCTCGACCGTCTCGTAGACCTTGAGCTTGCCGTTGCGGGCGCCCGTCTCGAGGAAGTAGTTGTGCGTCAGGTCCTCGACGAGATCGCCGGAGGAGAAGACGTAGTCGCCCGTCCACGGGTTGCCCACGGAGTCGACCGGGAGCGCGCCCTTGCCGCCCTTGAGGATGTGGCCCGGGTTGCCGTGGACGATCGCCTCCTTCGGATCGGCACCGGTGAGCAGCGAGTTGATCGTCGCCGCGACCAGCTCGATGTGGCCGAACTCCTCCGCCGCGATGTTCGCGATCAGGTCGTAGAAGGGACGCAGCTTCGTCCGGTCGCGGAAGTTGAACGACTGGAACGTGTAGTTCATCAGCGTGGACATCTCGCCGAAGCGACCGCCCATCAGCTCCTGCACGGCGTTGGCGGCCTTGGGGTCCGGGTCGGACGGGGGCGGGAGCTCGGTGCCCCAGCGGTCAATACGGAGGATCATCTCAGCGCGCTACCCGGACTGAGTCCTAACAACGACTCGGACCCAGGAAACCAACGTGGTCGAAGTGGCCCTGGACGAACGGGTCCACTGCCGTCATCATGGACCCATGACCCAGCGCGTGACTCCCGCGGCCCTGGACGACCTCCTCGGCCGCAGCTGGCGCCGGCCGGGCGAGTCCGCCTACGCGCTCGCCGACGGCCTGCGCGGGCTCGTGGTCAACGGCCGGGTCGCGGCACGGACGCGCGTGCCGTCCGAGCGCGAGCTCTCCGGCCGGCTCGGCATCAGCCGCGGCTCCGTCTCCCGCGCCTACGACCGGCTGCGCGAGGAGGGCTACCTCGTCAGCCGCCAGGGCGCCGGCAGCTGGCTCACCCTGCCCGACGGCGCCGCGGCGGGTGGGGTCGTGTTCCCGGTGGAGGTCCCCGGTGGGCTCGACCTCACGCGTGCCGCCCTGCCGGCGCCCGACCACCTCACGGGCGCGGCGACCCGCGCCGCCGCCCGCCTGCCCCGGCTGCTGCACACGCTCGGCTACGAGGCGTCGGGCGTCCCGGAGCTGCGCGAGGCGATCGCCGAGCGGCTGAGCGCGCGCGGCCTCGACACCCGCCCCGACCAGGTGCTGGTCACCGGCGGCGCCCAGCACGCGCTGCACCTGCTCCTCACGCTGCTCGTCGGCCCGGGCGACCGCGTGCTCGTCGACGCGCCCGCCTACACCCCGACGCTCGCCGCCATCCGCACGGCCCGCGCCCGCGCGCTCGCCGTCCCGCTCACGGACACGGGCTGGGACGTCGCCGCCTGGGAGGCGACGCTGGCCGCCGGCCAGCCTGCGCTCGCCGTCACCGTCGCCGACTTCCACAATCCGACCGGCCTGACGATGAGCGCCGAGCACCGCGCCGCCCTCGCGCGCGCCTGCGCCCGCGCGGGCACCGTGCTCGTCGCCGACGAGACGTTCGCCGAGCTGCGCCTCGACGGCCCTGCCGTCCCGCCGCCGCTGGGCACCTTCGATCCCGGCGCCTCCGTGGTCACCGTCGGGTCGCTGAGCAAGTCGGGGTGGGGCGGCCTGCGGATCGGTTGGATCCGCGCGAGCCGCCGGCTGATCGGCGAGCTCGCGAGCGTGCGGGCGAGCCTGGACATGGCCGGCCCCGTGCTCGACCAGCTCACCGCGCTCGAGCTGCTCACGGACTGGGACGCGGTGCTGGCCGACCGCCGCGAGCTGCTGCTGGACCGCCGCGCCGTGCTGCTGGGCGCGCTGCCCGACACGTGGACCGTCCGGCGCCCGCGCGGCGGGATGGTCGCCTGGGCTCGCCTGCCTGCCCCGGTCGCCACGCGCCTGGCGGGCGTCGCGGCGACGCACGGCATCGCCATCACGCCCGGTCCGGCCTTCTCCGTCGACGGCACCTTCGAGGCGCACGTCCGCCTGCCCTACACCCTCCCGCCGGACGACCTCCGGGACGCCGTGGCGCGGCTTACGGAGCTAGCGCGGGGACTGGCGCACTCGGGCGTGGAGCCGCGGGTGGCGCTGGCGGTGTGACCGGCGGAGCCGCCGCGAGACGGCTCAGCGTGTGCAGCACCTCGCGGTGGCACTCGGGCTGCCGGCGCGCGCAGCGGCCGAGGTGAGAGCCGGCCGCCTCGTAGCGTGCGAGGCGCGTCGGGTAGTTGAGGACGGGCCCGAGCCGCAGCGGGCCGGCGCGGCGCTCGTAGCGCCACGCGAGCGCGACCAGCTCGTCGCCGCGGCGCGTGGTCACGGCCTCGCCGCGACGCGTGCCGACCACCTCGGAGGCCAGCGCGAACAGGTCCTGGCGCAGGTCGTCGTCGAGCCCGTCGTTGTAGCCACGCAGGAACGCGGCGAGCGCGGGACAGGCACAGCGCGGGCGGTCGCTGTAGCGCTCGCCCGCGAGCATGGAGACAAGTTCGGCGACGCAGGTGCCGTCCTCTGGCCGCTGATGACGGCCTCGTGACAGGCGGAGCGTCTGGAAGGACACGCTCGGATAACGCACGACTAAACGAACGCTACTCCCGTTCGTGTGCAGTGGGGCAAGCCTGGCGCAGCTAGGCGGTGCGGCCGCTGACCGCGCGCACGCTCGTCTCCGTGATCGGGTCCAGGACGAGGATCGCCTCGTCGGCCCCGGCGGCCTCGAGCGCCGCGAGGTGTGCCGGCAGCTCGGTGTCCGGGACGGCGAGGTCGCTCGGCCGCTCGCCCGCGCCGCCGTCGACCGAGACGAGCACGCAGGCGCTGCGCTCGACGCGTGCGTCGCCGAGCCGCTCGCACCACTGCGCGAAGCCCTCAGGCGTGTTGCCGTACTCGTCCCACCACACGTTGGCGCTCGCCACGTGGGGGAGGACGATGGACAGTGCCCGCGGCCCGCTCGAGCCGCTCATGAGCGGGACGGGCGGGAGGTCGGCGGGCATCGGCGCGGTCCGGAGGTGCTCGCGCAGGTCGGTGAAAGCGACCTCGAAGCGGCTGACCTTCTTCGCCGTCGGGAGGCCCGCGGCCACGAACTCGTCGTCGTTCCAGCCCGCACCGACGCCGAGCACGAGCCGGCCGCCGCTGACGGCCTGCACCGTGAGCGCCATCTTCGCCAGCACCATCGGCGGGTGGAAGGCCAGGCACGCCACCAGCGGCCCGAGCGTCACCCGTTCCGTCGCCTGCGCAAGCGCCGCGAGCTGCGTCCACGCCTCCCACGGGCCGCGGTCGGGCTCCCGGTACAGCAGGTGGTCGCCGACCCACACGGAGTCGTAGCCGACCTCCTCCGCGGCCCGCGCGATCGCCACCTGCTCGTCCCAGCTGACGCCCCGCTCGACCTCCGGCAACTGCACCCCGATCCGCATCCGGACGATGCTGGCATATCAGTGGTGCCAGGCACCCTTGAGGGTGGTTGAGGGTTGATCAGGCGATGACGGCGCCGGCGAGGCCCGCCGTGACGAGCGTGAGGACGGTGCCGCGGCGCAGGACGACGAGGGCCACGAGCGCGGCGGCCGACTCCCGCAGCCGCGTACCCGACGGCCGCGATGGTGTGGGTGACCGGCCCCGGCGTCACCCGCCCGAGGGCGACCGCGGAGAGGAACTGCTCGCCGGTCATCCAGCGGTAGCGCTCGACGGCGTCGTGCTGCATGAGCGGGACGATCACGAAGCCGCCGCCCATCTGCGTGGAGGCCGGCCCGGGAAGCAGGTTGCACGCCGCGACGGCGTCCTCGAACTCGACCTGGTCCATCCAGCGGCGGCGCTCGACGACGAGCGCGCGCAGCAGCGCGATGTGCGCCGGCGGGCCGCCGAAGCCGATGCAGCCGATGCGCGTCCACTCCCGCGCGATCGTGCCGATCACAGGGGCGGGGAGGCGCTCACCGTCGCGGGGATCCATTCGCCGAACACGTCGACCTCGACCTCGCCCTCGACCGCCGCGGGCAGCATCGCGTAGGCGATCGAGCGCTCGACGGTGTAGCCGTAGCCGCCGCTGGTCACGCGGCCGACGATGTCGCCGCCGACGCGGACCGGCTCGTTGCCGAGGGCGACGGCGCGCGGGTCGTCGAGCAGCAGGCAGCGCACGGCGCGGTCGTGATCGCCCCTGCCGAGCCCGGCCTCCGCCGGTGTGACGTCCGGGGTGATGTCGGCGCCCCAGACGCGGTAGCCCTTCTCCAGCCGCAGCGAGTCGATCGCGCGGTAGCCGCCGGCGACGAGGCCGTGCGGGGCGCCGAGCTCCCACAAGCGTCGTCCACAGGCGCAGGCCGAACTCGGCGGGGGCGTAGAGCTCCCAGCCCGGCTCGCCCGCGAAGGACACGCCCTGCGCGCGGACGGGGACGTCACCCACGACTGCCTCACGCCAATGGAGGAACGGGCAGTCGAGGTCGGGCAGCACGTCGACGGCCCGGGGCCCCACAGGGCGAAGCAGGACTCGGAGGAGGTGACGTCGCGGACGCGGAGGCCGGCGCGCTCGAGGAACGCGCGGTCGTGCGCGCCGAACGCGGTGCCGGTGACCATGAGGAAGCGGTCCTCGCGCGAGGCGGGACACGGTGACGTCGCACGCGATGCCGCCGCGGCGGTTGAGCAGCTGCGTGTAGGTGATGCGGCCGACATCGCCGAGCCTGCTTGGCCGACAGCGGCTGCAGGTCGCCGGTCACCTCGAGCTTGGCGAAGGACGACTCGTCGAAGACGGCGACGGCCTCACGGCAGGCACGGTGCTCGGCGCCGATGGCGGGCGACCAGTGCATGCCGGCCCAGCCGCGCGGGCGCAGCGACTCGTCCCCGGCCGCGGCGTTGGCCTCGTACCAGTTGACCCGCTCCCACCCGCTCTTCTCGCCGAACGCGGCGCCGTGCTCGCGGTGCCAGCCGTATGCCGGGCGACACCCGCAGCGGCCGCCCGGCCTGCCGCTCGTGGGCGGGGTACTTGATGTCGTAGTAGGTCTCGTAGACCTCCTTGGTGCGCGCGAGCGTGTAGCTCGGCGACCGGTACTGCGCGCCGAAGCGGCGGATGTCCATCGCCCACAGGTCCTGCTGGGGCTCGCCGGCGGTGATCCACTCCGCCATGACCTTGCCGACGCCGCCCGCGCCCGCCAGCCCGTGCGCGCAGAAGCCGGCCGCGACGTACAGGCCGGCGACCTCCGTCTCGCCCGAGGCAGAACTCGTTGTCGGGCGTGAAGGCCTCCGGCCCGTTGATGAGCTTGGTCACCGTGATGTCGTCCATCACCGGCACGCGCATCTTCGCCGGAGCGATCGATCTCCTCGAAGCGGTCCCAGTCCTCCTCGAGCAGCTGGCCGTTGAAGTCGAACGGGATGCCGTCCAGGCCCCACGGCGCGCAGTCGCGCTCGTAGCCGCCCATGACCAGGCCGCCGCCCTCCTCGCGGAAGTAGATGAGGTGGTCGGGGTCGCGCATCGTCGGTAGCGGATTCGCGGGGTCGCGCGTGCGGAACGGCTGCGTGACGAGGTACTCGTGCGCCATCGGGACGATCGGGATGCGCACGCCGGCGAGCCGGCCGAGCTCCGCCGCGTACATGCCGCCGGCCAGGAGGACGAGGTCCGCGTCGATCGTCCCGCGCTCCGTGACGACCGCGGCGGATGCGCCCGCCGTCCCGCTCGAGCGCCGTCACCCGCGTGCTGGTGTGGATGTCGACCCCGCCCGCCCGCGCGCCGTCGGCCAGCGCGTAGGTCAGCTGGGACGGGTCCAGGTAGCCGTCCGTCGGCAGCCACGACGCCGCGAGCACGCCGGTGTCGGTCATCAGCGGGAAGCGCTCCACGCGCCTCGGCGGGGGAGACCAGCTCGAGCGGTAGGCCGAACGTCTGCGCCCAGCCCTCCTGCCGGCGCGTCTCCTCCAGGCGCTCGGGCGAGCACGCCAGGCGCAGGCCGCCGCACTCGACCCAGCCGCAGTCGAGCGTCCGGTAGAGCTCGACGGAGTGCATCATCATCTGGGTCAGCGTCACGCTCCCGCGCAGCTGGCCGACGAGCCCGGCCGAGTGGAAGGTCGACCCGGACGTCAGCTGGTCGCGGTCGACCAGGACGACGTCGTGGCCCTCGCCCATCTGCGCCAGGTGGTAGGCGATCGAGCATCCCGCGACCCCGCCGCCGACGATGACGATCCGGGCGGAGTCAGGCAAGTCGCGCAAAGTGGTCCTCGGCGTAGGCGGTGAAGTCGAACTCGATGTCGGAGTGCGCGGCCTGGACGACGCCCCACATCGCCTCGCGCAGCAGGCTCAGCTCGAAGGCGTGCGCGTCGTCGCAGTCCACGCCCGCGTTCATCGCCAGGTTGGCGTGATCGAAGCGCGGATCGCCCATGCCCGCATACTCCCAGTCGAGCAGGACCAGCCGCCCGTCGGGGCGCTCGATCAGGTTCGCGGCCAGCACGTCGTTGTGACAGGGGACGGGGTCGTAGGGCTCGGCGCGCAGCGCGGCGATCCGCTCGGCGTGCGGCGCCGGGGGCGCGACCCGCCGCGCGTAGTCCTGCACGATCCCGACGGCATCGAAGCGGCAGGGCAGCGTCTCGCCGCAGTCGTGCAACGTCGAGAGCAGGGCGCGCACCTCGCCGGCGCGGCCGGCGAGCTCGTCGTCGGCAAGCGTGCGGCCCTCGACGAAGCGCGTGACGAACGGATCCTCCAGCACGAGCTCGGGCCCGATGCCGAGGCGGTGCGCGAGCTTGGTCGCGGCGATCTCCCCAGAGCGGTCGATGCCCAGCACGTGGGTGTTCTCGCCGGGCTCGCGCACCACGAAGCCGCCCCAGCGGTAGTTGCGGTTGGTGATGCCCGCGCTCAGGCGCTCGGGCTCACCGTCGATGGGCCCGAGCGCGGCGGCGACACGTTCGAAGACGCCCATCGACGTAGTATCCCGCCGCATGACCCTCGACGAGCTCCGATCCGCCGTCGAGGACGGCGCCATCGACACGGTGCTGCTGGCCGTCACCGACATGCAGGGCCGGCTCCAGGGCAAGCGGTTGACGGCGTCCTTCTTCCTCGACGAGGTGGCCGAGTCCGCCGCCGAGGGGTGCAACTACCTGCTGGCCGTGGACGTCGAGATGAACACGGTCGGCGGCTACGAGCTCGCCTCGTGGGACACCGGTTACGGCGACTTCGTGATGAAGCCCGACCTGTCGACGCTGCGGATGGTCCCCTGGCACCCCGCCACCGCGATGGTGCTCGCCGACCTGGTCTGGCACGACGAGACGCCCGTCGCGCCGTCCCCGCGGCAGGTGCTGGGCCGGCAGCTCGAGCGGCTCGCCGAACGCGGCTGGACCGCCAACGCGGCGACGGAGCTCGAGTTCGTCCTGTACCGCGACACCTACGAGGACGCGTGGAGCAAGGGCTACAAGAACCTCACGCCCGCCAACCAGTACAACGTCGACTACTCCCTGCTGGGCACCGGTCGCGTCGAGCCGCTGATCCGCCGCATCCGCAACGAGATGGCCGGCGCGGGCCTGGTCGTCGAGAACTCCAAGGGCGAGTGCCAGCTCGGCCAGCACGAGGTCAACTTCAAGTACAAGGACGCGCTGGCGACCGCCGACGACCACGTCGTCTACAAGCTCGGGGCCAAGGAGATCGCCTCCCAGGAGGGGATGGCCATCACCTTCATGGCCAAGCTCGACGAGCGGGAGGGCTCGTCCTGCCACGTCCACCTCTCACTGGCCACGGAGGACGGGGCCGCCGTCTTCGAGCAGGACACGAAGCTGTTCGAGTCCTTCATGGCCGGCCAGCTCGCCGCGGTGCAGGAGCTCACGCTCTTCCACGCGCCGAACGTCAACTCCTACAAGCGCTTCGCCGACGGTTCCTTCGCCCCGACCGCAGTCGCCTGGGGGCGGGACAACCGGACGTGCTCGCTGCGCGTCGTCGGACACGGTCCGGCCACGCGGATGGAGCTGCGCTCCCCCGGAGCCGACGTCAACCCCTACCTGTCGCTGGCCGCGCTGATCGCCGCGGGCCTGCACGGCATCGACAACGAGCTGGAGCTCGAACCGCCCTGCGAGGGCAACGCCTATGTCGCCGACAAGCCCGAGCTGCCGGGGACGCTGCGCGACGCGAAGGACCTGTTCGCGGCGTCGGACATCGCCCGGGAGGCGTTCGGCGAGGACGTCGTCGCCCACTACGTCAACTACGCGCAGGTCGAGCTCGACGCCTTCGACGCCGCCGTCACCGACTGGGAGCTGCGGAGAGGCTTCGAGCGGCTCTAGGCCGGCGTGAGGTGGAAGGCGCGGAACTCGCGGTTCGTGCGCTCCCGGTAGTCCTGCCACGCGGGGTAGATGCGCAGGAGCTGCGGCCACAGCGCCTGCAGCTCGTCCTCGCTCAGCCGGCGGGCGGTGACCTGCTCCTCGCGGCCGCGGACGATGACCTTCGCCTGCGGGTCGGCGAGGAGGTTGTAGGTCCAGCCCGGGTGGGTCTCCGTGCCGTAGCGCGACCCGACGACGACGTAGCCGCCCTCGTGGTCGAGGAACAGCACGGGGCTGTCGCGGCGCTTGCCGGACTTGCGCCCCACGGTGGTCAGGAGCAGGTTCTGCATCACCTGCGCCCTGCCGGCGCCCAGATGCGCGAGCGACGCCCGGCCCTTCGTCACGCGGAACAGCGTGCGGTCGAGCGGGACGAGCACGTTGTGCATCACCGGGACCGCCTCGGCTCGCTTGATCACGCTCAGCATGAAGCGGCCGTAGGCGCCCATGTCCTACCGCTTGATGGTGGTGACGTCGGGCTCGACGCCCGCGACGTTGGCCACGTCGAGGTGGCTGAGGTCCTCCTCCTCGTGCTCCTCCGTCGCACCGCCGGCCTCGGCTTCCCGCTGCCGTTGTTCCTTGCGCAGGCCTCGCTCCTGCCGCTTCTCGCGCACCTTCGCCTCGCGGTTGAGCTTCGCGAACGTCGTCTTCTTCTTGCCAGCCAAGGTTGACCTCCCAGGTCGCGGATGGGGATCGCGCTGCAACTCGGCACGCGGCGACGCCCTACGCACGGTCTCAGGCCGGCGGACGCACGACCTTCCATAAAGAGTACCCAAGGCCCGCGGGGGGTTGCAGGGACTCAGCACAACACAACGCTAATGCGCCACCTGTCTGAGCCCGGCACGAGGGGGTACGCCGGAGTCATGGAACTCCAACTTCCGATCCTCCTGATCATCATCGGGATCGTGCTCGCCATCCTCGTCCACTATGCGCTCGGCATCGTGGTGATCCTCATCGGCCTCGTGATGCTGATCCTCCCGCGCGTCCGCGGCGGCGGCAAGGCCCGGGTCTAGCGCATCAGTCCCTCGCGGATGAACGTGGGCATCTCCGTCGATGCCCACGTCTCCCGCGACACCACGGCGTGACGCAGTTCACCCGTGACCAGCACCTCGTCGCCGCGGCGGAAGGTGACCGCCGTCTCGATGGAAGAGCGGCCCAGGCGGGTGACCTCCATCGCGATGTCGACCTCGTCGTCGAAGCGCGCCGGCGAGCGGAAGGACAGGTGGACGTCGGCGACGACCGCGTCGTACCCCGCCGCTTCCATCTCCTGCCACGGCCCGACCGCCGCCCGCCACAGCTCGGTGAAGGCGACGTCGGTGTAGAGCAGGTAGTTGGCGTTGAAGACGATCCCCTGCGGGTCGCACTCGCCGTAGCGGACGCGCAGGCGGTGGACGAACTCAGGCAACGGCTTCGATCCGCGCGGGGACGTGCTTGTGCCACGGCGTGCCGGCGACGGGGTCGCGCCAGTCGGACGAGGTGAGCGTGTTGGGCGCGATGCCCGGCGTGCCGTCGAGGCCGTAGCCATTGGGCAGGGACGCGTGGCCGGGCTGCATCGCGGCGCTGATCTCGACCACCGTCTCCGCCGACCCGCGGCGGGTGGTGATGCGCGCGCGGCCGCCTTCGATCAACCCGAGCGCCGTCGCGTCCTCCACGCTCACCCGCACGGCGCCGCCCGCGTCGCGCTTGCGCCACGACGGGTCGCGGAAGATGTCGTTGGCGGTGTAGCCGCGGCGCTCGCCGGCGCTGAGGATGATCGGCAGCTCGTCGGTGGCGAAGCCCGGGTGCACCGTCGCCAACCCCCGCAGCGCGTCGAGCAGCTCGGGGAGGTCGACCGCCAGCTTCCCGTCCGCGTGGCCGACGTAGTGCCACACGTCCTCGTGGTCCTCCGAGGTGAAGACGATCCCCGAGCGGCCCGCGAGGGCGGCCTCGAACAGCGCGTTGCCGTCCGCGTGGCCGGCGCGCTGCACGGCATCCCAGTGCTTCATCGCACAGCGCTGGGCGAGGCCCCACAGGACCGCGGCGCCGCGCAGCTCCTCCGGCAGCGCGTGCCCGAGCGTCTCGTAGAGGACGACGGGCGCGAGCGCTCCGACCCAGCGGTGTTCGCCGGCCGCGGCGGCGAAGGCCTGCGTGAAGGCCGGGAGGCCCTGCTGGGCGGCGGCGCGCAGGGGCTCGAGCACGGCGTCGTCCATCACGCCGAGGGCGCGCACGAGTCGCGTGTGGATCTCCGGCTCGGACAGCGTCCCCTCCAGCGGCGCGAGCAGCGGGTGGCGCAGGTGGAAGACGTTGTCGGGGAACTCGAAGTCGAAGAACGTCGCCTCCGGCTTCTCGTACTGGCTCGACGCCGGCAGCACGTAGTCGGCCAGGCGCGCGGTCTCCGTCAGGGCGACGTCGACGACGACGAGCAGGTCGAGCGCCTCCAGCGCCGCGTGCATGCGCTCCGTGTCGGCCAGCGAGTGGGCCGGGTTCGAGCTCTCCACGAACATCGCGCGGAAGCGATCGGGGTGGTCGCCGAGGATCTCGTCCGGGATGACGTTGCAGGGGAGCAGGCCGCCGATGATCGGCGCGCCGGTGACGGGGGTGCGGCCGACGCGCAGGGAGCCGAACAGCGGCGCGAACCACGAGTGCATGTTCTGCCCGCCGGGCTTGGCGAAGTTGCCCGTGAGCACCCACAGCAGCTTCTCCAGGTAGGAGCACAACGTCGAGTTGGGCCCCTGCTGGACGCCGAGGTCCTCGAAGACGGCGACGCTCCTCGCGCCCGCGAGCCGGCGGGCGGCCGCGCGGATCAGGGCCGCGTCCACGCCGCAGCGAGCGGCGTAGTCGTCCACGTCGACCTCGGTGAACGCGGCCGTGACGGCGTCCACGCCGTTGACGTGCTCCGCCAGCCACGCCGTGTTCGTCAGCTCCTCCTGGACGAGCACCGCGACGAGCGCGGCCAGGCACCAGGCGTCAGAGCCGGGCCGGACCTGGAGGTGGAAGTCGGCCATCGCGGCGGTGTCCGTGCGCACCGGGTCGAGCACGATCATCGCGCGGCCCGGGTCCTTCTGGATCTCCTTGAGCACGACGCGCGTGCGCGGGAAGGACTGCGACATCCACGGGTTCTTGCCGACGAACACCGCGACCTCGGCGTGCTCGAAGTCGCCGCGGGTGTGGATGGAGCCCATCAGCTGGTGGTCGACCCACGCCTCGCCCGTCTTCTCCTGCGCGAGGGCGCCGGAGCGGTGGGTGGCGCCGAGCGCGCGCAGCAGGGCGCCCGAGTAGGCGCCGCCGAGGTGGTTGCCCTGCCCGCCGCCCCCGTAGTAGAGGAGCTGCGCGCCCGGGATGGCCCGCAGCTTCGCGGCGACCTCCGCGATCGCCGTGTCCCAGTCGATCTCCTCGAACGTCCCGTCGGGGCGGCGGCGCAGCGGCGACTGCAGGCGGCCGGCGAAGTTCTGGTAGCGGTCGAGGCGCATCGCCTTGTTGCACGTGTACCCCTGCGACCCCGGGTGCGCCTTGTCGCCACGGATCTTCGCGAGCGTGCGTCCCTCCAGCTGCACCTCGATGCCGCAGTTGCACTCGCAGAGGATGCAGGCGGTCGACTGCCAATCGGTCATCGGAGCTCTCCCTTCAGGAGATCGTGGAGCTGGTCGCGCACGCTGGTCAACGGCGCGGGGTCGGACTGGGCGCGGCTCATGACGATGGCGCCCTCCAGGGCGGCGATGACGAGCGTCGCCCGCCGCGCCGGGACCCCGGCCCGCTCCAGGCCTGCGCCGAGTGCCTCCTGCCAGCGGGCGAAGGCGACGCCGGCCGCCGCCTGCGCGTCCGTCCCGTCCTCGACGGCGACGGCGACGACGGGACAGCCCGCGCCGACGTACTCGACGAAGGCGTCCAGGACGGCGAGGGGATCGTCACCCAGGTCGGCGAGCCGGGCCGCCACGAAGTCGGACGCGAGCTCGGTCGCCTCGCGCAGCAGCTGCTCGCGGCCGCCGGGGAAGTGGTGGTAGACGGAGCCGCGCGGGGCCCCGGAATGTGCGAGGACGTCGTCGATGCTCGTGGCGCGCGCGCCACGCTCGCGGACGAGCAGTGCCGTGCTGGTGAGCATGCGTTGGCGCGTCGTCGCGGGCATGGTTATGCACTATTGCATAGGCCAGGGCAATTTGCCATTCGGCCCATTGCGTTTGTCCGCTCCGGCACATAGGTTCCCCGCCATGACCACCGTCGATGAACCGCGGGGCAACGCTGACGAGGAGCTTCTCGCCAAGCTCGGGTACAAGCAGGAGCTCGAGCGCAGCTGGAGCGGCTTCCAGAACTTCGCGATCTCGTTCACGATCATCTCGATCCTGGCGGGCTGCTTCACGACCTACGGCCAGGCGTGGAACAACGGTGGTCCGGTCGCCATCTCGTGGGGCTGGCCGCTGATCTCGATCCCCATCCTGATCATCGGGTTCTGCATGTCCGAGCTCGTGTCCGCGTACCCGACGGCCGGCGGCATCTACTGGTGGGCGTCAAAGCTCGGCGGCGCGGCGTGGGGCTGGTTCACCGGCTGGTTCAACCTGATCGGCCTCATCGCCGTCACCGCGTCGGTCGACTACGGCTGCGCGACGTTCATGAACACGACGTTCGGTGAATTCGGCTTCAACCTCTTCAAGGGCGAGTCAGCTGATCCGAAGGCCTTCCTGCACGGCACCTTCTTCCTGTTCCTGATCATCCTCGCGCTCCACGCCGTCATCAACATCCTCGGCAGTCACCTCGTCGCGCGCGTGAACAGCATCTCCGTGTTCTGGCACGTCGCCGGCGTCGCGGTGATCCTGGCGATCCTGATCTTCGTGCCCGACAAGCACCAGAGCGCGAACTTCGTCTTCACCGAGCGCATCAACAACTCGGGCTTCGGCCAGGGGATGTACTGGTTCTACGTGCTGCCGCTCGGCTTCCTGCTCACGCAGTACACGATCACCGGCTACGACTCCTGCGCGCACATCTCCGAGGAGACGCAGGGCGCGGCCGAGAGCGCGGCCAAGGGCGTGTGGCGGTCCATCTTCTACAGCGCGCTGATCGGCTGGATCCTGCTGCTGGCCATCACCTTCGCGGCGACCGACGTGAACGCGATCAACGACGGCGCCGGCTCATCCATCGCCGTCCTCAAGAGCGCGCTGACCAAGAGCGCGGTGGAGATCGTCCTGATCATCTCGACGATCGGCCAGTTCTTCTGCGGCACCGCCTGCCTGACGAGCGCCTCGCGCATGTGCTTCGCCTTCAGCCGCGACGGCGCCATCCCCGGGTCGAGGATCTGGGCGAAGGTGGACTCGCGGCGGGTGCCGGCCAACGCCGTGCTGTTCATGGCGGTGTGCGCCGGGCTCATCACGGTGCCGGCCTACTTCCCGAACTCCGACGGCGTCACGGTCGCCTTCTTCGCCGTCGTGTCCATCGCCGTCATCGGGCTCTACATCGCCTACGCCATCCCGATCTACCTGCGCTGGCGCATGAAGGACACCTTCGAGCCGGGCTCGTGGAACAACGGCGCGAAGTACAAGTGGATGAACCCGATCGCGTTCGTGTGGGTCGCGATCGTCACCATCATCTTCATCCTGCCGACGGTCCCCGCGGGCGTGCCCGGGAACAAGGACTTCACCTGGAGCTCGGTCAACTACGCGCCCCTGGTGACGGGCTTCGTGATCGCCGCCGTCGGCATCTGGTGGCTCGTGAGCGCGAAGAACTGGTTCAAGGGGCCGAAGCACACCATCGCCGAGCTGGACCAAGAAGCGGACCTTGCTTGACGTCGTAGAGCCCGCCACGGAGGCGGTCCTGGAGTCCATCCCGCGGGCGGGCGTCGAGGAGACGGACGCCGCGGTCGCCCGCGCCAAGGCCGCCGGCCCGGCGTGGCGGGCGGTCGCGCCGCCGGACCGGGCGCGGCTGCTCGGACGCGTCGCGGCGCTGGTGGAGGAGCGCCTCGAGGAGCTGAGCGTGCTCGAGGCGCGCAACGCGGGCAAGCCGATCGGCGACGCGCGCGGCGAGATCGGCATGGTGGTCGACACGTTCCGCTACTACGCCGGCGCGCCCGAGCGGCTGATCGGGGACACCATCCCCGTCGCCGGCGGCGTGGCCATGACCTTCCGGGAGCCGCTGGGCGTCGTCGCGTTGATCACGCCGTGGAACTTCCCGCTCTGCATCGCCGGGTGGAAGCTCGCGCCCGCGCTGGCGGCGGGCAACACCGTGGTGCTCAAGCCGGCGGAGCTGACGCCGCTGACCGCGCTGGCCTTCGAGAGGCTCGCCGTCGAGGCGGGGCTGCCCGAGGGCGTCGTCAACGTCGTCGCCGGGCCCGGCTCCACCTGCGGGCAGCGGCTCGTCGAGCATCCTGACGTCGCCAAGGTCGCCTTCACCGGGTCGACGGAGGTCGGGCGGCGGATCGCGGCGGGCGCGGCGGAGACGATCAAGCGGGTCACGCTCGAGCTGGGCGGCAAGTCGGCCAACGTCGTCTTCGCGGACGCCGACGTCGCGCGCGCCGCGGCGGCCGCGCCGGGCGCGATGTTCGGCAACGCCGGCCAGGACTGCTGCGCGCGCTCGCGGATGCTGGTCGAGCGGCCGGTCTTCGACGAGTTCGTCGCGGCGCTGAAGGACGCGGTGCTGGCCATGCGCGTCGGCGACCCGCTGGACGAGGCCACCGACATGGGCCCGCTCATCAGCGCGAATCAGCGCGACACGGTCAGCTCCTACCTCGACGACGGCGAGGTCCTCTTCCGCGGCGAGGCGCCGGAGGGCGCGGGCTTCTGGTTCCCGCCGACGGTCATGCAGGCGGAGGTGGACGCCCGCTCCGTGCGCGAGGAGATCTTCGGGCCGATCGGCGTCGTCATCCCGTTCGACTCCGAGGCGGAGGCGATCCGCCTGGCCAACGACACCATCTACGGGCTGTCGGGGTCGATCTGGACCCGTGACGGCGCGAAGGCGATGCGCGTCGGCCGCGCGGTCGAGGCCGGCAACCTCTCCCTGAACTCGAACTCCTCCGTGCGCGTGCAGACGCCGTTCGGGGGCTTCAAGCAGTCGGGCGTCGGCCGCGAGCTCGGCCCGCACGCCCTCGATCACTACACCGAGGTCAAGACGATCTTCATGGACACCTCCGTATGAGCGGGCGGCTGCAGGACAAGGTCTGCGTCATCACCGGCGCGGCGAGCGGCATCGGCGCCGTCACGGCGCAGCGCTTCATGGACGAGGGCGCGACGGTGGTCGGCGTCGACCTCGCCGAGGGCGCGGTGGGCGACTTCGCGCTCACGGCGAACGTCGCCTACGAGGCGGACGTGGTCGACATGTACGCGCGCACGCGTGAGAAGTACGGCCGCATCGACGTGCTCTTCAACAACGCCGGCATCAACCCGACCGACGACGGCTCCGTGCTCGACACGTCGCTGGACGCCTGGCAGCGCGTGCAGGACGTCAACGTCCGCAGCGTCTTCCTCTGCTGCAAGCACGGCATCCCGCACCTGCTCGAGAGCGGCGGCGGCTCCGTCATCAACACGGCCTCGTTCGTCGCGGTCATGGGCGCGGCCACGTCGCAGATCTCCTACACGGCGAGCAAGGGTGCGGTCCTCGCGATGAGCCGCGAGATGGGCGTGCAGTTCGCCCGTCAGAAGATCCGCGTCAACGCGCTCTGCCCCGGGCCCGGTCGACACGCCGCTGCTGCAGGAGCTGTTCCTGTCCGATCCCGCCAAGGCCGCGCGCCGCCTGGTGCACCTGCCGCCGGGCCGCTTCGCCGAGGCCGACGAGATCGCGTCAACGCGGCGCTGTACCTGGCCAGCGACGAGTCCTCCTACGTGAACGCCTCGACCTTCCTGGTCGACGGCGGCCTGTCCGGGCGCCTACGTCACCGCGCAGGTCATGGAGTGAGCGCCCTCGACGACTTCGACGCGCTCGAGGCCGTCGCCGAGGCGGAGATGCTCGGCGACTGGGCGGGCGAGCTCGTCCCCACCGGCCACCCGGGCGAGCCGCTGCTCGACGGGATGGACTGGCGCGGCAAGCGCTTCGTCACCCGCGACGAGGTCTACCCGCTCATCTGCGGCGACGGCCGCGAGGTCAACCCGGTGATGGGCACCGCCTCGCTGCGGATGGTCGAGTACCGCGGGGTCGTCACGGCGACGATGGTCTACGACAAGCACCCGATCTTCGACTCCTTCCGGCGGGTCGACCGCGGACACGGTGATGGGGGCGATGGACCGCAAGGGCGATAGCGTCCCCGCTGATGTTCCTCCTGCGCCGGCTGAACTGAGCCTCGGCGTCGTCGCGACGTCGCGCAAGCCCGACGAGCGACGGCTGGCGATCCACCCCGCGCACGTGTCGCGGGTCGAGGGCGACGTCGTCTACGAGACGGGGTACGGCGAGCGCTTCGGGCGTCTCGGACGACCAGCTCGGCGCCCGCACCGCGCCGCGCGAGGAGGTCATGCAGGCCGACGTCGTCCTGCTGCCCAAGCCGCTGCCCGACGACCTGCGCGAGCTGCGCGAGGGCGCCGTGCTGTGGGGCTGGCCGCACGCCGTGCAGGACCGCGAGCTGGCGCAGGTGGCCATCGACCGCCGCCTCACCCTGATCGCCTGGGAGGCGATGAACCACTGGCGCGACGGGCGCTTCGACCTCCACGTCTTCCACAAGAACAACGAGCTCGCCGGCTACTGCTCGGTGCTGCACGCGCTGTCGCTGATCGGGCGGACCGGCGACTACGGGCCCCGCCTGAGCGCCGCGGTGATCTCCTTCGGCGCGACGGCGCGCGGAGCCGTGCGCGGCCTCGAAGCGATCGGCGTCAACGACATCTGCGTGTTCACGCAGCGCGACACCGCCCGGGTCGCCTCGCCGTTCGCCTCCGTGGAGATGCGCCAGTACGAGGCCGCGGACGACATGGGGACGACGCTCGCCGAGTTCGACATCGTCGTCAACTGCATCCTCCAGGATCCGCTGGACCCGGCGATCTTCATCCACGACGACGAGCTGCCGGCGTACCGGCCCGGCACGCTGTTCGTCGACGTCAGCTGCGACGAGGGGATGGGCTTCGAGTGGGCGAAGCCGACGTCCTTCGCCGCGCCGACCTTCACGGTCGGCGACCACTGCACGTACTACGCGGTCGACCACAGCCCGTCGTACCTGTGGGCGTCGACCACGTGGGAGATCAGCGAGGCGGTGCTCCCCTACGTGCCGGCGGTGCTCGCCGGCCCCGACGCGTGGGACGCGGACGAGACGATCCGGCGGGCGATCGAGATCCGCGACGGCGTCGTCGTCAACGAGGCGATCAACGAGTTCCAGGGCCGAACGTGAGCACCGGCTTGATCACCGCGCCGCTGCGGGCGTCCGCCAGAGCGGTGCCGATGTCCGCGAAGGCGTAGGGCGTCGAGAAGGGCGCGGCGGTGATGCCGCGCTCGATGAGGAGCGGGATGAAGGCCTGCGGGTCCGCGTCCCCCTCGATGACGCCGTGCAGGGAGCGCCCGAACAGCAGCCGGCCCTGGTCGATGGTGATGGGGTTCTTCGGGCCGCGGAAGCCGAGCGTCGCGCAGGCGCCGGGCGAGCGCAGGCAGCGCAGCGCGGCCTGCACAGCCGCCTCCGTGCCGACCGCCTCGACGCTGTAGTCCATCCGCCGCGGCTCGCCCGCGACCGCCCCGAGCGACGCCGCGAGGGCGACCCGCTCCGGCTGCGGGTCGACCGCGATCACCTCGCAGCCCTCCGCCACCGCGGCCATCACCGCGCTCAGCCCGACGGCGCCGCAGCCGAACACCGCCACCCGCGAGCCCGGCTCGGGCCGCAGCACGTTGAGGATCGCGCCCGGCGCCCGTCTGCACGCAGCAGCCGAGCGCGGCCAGTGGCACGAGGTCGTCCGCCTCCACCTTCACCGCGTTGCGCGCCGTGGCGATCGCATGCGTCGCGAAGGACGACTGCCCGAGGAACGAGCCGTGGACGTCACCCAGCGTCCGGCTGCCGTCCGGCCGCAGCCCCGAGTGGTTGCGCGCGTGGAAGTCCTCGCAGTACGCCGGCCGGCCGGCGCCGCAGGTCCGGCACGCCCCGCAGCTGTCGAAGCTCAGGACCACCCGGTCGCCCGCCTGCAGAGCCCGTCCACCCGCGAGGCCACGACCACCCCGGCGCCCTCGTGCCCGAGCACGACCGGGAACGGCAGCGCCACGTGCCCGTCGATCGCCCCGAGGTCGGTGTGGCAGACGCCCGTCGCCCGCAGCTCGACGAGCACCTCGCCCTCCCGCGGCGCGTCGACCTCGACCTCCTCCAGCACGAGCTCGGCGCCCGGCGCATGGAGGACGGCAGCGGTCGCGCGCATCGGGGCGGACGATACGGTCCGGCCATGCCACAGGGACCGTTGGAGGGGGTGCGGGTGCTGGAGCTGGCGGGGATCGGGCCGAGCCCGTTCGCGGCGATGCTGCTCACCGACATGGGCGCCGACGTGCTGCGCGTCGACCGCAAGGGCGGCGGCGACCTCTTCCCGGCGCAGTTCGACCCCACCCGGCGCGGGCGGGCGGCGGTCAAGGTCGACCTCAAGCACCCCGAGGGCGTCGAGCTCGTGCTGTCCCTCGCCGAGAAGGCGGACGCGCTGGTCGAGCAATACATC
>CAWJMO010000037.1:0-16122 GCA_963843865.1 uncultured Solirubrobacteraceae bacterium | reverse complement strand
AGGCCGTCCTCGACCGCGAGGACCCCAGGGCCGCCCACGGGGATGACAGGGTGGGCATGGAGGTCGTCGCCTAAACAGCAGGGGCGATGGTGGGGTGGGGTCCCGTCGAGACGGGGCGCCGATCGGCGGAGCATGCCGCCCATGACCTCCACCCTCCAGATCGACGCCGCCCAGTGGAACTCCCTGGTGCGCTCCTGCTCCCGCGTGACCGGCAACGTGCACGACGCCGAGGACGCCGTCCAGGACGCCGCCCTCGCCGTCCTCAAGCGCATGCCTCATCTGCAGCGCCCCGAGGACGAGATCGCCGGCTATCTGTTCGTCGCCGCCCGCAACCGGGCCCTGTCCACCGTCACCCGCCGCCGGCAGCAGGCCGCGATCGACGAGACGCTGGCCGACCCGTCGCCCGCCGTCGACGAGCTGGCCGAGCGCCGCGAGCGCCGGGCCGAGCTGGCGGCCGCGCTGCAGCGCATCCCCGAACGCCAGGCCCGTGCGCTCGCCCTCGTCGACGTGCACGGCGTCTCCGGCGAGGAGGCCGCGGAGGTGCTCGAGCTCAAGCCCAACGCCGTCAACCAGCTCGTCTTCCGCGCCCGCCGCTCGATGCGCGCCGAGCTCGCAGTCGCGTAAGCACGGTCGGCCGCGGGCGCTTACCCCCTCATGTTCGGCAAGCTCTCCCGTGGTTCGCGCAAGTCTCTCGAGGCGGGCGGCCATCGCGCCTCCGCCACCGTCCTGGAAATCTCCGACCGCGGCATGACCGTCACGCACGGATCGGAGGGGTACGTGGGCAACACGGAGGTCATCCTCAAGACGCGGCTGAGCGTGCAGCCCGACGGGCAGCCGGCCTTCGAGGTCGAGCAGAAGTTCCGCTACGCGCAGATGTCGATCCCGTCCGTGGGGAGCCGCGTGAGCGTCCTCTACGACCCCGAGGACCACGACAAGGTGATGATCGAGGACCGCCCGCCGATCGTCGACGTCCCCGGCCTGCCCGGCGGCACCCTCGACCTGGGCGCGATGCTCGAGACCATCAAGGACACGAAGGCCGCCCACCCGGGCGACCGGATGGCGATGGCCGACGCGCTCAAGGCCCAGATGGGCCTCGACACGATGGGCATGACCCCGGGGATGATCACCATGGCCGGCATTCCGGGGATGACCCCCGACCCGGTCGCCCAGCTCGAGCGCCTTGCCGCCCTGCACTCCAGCGGCGCCCTGACCGACGCCGAGTTCGCGGCGGAGAAGGCGAAGCTGCTCGCCGCATAGCCTGAGGCCGGATGATCGAATCGCTCGTCGACCAGATCGAGGCGCGGTACGCGGAGGTGCAGGCGCAGATGTCGGACCCCGAGGTGATCGGGGACCGCAACCGCCTGGCCACCGCCGGCCGCGAGTACAGCCACCTCGAGCCGGCCAAGAAGCTGGCCGACGAGTGGCGCCGCGCGACGGACGACGAGGCGGGCGCGCGCGAGATGCTCGCCGAGGGGGAGGACCCCGAGGTCCGCGAGATGCTCTCGACGGCGCAGGCGCGGATCGCCGAGCTCGAGGAGGACATCCGGCTGGCCATGGTCGAGCCGGACCCCAACGACGCCAAGGACGTGATCGTCGAGATCCGCGCCGGCACGGGCGGCGACGAGGCCGGCCTGTGGGCGGGCGACCTCTTCAAGATGCTCACGAAGTACGCCGAGCGGCGCGGGTTCAAGACGGAGACGCTGAGCGCCGACGACGGCGCCTACACCTTCGAGATCGACGGGGACGGCGCCTACTCCGTGTTCAAGTTCGAGGGCGGCACGCACCGGGTGCAGCGCGTCCCCGAGACGGAGTCCCAGGGCCGCATCCACACGTCCACCGCGACGGTGGCGGTGCTGCCGGAGGCCGAGGACGTCGACATCACGATCGAGCAGAACGACCTCCAGATCGACGTCTACCGCTCCGGCGGGCCGGGCGGGCAGTCGGTCAACACGACGGACTCCGCCGTGCGCATCACCCACAAGCCGACGGGCATCGCCGTCGCCATGCAGGACGAGAAGTCCCAGCTCCAGAACCGGGAGAAGGCGATGCGCGTGCTGCGCGCGCGGCTCTACGAGGCCGAGCTCGAGAAGCGCAACGCCGAGCTCTCCAGCGCCCGCAAGCTGCAGGTCGGCTCGGGCGCCCGGGCGGAGAAGATCCGCACCTACAACTTCCCCGAGCGGCGGGTCACCGACCACCGCATCAAGCACACCGCGCACAACCTCGACGAGATCCTGCAGGGTGCGCTGGACGACTTCACCGGCGCGCTGCAGGCCGACGAGAAGCGCCGGGGCCTGGAGGAACAGGCATCCGCCACGTCCTGATCCACGGCGCGAACGGGACCCCGGAGTCCTGGGCGCCCCTGCTGCCGTACCTGGAGGACCCGGTGGTCGCCGACCTCCCGATCGAGGACCGCTCCGCCGGGTTCGCCGACTACGCGGCGGCGGTGCCGGAGGGCGACGTCCTCGTCGGGCATTCGATGGGCGGCATCACCGCGTCCCTGGTCGCCGCGCAGCGCGGCATCCCGGTGGTGTACGTCGCAGCCCTGCTCCCCGAGAGCGGGAAGACGCTGGCCGAGCTGCTGGCGAGCATGGTCTTCGCCGACATGCGCTTCACCAAGCGCGAGGGGCTGACGTTCTTCGAGGACGACGACGCCCGGGCGCGGGGCCTGGACCCGCACCACATGCGCGGACAGGCGTCGGCGCCGTACTTCGACGCGCTCGGCCCACCCACGCCCGGCCCGTACATCGCCTGCGCCCGCGACCGGGTCGTGCGCCCGGACTTCCAGGCCGTCGTGGCGACGACGACGCTGGACTGCGGTCACCTCCCGCAGGTCGAGTGCCCGGCCGACGCTCGCCGCGCTGCTTTGACGGTCGACCGGCTCGACCGGGAGGTCCTGCTCGCCCACGCGCTGGGCATCGACCGGCTCCAGCTCTTCGGGCGCGATCACGAGCCGCCGCCCCGCTTCGAAGAGCTCATCGAGAGGCGAGCCAAGGGGGAGCCGGTGGCCTACATCACCGGCACGAAGGGGTTCCGCCACCTCGACCTCCACGTCGACCCCCGGGTCCTCATCCCGCGCCCCGAGACGGAGCACCTCGTCGAGGCCGCGCTCGCCCTGCCCGAGGGCGCGTCCGTCATCGACGTCGGCACGGGGTCCGGCGCAGTCGGTCTCGCGCTGAAGGACGAGCGTCCCGATCTCCACGTGACGCTCACCGACGTCTCGCAGGATGCGCTCGATGTCGCCTCCCTCAATGCCCGCCGCCTGGGCCTCGACGTCGACATCGTCCGCTGCGACCTGCTGGGGGATCTGCGCGCCGACGCCGTCGTCTCCAACCCGCCCTACGTCGACCCGGGCTACGACGGGCCGCCCGAGCTCGCCTTCGAGCCCGCCCTCGCCCTCTACGGCAACGTCTTCGCGCCGCTCGTCGAACAGGCCCTGGCGATGGGCGCGGTCTTCGTCGCCCTCGAGCACGGCCACGACCAGGCCGCGGAGGTCGCCGCGCTGTTCCCGGGCGGCGGGGCCCACATCACCCTGGTCCGCGATCTCGCCGGGCTCGACCGGGTAACGGTGTGGACACGATGAGATCCGCGTTCGAGGCCTGCATCCGCGCCGGGGGCGTCGCGCTGTTCCCCGCCGACACCGTCTACGGGCTCGCCTGCGACCCCGCCAACGAGAAGGCGGTGGCCAAGCTCTACGCGCTCAAGGGGCGCGCGCCCGACAAGCCGTCGGCGCTCATGGTCTTCTCCGCCGACGCGCTCCCGGAGCTGCCGCCCGGGGCCGAGAAGCTCCTGCCCGGGCCGGTGACGTTGCTGATCCCGGACGCGAGTGGCGGCACCGTGGGCATCCGCTACCCGGCGGGCACTCCACTCGAGGGGGCGCAGGTCGTGGTCATGCAGTCCAGCGCCAATCACTCGGGCGAGCCGGACGCCCGCACGCCGGACGAGGTGCCGGACGACATCCGGCGGGGCGTGGACCTCGCGCTGGGCGCCGGGGAGCTGCCGGGGACGCCTTCGACGGTGATCGACTTCACCGGCCCGGAGTGGCGCATCGTGCGGGAAGGTGCGCTTTCCGCCGCCGAGGTCGCGCGTAGACTCGAGGCATGAGCGAGCTTCCGGCGGACTTCTTCGAGCGCCCCCTCCACGAGGTCGACCCCGAGGTCGCCGAGGCCATGGACGCCGAGCTGCGCCGCCAGCAGGCGACGCTCGAGATGATCGCCTCCGAGAACTTCGTCCCGCAGGCGATCCTCGAGGCGCAGGGCTCCGTGCTCACGAACAAGTACGCCGAGGGCTACCCCGGCAAGCGCTACTACGGCGGCTGCGAGCACGTCGACGTCATCGAGCAGCTTGCGATCGACCGCGCGAAGTCCCTCTTCGGCGCCGAGCACGCCAACGTCCAGCCGCACGCCGGCGCGCAGGCCAACACCGCCGTCTACCACGCCCTCCTGCAGCCGGGCGACACGATCATGGGCCTCAGCCTCTCCCACGGCGGCCACCTCAGCCACGGGATGAAGCTCAACGTCTCCGGGCGCCTCTACGACATCGCGCCCTACGGCGTGTCGAAGGAGCTCGACTGGCGCATCGACATGGACGAGGTCGAGCGCGTCGCCAAGGAGCGCCGCCCGAAGCTCCTGCTCGCCGGCTGGTCCGCCTACCCCCGCACGCTGGACTTCGCCCGCTTCCGCGAGATCGCGGACGAGGTCGGCGCCCTGTTCATGGTCGACATGGCGCACTTCGCCGGCCTCGTCGCCGCCGGGCTGCACCCCAATCCGGTCGAGCACGCCGACGTCGTCACCTCCACGGTGCACAAGACGCTCGGCGGCGCCCGCGGCGGCCTCATCCTCTGCAAGGAGGAGTACGCCAAGAAGATCAACAGCGCCGTGTTCCCCGGCCAGCAGGGCGGACCGCTCGAGCACGTCGTCGCCGGCAAGGCGATCGCCTTCAAGATCGCGGCGACCGAGGTCTTCCGCGAGCGCCAGGAGCGGACCATCGCCGGCGCCCAGGCCGTCGCCCAGAAGCTCGTCGAGACCGGCCACGGCGTGAACGTCCTCACGGGCGGCACCGACGTCCACCTCGCCCTCGTCGACCTGCGCGACTCGGAGATCGACGGCCAGCAGTCCGAGGACCGGCTGCACGAGATCGGCATCACCGTCAACCGCAACGCCGTCCCGGACGACCCGCGCCCGCCGATGGTCACCAGCGGCCTGCGCGTCGGCACCGGCGCCCTCGCCACCCGCGGCCTCCAGGCGGAGGACTTCGCGGAGGTCGGCGAGATCATCTCCACGGCCCTGACGCCGGACTACGAGGCGCGCCAGGACGACCTGCGCGAACGCGTCACCGCGATCGCCGACCGGCACCCCCTCTACACGCACCTGAAGGCGCCGACGACCGTCTAGGTCATGGTCGACGACGGACTCCGCGGCCTCCTCGTCGCCTTCGTCGTCGCCACGTTGGTGACCCCGCTGGCGGGCCTCGTCGCCCGCAAGGTGGGGGCGGTGGACACGCCGCGGGCCCGTGGGCTGGCGCAGCGCTCGACGCCGCTGCTCGGCGGCCTGGCCATCTTCGCCGGCGCCATCACGGCCGCGCTGCTGTACCTGCCGGGCTCCGAGCGCTACCACGCGATCATCCTCGGCGCCGCGGTGATCGCCGCCGTCGGCGCGCTCGACGACATCCTCGAGCTGCCGCCGCTGGTCAAGCTGCTCGGGCAGGCCGGCGCCGCGCTGATCCTCGTGCTCGGCGGGGTGACGGTGGACAACTTCACGCTGCCGTTCGTCCACGACGTGGACCTGGGCGCGGCCGGCGGTCCGCTCACGCTGATCGGCCTGGTCGCGATCATGAACGCCGTCAACTTCACCGACGGGGTGGACGGCCTCGCCGCCGGCGTCTGCGCGATCTCCGCGGCCGCCTTCGGCATCATCGCCTTCAGCCTCCAGCGCGACCCCGCCGGCGTGCTCGCGCTGATCACCGCGGGCGCCGCGCTCGGCTTCCTCGTGCACAACTTCCACCCGGCGGCGATCTTCATGGGCGACTGCGGGTCCAACCTCCTCGGCCTGCTGCTCGGCGCGATCATCGTCGAGGGGTCGCTGAAGACGAACGCGTTGGTCGCCCTGTTCGTCCCCCTCGTCGTGCTCGCCGTCCCGTTCCTCGACACCACCTTCGTCGTGCTCAAGCGGATGAAGTACAAGCAGCCCGTCTACAGCGCCGACACCAACCACTTCCACCACCGCTTCGCGCGCATCGGCTTCTCCCAGCGGCGCACCGTCGGCTACCTGTACGCGCTGGACGGCCGCGATGGCGGCGGTCGCCGTGGCGCTGCGCGTCGTCCCCTACACGGACGACCACGGCACCTTCCGCATCGGCTGGACGACCTTCATGATCGCGGTGATGCTGCTCGGCCTCGGCGGCTCGTTCTACGCCGTCTACACGCTCGAGATCCTCAAGCTCAAGCGCTTCCGGATGAAGGCCGAGCCGGGGACGCAGGAGCACGTCATCGAGGCCGAGATCGAGCGTGAGCTGGAGACGGGCAGCTTCCCCGCCGTCGCAAATCCGGTTGAAAACCGCCGGCCGGTTCCGTAGAGTGCCGCGCTCGATGACCGTCCACACGCCCAAGCACGCCGCGTCCCGCGGCACCTCCCGGCCCGACGGCTAGCGCGTTCGCGCGCATACGTCGTGGGCCGCCCTGAGCCCACGACACCACACCTGACGTGGGCTCCTTCCCATCCCGAGACAAGGAGCACCACCACCATGCAGTCCATCACCACCCTCGTCGCCCGCGAGCAGGCCGCATCGCGCGTCAAGCGGGCGCACGAGCGCCAACGGGTCGCCCGGACCGGGCACCCGCCGTCGCAGGTCCGCTGGCGGGTCGCCACGGTCGTCGCGCGCATCGCGTGGCGGCTCGACGAAGACGCAGCGAGGCTCGCCGTACGATGACGGCGTGCTGCGCCGCCTGACGATGCTGACGGTTGTCGCAGCCCTGCTGGTGGGTTGCGGCAACCGGGCGTCGATCCAGAGGGGCGGCCGTGTCCCCGGCGAGATCCTCACCGTCTACACGCTGGTTCCGGACACCCCCGAGGGCACGAGCCTCGTCCGCGGGGCCAAGCTCGCGCTGGCGCAGGCGGGCGGCCGCGTCGGGAAGCTCACGGTCCAGTTCGCCTCCGCCCCGGAGCCCGAGCAGACGGAGGGCATCGCCCGCGCGGTGCAGGACATCGTCCGCGACACCGGCACCATCGCCGTCATCGGCGACCTCGACCGCCGCACGGCCGCCGTCAGCGCGCCGCTGCTCAATGCGGTCGGGCTGCTGCACGTCTCGCCGCAGGGGCCGATCGCCTTCCCCGAGCCGAGCGGCCGGCAGACCTTCTTCCCGGTCGGGCCGACGCCCGCGCAGCAGGCGGAGGCGATCGTCCGCGCGGCCCGCAAGCCCGATCGCGGTGGAGACGGAGGCCGGCAGCGAGGCGCTGGCCACGGCCATCCGCGGCTACGCCGGCCGCACCGTGTCCACCGCGCGCGCCCGCACCGTCGTCTACGCGGGTACGGACCCCGAGAACGCGCGCGGCGTCATCGACAGCGTCCTGCGCGAGAACCGCCGCGCCGCCGTCGTGACCACCGCGCCGATCGCTCCGCGCGCCCGCGTGCGGGTGCTCGGCGCCGGGACGCCGGCCGGCTTCGCGGACGCGTTCCCCGGCGTTGCCCCCGGCCCGTACGCGCGGGCCGGCTTCGACGCGATGAACGCCGTGCTGGACGCGCTGCGCAGGGCGGGCAGGAAGGCGCAGACCCGGCAGGCCGTGATCCGCGCCTTCCGCCCCTAGAGAAAAGGGTCTGACCCTCCCTTCGCGCTAGGCGATCGTCACCTCGAGGGTGATCTCCTTCACGCCCGCCAGGGCGCGGCTGATGATGCACTCGGACTTGGCGGTCTCGGCGAACTCGCGGACCTTGACCTCGTCGAGGTCGGACCCCGTCACGGTGGTCTTGAGCTCGCTCGTGGCGATCGTCGGGGTGCCGTCGACGTTGCGGATGCCGACCTGCGCGGAGGTCTCGACCGACTCGACCTCGACGCCCTCCTGGTGGAGCATGTTGCTCAGCTGCATGGTGAAGCAGCCGGCGTGGGCGGCGGCGATGAGCTCCTCCGGGTTGGTCATCTTCTCCTCGCCGTCCTCGAAGCGGGACTTGAAGGTGAAGTCACCCTCGTAGGCGCCGCTGTCGAGCGCGAGGTGTCCCTTGCCCTCCTTGAGCGTGCCCTTCCACTCGGCGTGCGCGGTGTTCTTGGCCATGATGTGTTCCTCTCGGTGGTAACTTACGTTGACGTGAACTTCAAGTTCGGTGTCGATGCGGACCACCAGCATTACCGCTGGTGGGCACTCTCCTGCACGAGCCTCGGGATGCTGCTCGCGGCGACCAACTCCGGGACGCTCATCATCGCCTTACCCGAGCTGGAGCGTTCCCTGCACACGAGCCTGCTCACCCTCGTCTGGGTGATCCTGGCGTACATGATCGCCTCCACCGTGCTGGTGGTGACGGTCGGGCGCCTCAGCGACCTCTTCGGCCGCAAGCGCGCCTACGTCGGCGGCTTCCTCCTCTTCTCCCTCGCCTCCTTGGGCGCAGGGTTCGCCGCCGACGGCACGCAGCTGATCCTCTGGCGGATCCTGCAGGGCGTCGGCGGCGCCTCCCTCTTCGCCAACAGCGCCGCGATCGTCACGGACGCGTTCCCGCGCGAGCAGCTCGGCCTGGCCATGGGGACCAACACGATGGTCGCCGCCGTCGGCCTCATCCTCGGTCCGGTCCTCGGCGGCGCGCTCGTCGAGATCAACTGGCAGTGGGTCTTCTGGTTCAACATCCCGTTCGGGCTGCTCGGCTCGCTGTGGGCCGGGTCCATCCTGCGCGAGCTCTCGCGGCCGGACGCCGTGCGCGGGCTCGACCTCCCCGGCACGGTCCTCTTCGTGGTCGGCCTCACGGGCCTCACGCTCGGCATCTCCCGCGGCGGGCTGACCGGCTGGGACGACCCGGTCGTCATCATCGGCCTGATCGCCGGCGCCGTCCTGCTGCCGGCCTTCGTCATGGTCGAGAAGCACGGCCGCGCGCCGATGCTCGACCTCTCCATCTTCTCCGACCGGCTGTTCGCGGCCGCGTCCGGCGCCGCCTTCCTCAACGGCCTCGCGCGTTTCGCGCTGCTGTTCGTGTTCGTCTTCTACTACCAGGGCGCCCAGGGCGACGACGCCGTGCTGGCGGGCATCAAGCTCGCGCCGCTCGCCGTCGGGATGCTCGTCGCCTCGCCGCCCGCCGGCGCCTGGGCGGACCGCCACGGCTCGCGCACGCTCGCCGCCGTCGGCATGCTCGTGACCGCCGTCGGCCTCGCGCTGATGACGACGCTCGAGGCCGACACGCCGTACCTGCCCGGCGCGATCTACCTCGGCCTCGTCGGCATCGGCTCGGGCATGTTCAACTCGCCCAACACGGCTGCCATGATGGGCGCCGTGCCCAGCCACCGCCGCGGCGTCGCCGCCGCCACCCGGGTGCTCGCCCAGAACTCGGGCGCCGTCATCTCCATCGCCTTCGTGATGGCCGTCGTCACCAACGCGATCCCGCAGACCGTGCTCTTCAAGATCTTCTCGGGCATCTCGACCGGGCTGTCGGCAGAGAACCTCGCGCCCTTCATCACCAACATGCACACGGCGCTGTGGGTGCTCGCGGGCACCTCGCTGGTCGGCGCCGCCGTCTGCCTGCTGCGGCCGTCCCACCAGGCGCTGCCCGCGGCCGCTCCGGCCTGATGCGCATCGGCGACGTCGCCGAGCGGGTCGGCACGACCACCCGGACGATCCGCTACTACGAGGAGATCGGCCTGCTCTGGAGCGACGGTGAGCGCCCCGCCGGCGCCCACCGCTCCTACGACGAGTCCGACGTCGAGCGCCTCGAGCTGATCCTGCGCATCCGCGACGCTCTCGGCGTCCCACTCGAGGAGATCAAGCCGCTGCTGCAGGAGCAGGACACCATCGAGCTCATCCGCCGTCGCCGCGAGGAGCTCGACCGCCTCGAGGCCGACGTCCTGGCCCGCCGCGCCCGCCGCGAGCAGCCCGTCTCGTGAGGCGCGCGCTCGTCGTGCTGGCCGTCGCGAGCCTCTACGGGTGCGGCGGGACCACGACACCGGCCATGAAGGTGACCGGCGAGTGCGCGGCCGGGGACCAGCTCACCTTCGCGCCGCTCGAGCCGGCCACCGTCGAGGCCGCCCTCGGCCGGGGCACGGTCCGCTACTCCGGGCTCGTGTTCCCGCAGAAGGGGAACGGGGTGCCGGACGCGGGGAAGTGCACCTACAGGCGCGGCGACGCGGAGCTGACCGTCGCGCTCGATCGCAAGACGCCCTTCTTCACCAGTGTCGAGGAGGCGCAAAAGTTGAAGACGAACGCCCTCGTCCGGCCGATCGTGGGGACGGACGGCTACGTCTTCGAGGAGCCCTCCGTCGGCGGTCGGTCCGTGTGGGCGGTCGTGGTTGGCGCCCGCGACCGGATCGTGTGGGCTCACGTCAAGGCGCCGCCTTCGAGCCGCGACGTCACCACCGCCGCGATCACCGCCCTCGAGCAGGCCGGCCAGGCGTTCGACGCGCCGATGGAGGCCCGGAGACCATGAGCGCCGGCCCGCGCCCCGCCGCAGCGGGACGCAGGCCGCGGTGCGACTCAGCTGTGCGACCCCGCGATCGTGCACTGGCCGATCCCGTTGGCGCTGAAGGTGAACTGCCCGCTCACGACTTCACCTTCAGAGCTGTAGTAGACGAAGTCGTGGAGCCCGTCCTGGGTTGAGATCTCGGTGAACGACGGATTCAGGTAGTACGAGGTGCTCGTCCCGTCGGGGAGGCGAACCGTCAGAGACGACCCGGCAGGCCCCGTAGCCGAGACCCCCGCGAGGAAGGCGCAACCGACGTCGATGCTGAGACCATCTTCCGTGAACGCATTGAGGACGACGTTGTTGGCCGCGTAGAACTCCTTCTCGCCACCGCCACCGCTGCCGGCGGGACCGGGAGGGCCCTGCGGACCCGTATCGCCCTTCGGACCCGGGTCACCCTTGGCTCCGGTGTCGCCCTTCGGTCCCGTATCGCCCTTCGGTCCGGGCAGGCCCTGCGGCCCGGTCTCGCCCTTCGGTCCCGGCCCCCCGGCGGGCCCCGCCGGTCCCACCGGTCCTGCCGGGCCCGTGTCGCCCTTCGGTCCCGCCGGCCCCGCCACGCCCGTCTTGTTCCAAGTAACGGCCTTCTCCGGCGTCTTGCAGTCGGCGGCCGAGTCCACCAACCGCACCTGTCCGTTGTCCTTGACGCACGCCGTGATGGTGCCGTCGCCGGCCCCTGCCGCCACCGTGGCCCCTGCCACGGCAAGGGTCATCCCGGTGGCGATGGCCACCGTCTTCCGCCCTGCACGCATGTGAATTGACCTCCCGAGTCGTTGCTGCGTCCGCGAACCGTACGAACGATCCGGAGCGGATTCATCAGGGCCAGCCCTGAACTTCGCCTCAGCGGAGGCTGATGCGGATCCGCGTCCCGCGCTTCAGCTTCCGACCCGCCTTGCGGCTCTGCTTGACGACCTTCCCGCCCCGCTTCCCGCGCACCTTCCCGAGCCGGCAGTGCCCCTTCCGCAGGCGCTTGCCGGCCTGCTTACGGGTCAGGCCCTTGAGCTTCGGGACCTTGCAGCGGACGCGCTTCTTGACCGTCGGCACCGGCGTCGGCGTCGGGGTGGCGGTCGGGACCGGCGAGGCGGTGGGCGTAGGGGAGGGGGACGCCGGCGGCGTGTACAGCGCGTCGCCGCTCGTCGTGGTGCGCGTGTAGTTGACGTTCCCCTGCGTCGCGACCAGGCGGTAGTGGTACGCGGCAGCGGCGTCCAGGCCGCCGGGCGCGGCGGAGACCGCCTGGGGTGCCCCGGCGGGGACGACCACGGGAGCGGTGAGCGAGCCGTAGGCGTCCGTCGGGCCGAAGGCGAAGGCCACGGAGGCGTCGACGGCGCCCGGATCCACGGTGCCGTTGAAGGTCGGGCCGGCCGTGCCCGGCGTCGCGAGCACGACGGCACGCATGAGCTCGGTGGCGCCGATGTCGACGACGCCCTGCCTGCGGGGGAGGCCGTCGACGTCGACGGCGCCGGTGCGCACGTCGGCCAGACCCGCGTCGGCGGTGGGGGCGCCGTCGCGCTGGTGGAAGTCCGTGCCCGGCGCCACGAACGCCGAGGCCGGATCGGCGTCGAGGTTGCCGCCGCCGCTCACGTCCACGGTGGCGTCGTCCTCCAGCTCGGTGCCGAAGCTCGACGAGCCGATCTTCAGCCGCGGCATCGGGCCGCAGGTGCCGTCCTTGTCGATGCGCAGGTCCTGGCCCTCCCCGTGGACGAACGAGCTGAGCACCTCCACGTTGCCGTTGCCTTGGCCGATGCACATGCCCGGGCCGTCGGTGCCGGTGAAGCTCGTGAAGACGTCGAGCCCGGTCGACCCCGGCCCCGTCGCCCACGCGGTCACGTTCCGCGCGAACGACGGATGTCCGGTGAAGCGGAACGCGATCGCGCCGGTGCCGTCCGCCCTGGCGATGACGTCCCGCACGAGCGTCGTCCCCTCCACGCCGTACTCGTTGAACGCAACGCTGTTGGGGCCCGTCGCCTGGAGGACCACCCGTTCCACGACCCCGCCGCCCGTGTTGAAGTAGAGGACGCGGCCCTTCCCCGTCAGGTCAAGGTCGCTGACGGAGCTGACGCCGGTGCCGCTCACCACGAGGACGTCGGCGGGCGCCGTGGAGGTGATGACCGGGCGTGCCTGCCCGGCGACGCCGTGGATGGAGCCGCCCTGGGGCAGGGTGAGCACGCTGGAGATCGTGTAGGCGCCCGGCGTCACCACGATCTCGTCGCCGGCCGCGCCGGCGTTGACCGCGCGGACGAGGGTGCAGGGCGCCGCCGCCGGGCAGGTCGCGGCAGAGGGGGAGCCGCCGGAGGGCACCGCGAAGCGCTGGGCCGCCGCGGCGGGGCCGGCGTGCAGGGCGAAGCAGGTCAGCAGCAGGACCGGGAGGGAGCGCACGCGGCGACAGTGGCACGGGCTGTCGATGAACGCAACTGATGTCCCCTCGCGCGGAGTGTCACAAAGTCGTTACAAAGTCCTAAAGCCCGCTAGCCTGCAAGGCTCTTCGTGAGCGTGCCGGCCACTCCATCGTCCCGACCGCTGCCGCAGCCCGGCATCCCGCTGCCCCTGCGCTTCTTCGACTGCGTGCTCGTGCTCGCGTTCCTGCCCTTCGCGCTGCTCGCCGGCCTGCCGACGATCGGCGCCGTCGGGGGCGTGCTGCTGTGGCTCGTGCAGCGCGGGATCGGCGTCGCGCTGGACACCTACGCGGCCGGCCAGGAGGACTTCCGGCGTCAGACCGCGGTCACTTTCGTGAGCGGAATGCTCCGTCCGCTGCTCATGGGCATTACGATCCTCGCCCTCGGAGGTGTGGGAGCGAGGGAAGACGGCTTGACGGCCGCCCTGATCGTGCTCGTCGCCTTCACCGTCTACATGACCATCGCCTTCATCTTCCGACCGCAAAGGAACGCCTCGACGTGAGCCGCCGCAACCTCCTGCTCAGCATCGCGGGCGTCTACATGGTCGGCCTGATCGTGATCGGCATCGCCTTCGGCTCCGACGGCAAGAACGACGAGTTCAAGCCGCAGGCCGAGTTCGAGCTCCACGACTGGATCCACCTGCCCGGGCCGCTGGACTTCAACAAGGGCGTGCTCTACCTGCTGCTGGCCACCATCATCACCACGGGGCTGATGGTCTACGTCGCCAAGCGGATGCAGGCGCGGCCCAACCGCGTGCAGACCGCGGTCGAGATGCTCTACGCCCTCATGCGCGACCAGATCACGCGCGGGGCGATGGACGACCGCATGGCCCGCAAGTGGTTCCCGTTCCTGGGCACCATCTTCCTCTTCATCCTCGTCTCGAACCTGATCGGCTATATCCCGCTGCCGACCAACTCGGAGGAGAAGGTCAACATCCTCGGGGCACACATCCCGGCCTTCGCCATCTACGCGGCGACCGCCAACGTGTCCATCCCGCTGATCCTCGCGCTGATGGTGTTCATCGCCTACAACATCGAGGGCCTGCGCGCCAAGGGCTTCATCGGGTACATGAAGAGCTTCATCCCGCAGGGCATCAGCGGCGTCGCCGCCGTCCCGATGTTCATCCTCGAGTTCCTTTCGAACTTCATGCGGCTGCTGTCGCTGACGGTCAGGCTCTTCGCCAACCTGCTCGCCGGCCACCTGATCATCCTGTTCATGTCCGGCGGCCTGGCCGTCATCCTCGGCACCGCCGCGGTCGGCTGGTTCACCCTGCCGTTCGGCGTCGTGCTGTTCCTGTTCGAGGTCGGCCTCGTCGCCGGCCTGCAGGCCTTCATCTTCGCCACCTTGTCTGCCATCTACCTCGGCGGCGCCGTCGCCGAGTCTCACTAACCAAGGAGTCCCTTCCGTTGCTTGCCACCATCCTCAACTTCTTCTTCGCCGCGGCGTCCGACGGCGCTGACGCCGGTCGTGCCGTCGCGCTGGGCGTCGGCGGCGGCCTCGGTGCCGTGGGCGCCGGCGTGGGCATCGGCATCATCTTCGGCAAGGTCATCGAGTCCGTCACCCGCCAGCCGGAGATGCGCGACGAGATCACCTCCATCCAGTGGCTCGGCTTCGCTCTGACCGAGGCGTGCTTCTTCTACGGCCTCGTGGCGGGCCTCATCGCCTTCTTCCTCTAGGTCGATGGTCCTCGCCGCCGACAGCTTCCTGGTCAGCCCCGATGCGGGGCTGATGATCTGGACCCTGGTCGTCTTCGCGATCGCGTTCTACATCCTGCGCAAGCTCGCGTTCCCGCAGATCGCCGCTGCCCTGGACAAGCGCCAGCAGGCGATCGAGGAGGCCATCGACCACGCCGACCGCACCAAGCAGGAGGCCGACGAGCTCCTGCGCGAGTACCGCGAGCGGCTGTCGGAGGCGCGTACGCAGGCCGACGAGATCGTGTCCCGCGCGCGCAAGACCGCCGAGAGCACGGAGGCCCGCGGGGTCGCCGAGGGCAAGCGCAAGAAGGACGAGCTCATGGAGCAGTCGCAGCGCGAGATCCAGCAGGAGACCGCCCGCGCGATCCAGACCCTCCGTTCGGAGGTGGCCGACCTGACCGTGCTCGCCACGGAGAAGGTCACGCGCAAGTCGCTCGACGAGTCCGACCAGAAGCGCCTCGTCGAGGACGCCCTGGCCGAGCTGGACTTCTCGTCGCTCGCCAAGGAACCGGCGGCGTCGTAGATGGAGGAGATCGCCACGGTCTACGCGCGCTCGCTGTTCGAGGCGGCGCAGGACGCCGACAAGCTCGAAACCGTGCGCGACCAGCTCGGTGAGCTCGCCGACGCCATCAACGACGACCACGATCTCCAGGTCTTCTTCTTCTCGCCCTACCTCACGAGCGAGGACAAGAAGGAGGGCCTGAAGAAGGCCGTCACGGAGCTCGACGAGCTGGTGGACAACTTCCTCCAGCTGCTCATCGAGAACCACCGCATGCCGGTGATCTTCAAGATCCGGCGTGAGTTCGAGCTCCTGTGGGACGACGAGAACGACGTCCTGCCCGTCCACGTGACCTCGGCGATCGAGCTCGACGAGTCCACCGTGAAGCAGATCGGCGATCAGATCGCCGAGCAGACCGGCCGACAGGTCGAGCTCACCTCCGACGTGGACGCCGACGTCCTCGGCGGCCTCGTGGTCCGCGTCGGCAACACCGTGCTCGACGCCTCCGTGCGCCGGCGTCTAGAGAACCTTCGTAGAGAAGTCGCGAAAGCGACTTAAAGGAGACCCCATGCAGATCAAGCCCGACGAGATCACCTCCATCCTCAAGAGCCGCATCGAAGGCCTCGAGTCGGACAAGGCCGACCTGGCCGAGGTCGGCACCGTCCTCTCGGTGGCGGACGGCATCGCCCGCGTCCACGGCCTCGAGAACGCCCAGTCCTTCGAGATGCTCGAGTTCCCGCACGACGTGACGGGGCTCACCCTCAACCTCGAGTCCGACAACGTCGGCGCCGTGCTCTTCGGCGACTGGACGAAGATCGTCGAGGGCGACACGGTCAAGCGCACCGGCCGCCTCCTCGAGGTCCCGGTCGGCGACGCCCTGCTCGGCCGCATCGTGGAC
>CAWJMO010000036.1:0-11044 GCA_963843865.1 uncultured Solirubrobacteraceae bacterium | reverse complement strand
AGCAGCAGCACCTGGTCCTCCTCGATCAGCCCGACGTGACGGCCAGCGCGGCGGCGCCGAGCGCCGCCGCGATGACCAGCGGCCCGGAGGGGTCCGGATCACACCGCCGCCAGCACCGGGAAGGCGGCCGTCACCTGGGTGCGCCCGCCGCGGCTCGAAGCGGCCAGGGTCCCGTGGTGCAGGGCCACCCGCTCGCGGGCGCGCTCGATCGCCGCCTCGCCGCGGCGCCGGGCCGGACCGGCCACGCTCACCTCGAGCGCGTCGGACCCGAAGTTGACCTCGACCTCGACGCCCGGCCCGTCGTCGGTGGCGGCCAGCAGGTGCTCGACGACCCGGTAGGCCGACAGCTCCAGGCCGGCCGGCAGCGCGCGCGGGTTACCGGTCAGGGCCACCCGGGCGCCCTCGCCCTTCGCGCGCAGGACCAGCGCGTCGAGGTGCGTCAGGGTCGGCTGCGGCTCGGTGCCGTGCTGCTCGTCGCCGCGCAGCAGGTTGACCGTCGCGCGCATCTGGTCGAGCGTCGCCCGGCTCTCGGACTCGATGACGCGCAGCGCGCCGACGGCGTCGTCACCGCCGCCGGCCTCGGCCAGCCGGGCCAGCTCGCCCAGCCGGCGCCGCAGCAGCTCGTCGAGCTCGGCGGACAGGCGGACGCGGTCGGTGGCGACCTCGAGGCGCGCGTTCTCCTCGCGGGCGGCGCGCACCTCGGCGTTGCGCTCGCACGAGCACCTCCGTGAGCGCCGTGCGGGAGCGGACGATGCGCCCGCCGCCCCACACGGCCGCGGCGACCGGCGCGGCGATGATCATCGCGTCGATGCCGGCCGACCCGTCGTCGAGCAGCATCACCACCTGACCGGCGACGATCAGGCCGAGGGCCAGCAGCGCCGGGCGCTGCGGCAGGTTGGCGCCGGCGCCGAAGGCCAGCACGAAGCTGATCGGGAGGACGAGCCCGCAGCGGGTGAAGGTGGTGAAGACGGCGACGTGGACGGCGACCGCGGCGAGGAAGGCGCCGGCCGCCTGGACCGGGGCCTGGCGCCGCCACAGGACGGGCGCCGCGATGAACACGAACGCGGCCGCGCCGAGCGTCCGCTCCAGCGAGCCGATGGCCGGCTCCCCGGGATCTTCGAGGACCCCGAACAGGACGACGGACAACACGGTGACGATGCCGGCGATCACGTAGTCGCGACGCGCGAGCGGCGGTCCGGCGGGCATGGCTGGGAGTTTCACGGTTGGCCTCCTTGTAGGCAACGAACGGTTGGGATGAGCGCAGACTTCCGCGGCTTCGCCGATCCGTCGTCACCGCTGCGGGTGAACGCGCCGGGGGACGTCACCCGGTGGGTGGACCCCGCTGGGCCGGGCGCGCGGGATCATGTGGGCCGTGAGCCCCGTGCGCACCATCCTCGTGGCGGAGGACGCCGGCCCGGCGGCCGCCGACGCGGTCGCCGCCCACGGTGGCGCGCGGCTGGCGGAGGACCGGCTCGCCGCGGCCTTCGACACGCCGGCCGACGCGGTCCGCGCGGCGGCCGCGATCGCCGCGCTGGGCGGGGACGCGCGCGCGGGCATCGACGCCGGGGAGCCCGCCGTCGCCCTCGAGGTGGCGGAGCGGATCTGCGCGCTGGCCGAGCCGGGCCAGGTGCTGGTCACGGAGGCCGTCGCCCATCTCGCCGGCGCGGGCGTCGCGTCCCTCCTCTCCCCCGCGGGCGGCGTTCGCGTCCCGGAGCTGCGGCGCACCGTCGCGCTGCTCTCGGTCGGCGCCGCCGCCACGGGTGCCGAGCACGTCATCACCGTCGTCATCGCCGACGACCAGGCCCTGCTGCGGACGGGGTTCCGCGTGATCGTCGACGCCGAGCCCGACCTGCGGGTCGTGGGCGAGGCCGCGGACGGCCGCGCCGCGCTCGACGTCGTGCGCCGGCGCCGGCCCGACGTCGTCCTCATGGACATCCGCATGCCCGACCTCGACGGGCTCGAGGCGGCTGAGCGGATCCTCTCCGACCCGGAGCTGGACACCGCCGTGGTGATGCTGACGACCTTCGACGAGAGCGCCTACGTCTACGAGGCGCTGCGCATCGGCGCCGGCGGCTTCCTGCTCAAGGACGCGCCCGCGGACCGGCTGCTCGACGCCATCCGCGTCGTCGCGGCGGGCGAGGCGCTCCTGGCGCCGGCGATCACCCGGCGGCTCGTGGAGCGCTTCGCGGTCGCCGCGCGGGGGCCCGGCCAGGGCGCGGCGGCGCGGCTGGAGGAGCTGACCGCGCGCGAGCTGGAGGTCCTGAAGCTGATCGGGCGCGGGAAGTCCAACCGCGAGATCGCCGCCGATCTCTTCCTCGGCGAGAACACGGTCAAGACCCACGTCGGCCGCGTGTTCTCCAAGCTCGGCCTGCGCGATCGCGCGCAGGCCGTGGTCGTCGCCTACGAGACCGGTGTCGTGGTCCCCGAGGGTTAGGGGCGCTTGAGCGGCTTCAGCTTCAGCCGGATCTTCGCGTCGATGGTCGCCGTGCCGATCAGCTGGCCCTCGCTGAAGGCCTGCGTCGCGAACTGCGAGTTGAGCGCGGCGGCGGCGGGCTCGGACAGCGGCAGGCCGATGTTGCCGAACTCCAGCCGGCGCTTGGTGACGCGGATGAAGGCCTTCTCGATGTCGAGCGTCGCCAGCACGATGCGCGCGCCCGACCCGATCTGGGTCGTCACGGCCGCGACGTTCTTGCCGTCGTTGATGCGGAGGTTGTTGAGGTCGACGTGGTTGCCGTCGGCCGTGCTCAGCCGCAGGCCGCCGAAGTGGCGGATCTGGCCGGCCGCGGGCTTGTTGCCGGCGAGCTTGCCGGACACGATCGGGAACGCGAAGCCCTCCGAGGTCGCCTCGCCCGGAGGCAGCACCGTCGGCGCCACGCTGAGGCCCTGCAGCGCCGAGACGAACCCGGGGTCGGGCGTGATCGTCGTCGTGCCGCTGTCGAGCCGCAGCAGCGGCACCTTCTTCTTCTTGGCGGCAGCGTCGGTCGCGGGGACGGCGACGAGGCAGAGGGCGAGAACGGCGAGGAGAGCGGTCCGGAATCTGGTCACGGCCGGAGCGCTACCCGGTGGGCGGCTCTTCCATGACCGCCCTGATCAGCTCGGGCGCGCCACGCTCCGGGAAGGGGACCTCGATGGTGTCGAAGTCCCGTGGGACCACCGTGTCCGCGAACGTCTCGCGCGCCTCGTCGCGCACCTCGCGCGGGAAGTACCGCGTCGAGAGGTGGGTCAGCGCGAGCAGCCGGACCTCGGCGTCGCGGGCGACCTCGGCCGCCTGGCGCGCCGTGCTGTGCCCGGTCTCGCGCGCGCGGTCGAGCTCGGAGTCGGTGAACGTCGCCTCGTGGACGAGCAGGTCGGCCGCGCGGGCGTGCTCGAGCACCTCCTGGCACGGGCGGGTGTCCCCGCTGAGCACGATCCGCCGCCCGTCGCGGTCCTCCCCGATGACCTGCTCGGGGCTGACGCCGTCGACCGTCTCCCCCTGCTGCAGCCGGCCGAAGTCGGGCCCAGGCGTGACGCCGAGCGCCTCCGCCTTCGCGGGGTCGAACCGCCCGGGGCGGTCGTCCTCCACGAGCGCGTACCCGACGCCCTCCATGCGGTGGTCGTTCGGGAAGCAGTGGACGACGTAGTCGTCGAAGAGCACCTCGTCGAAGCGGTCGAGCTCGACCACCGCGAGCGGGTAGCGCGTCCGCCCCACCACCAGCTTCAGCGCGTCGAGGTGGCGCTGCAGCCCGGCCGGCCCGTAGATGGTCAGCTCCTTCTCGCGCGCGCGCAGGTCGAACGTCTTGAGCATGCCCGGCAGCCCGAGCCAGTGGTCGGCGTGGAAGTGGGTGATGAAGACGGCGTCGAGCTCGGGCAGGCCGACGCTGCGCAGCAGCTGCCGCTGCGTCCCCTCCCCGCAGTCGAACAGCAGCCGGTCCCCGCCCGCGCTGATCAGCGTCGCCGGCAGCCCGCGCCGCGCCGTCGGCGCGCTGCCGCCCGTCCCGGCGAAGTGGACCTTGATCTCCATCAGGCCACCACCCGCAGCTCGAAGGTGATGCGCCCGTCCTCGACGGTCCCGATACCCATCGTGTGCGCCGGCGCCCGCCGCCGCTCCGTCGGGGAGCCGGGGTTGAAGATCTGGAAGCCGTCCGCGTCCTCCTCGTGCTGGGGCATGTGCGTGTGGCCGAACAGGACGGCGTCGCTACCGGGAAACAGCGTCTTCAGCCGCCGCAGCCGCCCCTCCTTGCGCCCGGGGTCGTGGACCATCCCGATCCGGACGCCCCCGAAGTCCAGCTCCAGCCGCTCGGGCAGGCCGATGCCCGGATCGTCCACGTTGCCCAGGATCGCGTGCACCGGCGGGCCGTAGCCCTGCAGTTGCTCGAGCACCTCCGCGCGCGCGAGATCCCCCGCGTGCAGGATCGCGTCCGCCGCCCGCAGCTCCTCCACGCACGCGTCCGGCAACCGCCGCGCCCCGCGCGGCATGTGGGTGTCGCTGATGATGGCCAGACGCATCGCTCGAGAACGTTATGGACAGCGCATCCGCGCCGCCCACCGCTCGAGCGCGTAGTCCTCGGCGAAGCGCACCCGCTTCGCCTGGCCGTTGGCGGTCGGCGCGATCCGAAGGGACGACGCCGAGGTGCCCGCCTCCTCGACCGGGATGACGAAGCAGCGGTCGAGCTCCGACACGTAGACCGCGAAGAGGTCGATCAGCCCGCGGTAGGTGATGGCGCCGTAGCCGTGGTCGGTGCGCCGCGTCTTGAACTCGACGCAGCCGTTGCGGACGCGGCCGTGCTTGACCTGCACCTCGAGGAACGAGCCCGCCGGCGTCTTGACCACGAGGTCGAAGACATGCTGGCCGCCGACCGGCTCGAGCACGGTCAGCCGCTCCCGCAGGAGGGCGAATCTGACCGCCGCTTCCGCGAGATCACCGATCCTCGACGTCTCCATGAAGCGACGGTACGCACGCCTTCGGACAGAACAGGTGTTCGCGCCCGGGTGGGCTAGCATCCTGCGTCTCGCGCCCGTAGCTCAGCTGGATAGAGCGTGCGCCTCCGGAGCGCAAGGTCACAGGTTCGAATCCTGTCGGGCGCGTCCGGGTAGGCCTCCGGCCGATGAAGACGCAGCTCCTCCTCGCGCTTGTGGTCGGCGTAGTCCTGGTTGCGGGGCTCGCGCTCGGCAAGACGGTCTCGCCGGTGGCCGGCACGGTGCTGATCGTGGTCGGCTTCGTCGCGTCGCTGGGCCTGCGCGGCGGTGGCTGGCTCGCCGGGCCGACGGCCGGTGATGACGACTCGCTCCTAAGCGACGACTGACCGCGCGCGCTTGCGCTTCTTCGCCGGCTTCAGGCGGACCTTCCCGGTCTTGCGCTTCGCGACGAACCCCGCGGAGGCCGGCGCCGCCAGCGTGTAGGCGCACGCGACCGACCTCTTCTTGCGGATCGCCTTCGCGACCCTCTTCGACAGCCGTGCCTTGATCGTCTTGGTCGCCCCGGGCGCGACGGTGTAGCGCGTGCTCAGCACGGTCAGCTTCTTGCGCTTCTTGCCGACCTTCAGCTTCGGCGTCTTGACCGTCAGCCTCCCGGCGCACGGGGCCGGCTCCGTCGCGGCGCAGGTCAGCTTCAGCTTGACCCTGCGCTTCTTGTCGGGCTTGAGGGTGCCGCGCAGCTTCGGGAGCGGCGCGGGGCGCGAGGCCGCCGGGGGCACGGTCGCCTCCGGGCAGGGCCGCGGGGTGACGGTGACGGTGCCGGTCGCCGCCGGGCCCGTGTTGACGCCGTCGCTCGGGGCGATCGTGAAGGAGTCGGTGCCGCCCTTGTCGCAGCCGACCGAGTAGGTGGCCGCCGTCCCCGCGAGGGAGGCCGTCCCGATCGATGGCGGCGTGAGCTGCGAGATCGAGACCGGATCGCCGTTGAGGTCGGCGCAGCCGAACGGCAATGTCGTAGTCCCACCCGCGACGACGGTCCCGCTCGCGTCCGAGCAGGTCGGAGCGACCTCGCGCCTGGCGAAGCTGACGCCGGCACCGAACGTGCCGTACAGATGCTCGCCGCCGGGCGAGAGGACGAACGGCCCGTAGCCGATCGAGGGGGCCGTCGTGCACGTGCCGGCCGTCCCGTCGCCGCTGCCGTCCGCGGATACGCAGCCCGCGTACGTGAGCACACCTCCCGCGCCGACGTCGAACGTGCTGGTGGTCGCCGCACCGAACAACCCGCCGGTGATCACGCTGCGGCCATCGGGAGAGGCGGCGACCGCAATGCCGTCGCGCATCCCCTTGGCGACCCCGCACGGAGCGGGGCTGTCGCCCGCGTCGCCGTCGGTGGTGAAGCAGCCCGTCGCATCCGCGGCCTGGGTCAGCGCGCCGCCCGGACCGACCTTCAGATGCGCGAGGCCGGCCTGCGTTCGGAGGTAGAGCGACGCGCCGTCCGGGGAGAGCGCTGCGCTCACCGGGCTGGTGATCGCACGCAGATCGACGCAGCCATTGGTCCCGTCGGCGTTCACGCAGCCGGCCGGGGTCAGCGCACCCGAGGTGGCATCGCGGGTCAGCGTCAGGACGCCGCGCTCGTTGACGACGAAGAGCGTCGAGCCGTCCGTGCTCATCGCGAGGTCATACGCGTCGCCGAGACCCGGGACCGCCTGGGCCTGACACCCGGCGCCCTCGCCGGGCGCGCCGCCCTGGTCCTCGATCGGCGGGACGTTGCCGCCGGTGCGCAGGCACGCGCCGTCGGGCTGGGTGAGCGTCCCGTTGTCGGCGATCGAGAGGATCGCGACGGCGTTGTCGGCGTTGGCGGAGCCGATGCGGGCGACGTAGGCGAACCTCCCGTCGGGCGAGATCGCCACGGAGAACGCGACGGTGATGACGCGGCCGTCCGTGCACTCCTTCGCGCCGCCCGGCGCGCTGCTCCCCTGCCCGTCGCCGCTGACGCAGCCGGCGAAGCTCAGCCCGCCGGTGGCGGGGTCGCGCACGAACGAGGTCACGCCCTTGCCCCCGGTCACGAGGACCTTCGTGCCATCGGCGCTGATCGCCACGTCGCGCGCGTTGGCGACGTTCACCCCCGGGCCGCACGCCGGCGTGAAGCCGTTCGGGTCGTCGGAGACGCACCCGTCGACGCCGGACGGCTGGCTGAGCTTGCCGTCGGCCCCCCGGCGCAGGTGCACGACGGCGCTGCTGGCGACCGCCGGCGCCGTAGACGTCACGTCCGTCGGGCGAGATGGCGAGGCTGGTGACCGATCCGAGGGCGCGGCCGTCGACGCAGCCGTTCGCCGCGGTCTCGTGGACGCACCCGGAGGCGTCGACGGTGAGCTGGCCGACGGGTCCGGCTGCCGCGGCGCCCGCCGGCAGGCACAACAGGACCAGGCAGGCGAGGAGGGCGCGCATCGGCGGACCCTATATCCGCGATCTAGCCGGCGTACTGCTCGTCGGTCACGTGCGCGCCCCACGTGACCGACGATCCGGACTCGTCGGCCTGGTGGATCGCGATGTGGACCAAGAGGCGCTTCGGGTCCGCGCCGTGCCAGTGGTTCTCGCCGGGCTCGAAGAACACGCGGTCACCGGGGCGAATCGTCTCGATCGGCCCGCCCTCGCGCTGGCAGCGGCCGACGCCCTCGGTGACGAAGATCGTCTGGCCGTGCGGGTGCGTGTGCCACGTAGTGCGCGCACCCGGGGTGAAGTGCACGAGCGCGGCGGCGGCGGTCGAGGTGCCGGCGGGCGCGGCCACGGCGTCGATGAAGACGTCGCCGGTGAACCAGTCGGCGGGGCCCTTCTGCGTCTCGGTCTCGGAACGGGTGATCTGCATGCCGTCCTCCTTAGCACTACCGGCCGTAGTCCTCCAGCCCGCCGGCCAGCTGGTCGTAGGCACGGTCGGCGGCCTCGCGCAGGCGGGCGGCGAGCTGTTCGCGGTCCTCGCCGGCCAGCAGCCCGTTGAGGGCGAGGAGGAAGGTCGAGCGGTGGGTGAACCAGAGGGTGCGGGCGACGATGCCGGGCACGAGGTCGTCGTCGCCGGCGCCGGCGGTCTCGGCGACCGCCGCGGTCAGTGCGCTCGCGCCCGCCTCCCAGCCCACGGTGAGGCGCTCCTGCAGGGCGGGGCTGCCGCGCAGGATCTTCGCGACGGCGAGGAGGTCCTCGTCTCCGCCCGCCACGAAGACCTCGAGGACGGTGCGGGTCATGGTCCGGAAGACGTCGAGGACGGACTCGCCGGGCTTGCGGTCGGAGATCGCGGCGACGAACTGCGCGATCCCCTCCTCGCGGCCGGCGAACGCCAGGTCCACCTTCGTCGGGAAGTAGTTGAAGACCGTCTTCTCCGACACGTTCGCCGCGGCGGCGACCTCGGCGACGGTGACGGCATCGAAGCCGCGCTCGGCGAACAGCCGCCGGGCGGTGGCGGCGATCGAGTCGCGTGCGGCGCGCTTCTTGCGAGCGCGGAGGCCTTCAGTCGGGGCTGCCATGACGAAGTATACACCGTACAGCAACCGTAAAAGTTAAGTCGCTGTACTGTTATTCTGCCGCGTCGTGATCGCCTCCTTGCCCCCTGCCATCGAGGTCGAGGACCTCGTCAAGTCCTACGGCGAGATCGACGCCGTGCGCGGCGTGTCCTTCGCCGTCCCGCCGGGCGAGGTCTTCGGCTTCCTCGGCCCCAACGGCGCCGGCAAGAGCACGACGATCAACATGCTCTGCACGCTGGCGCTGCCCACCGTCCGGGACCGCGCGCGTCAGCGGCTTCGACGTCGTCCGCGAACGCGACGCGGTCCGCCGCCACATCGGCCTCGTGTTCCAGGACCCGACGCTCGACGGCCACCTCACCGCCGACGCAGAACCTCCGCCTGCACGCCGAGCTCTACGGCATCGACCCCGCGGTCATCGCCGCGCGCATGGACCAGATGCTCGAGATGGTCGACCTGGCCGATCGCCGCGACCAGCCGGTGATGACCTTCTCGGGCGGCATGAAGCGGCGCCTCGAGATCGCCCGCGGGCTGCATGCACTCGCCGCGCGTGCTCTTCCTCGACGAGCCGACCATCGGCCTCGACCCCCAGACCCGCAGCGCGATCTGGCGCTACATCCGCGCCCTGCAGGAGAGCGAAGGGACGACCATCTTCATGACCACCCACTACATGGACGAGGCCGAGTTCTGCGACCGCATCGCGATCATGGACCGCGGCGAGATCGTGGTGCTCGACACGCCGGACGCGCTCAAGGCGAGCGTCGGCGCCGACCGCGTGGTGCTCGGCACCGCCGACGACGACGGCCGCCATCGCGGCGCTGCGCGACCGCTTCGGCATCGAGGCGACGGTGGCCGAAGGGGCGGTGACGTTCCACGTCGCCTCCGGCGAGGCCTTCGTGCCCCGGCTCTTCGCCGAGCTCGGCGTGGCGATCACGTCGGTGACCGTGTCGCGGCCGACCCTCGACGACGTCTTCATGCGCTACACGGGCTCGACGATCCGGGATGCGGAAGCCTCACCGGGCGGGGAGCGCACGCGCCATGCAGGTGTTCTCGAAGGCGGGCGGATGACCGCCGCCTTCGCCGACGTCGTCGCCGTCCGCGTGCCCGAGCGCTCCTGGCGGTCGGAGGGCCGGGCGGTCCGCGCCGTCTGGTGGCGGGAGATGATCCGCTTCGCCAACGACCGGGTGCGCATCGTGACCGCACTGATCCAGCCGCTGCTGTTCCTGTTCGTGCTCGGCTCCCGGGCTGCAGTCGCTGTCGCCAGGCGTCCACGGACGGCGTGGACCTCACCACGTTCATGTTCCCTGGGGTCCTCTGCATGGCGATGTGGTTCAGCGGCATGATCAGCGCCGCATCGCTGGTCATGGACCGCGAGCTCGGGTTCCTCCGGGAGATGATGGTCGCGCCGATCCGGCGCTCGTCGATCGTCGCTCGGCAAGTGCCTGGGCGGCACGTCACGCGGCGATGACCCAGGGCGTGATCCTCCTGGCGCTGGCCGGGCTGGCCCACGTGCCCTACGACCCGGTGCTGCTCCTCGGCATCTTCGGGTTGCAGCTGCTGATCGCCTTCGCCGTCACTGCCCTCGGCGTGATGGTGGCCACCGCGATGAAGCAGGCGCAGTCGTTCAACGGCGTGATGCAGCTGCTCGTGTTCCCGACGATCTTCCTGTCCGGCGCGTTGTACCCCGTCTCCGGCCTGCCCAGCTGGCTGGGCGTGTCAACCGCGTCAACCCGCTGACCTACGCGGTGGATCCGATGCGGCGGCTGGTGTTCGAGCCACCTCGACATCTCGGCGGCCGCCCGCCACCGGCTCGCCCCGGGCGTGACTGGTGGGGATGGACCTGCCGCCGCTGCTCGAGGCCGGCATGGTCCTGGTGATCGGAGTGGTCCTGATGGGGGTGGCGATCGCGCGGTTCTCGCGCACGGAGTAGTTGTCTCCGGGCGGCTTGCTGCCGATGACGGACAGGTGCCCCGTGTCCTGGATCCTCCGCCGTCCCTCGAACGCGAGCACACACCCGACCCCGAGCCCGAGTCCACGGGTGTCAGCAACCGCACCATCTGGGCGGCGCTCGGCGTCTGCACGGTGGTCTGGAGCGTGGTCGTGTACGAGGTCGCCCGCAACGTCCTGTAGGCACGGCCGCGCGCCCGGCGCGTGCGGCGTCGGCGCGGCTGCGACGATGGGGGCGTGGACCGGATGCCCCTCAACGGGATCGACCACGTGGAGCTCTACGTGGGCAACGCGCGCCAGGCCGCGTACTTCTACGCGCACGCGTTCGGCTTCACGGAGGTCGCCTACAAGGGCCTGGAGACCGGGTCGCGCGACCGGGTCTCGCACGTCCTGCAGTCCGGGCGCATCCGGCTGGTGCTGACGGGGGCGCTGCGCTCGGACTCGAGATCGCCGCGCACCAGCGCGCCCACGGCGACGGCGTGAAGGTGGTGGCGCTGAGCGTGCCCGACGCGCGCGCGGCGTTCGCCGAGGCGACGTCCCGCGGGGCGACCGCGGTGACCGAGCCGCACGAGGCCTCCGACGCGCACGGCACGGTCCGGCTCGCCTCCATCGCGACGTACGGCGAGACGGTCCACACCTTCGTGGAGCGCAACGGCTACGACGGCCCGTTCCTCCCGGGCTTCGAGGCGCGCGACGCG
>CAWJMO010000035.1:0-11471 GCA_963843865.1 uncultured Solirubrobacteraceae bacterium | reverse complement strand
TCACATCCTTCGTGCGCGCCGACGTCATCCCGCAGCTCGCCGACGGGCGGGAGGTGCTCGAGGCGGTGGACGTCCCGGAGGGCGTGAGTCGCTCCGTGCTCATCCCCAATGAGCGCGGGCTGCAGAACGCCCTCGAGGTGCGCGACCGGTTCGACGAGGTCAGCGTCTTCCTCAGCGCCTCGGAGACCCACAACCGTGCCAATGTCAACCGCTCCGTCGACGAGTCTCTGAAGGGGTTGGAGACCGTCGTGGCCGGTGCCCGCGAGGCGGGCAAGCGCGTGGAGGCCGTCATCGCCACGTCCTTCGGCTGCCCCTACGAGGGGCACGTCGATCCGGCGCGGGTGCTGGCGATCGCCGAGAGCTGGTCGCCTTCGGCGCGGAGGAGATCGGGTTCGGCGACACCACGGGGATGGCCAACCCCGTGCAGGTCAAGCGCTTCTTCGGCGGCCTCGAGCTCGACGCGGAGCTCACCGCCCACTTCCACAACACCCGCGGCCAGGGCCTCGCCAACGTGTTCGCGGCCTGGGAGGCGGGCGTGCGCTCCTTCGAGTCGAGCTTCGGCGAGCTGGGCGGCTGCCCGGTCCCCGCCGGCGCCACCGGCAACGTGGCGACGGAGGACGTCGTCTCCATGCTGCACGAGATGGGGGAGGACACGGGCGTCGACCTGCCGGCCCTGCTCGAGTGCTCGCGCGCGGTGCAGACGCACCTCGGCCGCACCCTGGGGTCGCACACGTTGGTGGCCGGCCCCGTGGACTGGCACTGATGTTCTCGACGGTCCTGATCGCCAACCGCGGCGAGATCGCGCGGCGCGTCATCCGGACGTGCCGGCGGCTCGGCATCCGCACGGTCGCGATCTACGAGGCGGGCGACGACCTCCACGCGCGGGAGGCCGACGAGGCGCGGCTGGTCGACTCGTACCTGGACCTCCCGCCGCTGCACGACGTCGACGCCGTCCATCCCGGCTACGGCTTCTTGAGCGAGAACCCCGCGCTGCCCACCGCGTGCGAGAAGGCCGGCGTCACCTTCATCGGCCCGTCCGCGGACGCGATGCAGGCAGTCGGCGACAAGGTCCGCGCCCGGGAGCTGGCGGTCTCCGTCGGCGTGCCGGTCGTTCCGGAGGGGACCGAGGGCGGCTACCCGGTGATGGTCAAGGCCGCCGCGGGCGGTGGCGGGCGCGGCATGCGCGTCGTGCATTCGGAGGCCGAGCTCGAGGACGCCGTCGCCGCCGCAAAGCGCGAGGCGCAGGCCGGGTTCGGCGACGACCGCGTGTTCATCGAGAAGTACGTCGAGCGGGCCCGGCACATCGAGGTGCAGGTCATCGGCGACGTCGCCCTCGGCGAGCGCGAGTGCTCCCTGCAGCGGCGCCACCAGAAGGTCATCGAGGAGGCGCCCGCGCTGATCCCGGACGAGCTGCGCGCGCAGCTGCTCGACGAGGCGTCGCGGGTGGCCCGGGCGGCGGGCTACGAGAACGCCGGCACCGTCGAGTTCATCGTCAATGCCGACGACCTGGGCGAGCACTACTTCCTGGAGATGAACGCGCGGCTGCAGGTCGAGCACCCGGTCACGGAGCTCGTCACGGGGCTGGACCTCGTGGAGGTGCAGCTGAAGGTCGCCGCGGGCGAGGAGTGGACGTGGGACGGAAGCGTCTCCGGGCACGCGATCGAAGCGCGCGTGACCGCGGAGAACCACGATTGGCTGCCGCAGACCGGGACGGTGCTGCGCTACGCCGAGGGTTCCGGCGTGCGCATCGACTCGGGCATCGAGGAAGGGATGGTCGTGAGCGGGAAGTACGACTCCCTGCTCGCCAAGGTGATCGGGTTCGGCGACGATCGGGACGAGGCCGTCGCCAAGCTCGACCGCGCCCTTTCCGAGACGGTGATCCTCGGCCTCCACACCTCAGTCCCGAACCTCCGCGGCCTCCTCACCATCCCCGCCGCCGAGTTCCACACCGAACGTGTCGCCTCGCAGCGGATATATCCACCGGTAGGCGACACAGACGTGGCGAAGGTGGCGGCGGCGGTCGAGTTCGAAGCGAAGGGCGCGGGGGACGGGTGGCGGCTCGGCGGCGAGCCGGCGCCGAGCTGGTGGCTGCTGCAGGTCGAGGACGCCCAGCCCGAGACGGTGGTGTTGCCCGCCGGCACGCCGGTCCCGCCCGGCTGGACCCACGTCCGCGACGGCGACGAGCTGTGGCTCGGCCGCGACGGCCACGCGTGGCGCGTCCGCGAGCCGAGCATCGAGGAGACGCACCAGGCGGCGACCGACGGCGAGCTCAAGGCGCCGATGCCCGGCCAGGTGCTCGCGGTGCGCGTCGCGGAGGGTGACGACGTCGAGGAGGGGCAGGCGCTGATCGTGCTGGAGTCGATGAAGATGGAGCTCTCCCTCACCAGCCCGATGGACGGGGCGGTGACGTCCCTTACCGTCAAGGAGGGCGACCGCGTGAAGCAGGGGCAGACACTGGTGGTCGGTCGCATGAAGCAGCTCGTCGAGGACCTGCGCGAGCAGCTCGCGAAGGTGCGAGCGGGCGGCGGCGAGAAGGCGCGGAAGCGCCACACCGACCGCGGCAAGCTCCTGCCCCGCGAGCGGGTCGACCGCCTGCTCGACCCCGGCGCGCCATTCCTCGAGCTCAGCCCGCTCGCCGCGCACGACCTCTACGACGGCGACGCGCCCGGCGCGGGCATCATCACCGGCGTCGGGATGGTCAGCGGCCGCGAGTGCGTGATCGTCGCCAACGACGCCACCGTCAAGGGCGGCACCTACTACCCGATGACGGTCAAGAAGCACCTGCGCGCGCAGGAGGTGGCCCTCCACAACCGGCTGCCGTGCGTCTACCTGGTCGACTCCGGCGGCGCGTTCCTCCCCAAGCAGGAGGACGTCTTCCCCGACCGCGAGCACTTCGGGCGCATCTTCTTCAACCAGGCGACGATGTCCGCGCAGGGCATCCCGCAGATCGCCGCCGTGATGGGCTCGTGCACCGCCGGCGGCGCCTACGTCCCGGCGATGAGCGACGAGTGCGTCATCGTCCGCGACCAGGGCACGATCTTCCTCGGCGGCCCGCCGCTGGTGAAGGCCGCGACGGGCGAGGAGGTCACCGCGGAGGAGCTCGGTGGCGGAGACCTGCACTCCCGGACGAGCGGCGTCACCGACCACCTCGCCGACGACGACGCGCACGCGCTGCAGATCGTCCGCCGGATCGTCGCCACGCTCGCCCCGAAGGCCCCGACGCCCTGGGAGGTCAAGGCGCCCGAGCCGCCGCAGGAGGACCCGGCCGAGCTCTACGACGTCGTCCCGGACGACCTCAAGACGCCCTACGACGTCCGCGAGGTCATCAAGCGCCTCGTCGACGGCACCCGCTTCCACGAGTTCAAGGCGCTCTACGGGGAGACGCTGGTCTGCGGCTTCGCCCACCTCGACGGCCATCCCGTCGGCATCCTCGCCAACAACGGCATCCTCTTCAGCGAGTCGGCGCTCAAGGGCGCGCACTTCATCGAGCTCTGCGACCAGCGCCAGATCCCGCTGCTGTTCCTCCAGAACATCACAGGGTTCATGGTCGGCCGCGACTACGAGGCGGGCGGCATCGCCAAGCACGGCGCCAAGCTCGTCACCGCCGTCTCCACCGCCCGCGTGCCCAAGCTGACGGTGATCATCGGCGGCTCGTTCGGCGCCGGCAACTACGGCATGTGCGGCCGTGCCTACTCGCCGCGGTTCCTGTTCATGTGGCCCAACGCGCGCATCAGCGTGATGGGCGGCGAGCAGGCCGCGACGGTGATGGAGACGGTCGGCCAGCCGGAGGTCGGCGCCACGCTGCGCGACCAGTACGAGGCGCACGGCCACCCGTACTTCTCCACCGCGCGCATCTGGGACGACGGCGTCATCGACCCGCTCGAGACTCGCCGGGTCCTGAGCCTGGCGCTGGCGGCGACGGCGAACGCCCCGCTCGCCGACGTCCGCTACGGCGTGTTCAGGATGTAGGCGCCGCGGCTCGGCGCCACCGCGAGGCCGCCCGACGGCAGCTTCGCGCCGGGCTCGTAGAGCGCGAGGACGTGCCCGCCGAAGCCGCCGCCGATCAACCGCACCCCCGCGGCGCCGCCGTCCTTCAACCGCTTCACCACCCGCTCGACCTCGTCCGTGGAGACCTCGAAGTCGTCGCGCAGGCTCGCGTGCGAGGCGTCGAGCAGCGGTCCGAGCGCGGCCACGTCCCCCGTGCCCAGCGCCGCGACGGCCTCGTGCACCCGGCCGTTCTCGCTGTGCACGTGCCGCCAGCGTTGGTCGTGCTTGGGGTCGTCCGGGTCCGCGCACTCCCGGCGGCGGTCGTTGTAGCCGCCGGCGTCCGAGAGGTCGTGCGACCCGGCCCGCACGACGACCAGGCGCCAGCCGGCGAGGTCGAGGGCGACGGGCTCGATCGTGTCGGCGCCGAAGTCGATCAGCATCGCCTCACCCGCGGCGCCGAACAGGGACGCGTACTGGTCCAGCAGCCCCGTCTGCGCGCCGACCCAGTCGTTCTCCACCCTCGATGCGAGCCGCGCCAGCGCCCGCCGGTCGGGCTCGTCCTCCGCGCACAGCGCCAGCGCCAGCGCGCACCCGAGCGCCGCCGACGAGGACAGGCCGCCGCCACGCGGGACGTTGCCCTTGATCTCGATGCGCAGCGCGCGCGACGGCCGCACCTCGGCCACCGTCCCGCGCACGAACGCCCGCCACCCGGACGCGCCGCCGGGATCGTGCAGGCTGAAGTCGTCCGTCTCACGCAGGTCGTCCGCGCGCGCCATGCACCACTCGCCGGGGAGCGTCGTCGCCCGCACGGTCACGCCGCGGTCGATCGCGAACGGCAGCGCGACGCCGCCGTTGTAGTCCGTGTGCTCCCCGAGGAGGTTGACGCGGCCGGGTGCGAAGGCCGCGACGCGCACCTAGGCGGCGGCGCCGAGCCCGGGCGCGCCGTCGAGCTCGAACCAGACGACGTTGCGCTCGACGGCCCAGCGGTCGGCGAGCGTCGCCACCAGGTAGAGGCCCCAGCCCTCGACGGTGTCGGGGTCGTCGGCGCGGCCCTCGAACTCGAAGCCCGGCCCGGGGTCGGAGACCTCGACGCGGATCGTGGCGTCCTCCACGCGGACGGTCAGCGTGATCGCGTCGTCCGGTGCCAGGTTGGCGTGGCGCAGGCTGTTGGTGACGAGCTCCGAGACGAGCAGGCGGATGTCGCCGAGCTGGTCCTCCGGGAGCTTGCCGGCCAGCTCGTCGACGGCGTGCCGCGCGGCCGCCGCGGAGTCCAGGTCGCGCGGGAGGTCCAGCGCGAACGTCACGCCCCGGCCTCCGACGGATCGTCGACGATCGTCAGGCGGTCGATCATCCGGGTGATCTCGAAGACGCGGTGCACGTCGGGCCGGCCGCGGACGAGGGTGAAGGTCGTGCCGTCGGCGCGCGCCCGCTCGTCGGCCAGGACGATCAGGCGCAGACCCGTGGAGTCCATGAAGTCGAGGTCGCGCAGATCGAGCACGAGGCCCGCCGTCTGGTGGTCGGCGGCCACGCGCCGCAGCTCGTTCTCCAGCAGCTCGGCACCCGCGACGTCGAGCTCGCCGGTCAGCGCGACAACGGCGATGTCGCCCGTCACGGTGGTCTGGAAGCTGAGCAACGTCACCGCGCAAAACATACGCAAGCGCGTCGCCGGTTAGCTTCGTCAGCATGGCTCGCCTTCGACGCGCTGACTGCTCCGGCCCCGGGATCCACCGGGTCAAGCGTGGGCGTGGCTTCTCCTACGTGGACAACGACGGGCACAAGATCGACGAACCCGAGGTGCTGGGCCGCATCGGGGAGCTCGTCATCCCGCCGGCCTGGAAGGAGGTCTGGATCTGCCCCTACCCCATGGGCCACATCCAGGCCACGGGGGTCGACGCCGCGGGGCGCAAGCAGTACCTCTACCACCCCAAGTGGCGCGAGCAGCGTGATCGTGCCAAGTTCGACGACATGGTCGCCTTCGCCCGCGATCTCCCCAAGCTGCGAGCCGCCACCACGGAGATCCTCGAGACCGATCGCAGCATGAGCCGTGAACGCGTGCTCGCCTGTGCGCTCCGTCTGCTCGACCACGGCTTCTTCCGCATCGGCTCGGAGGACTACGCCGTCACCAACGAGACCTACGGGCTCGCGACGATGCGCAAGGAGCACGTCCAGTTGGAGGGCGAGGACACGATGGTCTTCGACTACATCGCCAAGTCCGGCAAGCGGCGCGTGCAGGGCGTCGTCGACCCGCTGAGCTTCGAGGTCGTCTCCACCCTCAAGCGCCGGCGCTCCGGCGGCGACGAGCTGCTCGCCTTCAAGGACGGGCGCGGCTGGCGCGACGTCAAGTCCCCTGACATCAACGCGTTCCTCAAGGAGGTCACGGGCGGGGACCACTCGGCCAAGGACTTCCGGACCTGGAGCGCCACCCTGCTCGCCGCCGTCGCCCTCGGCGTCAGCGGCCAGGCCGCCGGGACCCAGACCGGCCGCAAGCGCGCGGTCGCGCGGGCCGTCAAGGAGGTCTCGCACTACCTCGGCAACACGCCGGCGGTGTGCCGCGCGTCCTACATCGACCCGCGGGTCATCGACGCCTACCAGGGCGGCGTCATCATCGGCCCGGACGCCATCGACGCCGAGAAGGACCCGGAGGTCCTCACCATCCACCAGCGCGCCGTGGAGCGCGCCGTCCTCCGCCTGCTCGAGGGACACGAGGCAGGCGGGGGGCTCACGCAGATCGCCGCCTAAAGGGGTCAGGTCCCGGCAGCGGACATTGTCCGGTGCCGGGACCCGACCCCTTTATCTAGTTCTGGTCCGGGGCGGGCGTCTGCTCCGGGGGATCCACCGGCTGCGTCGGCGTCGGCGCCTCCGCGGGTTCGGCGGGGATGGCGCGGCCCGGGGTCGGGTCGGCGGGCACGGTGGGGGAGTCGGGGACGACCAGGGGCTGGTCGGGCTGGGCGGGCGTGGCGGGAACGGTCATGCCGCCACCTTCGCAGTCTCGCCGGTGCGGTCCTCGAAGGCCTGCTTGCTCAGCAGCGCCACCTGCGTCCGCAGGTCGCCGAGCATGCGCTCCTCCTGCTTGCGGTGCGCGACGGCGAGCTTCGCCGTCTCCGCGTCGCCCGCGGCGATCGCGGCGGCCTCCAGGCCGTCGTAGGTCGCGATCTCGAGCGCCTCCGTGGCGCACTCGTCCTTGGCGTTCTTGAGCATCCGCTCCTGTTGGTTGGTGGTGCGGATGATGTCCAGCGGCCCCTTGGAGAGGACGAGGACCTGGCCGACGGCGTCGCGCGCCAGGCCGACGGTGGTGGAGAGGATCCCGCGGCCGCCGTCGGAGCCGAGGGCGGCGCGGCGCTTGTCGATGGCCGCGACCTGGTCCTTGGTCTCCTTGAGGTGACGATCGAGGATCTTGCGGTAGCCCGGCTCCGTCGTCATGGAGCGGTGGGCGATGAGGTTCGAGACGAGGGCGCTCTCCAGCGCGTGCGCCTCGTCGAGCTGCTTGATCACGAGGGTCTTTGCATCCATGCTTGAGTGCTGCCCGACGATGCCGCCTCGCAACCGCATCACCGTCGACGTGGCGGGCCGCAGCCTGTCCCTCTCCAACCTCGACAAGGTGCTGTTCCCGCAGGTCGGTTTCACCAAGGGACAGGTCATCGACTACTACTCGCGGATCGCGCCGTACGTGCTCCCGCACCTGCGCGATCGCGCGCTGACGCTGAAGCGCTACCCCAACGGCGTCGAGGGCGGCCACTTCTACGAGAAGCAGCGTCCGAAGCACGCGCCGGACTGGGTCCGCAGCCAGCGCGCGGCCGACATCGACTTCGTCATCTGTGACGACCTTCCCACACTGGTGTGGCTCGCGAACCTCGCCGACCTCGAGCTGCACCCGTCCCTCGCCAAGATCGACGACCCCGCCGCGCCGGTGATCCTCGCCTTCGACCTCGACCCCGGGCCGCCGGCGACCATCGTCGAGTGCGCGGAGGTCGCGGTGCGGCTGCGCGCCGCCCTGCGTTCCATCGGCCTCGAGTGCTTCCCGAAGACGAGCGGCTCGAAGGGGATGCAGGTCTACGCGCCGCTGAACGCCCCCCACACCTACAAGCAGACGCGTGCGGTGAGCAAGGCCGTCGCGGTCGCCCTCGAGCGCTCGGAACCCGACCTCGTCGTCTCGGAGATGGCGAAGGTCAAGCGGCCCGGCAAGATCTTCGTCGACTGGTCGCAGAACGCCGAGCACAAGACCACCGTCGGCGTCTACTCCCTGCGCGCGATGCCGCGCCCGACCGTCTCGACTCCCATCACCTGGGACGAGGTGGAGGCCGTCCGGGTCTCGCGGGACCCGGAGGACCTCGTCTTCACCACCGACATGGTGATCGCGCGCGTCCGCGAGCACGGGGACCTCTTCGCCCCGGTCGCGGACCTCGTCCAGCAGCTGCCCGTCTGAGGCTCAGGCGGGCGGGCCGTTGACGCCCTTGATCGACTTCTGGCCGCGGTCGAGCTCGTAGGTCCAGCCCTTCTCGGGGAGCGTCGCCCGCGTGCGGCGCTTGATCGTCTCCAACCGCACGAAGCGCGAGGTCAGCCCGTTCTGGCGCGCCTCGATGACGCCGAAGCCGTGGTGGTCGAAGTCGGCGACGTCGACCCACGGGTTGATGCCCCGCAGCGTGTTGATGATCGCCGGGTCGGTGGCGGGAGCGGCGTCGTTGCCCTTGATGACCACGCCGCCGCCGGCCGGCAGGTCGAGCTCACCGAGCCCGATGGACGAGATCGAGCCGCCCACGAACTCCACCGCCACCGAGTCGCCCTTGCCCATGTCCGTGCGCGCGTCGCCGGCGATGAACGTGTGGATGTCGCCCGTGACGAAGACGACGTCGTCGATCTTCTCGTCGCGGATGTGGGTCAGCAGCTCCTCGCGCTCCTGCGGGTAGCCCTGCCAGCTGTCGTAGGTGTAGTAGGAGCCGCCCAGCACCATCGTCGGCATCATCGTCACCTCGTTGGCGAGGATCTTCCAGGTCGCGGTCGACTTGCTGAGCCCCTGCTTGAGCCACTTCATCTGCGTGCGGCCGAGGAAGTCGCGCGGCTGGTCGTAGGTGTCGCACGGCGGCGCCACGGCGTCGTCGCAGGGCTGGTTGAAGCGGTGCGAGCGCTGGTCGGTGAGGAACAGCTCGACCGTCTTGCCGAAGCGCTGGCTGCCGTAGAGGCGCTTGCCGTGCGGGAAGAGCGGGTGGGACTCGAAGAAGGCCTTGCGCGCGGCCTTCTTCCGGGCGAAGCTGTACCGGACGCTCGGGCGCAGGCCGCCGTCGGCTTCGGCGCCCGAGTAGTTGTCCTGCACCTCGTGGTCGTCGGCGACGAGGATCATCGGGAAGCGCTCGTGGAGCTTGCGCAGCGCCGGGTCCGAGCGGTAGAGGGAGTACTTGGCCCGGTAGTCGGCGAGCGTCAGCGCCTCCATGAAGTAGGCGGGGTCCTGGCTCGCGCTGCCGATGGTGTCGTCGCGCACGCCCGTCCCGCCGGCGATCGTGTTGTAGCTCTCGGCGTAGATGTAGTCGCCCAGGCAGAGGATGAAGTCCAGGTCCTCCTTGGCCATCAGCTCGTGGGCGTTGTAGTAGCCGTGCGTGTAGTCCTGGCACGAGAAGTAGGCGAAGCGCACCGGCTCCTTCGAGCCCGCCGGCGCGGCGGTGCGGAAGCGGCCGACCTTGGACTCGTGCCTGGCGTTGGCGAAGCGGTAGAAGTACTCCGTGTGCGGCTCGAGGCCGTCCACCCGCGCCTTCACGGCGTGGTTGATGGATGCGCTCGTGCGGATCTGCTCGCGGGAGACGACCTTGCGGAAGTCGTCGTCGCGGGCGACCTCGAGGAGGACCCGGCCGGGGCCCTCGGCCTCCGTCACCCGGGTCCACAGGGAGATGCCGGTCGGGTTGGGGTCGGCCGACACGATCCCGTCGGCGAAGGTGCCCGAGCGCAGCAGCTTGCGGCCGGTGGCGCCGGAGGCGGGGAGGACGAGCTCCTGGGGTGCGAGGACGGCGACCGCTGCACCCGATGCGGCGCGGCGGACGAACTGGCGGCGGGTCGGCATGGCGCGACCCTACGGATCGCGCGCGCCGCGTGTGTTAGCGCGTGATTTCGGCGAACGTGATGGGGACGCCGAGGTCCTCGAGCCCGTCGGCCTCGCGGTAGTCCTCGTCGCCCTCGGGATGGGTGAAGACGACGATGCGGTCGGCGGGGAAGGTGGCCAGGGCGTCGCGCAGGGCGACGGCGGGCTCGGCCTCGCCCGTGTCGGCGACGGCGTCCACGCCGCCCTCCTCGAGCAGCTCGGCGGACTCGTCCGCGGTCTCCTGGGCGTCGGCGATCGCGTCGTCGATGTCGTTCATCCAGAAGCGCAGGCCGGACTGCTGGACGGCGGGGGAGATGACGAGCACCTCGGCCTCGTCGGCGTCGGCACCCGCTGCGGTCCGCAGCGCGTTGGCGTCGATGGGTTCGGGTGTCAGGACAAGAAGCTTCACCTTCGTGCCCTCCGGTCACTTTGCTGATTCTTCGAGATCACGCGGCCTGCTGTACCCGGGCAGGCTCCGGACGAGTCCTCTCACCGGCGAGCTCGTCGAAGGTGACCGGGCGGCGGCGCTCCGCTTCCTTGCGCAGCGTCCGCTCGAGCGCCCGGATCCGGGCCGGGCCGCGGTCGAAGTCCTGCGGGCGGACGTCGACGCGCAGCGTGCTCGCGCGGTGCAGCAGCGTGCCGGCGCGCCACAGCCCGGGGGCGACCCACCAGTCGAAGCTCGAGATCAGCTCGCGGCGGGCGCCGAGCGCGTGCCCGAGCGACGGGGCGTGGTAGCCGCCGGGCGACAGGTCGGCCATGTCCATCAGCCGCCGGCCGGCGCGGACGTGCTCCGCCGCCTCGCGGCCGATGACCGTGCGGCCGCCGACGAAGCCCTGCTGGGCGATGCCGTCCCCGGCGTCGCGGCGCTCACGCAGCCATTCCGCCAGCGCCGGTGAGCGCTGGAAGAACGGGTGCATGTCGGCGGCGGGGATGACGAGCAGGGTCACGCGGCGCACACCGAGGTCGGTCAGCCAGTCGCGGATCAGCGCGCAGTGCTCGAAGGTCGCGGGCTCGATGTTGTGCAGCGCGACCGCGAGCCGTTCGTCTGGGTTCCTCATCTCCCTTCACAGTTTCGGCTGCAAAGGCCGGGATCCGGTGACTATTCGGTTACGGGGCGAACGCCAGGAAGGGGAAGGCCCCGGTGACGGAGGCGATCGGTGCCGCCGAGTCGTTGCAGACCTGCATGGTGATGGTGTCGACGGCGGTCGCGCGCGCGTTCACGTGCACGCCGTCCACCGGCGCGTTGACCAGGACCACCTGTCCGGGGGCGGCGCCGGGGATCGCGAAGGGCTGAACGTTGGAACACGCGTTGACCGCGATGGTCGAGGGGAAGCTCGCGTCGATCGATCCGGAGGCCTTCGCGATGTCGACGCCGGTCAGGTCGTGGTCGATGGTCTCGCCGGTGCCGATCGAGCTGCCC
>CAWJMO010000034.1:0-121050 GCA_963843865.1 uncultured Solirubrobacteraceae bacterium | reverse complement strand
CCGGAATGGTTGCTCGCAGAAGAGGAACCGAGATCGGGGATTCCGATCCGCGAAGGCCCGTACGAGCAACTGGTTGCGCCGCTCCACCTCGTCCCATTGCTCCTGGGCGAGGACGAGCATGTCAGGGAGCCGCGTCACGCTCCCGGGGATCAGCCGTAGCCGTAGCCGTAGCCGTAGCCATAGCCGTAGCCATAGGCCTCGGCGGTGGCAGCGTCGAGATCGTTGACCACGACTCCGACGAAGTTGGCTTCCGGTGAGCGTTCGATGATCTCGACCACGCGCTTGGCACTGCGTCGGTCAGTGACTCCGCTGCGCGCGACAATGACAACGGCGTCCGTGCGGGCCAGCAGCGGTATCGCGTCACCGACCACCGCGAGCGGAGGCGTGTCGATCAGGACCACGTCGTGGGTCGCGCGAAGGGCGTCGATGAGCTTGGTGAAGGCCGACGGTTCGAGCAGGGCCGGCGGGTTGGGCGCGTCGCCCCCGAAGCGACGAGCGCGATGCTCTCTGCGGGCTGATTGCCGTTGGCCGCGAACGACATGTCAGCCGGCTTCAGCGAGATGGTGGTGATGGCCCCTTCGAGATCATGCTCGCCGGCGAGGTACGTCGTGATGCCGCGCTTGGGCTCGACGCCCATGCCCGGCAGCGACGGCTTCCGGAGGTCGGCGTCGACGAGCGCCACCCGGCGGCCGGCCTCGTGCATGGCTAACGCGAGATTGCGGGTGATCGTCGACTTGCCCTCGCCGGGACCTGCGCTGGTGATCAAAATCGTGTGATAGCGATCGTCCAGAGCCGAGAGGTCGAGGCTCGTCTTCATCTGCCGGAAGGCTTCTTTCGAGGTCTTGGACGTCGCCGGCTGACCGTCCTCGAAGTGGTCGATGTCCTCGTCGTGGAAGACGGTCGTCATCACGGGGCGGCGGTAGACCTTGGTTGCCTCGCCGACCGTCTTGACCTTCGGGTCGAGTCGGTACAGGAGATACGCGACCAGGACGCCGCCGAGGATCGCCGCGAGCGCCGCCGCAATCGCCTTCTGCCAGGCCTGCGTGCCGAGCGCGCGTCTCGGCGGTGTGGCCGGATCGATCTGCTTCGCGTTGCCAGTGCCGCTGTTGGTAACGACCTCGAGCCGGCGAATGTTGGCCTCGATCTCCTGGCGAGCTGCGCCGTTCTCGGTGCCTTTCGGTATTGAGTTCAGCTGCTTGCGCAGCTGCTTCAAGACCTGTGCCGCGCTGTCGCGCTGTGTGGCGCTCCGAAGCGAAATGAACGCCTGGGCGAAGCCGTTTGCGATGTCCGCGGATTCTTTCGGGGTTCGCCCCCTAGCCGTGATGGTGATGAAGTCAGCACCTGTGGCCGGCGAGAGGCCGTGACCCTGTTTGCCAGGGACTCAGCAGTGCCGCCGAACGAGATCGCCTTCTTGACAGCGATCGCGACATCCTGAGAAGTCAGCAGGGTGGCCTGGTTCTCCAGCGTTCGGTCATCGTTGAAGCTCCCGCCGGTGCCCAGGATGGGGTCGGCTTCCTGGGCGGTGTACAGACGCGTCGATGTCTTGTAGACCTTGTTCTGCTGCGACGAATACGCGTAGACCGCACCCGCGACGACCACCGCAAATGCGAGGATCATCCACTTGCGCGCGAACACGGGCGCGAGGTAATCGCGCAGCGTGAGGTCGTCGGCGTTCGATTCCATCCGGCCAGCCTACCGCGGCCCGAGGGCCAGAAAGGGTTGGCCAAAAGGCGGTCCATCAGGAGACACGTGCAGCGCCGACGCTCCGTTCCCCGTTGTTCGCGACCGAAAAGATAGCTACAGTTCTCGCACCAGCACGACGCCCGCCGCAGTTCAAGGAGCCGTACTCACATGGAATCACACCATCGCTACATCAGCCGCACTGACGCGCTCATCATTGAGCGCATGGACGACGAGCTGCTCGTCTACGACGAGCGGTCGGACAACGCGCACAGCCTCACGCCTTCGGCGACCGCTGTCTACGACGCGTGCCGTGGCGGCGCGACGCTTCGTGTGGGACCGAGGCACTGCGGTCCGAGGACGACCCTGAGTCCGCGGCTCTGAACGCTCTCGCCGAGCTGTCGCGCATGACCTCGTGGTTGTCGAGTCAGGCTCCACCCGTCGCGACATTCTGCGCAAGGGTGCGTTCGTCGCCCTCGCTTCGCCGCTTATCGTGTCAGCGGCCGTGCCCAGCCCCGCGGCCGCCACGTCCGGCGGAACTTTCCGAACGGAACTGTGTGCACTGCGACAGCCAGTGCCTCGGCACCCTGATCTGCACCGGCGGCAACGGCGCTGGCGGAGGGTCGACAACGCCGAAGCACTGCAGCCCGACAAATAACTGCCGTGGCACTGGTGCCACGCCCCAGACGGCGGGCAACGCGAACACTTGCTGCTCGAAAGCGCTCGTCGCCGGTCTCTGCGCCTGAACTACCACGACCACAACCGCGGCCGTCCACATTCAGGGAGTTGACGCAGAGGTTGCCGCGGCCCTGCTTCGTCTGGACATCAAAGGCGTCGCAGTACGCAACACCCTTTGTTCAGAGGGCATAGACACAGTTCTGCTGAAGGCGCTGCTTCCCCGCGCTCCTGTACGAAGGTCGTCGCGACCGGTATTCCAGACGTCGACCTACTGGTCCGGCCCACGGACGCCTCGCGCTCGAACGAGGTTCTCGCCAGGAACGGCTTCCGGCGTTCATCGCCGGAAGCTCTCGCAGGACAGACCGACTTAGACCTGGTGGACACGCTCGCCGGAGCGGGTCTCACCATGGCACAGCCTGGATACGGGACCGGGATACCTTCGTGGTCGACCTCCACCACACGTTGCCGCAGATCGCCGCGGATCCGGCGAAGGTCTGGGAGGTGGTGGCCGATCACCGATCGGTCATTGATGTCGTCGGATCGCCCACCGAGGTGCTAGATCCCCCGGCGTCGGCGCTGCTCATCGCGCTGCACGCGGCGCATCATGGACCTGACTGGGGAGGGACGGACCAGGACCTCGAACGCGCACTCGAGGTCTTGGACGACAGTGTCTGGGAGGAAGCACGAGACATGGCCATCGCGCTGGGTGCAGAGCGACAGATGGGTACCGGGCTGGGCCTCAACGACGTCGGCGCTCGGCTCGCGCGAAGGCTCGGGCTCGATCCCGGAGGCCAGCCCGGCACTTGAGATGCTCTGGACCGGCGCCCCGTGGGGAGCAGTGTTCCTTGAACGCTTGACGGGCGAGTCAGACCCCAGGCGACGCCTGGGCCTCCTCGTTCGCGCGCTCGCACCCTGAGCCTCAATCCATGCGGCGGGGGTCAGCACTGGCGAGAACCGGACGAATCGGGCTCGCGGCCGCTTACGCAATCCGGGTCGGCCACTTCGCGCGGCGGATTCCAGCACGGTCCGATCGCTGAGACGTGCTCGCGAGGAACTCGCAGCGAACGAGCCGAGCAGCTCAGACAGCTGAAGCAGCCCGCGCGCGCTTCAGGCTCGCCCTGATCATCGCCTCGATCCCCGGGGCCCCGGCGACGGCGGCGACACCACCCGTCCCTCCGAATCCACCTCGATGCCGCTCGGTGTTGCGATAAGCCGAAATGCTGAAGACGCCCCCTCGTTCGTCGATCAGCATCGGCACGTCGTGATTGGCCGCCATGCGTTCGTTCTCGCCTGCATCCCCACTGGCGATGACGAATATCTCCAGTCTGCCCCTCAGCATCTTTTCCGCCACCGGGCCAGCTCTGGCAGGAGCGCGTGGCACGGTCCGCACGTGGCACTCGTGAAGACGAGTACTCAGCCGAGCCGGCTCGCTTCGTCGTTTGTAACGCGATCTCCCGTGGTCGTGGAAAGGGCGAACGCTGGGATCTGCTCGCCGATTGCGAGTGGCAGCTCCCCTTCGCTCGGTGCCTCATCGTCGTGCTGCCGATCGACCCGCTCCCACAGAGCAAGACTCGTGAACGACAGGATGACTGTGGCCAGCGTGGTCACCGCCAATGCAACGCTCACGGCCGTGCTTGAATCGTGCCGAGGCCGCCAAACTCGGACCACCGTTTCCGGCGACGACCGCGACAGCAAGCACCAGCAGCAGCGCGTTGCGCAGGAGCGTCTCGCGGCCAGCGGGCCGTGAGTGCAGCTGTCCGAAGCAATGGCACTGCGGTGCCTGCCCTCTCGAGACTGTTCGGGCGATACCCGCGATGAAGAGCACGAGCAGGACGGAGGCGAGCACACCGCCGACAAGGCTGACTGGCGAGGCGAAAAGCAGCAGCGCCGCGGCCAGAGCCTCCGCGATCGGAAGGAAGATCGCTGCGGAGCGGGCGAACCTCGCCGGTACGTCGAAATCGAGCATCGCCTTACGCGACCCTGCTAGGTCTAGGAGCTTCGTGACCGCCGCAACCGCGAAGATCGCGGATAGGGACAGTCGTATGACGATGAGAAAAGTGTCGATTACCAAAACCGCCGCCTGATGTCCCACATCTACATTGAGAGCTACGGGGTTCGCCTCGACATCGAGGTGCAGGCCGCTGAACTCGAGTCCTCTGTATGAGTGATTCTACCGCCGGGTTGGACCGAGACAGACGAGTTCCCAGAGGATGGGCACCTCACGGTCAGCGGAGCTGGGGACGGTACCTTCGGCGTGTACGCGGAGGGAGTCGAGGTGCGGCCACGGATCTGACGCACGGGATCGCAGTTCACGTGCTCGACGCTCACCTGCGCGCGCGCATCGCGCTCTACGCGCATGACGTCGTGTTCGTGCATGCCGGGGTTGCGGTCGCCGAGGGGAAGGCGATCGTCATCCCTGCTCCCACGTTCTCCGGCAAGAGCGCTCTCGTCGCCGCGCTGGTGGCCGCCGGCGCCGAGTACTTCTCGGACGAGTTCGCCGTTCTGCGGCCCGACGGCAATCGTGACTCCCTACCCCCGGCCGATGTCGATCCGCCAGGGTGACGAGCGCTATGGAACGCGGCGTGTCCTTCCGGGACCAACTCCGGTGTCAGCACCCGTCGGCATCATCGTCATGACTCACTACGAGCCGGGTACGAGCTGGGCACCTGAGGAGCGTTCGACCAGCGCCGGCGCTTTGGCGCTGCTGACCAATGCCATACCCGCTCAATCGCGGAGATTGGACTGCACAAGAACGGCTGCGCGTGCGGCCGCGGGCGCGCGTGTGCTCGAGGGGCCTCGCGGGGAGGCCGGCGAGACGGCTACCGCCCTATTGGCCGCTCTGCAGCAGGCATAGCAACACCACGCGCAACCTTGACACGACCGTGTCAAGGTTGGCTACCCTGCGTCTGATGCCCCGGGACTACCTCGCCGCCATCGCCGACCACGTCGTCGTCTTCGACGGCGGCATGGGCGCGACGCTCGAGAAGTTCGACCTCTCGCTCGAGGACGACTACAAGCTTCCCGGGCGCGCGCACGAGGCGCTGGTGCTCAACCGGCCCGACGTCATCCGCGACCTGCACCGCGCGATGGTCGAGGCGGGCGCGGAGGTCGTGGAGACCGACACCTTCCAGGCGTCGCGCATCAAGCTCGAGGAGTGGGGCCTCGAGCGAGCACACGCTCGAGATCAACCGCCAGGCCGCGGAGATCGCGCGTGAGGCGGTCGGCGAGGACCGCTTCGTCGCCGGCTCGATCGGCCCGACCGGGTCACCTGCCCGCCTCCGACGACCCGACGCTCGGCTCCATCCGCTTCCGCGAGCTCGTCGCGGTCTTCGAGGAGCAGGCCCGCGGGCTGCTCGAGGGCGGCGTCGACCTCATCATCATCGAGACCGCGCAGGACATCCTCGAGGTCAAGGCCGCGATCTTCGGCACCCGCGAGGCGTTCGAGGCGACCGGCCGCACCGTCCCGATCCAGTGCTCCGTCTCCCTGCTGCCCAACGGCGGCAAGATGCTGCTGGGCACGGACATCGACTCCGTGCTCACCACGCTGGAGGCGCTGAAGGTCGACGTCATCGGCCTCAACTGCTCCACCGGCCCCGAGGACATGCGCGACGCGATCCGCTACCTCGGCGAGCACAGCTCGATGCCGATCCACTGCATCCCGAACGCCGGCCTCCCCCACCAGGGCCCGAACGGCGAGACGATCTTCCCCGAGGAGCCCGCGCCGCTGGCCGAGTCGCTCGGCGAGTTCGTCGAGCGCTACGGCGTGAACATCGTCGGCGGCTGCTGCGGCACGACGCCCGAGCACATCCGGGCGATCGCCGACCGCGTGCGGGACCTGCCGGCCTCCGAGCGCCCCGAGCCGCGCGAGCCGCGCGTGTCCTCGATGATCGCCGCCGCGCCGCTGGTGCAGGAGCCGCGCCCCGACGCTCGTCGGCGAGCGCGTGAACTCGCAGGGCTCGCGCAAGGCCAAGGAGCTGCTGCTCGCCGACGACTACGACGCGCTCGTCCAGGTCGCCGAGGACCAGGTCGAGGGCGGCGCGCACGTGCTCGACCTCTGCGTCGCGCTCACGGAGCGCCAGGACGAGGACGAGCAGATGCGCATGACGGCGAAGAAGGTCTCGCTCACCCAGCCGGCGCCGATCCAGATCGACTCCACCGAGCCGGACGTCATCGCCACGGCGCTCGACCAGATCCCCGGCCGCGCGATCGTCAACTCGGTCAACCTCGAGGCCGGCCGGGACAAGATGGACTCGGTCATGCCGCTGGTGCTCGCAGCACGGCGCGGCGCTGATCGCGCTGACGATCGACGAGGTCGGCATGGGCAAGACGCGCGAGCGCAAGCTCGAGATCGCCCAGCGCCTGCACTCGATCGCCTGCGACGAGCACGGCCTCGACCCCCAGCTGCTGATCTTCGACGCGCTCACCTTCACCCTCACCACGGGCGACGACGAGTGGAAGCCGTCCGCGGTCGAGACGATCGAGGGCATCCGGCTGATCAAGCAGGAGCTCCCGGGCGTGCTGACCTCGCTCGGCGTCTCCAACGTCTCCTTCGGCATCGGGCTGCCGGCGCGCTCCGTCCTGAACTCCGTCTTCCTGCACCACTGCGTCGAGGCCGGCCTGGACCTGGCGATGGTCAACCCGAACCACATCACGCCGTACGCGGAGATCGACGACCAGGAGCGCGAGCTCGCCAACGACCTCGTCTTCAACCGCCGCGAGGACGCGCTCGAGCGCTTCATCGAGCACTTCGAGTCCAAGGGCCCGGCCGAGGAGGCCGAGGTCGCCGACCCGACCGCCGGCATGGAGCCCGAGGAGGCCCTGCACTGGCACATCCTGCGCCGCAAGCGCGACGGCGTCGAGGACCAGATCGTCAAGTCGGTCGACAAGATCGGCGCCGTCCCGACGCTCAACGACGTGCTGCTGCCGGCCATGAAGGAGGTCGGCGACAAGTTCGGCGCCGGCGAGCTGATCCTGCCCTTCGTGCTGCAGTCGGCCGAGGTCATGAAGCGCGCGGTGGCCAAGCTCGAGGAGTTCCTCGACCGCATCGAGGGCTACACGAAGGGCACCGTCGTCCTCGCCACCGTCTTCGGCGACGTGCACGACATCGGCAAGTCGCTCGTCAACACGATCCTGACCAACAACGGCTACTCGGTCGTCGACCTCGGCAAGCAGGTCCCGATCGGCACGATCCTCGACGCCGCCAAGGAGCACGACGCGACGGCGATCGGCCTGTCGCGCGCTGCTCGTGTCCACCTCCAAGCAGATGCCGCTGGCCGTCCAGGAGCTGCACTCAGCAGGGGATCGACGTCCCCGTGCTGATCGGCGGCGCCGCCATCAACCGCAACTTCGGCCGGCGCATCCTCTTCCCGGGCGGGCGCCGAGTCCGAGGACATCTACTCGGGCGGCGTCTTCTACTGCAAGGACGCCTTCGAGGGCCTGGCCGTCATGGACCAGCTCGTCGAGGGCGACGCGCGCGAGGAGCTCGTCGCGAAGATCCGCGACGAGGCGCGTCGTGCTGCGCGAGAAGGGCCCCGAGCCCGAGGCGCTGCCGACCGACGACGACACCGTCCGCTCCGAGGCGCGCACCGACGTCCCGGTCCCGACGCCGCCGTTCTGGGGCGTGCAGGAGATCGAGCGTCGACATGGACGAGATCTACCGCCACCTCGACACGCACGTGCTCTTCAAGCTCCACTGGGGCGGCCGGGCGTGAAGGGCGAGGCCTGGAAGGAGCTCGTCGAGGGCGACTTCCTCCCGCGCCTCGAGCGCATGTGGGCGCGAGCAGGACTACCTGCACGCCGCGCGCGCTGCTCGGCTACTTCCCGCGCCTACGGCGAGGGCAACGACGTCGTCGTGCTCGACCCCGAGGACCGCGAGACGGTGCTCGAGCGCTTCGTCTTCCCGCGCCAGCCCAAGGGCGACCGGCTCTGCATCGCCGACTTCTACCGCCCGAAGGACAGCGGCGAGCTCGACGTCGTCGCCTTCCAGGCCGTCACCGCCGGCTCGAAGGTCACGGAGCTGATGGCCGAGCTCGAGAAGGAGGGCGAGTTCGCCGAGCAGCTCTTCACCCACGGCCTCGGCGTGCAGGTCGCCGAGGGCATGGCCGAGTGGCTGCACTGCGAAGATCCGCGCCGACTACGGCATCCCCGCGACGCAGGGCCGCCGCTGGGCGTGGGGCTACCCCGCCTGCCCGGAGCAGTCCGAGCACGAGAAGCTCTTCCGCGTCCTGGGCGCCGAGTCGATCGGCCTGTCGCTGTCGGGCGGCCACGCGGTCGAGCCCGAGCAGTCGACGGTCGCGATCGTCTCCCACCACCCGCAGGCCATCTACTTCTCGATGAAGCAGGGCCGGCTGGTGTCCCCGGAGAAGTCCGAGGACGAGGTCATCCGCGGCACGGAGCGCGACCCGACGCTGCGCGCCGTGCCCGACGCCGCCTGAGCTTCGTGCGAAGCCCTGGCGCGACAGCAGTCATTGAGCTGACACCTAATTCGTGCCGATGGTTGTTGAGCAGACCATACCGGCCTGCGCAACCGACCTAGGGAGTCTTCACAGCATGTCTAACGTACCAGCAAACGCCGGGGGATCCTCGCCGCCCTCTTCCTCCTGCTCGCCGTCACCGGCGCAGCGATCGCCTATTGGACCACGACCGGTTCAGGCAGCGGCAGCGCCAGCACCACCACCAACCAGGCCGTCGTCATCAGCCAGACCGCACCGGTCAGCGGCATGTACCCGGGCAACAACGACCAGGACGTGCCGTTCAAGATCAACAACCCCGCACCGGGCAACCAGTACGTCAACAAGGTCACGGCCGCCATCGGCGCGATCAACAAGACGTCCGACGGAACGACCGCCACGGGCTGCGGTCCGCGACTGACTTCACGCTCACGCAGCCGCCGACGGATGTCGCACAGGATCTGCCCCCGGGCGACACCAGCTTCGCGGGCACGACCGGCAAGCTCCCCAAGATCAAGATGGTCAACAAGGCGACCAACCAGGACGCCTGCAAGAACGTCACGGTCAACCTGACGTTCACCTCCAACTAGCGGCACCCGCGCCGTCTCTTGTGACCTCCCTGTCGGTTCGCTGATCGCCCTGGTCGGCGCGCTGCTCTGCAGTGCACCGGCCGGGGCGTATTGGCCAACCGGCGGCCTCGGGGATGCGGACGCGGACACCTCGGACCTGGACGCGGCGGTCATCGACGCGCCCACGACGTCGTCGGGCTCGACGACGATCACTTGGGTCGACCAGGCCGAGCTCGACCGACGCGCCCGCCGCCGGTTCAGTCACCTACCGGGTCCAGCGCGCCGCGGGGCCGCCGGCGCCTTCGCCGCATCGCGAGCGGGGCGTGCAGCGGCGCGCTCCCGCGGCCGACGACGAGCTGCACGGACACGGTGACCGTCAACGGCACCTACCGGTACCGGGTCGTCGCGACCCTCGCCACCTGGACGGCCACCTCCGACGAGGTGCCGGTGACCGTCAACACGGACACCTCCGTCCCGATCGCGTCGATCGTCCGCGTCACGACGACGCCGACGCAACGCCACATCGCTGCAGTGGCAGGTCACCTTCAGCGAGGCGGTCACGCGGCGTCGACGCCACCGACTTCGCGCCGGTCACCACCGGCGGCCGTGAGCCGGCGCTCGATCACCGCCGTCATCGGGACCGGAACGACGTACACGGTCACCGCCGCGGGCGGATCCGGCGACGGAAGCATCGGCCTGAACCTCGCTCGACGACGACAGCATCCGGGACCTGGCCGCCAACCGGCTGGGCGGCACGCGGCACGGGGAACGGCAACGTCACCGGCCCGGTCGACGTCATCGACCGCACCGCGCCGACCCTGACCAGCATGGTCATGAACGACACGAACAACAACGGCAAGGTCAACCAGGTCGTCGCGGTCTTCAGCGAGGCCCTGCTGACCACCACCGCCGTCGCGAACTGGACCCTCACCAACGTCCCGAGCGGCGGGACGCTTGCCCACCGTGGCGCGCTCCTCGACCACCACGACGGTGACACTGACCATCACGGAGGGCACCGGCACCGCCGACACCGCCGTCGGGGCCTTCAGGATCGCGCTCGCAGCTTCGGCGACCGGCGTTCGTGACGCGGCCGGAAACCAGGCATCCTTCGCCGCGACCGCTCCGACGGACAAGTCGAAGCCCGTGCTGCTCTCCGTCGCCGACACCAACGGCGTCGACGGACGGGCTCATCCAGACCGGCGACACCATCACCTTCACCTTCACGGAGCGCGCTCAAGCCCGCCTCCGTCCCGGCTACGCCCACCGTCACCGAGGCCCGGGCCGCCAGCGGCAACGCGACGCTCGCCATCGCCGGCGTCCTGACCGCGACCGCGATGGGCTCGCACCGGCTACCTCAACGGCGCCAGCCGCTCCGCGGTGTTCGCCGGCGCGACCGTGCAGACCGGATCGGCCCTGCGGGTGACCGTCGGCGCCTGCAGCGCCACTTGCACCAACGCCGCCTCGCCGCTCGCTTCCGGCCACCGATGAGCATCAAGCCGCCGGCGACGCTCCTCGACCTGGCGGACAACCCCGCCAACACCTCGGCTGCCGCGTTCAGCTGGACGCTGGTGAAGGTGTTCTGATGCGGCGGACCGCGTGCTCACCGTCGTGCTGGGCTGTGTGCTCGCGTCCGTCGCCTGGGCCGCGGTCCGGTCGCGACCTCGCATTGGGATCCGCTCACACAGCGCCACTCCACGTGTCGGGGTGGCTCAACGCGCCGCGCTGCGCCCCGGCGCCGCAGCGCCCGCTCGACCTACGGATCGTCAACCGCCGCCGCACACCTGCTGCTCATCTCGAGGATGCTCATCCGCGCGCATGTCTCGAACCGGCCTGGTCTGCTCCCGCCGGGAGTTCGCCTTCCGCCCGATCGCGCAGCGCAGCTACCCGATCCGCGTCTCCGGCGCGCTCGTCGCTGCGGCTCAGCCAACTCGGCGTCCATCCCCTGCCGCGCGCGCGCATGAAGAACCTCGCGCGCAACCAGGATGCGTGCAAGGACGCCCACCTCCGCGCTCCGGTACCACGTCCGGTCTCGCCTACCCTGAGGGCATGGCCCGCGAGCGTCACTTCGTCAAGTACACGTTCCTGAAGGTCGACCCCGCCTGGCGCCGGCTCGACCCCGAGGAGCGCGCCGAGCACAAGCGCGAGTTCATGGCCGCGTGCGAGAACTTCGCCGAGGACCGCCTGCTGCGCGCGTTCTCGACGGTCGGCACGCGCGGCGACGCCGACATGATGCTGCTCACGCAGGCGACGAACCTCGAGCGCATCCACGAGTTCCACGTCGTCCTGCAGCAGTCGCGGGCTGATGAGCTGGACGTCCATCCCCTACTCGTTCCTGGCGCTGACCAAGGAGTCCGAGTACTCCGACGAGTCGCGCCTGGAGGTGCGCCCGGCGAAGGGGAAGTACATGTTCGTCTACCCCTTCGTCAAGACGCGCGAGTGGTACCTGCTCGACAAGGACGAGCGCTGGCGGATCATGCAGGAGCACATCAAGGTCGGCCGCGAGTACCCGAGCGTCGACCTCAACACCTCCTACTCGTTCGGCCTCGACGACCAGGAGTTCGTCGTCGCCTTCGAGACGGACGAGCCGCGCGACTTCATGGACCTCGTGCAGCGCCTGCGCACCACGGAGTCCTCGCGCTACACGAAGCGCGACACGCCGACCTTCACCTGCGTCGCCGCCTCCGTCGAGCGCGCGCTGGCCGCGGTCGACGGCACCCCGCTGGCCGAGACCGCCTCCCTCGCCTGAAGCCGCCAGCCCGGGTCCTCCGGGCGGCGGCGGTTGATGACCGCGAGCAGGGCGTCGGCGACGTGCGGGTCGAAGTGCTTGCCGCGCTGCGCCGCGATCTCGGTCAGCGCCTCGTCCACGGTCCACGCGCGCTTGTAAGGGCGGGTGGAGGTGAGGGCGTCGTAGACGTCGCAGACGGCGGCGATCCGGCCGGGCAGCGGGATCTGCTCGCGGGCCAGGCGCGCCGGGTAGCCGGTGCCGTCCCAGCGCTCGTGGTGGGTGCGGGCGATGACCTCGGCGAGCTTGAGGAGCGGGGAGCGGGAGCCGTCGAGCAGGGCGGCGCCCTCCGTGGTGTGGCGGCGCATGACGGTGATCTCCTCGTCCGTGAGCCGCCCGGGCTTGCGGAGGATGCCGTCGGGAAGGCCGATCTTGCCGACGTCGTGCAGGGTGGCGGCCTGGCGGAGCAGGAGCGCGTCGGCGCGCGACTGGCCGAGCTCGAGCGCGACCTCCTCGCACAGCAGGCTCATGCGTTCGATGTGATTGCCCGTGTCGTCGTCGCGGAGCTCGGCGGCGCGGGCGAGGCGGTCGACCGCCTCGAGCTGGGTGTCCGCGAGCTCGCGCGTCGCGGCGAGGCGGGCGCGGGTCTCCGCCGCGAGGTGGACGACGACGACGGCCGCCGCGGCCGCGAGCGCGCCGATCACCGGCGCGGCGACGGGCACGACGAGGCCCTGCCCGAAGGCGACCACCGCGACCCCCGCGTACACGGCCCCGAGGGCCAGGGCAGCCGCACCCCGCCAGGCGGCGGCGAGCGCGACGAGCAGCAGGAACACATAGCCGACGGCGGCGGGCGCCCGCTCGAGCGGATTGCCGTGCCGGGCGGTCCAGATGGCGTTGGCCTGGATCTCGGGACCCGGCATCAGCCGCCCGCCGGCCGGGGTCGGATGCAGGTCCTGCAGGGTGGCGGCGGTGGCGCCGACCACGACGACCCGGCCGCGCAGGAACCGGTCCGGGACCTGGCCGCGCAGCAGGTCGCCGAAGGAGTAGGTCGGGATCGTCCCGGCGGGGCCGCGGTAGTCGATGAGGCCGGGGCGCGCACCCGGCACGATCCGGGACGCGACGCTCGGCAGGCCGCCGAAGGACGCGTCGAAGCGCCGGTTGACGCCGCCTGCGTCGGTGGGGAGGTTGACCGCGCCGGCGCGCGCGTCACCACCGATGACCCTGGTGTGGCCGTGGCCGTCGTTCTCCGCCGTGGCCAGCACGATGCCGGGGGTGCGCTCGATGGCCTCGAGCAGCGCCAGATCGTCCCGCGGGTGGTCGGAGGGCTCGGTGAACTGGACGTCGTAGACGATCCGCTCGGCGCCGGCCTCGCGCAGCCGGTCGATCGCCTGCGCGTGCAACGCCGCGCCGCAGCGGCCACTGCCTCCGCGGTTCGTTCAGCGTGGCGTCGTCGATGGCGATGATGGCCAGCTCGTCCGTCGGGTGCGCCCCGCGGACCTGCATGCGCGCGTCGTAGCTCCAGTGCTCGATCCCGCGCAGCACGCCCATCGCGGAGAGCACCGCCACCAACCCCACCGCGACCAGCGCGGCGGCGGCCCGGCCCCTCATCGCCGGTGGCGGACGAGGAAGCTGTGGCCCGCCTTCACGACGTGCCGCTTGCCCGTCTTGCGATCACGCACGACGACGGACCCGGACTTCACGCGGGTGATGGTCCCGCGGCAGGTGTCGAGCGTCAGCCACTCCGTCCCGCGCACGGTGGTGACGCTGTCGCGGCCGTGGGTGGAGAACGCGCCGCCGCTGTCCTTGCCCCACACCTTGCGGCGCTTCTTGGGCTTGTGCTTGGACGCCGTGGCGAGCTTCCGGCGCCCGCAGTCGAGCTTGCCCCGCAGGTAGATGTCCGTGTGGCCGCCCGCCCGCTGCCGGACCGTGAAGAGGCCGCCGCGGAACGTGCCCTTCTGGGTGCCGTCCTTCGTCTGGCTCTGCAGGGCGACGGACCCGTCACGGGCGTCGATCAGCGAGCCGATCGGGATGTTCTCGGTCATGTCGAGCGTCTCGAAGTGCTTGCCCGGCTTCCGGATGCGGATCTTGCCCTTCTTCCGGTCCACGACGACGTTGTCCTGGAGCGCAGGGCCGGGTGCCGAGGTCGGCGTGGAGGTCGCAGTGGGTGCCGCCGTCGCCGACGGTTCAGGAGTCACGGTGTCCACCGGCGCGACCCTGGCGTCGATGCGCCGCAGGCTCTTGACCTTCGCGTCGGTGAGGTAGACGGCCTGGTCCGGGCCGGCGGTGATGGCGACGGGCTCGGAGCCGGGGAGGTCGACGGTGGTGATCGCGCCGGCGGTGGTGATGCGGCCGACGCCGTGGTCGAGCGTGTACCAGAGGGCGCCGTCGGGCCCGGCGGTGATGTCGCGCGGCTGCGCGCCGGCGCCGGGGAACGCGGTGACGGTGCCGTCGGTCGTGATCCGGCCGACGGCGCCCTTGGCGTCCGTGAACCAGAGCGCCCCGTCCGGGCCGGCCGCGATGCCGGTGGGCTCGCCGGTGACGGGGAACTCGCTGAGCTTGCCTGTCGTGGTCACGCGGCCGATGCGCTTCGCCTTCGGCTCCGTGAACCACAATGCGCCGTCCGGGCCGGCGGCGATGCCGAGGGTCTCCCCCGTCAGGCCGTCGTCGGTGACGGCGACCTCGCCCTTGGGCGTGATGCGGCCGACGGCGTCCCCGCTCTCGCCCGGGCGCTTGTCCTTGGCCGTGAACCACACGTTGCCGTCGGGACCGGTGGCGAGCGCGCGCGGCTCGGCGATGAGGTCGTCGAAGACGGTCACGGTTCCCGAGTGCTCACCCGCGCGATGGCGTGCACGTGGTGCACGAACCACAACGCGCCGTCGCCGCCGGCCACGATCGCCCGCGCGTCGGCGTCCTTGCCGAGCCCGAACTCCGTGGTCCGCCCGTCGGTCGTCGTCGTGCCGACCGCCTTCCGGGATGTGTGCCACAGGGCGCCGTCCGGCCCGAGGGCGATTCCCAGTCCTGGGTCCTTGAGCGCGCCGACGGTGCTGACGGTGGGCGCCTCGGCCACCGCCACCGCGGACATCGTCACCAGCAGGACGGCCATCATCACCACGACGCGCATGGACTAAAAATCGGACCGGAGGCAGGTCCGCTGTAGCCCTCTGGACCGATGGTCGACAGAATGTCAACACAGGAGATCCTTAGACCAGGCCCCTAGCCTTCGCCGACGTGTTGGTGAGGCTCCTTCCCGTCGCGATCATCGCCCTGGCCGTGGTCGCCGGATGCGGGTCGTCGGCCGAGAAGACGGCGTCCGACCCGATCAAGAACGTGTCCGCGAAGGCGCGTGACGAGGTCAAGGCGGCACAGGACGTCGACGCCGCGAAGTTCCCCAAGCCGCAGGCCGGCGAGTCCATCGAGCAGTTCTCATCGAAGTTCCGCTCCGACGGCCCGCAGGCGCTGGCCGGGACCTCCGTCTACCGGACGCCGGGCGGGCGGATCGCCTTCGGCCTGCTCGACTCGGAGCAGAAGTTCAACTACGGCGCGACCGTCGTGTACGTCGCCCCGTACAAGGGCGGCGCGATCGAGGGTCCCTTCCCCGCTCCCGCCGACGTGCTCCTCACCGACCCCAAGTACCGCTCGCAGCAGGCCGCCACCGAGTCGTCCTCCTTCGCGGCGATCTACGAGGCGAAGGTCCCGTTCAAGAAGCCCGGCATCTACAAGATCCTCACCGTCTCCGACCTCGACGGCGAGCGCTACGCCGCCGGCATGGCCGCGCAGGTCCAGACGCCCGCCGGTGATCGCATCCCCGACGTCGGCGAGAAGGCCCCGGCCATCCGGACGGACACGAAGGGCACCGTCAAGGGCAACCTCGACCTGCTCGACACGCGCTCGCCCAAGGCGCCTGAGCTCGCCGAGAAGTCGTTCGCGGACGTGGTCGGCAAGAAGCCGGTGGCGCTGTTGTTCTCGACGCCGCAGCTGTGCCAGTCGCGCGTCTGCGGCCCCGTCACCGACGAGATGCTGCAGGTGAAGGCCGAGACGGGCTCCAAGGTGCAGTTCATCCACCAGGAGACCTACCACGACAACGACGTGAAGAAGGGCTTCCGGCCGCCGCTCCAGCGCTACGCCCTGCAGAGCGAGCCGTGGCTGTTCACGGTGGACCGCGACGGGCGGATCGCGGCGCGGCTCGAGGGCTCGTTCGGCATCCGCGCGTTCAGGGACGCGGTGAAGGCCGCCGAGTGATCGGCGTCATCGCGCACGGCCTCGTCCAGCGCGCCGACATCCCGATCCCCCCCGTCGTCTTCGCCTGGTGCTCGGCGGCGGTGCTCGTCGCGTCCTTCGTGGGCCTGGCGGCGCTGTGGCCGCAAGCCGCGCCTGGAGCGGGTGACCTGGCGGCCGCTGTTCGCGGTCCCGCGGGTGCTGGACATCCGTCGCCGGCGCCGTCGGCGTGGCGCTGCTGGCGATCGTCATCTGGGCCGGCCTCGCCGGCGAGCAGTCCCCGCAGGCCAACTTCGCCCCCACCTTCGTCTACGTCATCTTCTGGGTCGGGCTCGTCTTCGCCTCCCTGCTCTTCGGGGACGTCTTCCGCGCGCTTCAACCCGTGGCGGGCGATCGGCCGCACGCTGCGGTTCACCGGCCGCCGGCCGTACCCCGAGCGCCTGGGCCGCTGGCCGGCCGCGATCGGGCTGCTGCTCTTCACCTGGACGGAGCTCGTCGGCCGCTACGCCGACATGCCGGACCGCATCGCCGTCTGCGCCCTGCTCTACACGGCCGTCACGCTCGCCGGGATGTTCGTCTACGGGACGGAGCAGTGGGCGACCCGCGGCGAGGCGTTCGGCGTCTACTTCGGGCTGTTCGCGCGGCTGGCGATCTTCGAGGTCCGCGACGGGCGCGTCGGGCGCCGGCCCCTGCTCGGCGGCCTGCCGCGGATCGACCCGCTGGCAGGGACCGTCGCGCTGGTCGCGGTGATGATCGGGACGGTGACCTTCGACGGCCTCTCGCAGGGATCGGCCTGGAAGGACGGCATCGGCAAGGCCCTCTTCGACCTCTTCGAGGGCCCGTTCTCCCCCGACACCGCAACGGACCTCGCCGGCACCGTCGGCCTCCTCGGCGGCCCCCTGCTGATCGGCGTCTTCTACCGCTTGGGCATCTCCGGCGCGCAGTCCGTCGGCGGCGGGATGTCGACGGAGCGCCTGCGCGGCGCCTTCGTGCACTCGCTCGTCCCCATCGCCCTCGTCTACGCGATGGCCCACTACCTGACCTCGCTCGTCTTCCAGGGCCAGGCGATGACCTACCTCGTCTCCGACCCGCTCGGCGAGGGCTGGAACCTGTTCGGGACCGCGAGCGGCTCGATCGACTACGGGCTGCTCTCCCAGACCGCGACCTGGTACTTCCAGGTCGGCTTCGTCGTCCTCGGCCACATCGCCGGCCTGATCCTCGCGCACGATCGCGCGCTCGTCCTCTACGACGACACGCAGACGGCGGTCCGCTCCCAGTACTGGATGCTCTCCATCATGGTCGGCTTCACGTCACTGGCACTGTGGCTGTTGTCGCAGGCCAACGCCTGAGCGGACGCGTCAGCGGAGAGACGGCAGCGAGGTTCCGTTGGCGCGGAGGGGGAAGTGCCGATCTCATGCTTCGGGACGCCTTGAACGGGATCTTTGACCGGCGATGGCGACGGCGATATCGCAACAGCCGCCAACACAACCGGTCGAGGCGCGACTCCATCGCTGAGGCAACGCGGTCCCGCTCGGTGACCAAGCGGGTAAGCCTCCGCTGACGGGGACCTCATCTTCAGCGCACGGTTGCCGCGAATGTGCGAGTGTGCGCCTGATGCGCGATGGACACGGACATCGTCAGTTGCATTACCTCCCGCAGTGGTCGCTCTGGATGCTGACCCCGCTGTTGACCTATGACTACGGGCGCGACGCGTACATCCTGCGCGGCGTCGGTCGGTCTCGAGAGGGCCGGTCATTCGGCATCGATCCAGGCGCTGACTGTCGGTTTTCAGACTCAGCAGGCAGCCGCCTGATGTGTGTTCCCTGAGCCCCACGCCTGCCACAGCTCCAGAGGCCGGGAAGGCCCGCGTGAGGTCGGTGCTGACGAGGCCCGTCGGGTACACGTCGTCCTCGCGCAGCGTGTAGTGGAAGGCGGCGGTGACGCGCGGGTCGCGGTCCCAGCGGCGGAGATTGGCGGCGTCCATCGCGCACACCGCGCGCGGGGGTGTACCGGTCCTGGCGGCCGCCGGCCTCCGTGATCCAGATCTCCGGCGGGTTCTCGCAGCCGCAGGCGGTCGAGCTCGCGCTTGAGCAGCGGCAGCGGATCGGGCCCGCCGTCGTAGTCGTGCTGGGTGAAGACGGGGGCGCCGCAGACGAGGTCGCGCGGGCAGGGCGCGGATGAACTCGGGCTCGCCGGTGGAGAACGACGCTCTCGCGACACGCCGGCCAGCTCGGCGGGGACGACCCGGTCGGCGCCCACCACCTCCTGCGCCGCGCGGGCGAGCTCGACGTAGCGCCGCACGGACACGCTCTCGGCGCCCGGGTCGCAGCGGCTGCGCTGCGGGGAGATGAAGTAGGCGTGGTTGGGCTCGTTCCACGGCGCCCACAGCTCGATCTCGACGCCGGCGCGCTCCGCCTCGGCATGCACGGCGCGCAGCATGGCCTTGTAGTCCTCGAGGTCGCGGGGCGGCCGGGAGCGCGGCTCGGCGTCGCTCGTCTCGCAGCCGGACGGCGGGCGGGCCAGCATCGCCGGCGTGTCGTAGACGTCGGCGAGCACGCGGAAGCGCCCCGGCGCGGCCTTCTGGGCGACCGCGATCGCCTCCAGCTGCGCGCGGATCCCGAACCAGCCCGCGCACGGCGGGAGGGTGCGCAGGCAGCCGCCCTGGGGGGCGACGGGATCGAACTTCCCCTCCGCGTCGACGTTCTTCGCCCAGTCGACCATGAAGCGGTAGTAGGTCGGCCGCATCGCGCGCGAGCGCGCGGTGCCAGCGGTCGAACTCGGGCTCGTCCGAGCCCCGCAGGAACGCGGGGTTCTCCTCCGAGATGCCGATCGCCAGCCCGGGGTCGGGCGACGGCGTCGGCGCGGCAGGCTTCGTCTGGCTGTGACCTCCGCCGCAGCCCGCGAGGGCCGCGAGGAGGACTAGACCGCCGAGACCTCTTCTTCGTCCGCGACGCGGAACGAGGAACCGCATCCGCACGCGGCGACGATGTTCGGGTTCTCGACCTTGAAGCCGGCGCCCTGCAGGCTCTCGACGTAGTCGACGACGGCGCCGCGCACGTAGGGGAGCGAGGGCCGGTCGACCAGGATCTTCAGCTCGTGGTCGGTGAAGATCTCGTCGTCGTCACGCTGGGAGTCGAACGCGAGGGCGTACTGGAAGCCGCTGCAGCCGCCGCCACGGACGCCGACGCGGAGGCCGGAGGTCGCTGTATCGGCGCTCTGGCCGGCGAGGAACTCACGGACCTTCTCGGCGCCCTTGTCGGTGAAGGTGATCACTTCAAAAAGGATAGCGCTCGCTACCCTCGATGTGATGGTTTCCCCCGACGAGATCCGCGATCGCATCGAGGCCGGACTGCCCGAGGCGCAGGCCGAGGTGACCGGCGACGGCCACCACTTCCGCGCGGAGATCGTCTCCCCGGCCTTCGCCGGGCTCAGCCGCATCCAGCAGCACCAGCTCGTCAACCAGATCTTCGCCGGCGAGCTCGGCGACCGCATCCACGCCCTCTCCCTGAAGACGGAGGTCCCCACATGAGCGACAACCCGATCCGCACCGCCATCGAGCAGGCCATCGCCGACAACGAGACGATCCTCTTCATGAAGGGGACGCCCGACGCGCCGCGCTGCGGCTTCTCCGCGAAGACCGTCGGCGTGCTCGACCAGCTCGGCACCGCCGTTCGCGGCCGTCGACATCCTGCCCGACCCGCGCATCCGCCAGGAGCTGTCGGCCATCTCCAACTGGCCGACGATCCCCCAGCTCTTCCACAAGGGCGAGCTCATCGGCGGCTGCGACATCGTCACGGAGATGTTCGAGACGGGCGAGCTGGCCACGGAGCTCGGCGTCGAGCAGCCCGCCGCGTCCGAGGACGCTCCCCTGACCATTGAGAACCGCCTGGCCTAGGTGACATAGTCCGGGGCATGACCGCCCCGGCACGGCTGCTCCTCCTGACCCTCGTCGCGGTGCTCGGCGCCGCGCCCGCAGCGCTCGCCGACACGGCGATATCGACCAGTGGCGGCGGTGTGGTCCTCACGGGCGGCGCCGAGGGAGAGACCTACGTCGCCCAGAACACCGGCGTCGGCTTCGCGGTGACGCTGACCACCGGCGTGCTCACCGGCGCGGCCCCCGCGGGGTGCAGCACGAGCGGCCCCCCGGCGAAGAGCCTCCTCTGCAACGCGACGCCGTCCGGGCTGACGCTCAACGCCGGCGGCGGCGCGGACCAGGTCACCGTCACCAACTACGGCTCCGACTACAGCGCCACCGAGCTGACGGTCAACGGCGGTGCCGGCGACGACAAGCTCATCAGCGGGCCCAGCGGCACGCTGCAGGAGTCCGTCCAGGGTGGCGAGGACAACGACACCTTCACGGGGTCCGACCCGTCCATCGACTACTTCGCGGCCGAGCCCGGCAACGACACCTACACGGGCGGGACCCGTGCGGCGCCCGAATCCCTCCCGCTCGGCTTCGACGCGGCCCGCTACCAGCTCCAGGAAGCGCCCGACGTCTACGAGCTCGAGAGCGCCACGGCCGGCAACGTCTCCCTCGACGGGGTCGCCAACGACGCCGACGGCCACGGCGGCACCGACAACGTCGGCGCCGACATCGAGTGGGTCGAAGGCGGCACCGGCAACGACGTCCTTAGCGCGGGCGCCGGCGCGGTCAGGCTCACCGGCGGCCCCGGCGACGACGTCATCACCGGCAGCCCCGGGCCCGACCTCCTGCGCGGCCAGGCCGGCTCCGACCAGCTCAACGGCCTCGGCGGCGACGACGAGCTGCGCGACGGTGACGTGGCGCTCCCCGCCCGTCTCGACACGGACCCGGCGCCCCCGCCCGCCGGCAACGACCGCGTCGCCGGCGGGGACGGCGACGACCTCATCGCAGTCGGCGCGGGCGTCGACGACGTGACCGGCGGCGCCGGGACCGACACCGTCTACCTCGCGCGCTTCGAGGAGCAGGTCATCACCTCGCCCGCCGGCTTCCAGCCCCGGTGGGTGCCCATCACCGTCACCCTCGACGACCAGGCCAACGACACGGACGGCGACAACGTCCACACGGACGTCGAGGACGTGGACACCAGCGCGGTCCAGTTCGACGCGGACTACGCGATCGGGTTCGGCTACGGCAGCCTCGCCTACGCCAACGACACGGTGACGGGCTCGGCTGCGGTCAACCGCATCGAGACGGGCCCCGGGAACGACACGGTCGACGGCGGCGCGGGCGCCGACGTCATCCGCACGGAATCCGGCGACGACAAGGTCAAGGCGGCCGACAAGTACACGGACGCGATCGACTGCGGCGACGGCGCCGACCAGGCCGACGTCGATCTCCCCGGCACCAACCCGGCCCGGGCGGACGTGCTGAAGGGCTGCGAGACGGTCACCGGCACAGCGCTCGGCCTGGAGGGCGGCATCCTCCCGACGCCGACGCCGACGCCGGCTGTGCCGACCGCACCGAAGGTCAAGCTCGGCGGCGCGACCACCGTCAAGAGCAAGACGTTCCTGAAGACCTACTCGATCGGGGTGAAGGTGACCACCGACCAGGCGGCCTCGGTCGCCGGCGAGCTCAGCACCACCCAGGCGACGATCAGCAAGGTGGGCGCCCTCACCGTGGGCTCGGGGAAGCTCGGGAGCGGCACGGGAACCCGCACGGTCAAGCTCAAGGTGGCCAAGAAGTTCCGCAAGAAGCTCAAGCGCAAGCTGCGCACCAAGAAGCAGCGGCGTAAGGGGATCACCCTCTCAGCCGTCATCACCGTGACCAACGCCTCCGGGCAGGTCGCCAGGTCGTCGCGCACCATCAAGATCAAGGGGTAGCCATGAAGATCCGCATCCTCCTCGCCGTCGGGCTCTCGCTCGTGCTCGCGCCCGCCGCGCAGGCCGCGACGAGCTCGAGTTTCACCGCCGGCGGGGTGACCCTCACCAACGACGGCACCGACGAGTCCTTCCAGATCACCGTGACGAGTGACCCGATCAGCTACAAGGTGACCGCCACGAACGCGACGATCACCGTCCCGCCGGAGCCCGGCAGCCGTGCAGCTCCGCGGACGGCGGCAAGACGCTCACCTGCCCCGCCGCGATCACGAAGGTCATCATCAACGGCGGGGCGGGCAAGGACGCGTTCACCGTCAACGGCACGCCGTACTACAACGGCTCCAACCCGGGACTGGCGGTCGACGGCGGCGCCGGCGACGACACCTTCACCGCGGGCGAGGGGAGCCGCCTGAACACCTCGCTCAAGGGCGGCGCGGACAACGACACCTTCAACGGCAGCCCCCGGTTCGGCGAGTCGTTCTACGCCGAGCCCGGCAACGACATCTACAACGCCGGCACCGCCCCCGTCCCGGCCGGCGCGAACGCCGAGACCTACCAGGTCGCCGCGGCAGCGGACCAGTACGTGCCGATCAGCTCCGTGATGTTCCGGCGGCTGGCGGACGACGTGCCGGTGAACCTCTCCCTCGACGGCGTCGCCAACGACGCCGACGGCCAGGGCGGCACGGACAACCTGATCGACTTCGAGACGCTCTACGGCACCAACGGCAACGACACCCTGGCCGGCGGCGCGACCCCCGTCCGGCTCTACGGCTACGGCGGTGACGACACCCTGTCCGGGTCCCCAGCGGGTGACGAGCTCTACGGCGACGAGGGCAACGACACGCTCCGCGGCGGCGCGGGCGACGACATGCTGCAGGACGGCGACCGCGACGACGTGGCCCGGCTCGCGTCCGAGCCGCCCCGGGCCGTCGGGAACGACACCCTCGACGGCGGCGAGGGCGACGACGCCTCGTCTACGGCGCCGGCAAGGACGACGTCCACGGCGGCGGGGGCATGGACACCGCCTACTTCTCCCGTCGCGACGCAGGTCTTCGACGCGGACCCCGCCGTGGAGCCGCAGGCGTCTGGGCGCCGCTCAGCATCTCCCTCGACGATCAGGCCAACGACGGGGCCAAGGACGAAGGGGACAACCTGCACGCCGACGTGGAGAACGTCGACACGACGGCGGCGGCGTTCGGCGGTGGCAGCTCGGGATGGCGTACCGGCGCGGGCTGCGGCTCGCGGAGATCTCCAACGGCAGAGCAACGCGTCCGACACGATCGTCGGCTCGGCCGCCGTCAACGAGATCCGCACCGGCGGCGGCAACGATTCGGTCGACCCGAAGGCCGGCGCCGACATCATCGACTCGGGGCCGGCGACGACCAGTCAACGCCATCGACACACGACGGACATCATCCGCTGCGGGCGCGGGACGGACAACGCCGCCGCCGACCTCCCGGGTACCAACCCGGCCCGCGCCGACGCGCTGACGGCCTGCGAGAACGTCACGGGCACCCCCTTCGGCCTCGAGGGCGGTGTCTGCCGCTCTCCCGGCCGCGCCAAAGGTCACCGTCGGCGGCGCCGCGACCTATCCGGGTCAAGAAGTTCCTGCGCAACTACACCGTCACGGCCGACGTCACCACCGACCAGCCGGCGACCGCGGCCGGCGAGCTCACCGTCGCCGGCGCGAGGATCGCCAAGGTGGGCGCGCTGGCCATCGGCTCGGGCAAGCTCCAGTCCGGCACGGGCAAGCGCAAGCTCAAGGTCAAGGTCGCGGTCGAGTACCGCAAGGCCTCAAGCGCAAGCTGAGCACGAAGAAGCAGCGCAAGAAGGGCGTCAAGTTCTCGCTGGTCGTCACCGTCAACAACGCGGCCGGCCAGACCACGACGTCGACGCGGACGATCCGCGTGAAGGGCTAGAGGTCGGCTCGGCGGAAGGCGGCGATCGCGATCGCCGTCACGCCGCCGAGGTAGGCCAGCGTCCACAGCCACAGGCCGAGGCCGGCCTCCTGCTCGCCCCCGAGGGGGCCGAGCTGGAGGACGAAGCGGTCGAAGCCCTTCGTCCCCGAGACGAGCTCGCCGAGCGCGGCCTGGTAGAGCGCCTCGAACGGGAGCAGGTAGCTGGTCACGTCGGCGACGTCGGACAGCGTGCCGCTGTTGAGGGCGTCGCCGATCTGGCCGAGCAGCCCGGCGGTGAGGCCGGCACCGAAGGCCATGAAGACGGCGATGCCGTTCGCGGTCGCCGACGAGCAGCACCGAGCCGGCCAGGCTGATCGCGGTGATGACGATCGACGGCGAGCATCAGCTCGAGCGCGGGCATCACCGGGTTCGCCGGCCAGAAGCCGCCGATCGCCCCGGTGATGACCATCGCGGTCAGGTAGACCGCGGCGACGTAGGCGGCGCTGACTCCGCCCGCGGCCAGCAGGCGGCTCAGCAGCACCGTCCGGCGGAAGTCGTCCCGCCCGCCCCGGACCAGCAGCGGCTGCAGCAGGCCGCGCTCGGCGTCCCCGCGGATCGCGCCCAGGGTCAGGAAGACCGCGAGGACGACGCCGAGGAACAGCGTCCCGAACAGGCCGAGGCCGAACATCGTCGCGCCGACCACCGTGTCCGGGTCCACGCCGCGGAACCCGCCTGCCGAGATCGCCGGAGATCTTGAACGCCTGCCAGACGCCGAGCGCGTAGAGGACGAGGAAGGCGACCGTCAGCCACGCGACGACGGCGAAGACGCGCTTGCGCAGCGCCTCGCGCATCGGTGAAGCGGGCGAGGACGATCATCTGCGCCACCGCCTGCAGGTACGCGTCCTCGAGCGAGCTGCGCAGCACCCGCACGCCGTAGACCTCCTCGCCGGCCGCGACCAGCTCGGCCACGATGCGCGGCGCGTCCTCGCGCGCGGCGTCCGGCCAGTGCCGGGTGCCCGCGGCGGTGTCGACCTCGACCCCGCCGGCCGTCGACAGCTCGGCCGGGCGTGCCGGCCGCGACGATCTCGCCGTGGTTGACGATCGCGACGCGGTCGCAGACGAGCTCGACCTCCGAGAGCAGATGCGAGTTGAGCAGGACGGACGTGCCCTCGCGCGCGCAGCGTCTCGAGCACGTCGCGGACGAGGATCCGCCCCGCCGGGTCGAGTGCGCTGGTGGGCTCGTCCAGCAGCAGGATCGCCGGGTGGCCGATCATCGCCTGGGCGAGACCGAGCCGCTGCTGCATGCCCTTGGACATCGTCCCCACCCGCCGGTCGGCCTCGCCGAGGAGGCCGACGCGCTCGAGCAGATCGCTGCCGCTCCCCGGCGCCGCCCGCTGGACCGCGCGAGCTCCTGGTGCAGGGTGAGGACCTCGTCGGCGCTCGCCCAGTCCGGGAAGCGGAACAGCTCGGCGAGGTACCCCATGTCCCCGGTGATGGTGGCTCGGCCCGCCGTGGGCCGCACGAGCCCGCAGGCGATCTTGACGAGCGTCGACTTGCCGGCGCCGTTGGGCCCGAGCAGGCCGACGAGCTCGCCGTCCCCCACCTCGCAGGTCGACGCCCTTGAGCGCCTCCGTCGTGCCGTAGGTCTTGCGCAGGCCCTCGACGACGAGGCTCATCCGGCCCGCCACCGGAGGTGCTCGACGATGCGCCGGGAGTCCGCGATCGCCTCCCCGTCGATGTCGAGCACGGGCACCTTCGGCTGGCCGGTCAGGTCGTCGACCGCCGTCCGGTCCTGCCGATCGAGCCGGACCTCCTCGAACGCGACGCCGTGCCGGCGCAGCTCGCGGGCCACGCGCCCGCAGGGGCACAGCCGGTCGGTGCGGGTCCGGCAGCGGTACAGCGTGGCGGCCACGCCCGGAAGGCTACGTCGCCGACGGGGCAGATAGCCTGCGCGCGGTCATGGGGCGCGTTCGAGTGGTGACCGACACCACGCACTACCTGCCGTCGGAGCTGACGGCCAAGGCCGGCATCGAGCTGGTGTCGCTGTACGTCAACTGGAACGGGGGCACCGACAAGGAGTCCGCGCTGGGCGACTTCGGCACCTTCTACTCCCACCTCGGGGAGACGAAGGACCTGCCCACGACGTCCCAGCCTTCCGTCGGCGACTTCCTGGCCGTCTACGAGCCGATCCTCGCCGCGGGTGACGACATCGTCTCCATCCACCTGTCCGGCGGCATCTCCGGCACCGTCGGCGCGGCCGCGCAGGCGCGCGAGGCGCTCATCGAGCAGGGCACGGACGCCGCGCGCATCGCCGTCTACGACTCCGAGACCGCGTGCGGGGGCATGGGCATGGTCGCGCTGGCGGCCGCCTCCAAGGCGTCCAACGGCGGCTCGGTCGACGAGGTCGTCGCCGCCGCGCAGGCCCTGCGGGCCGACCTCAAGATCTGGTTCGCCGTGGACACGCTCGAGTTCCTGCGCCGCGGCGGGCGCATCGGCGCCGCTCAGGCCTACCTCGGCAGCGCGCTGCGCATCAAGCCGATCCTCACGCTCGGCAAGGAGATCGAGCCGATCGAGCGCGTCCGCACCGCCGGCCGCGCCGTGGCGCGCATGAAGGAGTACCTCGACCAGCGACGCGAGGAGGGTGCCGACCGCTTCGCCGTCCAGCACATCCGCGACCCCGAGCGCGCCGCCGAGCTCGTCGAGCACGGCCGGTCGGTCTTCGGCAGCGAGCCGATGTTCGTCTCGGAGGTCGGCCCGGTCATCGGCACCCACGTCGGGCCGGGGCTGCTCGGAGTGACGGGCGTGCGCTCCGCGCTCGTCGCCCCGTGAAGGCGAACCTCTCCACCCGCACCGTCCTGCGCGTCGTCGCGATCGTCGTCCTGAGCGTGATCGCGCTCTACCTCGTCTACCGGCTGCGCAAGCCGATCACCTGGATCGTCATCGCCGCGTTCATCGCCGTGGCGCTGTCGGAGCCGGTCAACCGCCTGCAGCCCCGGCTGCGGCGCCGCGGCCTGGCGATCACCGTCGTCTTCCTCGGGCTCATCGCCGTCCCCATCCTGGCCGGGGCGATCCTCGTGCCGCCGCTGGTCAAGGAGACCAACAAGCTCATCGACAAGGTCCCCGCGTACGCGAACGACGTCCAGGACTACGTGCAGAAGAGCAAGCGCCTGCGCAGCCTGGAGGAGGACTACAACATCACGGAGAAGATCCAGGACCAGGCCGAGAAGCTGCCGTCCAAGCTCGGCGGCGCCGCCGGCGTCCTCTCCGACATCGGCCTGGGGATCGTCAACTCGCTGTTCGCGCTGATCACCATCCTGATCCTCAGCGCGTTCATGATCGGCAGCGGCGGCTCGTGGATCGACGGCGCCATCCGCAGCCGGCCCCCGCCCGAGCACGCGATGCTGCGGCGCGCCGCGCACGACATCAGCGGCGCCGTCGTCGGCTACGTCGCCGGCGCGCTGGGCCAGGCGATGGTCGCCGGCGTGACGGCCTGGATCGTCCTGATGATCCTCGGCGTCCCCTACGCGTCCGCGCTGGCGCTGATCATCGCCCTGCTCGACCTGATCCCGCTCGTCGGCGCCACCGTCGGCGCCGCGCTGGTCGCCCTCGTCACCATCTTCAACGACTTCCCGACGGCGACCATCGTGTGGCTGATCTGGTCGGTCATCTACCAGCAGATCGAGAACACGGTCATCCAGCCGCGCATCCAGTCGAAGACGGTGAAGGTGCAGCCGATCATCGTGCTGATCGCCGTCCTGTTCGGCTCGTCGCTGTTCGGCGTGCTCGGCGCGCTGCTCGCCATCCCGGCGGCCGCGACCATCCAGATCTGCGTCCGCGAGTACCGCACCTACCGCCGCATCACCCGCGAGACGGGCGTCGGCGGCGGCATGGTCCTGCCGGACCCGTCCTAGCTCATCCAGTAGACGCGCAGGCCCTTCGCCTCGAGCCGCCGCTGCTTGGATTCGTCGTGCTTGCGCGCGGCGGGGTTCGCGTGCAGCGCGGATTGGACCTCGATGACGGCGCCGCGCTCGGGCAGGAAGAGGTCGACCTCGTCCCCGTCGATGACGTGGTTGGACAGGATGGGGCCCGGGTCGCGCAGGAGGTCGAGGACCTGGTCCTCATTTGCGCTTCGGGTCGCGCTCGGACCGACCTCGAGCTCGCTCCGCAGCCGGCTCACTCCCCGCGCCGCGGAGGACTGGGCACTGAAGAGGACGAGCCTGGCGTGGGTGGTCGCTCCCTCAGCCTGGGCCTGCCTGACGATGCGCCGGAAGAGCTTGTCGTTGTCCAGGGTGGCCGCGCAGTCCAGGATCGTCTGCTCCGGGCTCGTCACGGGGATGAAGTCGACGAGGCCCCAGGCGGTCGAGCGCGGCCGGAAGTGAGGCGTGATGCCCTCGCGTGACTTCCGCGCCGTCGTTGTGGTCACGTGGATAGCACCGAGTGGGTAGCGGAGCCAGCCAAAGAGCTCGACCGCGGCAGAGTCACTGAGACGCGTCCCTTCGCCGAAGGTCAGCGTCGCCGCCATCCACCACTCGCGCTTGGTCTGCGGAGGGCCACCCAGGCTGTAGACGCCCTTGTAGACCGGGTGCAACCTCCCCGCTGTCACTCGCTTCGAGATCACCGAAGGAGACCACCCGACCGCGAGCAGTTGCCTCCTCGTCACCTGCCGGTGCTGGGTGCAACCCCACTTCGCCAGCTGCTCCTCCGGTCGAAGACGCCGAAGGTTGCCGCTATGGAAACCTTCGACGCATTCGAGCTCCACCCCTCAGAGCCTGACCCGCCGGGTGTGACGGATCCAGACCGAGGTGTGACGAGAGTGCGCCGAACTAGCGGCGGCGGAAGAGGCCGAGGACGCCGGCGACGCCGCCCCCGATGACGAAGCCCGCGACGGCGGCCCCGATCATGACCTCGCGCTGGTGCGTGCGCAGCTGCTTGCGCCAGTCGGTGATCTCGGCGACCTCGACGCGGAGCTTCTCCACGGCGGTGCCGAGTTGCTGGCGGTCGGCCTCGATGGCCTGGCGGATCTGCTCTGAAGAACGGTCGGGCATCAGGACTTCCCGGACTCCTGGATCGTCTGCTTGACCTTCTGGGCTTCGTCGATCGCCATCTTCGGGACCGGCGGGGAGCCGCCCTTGACGAACTTGAAGGCGAGGAAGCCGGCGAGGCCGGCAAGGAGGAACAGCAGCAGCGCGACGAGGCCGAAGCCGATCCAGTACGAGGTCTCGCCGCCGATCTGCTGCCAGATCAGCCAGGCCAGGCCCTCGAACAGGTAGATCGCGCCGAAGACGACGAAGACGCCGGCGGCGACGCCGACGGCAGCGCCCTTCGCGAGCTTCGTGACCTTCTCGGAGACCTCGGCCTTGGCGAGCTCGATCTCCTGCTGGATGATCCGCTGCGAGAGCTCCGTGACCTGCTGGAGGGCCGCGCCGAACTCCGAGGGCGTGGGCTGCTGGGGGTCCTGGCTCACCGGTTGCCCCCGATGCGCTGCAGGAGCTTGGCGAAGAGGAAGGCGCCGGCGAACGCGCCGGCGACGACGAGCTCGGGACGCTCCTCGGCGATCTCGGGCATGGCGAAGCCGCCGTCGTCGGCCTCCGGCGGCGTGTAGGCCGGCTCGGAAGTGGCCTCGCCCTGGGGCTCGGGGGCCACGATGTCCACGCGCTCGGCCGAATCCGGGGCCGGGGCGTCGACGGGGATCTGGGTCGGTTCGTCGCTCACTCGGGTGGGTCCTCGTCGTAGATGCGCCGCCAGATCACGGCGGCGGTACGGGTCACGATCACGGATGCGACCGCTCCCAGCCCGGCCAGCAGGCCGGACCACATCAGGCGTTTGACGACGTCGTTCTCGCTCACGGCCGGGCTGAGTCAAGCAGACGGGTCGGCGACGCAGCGTCAAGACCGCCGCAGATCGTGTCCACGATCAACCGCTTTGCGGTCTCGAAGTCGTCGTCCTCGGCGCTCAAGAAGCCGAAGATCCAGCCCGTGAGGACCTGCTCGATGGCTCCGTAGAAGGTCATGGCTGCGAAATCGGCGTCGACGTCATCGCGGAAGGCGCCTACCCGCTGCGCGTCCCGGACAATGCCGGCGATGCCGTCGTAGGCCTCGCGGATCTTGCCGAGGTGGCGCGCGCCGAACGAGTTGGCCGCCCGGGTGACCTCGACGATGATGACCTTCATCAGGTCGGGGTCGGCCCGGTAGGAGTCGATGATGAAGCCCGCGACCGCGTGCAGCTTGTCGCGCGGCGCCCCGCGGCGGTTGTCCACGGTCTCGATCGCCTCGAGGAGGATGTCCCAGCGCTCCAGGAACAGCGTGTCGAGCACCTGCTCCTTGGAGGAGAAGTAGTGGTAGACGAGGCCGTAGGCGACGCCCGCCTCGTCGGCGATGTCGGACACCCGGCACGTGTGGAACCCCTGCCGGGCGAAGACACGGACGGCGGCGTCGAGGATCTGACGGCGGCGGTCGCCCGCTTTGGCACGGGTGCCTGGCACCGCTCCGAATGTAGTCTCCGCACGTGATCGCAGCGTGGCGGACCGGGATGCCCGATCGACCGGAGATCGACCTTTCGCGCCCCCTGCACGGCAGCCGGCCGCTGAAGCGCTGGCGCTGGGTCGGCATCTTCGACGAGGCGGTCATGCTCTGCGTCGGCAGCGCCCGCATCGGCCCCGTCCCCGTCAGCTGGTGGGCGATCTGGGACCGCCGCACACGCACGCTGATGGAGAACACCGTCCGCCGCCCCCTCCCCACGCCGGAGGGTGACGAGGGCGTGGGCGTGGAGACGATCTCCCCCCACGACGGCCGCCCCATCTGGACCCGCAAGACACCCGCGACCTTCTCCGGGACGGTGGCGGTCGGCGGCCGCCGGTACACGTTCGACGGCGCACCCGGCCTGATCGACGAGAGCGCCGGCTACCACGCTCGGCACACGCAGTGGCGCTGGACCGCGGGCGTCGGCACGACGGGGGACGGCCGCCCCGTCGCCTTCAACCTCTGCGAGGGCGTGCATGACGCGGTCGCCGCGTCCGAGCGCACCGTGTGGGTCGACGGCGTCCCCCACCACCTGCCGCCCGACGGCGGCGCCGGCCTCGCCTTCACCGCCGAGGCCGCGCGCGTGCACAAGGAGAACCTGCTCCTCCTCGCCACGGACTACGTACAGCCGTTCGGCACCTTCGCCGGCACCCTGCCCGTCGCCGGCCCGATCACGGGCTACGGCGTCACGGAGCGCCAATCAGTCCGTTGGTGACCCGGAGGACGCGGCCTTGACGAAGGCGGCGACCTCCTTGATCTCCTTCTCGCCCATGTCGGCCTCGTAGTCGTCGGGCATGATGTCGTCGTAGCCCTCCGCGATGTCCTTGTGCGGGTGCTCGATGTTCTCCGCGATCTCGTCGACGGGGTCGTCCTGGGCGTCCATGCGCGGGCCGAGGGCGCCCTTCGCGCCCGTGGCGGCGATGGCGTGGCAGTTGTCGCAGCCCTCCTCCTCGAACTCCTCGCGTCCCTCCTGGACCGCCTTCCCACCGTCGGCGATGGCCTGTTTGGACGCGGCCAGCGCCTTGCCGGTCGGCGCGGCCTGGCCCGCGTTGGGGGCGTCGCCCATGCCGATGCCGATCACGGCGACGGCCATCACGACCACGACCGCTGCGGCGATCACGTACCTCATGCGCGTCGCGCCTCGCGCAGGCCGACCAGGGCGAACACCGCCGCGACGATCTCGGCGCCGACGATGACCAGCGCCCCTTCGTCGAACTCGCCCTCCTGCCAGCCGAACAGCGAGCCGAAGTGGGAGACGCCGATGGCGATCAGCGAGGGGACGGCGATGGCGAGGGCGCCCAGCACGAACAGTCGCGGCCGGTCGAAGACGAGCAGCAGCACGACGGCGGCGCTGGCGATCCCGTTGAGCAGGAAGAGCGGGCCGATGATCTCGACGTCCCCGTAGCCCCGGTGCACCAGCGCGGCGTGGACGAAGCCGGCGACGAAGACCCCGAGTGCCGAGATGGTGAGCAGTGGGCGCAGCGTCATGCCGGACGTCGTTCCCGGCCCGGCGGGGGCGTGAACTCAGGAACGGACGAGCGAGCGCAAGTTGACGCGTCCGCCTGTCTGCAGGACCGCCTTCCCGTAGACGCGACCGGCGAAGGCGATCACCGCGTAGGTCGACGCGGCGACGATCGCGGCCGAGAGCAGCACCTCGAGCGGGCCGACCTCCCCCGCGATCATCCGCACGGGCGTGACCAGCGGGGCGGACACGGGGACGTAGGTGAGCACGGTGGCGAGGCCGCCGGCGGGTTCGTCGACGGCCTGGAAGCCGAGGAAGAACGAGCCGAGCAGGGCGAGGATCAGCGGCGTCGTCGCGCTCTGGATGTCCTCCTGGCGGGAGACGAGCGAGCCGGCCAGCGCGAACGCGCCTGCGTAGAGGGCGTAGCCGAAGACGAAGGCGACGAGGACGATGGGCAGCGTGGACAGCTCGTCCGCACCGATGTCGACGCGGTCGGTGGCGGCACCGAGCGCCATCCCCACCGCGCCGATCAGCAACAGCTGCACGATGCCGACGACGCCGATCCCGAGCACCTTGCCGAACAGCAGCTCACGGGGGCGCATGACCGCCAGCAGGATCTCGACGATGCGCGACGCCTTCTCCTCCACCACGCCCGTGGCGACGAGGAACCCGTAGCCGATCAGCTGCGTGTAGAGCAGGATCAGCGCGATCGTCGCGAAGGCCTGCTTGGTGTCGGAGTCCGCGTCGGTGCGGGAGACGCGCAGGGGCGGCGGTTCCGGGGCCTTGGCCCGCACGGCGCGGGAGGCGGCCTGCAGCAGCGGCTCGGCCTCGTCGGGGGCGCTGCCCCGCACGACCAGCCGGTCGGCCTCGACCACGATGTCGGCCTTCGCGCGCGAGACGCGCTGCACCTTCACGTCGAAGCCCTTCTGCAGCTTCTGGGCGGCGGCGATGGTCTGCGCGTCGCCGGCCACGCCGATCTTCGTCGTCCCGCCGAACACCGCCGGCAGCACGATGATCGCGGCGAGGATGAGCAGCGTCACGCCCGTGCCGATGAACGTCGAGCGGTCCCGCGCGCGCACGGAGATCTCCCGGCGGGCGACCTTGCGGATCATCGGGGCCGCACCGCGTCGCGGAAGATGTCGGCGAGGGGCTGCGGGCCGAAGCGGACGACGCCGCCGCGTTGCACCGCCTCCGCGAGCACTGCGTCCCGCTCGCCCTTGACCACCTTCGCCGGCTCTCCCTCGTGCTGGACCTCCCAGCCGCCGGCGGTGCGCAGCTCGTCCACCGCGCCCGCGGCGATCAACCGGCCGCCTTCGACGATGGCGATCGCGTCACACAGGCGCTCGACGAGCTCGAGCTGGTGGGAGGAGAACAGCACGGTGACGCCCGCCTCGACCCGTTCCTGCAGGACGCCGGCGAGCACGTCGACGCCCATGGGATCGAGGCCGCTGAAGGGCTCGTCGAGGACGAGGAGCTCCGGCTCGTGGACGAGCGCGACCGCGAGCTGGACGCGCTGCTGGTTGCCGAGGGACAGGTCCTCGACCTTGTCTCCCGCGCGGTCGGCGACGCCGAGGCGCTCGAGCAGCTCCGCGGTCCGTGGCGCGTCGACACCGTGCAACGAGGCGAAGTAGTCGACCTGCTCGGCGACCTTCATCTTCGGGTACAGGCCGCGCTCCTCGGGCATGTAGCCGAACCTCGAGCGGGTCGCCCGGTCGATCTCCTTGCCCTGCCAGGCGACGGTGCCGGCGTCGGGGGTGAGCACGCCGAGGACGATCCGCATCGCCGTCGTCTTGCCCGCGCCGTTGCGCCCCACGAAGCCGTACATCGCGCCCGCCGGGACCTCGAAGGAGAGGTCGTCCAGCGCCAGGGTGTCGCCGAAGCGGCGGGTCAGTCCCTGGAGGGCAAGCACAGCATCCGGCGGGCTTCAGCGACAGTGGCCGGTCGGCGGCCGACGTCCTCGGTCATGCGCCGAGCCTGCCCGATGAGGTCGCCATTGGAACGCGCCATCTCACCATCGGGCAGGTAGAAGTTGTCCTCCAGGCCGGCCCGGACCGATCCCCCCAAGGTCAGTGCGGCGGCGATCATCATCCACTGGATCCGGCCGATGCCGATCACGCCCCAGTGGCCGCCCTCCGGCAGGTTGTCGGCCATCGCCGCCAGGTTGCGCGCGGTCGCCGGGACGCCGCCGACGACGCCCATGACGAAGTCGGCGTGGACCGGCGTCGCCAGCAGGCCCATGTCGATGAGCGGCGCGATGGAGGCGACATGGCCGACGTCGAAGCACTCGTGCTCCGCCTTGATGCCGAGCTCGTTGAACGCGGCGAGCAGTTCCATGATCTCCTCGAACGGGTTCTGGAAGACCATCTTGAAGACGAAGTCCTTGCGGCGCGCGGAGTACTTCGCGTAGTTCATCGAGCCCATGTTCAGCGCGGCGACCTCCGGCCGCACCTCGCGCAGGTAGGCGACCCGCTTCTCCACCGACACCCCGACCGTGCCCGTCGAGAAGTTGATGATCGCCGCGTCGCCGACCTCGTCGACGATCGCCTGCTTGATCGCGGCGAAGTCCTCGATCTCGTAGGACGGTGCGCCGTCGGGGGTGCGCGCGTGGATGTGGATGTGGACGCCGCCCTCGTCGACGATCCGCCGGGCCTCCGCCGCGTAATCCGCGGGCGTGTACGGCACGAACGGGCACTGCTCGCGATTGGCGAGCGCGCCGGAGATCGCGCAGGTGAGGATGACGGGGTCGTCGACGGCCATGGGCGGCGGAACCTACCGCCCGGCCAGCAGCGGAGCCACGCACTGGGCGGCGACGTGGGCGTGCCCGGGCGCGCAGCTCGTGATCTCGAGGCCGACGATGCGCTGGGCGGCCTGGCCGACCTCGTCGAGCATCCGCTCAAGGCTCTCGGGGCTCCAGCCGCCCGCGGCCGGGAACTGCGCCGGCCAGTCCTCCAGGACGTCGAGGTCGAGGTGGACGAAGACCTCGTGGCCGTCGACCGCGTCGGCGACGTCCGTGCAGCTGTCCGCGCGAAGGACCCCGGCCGCGTCCAGGGCGGCGTCCTCGTCGGGCTCGAGGTCGCGGGCGCCGGCGAGGATGACCCGCTGGGGAGCGAGGCCACCGCCGAAGCCCGTGTCCCAGCGCCCGCACGCGCCCGCGAGGCACATGCCGCCGAGGAAGTCGCTCGGGGTGGAGTCGGGCGTGTGGAAGTCGCCGTGGGCGTCGATCCAGAGCACGCGCACGTCCGGGACGAGCCGGACGACGGTGGGCAGCGTGCTCACGCAGATGGAGCAGTCGCCGGCGACGAGCACCGGCAGGCGGCCGCCGCCCAGCGCGTCCTCGATCTGCCCGCCCGCCTCGAGCAGGCAGCCGTGCGCGGCGGTGAGGTCGTCGGCCCAGTGCCCGTCCACCGGTTCGCCGGGGGAGCCGATCATGCGCGCTGACCCGAGCGCGTCGGCCAGTTCGGCGGCACCGCGCGCGCCGTCCGCCGAGCGGTCGGAGGTCCGGCAGAGGAGGCCGATCAGCGCTAGCGGTTCTTCCACTGGGGCTCGCGCTTCTCCATGAAGGCGCGGACGCCCTCCTGGATGTCGTCGGTGGAGAAGGCGAGCGCGAGCTGGCTGCGCAGGTAGTCGAGCGCGTCGGCGAGCGGCATGTCCTGCTGGCGGAACATCGCGTCCTTGCCGAGCTTCATCAGCAGCGGGGACTTGGCGGCGAGCTTGCTCGCCCAGTCGGCGACGAACGCGTCGAAGTCCTCGGCCGGAACCACCTTGTTGACGATGCCCGCTTCGCGCGCCTCCTCCGCCGAGATCTGCTCGCCGAGGAGCAGCAGCTCGTTGGTCTTCTTGCGCCCGACGTTGCGGTAGATGAGCGCCATGATCATGAACGGGAAGACGCCGACGTTGATCTCGGGCGTTCCGAAGCGCACGCCCTCCTTGGCGACGATCAGGTCGCACGCGAGCGCCAGGCCGAGCGCGCCCGCGAGCACGTGCCCGTTGGCCGCGCAGAGGGTCGGCTTGCCCAGCTCGCCGATGGCGCGGAACAGGTCGGGGAAGCGGCGGATGCCGTCGAACTTGTGCGCCAGCGGCTCGTCCTCCGCGAAGCCCCGCAGGTTCCCGCCGCTGGAGAAGACCTTGTCGTGGGTGGAGGTGAGGACGACGCAGCGGACGGCGTCGTCGGCCTTGGCCCGGGCCAGCGCCGCGGCGAGGTCGTCGAGCAGCTCGTCGCTCAGTGCGTTCCGGGTGTCCGGCTGATCGAGGGCGATCGTGGCGACGCCGGCCTCGACCTCGTAGCGCACCGTGGCCATGCGCGAACCCTACGCACGCATGGCGCCGCGCGCGGTCAGGCCTTGGCGGAGGACTTCAGGTCGTAGTGGAGCTGGATCTTCACCTTCACCGGCTTCTTCTTCCCGGCCGTCGCGGTGACCTCGGCCACCAGGGTGAAGTGGCCGAGCGCGACCAACCGCGCCACGGTGCCCGTCGCGAGGTCCCAGTGGAACCGGGTGGGCTTGGCCTTCGGCTTGGGCTTCGCGTTGGCATTGACGAGCGCGATCAGGGCCAGGCCCCCCTTCTGCCGCAGCAGCAGGCGGCCGGTGAGCCTGGCGCGCGTGCCCCTGGGGGTGACGACCACCCCGACGCCGACGCGGCCGTTGCGGAGCGCCCTCCGCGCCGCCTTCTTCGCGGCCCGCCTGAGCGTGACGGTCAGGGGCGCGTCGATCGTGAACGTCCGCGGCCCGCTGACCCCGTGGTTGCCCACGGCGTCGTCCTGCGTCGCCTCGGCGGTGTAGGTGCCCGGCGCGAGCGCCCGGACGACCGGCGCCTCCCAGCTGTCCTCGTGGGTGATGCCGCCGTCGACGCGGTCGACGACCGGGCCGCCGACGCCGGCGCCCGCGTGGACGACGACGGTGACCTTGCCGCTGTCGCGCGCCAGCCGGCCGAGCCTCCCGGTGAACGTCGGGGTCGTGTCGCCCGTGTCCGCCACCGCGGCGAGCGTGACCACCGGCGGCGTGGTGTCGATCGTGAAGGTCCGCGGCGCAGAGCGGCCGACGTTGCCCGCGGAGTCGGTCTGCGTCGCCTCGGCGGTGTAGGTGCCCGGCGCGAGCAGCCGCACGACCGGCGCCTCCCAGCTGTCCTCGTGCGTGATGCCACCGTCGACGCTGTCGACCGTCGTGTCGCCGGCGCGGATGACGACCCGGATGCTGCCCGACGGCTCCGCCGTGCCCTTGAAGATCGGCTTCGTGACGTTGGTGTCCGCGACCGGCGCGAGCGTGACGACCGGCCCTGTCGCGTCGACCGTGAAGGTGCGCGTCGCCGACGCGCCCTGGTTCCCCGCCGCGTCGGACTGCCGGGCGACCGCCGTGTACGTGCCGTCCGCGAGTGCCTCCGGGGTCGCGGTGAAGTCGCTCAGCTGCGGCGTCGCCGTCAGCTGCCGGATCGGCGTGCCCGTGATCGTGTTCCCGGCGTACACGGCGACCTCGACGCCGCCGTCCGCCGACGGCTCGCCCGTGCCGTCGGCGACGCCCCGGGCGCCGGTGAGGGTCGGCGTGTTGTCGCCCGTGACGGCGACGATCTCGTTCAGCGTGACCACCGGCGCCTGCGTGTCGACGCGGAACGCATGCGCCGGAGACGTCCCGATCTCCCCTCCGTTGCCCTGCGAGACCGCGACGGAGTAGCGGCCGTCGGCGAGCGCGGTGGTGAGCGGCCTGCTCCAGGCGGCGCCGGTCCGGGCCGTGTCGAAGACGGTCGGGCTGCCACCGGACGGCGTCAGGGAGACCACGACGAAGTCGCTGTCCCCCGGGGCGTCGCCCGCGGTTCCCTGCAGGGTCGGTGTGGCGGCGGCGATGTCGCCGGTCGGCGCGGTCACCGTCGGCGCCGGCGGGGCAGCGAGCGCGGGCGCGGTGCCCACGCACGACGCGAGGACGAGACCTGCGACAACGAGGGTCGACCGGTTCATAGGCTGACAGTACGCCTGGGCGTGTGCCAAAGCAATGTGGCTCCGGTAGCGTTTCGCCACTATGAGCGCGACAACGGCCGAGCGGTCCGCCCCCAAGCCCGATTTCGGCGCCAAGCGGCGTCACTTCATCTTCACGGACGAGCACGAGGCGCTGCGGGAGTCGATCGCGTCCTTCGTCGCCAAGGAACTGCGCCCGCACGCCGAGGAGTGGGAGGCCGACGAGTTCCCGGATTCCGTCTTCCACCGCATGGGCGAGCTCGGCTTCCTCGGCCTCGACAAGCCCGAGGAGTACGGCGGCCAGGGCGGCGACTACTTCTCCGCGATCGTGCTCGGCGAGGAGATGGCCGGCGCGGCGTGCGGCGGCCTGGCGATGGGTGTCGCGGTCCAGACCGACATGGCGCTCCCGCCGATCCTCGCCTTCGGGACGGAGGAGCAGAAGCGCGAGTGGGCCGAGCCCGCCATCAAGGGCGAGAAGATCCTCTGCCTCGGCATCACGGAGCCCGACGCGGGCTCGGACGTCGCCGGCATCAAGACGCGCGCGGTCCGCGACGGCGACGAGTGGGTCATCAACGGCTCGAAGACCTACATCACCAACGGCCACCGCTCCGACGTCATCGTGCTGGTCACGAAGACGGACGTGGACGCGGGCTACGACGGCTTCACGCTCTTCCTGGTCCCCATGGACCACCCGGGCGTGATCCGCGAGAAGGCGCTCAAGAAGCTCGGCATGCGCTCGTCGGACACCGCGCTGCTCGCCTTCCAGGACGTCCGCGTGCCCGACTCGTGCCGCCTCGGCGAGGTCGGCAAGGGCTTCTACAACATCATGTGGGAGCTGCAGGGCGAGCGGCTGATCGGCGCCGCCGGCTGCAACGCGGGCGCGCAGCGCTGCTTCGACCAGACGCTGCAGTACGCGATGGAGCGCGAGGCGTTCGGCAAGCCGATCGGCAAGTTCCAGGCCATCCGCCACAAGTTCGCCGACATGGCCACGAAGATCGAGGCCTCCCGCCAGCTGACCTACACGACGGCGTGGCGCTTCGCCAACGGCGAGTACCCCGTGCGCGAGATCTCGATGGCGAAGCTGTACGCGTCGCGCATGGCCTGCGAGGTCACCGACGAGTGCCTGCAGATCCACGGCGGCGCCGGCTACATGGTCGAGTACGGCATCGAGCGGGCGTGGCGGGACATGCGCCTGAACCGCATCGGCGCGGGCTCGGACGAGATCATGCTCGACGTCATCGGGCGCTCGCTACGGGCTCTAAGTGAGCCTCGCGCTGGGGACCGGCGTCGGTGACGGCGCCGCGGTCTCCATCCCCTTCAACCGGCTGACCCGCCACGGCCTGATCGCCGGCGCGACCGGCACGGGCAAGACGGTCTCCATGCAGGTGATGGCGGAGGGGCTGAGCGCCGCCGGCGTGCCCGTCCTGGTCGCCGACGTCAAGGGCGACGTGAGCGGGCTGGCCACCGCGTTCCCGGTCGAGTTCCTGTCGCTGGGCGGCATCGGGCCGGGGACGCCGATCCGCGCCACGGTGTCGGACTTCGGGCCGCAGCTGCTGGCCAAGGTGCTCGGGGCCAACGAGACGCAGGAGGCGTCGCTGCAGCTCGTCTTCCACTACGCCGACGAGCGCGGCCTCGGGCTGCTCGACCTCGACGACCTGCGCGCGCTGCTCACCTTCCTCAGCTCGAAGGAGGGCAAGGAGGAGCTGGAGGGGATCGGCGGGCTGGCGAAGGCGACGGTCGGCGTGCTGCTGCGCTCGCTGGTCGGCCTGGAGGCCGGCGGCGGCAAGGACTTCTTCGGCGAGCCGCAGTTCGACGTCGCCGACCTCCTGCGCGTGGGTGACGACGGCCGCGGGATGATCTCCTGCGTCGAGCTCGCGGCCGTGCAGGAGCACCCCGAGCTGTGGTCGACCGCGCTGATGTGGCTGGTGGCGGAGCTCTTCGAGTCGCTGCCCGAGGCGGGCGACCTGCCGATGCCCAAGCTCGTCGTCTTCCTCGACGAGGCGCACCTGCTCTTCGCCGACGCGACGAAGGCGTTCGTCTCCTCCATCGAGCGCACGGTCCGGCTGATCCGCTCCAAGGGCGTCGGCATCTGGTTCGTCACCCAGGTGCCGGGCGACGTCGCGGACTCCGTGCTCGCCCAGCTCGGCTCGCGGGTGCAGCACGCGCTCCGTGCCTTCACCCCGCAAGACGCGAAGGCGTTGAAGGCCGCGGTGTCCACCTTCCCGACCACGCCCGGCCTGGACCTCGAGGAGCTGCTGCCCTCGCTGGGCATCGGCGAGGCGGCGGTGACGGTGCTCGACGAGCGCGGCGTCCCCACCCCCGTCGTCCACACGAAGATGCACGCGCCGAAGTCGCGGATGGGGCCGGCCGACGCCATCGTCGCGGGGTCGCTGGGCGCGAAGTACGGGACGCGCCTGGAGCGCGAGTCGGCCGCCGAGGTCCTGTCGCGGCGGCTGCCCGAGCCGAAGGTCGAGGCGCCGCCGAAGGCGCCGAAGGTCCCGCGGGCACCGCGCCGCCGCCCCCGCGCCGACCCCATGGAGCAGGTCCAGCGGGAGATCATCCGCGGCGTCTTTGGCATGTTGCGCAAGCGTCTGTAAGGTCCCCGACAATCTGCGACCTAAAGGTCGCATAACTGCATAAAAGGGGAGAACGTCCATGCGTTGGACCACGCGCGCTGTTGGCGCAGCGCTCGCGATCGCAGCCGTGTCGGCCGGGACGGCCGACGCGGTGTCACTGCAGGCCTACAAGGTCAAGGCCACCAAGGGCAACCTCGAGAAGCTGGCCACCGCCGGCTTCGACGTGACGGAGGGCCGCACCGGCAACGCGGTGACCATCGTCGCCAGCCGCAGCCAGGTCGGCGCGCTGGCCAAGGACGGCGTCGCGGCCGCGCGACACCGCCGCGCAGGTCATCGACGACTACGGCGCAGGCGACGGCTACGACGTCTACCGCCCCTACTTCCGCCCGGCCTTCGACGCCGACGGCGACCCCACCCCGAACCTCGTCGAGGAGATGCAGGCGCTCGCCGCCGACCACCCCGGCATCGTCAAGCTCGAGCGCATCGGGACGACCAACGGCGGCCCGTCGGACCCGGATCACCCGGACACCGACGACCTCTACACGGAGCCGAAGCCGATCTACGCGGTCAAGGTCTCCCGCGACGCCCGCTCGGAGCCCGACGGCTCCAAGCCCGCCGTCCTGTACTCGTCCACGCAGCACGCGCGTGAGTGGCTCTCCACGGAGAACAACCGCCGCAACCTGCGCCTGTTCGTCGACAACTACGGCGAGACGGGGACCGCGGTCGGCACCGACGGCCAGCCCGTGGCCGGCGTCGACGCCGCCGAGCTCACCAAGCTCGTCAACACCCGCGAGCTGTACTTCATCCTCGTCGCCAACCCCGACGGCTACGACTACACCTTCCAGGACGACGACACGCGGCTGTGGCGCAAGAACCTGCGCGACAACAACGGCGACGGCCAGCTGACGGTCGGCGACGGCGTCGACCCCAACCGCAACTTCCCGACGCACTGGGGCTACGACAACGAGGGCTCGGGCGACATCACGGCCGACGAGACCTACCGCGGCCCCGGCCCGGCCTCCGAGCCGGAGACGAGGGCCCTCGACGGCCTCTCGCGCCGCGTGAACTTCGAGTTCAACAACAACTTCCACACGTGCGGCCCGCTGCTGCTGTATCCGTTCGGCTGGCAGGTCAACACGTTCGCCGCGGACGACCCGCTGTTCCGGGCCATCGCGGGCTCGGACGAGAACCCGGCCGTGGAGAGCTACAACCCGGCCGTCGACGGCAACTACAACCCGGGCGTCGGCGCGGAGCTCTACACCACCAACGGCGACACGAACGACCACCTCTACTCCGACTACGGGACGCTGTCCTTCACGCCGGAGATGGACCCGGGCGACGCGGACGTCGACCCGGACACGGACGGTTGCTTCATCTTCCAGGACTCCGACGACGACGTGCAGGCGGTCTTCGAGAGCCAGATCCAGTTCTCGCTGGACATGGCCCGCTCGGCGGCCGACCCGGCCGACGTGCAGTCGCACCTCGGCAACGTCGCGCCGAACTTCGAGATCGACTCGTTCGACGTCTCCTACGGCGACCCGCAGACCGTGCAGGTCAGCGCGAAGCGCAAGCTGGGCGCCGTGACGCTGCACTGGCAGGTCGACGGCGGCGACGAGCAGACCGCGCCGACGTCGGAGTGGAAGGGCGGCGAGCGCTACGGCGACGAGGGCGACGTCTACTACCACCGCATGCGCGGCGCGGTCACCGGCACGAAGGCGGGCGACCACGTCAAGGCGTGGTTCACCGCGGCCGGCGGCGAGCAGTCGAAGTCGTTCACCTACCGGGTGGAGTCCGACTCGGGCAAGCCGGTGCTCGTGATCGCCCAGGAGAACTACTCCGGCAACAGCCCGGTCTACGACGACCCGACCAAGCCGGCCTACCTCGGCAAGCACGCGGCGGCGCTCGACGCGCTCGGCGTCCAGTACGACGTCTGGGACGTCGACGCGCACGACATGACCGCGCCGGATCCGCTCGGCGTGCTCAGCCACTACAAGGGCGTGGTCTGGTACACGGGCGACGACTTCGTCACCCGTGGCCCCGACCAGCCCGGCGGAACGGGGGCGCTGCGGGTCGCCAACGACCTGACCGTCAACGTACGCGACTTCCTCAACGAGGGCGGCAAGCTGCTGCTGGCCGGCAACAACTCGGGCTCCGAGTACTTCGGCGCCTACGTCTACAGCCAGTTCGGCGAGCCGGTCCCGTCCACGGGCGACTACTGCCCGGGGAACGCCCTCGACGCCGACACCGACGCGGCGGGCTGCATCCCGCTGTCCAACGACTTCTTCCAGTACTGGCTGGGGGGATACACGCTGGTCGACGGCGCGGGCTCTCCGGACGGGGAGACGGCGTTCGACGTCACCGGCGTCGGGGCGCTGAGCGGGTTCCGCGCCGGCCTGACCCCAGGGCCGCTCAGCGTCCCGGGGACCGCGCTCGTGACGAGCTCCATCCTCGACCCGAAGCAGTTCCCGCAGTTCGCGTCGACCTCGCTGCTCGAGTACGACCGGCCGGGTGCCGCGCCCTACGACCCGTTCACGGGTGACTGGTACCTGTTCTCCGGCGCGGTCGACAACCAGTACCACCGCCTGACGAAGACGGTGGACCTGACCGGCAAGACGGGCGGGAAGCTCGACTTCCAGACGTCGTTCGACACGGAGGCCGGCTACGACTACGCGGTCGTGGAGGCCCACACGCCGGGGCAGGACGACTGGACCACGCTGCCGTTGACGGACGACGGCGGCGAGGAGGTCACCTCGACCGATCCGCCCGACTCGTGCAGCGGTCAGAGCTACACGTGGCTGGACGACCATCCGTTCCTCACCCACTACATGACGCCCAACCCGGGCGGCACCGGCCCGGGCAAGCTGTGCACCACGACCGGCACGACCGGCGAGTGGCACGGCCTGACCGGCAACTCGAGCGGTTGGGAGCACCTGAACGCCGATCTGTCCGCCTACGACGGACAGCAGGTCGAGGTGTCGATCACCTACGTGCAGGACCCCGGCGTGTCGGGCCTGGGCGTGTTCGTCGACGACCTGCGGACCTCGGCGTCCTCCGGGGAGCTGTCCTCGACCTCGTTCGAGACGGACCTCGGCGGCTGGGAGGTCGCGCCGCCGCCGCCGGGCAGCCCGCTGGCGGTCGTCGACTGGACGCGCAAGCAGTCCGCGTTCGACGAGACGCCGGGCGTGGCGACGGAGGACACGGTCTGGCTGACGTTCGGCCTGGAGACGGTGGACACGGACGCCCACCGGCAGGCGCTGGCGCGGGCCGCGTTCGAGCACCTCGGGCTGCTGACGGCCCCGGAGCCGACCCCGACGCCGACGGCCGGCCGCCGACGGCGTCGCCCACGGCGGCGCCCGACCGCGTCGCCGACACCCACGCCGACGACCACCCCGACGCCGGCGAAGGGCAGCCTCGTGCTCGGGCACAAGACGGCGCGCGCGGCGAAGAGCCGGCGGGTGCCGCTGCGGATCAAGTGCGTCGACGCCGGCGGGACGCTGTGCCGCGGCACGGCGCAGCTGTTCATCCGCGGGAAGGCGAAGCCGATCGCCAAGGCGTCGTTCCGGATCCCGATGAACGCGTTCTCGACGGTCCGGGTGCGGCTGACGAAGAGCGCCTACCGCAAGCTGGTCCGCCGCAAGAAGCTGCGGCTGGACTTCGTGGCCACGGGCCGCGGGACGGACGGCATGGTGTACAAGAAGACCGTGCGCATCACCGTCAAGGCACCCAAGAAGAAGTGAGGGCGAACGGCGGCGGCCGTCGGCCGCCGCCCTTCACCGCGGAGACGGAGGCCTTCCGCGCCGAGTACCGCGAGTTCGTCGAGTCCACCCTCCGCCCCCACGTCGACGCGTGGGAGGCGGACGAGTGGATGCCCGGCGAGGCGTTCGGCTGGCTGGCCGAGAAGCGGTGGCTCGGGGTGACGATGCCGGAGGCGTACGGCGGGCTGGGCCGCGGGCCTGAGTTCGGGGCCGTCGCCTCCGAGGAGCTCGCCCGCTGCGGGTCGGGCGGCGTGGTGGCGTCCCTGGGAGCGCACATGGGCATCGCCTCGCCGCCGATCGCGTCCTTCGGGACGGATGCGCAGAAGCGTCGCTGGTTGCTCCCGGCGATGAAGGGGGAGAAGATCGGCGCGCTCGCCATCACGGAACCGGGCGGCGGGTCCGATGTCGCGGGCGTCCGGACGCGGGCGCAGGCCGTCGACGGTGGCTGGGTCGTGTCCGGCGAGAAGACCTACATCACCAACGGCGTGCGCGCCGACTTCTACGTCACCGCGGTGCGCACCACCGCCGAGGGCGGCCACGGCGGCATGTCCTTCCTCGTCATCGACAAGCAGGACGGCATCACCACCTCCAAGCTCTCCAAGCTCGGCTGGCACGCGTCCGACACCGCCACCGTCGCCTTCGAGGACGTCTTCGTCCCGGAGGAGCACCTGCTCGGCGAGCTCGACAAGGGCTTCTACCTCGTGATGGCGAACTTCCAGGGCGAGCGCATGGGGATGGCGCTGCAGGCGCTCGGCGAGATGCGGGCGTCCTTCGAGACGCTTGTCTCTCTGCTGGGCACCGGCCCCTCCTGGCGCCGGCACGCCGTTGCCGAGCTCGCGCTGAAGGTCGAGCTCTCCGCCGCGATGAGCTACGGCGTCGCGCGCGCGGTCTGCGCGGGCGAGCAGATCGTCCGTGAGGTGAGCGAGGCGAAGCTCCTCACCCAGCGCGCCAACGTCGAGGTCCAGGAGGGCTGCCTGCGCCTCCTCGGCGTCGACGCCCCGCCCGCCATCGAGCGCGCCCTACGGGACGCGCGCCTCGGCCCCATCGGCGGCGGCACCGACGAGATCATGCGCGAGATAATCGGGAAGACCTACGGCCTATGACCAAGGTCTCCCGCTCCTTCGACGTGCGCGTCCCACCGGCCGTCGTGATCCCGTACCTCGCTGACTTCGGTCATGCCCCGGAGTGGGACCCGGGGACGGTGACGTGCACCCGCCAGGACGAAGGGCCGGTGCGCGTCGGCTCGAGCTGGCACAACGAGTCCAAGCTCGCCGGCATCTCGACAGAGCTGATCTACACGCTCGAGGAGCTCACCGACGCGCGGGTCGTGCTGGTCGGTCGCAACGACACGGCCACCTCGACGGAGACCATCGACGTCGTGCCCTCCGGCACGGGCTCGACCGTCACCTACGCCAACGAGCTCGAGTTCAACGGCGCTGCCAGGCTCGCCGCACTGCCCGCGAAGCTGCTCTTCGAGAAGGTCGGCAACGACGTCGAGAAGCAGCTGTCCGAGGCGCTGAATGCGCTGGCGTGACGACCGCGGCTACCCGCCGTCGTCGTCCGACGACGACGAACGCAGGCTCACCGGGCCCGGCGGGCGCGGACGAACGGTGGGAGGCGGCCGTCCGTGGACAGCCATGAGCCGGTGAGGATGAGGACGAGGCCGATGACGGCGCCGAGGCCGACGGACTCGTCGAGGAAGACGACTCCGCAGGCGAGGGCGACCACCGGCGCCACGTAGGTGATGATGGCGGTGCGGGCCGCGCCGATGGAGGTGATCAGGACCGCGAAGAGGGTGAAGGCGGCGGCGGTGCAGAAGAGGCCGAGGACGACGATGGCGATCGCGGCGTCGCTCGTCAGCGTGTCGGGCGGGTGCACGAGCGCGGGGATCGCGAGGACGACGGCCGCCGCGGCGAGCGCGAAGCCCATGGTCGCCCGGACGTCGATGCCGCCGAACTGGCGCTGGTAGATCATCGGCCCGCAGGCGTAGCCGAAGGCCGCCAGGAGGATCGCGCCGGCGCCGAGCAGGTCGTCCGACCCGACGTCGATGCCGACGAGCGCGCAGACCCCAGCGAACCCGATGGCCAGACCGAAGGCGCGCGTGCGGGTGAGGCGCTCCTCCGGGTTGAAGCGCAGGGAGAGCAGCGCGATGAAGGCCGGGACGGCGGCGATGAGGATCGCCGCGAGGGAGGAGGACACCTGCTGCTCGCCGGCGCCGATGAGCGGGAACGGCAGGCAGATCTCGACGACGGCGTAGGCCACCACCCAGCGGCCCTTGCCGCGCATCGCACCGAGCGTCCCCGCCCGGGCGGCGAGCGCGAGCAGGACCACGGCGGCGAGGGTGACGCGCACCCACGCGAGGAAGATCGGCGGCACGCCGTCGTCGACGGCGATCTTGATGAACAGGTACGGGACGCCCCACAGCACGGACAGCCCGAAGAACCCGATCCACGCGCGGCTGCTCACCCTCGCGAGCCTACGCTCGCGGGCGTGCTGCAGACGCCCGGCATGGTCCCGCTGTACCTCGCCTCCATCATCGGGCGCCTGCCCATCGGCGCGCTCGGGCTGGTGCTGCTGCTGCGCACCCGCGAGATGACCGGCTCGTACGCGGCGGGCGGGGTCGTCGCGGCCGCGTTCGGGCTCGCCAACGGCCTCTCGCAGCCCTTCCTCGGCCGGGTCATCGACCGGCGCGGCCAGGCGTCGGTGCTCATCCCCGGCGCGATCGTCGGCGGTGCAGCCCTGGCCGGGTTCGCCGCGCTCGAGGACGGCGCCCCGGTCATCGTCGCGGTGCTCATCACGGCGGTGGCGGGCGCGGCCACCCCGCCGCTCAACTCATGCGTCCGGGCCCTGCTGTCCGACGTCGTCGCCCCCGCGGCGCGCCACCGCGCCTTCGCGCTGGACTCGACGCTGTTCGAGCTCATCTACATCACCGGGCCGCTTGTCCTCGTCGGCGTCGTCGGCGCCTGGTCGCTGCGGGCCGCCGTCCTCACCTGCGCCGCGCTGACGCTCGCCGGGACGCTGCTCTTCGCGGCGACCCGGCTGTCGCGCCTGGCCCGCGGCGCCGCGGCCACGAGCCGGGACCTCATGGGCCCGCTGCGCGACCACGGCGTCCGGACCCAGCTGCTGTCCGTCGCCCTGTTCGGCCTGAGCATCGCCTCCCTCGAGGTCGGCCTGACGGGCTTCGCCGACGACGAAGGCCACCGCAACGCGGTCGGCTACCTGCTGGGGTGCTCCGGGCTGGGCAGCATGGTCGGCGGCCTGATCACCGCCCGCACCCCCGCACCGGCCGACCCCAGGCGCCGGCTGGTGCTCCTGCTCGTGGGTCTGGCGGTGCTCGAGGCGCCACTGGCGCTCATGCAGTCGCTGCCGGCGATGGCCGTCGCCGTCACGATCGCGGGCCTCGCCCTGGCCCCCACGCTGGCCATCACGTTCCAGCTGACCTCGGAGGCGGCGCCGGACGGCACGGTGACGGAGGCGCTCACGTGGCTGAGTTCGGCCATCTCGCTCGGCCTGGCCATCGGATCCGCGATCAGCGGCGCGCTCGTCGAGCACGTCTCGACGACCTTCGTGCTGATCACGATCGCGGGCTACACGGCGATCGAGGCGGCGGTGGTCGCCGCGCGCACCTGAACCGGGATCCCGTTGAGGACGGCGTTGCCCGAGACGGGATCGACCACCTGCTCGTCGCCGAGCAGGTTGGAGTTCACGCCCGCGTGCTCGCGCGCGACGGACAGGCGCGTGCCGTCGGCGTCGTGGCCCCAGCCGTGCGGGATGGAGACGACGCCGGGCATGATCGCGTCCGTGATCTCCACGGGGACGTCGAGCTCTCCCGCGCGGGAGGAGACATGCGCGAGCGCGCCCTCCTCCAGCCCGAGGCGGGCCGCGTCGTCGGGATGCAGCCACGCCGTGCAGCGCGGCTTGCCTTTCACCAGCGGCGCGACGTTGTGCATCCAGGAGTTGTTCGAGCGCAGCTGGCGGCGGCCGATCAGGACCATGCCGTCGGCCGTGCGGTCGAGCTCCTCGCGCAGGCGCGGGACGTCCGCGACGATCGGGCCGGGGGCGAGCTCGACCTTGCCGCTGGGCGTGCGCAGCGCGCCGGGCAGCCGCGGCTGCAGCGGGCCGAGGTCGACGCCGTGCGGTGCGGCCTCGAGGTCGTCCAGCGTCAGGTCGTACGGACCCTTGCGCAGCAGGATGTCCAGCAGTCGCTCCGGCCCCGTCCGCTCCCCGTCGTAGGCGCCGAGCTGGGAGGCGACGAACGCGTCGATGGCGTCGATGTCCGCTTCCGGCCCCTGGCCCGTGACGATGCCCGTCAGGCGCAGCAGCGTCTCCCAGTCCTGCGGGACCGGCGAATCCATCATCGGCGGGGAGTAGTTGGCCACGTTGCGCACGGACAGCTGGTAGAAGGGCAGCGGGTAGTGCGGGCGCTCGAGGGCGGTCGGGCCGGGCAGGATCACGTCGGCGTGGCGCGTCGTCTCGTTGACGTAGACGTCCAGGCAGACGAGCAGGTCGAGGCCCCCGAGCGCCGCGTCCAGGCGGGCGGAGTTCGGCGTCGAGAGGACGGGGTTGCCGCTGATGGTGAACAGCGCGGAGATCGCCCGCCTCGATCTCCTCGGCCAGGGCGGCGACCGGCAGCTCGCCGAGCGCCTCCGGCAGGCCGCGCACCGGGGACGTCCAGCGCCCGGTCTTGAAGCCGCGCGAGGGCGAGTCGGGGTCGGCGTTGGTCTGGCCGGCGGCCGCGAGCGGGAACATCGCGCCGCCGGGCCGGTCGAGGTTGCCCGTGAGCGCGTTGACGACGTCGACGAGCCAGCTCGCGACCGTCCCGTACTTGGCCAGTGACGTGCCGATGCGGCCGTAGACGGCGGCGCACTCGGCGGCGGCGAGCTCGCGAGCCATGCGGCGGATCTCGTCCGCGCTGATGCCGGTCGGGCCGGCGACGGCCTCGGGCGTGAACGGCTCGGCGAGCGCCCGCACCTCGTCGACCCCGGTGAGGTGCTCGCCCGGCGTGGCCAGGTCCTCCGCGAAGAGCGTCTGGACGATCGCGAAGAGCAGCAGCGGGTCCGACCCCGGCCGGATGAAGTGGTGCTCGTCGGCGTGCTCGGCCGTGCGTGAGCGCCGCGGGTCGACGACCACGACCTTCCCGCCGCGCTCGCGGATCCCGCGGATGCGCCCGCGCGCGTCCGGCGAGGTCATCAGCGACCCGTTGGAGGCCAGCGGGTTGGCCCCGAGCACGAGCAGGTGCATGGTGCGGTCGAGGTCGGGGACCGGGATGGAGAGCGCGCCGCCGAACATGTACCCGCACGAGACGTGCTTGGGCATCTGGTCGACCGTCGACGCGCTGAAGACGTTCCTGGTGCCCAGCGCCTTGTTGAAGACGCGGCCGTAGAGCAGCGTGGCGAGGTTGTGCGCGGACGGGTTGCCCGCGTAGACGCCGACGGCCTGGCGGTCGCGCTCGAGGATCGGGGTGAGGCGGCGGTCGATCTCGGCGAACGCCTCCTCCCAGGTCGCCTCCACGAGCTCTCCGTCACGCCGGATGAGCGGCGTGCGCAGGCGGTCGGGATCGTGGTGCAGGGCGCCGAGCGACCCGCCCTTGGGGCAGATGAAGCCGTGCGAGAAGACGTCCTCCTTGTCCCCGACGACGCGTGTCACCTGGTCGCCATCGAGGGTGACGTCGAGGCCGCAGGTGGCCTCGCAGAGCGGGCAGGTGGTGACAGTCATCGGGCGGGCATCTCCTGTGTGTGGCGCATCCGGTGCCGCGCGTCTCCGTAGCGCAGCAGCTCATAGGTGATCATGACCCACCAGGCAAGGGCGACGAGCGTCAGCGCGATCAGCGCGTCCACCTCGTGGGCGACGGGGATGAGGACGAGCAGCGCGACCATGAGCACGGAGCGGCGCCGGCTGAGCTGCCCGACGTTGCGGATCCGGAAGAGGACCTGACCGAAGACGTACAGCGCCGAGCCGCCGCACAGCGCGACCGCCGGCACCACCTCCAGCGGCTCGTCGACGTGCCCGAGCGCCTTCTTGACGCCCAGCGCGAAGAGGATGATCCCGGCGACCATCGGCCAGTGGATGAAGGTCCACGCGTCCCGCGCGAGGCGGCCCTGGGCGTCCCCCTCGGCCCGCTCGAGCGCACGCGTGCCGACGCGGATGCCGATGTCGAAGTAGGTCCACCACTGCCCGGCCGCGATGACCAGGGCGAGCGTGGCGGCGGCGACCAGCTGCGCGTCGAGCTCCTGGTCGGCGATCCCGACGCCCGCCGCGACGATCGACTCCCCGAGGGCGATGATGATGAACAGGCCGTGCCGCTCGGCGAAGTGCTCGGCGTGGATGCGCCACGACGACCGGTCGCTGACGTACGGGCCGATGACGTTGACCGCGATCGCCGCGATCCACAGGACGTAGCGGAGCGTCCCCTCGACGAGCCCGGCCGCGAGGATGAGCAGCCCGGTGCCGACCATGGAGGGTCCGAGCGTCCGGATGATGTTGCCCACCGACGCATCGCCGAGCGCGTAGGCGACGATCTGCATGGCGCGCACGAGCAGGTAGGCGGCGCCGAAGATGGCTGCGTCCTCGTCGAAGGCGTGCGGCACGGCGAGCGACGCGATCAGCAGCCCGCCCATCGTCACGAACATGACCGCCCGGGCGCCGCCCTCGTCGGGATCGATGCTCGTCGTCAGCCACGCGAACGCCGCCCAGGCGAACCACAGCGCGCTCAGGACGAGCATCCCCTTGCCGAGCCCCTCCCACGTCGGCTCGTGGCTCATCAGGGCGGTCACCTGGGTGATCGCGAAGACGAAGACGAGGTCGAAGAACAGCTCGAGCTCGGTGACGCGTTGGTTGTCCTCATCACGCACGACCGCCATGCGCCGGGACCATAAGGTTTCCGCGCATGGGACTACTAGATGACAAGGTGGCGATCGTCACCGGAGCGGGCAACGGCATCGGCGCGGCCACGGCCGAGCTGCTCGCGGAGCAGGGCGCGACGGTCGTCGTCAACGACCTCGACGGCGACAAGGCACAGGAGGTCCAGGACCGCCTCGCGACGGACGGCTCGATCCACAGCGGCGACCTGACCAAGGAGTCGGCTCCTGACGAGCTGATCCAGACCGCGATCGACGCCCACGGCAAGATCGACATCATCGTCAACAACGCCGGCTACACCCTCGACGGGCCGATCCACAAGCTCTCCGACGACTGGTTCCAGCGGATGCTCGACATCCACCTGATCGTCCCGTTCCGCGTCATCCGCGCCGCCGCGCCGCACCTCCGCGAGCCGGCCAAGAAGGAGCGCGAGGAGGGCACGGAGACCTTCCGCAAGATCGTCAACGTCTCCTCGACGTCGGGCACCTTCGGCAACGCCGGCCAGGCGAACTACAGCGCCGGCAAGGCGGGCATCGTCGGCCTGACCAAGACGCTGGCCAAGGAGTGGGGCCAGTTCAAGATCAACGTCAACGCGGTCGCCTTCGGCTTCGTCGACACGCGCCTCACGCAGGCCAAGGTCGACGACAACACGATGGAGATCGACGGCGAGAAGGTCCAGCTCGGCATCCCGGAGCAGATGCGCGGGATGGCGTCGATGATGATCCCGCTCGGCCGCCCCGCCTCCCCCCAGGAGGCCGCCGGCCCCGTCATGTTCCTCTGCACCCCGTGGGCCAACTACGTCCACGGTCAGACGCTGCACATCACCGGCGGGTTGTTCGGCGGTATGACGGGTTAGGGCTTCAGGGTCCGGCGGGCGGCGGCGCCGCTCGCCGCGACCGCGCTGACCTGCAGGCTCCGCGAGGCGCCGGCGGGGACGACGGCGCGGTTCAGGTTGAAGCGCGCGCGGCGGCGGACCGCGCGCGCCCAGCGGTCGATCACGACCGACTGCGCGCCGCGCCCCTCGCGCGGGATCCGCGCCACCAGCACCGCGCCGACCGCGCAGCGAGCGCTGCAGCGCGACCCGCAGCCGGCCGCGGCGGTCCGACGCGCGTCCGCATGCGCAGCCGCGCCGGGCGGGCCGGCGGCGTCCCCACCGGCGCCTGCAGCACGCGCGCGAGGCGGACGAGGACGGGCTTCGGTGTCCCGTTCGCCCGGATCAGCCCTGCGTGGTAGGGCCAGATGTCGAGGGTGAGGAAGCGCTCGCTCGGGTCGCGCCAGCTGAAGACGAACAGGCCGCCGATGCCCAGCGGCGCCGCGAGCCCGCGCAGGACGCCGGTGGCGCCGGTGAGCAGCCCGGCCTGCTCGCCCTCGTTGACGGTGAACAGCGACGCTTCGCCGCCCGTGGCGAAGCCGTACTCGGTGATCCACATCGGGGTGGCGGCGTCCCCGTTGCGGGTCATGACCTGGCGGGCCTTGGAGACGAGGGCGACCACCCCCGCGACGTCGGGCGCGTAGGCGTGGATGGCGACCGCGTCGGCGGCGCCGTGCAGGCCGCCCTTGTAGAGGTTGCGCAGGTAGGTGAGCTGGTCGACGCCGCCGTTGGAGTCCGGCAGGCCGGCGGAGATCACGGTGGCGCCGGGGTCGGCGCCGTGGATCGCGTCGCGCACGGTCCGCAGCATGGCCACGTAGGCGCGGGCGCTCGGGGCCGGCCGCCAGTAGGAGGCGAGGTTCGGCTCGTTCCAGATCTGCCACGCGCGGATGGGGCGCTGGGGCAGCCGCGGATGGATGCGCCAGAAGCTCCCGTCGGGCCCGTAGCGGCGCACGGCGGCGACCGCCAAAGCGGCGAGGTCGGCGCTGTCGCGCGGTGGGCGCATCCCCGTCTCCCCCGGCGGCTGGTCGACCGCCCAGGCCGGCGGCTCGATCAGGTAGGGCAGGATCGTCATGCCGTGCAGCGCAGCCGCCGCCACCGCGGCGTCGTGGCCGGCCCAGTCGAAGACGCCCGGGCTGGGCTCGAGCAGCTTCCAGCTCCACGGCTGGCGGACGGAGGCGAACCCCGTCGCCTGCTGGCTCGCGGCGGCGGTGTTGCGCAGCGCGGCCGACCCCGACAGCTCGTCCTCCGAGTAGACGCCGAGCACGGTCGCGCCCGCGGCGCCGGCGGGCACCAACAGGAGCAGCAGCGTGACGAGGAGCAGACGCATCCTCCTACCTAACGCGCGAGCCGGGCCTCCGTCGCCAAACCCGTCGCGAACACGGTCACCACACCGACCAGCAGCGCCAGGGCGGACGCCTCCGTGCCCAGCGGGATGGTCGCCAGCAGGACGAGCGCGGTGAGCGCGCGCGGGCCGCCCGTGCCGATCGCCAGCAGCCGCCGGAAGCTCACGTCGGCCAGGAGGAAGAGCGCCGCGCCGCCGGCCAGGAACGCGGCGGCGTCGACCTCCAGTGCGTCGTACGGGTGCGCGATCGCCTCCTCCAGCCCGGCCGCGACCGCGACGATGCCGAGCAGCATCGGCAGGTGCGTGTAGCCGAAGCCGACGAGCGCGAGGAACCCGCGGCGCTCGGGCGTCGCCGCCGCCATCGCCTGCTCCGCACGGTCGTCGTCGCCGCCGAAGTACGTCCACCACAGGCACGCGCTGAGCGCCACGCCGAGGACCGCGACGAGCACGAGCTCGACGTCGAACGGAAGGCCGGACGCGCCGATGCCGACGGCGACGATCGATTCCCCGATGGTCACGATGACGATCAGCCCGTGGCGCTCGACGAAGTGCGTCGCGGAGATGTCGAAGCGCCCGGTCCCGGCGATCAGCCCCGACAGCCACAGGACCGCGAAGGCGCCGGTCCAGATCACCACCTGCCCGTCGTCCGCCGACGGCGCCGCCGGCGATGACGACGACCGCGAGGAGCGCGTTCGTGGCCGTCACCCGCGGGATGCCGCGCTGCCCGCCGACCGTCGTCAGCGCGAAGAGCCCGCCGTGCAGCAGCACGACGATCAGGTAGGCGACGCCGAACGCGACGCCGTCCCCCTCGTAAGCGTGCGGGATGGCGAGGGCGAGGACGAGCCAGGTCGCCATCGCCGCCAGCAGCGTCAGCCGGCGCGCGAGCGTGTCCATCGAGACGGCGTTGGTCAGCCAGGCGTAGCCGTCGTACATCCAGAAGATCAGGCCGAGGAGGACCGCCCCGTGCAGCAGCCCCTCGCCGAGGCCGCCGTGCACGAGCACGGCCGTCAGCTGGGTGATCGTGAAGACGAAGACCAGGTCGAAGAAGAGCTCGAGCGTCGAGACGCGCTGCTCAGGCACGCAGCTCCGCGTCGAGGCCCGCGTAGAGGGCCTTGATGTCGCCGAAGATCTTGTCGGCGACGGACTGCTGCTGGTCGCGCGTCGGGTCCTCGACGCGGCCCCACTGGATCGGGTCGCCGTACTTGACGAACACCTTCGGGAACTGGCCGCGCTTCCAGTTGCGCACCTTGGAGGAGCCGTGGATGGCGGTGGGGACGACGGTCGCGCCGGACTGCAGGGCGAGGCGGCCGATGCCGCGCTTGGGCTTCTCCAGGAGGTCGCCGCTGCGCGAGCGCCCGCCCTCGCAGTACATGACCACCGGGTTGCCGCGGCCGAGGATCGTCTGCGCGGAGATGAACGCCTCCTCGTCGGCGACGCCGCGGCGGACGGGGAAGACGCCGCCGTTGGTGTAGATGTACTGGAGCAGGCCGCTGAACATCTGCGACTTGGCCATGAACTGCACGCGCCGGCGGATGCCCGCCGCCACGAAGAAGTGGTCCATGAAGGAGAAGTGGTTGGGCGCGATGATCACCGGGCCGCTCGTCGGGACCTTGTAGGCGTCCTGCGACTTCATGCGGAAGAACGTCCACGCGTAGGTCGTCGCGCACATGCGGGTGGCCTCGTAGACCCAGTTGGGATCACGCGTACGCACGCGCTCGTGGTACTTGTCGAAGTACTCCTTGGGCCGCGGGTCCGTGTAGACCTGCGGCTTCATCGATGCCAGCTTCTCCTCAGCCACCGCCGAAGCGTACCCCGGCATGATCGAGATCGCCGCCGCCGTCTCCGTGCTGCTCGGCGCGGTCATCCAGAGCGCGGTCGGCTTCGGCTTCGCGCTGGTCTGCGCGCCGCTGCTGTTCGCGGCGCTCGGGCCGCAGCAGGCGGTCGGCCTCGAGAACGCGCTGGCGCTGCTCGTCAACGGGATCGGCGCTGCTCGGTGAGCGCCGCCGGCCGCAGCCGCTGGGACGCACCGTCGCCCTCGTGCTCGGATGGTCCGTGCCGGGGATGCTCGCCGGAGCGGTGCTGCTGGAGAGCGCCGACCCGCGCATCCTCCAGGTCCTCCTCACCGTGATGGTGTTCGTGGCGCTCGGGCTCCGTTTGCGGCCGGCGCGCGAGGCCGGTCCGCCCCCGCCCGGTGCGACCTCCGGCACCGGCGTCCTCACCGGCGTGCTCACCACCACGATCTCCACGGCCGGCCCGCCGCTCGTCCTGCTGCTGACCGGCCGGGGCCACGCGCCATTGAAGGTGCGCGACACCCTCGCGGTGATCTTCATGGCGCAGTCCGTGCTCGGCATCGCCGCGCTGCTGGTCGCGGGCTCCGGTGAGGCGCCGGAGGCGTGGACCTGGGTCCTCGTCCCGCTCATCATCGTCGGCCAGCTCGCGGGGCGGCCGCTGTTCGGGCGCCTCGCCGAGCGCGGCTACGAGCGGGCGCTCACGTTCGTCCTGATCGTGTCGGCGACGATCGGCCTGGTGGCCGCCGTAGCCTGAGAGACCAAGGAGGGGCCCGCCTCCGGTTACCGATTACGACCCCTCAGTCGCCGCCCAGGGCCGGGTAACCTCCGGCACCCTCTCGTGCCCGCCTTCCTCGTCCAGATCACGGACCCGCACGTCGTCGCCGGACCGGAGGGGGACGCCGCCGCGGCCGCGCTGACCCAGGTGGTGGAGGCGATCGTCGCGCTGCCGATCCCGCCGACCGCCGTGCTGCTCAGCGGCGATCTGACCCACGACGGCGCGCCCGCCTCCTACGCACGGGTGGAGGAGCTCCTGGCCCCGCTCACGTCGCCAGTGCACGTCATCCCCGGCAACCACGACTCGCCGGCGATCCACGACGTCTTCCCGCGCGAGGAGGCCGTCGACGTCGGCGACCTGCGCCTCGTCCTGCTCGACACGTCACAGCCCGGAACGGACGCCGGCCGCCTCGTGCTGCCGGAGCTGGAGGACCGGCCGACGGTGATCGCCATGCACCATCCGCCGCTGCGCTCGGGCATCAAGGCGATCGACGACCTCGGCCTCTCCGACGGCGACCGCGAGGCCCTCGCCGACCTGCTGGCGCGCTCGCCGCAGGTGCTCCGCGTGGTCTGCGGCCACGTCCACCGCACCACCTTCGAGACGCTCGGCGGCGTCGGCGTCTTCACCTGCCCGGCGACCTTCGAGCAGGCCGAGCCGAAGGCGACCGGAGGGCTCGCCTTCGTCGAGCGCGGCCGCGCGTTCGCCATCCACACCTGGATCGGTGGCGCCTTCGTCACCCAGATCCAGCCGGTGTAGGTACCCTCGCGGCCATGGCCGTCGTCGAAGCCCACACCACCGGAACCGTCTGGCGCGTCGAGGTCCGTCCCGGCGACCACGTCGACGAGGGGGACACCGTCGTCATCCTCGAGGCGATGAAGATGGAGATGCCCGTCGAGTCCGAGGAGGCGGGCGACGTCTCGCGCGTCCTCGTCGAGGAAGGGCAGACCGTCAACGAGGGCGACCCGCTTGTCGAGCTCGACTGAGCTGGCGGACGGCAAGCTGCGGCTGGACCACCCCGCCGAGCACGTCGCCCGCCTCACCATCGTCAACCCGGACAAGCGCAACGCGCTCGACCACGCGATCCTCGACGCGATCGCCGAGACGGTGCCGACGCTGGACGCGCGCTGCCTGCTGCTCACGGGCGAGGGACCCGTCTTCAGCGCCGGCTACGACATCGGCTCCCTGGACCGCGACGAGTTCGCGCAGGCGGCGGAGGCGCTCGTCGCCCACCCCTTCCACGCGGCCATCGAGGCGCTGGAGGCGTACCCGTATCCCGCCGTCGCCGCGCTCAACGGGCACGCCATCGGCGGCGGCCTCGAGCTCGCGCTGTCCTGCGACCTGATCGTCGCCTCGGAGGACGCCGTCGTCGGGATGCCGCCGGCCAAGCTCGGGCTCATCTACTCGCACACAGGGCTGCGCAAGTTCGTCGACGCGATCGGGCTGATGCGCACGCGGCAGCTCTTCCACGTCGGGCGCAACATCTCCTCGACGCGCGCGGAGACCTGGGGCCTCGTCAACGAGGTCGTGGACGCCGACGAGCTGGCTGCCCGCGGCGTCGCGCTGGCCGGGGAGATCGCGGCGCTGGCCCCGCTCGCGCTGGCCGGCAACAAGCGCATCCTCCGCGAGCTCGTGCGCGCGGAGGGCGAGCTGGACGCGGAGATCGAGAAGGAGCTCATCGCGCTGCGGCAGTCCTGCTTCGCCAGCGACGACTTCTTCGAGGGCGTCCGCTCCTTCGCCGAGAAGCGACCGCCGGAGTGGACCGGCCGGTGAGGAGAGCACCGGGAGCGGTGCGCGGCGGCATCGCGCGCGACCGGCACTCGGTCCTGTTCGGCGGCGCCCGGCGGCGGCGCCTGCTCCTCGCCTACGTCAGCGCCGTGCTGCTCGCGGCGGCGGCGACGCTCGTGCTCGTGCGCCCCGCGCTCGCCGGACAGGCCGTCGGCAGCCCGAACGCCGGCACGCTCGTCCACGGCACGCAGCTCTCCGACGAGGGCTTCGACTTCTTCACCTGGGACCCCGTTCGCAACGTCACGCCGAACCGCGACGGTCGGCGCTGGGCGACGGACCGCCTGCTGCAGACGCTGTACGGCGTGATCGCCGAGTACCGCGCGGAGGACCCACTGGCGCCGCGCATCGGGATCGGCGACCTCTCGCGGCAGCACGGCGGGCCGTTCGGCGTCCGCTACGGCGGGCTCGGGCACCTCTCCCACCAGAACGGCCTCGACGCGGACGTCCTCTACCCGCGCACGGACGGCCGGGAGCGCCGCGCGTTCCGTGTGGACCAGGTGGACCGCGTCCGCGCGCAGCGGCTCGTGGACCTCTTCGTCGCCGCCGGCGCGCAGTACGTGTTCGTCGGGCCGCACCTGGGTCTCAAGGGCCCGAAGCAGGTGGTCCGGCCGCTCGTGTACCACGACGACCACCTGCACGTTCGCATCCGCTGACGACGGGGAAGCCTCAGGGGCATGCGCCGCCTCGCCCTCGTCCTGCTCTCCCTGCTGCTCGCCGCACCCGCCGCGCAGGCCGCGCCGACCGCCACGGGCACCGGCGGGTCCGCCGCCTCCGTCGACCCCTACGCCACCCAGGCCGCCATCGACGTCCTGCGCAAGGGCGGCAACGCCGTCGACGCCGCCGTGGCCGCGGCGGCGGTCCTCGGGCTGGTCGAGCCCTACTCGAGCGGCATCGGCGGCGGCGGCTTCATGGTCGTCCGCACCGCGGACGGGAAGATCGACACCATCGACGGGCGCGAGACGGCCCCGGCCGCCTTCACCCCGGAGACCTTCCAGGAGAACGGCACCGCGATCCCGTTCGACGAGGCGGTCACCAGTGGCCTCGGCGTCGGCGTGCCCGGCACGCCCGCGACGTGGGCCACCGCGTTGCGCCGCTACGGGACGAAGGGCCTCAAGCCGCTCCTCGCCCCGGCGATCGACCTCGCCACGAAGGGCTTCGTCGTCGACCCGACGCTCCAGAAGCAGACGGAGGACAACGCCGCGCGCTTCGCCGACTTCCCGGCCACGGCCGCGCTGTACCTGCCGGGCGGCAAGCCGATCCAGGCAGGCATGACGCTGCGCAACCCCGACATGGCGAAGACCTACCGGTGGATGGCGCGCTTCGGCGTCCGCCGCGGCTTCTACCAGGGCAAGGTCGCCCGCAGCCTCGTGAACGCCGCCCGCGGCCCCTTCGTGCGCGACGGTGCCACGCGCAACGTGCGCCCCGGCCTGATCACGGAGGACGACGTCGCCGGCTACAAGGCGATCCGCCGCCCGCCGGTGACGACGGACTGGCGCGGCTACACGGTCGCCGGCATGGCGCCGCCGTCCAGCGGCGGGACGACCGTGCTGGAGGCGCTGAACATCCTCGAGTCCTTCGGCTCCCCCGCGACCGACCCGACGGAGGAGTACCACCGCTACCTCGAGGCGTCCCGGCTCGCCTACGCCGACCGCGGCCAGTACCTCGGCGACCCGGCCTTCACCAGCGTCCCCGTCGAGTGCCTGCTGTCCCAGGGCTTCGCCGACGCGCGGCGCGCGCAGATCGGCCCGCGGGCCGGCACCTCGCCCGCGCCCGCCGGGACCTGCGCCGCGCCGCCCGTCGCGCGTTCCGACGGCCAGGAGGGACCGAACACCACCCATCTCACCGTCGCCGACCGCAAGGGCAACGTCGTCAGCTACACGTTCACCATCGAGCAGACCGGCGGCAGCGGCATCGTCGTCCCCGGCCGCGGCTTCCTGCTCAACAACGAGCTGACGGACTTCGACTTCGCGCCCGGCAAGGCGAACTCGCCGGCCGCGGGCAAGCGCCCGCGCTCGTCCATCGCCCCGACCATGGTGCTGCGCGGCGACAAGCCCGTGCTCGCCCTCGGCTCGCCCGGCGGCGCGACCATCATCACCACGGTGCTGCAGATCCTCGTCGACCGCTACGAGCGCGGCCTGTCGCTGCCCGACGCCGTGGCCGCGCCGCGGGTGTCGCAGCGCAACAGCGCGAAGTCGGAGGCCGAGCCCGCGTTCATCAGCAGCCCGCTGGCGACCGCGCTCGGTGGCCTCGGCCACAGCTTCTCGCCGGTGAAGGGCGACGAGATCGGCGCCGCGACCGGCATCCAGTTCGGCCCGGGCCGGACGCAGACGGCCGTGGCCGAGCCGACGCGCCGCGGCGGCGGGTCGGCGATGGTCGTCACACCCGGAGGCCGTCGAGGAGGCTGACCAGCGGGGCGCGCACGGCGTCCCGGTCCTCCCCCGCGGCGATCAGCAACCCGGCCTCGCCGAGCGCGGCGACCAGCAGGTGGCCGAGCGGGACGACCGGCTGCGGGCGGATCGCGCCTGCGTCCATGGCGGCCTGCAGCGCGCCGACGGTGAGGCCGAGGCCGTAGTGCAGGTCGAGCTCGCGCCACTCCGTCCAGCCCAGGACGGCGGGCGCGTCCTGCAGGGTGAGGCGAGCGAAGTCCGCGTCCTGGCAGCGTTCGAGGTAGGCGTCAACCGCCCCGACCAGCAGGTCCATCGGCTCGCCGCCGCCGCTCAGGCGGGCGCCGAGCGCGGCGATGAGCTCCGTCTCGACCTCCTCCAGGACGGCCCGGAAGAGGTCGCGCTTGCCGTCGGGGAAGTGGTGGTAGAGCGCCCCGCGGGTCACGCCGGCGCGCGCGACGACCGCCTCGGCCGACGAGGCGTCGTAGCCGTCGGCGGTGAAGAGCTCCCGGCCCGCCGCGACCAGCGCCGCGCGGGTGGCGGCGCGGCGCTCGGACTGGCTCGGGCTCACCCCGCGAACGTAGCGATCAGCTCCGCCGTGCGCTCCGGCTGGTCGAGGGAGACGAAGGTGAAGCTGTCCTCGATGGTCTCGATGCGGGCGTCGGGCAGCGCCGCGGCCAGGCGCTCGGCCTGGCCGATCTTGAAGGCGCGGTCCTCCGGCGCCCACGCGAACAGCACCGGGCCCGGGAAGGCCTTGAGGCGCTCCGCGACGTCGATGGTGATCTGCGGCCGGACGGCGCGGACGATGGCCGCCGTGTCGCGACGCACGCCGCGCGGGCCCTTCAGGTACGCCCGCAGCCACTTCTCCTCCAGCGCGCGGTGCGGAGCGGGCCGCTTCGTCAGCAGCCCGTAGGCGATCGGCAGCCGGCGCATGCGCGGTATGGCCCCGACGGGCCAGACCAACGCGAAGAGGCCGCCGGGCACGCGGGCCGCCCAGAGGATCGGGTGGAACATGCGCGGCGGGAAGTCCTCGTAGAGGTCGCAGTTGGTGAGCACGAGGCGGCCGACGCGCTCGCCGTGGTCGGCGGCCACGAGCTGAGCGATCGCCCCGCCGGAGTCGTTCCCGACCAGCGTCACGTCACGCAGGCCGAGGTGGGTGATCAGCTCCGCCACCATCGCCGCCACGCCCTGCGGTGTGCGGTCGGCGTCCTCCGGGAGCGGCGTCGCGTGACAGCCCAACGGCATGCGGACGACGACGCAGCGTCGCTCCAGCCGTTGCACCACCGGGTCCCACAGCTCCGGGCCCACCAACAGGCCGTGGAGGAAGACGATGGCGTCGGCGCCGCCGTCAGGATCGGTGTCGCGGTAGTCGAGCATCAGCGGAACATACACTCTGTATGTAAGTTGGTGTGTGCGTCCCGTCCGGACGGCTCCGTAGCTTCCGGCCATGCGGACGATCAGTGGCCCCCAGGGCCCGCGCGTGGTGGTGGACGGGCGACCGGTGCTGCTCTTGTCCAGCGGCAACGCACTCGGCCTCGCCGACCATCCGCGGGTGCGCGAGGCCGCGTCGGAGGCCGCCATGCGCTGGGGCGTCGGCGCCGGGTCCTCACGGCTCGTCGCCGGGACGATGACCGTCCACCGAGGCCTGGAGGACCGTCTCGCCGCGTTCCACGGCACGGAGGCAGCGCTGCTCGCCGGCCGCGTGCTCGTGCCCGGGCGGCCCGTCTTCGCCGACGCGCTCAACGCCGAGCCCGTGGCGGGCGCCGTCCTCTACGAGCACGCCGATCCCGACCACCTCGCGTGGTGCCTGCGCCAGCCCGGCGCGGACGGCGCCGACGTGGTCACGGACGCGGTGTTCGCCGACGGCGACGTCGCCCCGCTGGCCGAGCTCGCGGTGCTCGCCCGCCGGCGGGGCGCCCGCCTCGTGGTCGACGAGGCGCACAGCGTCGGCACCCTCGGGCCCGGCGGCCGGGGTGCCCTGGCCGCCGCCGGCGTCGACGACGCCGTCCTCGTCGGCTCGCTCGGCCACGCGCTCGGCGCCCACGGCCGCTACGTCGCCGGGCGCGCCGAGGACCTGTACCCCGGGCCGGATGTCGCCCCGTCACCGCCCGTGGTCGCCGGCGCGCAGGCCGCGCTCGAGCTGCTGACGGAGCAGCCCCAGCGCGTCGAGAAGCTCGCGGCCAACGCGGGCCTGCTGCGCACCGCGCTGGCCCGGGAGGGCTTCGACGTCACGGGTTCGGACACGCACGTCATCGCGCTGGTCGTCGGCGCGGAAGCCGACGCGGAGGCGATGGCCGACGCCGCCCTGGCCCAGGGCGTCTTCTGCGAGGTGCTCGTCGAGCGCGGCACCGCCCGCATCCGCCTGTGCGCGATGGCCACCCACACCCGCCAGGAGCTCGCGGAGGCCGCGCAGGTCCTCGGCCGCGCGGCGCTGCGCTGCGGGCTGCGGCCGGGGACGATGGCATCGGTGGCGGAGGCCCAGGTCGGGGGCGAGCTCGTCCCGCTCATCCGCCGCGCCGCTTGATCCCGTAGTCCGGGCGTGCTCCCTGCGCTCGCCTGCGCCTTCTCCGCGCTCTACATGACCGGCGTGATCTGGTTCGTCCAGATCGTCCACTACCCCCTGTTCGCCGCCGTCGGCGAGGGGAACTGGGCCCGGTATCACGCGCTGCACACGGAGCGGACCGGCTGGGCGGTGGCGCCGGTGATGATCGTCGAGCTCGGCAGCGCGATCGTGCTCGTCGCGCAGGAGGCCGACGCGCTCGCGGTCGCCGGGGTCGATCCTCGCCGCGCTCACCTGGGTGTTCACCTTCGGCCTCGCCGTCCCCCGCCACGGCCGGCTCGAGCACGGCTTCGACGCGAAGCTCGCCCGCCAGCTCGTCACGACGGGCTGGCTGCGCACCGCGGCCTGGACCGCGCACGGCGTCGTCGCCCTCGCACTGCTGCAGTCGCGTTAGGGTCGCTCCGATGCGGACCGCAGCGGAGGAGGCGCGCACGCTCGTCGCCCAGGTCGGCACGGGCACGCTGGCCACGCTCAGCGAGGACGGGAGCCCGTGGGCCTCGTTCGTCGCCTACGCGGCGCTCGGAGACGGCACGCCCGTCCTGCTCGTCTCAAGCTACGCCGAGCACGGCCGCAACCTGGCGGCCGACCCGCGCGCGAGCCTGTCGGTGGCCGAGGCGCCGATCGGCGGGGACGAGCTCGACCGCGGGCGCGTCACCGTCGCCGGCCGCGTCGAGCGCACGGACGACCTCGCGGCGTTCACCGCGGCGCATCGGTCCGCCGAGGTCTACGCCGGCTTCGCCGACTTCGCGGGCTACGTCCTGCGCGTCGAGCGCGTCCGCTGGGTCGGCGGCTACGGGCGGATGGACTCCGTCACCGCTGCCGACTACGCGGCCGCGGAGCCCGACCCCGTCGCGGGCAGCGCCGCCTCCGCCGTGGCCCACATGAACGCCGACCACGCCGACGCGCTGCTGCTGATGGCGCAGCGGCTCGGCGGCTTCCCGGACGCCGAGCGCGCCGAGTGCGTTCGGGCCGACCGCTACGGCTTCGACCTGCGCGTGGACGGGGAGGCGTGCCGCGTCGCCTTCGCGGCACCGGTCACCGAACCGGGCGGCCTGCGGGCCGCGGCCGTCGAGCTGACGCGGCGCGCCCGGACAGCGTGACTTGCGCGGAGGCGGCGTGGTGAGGACACTGCGCCGATGGTCCGCCTCGTCCTCTTCCTGACCGCCTTCGCCGTCCTCGCCGGACCGGCGGCGGCCGACCCGCTCGCGGAAGGGGCCACGGCGCTCGTCGGCGTTGCCGCTCCGGGTGCCTTCACCGCGCTTCCGATCCCCGTCGACTACTCGTTCGCGACGCCGAGCGCGCTGACCCCGGACGGTCGCTACGTGGTGTTCACCTCGGCCTCCGACGGCCTGGTCGCCGACGACGACGACGCGGTCAGCAACGTCTACCTCAAGGATCGCCAGAGCGGCGGGGTCGAGCTCATCAGCCGCCGCAGCGGCGCGGACGGCGCGCCCGCCGACGCGGACTGCCTCGGCGGCTCCGTCTCCGACGACGGCAACCTCGTCGCGTTCACCTGCGACGGCCCGCTGCTCGCCACCGACACGAACGGGGCCCAGGACGTCTACCTGCGCAATCGCAGCGCGCAGACGACCGCGCAGATCAGCCGCACCAAGTTCGTCATCGGGGACGACGACTCCTACGAGCCGATGATCAGCGGCAACGGCGCGTACGTGGTGTTCACGTCGCTGGCCTCGAACCTGGTCGCGACGTCGCTGTCGGGCTCCCATGTCTTCCGCAAGGACCTCGCCAGCCCGCAGCCCGAGCTCGTCGACCGCACCCCGACCGCGAACGTCGCCCCGAACGGCTCCGCCGACACGCCGACGATCAGCACGGACGGCCTCCGCATCGCGTTCCTCTCCTCCGCGACGAACCTCGTCGCCGGCCTCACAGGCGACGACGAGGCCACCGACGCCTTCTGGCGCGACTACCGGACCGGCACGCCGGCGACGGCGCTGGCCGGCTCCCGCAACGGCGACACCGCCCATGCGCTGAACTCCTACACGTCGGATGCGCAGATCAGCGCCGACGGCGACTACGTGGTGTTCAGCACCGGCGCCAGCGACATCGCCGACGGGGACACCGACTCCGGCACCAACATCCACCGCCGGACGCTGGCGGGCAATGCGGTCGTGCTGGTCGATCGTGCGGACGGCAGCAACGGGACCAAGCCGTTCAGCTCCGACCTGGGCGGCGTCAGCGCGAACGGCGACACGGTGCTCTTCCACACGATCGACGCCCTCGACGGCGGCCAGGCGCTCAACCAGGTCTACGCGCGAGTGATCGGGACAGGGAAGACCGTGCTCGTCTCGCGCGGTAGCGGCGCTGGTCCGGCCGCCGCTGACGTGGCCTCTCCGCAGGCGGTCAGCGGCGACGGCTCCGTGCTGCTGTTCAGTGCCAAGGGGCTGAGCGCGGACGCGGACCCGGCCACCGCCGGCCTCTTCGTCCGCGTGGGGACCGACACCTCGCTCGTGTCCCGACCAGCCGGCACCGACCCCTTCATCAACCTCGGATCGGACGCGCGCCTGTACGGGACCGCCTCCCTGTCCGCCGACGGCCGCTTCGCGCTGTACAGCGCGAAGGCGCCGGGCCTGCCGGGCGCCCGAACGGGGACGAACGAGCTGTGGCGGCGCGACACCCTCACCGGAGACGTCGTCCTCGTCTCCCGCGGCCCGGGCCCTGACGGCGCGGCGGCCGCGACGGAGGTGCTCTCCGGCGCCATCAGCGACGACGGCAACCGCGTGGCGTTCTCCGTGACGAACGACGACCTCGGAGGCGGGGCCCTGAACCCCGGCATCTACGTCCGTGACATCGCGGCCGGGACCACCGTCGTGGCCTCGCGGGGGGACGGCGGCGCGGGCACCGGCACCGGCTACTCGCTCAGCGCCGACGGCCGTCATGTGGGCTTCGTGAGCGCCGACCCCGCCATCACCGGCGGTGGGCCGCGCGGCGCCTTCGTCCGCGACGTGGACGCCGGGGTGACCCAGCGGTTCCCGGGCCTCCCCGGCGTCACGCCCGTCACCGTGGACGTCAGCGCGGACGGGCATCGCGCAGCGGTGGCCACCCGCGACCCGGATCCGACCGACCCGAGCTCGCTTCCGGCCGAGTTCGACCACATCTACGCGGTGGAGCTCGGCGGCGGTGTTCCCAAGCAGCTCGACGTGCCCTCCGGCGCGAAGGAGGAGGCGCACAACGCGACGATCAGCGACGACGGCAGCCGGGTGGCGTTCACGTCCAAGGCAGCACTGGTCCCGGCGGACACCCACGCCGGCAACGACGTCTACGTCGCCGACGTCGCCGACGGCGCGCTGACGCTCGCGACGGTGACCGGGCAGGGGACGGTCGCCGACGGCTTCCCGTTCGGACCGCAGATCAGCGGCGACGGCACCCACGTCTCCTTCATCTCCTCGGCGACCAACATCGCGGGGCGCGGCGCGCGGGTCGTCGATCCCGGTGTGCCGAAGGCGTACGTCCGCGACCTGTCCGCGGGCACGACCCGGCTCGCCTCCGTCGGCGTCGCCTCCCAGCCGGTCGACGCGGTGGCGATCGACCGGACGGGCGGGTGCGCGGTCTACCAGACCGCCGACACCGCGCTGGCCCCCGGGCTGCCGACGGGCGTCCAGCGCGTGTGGCTGCACGCCCTCGCGGGCACGTGCCCGGTGATCCCGCCGAAGGTGACGGCGACCCCGTCACCCACCGCGTCCCCGGTGCCGACCGTCGTCCCGGTCCGGCGCACGAAGCCGAAGGTCACGCGCTTCACCGCCAAGCCGAAGCGCTTCAAGACGCGCGGGAAGAAACGCGGCACGCGCTTCACCTTCACCCTCGATCAGCCCGCCACGGTGAAGATCGTCGTGGCGCGGCTCGTCAAGAAGAAGGCGAAGAAGGTCGCCACGCTGCGCCTGAAGGGGAAGCGGGGGAAGAACACCATCCGCTTCCGCAAGAAGCACCTCAGGCGCGGCCGCTACCGGGCGACGCTGACGGCCACGTCCGCCGGCGGCACGTCGAAGGCGAAGACGCTGAGGCTGCGGGCCCGCTAGTCCCCGGCGGCGTAGCTGACGATCGACTTGTCGATCAGCCACTCCACGGGCGCCTTGTCGTCCGTGTAGACGTCGCCGCCCTTCAGCGGGGCCTCCAGGCGGCGGCGCGTGGCGGTGGCGATGGTGCGCACCGGCCCCGGTACGGCGCTGAGCCGGTTCGGCAGCAGCGCGGTGCGGCTGGCGATCAGCAGCGTGTTGACGTCCTTGACGGGGTCGCGCAGGATGGAGGTGAAGGAGGTGCGCAGCGTCGCGGTCAGCACCTTCTCGAGGGCGTCGCTGGTCTCCGGGTGCCCGACGTTGATGACCACGACACCGTTGGGTGTGAGGTGGTCGCGGACCTCGCGGAAGAACTCGCGCGTGGACAGGTAGAAGGGGATGTAGGGCTGGCGGTAGGCGTCGACGAAGATCGTGTCGTAGCGATCCTTCGACTGCCGCAGGAACGGCCGCGCGTCCTCCGAGAAGAAGCGCAGGCCGGGCCGGTCGCGCAGGCCGAACCACTGCTTGCCGAGCTCCGTCAGCTCGCCGTCGATCTCCACCGCGTCGACCTTCGTGTCCGGGAAGAGCCAGCCGTAGGCGCGGGTCATCGTGCCGGCCCCGTCCCCCAGCACCGCGAGCGACCGCGGCGCGCGGCCGAGGGCGAGGAACGGCTCGACGAGGAACGCGTCCCAGTAGTTGTCGGTCAGGTACGTCCCGCGGCGGTAGAGCGAGTGGACCGCCTGGCCCTCGTTGAGCTCGAGCGTGCGCGTCCCGTCCGTGTCCTCGAGCACGCGCGCGTACTGGTACTGCGTCTCGCGCTCGTCGATCACCTTCGCGCCGTCGGCGGCCTTCGTCGTCCCCACCGGGATGAGCAGCAACGCCGCGATGGCGACGGGGGCGAGCGCGAAGCGCCGGTCGAGGCCGAGGGCGGCGACGACGGCGAGCAGGGTGGCGAGGATCAGGAACGTGCGCTGGGTGCCGGCGAGCGGGATGAGCACGAGCGCGCTCGCGAACGTCCCGACGAGCGAGCCGATGGTGGAGATCGCGTACAGGCGGCCGGAGGTGCGGCCGGTGTCGGCGACGTCGGAGAGCTCGAGGCGCAGCGCCCAGGGCGCGACGGCGCCGAGCAGGAGGACCGGGACGGCGACGAGCGCGAGGACGCCGAACAGCGAGCCGGCGGCGGCGCCGACGTCGATGGAGTCGAACGCGTCGACGCTCAGGTCGAGGAAGGGGCGCGCGACGAGCGGGACGAGCGCCAGCAGCGCGGCGGCGGCGAGCACGAGGCCGCACAGCCCGCGGATGTGCGGGTGGCGGTCGGCGAGCCGGCCGCCCATCCAGTAGCCGATGCTCAGCGCGAGCAGGACGACGCCGATCGTGTTCGCCCACACGATCGTGCTGGCGCCGAAGAACGGCGCCATCAGCCGGGCGGCGGCGATCTCGGCGCCGAGCGACGCGGTCCCGCAGACGAAGACGAGCAGCGCCAACGACGGCCCGCCCACCCCGCGCGAACCCTCAGGCGTCGTAGGGCGCGAAGTCTTCCTTGCGCGCCCCGCAGACGGGGCAGAACCAGTCACCGGGGATGTCCTCGAACGCGGTCCCGGGCGGGATGCCGCCGTCGGGGTCGCCGTCGGCCGGGTCGTAGATGAAGCCGCACGACTCACAGATGTACTTCTGCATGATGAGCGGGACGTTAGTGTCCGCGAGCGATGGAGGAGGAGACGCAAGCACCCCTTCGAGCCGCTCAACCTCGAGGGGGAGCCGGTCACGCCGCGGCAGGCGGCCACCGTGATCGTCTGCCGGGGTGGCGCGGACGCGCTCGAGGTCCTGCTCGTGCGGCGCAATCCCGAGCAGCGCTTCATGGGCGGCGCGTGGGTGTTCCCGGGCGGCGCGGTCGACGCCGAGGACGGCGACGACCATCGCGCCGCGGGCGTCCGCGAGGTGCGCGAGGAGGCCGGCGTCGAGGTCGCCGCCGACGCGCTCGTCCCCTACTCGCGCTGGATCACCCCGAAGCAGGTCGCGGTCCGCTTCGACACGCACTTCTTCCTCGCGCACGCGCCGGATGACGCGGCGCCCGAGGTGGACGGCAGCGAGTGCGTCGGCCTGGGGCTGGTACGCGCCGCAGGACGCCATCGACAGCGACGACGTGCTGCTCGCCTTCCCCACCGTCAAGACGCTCGAGGGGCTCGCGACGTTCGCCTCCGCGGACGCGCTGATCGAGTGGGCGAGCGGGCAGACGGTCGAGCCCGTCGAGCCCAAGGTCGTCGTCGAGGGCGAGGTCGCGAAGATCCTCCTGCCCGGCGACGACGGCTACTCGCGAAGTTCGGACAAACCGAGCAACTTCCGTCTGCGCCCGTAGTTAGAGTGCAGTGTCGTGGAAGCCTCCGCACTGCGCGCACCAGCTGTCCACCGCCGGTCACTGGCGACTCCGCTGCTGCGCCTGCGCTCCGACGAGCAGCTCATCGCGCTCTTCCGCGCCGGCTCCGAGGACGCGTTCGGCGTCATCCACGACCGCTACCGGCAGCGCCTCTTCGGCTACGTCCGGCAGATGCTCGCAACGGGTCCCCGGGCCGACGCCGAGGACGTGCTGCAGGACGTCTTCGTCCGCGCCTACGGCGCCCTGCGCAACGACGACCGCGACGTCAACCTCCGCGCCTGGCTCTACCGCGTCGCGCACAACCGCTGCATCGACCACCTGCGCCGCCCGACCCCCGCGGCCTCCGAGATCTTCGACATGTCCCGCACGCCGTTGCAGGACCCCATGGAGACGGCGCAGCGCCGCGACGACCTCCGCCGCCTGGTCGAGGACGTCGGCCGCCTGCCCGACCAGCAGCGCTCCGCGATCCTCATGCGCGAGATCGACGGGCTGGCCTACGCGGACATCGCGGAGGCGCTCGAGGTGACCGTGCCCGCCGTCAAGTCGCTGCTCGTGCGGGCGCGCACCGGGCTCGTGGAGGCCATCGAGGCGCGCGACACCGACTGCTCGGTCATCCGCTCGGACCTCATGGACTCCTACGACCGCGGCGTCAAGGCGTCCGGCCGTGCCCGCCGGCACATGCGCGAGTGCTCCGGCTGCCGCGAGTACCGCGGGACGCTGAAGACCATGCGCCGCTCGTTCGCCGCGCTCTCCCCCGTCGTGGGCTTCGCGCCGCTGGCACTGGCGGCCAAGGCGCTGGGCATCGGCGGTGCGGGCGGCGGTGGCGCAGCGGCCGGCGTCGGCGGTGCCGGTGCCGTCTCGGGGACCCTGATCGGCGCGACCGCCACGAAGGTCGCGGTCGTCGTCGCCGGCGCCGCGCTCGCGGGCGGCACGGCCGCTGAGGTCCATCACCTCACCAAGTCCGCGCCCACGAAGACCGCTCACACCTCCACGGCGGCGTCGCACAAGGCCGTCGTCGCCGCGCCCGTCACCCCCGCCGTCGCCCGCCGGCGCGCCGACGCGAGCGCACCGGTGCTCCCCGTCGCCGACGCGAAGGACAGGGGCGCGAAGCAGGACAACGCCACCGCCGTGACCGAGACGCCGTCCGTCGCGGTGGAGACCGATCCCGTGATCGCCGACCCGGGCACCACCGCCGACGGGAAGGCCGACCAGGGCGACGGCGGCACCACCGCGCCGGACGAGGTCACGAGCACGCCGCAGACGACCATCAAGACGCCGGCGAGCTCGACGCCCACCCCGACCGTGACCGCCGCGCCGACCGCCGTTCCCTCGGCCACCGCCACGCCGGCCGCCACGCCGCCCTCATCGGGCCCCCCGCCAGAGCACTGAGCGGCACGCAGCTCGACCACGAGGAGGTGGTGATCCGGCGCGGCGCGCGCTCGGGGCTCTACACGATCGTGGCCGTGCACTCGACGGCGCGCGGCCCGTCCCTCGGCGGCGTGCGGATGTGGACCTACGCCGACAACCGGCTCGCCCTGCGCGACGCGCTGCGGCTGTCCGAAGGCATGACCTACAAGGCCGCCGTGGCCGGGCTGCCCCAGGGCGGCGGGAAGGGCGTCATCGTCGTCCCCCCGGGGATGCGGATGGAGGGCGACCTGCGCCGCAACGCGCTGCTGGACTTCGGCGAGACGGTGGAGGCGGTCGCCGGCCGCTACGTCACCGCGGAGGACGTCGGCGTCACCCCGGCCGACCTCGAGATCGTCGCCGAGGTCACGCAGCACGTGTCCGCGCTGCCGCTGGAGCGCGGCGGCTCCGGCGACCCCTCGCCGTGGACCGCGCTCGGCGTCCAGGTCTCCATCGAGGTCGCCTGCGCGCGCGTGTTCGGGACGTCGGACCTCAGCGGCCGGCGCGTCGCGGTGATGGGCCTCGGCCACGTCGGCGCCGACCTCGCCCGGCGCCTGGACGCGGCGGGCGCGCAGCTCGTCGTCACCGACATCGACCGTTCCCGCCACACCGTCGGGGAGTGGGTGGCACCGGAGGAGATCCTCGCCGCGGACGTCGACGTGCTCGCGCCGTGCGCGCTCGGCGGCGTCCTCGATCCCGGGACCGTCCCCACCGTGCGGGCGAAGGTCGTCGCCGGCGCGGCCAACAACCAGCTCGCCACCCCCGACGTCGCCGACCTGCTGGCCGCGCGCGGCATCCTCTGGGTGCCGGACTTCGTGGTCAACGCGGGCGGCATCGTCAACATCGCCGTCGAGTTCCAGCCGGGCGGCTACGACCCGGTGAGCGCCGACCGCGACGTCCGCGCGATCGCCGGCACCGTCGAGCTCATCCTCGACGAGGCCGAGGCGACCGGCACCACCCCGCTCGACGCCGCCATGGCCATCGCCCGCCGGCGCATCGCCGAGGGCCGGCCGGTCAGTTAGCCGGCCGCCGCCGCTGCTGCCGGCAGCGCTCGGAGCAGTACCTCACGTCGTCCCAGACGGCGGCCCACTTGCGCCGCCACGTGAAGTCCCGCCCGCAGGTGGCGCAGACCTTCGTCGGGAGGTCACCCTTGCGGCGCACGCCGGTAGCGCTCCCAGACGACCTGGTCGAAGGTGCGCGTCTCGGCCAGCTCGAGCGCGACGGTCGCGGCGACGGGCGGGAGCAGCGGCGTCCCGCCGCCGACGATGACGGGGTGGCGGAAGATCCGCAGCTCGTCGAGCAGGCCCAGCTCGAGCGCCTGGCCGATGAGGTCCGCGCCGCCGATCGAGATCGTCCCGTCCAGCGTCGCCAGCTCCTCCGCCAGCGACCCCGTGGCGAGCCGCGCGTGGCCCTCGACCGCGCTGAGCGTGCGGCTGAAGACGACCTTCGGGAGCGCGCTCCAGAGGTCGGCGAACCGGATGTACGCCTCGCTGGAGCGCATCGCCGGGTCCGTCTCCCAGGGCAGCATCGACTCGTAGAGCCGCCGGCCGAGCAGGTAGCCGCCGAGCTGCGCCACCCCCTCCGTGTGGAAGCGGAACAGCTCCTCGCTCGGGACGCCCCAGCTGAAGTCCCCGTCGCGGTCGTTGATGTAGCCGTCGACCGACGTGCTGATGGAGCAGAGGAGCATCGTCAGACCGCGGGGAGGCCGGCGGGCGGGTCGGGGGCGGTGACGCCGGCGGGCAGGCGGTCCTCCGCCGCGAGCTTGCGCAGGTGGGCGTGCATGGTGAGCGCCGCCGCGGGCCGCAGCTGCGCCGGCGCGTCGGACCACGCGGCGTCGAGCAGCGCGTCGTCGCCGCGCTCCCCCGCCTCGAGCGCGGCCAGCAGCCGCGCCTCGCGGTCGAGCCGGTGCGTGAGGTACTCGTCGAGCTTGGCGGCGGGATCGAGGATCGGCGGGCCGTGGCCTGGGCCGATCAGGCCGAGGCCCCGGTCGCGCAGGGCGCGCAGGCCGTCGAGGTAGGCGCCCATGTCGCCGGCCACGAAGACGCTGCCGGCGCCGAGCACCGCGTCCCCCGCCAGGCACACGTCGCGCCAGAGGAAGACGACGTGGTCGTCGCTGTGCCCGGGGAGCGGCATGACCTCGAGCGGGCCGGGCTCACCCAGGGCGACGCCGAGCCGCGCGGTCATCGCCTCCGCACCCTCCGAGTGGTCCCCGTGGGAGTGGGTGAGGACCACGCCCCCGGCCCCACCGCGCGCTTCGGTACATGCGGCGACCGCGTCGAGGTGGTCCGCCTGGAGCGGCCCCGGGTCCACGACCCAGCACGGGTCGCGGCCGATCACCCAGGTGTTCGTCCCGTCGAGGCTCAGCAGGGAGGCGTTGTCCGCGCGGACGCGGACGACGTCGAACGCGTCGAGGACCTCAACGAGCGGCAAGGCGGTACACGGGCCCGCTCAGCGACACGACGTAGACGCGGCCGCGCGCGTCCTCACCGAAGGAGGACAGGCTCTCGACCTTCATGCCGGTCTTGCGGTTGCTGGTGACCTTGGGCAGCTTGAGCTTGGCCGACAGGATCTCGCCCTTGCAGAAGTCGCCGTAGAGGTAGCGGCCGTAGGCGCCGGGGACGTTGCGGTCGCGGACGACGACGCCGCCCGTGATCGAGCAGTTGCCCGCCGAGTGCTTCGTCACGATCACGGGGGCGACGGCGCCCGGCGCCGACTCGCCGCTCTTGTAGGTCGAGTTCCCCTCGAAGGCCCGCCAGCCGAAGTTCTTCCCGCGGCCCTTGCCCTTGCGGACGAAGTCGATCTCCTCGTAGGCGTCCTGGCCGACGTCGCCGATCGAGAGGTCGCCCGTCCTGCGGTCGAAGGAGAAGCGCCACGGGTTGCGCAGGCCGTAGGCGTAGATCTCGCGGCGCTCGCCGCTCCCGCTGAACGGGTTGTCGTCGGGGATCGTGTACGCGCTCGAACCGGACTGCGCCGGATCGATGCGCAGGATCTTGCCGAGCAGGACACCCTTGTTCTGCCCGTTGCCGCGGGTGCCGTGCTGGTCCCCGGCGCCGCCGCCGTCGCCCGTGCCGATGTACAGGTGCTTGTCCGGGCCGAAGAGCAGCAGGCCGCCGTTGTGGTTGGACTCGGGATCGGGCATGCGCAGCACGAGGCGCGCCGAGCCGGGATCGGCCTTGTCGGGCGAGGACGCCGAGTACTCGACCACCCGCTGCTGGCCGCCCTTGTCGGTGTAGTAGACGTAGAAGTGCTTCGAGGTCGCGTAGTCGGGCGCGAAGGCCATGGACAGCAGGCCCTGCTCGCCGCTGTTGGTGACGAGGTTGCGGATGTCGAGGAAGGTGCGCGACCTCCCGGCCTTGCGAACCTGGATCCGCCCGGCCTGCTCGACGACGAACAGGCGCTGCTTGTCGCCGGGAGGGGCCGTGACGTAGACGGGCGCCTCGAAGTCGGCCACCTTGACGAGCCTGAGGCCGTTGCCCTTCGCGGCCGTGGCCGAGCCGCCCGACAGCGGCGTGGCCCCGGCGCCCGTCAGCTCGTCGCCGCCACCGCACGCGGCGAGCGCCAGAGCGACGAGGAGCAGGGCGAACGGTGCGCGGCGCATGCCTTCAGGCTACGGAGCCGTCCGTGGTGGCGATGCGCCATGGCCACTCCCCTGACGCGTCCAGCGCCAGACGCCAGTGCATGGTGAAGGTGGTTTCGCTGTCGCGGCTGCCCGAGAGGAGGGCGACCGTGTCGCGGTCCTCGACGTAGCGGCGGGCGCGCACCTGCAGTTCCACGGAGAGCGCGGCGGGCGTCGCCTCGGCGTCGAGCTTCGTGATGGTGACCGCCTGGACGACGGGACCGCGGACGACCACGCGGGTCCGGGCGTTCGCGTCCCCGAGGAGCTCGCGGACCGCCTCCGGGCGCGCGACGGCTTCCAGTTCGGTGTCCGCGCCGTCGACGGCCTCGGCCCAGGCGCTCACGGCGCGGCGGACGGACGTCTCGATCAGGTCGACGTCGAAGCGCCCGTCGGCGAGCGCGAGGTCCATGGCCTGGGCGCGCGCGGGACCCGCGAAGTCGACGTCGACGAGCTCCGCCGGGGAGACGTCCGCCGGCGCGGCGTCGGCCATGGCGCGCTCGGCCACCGCCTCGTCGTGGACGCGCGAGTCCGCCCACGGCGAGGCGACGACCTCCGAGTCGAGGTGGTGGGTGCCCTCCGCGTCCTGCTCGATCGACAGCAGCGTCCAGCGGCCCTCGCGCTTGCTGAGCGTCCACCACTCGCGCACCTGCGTGGCCGCTGAGGTCTGGCCGTTGTGCATGATCCGGCCGCCGTCACGGGTCTCCACCCAGTCCTGGGTGGTCGCCTCGATGCGCACGACGACGCGATCGTCCTCGTCGTCGGCGCGGTTGACCATCCCGACGTACTCGACGAGCGGGCGGTTCTCGACCTGGACGCGGTTGTGCCAGCCCTTGCGGTCGAAGTCGTTCAGCCGCCGCTCCCACTCGACCATCAGGTCCTTGCCCACGAGGCGGCGCAGCCCGTCGCGGTCGCGCTTGTCCCACGCGGCCTGCACCGCCAGGAAGAGGTCGCCCGCCTGCTGGTTGACCACGTCGGCGCTGAAGGCCTCGTCGTCGTCGGCCGCCTCCGCGGACGCGAGCTCGATCTGCCGCACCCGCTCCCGGCGCCGGCGGCGCATCTTGGCCGTGGCCATCGCGCCCGAGATCAGCGTGACGGCGAGGAAGGCCAGGAGGAGCAGGAAGATGATCCCGATGCCGGCGCCGCCGACGGATCCGCCGCCCCCGTAGGAGCCGCCGCCGCCCGAGTAGCCGCCGCCACCGGAGAAGCCACCGCCGCCGCCACCGCCGCCGAAGCTCGAGCTGCCGCCACCCGCTCCGGCCAGCGCGGTGGAGGCCGTCACCAGGAAGCAGACCAGGACGGCGAGGGGCGGGGCGACACGGCGAAGCATGGGTCGATTCTTCCACGCCTCCCACGCGAGCAGGACGAAGGCGACCGGCACGGTGGCCGGAAGGAGGTCCGTGACGAGGAACAGCTGGTCCCACGCGAGGCTCGCCGCCAGCAGCGCGACGGCCAGCCGCGGCTGCCGCGCGCGCTCCAGGGCGAGCACCCCGCCGAGCACGCCCGCGGCCAGGAAGTCGCCGTAGCCGAGCGAGGAGAAGTTGAAGGTCCCCGTCTGCAGCTGGGGCAGACCCGCGGCGGGGACGGCGGCGTTGAGCTTGGCGTTGGGCTCGGTCAGCGTGCCGGAGAAGACGAGCACCGCGTCGACGATCGCCATGGCCACGAGGCCCGCCTTGACGAGCGGCAACGGGGCGGAGGAGGCGATCAGGCGCCCGAGCGTCACCGCGGAGCCGAGGATGAGGACGTCGCGCGCGATCTCGGATTCGAAGGCGAGCGCGAAGAGCGGCACCGCGAGCAGGGCCAGCGGCGGCCGGGCACCGTGCGCCGCCCAGCCCAGCGCGAGCGCCGCCCCCACCGGGACGAGCAGCAGCGCCATCCAGGTGTAGACGTCGGCGCTCACGGGCGTCACCGAGATGGCGACGATGCAGACGACGATGCTCAGCGGGAGCACGAGCGCCCAGCTCCCGCGGCGGTAGCGCTCGAGCCACAGCGGCAGCCCGGCGGCGGGCAGCGCCACCGCCAGCGCCTGCAGCGCGGTGAGGAAGACGTTGTCGAGGTGGAACCACATCAGGACGGCGGGTTCGTCAGCGGGTTCAACTGCCGCTGCATCCAGATCACGTCGTGCCAGGCACCGGCCTTGTAGCCGATGTTCGCGTAGGTGGCCACGCGCTCGAAGCCGAAGGCCTCGTGGAGCGCGACGCTGGCCGGGTTGGGCAGGGCGACCCCGGCCATCGCCCAGACGAAGCCACGCGCCTCCAGCGCGGGGAGCAGGTCCGCGTACAGCGCGCGGCCGACGCCCTGCCCGTGGTGGTCCGGATGGACGTAGACCGCGACGGAGGTCGCCCAGCGGTAGGCGGCCCGCTCGTGGAACGGGCCGGCCGACGCGTAGCCGGTGACCCGCCCCTCGCGCTCCTCCACCAGCCACAGGTGGGCGGCGTGGATGCGCATCGCCATCTCCGCCGGCTCGGGCGGCGTCTCCTCGAAGGAGGCGTGCGAGCCGATGACTGCAGGGGCGTAGATGGCCGCGCAGGCGTCGGCGTCGCGAGCCGGGTCGGCGGGGCGGGTCACCGTCCCATTGTGCCGACCCGGCCTCAGCGCTAGTTCAACCGCTCGATGAGCATGGCCTGGCCCTGGCCCTGCGCCGCGCACATCGTCTCGAGCCCGATCGTCCCGTCGAGGGTCTCGAGGTCGTTGAGCAGGGTGGTCATGATGCGGGCGCCCGTCATCCCGAACGGATGGCCGAGGGCGATCGCGCCGCCGTGCGGGTTGAGCTTGTCGTAGTCGAACCCGACCTCGTCGGCGATCGGCAGCACCTGCGCCGCGAACGCCTCGTTGAGCTCGTAGAAGTCGACGTCCTCGATCGTCATGCCGGCCCGGTCCAGGACCTTCTTGACGGCCCAGATCGGCGACACGCCCATCAGCTCCGGCTCGTTGCCGGCCGTCGCCGCGGTGATGATGCGGGCACGGGGCTTGAGGCCCAGCTCGTCGGCCTTCTCGCGCGACATGATCAGCGTCGCCGCCGCCCCGTCGTTGAGCGGGCAGGCGTTGCCGGCCGTGACCGTCCCGTCCTCCTTGAAGGCGGGCTTGAGCGAGGCCAGCTTCTCCACCGTGGTGCCCGCGCGGGGGCCCTCGTCGCGGTCGAGCGTCGAGCCGTCCGGCAGCGGCACCGGGACGATCTCGCGGTCGAAGACACCCGCCTCCTGAGCCGCAACCGCGCGGTCCTGGGAGCGCTTGGCGTACTCGTCCTGGGACTCGCGGGAGACGCCGTACTTCTGCGCGACGTTCTCGGCGGTCATGCCCATCGCGATGTACGCGTCGGGCTCACCGGGGTTCTTGCCCTGGAGGTGCTCGTTCTGGTCCTCCGGGTGCGCGGCCTCCTGCGAGGCGTTGAAGCGGGAGACGAACTCCACGCCCGCGGCGATGTAGACGTCGCCCTGGCCCGCGACCACGTTGTTGGCGGCCATGCGGATGGTCTCCAGCGACGAGGCGCAGTAGCGGCGAGACCGTGACGCCGTTGGTCTCCTGGCCGAGGTGCTTGGACAGCAGCACGGCGATGCGGCCGATGTTGTTGGCCTGCAGGCCCTGCGGCAGGCCGCAGCCCATGTAGACGTCCTCGACCAGCTTCGGGTCGACGCCCTCGTTGCGCTCGAGCAGCGCGTCGATGATGAACGCGGCGGTCTCGTCCGGGCGGAGGTCCTTCAGCGAGCCCTTGAAGGCGCGGCCGATGGGCGTCCGGACACTGTCGACGATGACAGCTTCAGGCATGTGGGGATTCCTTTGGTTCGAGAAAGCCCGGCGGTCGCACTCCACGGGCGGGTTTATCCCTCAGCGGTCGCACTCCGTGAGGCCCTATGTACGCCCTCCAGTTTACCTCCTCTTCAGAGGAGGGAGAGCACGGGCGACTCGAGGCCGAGCAGCAGCCGCTTGCGGTCCAGGCCTCCGCCGTAGCCGGTGAGGCTGCCGTCCGCGCCGATGACGCGGTGGCAGGGGACGATGATCGGGACGGGCGTGCGGCCGATCGCCGCGCCCACCGCCCGCGCCTCCTCCGGGCCGCGGCCGATGCGCCGCGTCACCTCGCCGTACGTCAGCGTCTCGCCCCACGGGATCGTGCGCAGCACCTCCCAGACGGCGAGCTGGAACTCCGTCCCGCGCAGGACGACGGGGACGTCGAAGGCGCGCAGCTCGCCGGCGAAGTAGGCGTCGAGCTGGGCGCGCACCTCGGGGAGCCGCCCGTCGTCCCGTCCGCGCCCGCCGAAGCGCAGCGCGCACAGGCCGCCCGGCTCGGCGACGAGGTCCAGCGGTCCGACGGGGCTCGCATACGTCGTCTCGATCATGCCCGTGCAACGTCCCACACGGGTCGGATGTGAGCCTCGCCGAGCGCGGCGGCCGCGTCCTTCGTGGACGCCGACGCGGCTCCGTGCTGCGCTCCCGCGCGCTCTCCTGACCGCACCCTTCGGGGCCGCGCGGTGTTCCTACCTGCGACACCCCTTTCGCGACGGCGTATCCCCACACGTCGTACCGCCGTCGCGGACCATCAGAGAGAGAGATCCATCTTGCGCAAGCTCGTGCTCATGGCGCTCACGGCCACCGCCGTGTTCGCCGCGGCGGCCGTCGCCGTCGCCCAGTCCGTCGTCCCCGTCGTCAGCGTGGCGGCTTCTGTGTCCCCCGAGAAGGGCGGGACCAAGAAGAAGCCGCGGAACGCCTCCACCACCATCAAGTTCGACGTCAACCCGGAGAGCAACTCGACGCTCGCCGGCGTCGACTACGGCCTGCCGTCGACCCTCAAGGTCTCCGGCGTCGGCTTCCCGAAGTGCTCGGCCACCACCATCAACACCAAGGGCGAGTCCGCCTGCCCCAAGAAGTCCAAGGTCGGCACGGGTGCGGCCACGGCCCTGCTCGGCCCGGGCAAGACCCCGATCACGTTCGCGGTCAACGTCTACACGAACGGCTCCAAGGCCCTCGTGCTGGCGCTCAAGCAGAACGGCGGCGCCGTCCAGGTCGCGTTCGACGCCAAGTACGCGAAAAACCGCCTGGCGTTCTCCATCCCGCCGAACGTGCAGCAGCCCGCTCCCGGCCTGTACTCCTACGTGACCTCCGTGACCGCGAACCTCGGTCCGGCCACCGGCCGCAAGACCGTCAAGAAGAAGGTCAAGGTCAAGGTCAAGGGCAGGAAGAAGAAGAAGAAGGTCACCAAGAAGGTCAAGGTCAAGACCTTCCTGGTCTCCCGCACGGGCTGTGCCGTCGGGGGCGATGCCTTCGACGTCAAGCTCGCACTGGCCGCCAACCCGGCCCCGCCGGCGGTCAACCCCGCCATGGGCGCGACGACGTCCGCCTGCACCAAGTAGCACTGAGCGCCCCGTCAGGCATAGCCTGACGGGGCGCCGCAGGTCCCATCGGGGCGCCCGGATTCGAACCGGGGACCTCGCCGACCCGAACGGCGCGCGCTACCAGGCTGCGCCACGCCCCGAATGCGTCGCGGAGTGTAGCTAGAGCCGGGTCAGGCCCCGACGGCGCGGTAGTAGCGCAGGGCGAGGCCGGTGAGGAGGGTCTGGAAGGCGGATTCGAGCTCGACGGACTGCGCCGCGGCCCAGCGCTCGAGACCGTCGGCCTCGATGGCGTCCGCCTGCGCGATGACCTCGTCGACCAGCTCGGGGTGGCTGTCCTGGAAGGCCGCCCCGAGCGAATACAGGCTCGAGTCCATGAGCGACTCGAGGAAGTCGGGGTCCGTGGTCACCGGCCCGACCCTACCGAGGCGCGGGCTCAGTCGCCGAGGATGCCGGTGAGGCCGTCCGTCGTGCCGGAGACGGCTCGGCCGGTGGGGCCGTTGGCCTGCGTGACCACGCTCTCGACCTGGTCGACGACCGGGCCGATCACGGGCACCGGCGAGGCGGCGCCGGTGTCGGGAGTGAGCACCTGACCGCCGGCGGGCGGGGAGTCCGGCTCCACCGCGGAGGCGGAGGGCGGCGTGGCGAGGTGGGCCGGCCGGACGGGCGGGGTCGCTCTCGCCGGCGTGGCCGGGACCTTGACGCCGGAGGGGGCGCCGCTGGTGCGGTTCACCTTGCCGCGGACGCTGACCTTCGCGGCGGGGCGGGCGGGGGCGGTGGTCCGGTGGTGCCGGACGACGGGCGCCGCGACGACACGCTGGTGATGGCGCGCGGCGGGCGCGGCCGTGATGGTGACGTCCTTCGTGGCGGCCCGTGCGGAGTGCCCGGCGGAGGGGCCATCGTGGTGGGCGGCGACGCCCGCGCCACCGGCGACGATGACGGCCGCGGCGGCGAGCGCCTTCGTCCACCCGGCCGCCGGCTCGGCGACGGGGGACACCGCGTGCGACCAGCGCAGGAAGGCGGGGACGGGGAACAGCGCCGGCGACGCGCCGGGCGGCCTCGCGGCGACGGCTGCGGGTGAGCGTGGCGGTGTCGACGCCGGCGGCGTAGGCCTGGCGGCGGCAGGGCTGGCAGTGCGCGACGTGCCGGGCGAGGCGGCGCTCGTCCCGGATGCCGAGGTTCTCGATGCCCGCGGCGAGCAGCTCGGTGACTCGCAGGCAGCGCTCACCGGAGACGAGCTCCTCGTACTCCTCCGTCAGGCGGCGGCGGGCGCGGAAGAGCGTGGACTCGACGGAGGGGCGGGACAGGCCGAGGCGTTCCCCGATCTCGCGGTAGGAGAGGCCCTCGAGCTCGCGCATGACGATGATGTCGTGGTGGGCCTCCGACAGGCCGCCGAAGGCGCCCATGAGGTCGTCGAGCTGCTGCTTGGCGTCCATCGCCGCGTCCGGCGTGGAGGCGGACACGAGCGCCGGGTCGCGCGTCACGGCGGCGGACTCGTCGGCGTCGAAGGAGACCTCGTCCGTGCGGCGGGTGCGGCGGAACTGGTCGATGCAGGCGTTGCGCGCGATCTCGTAGATCCACGGCTTGAAGGCGATGGGGCGCTCGGTGGCGCGCATCCGGCGCAGTGCCGAGACGAAGATCTCCTGCGTGACGTCCTCCGCGCGGCCGTGGTCCTTGACCATGCCGGCGACGTAGGCCCCGATGCGCCGCTGGTAGCGCCCGTAGAGCTCCTCGAACGCCCGGTCGTCGCCACGACGCACGGCAGTCACGAGCTGCTCGTCCGTCGCGTTGGCCTCCAGTACCGCACCTGCCGAACTCATCTCGTCTCCCGAACCTTGTGGTCTGAGGAGCGCGTCCCGCAACACGCCCCATGCACCCTACGCCGATTGGTCTGAACCGTAGCGTTCATCTACCCGATTGCACAACTGTCAGTCCTTTTCCGGGTCCCCTTGCTGACACTCGTCCAGTTGGGTTGATTCTTAGCCGTCCTTGAGCGATTGGCATTGAGGCCGTCGGGACCCTGCGATACGTTGCCGGTAGTGGCAAATCTCACCAGGGGAGGACGTTGACCGCATGGCTAACCATCTGACGCCCACGGAGCTCGCGCGCGAATCCGGACTCGACCGCCGGGACGTGATCGAGAAGTGCATGGAGCTCGGGGTGCCGATCTTCCAGGGCCGCATCGACAAGACCCTGTTCATGGCCTCGCTGGACGCCGCCCCGCAGGACACGGCCGACGCCCAGAGCGCCGCTGCTGCGTAGCGCAGGCTCCACCACCATCGCCGACCTGCTCCTGCAGGCGGCGGAGAAGTACGCCGATCGGCCGGCCGTGCGTCGCAAGCGCGACGGCGTCTGGGTCGACACCTCGTTCGCGGAGGTCGGCGCCGTCGTCTCCGAGCTCGCGCGCGGGCTGATCGACCTCGGCGTCGAGCCGGGCGACCGCGTCGCCCTGCTGTGCACGACGCGGCCGGAGTGGTCGTACTGCGACTTCGCGATCTCGGCCGCCGGCGGCGTGGTCGTGCCCATCTACCCGACGAACTCCCCCGAGGAGTGCGCCTGGGTGGCCGGCAACAGCGAGGCACGGGCGATCGTCTGCGAGGACGCGGAGCAGGTCGCGAAGATCACGGAGGTCCGCGACCAGCTGCCGCACCTCGAGCACGTCATCGACATCAGCGCGGACCTCGAGGACCTGCGCGAGCGCGGCCGGGCGCGCGACCCGCAGGAGGTCACCGCCCGGGCCGCGGCAGTGAAGCCGGAGGACCCGTACACCTTCATCTACACGAGCGGCACCACCGGGCCGCCGAAGGGCTGCATCCTCACCCACGGCAACTACCGGGCGATCCTGGACTCGGTGGAGGAGCAGGGCCTGCTCGGGCAGGAGGGCAACGAGGACGTCGTCTACCTCTACCTCCCGCTCGCGCACGCCTACGCGCTGCTCATCCAGCTGCTGTGCGCCGACCTGGGCATCCCCCTCGCCTACTTCTCCGGCGACGCGACCCAGATCATCCCCGAGTTCGCGGAGGTCCGCCCGACCTACCTCCCGAGCGTCCCCCGCATCTTCGAGAAGCTCTACACGATGGTCGCCGGCCAGTCGGACCCCGACACGATCGCCCGCGCCACCGCCGTCGGGATGGCCGTGCGCACCGGCGAGCGTGAGCCCGACGCAGAGTTCGAGGCCTTCGACGACGCCCTCTTCAGCAAGGTCCGGGCGATCTTCGGCGGCCGCGTCCGCCAGGCCACCTCGGGCGCCGCGCCGATCGCGCACGAGATCCTCGAGTTCTTCTACGCCGCCGGCGTCCCCGTCTTCGAGGGCTACGGGATGACGGAGACGTCGACCGCCGCGACCGGCCAGACGCTCGACGACTTCCGCTTCGGCTCCGTGGGCCGCGCGCTGCCGGGCACGGACGTGAAGATCGCCGACGACGGCGAGATCCTGCTCAGCGGCCCGAACATCTTCGGCGGCTACTACAAGAACGAGAACGCGTCCTGGGGCGCGGTCGTCGACGGCTGGATGCACACGGGCGACCTCGGGCGTCTCGACGAGGACGGCTTCCTCTTCATCACCGGCCGCAAGAAGGACATCATCATCACCGCGGGCGGCAAGAACCTCACGCCGGCCAACCTCGAGAACGACCTCAAGCAGTCGCCCGTCATCAGCCAGGCGGTCATGTACGGCGACCGGCGCCCCTACCCCGTCGCGCTGGTGACGCTCGACCCCGACGCCGGCCTGGACCCAGCGTCCGACGAGGCGCGCGCCGCGGTCCAGGCGCACCTCGACCGGGTCAACGCGAAGTACGCGCAGGTGGAGCAGATCAAGCGCTTCGCGATCCTCGACCACGACTTCTCCCAGGAGACGGGCGAGCTGACGCCGACGCTGAAGGTCAAGCGCAACGTGGTCTACGACCAGTACGCCGACCTCTTCGCGGGTCTGTACGAGTAGCTAGTTCGGCGTCGAGGACTGGCGCAGCAGCGTGCTGGTCGTCTGCTCCAGGATCCGCCGCCAGGCCCGCGACTTCTCGCGCTCGACGCCGAAGTGCTGAACGACCTTGTTGACACGCGTGGCCGAGATCTCGATGCCGTGCCGGCCGGCGATCTCCGACAGGTGCTCGTACTGGTCGGCCAGGTGCATCGTCACCGACTGGAAGCCGTGGCGCGCGATGTCGATGCGCTTGGAGTAGTCGAGGATGTCCGTCTCGAACATCAGGCGGTCGTCGGGCTCGGGCTCGATGAGGACGATGTCCACGCCCGGGTAGCGCTCCTCCCACGTGCGCGCCATCTCGTGCAGGCGCTGGTAGGCGATCAGCTTGAACGTCTGGTAGCCGATCTTGGAGAAGCCGAGGTCCGAGATGCGCTGCGGCCGCCCCTCGCCCAGGAGCCCGGACGGGACCTCCGACTGGAAGTCGTTGACGAACGGCACCAGCGGGTTGACCACGAGCACGAACTTCGCGCCCGCCTCCACCGCGATGTCGAGGTTGGTGGTGGAGACGATGCCGCCGTCGATGAGCTCGCGGTCCTTGACCGTGTGCGGCTTGTAGACCATCGGCAGCGCCGCCGAGGCGCGCACGGCCGAGGAGATCGGGACATCGTCCCAGCCGTCCGTGCCCAGCACGATCCGCTCGCACGTGTCGAGGTCGGTCGCGGCCAGGTAGAGCTCGTTGGTGAGCTGGCGGAAGTCGTCCGTGCGGCCGTCGTCGCTGAGGACCTCGCGCACGTAGTCCTCGATGCCCGAGCCCGTGTAGATGCCCGACGGCAGGAAGTCCGTCAGCGCGACGAACAGCTCCATCGGGGACAGCGTCAGCAGCGAGTGCGGGATCTCGCGCAGGATCCGCGACAGGTGCCACGGGAAGCGGATGCCCTTGGCCGCGAACTCCTTGATGTTCGGCCGCAGCATCGCGCCGTAGTCGATGTCGGCGAACGGCGTCGGCACCTGGTTGTTGACCACGCGCATCATCTGCTCGGGCGTGATGCCGTTGGCCGCGAACGAGGCGATGATCGCGCCGGCGCTCGTGCCCACGTAGATGTCGAAGTCGTTGACCGTCCGGTTGACGGAGAGGAGGTCGAGCGCGCGCAGGGCGCCGATCTCGTAGACGCCGCCGGTGAAGCCGCCGCCGCCGAGGACGAGGGCGGTCTTGTCGGCGCGCTTGCGTGCGGGGCGGCGCTTGCCGCGCGCGGACGACTGGGCCTTCGACCCCGTCCGCAGATTGACGACGTTGTCCATGGGAGCCCGCAGTCTATGTAGGGTCGCCCCGGTGCGGCGCGCTGCCCCCTTCCTGGCGCTGCTGGCGCTGCTGCTGTGCGCGCCGGCGGCCTCCGCCCTCTCGCAGCGGACGCTCGCGCGAGAAGCTCGCCGGGCTGATGGGCCAGGCCGGCGCCTCCAGCGGCGCCTACGTGGAGGACCTCGCCACGCAGCAGCCGCTCTACGGCTCCGCGCGCGGACATCGCCCGCATCCCCGCGTCCAACGAGAAGCTCTACACGTCGGCGGCGGCGCTCTCCACGCTCGGCGAGGCCGCGACCCTGCGCACCACCGCGCTGGCCACGGCGCCGCTGAGCCTCAACGGGACGCTCGACGGCGACCTCTACCTGCGCGGTGGCGGCGACCCGTCGCTGACCACGGCCGGCCTGGAGGTGCTCGCCCAGGACCTCGCCGACGCCGGGCTCTCGCGCGTCACGGGCCGCGTCGTCGGCGACGAGTCGGCCTTCGACACCCGGCGCGGCCCGCCGTCGGAGGGCTACCGGCCGTCGGTGGACGTCGCCCCGCTCGGTGCGCTGATGGTCAACCGCGGCTTCGACACGGGGCGCTACCAGGCCGACCCGCCGGCCTTCGCGGCGTCCGCGTTCGCCCGCCAGCTGCGCGACGCCGGCGTGAGGCTGACCGTCAAGGGCGGCGCCGGGAAGACACCCGCCGGGGCGCTGGCGCTGGCCACCCGCAGGTCGCCCACCGTCACCTCGCTGATCAAGGCCATGAACGTCCCCAGCGACAACTACATCGCCGAGATGCTGCTCAAGGCCATCGGGCGCACGGACGAACGCGCCGGGCACGACGGCCCGCGGCGCGGCGGTGGCCGAGGACGTCGCCGCCGACGAGCTGGACGCCGCCCCGCAGATCGTCGACGGCTCCGGCCTCTCGCGCGGCGACCGCACCTCCCCGCGCGACGTCGTGTCGCTGCTGGGCGCGAAGTTCGAGGATCCGGCCTTCTTCGACTCGCTCGCGGTCATGGGCGTGTCCGGCACGCTGCGCAACCGCCTGCGCACGAGCGTCGCCCGCAGCCGCTGCCGCGGGAAGACCGGCACGCTGAGCGACGTCTCCGCCCTGTCGGGCTACTGCCGGACGACGGGCGGCGACACCGTGGCCTTCTCCATCCTCATGAACCGGGTCAGCGTCTCCGGCGCGCACCGCCTCCAGGACCGCATGGTCAGCGTCATCGCCCGGTATTCGGGTGATTGAACTTCACGGCCAGTGGGAAAACCACTCGTGTGGAAGCGCACGAGCATCTGGTGGACCGGCCTCGATTCGGTCGCTACGGGCGACTGTCTCCGCAGTTCGGCGTTCCTGCCGGAGAGCAGGTCAGGGCGCAGTGCGACGGCTGCGGCACCCATCTCCTCGCCGTCCCGCTCGACCAGGGCCGGCTGAGCGGAACCTGCCCGGTCTGCCTCAGTCAGTCCGTCACGGCGGTGGCGGCCCATCACGCAACAGCGTGAGCAGCCCCGGCTCGTCGAGCACCTTCACCCCGAGCCGCTCCGCCTTCTCCAGCTTGGACCCGGCGGATTCGCCCGCCACCAGGTAGTCCGTCTTCTTCGAGACGGACGTCGTCACCTTCGCCCCCTCGGCGGTCAGTCGCTGGGTCGCCTCCTCGCGCGTGAGGTCGGGCAGGGTCCCCGTCAGCACGAAGGTCAGGTCGGAGAGCTTGCCCTCCCCCGGCGGCGGGCCCTCCTCCTCGAACTTCACGTAGGGCCGCAGCGCGTCGATGAGCTCGAGCATCGTCGGCTCGTGCAGCTGCTGGTCGATGAGCTCGGCGACGATCGGGCCGATGCCGGGCGTCTCGGCGATCCCCTCCGCGCCGGCGGCGAGCAGCGCGTCGATGGTCCGGAAGCGCTGGGCGAGGTTGCGGCCGGTGATGCCGCCCACGCCCTCGATGCCGACGGCGAACAGGACCCGGGCGAACGGCCGCTCGCGTGAGGCCTGGATGGCGCTGACGAGGTTGCGCGCCGATGTCTCGCCGACGCGCTCGAGGCCCATCAGTGTCTCCGCGTCGAGGCGGTAGAAGTCGGCCGGGGTGGTGACCAGGCCGGCGTCCTGCAGCTGCGCGATCTGCTTCTCCCCCAGGCCGTCGATGTCCATCGCGCCGCGGCTCGCCCACTGCGCCAGCAGCTGCCACTGGCGCTCGGGACACAGGCGGTTCGGGCAGCGGGTGAAGACGGCGCCCTCCGTCTTCACGGTCTCCGTGTCGCAGGACGGGCAGCGCTTCGGTGCGCGCGGCGGGTCGGCGCGGTCGGGCTTCTCCACGGCGTGGGGCGCCGGGGACACGACCTGCGGGATCACGTCGCCGGCGCGGAGGACGATGACCTCGTCGCCGACGCGGATGTCCTTGCGCTCGAGGTCCTCCTCGTTGTGCAGCGTCGCCTTGCGCACGGTGACGCCGCCGACGTGGACGGGCTCGAGCACGGCGAAGGGGTGCAGGTCGCCGAACTTGCCGACGTTCCAGACGATGTCCAGCAGCGTGGAGTTCGCGGTGGTCGGCGGGAACTTCCAGGCGATCGCCCAGCGCGGGTCGCGCCCGACGACGCCGAGGCGCCGCTGGAGCTCCGTGTCGTCGACCTTGACGACGACGCCGTCGATCTCGAACTCGAGGTCCGCCCGGCGCGACTGCCAGAACTGGCAGCGCTCGACCACGCCCGTGTCCGAGTCGTGGAGGCTGATGTCCGGGTTGACCGGGAAGCCGTGGTCGCGCAGCCACTGCAGCGCGTCGGAGTGGTGCGCGAACTTCAGGCCGTCCGTGACGCCCACCTGGTAGGCCCAGAAGCTCAGCGGGCGGTCCTTGGCCAGCTTGGGATCGAGCTGGCGGATCGTCCCCGCGGCGCTGTTGCGCGGGTTCATGAAGGTCGAGAGCCCCTGCTCGGCGCGCCGTTCGTTGAGCGCCTGGAAGTCCGGCAGGCTCATGTAGACCTCGCCCCGCACCTCCACGAGCGGGGGCGCGTCCTCGATCCGCTGCGGGATGGTGGCGATCTGGCGCAGGTTGTGCTGGACGTCCTCCCCGATCTCGCCGTTGCCGCGGGTGGCCCCGGTGACGAGCTCGCCGTCGCGGTAGACCAGGGAGATGGCGAGGCCGTCGATCTTCGGTTCGGCGACGTAGGTGAACTGCGCGTCCTCGATGCCCTCGCGCGCGAGGTGGTTGCGCATGCGGTCGATCCACCCGCGCAGCTCGTCCTCCGTGCGCGCGTTGGCCAGGGACAGCATCGGCTGCAGGTGCTCGACCTTCTCCAGCCGCGCGACCGGCTCCGCCCCGACCTTCTGCGTCGGCGAATCGGGCGTCCGCAGCTCGGGGTGCTCGGCCTCCAGCCCGCGCAGCTCGTCCAGCCGCGCGTCGTAGACGTCGTCGCCGACGAGCGGCTCGTCCTCCTGGTAGTAGGCGCGGTTGTAGCGCTCGAGCTCCTCGCGCAGCTCGGCCGCGCGCTCCGCGTGACTCACTCCGCGACCTCCTCCGCCGCGGGCTGCAGCAGCCGGGCGAGGTCGTAGCGGCCCAGGGTCTCGATGCCGGGCGTGTCCGTGAGGTCGAAGTGCAGCGGGGTGACGGCGATCCGGCCGGCGGCGACCGCGCTGAGGTCCGTCCCCTCCTCGTCGGCGTGGTCGGGCGCGTCGCCGTAGATGGAGAACTGCCGCCGCTTGCCGTCCGTCTCCTTCAGGGACAGCGAGTCGCGGTAGATGCGCCGCCCGAGCCGGGCGACCTCGATGCCCTGCACGTCCCCCGCGGGCACGTTGACGTTGAGCAGCGTGCCCTCCGGCAGCGGGACGTCGTCGATCTGGTCGACGATCGCGGCCACGAAGCGGGCGGCCGTCGTGAAGTCGAAGTCCTGTCCCAGCCGGAAGTCCATCTCGCGCGCGGTCGACTGCTGGGAGACCGCGATGGCCGGCAGCCCGAGCACGATCCCCTCCAGCGCGGCGGCGACCGTCCCGGAGTAGGTGATGTCGTCGCCGAGGTTGGACCCGTGGTTGATGCCCGACACGATCAGGTCGGCCGCGAAGCCCTCGATCAGCCCGAGCGTCGCGAAGCGCACGCAGTCGACGGGCGTGCCGTCGGTCGCGTAACCCACGGTGCCGTCGCCGAAGTCGACCTCCTCCACCCACAGCGGCCGGCGGATGGTGATCGACCGCGCGGTGGCGGAGCGGTTGGAGTCCGGCGCGATGACGGCCAGCTCGAGGTCGTCGACCTTCAGGAGCTCGCGCCGGAGCGCCTGCAGCCCCTCCGCCTCGATGCCGTCGTCGTTGGTGAGCAGGACCCGCACGCGGGCCTCAGGCTACTTGCGAGCGCGGACCGTCACGCGCCTGGTGGCGGACCGGTTGCCGGCCGCGTCCGTGGCCGTGACGAACAGCCGCAGCCGGCCGCGGCGGCTGGGGAGGCGGAGACGGTGCGCGCCCTTCGTGACCCGGCGGGTGACGTTGCCGGCGGCCTTCCCGCGGCGGCGGATGGCGACGCGCACGGTGGCGGCCTCCGAGACGGTGAAGGCGAGCTTCCGGCGGCTCACCAGACGGACGCGGGTCAGGACGGGGGCCGTGCGGTCGGCAGTCGGCTGCGGCGTCGCGGTGGCCGTGGGCGCAGGAGCAGGCCCGACGACGGTCGTGGTGATGGACGCGGTGTCGTCGGCGGCCGACGGGTCGGGCGTGGCGCCGGAGACGCGGGCGATCGTCGTGGCCGGCCCGGCGGTGGAGGGCAGGCGCAACGCCAGCGTCACGGTCGCCTTCCCGTCCTTCGGGAGCGCGCCGAAGCTGCAGCTCGTGCCCGTGCACGTGCCGCTCGGGCTGTTGATGAGGTCCGCGCTCGCGCCGGCGGGCAGGTCGAAGCCGATCGTCGTGCCCTGCGAGTCGTCGGGCCCGCCGTTGACCGCCGTCGCGATCAGGGTCACGGCGCCGCCGGCCGCGGCCTCGCCGGCGGACGCCTGCAGCGTGACGCTCCGCCCGGCCGCCACCTCGACGGCCCCGATGTCGCAGGCCGCGCCCGCCGGGGCGGGAACGCCGCGCTGATCGGGACCCGCGCACGTCCCGGCGGCGTCGACCGCCGGGGAACCGGGGCCGGGAAGCCGCGTGTCCGTGGGTCCGCCGTGATCGCCGAGGACACCCAGCAGGGGGTCGCCGACGAGGGCGAAGCCGCAGCTCGCGTCGGCGCCGAGGTCGGCGCCCTGGGCGGTCGGCGCGAGCCCGGCGCACTCGCCGACGATGGAGTCGCGCACCGTCGCCGGCGCCGCGATGCTGTAGAGGTCGTCGCCCTGCCCGCCCGTCGCGGTGTTGCCGGCCACGGTGACGTGGTCGAGGGTCAGCGAGCCCATGGTGGTGAAGACGCCGCCGCCCAGCGTCTGGCGGCCGGGCGCCCCGGCGTTGCCGGCGATCGTGGTCCGCCGCAGCACGACGGTGCCGCCGCCGTTGTAGACGCCGCCTCCCAGGATCGGGGAGCTGCCGCCACCGACGTTGTCCACGATGGACGAGTCCTCGAGCGTGACCTGACTGCCGGAGACGAACAGGCCCGCGTTGTAGCTGTTCATCGGGTCCGGGGGGACGTTGTCGCGGATGGTGATGCCCTGGCCGTCCACGCGTCCGCCGTCGCGGACGTGCAGTCCCTCGGCCGCGCCCGTGAGGGCCAGGCCGGACAGGGTGGCATCGCCCGCGTTGAAGACGTCCAGGACGGCGCCGACCGCCGGGCCGTCGAGGATCGTCGCGCGCGCGCCCGCGCCCCTGACCGTCATCGCGGAGGTGATGACCATCTCCGTGGTGGAGGTGTACGTCCCGGCCGGCACGGTGATCGTGTCCGCTCCGGTCAGGCCGTTGCTCTCCTCGAGCGCGGCGCGCAGCGTGCACTTGCCGCCCGCGTCCTTGCACTGCCCGTCGCCGACCACCTTGTCGTGCGTGTCGCTCGTCGCGTCGACCGCGAAGGTCGCCCCGCTCGCCGGGGCGGCGAGCGCGAGGACGGCCACGATCACGGCGGTCAGGCGCACGCTCGCGACAGTACTCCTCGCCCGGCGCCGTGGATAGCCTGCCGTCGATGCGCCGGCTCATGGTGATCGCGTTCCTCTTCATCGCCGCTCCGGCGCAGGCGTTCCCGCACGCCAACCGGTGTGTCACTGCCTCCGGCACCCGCGTCTTCGTCAAGCCGGTGTCGCTCCATCGCGCGCTGCTCTTCGACGGGAAGCGGAACCTGGGCGACACGGAGTGGCGCGTGCGACGGCGGGTGGCGGTCGCCCCCGCCACCGGGGTCCGCCTGCGCCTGCGGCCGGCGCGGACCTGCGCCCCCTTCCCCGAGGCCGGGCTGGGCGTCCGCGGGCGCCCGTTCCGCGGCAGCCTGCGCGGCTTCGCCGACGCACACCTGCACGTCACAGCGAGCCTGCGCGCCGGCGGCCGGGTCATCTCCGGCGAGCCGTTCGCGCGCCACGGCATCCAGGATGCACTGGGCCGCGACGCGGACGTCCACGGCGCCGACGGGTCGGCGGACCTGACCGGCAACCTCCTGCGCGGCGACTCGCCCGTGGCCACGCACGACGTCGCGGGCTGGCCCTCCTTCACCGGCTGGCCGACGCCCGGCACCAACACCCACCAGCAGATCTACTGGCGCTGGCTGCAGCGCGCCTGGCGGGGCGGGCTGCGGCTCGTCGTCGCCCAGACGGTGGAGGACGAGCCGCTGTGCGAGATCGAGCCGAAGAAGGCCCATGGCTGCGACGAGACGGAGACGCTCCTGACCGAGGTCGGTCGGCTGCGGGCGCTGCAGGACTACGTCGACGCCCAGGCCGGCGGCCGCGGCCGGGGCTTCTTCCGGATCGTGCGCGGCCCGCGCGAGGCGGCTCGGGTCATCCGCGCCGGCCGGCTTGCCGTGGTCATCGGCGCGGAGTCCTCGAACGTCTTCGGCTGCAGCCAGGCCCTGGGCGTCCCGGCCTGCGATCGGGCCAAGATCGACGCGGGCATCACCCGGCTGAAGGACGCGGGGATCCGCGGCCTGTTCCTCGCCCACTGGGTCGACAACGCCCTCGGCGGCGCGGCGCTCGAGCCCGGCGCGAAGGGGACGTTCATCAGCCTGATGCAGGTCCAGCAGACGGGCGCGCCCTTCGTCACCAGCGCTTGTCCCGACCCCGCCCAGGGCAGCGACTGCAACGTCCGGGGCCTCACCGACCTCGGCGAGTACGCCGTCGGCAAGCTGATGGACGCGCACATGCTCATCGAGGTCGACCACCTCTCCGAGCGGGCGCGCGACCGCGTGCTGGAGCTCGCCGCCGCCCGCGACTACCCGCTGGTCTCCAGCCACACGGGCACCGGCGGCACCTGGACGCCGACCGAGCTGCGCTCGCTGGCCGCGCACGGGGGCTTCGCGGCGGTCACCGTCGACGAGGCGCCGCAGATCGGCGAGCGCACGCGGGAGCTCGTCGGCTACCCCGGCCTCGGCGTCGGCCTGGGCTCGGACACCGGCGGCTTCAAGACCCTCCCGGGCGCGACCCCAGGCGTCGCCTATCCCTTCCGTCTCTCCGGGGCGACCTTCACCCGCCAGCGCACCGGCGAGCGCAGCTTCGACGTCACCCGCGACGGCATGGCGCACTACGGGCTGCTCCCCGACGTCCTCGCGGCGGTCGACCCCGCGGCGCGCGACACGCAGGCGGGCGGCGCCGCGGCCTACGTGCGGACCTGGCGCCGCACCGGCGCAGCTCAGTAGCGGACGCCGACCAGATACAGGCCGTGCGGTGCGGCGGTCGGGCCGGCGGCGGTGCGCGGCGCGCCCTCGAGCAGGGCCGCGAAGGACTCGACCGTGCGGCGGCCGGCGGCGACCTCGAGCATCGTCCCGACGAGGATGCGGTTCATGTTGCGCATGAAGGCGTCGGCCTCGATGCGGAACTCGAGCAGGTCGTCGGCCACGCGCGTCCAGCTCGCCTCCTTGACGATGCGCTCGAAGCGGACGTGCTCGGTGTCGGTCGGGGTGAAGGCGGTGAAGTCGTGCTCGCCGGGCAGCACGGCGGCGCAGGCGTGCAGCCGCTCTGAGTCGACCGCGTGCGGCCACCACAGGGCGCGGCCGATCGCGAACGGGGACGGGCCGGCCCGGCGGGTGTGGACCTTGTAGGCGTAGACGCGCGCGCGGGCGTCGTGGCGGGCGTCGAAGCCGTGCGCGGCTTCCGCGATCGCCATGACGCCGATCTCGTCGGGCAGCAGCGCGTTGATGGACCGCAGCCGCGGCAGCTCCTCCGCGTCGAAGGAGCAGACCTGGCCGAGGGCGTGGACGCCGGCGTCCGTGCGGCCGGCGACCGTCAGCTGGACGGGGGCGCGCAGGAAGGTCTCCAGCGCGCGGGTGAGCTCACCCTGGACGGTCCGCAACCCCGGCTGGGCGGCCCAGCCGGAGAAGTGCGTTCCGTCGTACTCGAGTTCGAGCTCGGAGCCTCAGACGAGCTCGAGGAAGACCATCTCGGTCGAGTCGCTGCGACGCGGTCCGAGCTTCAGGATCCGCGTGTAGCCACCCGGGCGCTCCGCGTAGCGCGGCGCGATCTCCTCGAAGAGCTTGTAGATGATGCCCTTGTCGGGGTGCTGCAGGGTCGAGATCGCCTGGCGGCGCGCGTGCAGGTCGCCCTTGCGCGCCAGCGTGATCAGCTTCTCGATCTCGGGCTTGACGGCCTTGGCCTTGGCCTCGGTCGTCTTGATGCGCTCGTGGTCGATGACCTCGATGCACAGGTTGGCGAGCAGCGCCTTCCGGTGCGCCATGTCGCGGGAGAGCTTCCCGCGTGACTTCTGATGCCGCATGGCTCGTTACCCGTCGCGCAGCGTCAGGCCGCGCTGGTTGAGGGTCTCGACGACCTCGTCGATCGACTTCTTGCCGAAGTTCGGGATCGCGTTGAGCTCGCCCTCGGACTTGCCGATCAGGTCGCCGACGGTCTGGATGCCGGCGCGCTTGAGGCAGTTGTAGGAGCGGACGCCGAGCTCGAGCTCCTCGATGAGGATGTCGTCCATCGGCGAGCCGCCGCGGCCGCCGCCACCGGCGAGCGCGGCACCGCCGCCACCGCCGAAGGTGCCGGCGTTGACGTCGACGCCGCCGAGGGCCGCGGGGCCCTGGCGCAGCTCCTCGATGCGGTCCTCGTCGGTGAAGATCGACAGGGACGAGATCAGGATCTCGGAGGCCTCGCGGAGCGCGGCCTGCGGGTCGATGGAGCCGTCCGTCTCGATGTCGAGCGTGAGCTTGTCGAAGTCCGTGCGCTGGCCGACGCGGGCCGGCTCGACGGAGTAGGCGACGCGGCGGACGGGCGAGAAGATCGAGTCGATCGGGATGACGCCGATCGGCTGGTCGGCCGTCTTGTTGTCCTCCGCCGGGCGGTACCCGCGGCCGCGGCCGATGGTCAGGTACATCTCGAGCTTGGTCTTCTTCTCGAGCGTGGCGATCGGCGCGTCGGGCGTGAGGATCTCGACGCCCGAGGGCAGGTCGATGTCCTTCGCGGTGATCTCGCCGGGGCCGGTCACGACCAGCGGCGCCTCGATCTCCGTGGCGTCCGAGTGCATCTTGCACACGATGCCCTTGAGGTTGAGGATGACGTCGGTGACGTCCTCCTTGACCCCGTTGATCGTGGAGAACTCGTGCGCGACGCCCTCGATGCGGACCGACGTGACGGCAGCGCCGCCGAGGGAGGCGAGCAGCACGCGGCGCAGCGAGTTGCCGAAGGTGTAGCCGAAGCCGCGGTCGAGCGGCTCGACCACGAAGTTGCCGCGGTTCTCTTCGACGTTCTCGGCGGTGATGCGCGGAATCTGGAAATCAAGCATGCGATGTCCTTGTTGCAGGGGAGGTCGGCGGGAGGACGCCGGAGGAACTACTCAGAGCTACTTGGAGTACAGCTCGACGATGAGCTGCTCCTGAACGGGGGCCGCGATCTCGGCACGCTCAGGGTGGCGGAGCACCTTCGCGGTCAGCGCGTCGTGGTCGGCCTGGAGCCAGGCCGGCACCTGAGCGGTGAGCTCGGTCGCGTCGCGGATGACGGTGGAGGCGCCGTCCTCGGCCGCCGGGTTCTTGTAGGTGATGACGTCACCTTCGCGGACCTGGTAGCTGGGGATGTCCACGCGCTTGCCGTTGACGGTCCAGTGACCGTGGCGGACGAGCTGACGGGCCTGGCGGCGCGAGGCGGCGAAGCCGAGGCGCACGAGGACGTTGTCGAAGCGGCACTCGAGCAGGCGCAGGAGGTTCTCGCCGGTGATGCCGGGCTGACGCGACGCCTTCTCGTAGTAGGTGCGGAACTGCTTTTCGAGGACGCCGTAGTAGCGACGGGCCTTCTGCTTCTCGCGCAGCTGCACCCGGTACTCGGACTGCTTCTGGCGGCCGCGGCCGTGATCGCCCGGCGGGTAGGAGCGACGCTCGACGCCGCACTTGTCCGTGAGGCAGCGCTCGCCCTTGAGGAAGAGCTTCTGCCCTTCGCGGCGGCACTGCTTGCACTGAGGACCGGTATCGCGAGCCATGACTAGACCCTCCGCCGCTTGCGGGGGCGGCACCCGTTGTGAGCCTGCGGGGTGACGTCCTTGACGCCCGTGATCTCGAGGCCGGCGGCCTGCAGCGAGCGGATCGCCGTCTCGCGGCCCGGAGCCCGGGCCCTTGACGAAGACCTCCACCTTCTGCAGCCCCTGCTCGATGCCCTTGCGGGCAGCGGCGTCGGCCGTGACCTGCGCGGCGAACGGCGTCGACTTGCGGGAGCCCTTGAAACCGGCGCCGCCGGCGGACTCCCAGGCGATGACGTTGCCCTCGCGGTCGGTGAGGGAGACGATCGTGTTGTTGAACGACGTCTTGATGTGCGCCTGGCCGATCGGGATGTTCTTCTTGACCTTGCGGCGGCCGGAGCGCGGGCGGCGAGGAGTCGGCACTACTTGCCCGCCTTCTTCTTGCCGGCGACCTGCATGCGCTTCGGACCCTTGCGGGTGCGCGCGTTGGTCTTGGTCTTCTGCCCGCGGACGGGAAGGCCGCGGCGGTGGCGGATGCCCCGGTAGCAGCCGATCTCCATCAGGCGCTTGATGTTCTGCGACTGCTCGCGCCGCAGGTCGCCCTCGACCGTGAGGTCCTCGACCGCGTCGCGGAGCTTGGAGATCTCGTCCTCGGTGAGGTCGCGGACGAAGGTGTCGGCGTCGACGCCCGTCTGGGCGAGGAGCTTCTTGGACGTCGTGTTGCCGACGCCGTAGATGTACGTCAGACCGATCTCGACGCGCTTGTTGAGCGGGATGTTGACCCCGGAGATACGTGCCATGACGCGTCTAGCCCTGACGCTGCTTGTGGCGCTTGTTGGAGCAGATGACGAGGACCCGGCCGTTGCGCCGGATGATCTTGCACTTCTCGCACATCGGCTTCACCGACGGTCTGACCTTCATGTGTCCTTTCGGGCTGATCTGTGCAACGTGGCTCTGGCTGCCGGTGCGGCTGCCGCTACACACGCGCTCAAAAGTCTTCCGCGCCAGTGAAGGCGCGACGAATCAGCGTAGCAGGGGTGTGACGTTGTTCAGAGGCCGAAGGCCGGCTGGACGAAATCCGGTTACGCGACGGCCACGAGCACGGTTTCGTGCCATGGCGTGAGGATCCGGGGACCCTCGGCGGTGACCGCGACGGTGAACTCGAAGTGGGCCGTGAGGGACCCGTCCTGGGAGTAGATCGACCAGCCGTCGTCGGCCATCCGGACCTGGTGGCGACCGGCGGTGGTCATCGGCTCGATGGCCAGGACCATCCCCTCCTCGAGGCGCGGGCCGCGGCCGGGCTTGCCGTAGTTGGGGATCTGCGGCTCCTCGTGCATCGAGCGCCCGATGCCGTGGCCGACCAGGGAGCGGATGACGGAGAAGCCGGCGCCCTCGACGTGGCCCTGGACGGCATGGCCGATGTCTCCGAGGTGGTTGCCGGGGACGCACTGCTCGACGGCGAGGATGCAGCGACTCGCGCGTGGCCTCGAGCAGCTTCGTGCCGACGGGCGAGATGTCGCCGACGGGGAAGGTGATGGCGCCGTCGGCGACCCAGCCGTCCTTGGTCACCCCGACGTCCACGCTGATGACGTCGCCGCGCTTGAGCTTGTACGGGCCCGGGATGCCGTGGACGACCATGTCGTTCGGCGAGGCGCAGATGGAGCCCGCGAAGCCGTTGTAGCCCTTGAAGGACGGCGTGGCGCCGTGGCTGCGGATCAGCTTCTCCGCGGCCTCGTCGAGCTCCTTCGTCGTCACCCCGGGGCGGATCTTGCGCGACAGCAGGTCCAGCACCTTCGTGTGAATGGCGCCGGCCGCTGCCATCGCGTCGATCTCCGCGGGTGACTTCTTGACGATCACCCGCCCCACTTTATGGCTTCCGGACCACCGCCCTCGGGAGCGAGCCGATGGCCTTCACGCCGTCCAGACGCGCCTTGCCGGCCCGCTCCGTCGCGCTGACCGGGACCACGGCGGCCTTGACCGCGTTGTACTTGGCGATCCGCAGCGGCACGCTGACCGACGTGCCACGCGTCTCCAGCTTGATCACGCGGCCGTCGTTGATGCGGATCTGCACGCGGTAGCTGCGCGCACCGACCGCCTTCGCCCAGCGCACCTTCACGCCCCCGCTGCCCCGGACGACCTCCACCTCCGTAGGCGACTTCGGTGCGGGCGGCGCCGACGCCATGTACGTCGGCAGGTCCACGTCACCGACGGGCAGGCCGTTGCGCTCGAACATGATCCTGATCGACCGGGGCTCCGTGCGGGCGTTGGCGGGGGCGAACTTGATGCTGCGCGTCAGGGTCTTCCCTGCCTTGAGCGGGATGCGGCCGAGCGACTGCCCACCGGACGCGCCGCCCTCGAGCACCTTCGCCGTGATGCCGGGTCGGCTGTCCCTGAGCTTGAGGTTCAGCACGCGCTCACGCCCGCCGCCGGCCAGCTTCGCAGACACCTGCGGCTTCGGCGCGCCCTCCATCACCCGCACGTTCACGGGCACGCGGCCGTCGACCTTGAGCCGCCACTTCGTCGACGCGCGAAGCGTCGCCGGCACGAGCACCTGCGTCAGCCCTTCCGCCTGGTCCTTGACGATCAGCGGCTGACCGGCGCTCCCCCGCAGCAGCTTCCGGTCCGACGGCTGGGCGTCGACGACGATCGGAGCGCCCTCGGGACTGGTCAGCGTGAACTGCGGGAGGCCGCCCTGGCCCCTGACCGCGAAGATCACGCCCGGGATACCGGCCTTGACCGGGATGTCGATCGTCTTGCCCGGCGGGATGAGCTCGTCGGTGTTGAGCTGCCTGGTGCTCTTGACCGTCCCTGGTTGGAGCGGCTTGTAGGTGACGTTGCTGGCGCCGTTGATCGCTTCCTTGACGACGCCGACGTCGCAGCCGTCGAGGTAGGGCGTGACGCTGAACGGGTTCCAGATCGCGGTGGCCCCGGGGGTCCAGGTGCCGAGGAAGTTGACCCGCAGGCAGGCCCCGGCGCCCTTCGATGACACGAGCAGCTTCGCCGCCGCACAGCCGAGGTCGAACTTCAGGATGCAGACCTCCGCGTAGGCGCTGGCGTTGAACTGCGGCAGGCGGGCCTGGAAGCCGAGCTCGGCTCGCACGCGGATGAGGTCCTTGAGCTCGTACTTGGCTGCGAGCTCCGCGTTGATGTAGCCGTCGAAGTAGACCTCGAACTTCACGGAGGCGTCCGCGCCGAGCACCTTCAGCGGGTCGCCGAGCACCCGGAAGACCCCCGGGCGGTCCGGGTAGTGGACGACACCGAGGTTGATGTTGCCGCTGGCCAGGTAGGTCTCGTCGTAGAGCGGCTTCTGGCCGACGTGGAAGCCGACGCCGCCGCAGAACTTGAAGTCCGGGACGCCGTAGTCGAGCTCGTAGTCGGGGATCTCCTTGTAGTAGTCCTGAGCGCTGCCGCCCACGAGCTGCGCGATCAGGTCGCGCGTCTTCTGGTTCGAGTACTGCTTCTTGCCGATGTCTGGGACGCACTTGTCCTCGTGCTGGACACCGGCCTCGAGCGAGAAGTTCAGCTTCTGCAGGTAGATGCCGGAGACGATGAGCTGTCCGTCGCCTGCGAACGTGACGTCGGCGCTCAGGTAGCCGAAGCCGCCGTTCTCGATCGCCGCACCGGCCTTGATCTCCTTGATCGGGAAGGGCTCGTCGAACTCGAACTTGCCGGTGATCTCCCAGGAGTCCGCGTTCTTGTGGATGACGGTGGCGTCCTTGATGAGCATGCCGCCGATCTCCATCTGCGGGACCTTGAAGGTGAAGGGCGCGATCGCCGCGGCCTGGGCGCTGATGCCGCCCGAGCGGGTGGTGGCGGCCTTGGCTCCGACGGACGTGAACGTCACGGGGTCCTTCGAGGTCCCGCCGCCGTAGATCTCCGGGACCTCCGTGATGACCTGGAACGTGACGGCGTCGCCGACGAACTTGGGCACGCCGACCTGCTCGGCGGCGAGCAGCCCGGCGATCTCGACGTTCTTCAGGTTCAGGCCGGCGATCTGCTTGTTGGTACCGATCGTGAGGTGGAGCGGTCCGGTGAGCAGGTGGACCCGCGTTCCGTCGGCGGAGACCGTGTCGACCATCGCTTCCGCCGAATCGACCTTCGTGACGCCGCCGTTCGTCGCGACATCGACTTTGGCAGCGCTGATCTGCAGGCCGTTCAGGTTGATCGAGCCACTGTCGCCGCGGTACTTCTGCCCATTCGCGTCCGTCTTGAAGAAGCAGCCGGTGAGCGGCTCGACGGTCAGGTTGCCCACCTTGGTCGATTGCTTCTCGCACACCGGGACCACGGGCACCACGAGCTTGCTCTCGGTGACGCCGCCCTCGTCATCGGTCGCTCGCACCGCGATCGTCTGGCTCTTCACGTCGGGGTTCGTAGGCGTGAACGTGATCTCGTTCTTGGTGACCGACCCAGGGATGACGATGCCCGGGAAGTCCGTGCCGTCGGTGGCGTCGAGGTCGTACTCGTACTTGACGATCGTGCCGTCGCGGTCGGCGCCGTTGGCGAACAGCGTCTTCGGCTTGCCGATGCGCGCCGTGGCGAGGACCGGGGCGAAGACGTTCTCCTGCTTCGGGGTGAGGTTGCCGATCGTGTGCGCCGTCAGGTCCGGGTTCGGGTTCTTGATCGTGGCCATCGGCCGGGCGACAACGCGCTTGATCGACTCGAGGGTGATCTTCGGCGGCTCGTTGGGGACGTATTGGATGACGTACTGCGCCGTCGACTGCAGGCCGCTGTTGTCGAGGACCTGCAGCTTCGCCGCCAGCCGGCGGGCGAGCGGGGCGCCCGGGATCGTCAACGTCGGCTCGGTCGATTCAGTCGTCTTCGTCGACTCTTGGCCGACCGGGTTGACGCTGATGACGCCGACGGTCCACTTGTAGGACGCGATGGTTCCGTCCAGGTCCGTGCTGAGGAGCCCCGAGAGGCGCACGTCGCTGATGGGACGCGGGTTGCCGAGCACCTTGCCCCGGCCGGGCGTGGCGCCGAAGATCGGCGTCGCCGACGGGACTTGCTGCGGCTTCGCGAGGGCCGCCACGTCGACGGTCTGTGGCGCCGGCCCCCAGTCCGCGCTGATCACTGCTTGCGGCGCGGAGCCGAGCGTGTCGCTGGGGGGGTCCTGGCTGATCACGTGCGATTCACCGTCGGCCGGGGGCGCCTGCACCGGCGCGCTGGTCGGCAGGGCGCCGCTGGGGACGCCGGACGCCGCGATGGCCGCGGAGGCGCCGAGCAGCGCCACCAGCGCGAACACGACGATGAGGAGGGGAAGGGAACGGGCCTTGGTCATGATGAGCTCCTGCGTTGGGTGACGGTCAGCCCTTGCGGACGCGCACGGCGCCCGTGGTCTGCCAGAGGTTGGTCCCGCTGTCGCGGGCGTCGATGACGGCGCCCAGGGGCGCCGGCTTCTTCGCGGGCCTGAACTTCCGGCCCGCCTTCGTACGCAGTCGCACGCGGACGGTCTTGCGCTTGCCCTTGGCCATCGCGAACGTCGCCCGGCCCAGCACCATCGCCTTGCCCTTGGACGAGAACAGCGTGAGCTCGCCGATGCAGCGCTTGCGCACGGTCTTGGGGCACGCGACGAGGGCCGGCACGGAGCGCTTGGCGGCGAGCGCGACGACGCCCCCGGTGGTCTCGGGGCCGTCGCCGCCGCCGCCCTCGTCCCCGAAGGCCTCGTCGAAGTCCTCGAAGCCGTCCCCGAAGTTCTCGTCGTCGAAGTCGTCGCCGAAGTCGTCGTAGCCGAACTCGCCGTCGCCCTCGCCGTCGAGCTCGTCCGGCCAGTCCTCGTCCCAGCCGAGGCCGTCGCCGTCCGTGTCGGCGAAGCGGTCGCCGTCGTCCTCGAAGAGGTTGTCGCCGTCGCTGATGGTGTCGTCGGTCGCGTCCGTGTTGGCGTTCGGCGCGAGCTTGCTGGTCGTGCGCGCGCGCTGCGAGTCGCAGCCTCCCCGGGCCACCGCCCCCGCCCCCTTGCCGAGCTGTGAGATCGCCCGCACGTCACGCGCGTCGCCGTAGACCTGGTCGGTGCCGGTGCCGCAGTCGGAGCTGTCCCGTGCCGCATCGAGGCTGAAGGTGATGTCGTCGCCGGCACCGGCGTCGAGCTGGTCCGCGTCGCCGTTGCCGCGGAGCCGGTCGTTGCCCGCCCCCGTCTCGACGACGTCGGCACCGCCACCGCCGCTGACGGCGTCGTTGCCGGCGCCGCTCTTGACGACATCCTTGCCCGCTCCGCCGCCGATGGCGTCGTTGCCCGCGCCGCCCGTGATGCGGTCGGCACCGGCGCCGCCGGCCAGGAGGAACGTGCGCGGGCGCAGCGCGGTGAGCCGCCCCGTCTCGACCGCAGGCGCGACGGACAGGGTGTCGCCGGCCTGGCCGCCGACCAGCGCCTCGACGTCCTTGCCCACCTGGTCACCCTCGCCGGGGCTGCCGTCGGCCGTACCGCCGCCGAGCGAGACGTCGACCGCACCGGTGCGGGTCTTGTAGGAGACGAGATCGGCGCCGTCGCCGCCCGCCAGTCCGTCGCCGTCACCCGGGCCGCCCGGGCCGGCGGAGAGAAGGTCCCGGCCCGGGCCGCCGTCGAGCGCGTCGGCCGCAGCGCGGCCGTCCACGATGTCGTTGCCGGCGCCGCCGGCGATCACGTTGGAGGCGTCGTTGCCCAGGAGCCGGTCGTCGGCACCGCTGCCCTCGAGGTTCTCGAAGTCGGGTTGCAGGGCGTCCAGCTCGCCGGCGACGCCGCCGGTCGGTTCGGTGAGGTCGACCGTCACCGGCGAGGGGGAGCCGGCGTAGCTGAGCGTGTCGTTGCCCAGGCCGCCACCGAGGTCGTCGACGCCCGGGCCACCGGCGACGCGGTCGTCGCCGCCATTGCCGCGGATCACGTCGGCGGCGCGGCCGCCGAGCAGCGTGTCGGGGCCATCGCCGCCGGTGAGCGTGGCGGGTAGCGTCCACCCGCTGGCGTCGATCGTGCCGCCGCTCGCGGGCGTCCCGAGGTCGGCCGCCTCGATGCCGTCCACCACATCCGTGCCCAGTCCGGTCAGCTGCGTCGCGGCGAGGACGAGGCCGGTTCCGCGGGCCTGGAGGACGTCTGCCCCCTCGCCGCCCTGGAGGGTGTCGTCGCCCGTGCCCGGGATCAAGCGGTCATCGCCTGCGCCGCCGCTCAGCGCAACTGGCCCGCCGTACTCCGACGCGTCGAGGACATCCGCCTCCGTGGACCCGGTCATGCGCAGGCCCTCGACGGCGATGAGCCGGGTCGACGCGAGCTCGTCCGCTCCGGGCCGGAAGATCCGGTCGGCGGCTGCTCGCGCGGAGCCGGCGACCTCGGCCGTGTCGTTGCCCTCGCCGCCGTTGAAGACGCCCGAAAGGCCCACGGCGAACGTGTCGTCGCCGTCCTCGCCCTGGATGAAGCCCGCCTCCGTCGCGGGACCGACGCCGACGACGCGGTCGTTGCCCGGGCCGAGCTTGATGAGCGAGCGGGACCACGGGGTCACGGTGTCGTCGCCCTCACCGAGGTCGGCGCTGACGCCGTCGAAGGCGACCGCCCGTCCCGGCTTGATGCGCATGCGCCCGAGGTCGAGAGTGTCGGCCTCCCTGCTCATCGACACGCTCACCGTGTCTACGTCATCGCAGGCCGGGGCGTCCGTCGCCCACACGACGCCGTTCACGAAGACCTGCAGCCGGTCCGGGGCGCCGCGGCCGATGGTGACGCAGCGGATGGAGACGTCGTTGTCCTCCCGGCCGCCCGGGTTGTCGTTGACCGTGACGCTGGTGCTGGTGTAGTTGACGATCACGTTCGCAGACGCTCGCGGCGCAACCGCACCGAGCCCACCGAGCACCATGAACGCGAGCCAGGCCCCTGCCTTGCTTCGCATGCGCCGATCATGCACGGCCGATGACGTCCCGTCATCAGGGCAGGCCCTGAACTTTGCGTAGCCTCACCGTGATGCGGACCACGGGGGTGGTGCTGGCGGCGTGTCTCTACGCGGCGTTCTCACTGCTGCGCTGGGCGCACTTCGAGACCAACGGGTTCGACCTCGGCATCTTCGACCAGACGGTCTGGCACTACTCGCGGTTCGAGACGCCGGTCAACACCGTCCGCGGGTTCGACAACATCTGGGGCGACCACTTCTCGCCCATCCTGGCGCTGCTCGCCCCGCTGTACTGGATCTGGAGCGACCCGCGGATGCTGCTGCTCGCCCAGGCCGCGCTGCTCGCCGCCGCGGCCGTCCCGATCTTCCTCTACGCGCGTGACCGGCTCGGGCGCGGCGCGGCCACCCTGCTCGCGGCCGCCTACCTCGTCTTCTGGGGCGTGCAGTCGGCGCTGGACATCGACTTCCACGAGCTGGCCTTCGCCCCCGTGCTCGTCGCATCGATCTTCGTCGCCGTCGACCGCGGACGCTGGCGGCTCTACGCGGCGCTCGTGTTCGCGCTGCTGTGCGTCAAGGAGGACCAGTCGATCGTCGTCGCCTTCCTCGGCCTGTACCTCTGCAGCCTGCGCCACTGGCGCGCGGGGCTGCTCACCGTGGCCGCGGGCGTCGTCTGGTACCTGCTCGTCGTCGGGCTGCTGATCCCCCACTACGCGCCAAAGGGCGAGTACGCGTACTTCAACTACCCCGCCTTCGGGGACGGGCCGGCGGGCGCGCTCGTCCACGCCGTCACCCATCCCGGGCTCGTCGTCGACACGCTGATCCACCCGCCGGTCAAGCAGGTCACGCTGCTGTACCTGTTCGTCCCGTTCCTCGGGCTGGCGCTCTGCTCGCGCGTGAGCCTGCTGATGGTGCCGCTGCTGGCCCAGCGCTTCCTGTCCGGCACGCCCGCCTACTGGGAGACGGCCTACCACTACACGCTGGCGATCGCGGCGCTGCTGTTCCTGGCCACGGCCGACGGGACGGCGCACGCTGCTGCGGCTCGCCCCGCGGCCGCTCGCGGTCCTGCGGCGCCCTGCGCTCGTGCTGATGGGGATCGTGCTGGCGCTCAACGTCGGCGCGAGCATCCGCCTGGACCGGGGAATCGTCGAGCTCGCGAGCGCCGACCGCTACCACGCGCCGGCCTTCGCCGGCGCGGCGCAGCGGGCGATCGACGTGATCCCCGACCGCGCCTCGCTCGCCACTCAGGACAACATCGTCGACCGGCTCGCCCACCGGCCGATCGCCACGCTCATCGGGCCGACCGTGGGGAGCACGGACTACGTGCTCGCGGACGTCCTGCACCGCGAGCCGCGCACGAGCGTGACCCGCTTCGCGACCCTGTCGCGCTTCGTCGACGCACGGCTGACCACCCACGTCCCTGTCTTCTTCGAGGACGGCTGGCTGGTTCTGCGCGAACGCTCGCTCGGACCGGCGCCGGATCCGCCCGCCGTCGCGCCGCCGTCGGGCGCGGCCCGGCTGCGCGCGACGGGCTCCGCGTGGGGGACGACGGCGGCGACCTACGAGCAGGCGCTCGCCGCGTGCGCGGCCCGGGCGGCGGGACCGGGCTGCTACCGGCCGCTCGGCGCCGCCTTCCGCGACCGGCACACGGCACTCGCGAGCTTCCTGGCCACGGCACCGCTCGGCGACGACTGCGGGCCGCTCGCGGAGCCGGTGGGCCCGGTGACCGCCCTCGTCGCCGGTGCGCTCGCGGACGAGCGGCAGGCCGGGATCGACGGCGACGCCAAGGCCGGCACGCTCGCGGCCGCCCGCCTCAAGCAGCTGCGCGACGAGGACGCGACCGGCTTCCTCGTGCGGCTGGTGGCGCTGTGCGCCGGCTGAGCGCTAGACGTCGGCTTCGCGCTGCAGCGTCTTGATCGTCTTGCGCAGGTGCGCGTGGACGTCATCCGGAGCCTGCGTCCCGTCGAAGCGGCGCAGCAGGCCCTCGTCGTCGTAGCGCGCCACCAGCGGTTCCGTCTGCTCGTGGTAGGTCTCGAGGCGCTTGGACACCGTCTCGGGCTTGTCGTCGTCGCGCTGCTCGAGCGGCTTGCCGTCGACGTCGCAGACGCCCTCCTCCTGCGGAGGGTTGAACTCGAGGTGGTAGACGTGGCCGTCAGGGCACTGGCGGCGCCCGCTCATGCGCTTGACGATGGTCTCGTCCGGCGCCTCGATGAGCAGCACGGCGGTCAGCGCGTGGCCGCGGCTCTCGAGCGCCCGGTCGAGGATGTCGGCCTGGTTCTGCGTCCGGGGGAAGCCGTCGAGCAGGAAGCCGTCCTGGCCCTCCTTCTCGATGCGCTCGATGAGCACCTTGCAGACGATGTCGTCGTCGACGAGGCCACCCTCGTTGATGATCCTGTCGATCTTGCGACCGAGCTCGGTGTCCTCCTTGCGGGCGGCGCGCATCATGTCGCCCGTGGCGAGGTAGGGGAGGTCGAAGTCGTCCCGGATGTTCTCGGCCTGGGTGCCCTTGCCGGCGCCGGGGGGTCCGATGAGGATGAGGTTGAGCGAGCTCACGAGGCGGGAGAGCCTATCGCCCGCCTAAAGAACGCGAGCTCGGCCTCGAGGACGGCCCGGCGGGTCTCGGCGCGCCGGAAGCCGTGACCCTCGCCCGCGTAGAGGTGCAGCTCGTGGTCGAGGCCCTTGGCCTCAAGCGCGGCGGCCAGCGCGTGGGCCTGGTCCGGCGGCACGACCTTGTCGTCGAGGCCCTGGAAGAGGATCACGGGGGCCGAGAGCCCGTCCAGGTGGTGGATGGGCGAGCGCTCGACGCGGTCCCCGCCGATCAGCCAGTCGTTGTAGCGCGCCTCGAAGCGGTGCGTGGCCGCGTCCAGGGCGGCCAGGTCGCCGATGCCGTAGCGGCTCGACCCGACCGCGAAGGCGTCCGTGGTGGTCAGCGCCCGCAGGACGGTGTAGCCGCCCGCGCTCGAGCCGCGGATGACCGCGTGCCGGGCGCCGACGTGCTCGGCGCACGCGACGCAGTCCTCGACCTCGGCGATCCCCCACCGGCCCTTGAGGGAATCCCGGAAGGCACGGCCGTAGCCGGTGGAGCCCCGGTAGTCGACGTCGGCCACGGCGAAGCCGCGGCTGGTCCAGAACTGGACCTCGAGGTCGAGCGCGCTCGACGCCTGCGAGGTCGGGCCGCCGTGGACGCGGACGATCAGCGCGTCGGCGTCGCCGGGGTCGAAGAGGAGGGCGTGGGCGGCGCCGAAGGAGATGTGCACGGGGAGCGTGATGTCCTCCAGCTGCGCGTCGACGGAGGCGCGCACCACCTCGAAGGATCCGTCGCGGGTGATGGTCACGACGCTCGTCGGGTGCCGCGGGCCCCCGGCGACAGCGGCGATGCCGTCCCGGTAGGGGACCAGGAACTGCAGCTCGGTGAACGGCGTGTCCACCGGCCGGCCGTCGACGATCAGGGTCTCGAAGCCGTCGCGGCGGGCCGTGAAGGCGATGGTGCCGTCGTGGAGCTGGCACCAGTTCTGGAAGCCCAGCTGCCAGGCCGGGTAGCCGACCTCGGCCTCGATCGGGTGCCCCTGGAGGTTCCACCAGCCCGAGCGGTCGTCGATCCACTCGAGCGTCCCGTCGGCCAGCCACCCCGGCTGCAGGCAGGAGACGCCATCCCCGCCGGCGACGTGCTCGCCGTCGACCCACAGCTCCGCGGCGTCCCACGGCATGTGGGGCGCGTCCCAGCACAGGTAGGCCAGCCGCCCGTCGTCGGAGACCCGCGGGCGCCGCGTAGAAGTCCCGCCCGGAGACGACGACCTCGTCCCCGCGCAGGATGACGGCGTGGTCGCCGCGCTCCTCCACGCAGAGGTCGCGGAAGTGGTCGCCCGTGAGCCCGTCCGGCTCGACCACGAGCGCGCCGCGGAAGGCAGAGAACGCACGCCCGCCGTACTCGTACACGCGGCTGCGGACCGAGGGGGCGACGTCCTCCCCGTTGCGCACGAGGACGGTCGACCCGTCGGGCCGGCCCTCCTGCCAGTAGAGATCCTCGCCGTCGGCCTGCAGGAACCCGAGGCGCAGCGCCCCGCCTGCGGCCAACGCCGCGTCTACTTGAGGAATCCCTCGTAGTTGCGCATCATCAACTGGGCCTCGAGCTGCTTCATGGTGTCGAGCGCGACGCCGACGACGATGAGGACGGACGTGCCGCCGAAGTAGAAGTTCGCGGACGTCTGGTTGATGAGGATGGTCGGCAGCGCGGCGACCGCGGCCAGGTAGAGCGCGCCGGGGAAGGTCAGGCGCGCGAGGATGCGGTCCAGGAACTCGGCCGTCGGCCGGCCCGGGCGCACACCGGGGATGAAGCCGCCGTACTTGCGCAGGTTCTCCGCCTGGTCGACCGGGTTGAAGGTGACCGCCGTGTAGAAGTAGGTGAAGAGGACGATGAACACCGTCTCTCCGACGATGTACTGCCAGCCGCTCGGGTTGAAGAAGGTGGCGAGGCCCCCGAGGCTCGGGATGAGCTGCCCGAGCGTGGGCGGGAAGGCCATGATCGAAGCGGCGAAGATGACGGGGATGACGCCGGCCATGTTCACGCGCAGCGGCAGGTAGGTCTGCCCGCCGCCGGACATGCGGCGGCCGATCACGCGTTTGGCGTACTGCACGGGGATACGCCGCTGGCCCTCCTGGATGAAGACGATCGCTGCGATGACGCCCAGCGCCAGGAAGGGCATGATCACCACGAAGACCTTGTCGGAGTTCGTGTACCAGGCGTGGATGCCGTTGGGCAGGCCGGACGCGATGGAGGCGAAGATCATCAGCGAGATGCCGTTGCCGATGCCGCGCTGGGTCACGAGCTCGCCCATCCACATGAGCAGGACGCAGCCCGTGGTGAGGCAGATGACGATCAGCAGCACGTTGCCGATGGAGAAGTTCGGGATCAGCGGGTTGGCCTGGCCGCCCTGGCTCTTGAACAGGAAGACGTAGCCGACGGACTGGGCCGCGGCGAGGGCGACGGTGAGGTAGCGCGTGTACTGCGTGATGCGCGCCTGGCCGACCTCGCCCTCCTTCTGCAGCTTCTCCAGCGACGGCGAGACGACCGTCAGCAGCTGCAGGATGATCGAGGCCGTGATGTACGGCATGATCCCCAGCGCGAACAGCGCCACCCGCGACAGCCCGCCGCCGGTGAACGTGTTCAGCAGGTTGAGGATGCCGCCGTTGGAGAACTGGTTCTGCGACGCCTTGACCGCCGCGGTGTCCACGCCCGGGACCGGGATGAACGCGCCGAGGCGGTACAGCGCCAGCAGCGCAGCCGTGAACAGCAGCTTGCGCCGGATCTCCGGCACCTTGAATGAGTTCAGGATCGTCGAGAGCATGGCGCCCTCCGGAGGCTAGAGCGTCGTCGCAGTGCCGCCGGCGGACTCGATGGCCTCGCGGGCCGACTTCGAGAAGCCATGGGCGGAGACGGTGAAGGACTTCGACAGCTCACCGCGGCCGAGGATCTTCACGGGGACGTCGCGGCGCGTGGCCAGACCGGCGGCCTTCATGGCCTCCGGCGTGATCTCGGCGCCGGCGTCGAAGCGGGCCTCGAGGTCGTCGAGGTTGACCGGCTGCGTGTGCGTCCGGAACGGCTCGAACGGCATCGACATCTTCTTGTTCGGCCCGCGCAGCTTGCGCATCCGCATGTGCAGCGGGTTCTGGCCGCCCTCGAAGCGCGCGCGATCCTTGGCGCCCGAGCGGGAGCCGTAGCCCTTGTGCCCGCGGCCGGAGGTCTTGCCCATGCCCGAGCCGTGGCCGCGCCCGACACGCTTGCGGTCCTTGCGAGCGCCCTCGGCGGGGCGCAGGTTGTGGAGGCTGACGTCCTCGGCCTTGATGGGTTCCTGCTCGGCCATGGCTACTTCTCCTCGACGGTGATCAGGTGGCGGACGCGGTGGAGCATCCCGCGCAGCTGCGGGGAGTCCTCGCGCTCGACGGACTTGCCGATGCCGCGCAGGCCGAGCGACTCGAGGGTCGCGCGCTGCGCCTTGTCGGTGCCGTTGGCGGACTTGACCTGGGTGATGTTGATCGCCATCAGGACTCGTCGGCCTTCTTCTCGTCCTCGTCGTCGCCGGTGACGGCTTCGACGGCGGAGTCGACCGCACCGGCCACGGCGCCGACGATGCCGCCGGCTGCGCCCTTGACGACGTCGGGAACCGCGTCGGCGACGACGTCGGGGACGGCGTCCTCGACGGTCTCGACCACCGTGGTGGCCGGACCGGCGGACTCGGGCTCGGTCGCCGTCGGCGCGGCGTCGGCCGGGGCGTCCGGCTCGCCGTCGCGTCCGTGGAGCCGTCGTCGGTCTGCGTCGTGGCGGCGCCACCGGCCGAGCCCTGGCCGACCGGGCTGTCGGCGGGCGCCTCGTCGGCACCGGCGGGCGCGGACGCCGCCTCGGCCTGGGCGTCGCCGACCGGATCGGCGCTCAGCGTCTCGGACGCGTTGCGGTCGCTCGAGAGCCCGAGCACCTGGTCGATGGAGAGCCCGCGCAGCGCGGCGATCTCCTCCGGACTGCGCAGGTCGCGCAGACCGGCCTCCGTCGCCTTGACGAGGTTGATCGGGTTCTGCGTCCCGAGGGACTTGGAGAGGATGTCGTGGATCCCGGCGAGCTCGAGCACCGCGCGCACACCACCGCCGGCGATGACGCCGGTACCGGGAGAGGCGGGCTTGAGCAGGACGCGGCCGGCGCCGAAGATGCCCGTCACCTGGTGGGTGATGGTGGAGCCGTGGCGCGGGACCTTGAACAGGCTCTTCTTCGCGCGCTCGACGCCCTTCTGGATCGCCAGCGGGACCTCGTTGGCCTTGCCGTAGCCGATGCCGACGACGCCGGCCTCGTCCCCGACCACGACGAGCGCGGTGAAGGAGAAGCGACGGCCGCCCTTGACGACCTTCGCGACGCGGTTGATCTCGACGACACGTTCCTGGAGGTCCAGGCCGGTGCTCGGAACTGATCTGTCTGGTGCAGCCATGACGAACTCCCGAGCCTAGAAGGCGAGCCCGCCCTCGCGGGCACCGTCGGCGAGCGCCTTGACGCGCCCGTGGTACTGGTAGCCGCCGCGGTCGAAGACCACGGACTCCACCCCGGCAGCCTTCGCGCGCTCGGCGAGGACCTCGCCCGCGCGCTTGGCCTGCTCCATCTTGCCCAGCGACTTGAGGTCCGCCTCCGTCCACGACACGGCGGCCAGGGTGCGGCCGGCCGAGTCGTCGATGAGCTGCGCGGCCATGCCCCGGTTGGACCGGAAGACGGCGATGCGCGGGCGGTCCGGCGTGCCGGCCACCTTGGCGCGGACGCGGCGGCGCCGCTTGAGACGGATGGACTGCTTCGAACGAACGCTCATGCGCGCTTCCCGACCTTCCGGGCGACGTGCTCGCCCTCGTAGCGGATGCCCTTGCCCTTGTAGGGCTCCGGGGGCCGCTGCTTGCGGATGATGGCAGCGGTCTCGCCGACCTGCTGCTTGGAGTTGCCCTTGATGATCACGCGCGTGGGCACGGGCACCTCGAACTCGATCCCCTTGGGTGCGGGGATCTTGACCGGGTGCGAGTAGCCGAGCGCGAGCTCGAGGTCGGACCCCTTGAGCGTGGCGCGGTAGCCGACGCCCTGGATCTCCAGCGTCTTGACGAAGCCGGCGGTGACGCCCTCGACCATGTTGGCCACGAGGGAGCGCGTGAGGCCGTGCAGGGCACGGTGCTCGGCGCGGTCCGTCGGACGCGTGACGAGGATCTCCTCGCCCTCCACGACGACCTCGATGTCGCGCGACTTGCGCTCCTCGAGGTCCCCACGGGGGCCGGCCACGCGGACGACCTCGGGGTCGACCGTGATGGTCACGCCGGTCGGGACCGGGATGGGCTTCTTGCCGATGCGGGACATCGAGCTACCAGACCTGCGCGACGATCTCGCCGCCGACGCCCGCCTTGCGGGCGTCGTGACCGGTCATCACGCCGTTGGAGGTCGTCAGGATCGTGGTGCCCATGCCGCCCAGGACCTTCGGGATGTGCTTGGAGTCCACGTAGGTGCGGCGCCCGGGACGGGACACGCGCTTCAGGCCCGAGATCACGGAGACGCGGGCCTCCGTGTACTTGAGCTCGACCACGAGGGTCTCGCGACGCGCCGCGCGGGGACGGCTTGGTCGAGTACGAGCGGATGTAGCCCTGCTCCGCGAGGATGCGCGCCAGCTCGACCTTGAGCTTGGACGACGGGATCTCCACCACCTCATGGGCAGCGGTGATCCCGTTGCGGATGCGGGTCAGGAAGTCGGCGACGGGGTCGGTCATCGACATGCGATTACCAACTCGTCTTCGTCATACCGGGGACCATGCCGTCATGCGCCAGCTCTCGCAGACAGATACGGCAGAGACCGAACTTCCTGTAGACCGCGCGCGGTCGACCACAACGCCGGCAGCGCGTGTACTCGCGGGTCTTGTACTTGGCGGGGCGCTGTTGGCGCACCCATTGCGATGTCTTCGCCATGGTGGCTTCAGGGCTCCTAAGCGGTAACGGTTTCGGTGTTTCGGAGGGACTCGAAGTGTCCGGGGCGGCCGTCGCGGGCGAAGGGCATGCCGAACAGGTCGAGCAGAGCGAACGCCTCGGCGTCCGTCTTGGCGGTCGTGGTGAAGATGACGTCGAGGCCACGGATCATGTCGATGGCGTCGTAGTCGATCTCCGGGAAGATGATCTGCTCCTTGACGCCGATGGCGTAGTTGCCCCGGCCGTCGAAGGACCGCGGGTTGAGCCCGCGGAAGTCGCGGATCCGCGGGATGGCCACCGACGTCAGCCGGTCCAGGAACTCGTACGCGCGGTTGTCGCGCAGCGTCACGGCCAGGCCGACGGGCATCCCCTCGCGCACCTTGAACTGCGCGACGGACTTCTTCGCGCGGCGCGTGTTGGGCTTCTGCCCGGCGATCGTGGCGAGCTGCTCCTGGGCCTTCTCGAACATGCCGCGGTCCTGCTTCGCCTCGCCCACGCCCATGTTGAGCGTGATCTTGGTGAGCTTGGGGACCTGCATGATCGAGCTGTAGCCGAAGTGCTCCTTCAGCTGCGGGCGCAGTTCCTCGTTGTAACGGGTCTTGAGTCGTGCTTCAGCCATGGTCAGTCGAGCTCCGTGCCGGACTTCTTCGTGACGCGCATGCGGGTGCCGTCCTCGCGACGCTGCATGCGGATGCGGGTCGGAGAACCGTCCTTCTCGGCGATCGCCACGTTGGAGATGTGGATCGGGCCCTCCTTCTCGATGACGCCCGCCTGGGCGTTCGGTCGGGCGGCCGTGGGCGCCTGGTGGCGCTTGACGATGTTGACGCCTTCGACGAACACGCGGTCGCGCTTGTTGTCGACGCGCAGGACCTTGCCGGTCTTGCCCTTGTCCTTGCCGGAGATCACCACGACGGTGTCGTCCGTGCGGATGCGGAGGCGATGTGCCATCAGAGGACCTCGGGCGCCAGGGAGACGATGCGCATGTAGCCACCGTCGCGCAGCTCGCGGGCCACCGGGCCCGAAGATGCGCGTGCCGCGCGGCTGGCCGGCGGCGTCGATGATCACGGCAGCGTTCTCGTCGAAGGAGATGTAGGTGCCGTCCTCGCGCCCGAACTCCTTGCGGGTGCGCACGACGACGGCCTTGACGACCTCGCCCTTCTTGACGGTGCCCTGCGGCGTGGCGGCCTTGACGGTGGCGACGATGACGTCGCCGACGCCGGCGTAGCGGCGGCGGGACCCGCCCATGACGCGGATGCAGAGCAGCTCGCGCGCGCCGGTGTTGTCGGCCACGCGCAGGCGTGTCTCGTTCTGGATCATCGGGCGCGCTCCAGGATCTCCACGAGGCGCCAGCGCTTCAGGCGCGACAGCGGACGGGCCTCGACGACGCGGACGGTGTCCCCGGCGTTGGCCTCGTTGCGCTCGTCGTGGACGTGCAGGGTGCTCGAGGACCGGATGGTCTTCTTGTACCGGCGGTGACGGCGGGCGACGTCGATGCGGACCGTGATGGTCTTGTCGGCCTTGTCGGAGACCACGATGCCCGTGCGCTCCTTCTGCATGCCGGTGGACGCGGGCGCGGGCTCAGGGGCCTCGCCCTTGGGCTGGTCGGCCTTCTTGGCCTTCACCCGGGCGCGGTAGCGGCGGCGCTGGTCGGCCTTGCGCTTGCGCTCGGCGTCGCGCTCCTCCTGCGTGCGAGCACGGCGCGGACCGCGCTTGGCGACCGCGGCTGAGCGGCGCGCCTGCTTGCGCTCCTTGGGAGAGAGGACCTGCTCTGGCTCGGGGGCCGGCGCGTCGGGCGCTGCCGTCTCCTCGACCGGAGGGGTTTCCGGCTCGTTGGTGGTTTCGGGATCGTCGCTCATTTGAAGTCCTAGGAAGTCGTGTGCGCGTGGAGGTCGAGGCCGCGCTGGCGGGCGACCGTGAGGGCCCGCGCGAGGTCGCGCTTGACGGTGGTCAGGCGGGCCGTGTTCTCGAGCTCACCGGTGGCGTGCTGCATGCGCAGCCCGAACAGGTCGCGACGCGCGGTCGCGACGTGCTCTTCCAGCTTGGTGTCTTCGAGGTCTCGGAGCTCTTTGGCAGTCATGGTGGTTACTGGCCGTCCTCACGGAGGACGAACTTGGTCTTGATGGGAAGCTTGCGCCCGGCGAGCCGGATCGCCTCGCGGGCCAGGGGCTCGGGCACGCCGGCCAGCTCGAACATCACGCGGCCGGGCTTGACGACGGCGACCCACCCCTCGGGGTTGCCCTTGCCGGAACCCATGCGGGTCTCGGCGGGCTTCTTGGTCACCGGCTTGTCAGGATAGATGTTGATCCACACCTTGCCGCCACGCTTGATCTTGCGGGTCATGGCGATACGTGCGGCCTCGAGCTGGCGGTTGGTGATCCAGCCGGCCTCGAGGGCCTTCAGGCCGTAGTCGCCGAACTGCACGGTCGGCTGGGCACGGGTGAGCCCGCCGCGACGGCCACGGTGCTGCTTGCGATGCTTGACGCGCTTGGGAGCGAGCATTACCGACTGATACCTCCGGAAAGGTCGGGACGGTCGTTGCGCCCGCCACGGCCACCGCCGCCGCCGCCACGGCCACCCTGGCCGCCGCGACCGCCGCCGCCACCCTGGCCGCCGCGTCCGCCGCCACCGCCGCCGCCGCCGAAGCCGCCACCGCCGCCGCGGCCACCCTGGCCACCACGGTTGTCGCGTCCGCCGCCACGGCCCCGGTTGTCCCGGCCACCGCGGTTGCGGTCGTCGGGCCCGGCCTGCTGGGGCTCCTCGAGGGAGGTGAGGTCGGTGCCGGTGTAGCCGGCGGGCATGATCTCGCCCTTGTTGATCCAGACCTTCACGCCGATGCGGCCGAAGGTCGTGCGGGCCTCATAGAAGCCGTAGTCGATGTCCGCGCGGATGGTGTGCAGCGGGACGCGGCCGTCCGAGTAGGACTCGGTGCGGGCCATCTCGGCGCCGCCGAGGCGGCCGCCGACCTGGATCTTGCAGCCCTTGGCGCCCGAGCGCATCGCGCTGGTGAGCGCGCGCTTCATCGCGCGGCGGAAGGCCACGCGGTTCTGCAGCTGCTCGGCGATGGACTGGGCCACGAGCTTGGAGTCCAGCTCGGGGCGCTTGATCTCGAGGATGTTGACCTTGATCGACTTGCCCGTCAGGCGGTTGAGGTCGCGACGCAGGGCGTCGACCTCCGAGCCCGACTTGCCGATCACGATGCCCGGGCGGGCCGTGTTGATGTTGACCTCCACCTCCTGGGCGTCCTTGCGGATCGTGATGTCGCTCAGGCCCGCGTGGGCGAGCTTCGCCTGGATGTGGTCGCGGATGCGGATGTCCTCGAGCAGGTAGTCCGAGAAGTGCTTCTCGTTGAACCAGTTCGACTTCCAGTCATGGATGGTGCCGACTCGCATCGACTCCGGATGGACTTTCTGGCCCATTGAGTCAGCTCCCCTTCGGCGTCAGGTGGATGGTCAGGTGGCTCGTGCGCTTGCGGATGCGCGTGGCACGGCCCATGGCCCGCGGGCGGAAGCGCTTGAGGGTCGGGCCCTCGTCGGCGAACACCGCCGTGATCCGGAGATCAGCGGGGTCGAGATCGTGGTTGTTCTCCGCGTTGGCGACGGCGGACTCGAGCAGCTTGCTCCAGGCCTCCGCGACGTGGCGGGGCGAGAAGGCGAGGATGGAGCGCGCCTCGTCGACGGACTTGCCGCGGATGTGGTCGCAGACCAGCCGCGCCTTGCGGGCGGAGGAGCGGACGTAGCGGGCGTGGGCGCGCACGACGAGGTCCGGATCGGCGTCGCGGCTGCGACGGCGCGACGGAGCGGGCTTCTTGGCGGCGGCCGGCTTCTTCTTGGCGGCAGGCTTCTTCTTCGCGGCGGCCTTCGGCTTGGCGGCGCCCTTCGGCGTCGCTTCGTCCTCGGCGCTGGCAGCGGCCTCCTTGGCGGAGGGCTTCGCCTTGGCCTTGGCCTTCGGCTTGCTCTTCGCCTTCGGCTCGGGCTTGGCCTGCTCGGTCTTGGCGTCCGCCGCGTCCTGCGCGATCTTCGCCTCGTCCGGCGTGCGCCTCGTTCCGGGGTGCCTGGGGTGTCGGGCGTCATCGCTTGCGTGCCTTCTTGGCGTCGTCGCCGTGACCGCGGTAGGTGCGGGTGGGGGCGAACTCGCCGAGCTTGTGGCCGACCATCGACTCCGAGACGAACACGGGGATGTGCTTGCGCCCGTCGTGCACGGCGATCGTGTGCCCGACGAACTCGGGGAAGATCGTCGACGTACGCGACCAGGTCCGGATCATGGTCTTGGTCCCGGCCTTGTTCATCGACTCGATGCGGTTGAAGAGCCGCTCTTCGACGAACGGCCCCTTCTTGCTGCTTCTACTCATCGGGAAGAGCCCTTCTTGCCACGGCGACGGCCGCGGACGATGTACCGGTCAGAGGCCTTGGCCTTCTTGCGCGTGCGGTAGCCGAGCGTCGGCTTGCCCCACGGGGTCTGCGGGTGGTTGCCCAGGGAGCCGCCGCCCTCGCCGCCGCCGTGCGGGTGGTCCACCGGGTTCATGGCCTTGCCGCGCGTCTGCGGGCGAACGCCCATGTGCCGCTTGCGGCCGGCCTTGCCGACGTCGAGGTTCTGGTGGTCGGCGTTGCCGATCGTGCCGACGGTGGCGCGGCAGGTGACGCGCACCTGGCGCATCTCCGAGGACGGCATGCGCAGGGTGGCGAGGTCGCCCTCCTTGGCCATCAGCTGGATGCCGGCGCCGGCGGAGCGGCCCAGCTGGGCGCCACGGCCCGGCTGCAGCTCGACGTTGTGGATGATCGTGCCCAGCGGGATGTTCGCGATGGGCAGGGCGTTGCCGACGGTGATGTCGGCGCCCGGGCCGGACTCGACCGTCATCCCCACTCGCAGGCGCTGCGGCGCGATGATGTAGCGCTTCTCGCCGTCCAGGTAGTGGAGCAGCGCGATGTAGGCGGTGCGGTTCGGGTCGTACTCGATGGAGGCGACCTTCGCCGGCACGCCGTCCTTGAGGCGCTTGAAGTCGATCTGGCGGTAGGCGCGCTTGGCTCCGCCGCCGCGATGGCGGGCGGTCTTGCGGCCCGTCGCGTTGCGACCGCCGGACTTCTTGAGCCCTTCGGTCAGCGACTTCTCGGGCGTCGCCTTCGTGATCTCCGCGAAGTCCGCGTACGTCGCGAAACGGCGACCCGGGGACGTCGGCTTGACCTTCTTGATCGGCATTACAGATCAGCCTCCAGGCCCTGGAAGATCGGGATGCTGTCGCCCTCGCGCACCTGCACGACGGCCTTCTTCCACGAACGGCGGCGGCCGGACGTGTAGCCCCGGCGCTTCGGCTTGCCCTTGACGGACAGCGTGGCGACCTCGAGGACCTTCACGTCGAAGAGCTCCTCCACCGCCTGCTTGATCTGCGTCTTGTGGGCGTCGTCGTGGACGCGGAACGTGTACTTGCCCGCCGTCGCGAGGACGTAGGACTTCTCGGAGACGATCGGGGCGATGATGATCTGGGTGGCGTCCATCAGGCCACGGCCTCCTTCGACGTCTTCTTGGCACGCGCGGTCAGCGCGTCGAGCGCGGCCTCCGTGGCGACGAACTGCGCCGCGCGGATCAGGTCCGACACGCCGACGGCCTCGACCGGGAGCACCGTGATGCGGCGCAGGTTGCGGAAGGACTTGGCCGCGACGTCCTGCTCCGGCGCGACGACGACGAGGACGTTGCCGCCCGTGCGCCCGTCGAGCAGGCCGACGGCCGTCTTCGTGGAGGGCGCGTCGAAGGAGCCGGGATCCAGCACGGAGAGCGTCGAGCGCTCGGCGTGGACGGAGAGGGCGGAGCGCAGCGCGGCCTTGCGGGCCTTGCGGTTGACCTTGACCGTGTAGTGGCGCGGCGAGGGCCCGAAGACCGTGCCGCCGCCCGTCCACAGCGGGGAGCGCGAGGTGCCGGCGCGGGCACGGCCCGTGCCCTTCTGGCGCCACGGCTTCGCACCGCCGCCGCGGACCATGCCGCGGGTCTTGGTCGCGTGGGTGCCCTGCCGCTTGGCGGCCAGCTCGGCGAGGACGACCTCGTGCACCAGCGGCCCGTTGAACGGGACGCCCGACACCTCGTCGTCGAGATCGACGGTCTTGGAACCGCCGAGGATCGGTGCACTAGCCATCGGTGCGGACCTCCACGGTCGTGCCCCTCGAGCCCGGGACGGCGCCCCGGACGAGCAGCAGGTTCTGGTCGGCGATGATCTCGACGACGGTCAGGCCCTTCTGGGTGACGCGCTTGTTGCCCATCTGGCCCGGGTTCTTCATGCCCTTGAACACGCGGGAAGGCGTGGCGGAGGCACCGATGGAACCGGGGGCGCGGACGTTGTGCGAGCCGTGGGACTTGGGACCGGACGCGAAGCGGTGGCGCTTGATCGTGCCCTGGAAGCCCTTGCCCTTGGAGACGCCGGCGATCTTGACCTTGTCGCCGACGGTGAAGCTGTCGACGGTCACGGTGCTGCCGAGCGTGATGTCGTTCTCGACCTCGCGGAACTCGACGAGGGTGCGCAGCGGCGGGGCGTCGGCCTTGCGCAGATGACCGAGCTCCGGCTTGGAGAGGGTCTTCTCGCGCACGGCGTCGAAGCCGAGCTGCACGGCGTTGTAGCCGTCGCGCTCGACCGTGCGGATGCCGGTCACGGGACAGGGGCCGGCCTCGAGCACGGTCACGCGCTCGACCTTCCCGTCCTCCATGAAGCGCTGGGTCATGCCCAGCTTCTTAGCCAGAATCGCGGGCATTACGCGAAGGCGAGCTTGATCTCGATGTCGACGCCCGCAGGGAGGTGGTCGAGCCGCTGGAGCGAGTCGACGGTCTTCGGGGTCGGCTGGTGGATGTCGATGAGCCGCTTGTGCGTGCGGATCTCGAAGTGCTCCTGCGCGTCCTTGTCCTTGAAGGGGGAGCGGATGACGCAGTAGACGTTCTTCTCCGTCGGCAGCGGCACGGGGCCGGACACGGTCGCGCCGGTGCGCTGGGCCGTGTCGACGATCTCCTTGGCGGCCGTCTCGATGGCGGAGGAGTCGTACGCCTTGAGGCGGATGCGGATCTTGTTCTGAGGAGTGGCCATGAGAGGGAGTCAGTCAGGCGAAGACGGGGCGAGCCGGAGGGCCCGCCCCGAGCAACGAAGTGGCTACTTGATGACCTCCGTCACGACGCCGGAGCCCACGGTGCGGCCACCCTCGCGGATGGCGAAGCGCAGGCCGGCGTCCATGGCGATCGGCTGGATGAGCTCGATCTCCATCGGCGATGTTGTCGCCCGGCATGACCATCTCGGTGCCCTCGGGGAGACGGGCGACGCCGGTCACGTCGGTGGTGCGGAAGTAGAACTGCGGGCGGTAGCCGGTGAAGAACGGCGTGTGACGGCCACCCTCCTCCTTCTTGAGGACGTAGACCTCGGCCTTGAAGTGCGTGTGCGGGGTGATGGAACCCGGCTTGCACAGCACCTGGCCGCGCTCGATGTCCTCGCGCTTGACGCCACGGAGCAGCAGGCCGACGTTGTCGCCCGCCTCGCCGCGGTCGAGGATCTTGCGGAACATCTCGACGCCGGTGACGACCGTGTTGGACGTCTCCGTCTTGATGCCGACGATCTCGACGGTGTCGCCCGTGTTGACGATGCCCTGCTCGATGCGGCCCGTGGCCACCGTGCCGCGACCCGTGATCGAGAAGACGTCCTCGACCGGCAGCAGGAACGGCTTGTCCAGCGTCGCGCTCGGGCTGCGGGATGTAGGAGTCCAGCTGCTCACCGAGGTCGATGATCTTCTGCTTGTACTCCTCGTCGCCCTCGAGCGCCTTCAGCGCCGAGCCGATGACGAACGGGATGTCGTCGCCCGGGAAGTCGTACTCGGAGAGCAGCTCGCGGACCTCGACCTCGACGAGCTCGAGGAGCTCCTCGTCGTCGACCATGTCGGCCTTGTTGAGGAACACGACGATGTACGGCACGCCGACCTGGCGGGCGAGCAGGATGTGCTCACGCGTCTGGGGCATGGGGCCGTCGGCGGCGGACACGACCAGGATCGCGCCGTCCATCTGGGCGGCGCCCGTGATCATGTTCTTGACGTAGTCGGCGTGCCCGGGGCAGTCGACGTGCGCGTAGTGGCGGTTCTCCGTCTCGTACTCGACGTGGGAGGTCGCGATGGTGATGCCGCGCTCCTTCTCCTCCGGCGCGTTGTCGATCTCCGCGAAGGAGGAGGCCTGTCCGCCGTACTTCTCGGCGAGGACGGTCGTGATGGCAGCGGTCAGCGTCGTCTTGCCATGGTCGATGTGACCGATGGTCCCGACGTTGACGTGCGGCTTCCCGCGCTCGAACTTCTCCTTGGCCATGCTGATTGCTCCTTCGCGTCTCTACTGAACGTTTCTCGAAATTTGTCGGCCGGGCCACTCTAGGCGGCCGACGCCGTGCCCATGCGCTCCTCGATGACCTTGGTGGCCACGTTGGACGGGACTTGGTCGTACTTCTCGAACTGCATCGTGTAGGTCGCCCGGCCCTGGCTCATCGACCGCATCTCGGTCGCGTAGCCGAACATCTCCGACAGCGGCACCATCGCGGTGACGGCCAGCGCGTTGCCGCGCCGGTCCTGACCCTCGATGCGGCCGCGGCGGCGGGACAGGTCGCCGATGACGTCGCCCAGGAAGTCCTCCGGGGTGACGACCTCGACCTTGAAGATCGGCTCGAGCAGCGCGGGCTTCGCGCGGCGCAGGCCCTCCTTCATGCCGAGCGAGCCGGCGATCTTGAAGGCGATCTCCGAGGAGTCCGTGTCGTGGAACTTGCCGTCCGTCAGCGTGACGCGCACGTCGACGACCGGGTAGCCCGCGAGGATCGCCGTCGCTGAGCGCCTCGGATGCGCCCTTCTCCACCGCGGGGATGAACTCCGTGGGGATGGAGCCGCCCTTGATCTTGTTGACGAAGTCGAAGCCCTCGCCCGGCGCCGGCTCGATGTCGAAGTAGACGATGCCGTACTGGCCCGAGCCGCCGGTCTGACGGACGTGGCGCCCCTCGACCTTCTCGGCGGTGCCCGTGACGGTCTCGCGGTAGGAGACCTGCGGGCGGCCGATGTTGGCCTCCACCTTGAACTCGCGCATCATGCGGTCGACGAGGATCTCCAGGTGCAGCTCGCCCATGCCGGAGATCTCGGTCTGGCCGGTCTCCTCGTTGGTGGCGACGCGGAAGGTCGGGTCCTCCTCGGCCAGGCGGCCGAGGGCGACGGACATCTTCTCCTGGTCGGACTTCGTCTTGGGCTCGATGGCCACGGAGATGACCGGGTCCGGGAAGACCATCGTCTCCAGGAGGATCGGCTTGTCCGGGGCGGCCAGCGTGTCGCCCGTGTAGACCTGCTTGATGCCGACGGCCGCGGCGATGTCGCCGGCGTAGACCTGATCGACGTCCTGGCGGTCGTTGGCGTGCATCATCAGGATGCGCCCGATGCGCTCCGTCTTGCCCGTGTTGACGTTCAGCACGCGCGCGCCGGCCTCGAGCTTGCCCGAGTAGACGCGGAAGAAGGTGAGCTTGCCGACGTGCGGGTCGGACATGACCTTGAACGCCAGCGCGGCGAACGGCTCGTCGTCGGAGGAGGGGCGGTCGGACTCGATGCCGTCGCCGCCCTTGACCGGCTCCACGCCCTTGATGGCGGGCACGTCGAGCGGGCTCGGCAGGTAGGCGAGCACGGCGTCGAGCAGCGGCTGGACGCCCTTGTTCTTGAAGGACGAGCCGCAGAGCACGGGCGTCATCGACATGTCGAGCGTCGCGGCGCGGATGGCCG
>CAWJMO010000033.1:0-25274 GCA_963843865.1 uncultured Solirubrobacteraceae bacterium | reverse complement strand
GCTACTTGATGACCTCCGTCACGACGCCGGAGCCGACCGTGCGGCCACCCTCGCGGATGGCGAAGCGCAGACCCGCGTCCATGGCGATCGGCTGGATGAGCTCGATCTCCATCGCGATGTTGTCGCCCGGCATGACCATCTCCGTGCCCTCGGGGAGACGGGCGACGCCCGTCACGTCCGTGGTGCGGAAGTAGAACTGCGGGCGGTAGCCGGTGAAGAACGGCGTGTGACGGCCACCCTCCTCCTTCTTGAGCACGTAGACCTCGGCCTTGAAGTGCGTGTGCGGGGTGATCGACCCCGGCTTGCACAGGACCTGGCCGCGCTCGATGTCCTCACGCTTGACGCCACGCAGGAGCAGACCGACGTTGTCGCCGGCCTCGCCGCGGTCGAGGATCTTGCGGAACATCTCGACGCCGGTGACGACCGTGTTGGACGTCTCCGTCTTGATGCCGACGATCTCGACCGTGTCGCCCGTGTTGACGATGCCCTGCTCGATGCGGCCCGTCGCGACGGTGCCGCGGCCGGTGATCGAGAAGACGTCCTCGACCGGCATCAGGAAGGGCTTGTCGAGGTCGCGCTCGGGCTGCGGGATGTAGGAGTCCAGCTGCTCACCGAGGTCGATGATCTTCTGCTTGTACTCCTCGTCACCCTCGAGCGCCTTGAGCGCCGAGCCGATGACGAACGGGATGTCGTCGCCCGGGAAGTCGTACTCGGAGAGCAGCTCGCGGACCTCGACCTCGACGAGCTCGAGGAGCTCGTCGTCGTCGACCATGTCGGCCTTGTTGAGGAACACGACGATGTACGGGACGCCGACCTGGCGGGCGAGCAGGATGTGCTCACGCGTCTGGGGCATCGGGCCGTCGGCGGCGGAGACCACGAGGATCGCGCCGTCCATCTGGGCGGCACCCGTGATCATGTTCTTCACGTAGTCGGCGTGACCGGGGCAGTCGACGTGCGCGTAGTGACGGTTCTCCGTCTCGTACTCGACGTGCGACGTCGCGATCGTGATGCCGCGCTCCTTCTCCTCGGGCGCGTTGTCGATCTCCGCGAACGAGCTGGCCTGCCCGCCGTACTTCTCGGCGAGCACCGTCGTGATGGCAGCGGTCAGCGTCGTCTTGCCATGGTCGATGTGACCGATGGTCCCGACGTTGACATGCGGCTTCCCGCGCTCGAACTTCTCCTTCGCCATTCTGGTTGCTCCTTCGCGTCTCTACTGAACGTTTCTCGAAATTTGTCGGCCGGACACTCTAGGCGGCGACCGGGCCGCCGCGCCGTTCCTCGATGACCTTGGTGGCCACGTTGGACGGAACCTCGTCGTACTTCTCGAACTGCATCGTGTACGTCGCCCGGCCCTGGGTCATCGACCGCATCTCCGTCGCGTACCCGAACATCTCCGACAGCGGCACCATCGCGGTGACCGCCAGCGCGTTCGAGCGCCGGTCCTGCCCCTCGATCCGGCCGCGCCGGCGCGAGAGGTCGCCGATGACGTCGCCCAGGAAGTCCTCCGGGGTGACGACCTCGACCTTGAAGATCGGCTCGAGCAGCGTCGGCTTGGCCCGGCGCAGCGCTTCCTTCATGCCGAGCGAGCCGGCGATCTTGAAGGCGATCTCCGAGGAGTCGGTGTCGTGGTACTTGCCGTCGGTGAGCGTCAGGCGGACATCCACGACCGGGTAGCCCGCGAGGATGCCGTCGCCCAGCGCCTCGGCGGCGCCCTTCTCGACCGCGGGGATGAACTCCGTGGGGATGGAGCCGCCCTTGACCTTGTTGACGAAGTCGAAGCCCTCGCCCGGCGCCGGCTCGATGTCGAAGTAGACGATGCCGTACTGGCCCGAGCCGCCGGTCTGGCGCACGTGGCGGCCCTCGACCTTCTGCGCGGTGCCCGTGACCGTCTCCCGGTAGGAGACCTGCGGGCGGCCGATGTTGGCCTCGACCCTGAACTCGCGCAGCATGCGGTCCACCAGGATCTCCAGGTGCAGCTCGCCCATGCCGGCGATCTCGGTCTGGCCGGTCTCCTCGTTGGTGGAGACCTGGAACGTCGGGTCCTCCTCGGCGAGGCGGCCCAGCGCGACGGACATCTTCTCCTGGTCGCTCTTGGTCTTGGGCTCGATCGCGACGGAGATGACCGGCTCGGGGAAGACCATCGTCTCGAGCAGGATCGGCCGGTCCGGCGCGGCGAGCGTGTCGCCGGTGAAGACCTGCTTGATGCCGACGGCGGCGGCGATGTCGCCGGCGTAGACCTCCTGGACGTCCTGGCGGTCGTTGGCGTGCATCATCAGGATGCGGCCGATGCGCTCGGTACGGCCCGTGTTGACGTTGAGCACGCGCGCGCCGGCCTCGAGCTTGCCCGAGTAGACGCGGAAGAAGGTGAGCTTGCCGACGTGCGGGTCGGACATGACCTTGAAGGCGAGCGCGGCGAACGGCTGGCTGTCGTCGGAGGGACGGTCGGACTCGATGCCCTCGCCGCCCTTGACCGGCTCGACACCCTTGATCGCGGGCACGTCGAGCGGGCTCGGCAGGTAGGCGAGCACGGCGTCGAGCAGCGGCTGGACGCCCTTGTTCTTGAAGGAGGACCCGCACAGCACGGGCGTGATCGACATGTCGAGCGTCGCCTTGCGGATGGCCAGGACGAGCATCGTCCTCGGGGATGTCGGCCTCTTCGAGGATCAGCTCGACGAGCTCGTCGTCGTAGTGGGAGACCTCCTCGAGCAGGTGCTCGCGGGCGGCCTCGGCCGCGTCGGCCAGGCTCTCGGGGATGTCGTCGATCGAGACGTCCTTGCCCAGGTCGTCCTTGTAGGTGATCGCCTTCATCCCGACGAGGTCGATGATGCCCTCGAACTCGGACTCGGCGCCGATCGGCAGCTGGATCGGCACGGGGTGCGCGCCGAGGCGGTCGATCATCGTCTGCACGCCGCGGTCGAAGTCCGCGCCGATGCGGTCCATCTTGTTGATGTACGCGATGCGCGGGACGCGGTAGGTGTCGGCCTGGCGCCACACGGTCTCGGACTGGGGCTCGACGCCGGCGACGGAGTCGAACACGGCGACAGCGCCGTCGAGCACGCGCAGCGAGCGCTCCACCTCGACGGTGAAGTCGACGTGGCCCGGCGTGTCGATGATGTTGATGCGGTGGTCCTTCCACTCCGCCGTCGTGGCAGCGGACGTGATGGTGATCCCGCGCTCCTGCTCCTGCTCCATCCAGTCCATCGTGGCGGCGCCCTCGTGGACCTCGCCCATCTTGTGGGAGCGACCGGTGTAGTAGAGGATCCGCTCGGTCGTCGTGGTCTTGCCCGCATCGATGTGGGCCATGATCCCGATGTTGCGGGTCTTCTCGAGGGTGAAGTTACGTGGCATAGGAAGTTCTAAGGAGCGGTTTGAGGCAAAGAAAAAGGCCCCGGATGGGACCCTCGCGCGTCACGGCATGGAGTTGCACCCAACGCAGTGACTATGTCCGTAGGGACTCCATGAGGACGTGAGGGTGCTCGCTGAGCTGCGCGAGCGACAAGGGAGACTAGCAGCCCGTTATGGCAGCGGTAGGCCGGTACGGGGCCGTTCTCGGGGTCGGCCACGAGACCCCCGCTGCCGTTCGGGACGATGCTCACCGCGACGCGCCGCGAGCCACGCTTGAAGGCCGGGCATCTGGAGGCCCAGCGTGGGCCCGCCGCGGGGGTTGGCCTTCTGCCGGCGAGCGGCGAAGATCCGCACCCGGCCGGCCAGGGGCTGGGCAGGCGTGACGCGGTAGGAGCCGTATTCGCCGCGGATCCGGAAGAAGCGCACGCGCGCGAGGTCGAGGCCCGGCTTGGCGACGATCGTCGCGCCGCTGCGCAGCACGGCCTCGAAGCGCGTCACCTTGCCCCAACTCGGGAACAGGACCGCGGCGCGGGCGATGCGCTTGGCCTTCGGCCGGCGGATGGTCCAGCTCGCGCTGATGGAGCGGCTCGCGGAAGTCGTAGCTGCTCGTGACGGTGATGCCGTTGTCGGCCTTGCGGCCCGTGACGCCGAGGCGGCGGAAGGGGCCGGCGTCCGGGCGGGTGGCGAGGACGCGCTGGCGGGTGACGCGGCCGCGCGGCGAGCGGGTCAGCGTCAGCGGCGGGCGCTTGGGGTCGGAGTGCAGCGGCCTCTGGCTGATCATCAGCCGCTTGCCCCGCGCGTTCTCCACGCGCACGCCGAACGCGGCCGGCGGGTGGCCGCCCGTCCCGCCGATCGGGTCGCCGTCGGCGTCGTAGAGGCGCGCGAGCTCGTTGCCGCCGTAGGGGACCTTGCCGCGGTTGTCGGCGAGGATCGCCGTGGAGTAGTGGCGGGTGGAGACGGCGAGGCGGCCGATGTCGGCGTCGTAGGCGTAGAACGGCGGCGGCTCCTCGGCGCGGCATCCGCCCCATCCCGGCGCTGACCGCGCGCACGGCGTTGGCGCCCATGCGCGCCCAGAACATCGTGCTCGCCGGGGTCCCCTGCTCGCCGATGTGGAAGAGCTCCGCGCTGGGGCGGAACGGGCCGCGGCTGCCCTGCTGGTAGCTGAGGTGCTCGTACAGGCGCAGCCCGCGGTCGAACAGGTACTTCGCCCACCGCGCCTCGCGCGGGCGCGTCTGGAACTTCGGCGAGGTGGCGATGGCGATCAGCCCCTGCTGGCCGTAGGCCCACGCCTTGCCCTTCATCCAGCGCTCGTAGCTCCAGCCCGTGTCCCAGTTCATGAACCCGGCGTGGGTCCAGTAGCCGTACAGGTCGCGCTGGGCCCAGCCGCGCAGCCGCCGCATGTCCTCGCGCGGCAGCGGCGCCATCCCGGCGTTCTGGCGGGCGAGGTCGTACCAGTAGATGAAGTGCAGCGTCATGTTCGCGTACTCGGCGGAGTCGAGGTTCCGTGAGTAGAGCGGCGAGGTGTTGGACTGGTAGATGAAGCGGTAGCTCGGCCCGACGTTGGTGGTGCCGCCGTCGATCTGCGGGCGCGTGAAGCCCCGCGTGAAGCGCGTGCATGTGCTTGCGGTAGTCGCTTGCGCAGCAGCGTCGGGTCGTCGTTGACGAGCCAGTCGTAGGCGTAGAGCTCGGCGTGCCAGTTGATCTGGTTCAGGCGCACCTTCGGGTAGCGGAAGAACTCCGTGTAGGCGACCTGGTGGATCTCCGTCTTGATGCGGGCGGCGTCCTCGTCGGGCAGGCCGAGCTGCGTTGCGGGCGCGGTAGGCGATCTGCAGCCCCTCGGCGACCTTGGGGTCGATCGACTTGTCCATGTCGACGTAGGGGCCGTCCATGTTCGACGTCCACCCGGGCGTGTGGAACATCTTGTCGTAGGCCGGCGGCGCGGCGGCGGTGAAGAACGGCGGCGACGGCGGTGAGCGCCTTGACGAGGGTGCGCGCCCGCTGGTCGTTGCGGGCCGGGCCCGACGTGGCCGTGGGCGGCGGCCGTCGCGTAGATGGTCAGCATCGCCGACGAGCAGATCGTGTCGATGGAGCGCGCGCCCGTGCGGTAGTAGCCCTTGGACTCGCTCCAGTAGCGCTCCATCTGCGCGGCGACGTGGTCGGCGAACGTGAAGTAGTCCGCGTCCGTCATCGGCGGCGGCGGGCGTGCTCGGCGCGCGGCGTGCCGGCAGCCGGGGCGGCAGAACGCGCACGCAGCTGCGCACGCGAGCGACCAGCGCTCAGCCGGTGGAGTCGAGCTCGTGCCATGTCGATCCGTTCAACGCATAGACCACGACCTGGTTGCGGCCGCGGCGCAACGTCTCCGGCGGGATCACCATGGAGAAGCGCGGGTCGCCGTGCTCCAGATAGGCCTCCCCCGTGGCCTCCACGGTCCCGTTGACCGCGACGGCGAGGTCGGTACCGGGCGCGACGCCGCTCGTCGAGCCGGTCACGTAGGCGGGGATCACGCCGGAGCTCGGCCGCACGCGCCGGTAGAGCTTGGCGTTGTTGATGAAGGCGCTGCCCTCGCCCGTCGCCGCCGCGTGCCCGGCGGCTTGCCGACGAGCTCCGGGCGCGGGCCGACCCCCCAGATCGCGTCGAGGCCGGGCGGCCAGCGCCGGTCGCGGGCGGCGAGCTCGGCGTCGCGGCGGCGGGCGAAGTCCTCCGGGGTCGACCTTGACGAGCTTCGCCTCGCGGCCGTTGCGCTGCTGGAGCAGCTTCGCCGGGTCGCGGCTCGTCGACCGGCAGGCCGTCGAACTTCCAGTCCGTGTCGATGCCGAGCGCCTTGACGATCGTGGGGACGACGTCGAGCGTCGTCACGAACGTGTCCTTGGTCGCCGCCTGTCTTCTGCCCGGGCAGCTTCACGAAGAACGGCACGCTGCCGACCTGGGGGAAGTTCTCCTTGGTGACGGGCCGGCGCGACTCGCCGGGCCCGATCGCGCCGCCGTGGTCGGCGACGACGATCACGAGCGCCTTGTCCCACAGGCCGCGTGCGCTTCATCTGGTCGATCGCGTCGCCGAGCAGCCGGTCGGCGAAGCGCGTCATCAGCAGGTGGCGCTGGAAGGCCTGGTCGAGCAGGTAGCGGTTGCGGCCCCAGTCCTGGTCGTTGAGGCCCGGCATGGTCGGGCCCTCGACGACGTACTGGCTGCCGTCGGGCAGGAAGCGCCACGGGACGTGCGGGATGACGTTGTGGACCATCCACAGCCCGGGCTTGGCCGCCGCCCGGCCCATCGTCTGGACCACGCTTCAGGCCCGCGCGGACGCGCTGGGGCGGCAGGTCGTCCCCGGCCACGCGGATCGTCGAGTTGCGTGCCCTCGGCGCGCCTTGTCGCCGGCGACCTCGGCGAGGCCGTCGTCGCCGGCGTCGGCGCGGAAGTCCTCCCAGTCGCGGTCGATCGGCGGCAGCTTGTCCGCCATCCCCTTCGGCAGCAGCAGCCGGCGCTCGACGATGCTCAGGTCGCTGGCGAGGCTCGACAGCCGCTTGCCGCGCGTCTCGGTCTGCTGGCGCCGCACAGCGACTCCGGGCAGACGCTGGTGATCGGCTCCTGGTCGTGCTGCTCGTAGCTGCTGCCCAGCAGCGTGTAGAGGTTGCGCGGGTACGCGCGGCTGGTGGGCAGCTCGGCCTGCGGGCGGCGGCCGGTGAGGATCGCCGGGCACGGCGACGTAGGTGCCGTCGGAGACGCTGGTGGCGTTCCGGTACCAGGTCGAGGACTTCGCCAGGCGGGCGAAGTTCGGGAAGCGCTCGGCGTCGACCGTGTGGTCGGGCTTCATCAGCGACGGCGTCGGCAGCTCGTCGAAGATCATCAGCACGACGGGGGCCGGGTCCGCCGCCTTCGCGCCCCGCGGTGCGCCTTCGCGTCCTCGCCCGGGAAGACGACGTCCCTGACGCCGGAGCCGAACAGCAGCAGCGACCAGCACGACGACCGGGGCGACGCCGAGGATCGAGACGAAGGAGCGCAGGCCGGCGAAGCGCGCGTAGGCCGCGGCCGCGGCGGCGCCGAGCAGCAGCGCGATCGGGAGCACGACCTTGGCGTCGGCGCTGATGCCCTTGACGACCTGCAGCAGCAGCACGGCGGCGAAGGCGGTCACGAAGCCGAGCTGGACGAGCCGGCCGGCGCGGTCGCTGACCGCGCGGGCGATCGCGACGATCGCCGTGGCGATCAGCGGCGGGCCGAGGGTCCAGACGCAGGGCGAAGATGAGGACGTCGCCGCCCGTGTTTCGCGGGCGACGAAGAAGGCCGGGTTCTTGCCGAGCAGGTCGAACAGCGGCTGCACGAAGGCGAGCGTCCACAGCGCGGCCAGGTGCAGGGCGCAGAAGAGGAGGCTCGGGCCAGCCCGGGCGCGGTCGTCAGCGACTTCATAGAGCGTCCGCGAGCCGAGAGCTCGCTGCCGGTTGCGACCTTGAACACCTCGCCGAGGGCGCGCTCGAAGGGCTCGCGGTCGAAGTCCGGGTGGGCCTCGTCGTCGCGCTTGGCGCTCAGCAGGCGCTGGACCATCGCGTCGTCGCGGTGCGGGAACTCGATCACGTGCGCGCCGCCGAGGCCCTTCGAGCCACTCGAGGATCGCGCGCACCGGGATGTTGCGGGTGATGGAGAGGTGGTGGATCAGCGCGAGGCTCAGCGTCAGGTCCGGGCCGGCCGCGCTCGGGCAGCGGGCCGCGCTCGGCGCAGCGCCCAGCCGCGGCTCGGGCTGGGGTCGCAGAGGTCGACGACGAGCGGGGTGACGTTGGTCGTGTCGAGCTGGCGGTACATCTTCTCGACCGTCTCGTGGTCGAAGTCCATGGCGATGACGGTCTCCGCGTGCGGGGAGACGACGCGGGCGAAGTAGCCGTCGTTGGCGCCGAGGTCCCAGGCCAGCGCCGGCTTGACGCGCTCGGCCGCCGCCGCGACGAAGCGCGCGCTTGGCCTCGAGGTCGGGCTCGTCGTAGCCGCGGTTGTTGTCGTCGTAGTCGCGTCCAGGCGGTCTTGCCCGGTCTTCCACTCGAGGCCGCGGACGAGCTTGTGCAGGCGGCGGACCTGGGCCTGGATGATCTCGGGCTTGAAGCCGGCCTTGGCGAGCTTGGCGTTCGTGTCGCGGGCGGAGTCGTCGTCGCCCGTGCCTGCGCTCCAGGCGCGCGAGCAGGCGCGCGTTGATCGTCACGCCCTTCTTGCGCGGCAGCAGCGCGGCGGCGTCGGCGGGGTCGATGCCCTCCAGCGAGCCGCGCAGCCACGGCTGGAAGGAGACGCCCGTGTAGGCGGTCAGCATCAGCGGGTACAGGTACAGGCAGCAGAACTGGCGGTAGCCGACCCACGGCTCGTTGCCGCGCAGGCGCTCGAAGGAGCCGACGTCGACGAAGACGGGCTTCGTCCCCGGCCACTGGACGTTGTACGGCGTCGCGTCCTTGAGGGTCAGGTCTCGCGTGATGGCGCGGTCGAGCAGGTCCAGCTGCAGGTCCGCGGCGTCCTTGAGCATGCCGAAGCACCACTCGTACGGGTAGGTGATGAACGGGATGCGCTCGTGCTCGAGCACCGCGGCGGTGGCGTCCCCGTGGCTGAGGATCGCCGGCCGCCTCGTGCGTCGGCGCGTCGCGGTCCGCACGACGCGACCGTCCTGCCTGGGTCTGCGCGAACAGCTTGGAGGCGGCGAACGCCTCGTAGTCGGCGAGCCCGCGGGCGCTCAGCGCGCGGAAGACGCTGCCGTTCTCGACGAAGACGCGGCTGTCCGGATCGCGGAACGAGCCGGCGTCGACCTGCGTCACTTGGTGCCGACGGGCTCTTTCTCGGCCTCGCGGGCTCGAGACGGCGGCGGCGGGCTGCTCCGGCCGGTCCTCGATGGGCTTGCGGATCTTGCAGGAACGACGAGCAGCTGGTTCCAGCGGTAGCGAAGCGCGACGCCGAGGGCGGCGACGCCGCCGAGGATCATCGTGACGATGGCGCTCGCGCTGCCGGCGTCGAGGTAGGCGAGAAGGGTCCGCATCGCGGTTAGGGTAGCGACGTGCTCAGACATGGCCTGCTCGCGTCTTGACCCTCGTCGCCGTGCCTGCTGCTGGTCGTCGCGGAGTTCGGCGACCTCAACCACATCCAGATCCTCACCGTCACCGCGGACGGCGTCGGCGTCGGCGGCCACCACGGCTACGCGCTGCTGATCATCGCCGTCGTCGCCGCCGTGATGGCGTTCGGCGCCATGGCGCGGCTCGCGCCCGGCGGCGCTCGCCGTCGCCGTGCTCGGGCCTCGTCGCGCTGCTGATCGTCCTGCTCGTCGACCTCCCGGACGTCGACGCGACCGGGCTCTACGGCCGCGACTACGAGCAGGCGTCGCGCGCAGGCCGCGATCGGCTTCCGGCTCGAGACCGCGGGCGCGATCCTGCTCCTGTTCGCGGGCGTGCTCACCGCGGTGATGCGCCCGCTCAGCGCCGGCGCCGCCGCGACGCGAGGCCGTCCAGAGGGCAGGTGAAGGGAGCGGGATCGCGCCGCGCCGTGGCATGTGCACCGGCTGCATGACGCCACGTCATCGCCGACGCAGCCGTCCAAGGCCGCAGTCGAGCGGCGCGAGCGGACCTACCAGCGGTAGTGGGCGAAGGCCTTGTTGGCCTGCGCCATGCGGAAGATGTCGTCCTTGCGCTTGTAGGCGCCGCCCTGCTGGGACTGGGCGTCCATCAGCTCGTTGGCGAGGCGCTGCGCCATCGACTTCTCGCGGCGCTGGCGGGCGAACAGGACGAGCCAGCGGATCGCCGAGCGTGCGGGCGCGGCGCGCCGGGGACCTCGACGGGCACCTGGTAGGTCGCGCCGCCGACGCGGCGGGAGCGGACCTCGAGCTGCGGCGTGAGGGCCTTGATGGACGGCCTCGAGGTACTCGAGCGGGCTCGCGGCCGGTGCGCTCGGAGATGATCGAGAGCGCGTCGTAGACGATCCGCTCGGCCGTCGACTTCTTGCCGTCGAGCATCACCTTGTTGATGATCTGCTGGACGAGCTTGGAGCGGTGGACGGGGTCCGGATCGATCGGCCGGATGGTGGCTGCTGAGCGGCGCGGCATTACTTGGCCTTCACGCCGTACTGGGAGCGGGCCTTCTTGCGGTCGCTGACGCCGGCGGCGTCGAGCGTCCCGCGGACGACCTTGTAGCGCACGCCCGGCAGGTCCTTGACGCGACCGCCGCGGACGAGCACGACGGAGTGCTCCTGCAGGTTGTGGCCCTCACCGGGGATGTAGGCCGTGACCTCCATCTGGTTGGTCAGCCGGACACGGCAGACCTTGCGCAGAGCCGAGTTCGGCTTCTTCGGGCGTCGTGGTGTAGACGCGCGTGCACACCCCGCGCTTCTGCGGCGCGGCGCCTTCTTCTTGCGGCCCTTGCCGGTCTTGAGGCCGGGGGTCGCGAGCTTCTTGGTCTTCGGGGTGCGTCCCTTGCGGACGAGCTGGGAAGTCGTGGGCATGCGAACGGCAGGTAGCAGCGGCCGAGCGGCCCGCCGAGCCCAGGCGGCGACGAGCTGCCAGCGCCTCCGCGCGGCGGGCGTGTACTCGAGGCCCTGGTCGCGCGCGACCGGCTCGTAGGTGACCCGGCCGGCGGCGACGTTGAGCCCGGCCATGAAGCCGGGGTCGTCGCCCAGCGCGCGCGTCGACGCCCTTGTCGGCGAGCTTGATCACGAAGGGCATCGTCGCGTTCGTCAGCGCCCAGGTCGAGGTGATCGGCACCGCGCCCGGCATGTTGGCCACGCAGTAGTGCGTGATGCCGTCGACCTCGTAGGTCGGGTCGGAGTGCGTGGTCGCGCGCGAGGTCTCGAAGCAGCCGCCCTGGTCGATCGAGACGTCGACGAGCACCGCGTTGCGCTTCATCAGCCCGAGCTGCTGCGCGGGTGATGACGTGCGGGGCCTTGGCGCCGTGGACGAGCACCGCGCCGATGACGAGGTCCATCTCCGGCAGCCGCGCCTCGACCTCGAGCGTCGAGGCGAAGCACGGTCGAGCAGCGGCTCGTTGAGGATGTACTCGAGGTCGCGCAGGCGGTCGATGTTGCGGTCGTAGACGTAGGTCTCGGCGCCCATGCCGATCGCGACCTCGGCCGCGTTCTGGCCGACGACGCCGCCGCCGATGACCATCACCTTGCCGGCCGCGACGCCGGGCACGCCGCCGAGCAGCAGCCCGCGGCCGCCGAGCGGCTTCTCGAGCATGAACGCGCCCGCCTGGGTGGCGATCTTGCCCGCGATCTCGCTCATCGGCGCCAGCAGCGGCAGCCGGCCGTTGCGGTCCTCGACGGTCTCGTAGGCGATGCAGGTCGCGCCGGAGTCGACGAGGCCCTGGGTCAGCTCGGGGTCCGGCGCGAGGTGCAGGTAGGTGAAGAGCGTCTGGCCCGGGCGCAGCATCGCGACCTCGACCGCCTGCGGCTCCTTGACCTTGACGACCATGTCGGCCTCGGCGAACACCGCCTGCGGCGTCCGGCGACGATGCGCGCGCCCTGGCTCGGTGTACTCGGCGTCGGCGATCGCCGACCCCTCCCCCGCGCCCTGCTGGACGAGCACCTCGTGGCCGTGCTCGACGAGCTCGCGCACGCCGGACGGCGTCAGCGCGACGCGGTACTCGTCCGTCTTGATCTCCGTGGGGACGCCGACGCGCATGGATGCCTTCGGTTGAGTTGCCGGCTGGTTCGAGTACTGAGCGAGCTCTCGCGCCCGCGCAGGGCGAGCCAGAAGTCGATGCGGTCGCGCGCCGAGTCCAGCGAGCGGCCCGTGAGCTGCTCGACGCGCTGGATCCGGTAGCGCAGGGTGTGGCGGTGGCAGGAGAGCTGGCGCGCGGCGCGCTCCCACTGCCCGTTGCACTCGATGAAGACCTCGAGCGAGCGCAGCAGCTCGGCGGCGTAGCCGGTCGTCCGTCGCTCTCGAGCGGGCCGAGGATGGAGTCGCAGAACGTGCGCAGGGCGTCGTCGTCCTGCATCGCGAGCAGCAGCTGGAAGGAGCCGAGGTCGCGGTAGGTGAACAGGCGCGGTCGTCGTCGGCGTCGAGCGCGGCGCACTCGAGCGCCCAGCGCGCCTCGTGGAAGCCGCGGCGGGCGTCGGCGAGCGGCGACCGGGCGGCTCGCGCCCGGCGGCGCACGCCCGGCGCCGGCGCGCGGATGCGCTCGGCGAGCGCGAACGGCGTCGCCGCCGTCGCCGGGAGCAGCGCGCAGACGAGCGCGCCGCTGCGGGCGACGAGGCCGCGGTCGCCGACCGCGTCCTCCAGCGCGGCGCTGCGAGGTCGGCCTCGCGACGACGAGCGCGGTGATGCGGTCGCCGAGCCCGAACGGCTCGCAGCCGGCGGCGCAGCTCCTCGCCCTCGAGCTCGCCCGGACAGGACGCAGGCGAGCACGTCGCCGGCGAGGCGCCGCTCGGTGTCGGCCTGCGACGCGGCGGCGCAGCAGCTCCAGCGCGACGATGGTGACGGCCTGGTGGACGATGAGGCGGTCGAGCTCGGTCAGCGGCGCGCGCGCGGCGGCAGCAGGCGGGCGCCGGACGTCGCCGGGCACCGGCCAGCTCGAGCCCGTCGTCCGGGCGGCGTCGCCGGCCAGCACCTCCCCGCGCGCGTCGAGACCGCGGCGCGCGCCGCCGACCAGCTCGCCGAGCGCGGCGACGAGCCCGTCGAGGCCGCCCTCGGCGAGCGCGACCTGCTCCAGCCGCTCGTGGGCGTCGACGGCGCGCTGCGAGCATCGCCGCCTGCTCGGCGGCGATGTGGTGGAAGGCCTTCTCGGTGAGCGCGATGAACGGCGTCTCGTAGGGGACCTCGAGGATCGGGAAGTCGAGCGCGTCGGCCGCGGCGGCCATCTCGGGGGTGACCGCGTCGAGGCCGCCGACGGCGACGCCGACGCCGAGGCCCGGCGAGCCCGTGGGCGGCGATGCGCTGGATGTAGTCGGCGCCGTCGCCGTTGACGGTCATGCCGGTGGTCAGCAGCAGCTCGCCGCCGCTGAGCCACGGCGTCGGGTCGCTGAGCTCGGAGATGTGGACCCAGCGGACGGGCCGGTCCAGGCCGCCTGCGCCCGCGACGACGCGGACTCCGGTGACCTCGACCATGTCGCGGACCGTGAGCACCCGGTTCGACACTATGGCGCACCTGCTGCGACGGTGCGGACAAGACGTAGGATCCCGGCCATGAACGTCGTGCGCACGGGCAGCGGCCCCGCTCTGCTGCTCGTCCACGGCATCGGGTCGTCGCACCGCTCCTTCGCGCCGGTGATGGACGCCCTCGCCGCCGACTTCACGGTGTACGCGGTCGACCTGCCGGGTTCGGCGAGTCGGAGATGCTGCCCGGCCCGCCGACGATGCGGGCGCTCGCCGACGCCTGCGCCGCGGTCGTCGACGAGCCCTTCGCGGTCGCCGGCAACTCGCTCGGCGGCGGCGTCGCGCTGCACCTCGCGCTCGACGGCCGCGCCCGGGCGGCGTGCGCGCTGTGCCCCGTCGGCTTCGTGGAGGGCTGGGAGCGGCTGTGGCTGCACGCCAACGTCCGCTCCTTCGCCGTCGCCTTCCGCCCGCTGCTGCCGTTCGCCGACAACGCCCGCGCGCGCAGGCTCGCCACGCGGGTGGTGCTCGCCCACGGCGACCGGGTCACCGGCGACCAGCTCCGCGGCGCCGCCGGGACGCGCGCCGCCGGGCCTGCAGCCCACCGCGAGCCACGCGCTCAACTGGCGGGCGCCCGCGGTCGCCGCCCTGCCGTGTCCCGGTGACCATCGCCTGGGGCGATCAGGACCGCTGCTGCTCTACGGGCCGCAGTCCGCGCGCGCCCGCGAGCGCATGCCGACGGCGCGCCACGTCACGCTCGAGGACATCGGCCACGTCCCGATGCTCGACGACCCGGCGGGGAGCGCGCGGTCATCCGCGAGGCGGTCGCCTAGACCGCTCACCTCCGGGCGATTCGCGCCGATAACCCTCCTATGAGGGTTGGAGGCTCGATGCCGCTTGCGGATCCCGCGGATCTGCGCTTCCGCATGTCCACGGTGCGGACCGGCTGCGTGCTCACGCTCGCGATGGGCACGGCGGGCCTCGCGTACCTCGGCGCCACCTGGGGCGCGGGCCAGCGACTGCTGCTGTCGCTGCTCACCGTGGCGATCATCGGCAGCGCGATCCTCGTCTGGCTGCTCCCGATGGAGCGGGTGGTCGCCGGGCGCTGGCGCGAGACGTTCTTCTTCGGCTGGACCTCGTCCATGCTGCTCGGGATCCTGACGCTGATGGTGCTCGACCCGGCGCGTCCGAGCCCGCTGGCGCTGCCGCTGTTCATGCCGCTGCTCTTCGCGGGCATGTCCTACCCGCGCGACCTGGCCAGCGCCTTCGCGGTGATCGTCCCGGTCGGGTACGTGGCGGTGGCCGTGGCCATCGGCGAGGACCTCGCCTACGCGGTCTTCTTCACCCTGTGCATCAGCGGCGCCGCGGTGATGTGCCTCTGGCAGGCGCTCAACCGCGAGCGCCAGCGGACCGAGCTACCGAGCGCGACGATCTCGCCGCGCCGATCCTCTCACGGGCGCCCTCAACCGCCGCGGTTTCGAGGAGCGCCTGCGCGCAGAGCTGGCCGACGCCGCGCGCCACGGGGTCCCCTTCACCCTGGCGATGATCGACCTCGACGACTTCAAAGCCGTCAACGACCAGGACGGGCATGCGGCCGGGGACGAGGTCCTGCGGCGGACCGTGGCCTTCCTGGACGGGTCACTGCGCCCGCGCGACGTGGTCGGACGCCTCGGCGGCGACGAGTTCGCCGTGCTGCTCCCCGGGGTCGGGCACGGCGACGTCGAGCCGATCCTCGATCGCGTCCGCGCGGGCCTGCGCTCCGTCTCGGCGGCCTGCCTCGGGCACGCCTGCTTCCCCGCCGACGGGACCTCCGCCGACGACCTCTTCCACCGCGCCGACGAGATCCTCTACTGCGCCAAGGCGGCGCGGACCGAGCGGGCGCCCGCGCAGGTGGACCTCAGCTGGGCGGCGACGCTCGCCGACGCGGTCGACCGGCGGATGGACGTCTCCCACGAGCACTCCCGCGCCGTCGCGGACCTCGCTGCGCAGATCGCGGAGCGGCTCGGCTGGGGCGCGGCGGAGATCGGGCGCATCCGGCTCGCCGCCATCCTGCACGACGTCGGCAAGGTCGCCATCCCCGACCGGATCCTGCGCAAGCCGGCGCGACTCACCGAGGACGAGTACGAGCAGGTCAAGGCGCACAGCAGCATCGGCGCGGACATGGTGGCCCGGATCCCCAACATGGAGCCGATGGTCCCGTGGATCCGCCACTCCCACGAGCACGTGGACGGGTCGGGGTATCCGGACGGCCTGGCCGGCGACCCGATCCCGCTCGGCTCCCGGATCCTCCTCGTCGCCGACGCCTTCGACGCCATGACCTCCGACCGCTCCTACCGCCCGGCGCTGCCGACGGAGGTGGCGGTCGCAGAGCTGCGCCGCCACGCGGGCACGCAGTTCGACGCGGGCTGCGTCGAGGCGCTCGTCGCCGTGTTGGCCGTCGCCGCCAGAGCTGCCTGCGGCGCTCGTCGATCGCGGCGAGCACGGTCTTGCGCGCCTTGCCCTGCTTCTCGGCCTTGCGGGCGCGCTTGAGCAGGAGCGTCGTCGGCGCCCGCGATGCTCTTGCGGGCCGGCCCCGCCTTGCGGTCGACGAGCTTGAGCGCCTTGCGGGCCTCCTTGGCAGCCTTCGTGTTGGCCTCGTACTGGCCCTCGGCCCCCCGCTTGCGCCGGTCGGTCGCCTCCCGCTCGGCCTTCGTCAGGAGCGCCCAGGCGGCTTCGGGCAGGTAGCGCTTGCGGCCGCCGGACTTCGAGCCGTCCTTCGTGCGCCACCCCTCGTCGCCCCACTGCTTCAGCGCCTCTGGCGGGCGTCCCGCTTGCCCGTGTAGCCGCCGCCCTCCTGCTCGTAACGCCGCACCAGCAGCTGGGACTTGCGAGCGGACCATTGGCCCTTCCGGCCGCCCTTCCCGGAGGCCTTGATCTCCGCCTTGAGGCGCTTGCGCAGTTCGGGTTTCGTGTACTTCGCCATGGCTGTCGCCCTACCCACATCGCCGAGCGCCGGCACGCCCAAGCTGTGGACGCCGTCCCAGGTGCTCATCACCGCGTCGGCGCGCGAGCACGCGCACGGCCGCGCGATCGCGGAGCGCTGCGCTGCGGCGGGCGTCGAGGTGGTCGAGCTGCCGGGCGACCGGTTGACCGGCCTGCGCGGCGCGACGGACCGCGAGACCTACCGGCGCGCGAAGTCGACCCTGGCGGTCGTCGTCTCCCCGCCCTCCTCGCGGCGGCTGCAGCCGATCCCGCCCAGCGCGGACTGGCGGCTCGACATCGCCCGCGGCTGCCCCGCCCACTGCCAGTACTGCTACCTGGCGGGCTCGCTGCCCGGCGCGCCGGTGACCCGCGCCTTCGCCGACCTCGACGAGATCCTGGACGCGAGCCGCGCGTTCTCCGGGTCCTTCGAGGCCTCCTGCTACACGGACCCGCTGGCCCTCGAGCGCTTGACGGGCTCGCTCGCCCGCACCGTCGAGCACTTCGCCGGCCGCGAGGACGCCACCCTGCGCTTCACCACCAAGTACGACGACGTCGACGGCCTGCTCGGGGTCGACCCGCGGGGCCGCACGCGCGTCGCGGGTCAGCGTCAACGCCGCGGGCGTCGAGCGCTTCGAGGGCGGCACCGCCCGCGTCCGCGCCCGGCTGGCCGCGCTGGGCCGCTCGCCGCGGCCGGCTACCGCCCGGGTCTGACCATCGCGCCGATCATGCCGGTGGAGGCTGGCGGGACGAGTACGCCGCGCTGCTCGACGCGGCGCGCGCGGCGCTCGGCGGCGACACGGCCGACCTCACCGTCGAGCTCATCACCCACCGCTTCACCGACACGTCCAAGCAGGTGCTGACGGGCTGGTACCCGAGCACGCAGCTCGACATGGACGAGGAGGCCCGCACGCTCAAGCGCACGAAGTTCCGCGGGACCAAGCACGTCTACCCCAAGGCCGTCATGGCCGAGCTGCGGGCCTTCTTCGAGGCCGAGGTCCCCGCCCGGCTCCCCGGGGCGGAGATCCTCTACTTCACCTAGCCCTCCACTCCCGCGCTCTAGCACATCCGCCCGATGCAACCGGGACCGCGAGCCATCATGCTTTCCGGCATGCGCCTGTTCCTCGCCGCGATCCTGCTCGCGCTCCTCGCCCCGACTGCCGCCCAGGCGGAGTTCAGCGGACACCGGGGAGTACGCTTACGTCAGCGACACACGCCTCGTCACCCTCTATCCCACTGCGAGGACCCGCAGCCGGTGACGCTCGACACGGACATCGCCGGCACCTCCCCGTCTGGTCACCTCACGGCACGCACATCGCGTACGCCAAGCGCATCGACCACTCCGGGCGCGACGACGTGGGCCACGACGCGATCTTCGTCGTCGACGCCGACGGCACGAACATCCGCCAGATCACCACCCCGCCGCCCGCGCTGGACGACGACGAGGCGGCAGCGATTGCGACACCCTCTACTCCGACCCCGGCTACTTCACCGATGACGACGCCCCTGCCTGGTCGCCCGACGGCACCGAGCTCGTGTTCCTCCGCTCCTTCAGCGGAGACATCGCGCGCCATGGCGACCTCTGCGACAACCCGCCGCCGCTCTGCAACCCCGGCTACGACCGCGAGCCCGAGACGAACCTCTACACGGTCCCTGTGCAGAACGTGACGGCGTCGCGTCTCACCGATGACCGCGCCACCCCCGACGCACGAGCTAGGTGGCGCCGACGTGGTCCCATGACGCGTATCGCCGCGATGACGGTCACCAGCGCCGGCTGTCCGGACTTCACCGTCACCGACCGGCTCAACGAGGTGCTCTCCGGCGGCGCTTCGACCAGCGTCGCCGTGGACGACCCCAGCGACATCCGCAGCTACGACTACTCGCCTGACGGGCAGCGGCTCGCCGTGGAGACGGAGAGCGGGACGACGGTCTTCGACGCCGCCGGCGGTTCGGCGGCGTTCCCCGACGTCCACGCCCTCCAGCGCTGGTCTCCCGACGGCAACGGCCTCATCGTGCGGGGGTGCGCGACCGAGCGCGGCCAGGAGCGCTGCGGGCTGGTCGAGCACGAGCTCCCGGATCCCGACGGTGACCGGCGTGGCAACGATCCGGCCGATCACTACATCGGGCCCGACGTCGACGTGGACACGACCACGCACGTCGCCGTCAACCAGTCGCTGAAGCCGATCGACTTCCAGGCGCAGCAGCTGCCGATCGTGTTCCTGCCCGGCTTCCTGGGCTCGGAGATCACGTGCAGCGGGGAGGTCGCCTGGGCGCCCGAGAGCCTCTCGGGCGTGGCGTCGGTCAGCGACCGCTTCGCCAAGCTCGGCCTCGATCCCGACGGCAAGAGCAACAGCACCTGCCCCGACGCCGGGCCGAACGGCAAGCCGGTGCGCAAGGCACTCGGCAGCGACGTCTACGACAGCACCGTCAGCTGGCTCGAGGCCAACGCCCCGGGCACCGCCGGCAGGCCCGACCATGCCGTCCTCGGATGGGACTGGCGCCGCTCGGAGCAGGACAGCATCGACAAGCTCGACGCGAAGATCACCGCGCGCTGTCCGCGGATCTCCCGACGCGCGAGGGCGCCACCCGCGTCGTCCTCTACGGGCACTCCTACGGCGGGCTGCTGGCCCGCGCCTACATCGACGATCCGGCCCGTTCCCGGCGCGTCGCCCGGCTGCTGACGGCCGGGTCGCCCTACTGGGGCTCGCCGAAGTCGATCTTCCCGATCGTCAGCGGGGTCGAGACGCCGCTGTTCAGCGCGCTGGACTTCCTCGTCCGCAACGACGTGCTGCGTAGCTTCGCCAAGAACCTCACCGGCATCTACCAGCTGTTCCCGACCGATCACTACGGCGCGTGGCTCAAGCTCAACGGGGTCGTCCAGAGCCGTGAGGGCGTGCACGACTTCGTCGACGACTCCGGCGGCAACAAGACGCTCTTCGATCAGGCGCAGACCGACCACGAGCAGCATCTCGAGGGCTTCAAGGACTACGGCGGGCGCATCGACGTCCGCGCGGTGGTGGGCACGGGCAAGCTCACCGTCAACAGCGTGAACTTCCTCACGGCTCAGTCCGAGGTGCTGCTGGGCATGGGCAACGGCGACGAGACCGTGCCGGAGCGCTCGGCCACGCAGGGCGACAGCCCGACCGCCGTGCTCGGCGACCCGATCCACGTCCAGGACGTGTGCGGGATCGGCCACGTCGGGCTGCCGGGCGCGCCGGTGGTGCTCGACGCCTACAAGGACTTCCTGCTCTCGGGACGGACCCCGCGCAGGATCTCCCAGCACTGCGATGCGGGCGGTGGTGTGCTCGAGCTCGACCATGTCGACATCGGCACGGCGTACGACCGCGGCGCTCATCGCCGCGCCGGCGGGGCGATGAGCGTGGCCGACGCGACCCAGGCCGGCCTGATCGACTTCTTCGGCTTCACCAGCAGGCCTCAGGCGGTGCTCGACGACTCACAACCCGTGGATCTCGCCTTCAGCGGGTCGGGGGCGACGCTGACCTATCGGAGCTATCACAACGACACCCCGGGCCAGATCGCCACCTACGGGCCGGTGAGCGGCAGCCTCGAGCTCCGGTCGCCGGCCGTCGGCGGCGGCCTGCCGATCGTGACCGCGGACGGCGTGCCGGTGACGCCAACCGTGACCCAGCCACCGGCGTCCGCGACGAACGGCCCGCCGGCGGGAAGCGGAGGCCCGGCACCGGTCGCCACCACGACGGCGCGACCGACCGCGACGGCGACGGCGACGGCAACGGCAACGGCCACCCCGAGGCCCACCCGGGCGCCGGTCCTCTCGGCCGTCAAGGTCAAGCGCGGCCGGCTGCGGTTCCGCCTGTCCGCCCCCGGTCGCGTGCGGGTGCGCATCACGCGCCGCGGTCACGCCATGACGAAGCTCACCGTCACCGGCAAGGCGGGCGCGAACAGCGTCAAACTGCCCAGGCGTGTCCGCAGGCCGGGGCGCTATCGGTTGACGGCGGCGGCGACCGATCGCGCCGGGCGGCACTCGAAGACGGTGCGCGCCCGCTACGTCGTCGCTCGCCGCTGAGGATCCGGTCGACGCCTACACGTTCGCGTTCGCCGCGCGGACCGGCGGCGGCACCAGGACCGCGGCGATCACGACGAGGGCGAAGGCGGCGAACTGGAGGATGATGCCGAGCGCGTCGCCGGGCATCGGGTCGCCGAAGACGAGGATGCCGCCGGCGATGCAGGAGACGTTGGCCGCCGTGGAGGTCGCGGCGATGACCGGCACGGCCTCGCCGTCCTGCAGCCCGCGGGCCGAGGCGTAGAAGGCGACGACGGAGGCGCCGACCGTGACGGCGAACCAGGGCGAGAGCAGGATGCCCATGACGCCGGTGTCCAGGCCGGTGAGGGCCTTGATGGCGACGTCGGAGACCCCGAAGAGGATGCCGGCGGCCGCGCCGAGCAGCAGGCCGTGGTGATGGTCCTTCGCACCGAAGCGCCTGCCCGAGATCAGCAGGGCGCCGACGGCGAGCATGCCGGCCTCGAAGGCGATCATGGCGGGGACGGAGAAGTGCGAGTGCGTGCCGGGGGCCTGCGGCAGCGTGATGACCAGCAGGACGAGGCCGAGGGCGGTGAGCCCGACGCCGACCCACTGCCGGCGGCCGACCTTGAAGCCGAAGCCGCGCTCGGCCAGCACCGCGAGCATGACGACGCCCGTGGAGAGCACCGCCTGGACGACGGAGAGCGGCGCGAGCGCCATGGCCGCGACGTGCAGGATCCAGGCCGCGACGGCGACGCCCCAGCCGATCGCGAACCACTTGTTCGAGAAGAGCGCCTTCCCCGTGCGCAGCGGGTGCGCGATGTCGACCTGCGGCGCCTCGCTGGCACCACGGTGCTTGTAGAGGAAGCCCAGCTGCGTCACGAAGGCGCAACCGAGGGCGAGCAGGATTCCGAGGTAGAAGGTCATGGCTGTGGGCGGGTTGGTGGCGTGCAGGACATCCGGCAGACCGCCACGGCTCCCCAACCGTGACTTCCCCGGGACCGGCCCGGACGTAACGTCCGGACACAACTCCCATCGGCCCCTGAAGATAGGGTCTTGACCTGAGTCCGGGGGAAGTGGACACCTGGTTTTACGGTTTTCTTAGCGATCGTCATTGGCCGTACCCCTGCTGCTCATCGACGTCGACGGCGTCCTCAGCCTCTTCGGCTTCGACGCCTCCGCGCCACCCCCCGGAAGGCCCGCGCTGATCGACGGTTCGCCACATTGGCTCTCCACCTCAGCAGGCGAGGCTCTGAAGCGCCTGGGACCGTTGTATGAACCGGTTTGGTGCACGGGATGGGAGGAGCGCGCCGACGAGCACCTGCCGTGGCTCCTGGGGCTGCCCAAGGGATGGCCGCACATCAAGTTGAAGGCCGCCCGGGGGCCGGGACGGGGGGTCGCCGGGCACTGGAAGCTTGGCGCGATCGACGCCTTCGCCGGGCCGGATCGTGCTCTGGCGTGGGTGGATGACGACTTCAGCGAGGCGTGCTTCGCGTGGGCCGCGGCTCGTACAGCCCCCACGCTTCTGGTTCCCGTATCGCCGGCTGAAGGGCTGGGTAGGGAAGGCGAGCTCATGCTGCGAGGGTTCGCGTCAGGGCTGTCGTGAGTTCCGCGACCACCGCGTAGGGCTCCCGCTTGATGCGGCGGTAGGTGAAGCGCAGGAGCATCCACCCCTTCAACGCGAGTCGGTTGCCTTTGCTGCGGTCGCCCTCGAAGGCGCGGTCGTGGCCGTGGAACGTCCGGCTGTCGAGCTCGACGACGACCCGCTCGGCCCGCCAGACCGCGTCGGCGAAGACGCCGTCGATCCAGACGTTGCGTTCGTGGACGCCCAACCGGGCCGCCTTCACCAGCGCCGTGAACGCGTCCTCGAGCTCCGACCGCGTCGCACCCCGGTCATCGATGAAGGAGCGCAGGAGCGACACGCCGCGCCGGCCCCTCCACTCGGCGAGGCGTTCCTGGAGTTGCGCGGGGGTGATCAGCTTCAGGACCTGGGCCTGGTTGTAGGCGCGCTCGACCACGTTGGCCGGCTCCGTCGCCGCGAGATCGAGCAGCATCCGCGGCGGGCTCGTGAGGATCAGCCCCCGCCGGTGCCAGGTGTCCCGTCCGAGGCTCGCGCGATGGAGCTTCGTCCCCTCGTGCTCGCGACCGCTCGTGGGACGGGTCAGGTGAAGGAGGCCGTCGGGTTCCGGAAGCGTGCCGAGGGCCGCTGCGCAGGTCAGATGACTCAGCGCGGACGCCGACCCGTAGGCCAGCCAAGCGGCGAAGGCGGCGGAGAACCACGCGTCCGGTACGTGCCCGACCGCGTACACGCCGCGGTGGCGCGGGATCAGGAGTCCACGCCGCCGGCGCGTCTTCATCTCCTCCCGCGAGAGCCCCGCTCCGAGGCACTGACGGGTGGTCACGTTGCCCTCCTGGCGGGCGGCGAGACGAGCGATGCGGGCGTCCGGTGACACGAACAGCATCCTCACCCGCCTGCCTGTGACGGAACAAGACGCAGGTGCAACAACTCTGCGCAGCCTCGGTTCGCAGCGCTCACCGTCGCGCCGACGGTGAGTGCTGCGAAGAGGGTGCTCAGGACCGCTTACGCAGCACTCGGCGGCGCGGGGCCGCCGAGTGGTGCGAAAAGCGTGGCTACTTCTTGTCGAGGTCGATCTCGCCGAGGTCGTCGAACGACCCGCCGGCGGAGCCGAAGGACGAGTTGATCTCGTCCAGCTCGGCGGTGTCGAACGCGGGGCCGAAGCCGCCGAGGCCGTCGCCGTCCGACAGGCCGAGCTCGGCGGCCAGGTCGTCGCCCTCGAGCAGGCCGACGTCGTCGATGCCCCGGGGCAGCGGCTCGGACGGCTCGATCTCGATCGTGCGGTAGCGCTTGAGGCCCGTCGCCGCCGGGATCAGCTTCCCGATGATGACGTTCTCCTTCAGGCCGGCCAGGCGGTCGATCTTGCCCTCCAGCGCGGCGTCGGTCAGCACCTTCGTCGTCTCCTGGAAGGAGGCCGCCGACAGGAACGAGTCCGTCGCCAGCGACGCCTTGGTGATGCCGAGGATGATCGGCTCGAACTGCGCCTGCTCGCCGCCCTTGGCCCCGACCGCCTCGTTCGCCTTGCGGAACTCGTGCCGGTCGATGAACTGACCCGGCAGGTAGTCCGTGTCGCCCTTCTGGTCCACGCGGACCTTCTTGAGCATCTGGCGGACGATGACCTCGATGTGCTTGTCGTTGATGTCCACGCCCTGCGACTTGTAGACCTCCTGCACCTGGTCGACGATGTACGTCTCGGTGCGGGTGCGCCGCTCCGAGAGCCGTCTCGCCGCCGTGCGACAGCAGCTCGTGCGGGTACAGGTTGCCCTCGTTGAGCTGCTGGCCGACGGTGACCTTCTGGCCCTCGTCGACGAGCAGGCGCGTGCGCCGCGGGAACGTCTCGCGGTGCTCGTCACCGGCGTCATCGGTGATGACGATGGTGCGGCTGCGATCCGTGTCCTCGACCGACACGACGCCCTCGACGTCGGCGATCTTGGCGAGCCCCTTCGGCTTGCGCGCCTCGAACAGCTCGACGATGCGCGGGAGGCCGTGCGTGATGTCCGCGCCGGCGACGCCGCCGGTGTGGAACGTGCGCATGGTCAGCTGCGTGCCGGGCTCGCCGATCGACTGCGCGGCGATGATGCCGACCGCGTCGCCGATCTGGGCGTCCGCGCCCGAGGCCATCGAGCGGCCGTAGCACGCCTGGCACAGGCCCGTCGGGCGCCTCGCACTTGAGGACGGAGCGGACCGCGAAGGTCTTGTCGTCCTCGTCGGCGAACGCCTCGACCAGCATGCGGCAGGTGGTGACGGTCGATCTCCTCGCCCTTGGCGATCAGCACCTCGGCCTTCTTGCCCTTGACCTTCGCCGACCCGTGATGTCCTTCGGCCGCGAAGCGCCCGATGAGCATGTCGTTGGGCTCGCCCGTCTTGGGCTTGAAGAGCGGCGAATCGATCCACTCCTCCGTGCCGCAGTCGGCCTGGCGGATGATGACGTCCTGCGCGACGTCGACCAGGCGCCGCGTGAGGTAGCCGGAGTCCGCCGTGCGGAGCGCGGTGTCGGCGAGGCCCTTGCGGGCGCCGTGCGTCGAGATGAAGTACTCGAGCACGTCCAGGCCCTCGATGAAGTTGGACTTGATCGGCCGCTCGATGATCTCGCCCTTCGGGTTGGCCATGAGCCCGCGCATGCCCGCCAGCTGGCGGATCTGCTTGAACGAGCCACGGGCACCCGAGTTGGCCATGATGTAGATCGGGTTCAGGCGGTTGGTGTCGGCGATGTTGTCGATCATCGCGTCGGCCACCACGTCCGTCGCCTCGTTCCACTTGTCCGTGACCGCGAGGTGACGCTCCTCCTGCGTGATCAGGCCGTCGTCGTACTGCTCCTGGACCAGCGCGACCTCGTCCTCGTAGCGCTTGATGATCTCCTCCTTCGGCCGGCGGCACGATGACGTCGTTCTTGGACACGGTCACACCCGCGAGCGTCGCGTAGTGGAAGCCGAGGTCCTTGAACGTGTCCAGCACCGTCGAGATGGCGCCGGCCCCGTAGGCCTGGATGAGCTGGTCGATGAGCGTTGACCACGTCGCGCTTCTTCAGCGCGCGGTTGACGTACTGGTACTGCTCCTTGTCGAACTCCTCGCCCAGCGTCGACTCCAGCGCCCGCTCGATGTGGTCGTTGAAGATGATGCGACCCACCGTCGTGAACACGTGCCCCGAGTTCGACCAGTCCGGCCGGTACTGGCAGTACGTGTGCAGCGTGACCATGCCCGTGTCGTAGGCGATCTCCGCCTCCTGCGCCGACCGGAACGTGTGGCCCGACGTGCGGTCCGCCTGGTGGCGCGCCTCCCAGACCTTCTCCTCCGCGTCCAGCTCGTCCGCCTCGAACCCGTAGGTCAGGTAGTAGGTGCCGAGCACCATGTCCTGGGACGGGGT
>CAWJMO010000032.1:0-20803 GCA_963843865.1 uncultured Solirubrobacteraceae bacterium | reverse complement strand
ACAAGCACATCGAGGTCATCGTCCGCCAGATGCTCAAGAAGGTCCGCGTGGACCAGAAGGGCGACACGGACTACCTGCCGGGTCAGTTCATCGACCGGCATGAGTTCCGGAAGACGAACGACGAGGTCGGGGCCAAGGGCGGCGAGCAGGCGCAGTTCGAGCCGATCATCCTCGGCATCACCAAGGCGTCGCTGGCGACGGACTCGTTCCTGTCGGCGGCCTCCTTCCAGGAGACCACCAAGGTGCTCACGGATGCCGCGCTCGAGGGCAAGATCGACCGCCTGGCGGGCCTGAAGGAGAACGTCATCATCGGGAAGCTGATCCCGGCGGCGACGGGCCTCAAGCGCTACCGCACGATCGAGATCGAGCCGTCCGAGCCGCTGCCCCGGGGCATCGACGACGTCGGCCTGCTCGAGGGCGACGATCTGGCCGCCGAGCTCGGCCTGTCGGACTCCGACGGCCTCGGCGGCTTCGGCCCCGCGTTCGACACCGCCGAGCTGGACGAGATCAACTCGTCCTTCGGCTCCGCCGGCGGGTCGTTCGACGACCTCGGCGAGATCGACCCCGACAAGAAGTAGCAACGCTTTTCGCACCACTCGGCGGCCCCGCGCCGCCGAGTGCTGCGTAAGCGGTCCTGAGCACCCTCTTCGCAGCACTCACCCTCGGCGCGACGGTGAGCGCTGCGAACCGAGGCTGCGCAGAGTTGTTGCACCTGCGTCTTGTTCCGTCACAGGCAGGCGGGTGAGGATGCTGTTCGTGTCACCGGACGCACGCATCGCTCGTCTCGCCGCCCGCCAGGAGGGCAACGTGACCACCCGTCAATGCCTCGGAGCGGGGCTCTCGCGGGAGGAGATGAAGACGCGCCGGCGGCGTGGACTCCTGATCCCGCGCCACCGCGGCGTGTACGCGGTCGGGCACCTACCGGACGCGTGGTTCTCCGCCGCCTTCGCCGCTTGGCTGGCCTACGGGTCGGCGTCCGCGCTGAGCCATCTGACCTGCGCAGCGGCCCTCGGCACGCTTCCGGAACCCGACGGCCTCCTTCACCTGACCCGTCCCACGAGCGGTCGCGAGCACGAGGGGACGAAGCTCCATCGCGCGAGCCTCGAACGGGACACCTGGCACCGGCGGGGGCTGATCCTCACGAGCCCGCCGCGGATGCTGCTCGATCTCGCGGCGACGGAGCCGGCCAACGTGGTCGAGCGCGCCTACAACCAGGCCCAGGTCCTGAAGCTGATCACCCCCGCGCAACTCCAGGAACGCCTCGCCGAGTGGAGGGGCCGGCGCGGCGTGTCGCTCCTGCGCTCCTTCATCAATGATCGGGGTGCGACGCGGTCGGAGCTCGAGGACGCGTTCACGGCGCTGGTGAAGGCGGCCCGGTTGGGCGTCCACGAACGCAACGTCTGGATCGACGGCGTCTTCGCCGACGCGGTCTGGCGGGCCGAGCGGGTCGTCGTCGAGCTCGACAGCCGGACGTTCCACGGCCACGACCGCGCCTTCGAGGGCGACCGCAGCAAAGGCAACCGACTCGCGTTGAAGGGGTGGATGCTCCTGCGCTTCACCTACCGCCGCATCAAGCGGGAGCCCTACGCGGTGGTCGCGGAACTCACGACAGCCCTGACGCGAACCCTCGCAGCATGAGCTCGCCTTCCGTACCCAGCCCTTCAGCCGGCGATACGGGAACCAGAAGCGTGGGGGCTGTACGAGCCGCGGCCCACGCGAAGCACGCCTCGCTGAAGTCGTCATCCACCCACGCCAGAGCACGATCCGGCCCGGCGAAGGCGTCGATCGCGCCAAGCTTCCAGTGCCCGGCGACCCCCCGTCCCGGCCCCCGGGCGGCCTTCAACTTGATGTGCGGCCATCCCTTGGGCAGCCCCAGGAGCCACGGCAGGTGCTCGTCGGCGCGCTCCTCCCATCCCGTGCACCAAACCGGTTCATACAACGGTCCCAGGCGCTTCAGAGCCTCGCCTGCTGAGGTGGAGAGCCAATGTGGCGAACCGTCGATCAACGCGGGCCTTCCAGGGGGTGGCGCAGAGGCGTCGAAGCCGAAGAGGCTGAGGACGCCGTCGACGTCGATGAGCAGCAGGGGTACGGCCAATGACGATCGCTAAGAAAACCGTAAAACCAGGTGTCCACTTCCCCCGGACTCAGGTCAAGACCCTATCTTCAGGGGCCGATGGGAGTTGTGTCCGGACGTTACGTCCGGGCCGGTCCCGGGGAAGTCACGGTTGGGGAGCCGTGGCGGTCTGCCGGATGTCCTGCACGCCACCAACCCGCCCACAGCCATGACCTTCTACCTCGGAATCCTGCTCGCCCTCGGTTGCGCCTTCGTGACGCAGCTGGGCTTCCTCTACAAGCACCGTGGTGCCAGTGAGGCGCCGCAGGTCGACATCGCGCACCCGCTGCGCACGGGGAAGGCGCTCTTCTCGAACAAGTGGTTCGCGATCGGCTGGGGCGTCGCCGTCGCGGCCTGGATCCTGCACGTCGCGGCCATGGCGCTCGCGCCGCTCTCCGTCGTCCAGGCGGTGCTCTCCACGGGCGTCGTCATGCTCGCAGTCCTGGCCGAGCGCGGCTTCGGCTTCAAGGTCGGCCGCCGGCAGTGGGTCGGCGTCGGGCTCACCGCCCTCGGCCTGATCCTGCTGGTCATCACGCTGCCGCAGGCCCCCGGCACGCACTCGCACTTCTCCGTCCCCGCCATGATCGCCTTCGAGGCCGGCATGCTCGCCGTCGGCGCCCTGCTGATCTCGGGCAGGCGCTTCGGTGCGAAGGACCATCACCACGGCCTGCTGCTCGGCGCGGCCGCCGGCATCCTCTTCGGGGTCTCCGACGTCGCCATCAAGGCCCTCACCGGCCTGGACACCGGCGTCATGGGCATCCTGCTCTCGCCCTGGTTCGCCGTCACGGTCGGCGCCTCCGTCGTCGCCTTCTACGCCTCGGCCCGCGGGCTGCAGGACGGCGAGGCCGTGCCGGTCATCGCCGCGACCTCCACGGCGGCCAACGTCTCCTGCATCGCCGGCGGCATCCTCGTCTTCGGCGACCCGATGCCCGGCGACGCGCTCGGCATCATCCTCCAGTTCGCCGCCTTCGCCCTCGTCGTGATCGCCGCGGTCCTGGTGCCGCCGCCGGTCCGCGCGGCGAACGCGAACGTCTAGGCATCGACCGGATCCTCAGCGGCGAGCGACGACGTAGCGGGCGCGCAACGTCTTCGAGTGCCGCCCGGCGCGATCGGTCGCCTCCGCCGTCAACCGATAGCGCCCCGGCCTGCGGACGCGCCTGGGCAGTCTGACGCTGTTCGCGCCCGCCTTGCCGGTGACGGTGAGCTTCGTCATGGCGTGACCGCGGCGCGTGATGCGCACCCGCACGCGACCGGGGGCGGACAGGCGGAACCGCAGCCGGCCGCGCTTGACCTTGACGGCCGAGAGGACCGGCGCCCGGGTGGGCCTCGGGGTGGCCGTTGCCGTTGCCGTCGCCGTCGCCGTCGCGGTCGGTCGCGCCGTCGTGGTGGCGACCGGTGCCGGGCCTCCGCTTCCCGCCGGCGGGCCGTTCGTCGCGGACGCCGGTGGCTGGGTCACGGTTGGCGTCACCGGCACGCCGTCCGCGGTCACGATCGGCAGGCCGCCGCCGACGGCCGGCGACCGGAGCTCGAGGCTGCCGCTCACCGGCCCGTAGGTGGCGCTCTGGCCCGGGGTGTCGTTGTGATAGCTCCGATAGGTCAGCGTCGCTCCCGACCCGCTGAAGGCGAGATCCACGGGTTGTGAGTCGTCGAGCACCGCCTGAGGCCTGCTGGTGAAGCCGAAGAAGTCGATCAGGCCGGCCTGGGTCGCGTCGGCCACGCTCATCGCCCCGCCGGCGCGGCGATGAGCGCCGCGGTCGTACGCCGTGCCGATGTCGACATGGTCGAGCTCGAGCACACCACCGCCCGCATCGCAGTGCTGGGAGATCCTGCGCGGGGTCCGTCCCGAGAGCAGGAAGTCCTTGTAGGCGTCGAGCACCACCGGCGCGCCCGGCAGCCCGACGTGGCCGATCCCGCACACGTCCTGGACGTGGATCGGGTCGCCGAGCACGGCGGTCGGGCTGTCGCCCTGCGTGGCCGAGCGCTCCGGCACGGTCTCGTCGCCGTTGCCCATGCCCAGCAGCACCTCGGACTGAGCCGTGAGGAAGTTCACGCTGTTGACGGTGAGCTTGCCCGTGCCCACCACCGCGCGGACGTCGATGCGCCCGCCGTAGTCCTTGAAGCCCTCGAGATGCTGCTCGTGGTCGGTCTGCGCCTGATCGAAGAGCGTCTTGTTGCCGCCGGAGTCGTCGACGAAGTCGTGCACGCCCTCACGGCTCTGGACGACCCCGTTGAGCTTGAGCCACGCGCCGTAGTGATCGGTCGGGAACAGCTGGTAGATGCCGGTGAGGTTCTTGGCGAAGCCACGCAGCACGTCGTTGCGGACGAGGAAGTCCAGCGCGCTGAACAGCGGCGTCTCGACCCCGCTGACGATCGGGAAGATCGACTTCGGCGAGCCCCAGTAGGGCGACCCGGCCGTCAGCAGCCGGGCGACGCGCCGGGAACGGGCCGGATCGTCGATGTAGGCGCGGGCCAGCAGCCCGCCGTAGGAGTGCCCGTAGAGGACGACGCGGGTGGCGCCCTCGCGCGTCGGGAGATCCGCGGACAGCGCCGCGGTGATCTTCGCGTCGAGCTTGTCGATGCTGTCCTGCTCCGAGCGGCGCCAGTCCCATCCGAAGACGGCATGGTCGGGCCTGCCGGCGGTGCCCGGGGCGTTGGCCTCGAGCCAGCTGACGGTGCTGTCGTAGACGTCGCTGCCGAGTGCCTTGCGCACCGGCTTGCCGTTCGGCCCGGCGTCGGGGCAGGTGCTGTTGCTCTTGCCGTCGGGATCGAGGCCGAGCTTGGCGAAGCGGTCGCTGACCGACGCCACGCCCGAGAGGCTCTCGGGCGCCCAGGCGACCTCCCCGCTGCACGTGATCTCCGAGCCCAGGAAGCCGGGCAGGAACACGATCGGCAGCTGCTGCGCCTGGAAGTCGATCGGCTTCAGCGACTGGTTGACGGCGACGTGCGTGGTCGTGTCCACGTCGACGTCGGGCCCGATGTAGTGATCGGCCGGATCGTTGCCACGCCGGTCACCGTCGGGATCCGGGAGCTCGTGCTCGACCAGCCCGCAGCGCTCCTGGCCGCGCTCGGTCGCGCACCCCCGCACGATGAGGCCGTTGCCGTCGGGAGACCAGCGCTGGAGGGCGTGGACGTCGGGGAACGCCGCCGAACCGCCGGCGGCGTCGAAGACCGTCGTCCCGCTCTCTGTCTCCACGGCGAGCCGCTTCCCGTCAGGCGAGTAGTCGTAGCTGCGGATGTCGCTGGGGTCGTCCACGGCGACGCTGGTCGAAGCGCCGCCGGAGAGCACCTCGTTGAGCCGGTCGGTGACGGTGAAGTCCGGACAGCCGGCGCTGGTGACCGTCATCGCGGCGATCCGCCCGTCATGGGACCACGTCGGCGCCACCCAGCTCGTGCCGTCGGGGGTGGCGCGGTCATCGGTGAGACGCGACGCCGTCCCGTTCTGCACAGGGACCGTGTAGAGGTTCGTCTCGGGCTCGCGGTCGTAGCCGGGGTTGCAGAGCGGCGGCGGGTTGTCGCAGAGGTCGCCATGGCGCGCGATGTCTCCGCTGAAGGAGCGGACGAACACGAGCTCGGTGCCGTCGGGCGACCGGGCAGGGGCGTCGTCATCGGTGAAGTAGCCGGGGTCGGAGTAGAGGGTGTCGCAATCGCTGCCGCCCTCGTCGTCGTCCAGCCCGGGCGGCGGGGTGGTGATCTGGCGGATGTTCGTGCCGTCGGCGTCGACGAGAAGATCGCGTCGTGGCCCACGTCGTCGCGCCCGGGGTCGTCGATGCGCTTGGCGTACGCGATCTGCGTGCCGTCCGGTGACCACGCCGGGGCGGTGCCGGCGATGTCCGTGTCGAGCGTCACCGGCTGCGGGTCCTCCGCAGTGGGATCGAGCGTGACGAGCGCGTCGTCGTCGCTGACGTAGGCGTACTTCCCCGGTGTCCCACTGAACTCCGCCTGGGCGGCGGTCGGGGCGAGGAGCGCGAGCAGGATCGCGGCGAGGAACAGGCGCATGCCGGAAAGCATGATGGCTCGCGGTCCCGGTTGCATCGGGCGGATGTCCTAGACGCGCCGGGACGTCGAGGGCTAGGTGAAGTAGAGGATCTCCGCCCCGGGGAGCCGGGCGGGGACCTCGGCCTCGAAGAAGGACCGCAGCTCGGTCATCACGGCCTTCGGGTAGACGTGCTTGGTCCCGCGGAACTTCGTGCGCTTGAGCGTGCGGGCCTCCTCGTCCATGTCGAGCTGCGTGCTCGGGTACCAGCCCGTCAGCACCTGCTTGGACGTGTCGGTGAAGCGGTGGGTGATGAGCTCGACCGTGAGGTCGGCCGTGTCGCCGCCGAGCGCCTCGCGCGCCGCGTCGAGCAACGCGGCGTACTCGTCCCGCCAGCCGTCCACCGGCATGATCGGCGCGATGGTCAGACCCGGGCGGTAGCCGGCCGCGGCGAGCTGCCCCAGGGCGGCCAGCCGGGCCCGGACGCGTGCGGTCCCGCCCTCGAAGCGCTCGACCCCTGCGGCGTTGACGCTGACCCGCGAGCGCACGCGGCCCCGCGGGTCGACCCCGAGCAGGCCGGCGGTGTCGTCGTACTTGGTGGTGAAGCGCAGGGTGGCGTCCTCGCGGCCGGCGAAGTGCTCGACGGTGCGGGCGAGCGACCCCGTCCAGCGCTCGAGGCCCAGCGGGTCCGTGTAGCAGGAGGCCTCGAAGGACCCGGAGAACCCGCGGCTCGACTCCAGGATGTCGTCGAGGTCGGCGTAGGCGCGGGTCACCGGCGCACCGGGCAGGGAGCCCGCCAGGTAGCAGTACTGGCAGTGGGCCGGACAGCCGCGGGCGATGTCGAGCCGCCAGTCCGCGCTGGGCGGGATCGGCTGCAGCCGCCGCGAGGATGGAGGGGAAACGACGACCGCCAGGGTCGACTTCGCGCGCCGGTAGGTCTCGCGGTCCGTCGCGCCGCGCAGCCCGGTCAACCGGTCGCCCGGCAGCTCGATCACGTCGACGCCCGCCGCAGCGCAGCGCTCCGCGATCGCGCGGCCGTGCGCGTGCTCGCGCGCCGACGCGGTGATGAGCACCTGGGACGGCGTCCACAGCTTGGGCGTGGCGGCGCTCGGCGAAGTGGGTAGGGCAGCGGGCATGGCGAAGTACACGAAGCCCGAACTACGAGAACGCCTCAAGGAGGAGATCAAGGCCGCCGACAAGGGCGGCGGGAAGGGCCAGTGGTCTGCTCGTAAGTCCCAGCTGCTCGTGCAGCGTTACGAGCAGGAGGGCGGCGGATACACGGGCGAGCGTGACGAGCGCCAGAGGTCGCTGAAGCAGTGGGGCGACGAGAAGTGGAGCACGAAGGACGGCACGAAGTCCGAGGGGCGCAAGCGCTACCTGCCGGAGGCGGCGTGGAAGCTCCTCACCAAGTCCGAGCGCGAGGCGACCGACCGCCGCAAGCGAGGAGCGGACGGCCAGTACGAGGCCAACACCAAGGCGGCCAAGGAGGCGCGCAAGGCGCTGAAGCTCGTCGACCGCAAGGCCGGCCCCGCCCGCAAGAAGATCGGGAAGGCCGACGACAAGGACCTGCTCAAGCGTGCCCGCAAGGCCGAGAAGCAGGGCAGGGCGCGCAAGTCCGTGCTCGCCGCCATCGACGAGCGGCGGAAGGACCTCTGAGCTAGGCCGGGACGGCCATGACGTCGACGAGCACCTCGACGCAGTGCGCGTCGAATTGCGTGCCGGCGTGCCGGCGCAGCTCGGCCAGCGCCACCTCGACCGGCAGCGCCTTCCGGTAGGACCGGTCTGAGGTCATCGCGTCGAAGGCGTCGGCGACCAGCAGGATCCGGGAGGCGAGCGGGATGGCGTCCCCGGCGAGGCCGTCGGGGTACCCCGACCCGTCCACGTGCTCGTGCGAATGGCGGATCCACGGGACCATCGGCTCCATGTTCGGGATCCGCGCCACCATGTCGGCGCCGACGCTGCTGTGCGCCTTGACCTGCGCGTACTCGTCGTCGGTCAGCCGCCCGGGCTTGCGCAGGATGCGGTCCGGGATGGCGACCTTGCCGACGTCGTGCAGCGTTGCGGCGAGCCGGATGCGTCCGACCTCCGTCGCGTCCCATCCGACCCGCTCGGCGATCCGCGCGGCCAGGTCGGCCACGGCGCGCGAGTGGTCGTGGGAGACGTCCATCCGGCGATCGACCGCGTCGGCGAGCGTCGCCGCCCAGCTCAGGTCCACGGGCGCGGGGGCGCGTTCCGTGCGCGCCGCCTTGGCGCTGTAGAGGATCTCGTCGGCGCGGTGGAAGAGGTCGTCCGCGCTCGTCCCGTCGGCGGGGAAGCAGGCGTGGCCGAGGCAGGCGGCCGAGACGGACCGCAGGCCCGTGCGCACCCGGTCGAGGATCGGCTCGACGTCCCCGTGGCCGACGCCGGGCAGCAGCAGCGCGAACTCGTCCCCGCCGAGCCGGCCGACGACGTCGCGCGGCCGCAGGGACTCCTGCAGGAAGGCGACCGTCCGGCGCAGGACCTCGTCACCGGCCGCGTGCCCGTCCTTGTCGTTGACCGCCTTGAAGTCGTCGAGGTCGATCATCGCGAGGGTGAAGGGGACGCCGTGGCGCGCGGCCTCGGCCAGCTCCGCGCGCAGACGCTCCTCGAAGCCGCGGCGGTTGAGCGCGCCCGTGAGCGGGTCGGCGCGCGAGACGCGCTCGAGCTCGGCCCGCTGGCGCTCGCGGTTGAGCGCCTGCCACAGGCACATCATCGCCGCGCCCGTGATGCACAGGGTGAAGAAGATCGCGTAGCTGCGGTCCTCGCCGATCGCCAGCGCCACGCCCACGTACCCGATCGGGACGATCACCGCGAACGCGCTCGCCAGATAGCGCGGATAGGACATGCCGGCGAAGAGCAGCGGCATGAAGAGCGGCAGCGCGAGCGGGCTCGGGCGCGCCGTGTCGAGCACCATCAGCGTCAGGATCCCGAGCACCATCGAGCAGGTCCAGCCGAAGAAGAACGTCTCCCGCCAGCGCCCGGCGACCACCTTCTCCATCGGCAGCAGCCAGACGAGGAAGGCGCTGCCGATGATCACGACGGTGAGCAGGGACAGCAGCAGCCGCTCGCCCTCGTCCCAGGTCGCGGCGAGGTAGACGAGGCCGGCGATGCCCATCGCGAGGGTGAGCACGCAGCCGGTCCGCACCGTGGACATGCGGAAGCGCAGATCCGCCGGATCCGCAAGCGGCATCGAGCCTCCAACCCTCATGCACTGGTTATCGGCGCGAGCGGCCGGGAGGTGAGGGGTCTACGCGACGGCCTGGCGGATGACCGCGGCGGTGCCCGCCGGATCGTCGAACATCGGGACGTGCCCGATGTCCTCGAGCGTCACGTGCCGCGCCGACGGCATCCGCTCGCGGGCCCGTGCGGCCTGCGGGCCGTAGAGCAGCAGCGCGTCCTTGTCTCCCCACGCGATGGTCACCGGGACAGGGAGGGAATCGACCGCGGGCGCGCGCCAGTTCAGCGCGTGGCTCGCCGTGGGCTGCAGGCCCGGCCGGCGCGCGTCCTCGGCGGCCTCGCGCAGCTGGTCGCCCGTGATGCGGTCCCCGTGCGCGAGCACCACCCGCGCGCCGAGCCTGCGCGCCATGGCGTTGTCGGCGAACGGCAGCAGCAGGCGGAAGGCGCCCGGGAAGGACCGGACGTTGGCCTGGAGCCACAGCCGCTCCCAGCCCGCGACGAAGCCGACGGGGCACAGCGCGCAGGCTGCCCGCGCGCGCCCGTCGAGCGCGAGGTGCAGCGCGATGCCGCCGCCGAGCGAGTTGCCGGCGACCGCGAACGGCTCGTCGACGACGGCGGCGCACGCGTCGGCCAGCGCGCGCATGGTCGGCGGGACGGGCAGCAGGTCCGAGTCCCCGAAGCCCGGGAGGTCGACGGCGTGCACCGTGAAGTCGCGCGCGAGGTCCTCCATGACCGGCAGGAAGGACCGGTGCGACGACCCGATCCCGTGGATGAGCAGCAGGGCCGGGCCGCTGCCCATGCGCACGACGTTCATGGCCCGAGATCCTACGTCTTGGCCGCACCGGCGCAGCAGGTGCGCCATAGTGTCGAACCGGGTGCTCACAGTTCGCGACATGGTGGAGGTCACCGGGGTCCGCGTCGTCGCGGGAGAAGGCGGGCTGGACCGACCCGTCCGCTGGGTGCACATCTCCGAGCTCAGCGACCCGACGCCCTGGCTCAGCGGGGGCGAGCTGTTGCTCACGACGGGCATGACCGTCAACGGCGACGGGGACGACTACATCCAGCGCATCGCCGCCCACGGGATCGCGGGCCTCGGGGTCGGCGTCGCGGTCGGCGGCCTCGACACGGTGACGCCCGAGATGGCGGCCGCGGCCGACGCGCTCGACTTCCCGATCCTCGAGGTCCCGTACGAGACGCCGTTCATCGCCCTCACGGAGAAGGCCTTCCACCACATCGCCGCGGAGCAGGCGACCATGCTCGAGCGCGCCGTCGCCGCGCACACCCGGCTGGAGCAGGTGGCCCTCGACGAGGGCGGCCTCGACGGCCTGGTCGAGGTGCTGGCCGAGCTCACCGGCGGCCCGGCCGCGGTCGTCGACGCCCGCGGGCAGGTGCTCGCCGGCACCCTCCCGGAGGACGGGCTCGAGCTGTCCGTGCCCGGCGAGTCCGGCGCCCGGCTGCGCGCCGCCCCCCGCTCGGAGCTCGACCGCCTCGTCGTCCATCAGGCCGTCACCATCGTCGCCCTCGAGCTGCTGCGCCGCCGCGTCCAGGCCGACACGGAGCGGCGCCTGGCCGGCGACGTCCTCGCCTCGGTGCTCAGCGGCGAGCTCGACGGGGAGGAGCTCGAGCGCCGCATGCGTCCGTTCGGCCTCGGCGACCGCATCACCGTCCTCGTCGCGAAGGCCGACCACCAGCGCGCGCTGGAGGACGCCGTCGACGGGCTCGTCGCCCGGGTGGGGACGCTCGTCTGCGCACTGCTCAGCGACGGCGGCGACCCGTTCGTGCTGGCCGAGGAGGCGCGCGCCCGGGCCGGGGTCGCCGCGGGGGCCAGCCGCGCCGTCCCGCTCGCCGAGGTCCGCCGCGGCTTCCACGAGGCGCGCTGGGCGCTCGAGTGCGCGGTGCTCGACGCCGACGACGTCCGCCTGTTCACCTACCGCGACCTCGGCTCCTTCCAGCTGCTGCTCGCCATGCAGGACGACGACGCCCTGCGCACGTTCTGCGACTCCATCCTCGGCCCGCTCGAGGGGGCGGGCGGGGGCGAGTCCGGGTACGCCGCCGAGCTCCTGCGCTCCCTCGAGGTCTTCATCGAGTGCAACGGCCAGTGGGAGCGTGCTGCCCGCCAGCTGCCCTGCCACCGCCACACCCTGCGCTACCGCATCCAGCGCGTGGAGCAGCTCACCGGCCGCTCGCTGGACTCGGCCCGCGACCGCATCGACTTCTGGCTCGCGCTGCGAGGGCGCGAGCTCCTCAACTGAAAGGTCTTTCCATGCTCGTAGGCGTCCCCTCGGAGATCAAGACGGATGAGTACCGCGTCGCGCTGACGCCGTCGGGCGTGCGCGAGCTCGTCGAGCACGATCACGAGGTCATCGTGCAGCGGGGCGCAGGGGAGGGGTCTGCGATCACCGACGACGAGTACACCGAGCAGGGCGCGCGCATCGTCGAGGACGCGCAGGCCGTCTTCGCCGAGGCCGAGATGATCGTCAAGGTCAAGGAGCCGCAGGCGGTCGAGGTGGCGATGCTCCGCGAGGGCCAGACGCTCTTCACGTACCTGCACCTGGCGCCGGACGCCGAGCTCACGGACGGGCTCGTGAACTCCAAGGCGACCTGCATCGCCTACGAGACCGTGGAGGACCGCAACGGGCGCCTGCCGCTCCTTGCCCCCATGAGCGAGATCGCGGGCAAGATCGCCACCCAGGCCGGGGCCTTCATGCTCGAGAAGCCCCTCGGCGGTCGCGGGCTGCTGCTGGGCGGCGTACCCGGTGTCGCCGCCGGCAAGGTGATGGTCATCGGCGGCGGGGTCGTCGGCCAGAACGCCGCCGCGGTCGCCATCGGCATGGGCGCGGAGACCTACGTCTTCGACCGCAACATCGACCGCCTGCGCGACCTCGAGTACATCCTCAACGAGCGCTGCTCGACCGTGTTCGCCTCCACGCTGGGCATCGAGGCGCTGCTGCCCGAGGTCGACCTCGTCATCGGCGCCGTCCTCGTCCACGGCGCGAAGGCACCGCACGTCATCACGCGCGAGCAGCTCGGCCTGATGAAGAAGAACGCCGTGCTCGTGGACGTCTCCATCGACCAGGGCGGCTGCTTCGAGACCTCCCGGCCGACGACGCACACCGACCCGACCTACGAGGTCGACGGCATCACCCACTACTGCGTGGCCAACATGCCCGGCGCCGTCCCGATCACGTCGACCTGGGCGCTCACCAACGCGACCATGCCGTTCGTGATCAAGCTCGCGGACAAGGGCGCCAAGGGCGCACTGGCCGACGACCCCGGCTTCCTCGCCGGCCTCAACGTGGCCGGCGGCAAGGTCACCTACGAGCCGGTCGCGCGGGACCAGGGCCTGGACTACACGCCGCCGGAGGAGGCGCTGGCGGCGCTCTGACTCAGCCCGCTAGCCTGTCTCGTTCGCATGCCCACGACTTCCCAGCTCGTCCGCAAGGGACGTACCCCGAAGACCAAGAAGCTCGCCACCCCCGGTCTCAAGACCGGCAAGGGTCGCAAGAAGAAGACGGCCGCGCCCCAGAAGCGCGGGGTGTGCACGCGCGTCTACACCACGACGCCGAAGAAGCCGAACTCCGCCCTGCGCAAGGTCTGCCGCGTCCGGCTGACCAACCAGATGGAAGTCACGGCCTACATCCCCGGTGAGGGGCACAACCTCCAGGAGCACAGCGTGGTGCTCGTGCGCGGCGGTCGCGTCAAGGACCTGCCGGGCGTGCGCTACAAGGTCGTCCGCGGGACGCTCGACGCCGCCGGCGTGAGCGACCGCAAGAAGGCCCGCTCCCAGTACGGCGTGAAAGCGAAGTAGATGCCTCGTAGATCAGCAGCAACCGTCCGGCCGATCGATCCGGACCCCGTCCACCGGTCCAAGCTCGTCCAGCAGATCATCAACAAGGTGATGCTCGACGGCAAGAAGTCGACCGCCGAGCGCATCGTGTACGACGCGCTCTCGATCATCTCGGAGCGCACCGGCCGCGAGCCGCTCGAGTACCTCGAAGCCTCCATCAAGGCCCTGACGCCGCAGCTCGAGGTCCGCTCGCGCCGCGTCGGCGGTGCGACCTACCAGGTCCCCGTCGAGGTGCCCGGCGCCCGCTCCCGCACACTGGCCATCCGCTGGCTCGTCCAGTTCGCCCGCCAGCGTCGCGAGAAGTCCATGGCGCAGCGCCTCGCCAACGAGCTGATGGACGCCCAGTCCCAGCAGGGCGGCGCCTACAAGCGCAAGGACGACATCTTCCGCATGGCGCAGGCCAACAAGGCCTTCGCGCACTACCGCTGGTAAGGATCCGGATGACGACTAACGCGGGTCATAGCGCGCATTAGTCGTCACGCCGCGGTCGATCCCGCCCCCTTTACCTGCCCTCCGGGGCGGCCTCGCGTCGAGACGGCGTCGGCGCTGAGCGAGGCGACAGGACCACGGTCATCACGCCGCTGAACAGCAGGAGCACAGCGCCCAGAGCTTCAAGGCGGAAGCCCCACGAGGCCGACGCCTTCGCCTGCTCGTAGTCGCGGCCGTAGAGCCCGGTCGCGTCGACGTCGGGCAGGTCCACGAGCACGACGATCAGCAGCGCGACCAGCCCGAGGACCGCGACGGCCAGGCCGGCCGGGCGGGACCCGCGCCACGCCCCGAAGGCCATCAGGCCCGCGACGACTGCGATGATCAGCAGCGCGTAGCCGTGGTGACCACCCACGCCGACGCCGTCGCGCGTGACCGTGAGGATCTGGATGTGGTTGAGGTCGCCGAACTCCGCGACGACCAGCAGGAGGCCGGCGACGAGGGTGAGCGCGAAGAGGGCGTGTCTGAGCACGTCGCTACCCTAACCGCGATGCGGACCCTTTTCGCCTACCTCGATGCCGGCAGCGCAAGCGCGATCGTCACGATGATCCTCGGCGGTGTCGCCGCTCTCGGCGTCGCCGTCCGCTACCGCTGGAACCAGCTGCTCGTCGCCCTGAAGATCCGCAAGCCCCTCGAGGACGAGGAGACCCCGGTCGCCTCCTCCACGGAGGCGCCCGTCGATGCGGCTGAGAAAGAGCCCGTCGGCACCCCGAAGTGACGCAGGTCGACGCCGGCTCGTTCCGGGATCCGGACAGCCGCGTCTTCCTCGATGAGGGCAAGGTCTTCCGCGCGCTGAGCGCCCGCGGCCTGGCCGACTACGAGGCGTTCGCCGCCTCCAAGCTGCACGCCAAGACCCAGGAGGACGGGTCGGTCGTCCGCACCACGCGCGCCGACCACGAGGGTCCGGCGATCCTCAGCCACGGGGACGCCACCGCAGCGGTGCTCGAGCACGAGCGCATCCCGTTCGTCACGTACCCGTACGAGTGGTGCTTCTCCATGCTCCGCGACGCCGCGGACCTGCAGATGAGCCTGCTCGACCGCGCGATCACCGAGTCGCTGAGCCTCAAGGACGCCACGCCGTACAACGTCCAGTGGCAGGGGACGAAGCCCGTCTTCGTCGACGTCGGCTCCTTCGAGCGCCTGCGCGGCAACGAGCCGTGGGTCGGCTACCGCCAGTTCTGCTGCCTGTACCTGTATCCGCTGATGCTCACCGCGTACACGGGCGTCTCCTTCCAGCCGTGGCTGCGCGGCAGCCTCGAGGGCATCGACCCCGCCGACGCCGCCGCCCTGCTCCCGCGCAAGAAGGGCGTGACCATCAACGCCCGGCTGCTCGCGCGCCTCGAGCGGCGCACGGGCGACGACGACTCCGCGCGCAACACGAACGCCAAGCTCGCCAAGGCGGGCTTCAAGCCGGAGATCATCCAGGCCCAGGTCCGCCGCCTGCACAAGCTCGTCCGCGGCCTGGAGTGGAAGCCGGGCAAGTCCACCTGGAGCGACTACGACGCCGACAACCGCGGCTACGACGAGCCCGACCTGGAGGCCAAGCGGCGCTTCGTCGAGGCCGCCGCCGAGCGGGTGAAGCCGACCCTCGCCTGGGACCTCGGTGCCAACGACGGCTACTTCGCCCGCGTCGTCTCCCCGCACGCGCAGACCGTCATCGCCATGGACTTCGACCACGAGACGGTCGAGAAGATGTACCGCCAGCTCGACACGACGAACGTCACCCCGCTCGTCGTCGACCTGTGCGACCCGAGCCCGAGCCGCGGCTGGGCGCTCGCCGAGCGCGGCCCGCTGCCCGAGCGCGGCCGCCCGGACCTCACGCTGTCGCTGGCCCTGATCCACCATCTGTCGATCACCCGCAACATCCCGGTGCGGGCGATCCTGGAGTGGCTGAAGGCCCTCGGCGGCGTCCACGTGATCGAGCTCCCGCACCGAGATGACGCCATGGTCAAGCGCCTCCTGAGCGCCAAGCGCGACGACGAGGCCCACCCGGACTTCGACCGCGAACCCTTCGAGCGTGCCCTGAACGAGGTCTTCACGGTCCACCGGCAGGAGAGCCTTGGATCGCGGACGCTCTATGAAGTCAGCTGACGACCGCCCCGGCTGGCCCAGCCTGTTCTTCTGCGCCCTGCACCTGGGCGCGTTGTGGACGCTGGCCTTCGTCCAGCCGCTGTTCGACCTGTTGGGCAAGAACCCGGCGTTCTTCGTCGCGCGGTCGAACACGGGCGGCGACGTCGTCATCTTCGCCCTGCTCTGGACGCTCGGCCCGCCGCTCGTCGCCACCGTGATCGTCGCCGTCGCCCGCGCCATCAGCGAGAACCTCGGACGGCTCGCCCAGCTGGGCTTCGTGACCCTCTTCGCCGCCGTGCTGCTCCTGCAGGTGGTCAAGGGCATCAGCGACGACGCCAAGGTCGTGCTCCCGATCGCGCTGCTGCTCGGCGCCGCCGCGGCCGCGGCCTACGCGCGCTTCGTCGGCCTGCGCTCCTTCGTCTCCATCCTCGGCGTCGCCCCCGTCGTCGTCCTCGTGCTGCTGCTGTTCACCTCCGGCGTCAAGGACGTCGTCTTCCCGGGGGAGGACGCGAAGGCCACCGCGGGCGCGCAGGCCAAGGACCCCGTCCCCGTCGTGCTGATGATCTTCGACGAGCTGCCGACGCCGTCGCTCATGAAGCCCGACCACTCCGTCGACGCCGAGCGCTACCCGAACTTCGCCCGCCTGGCGGACGCGTCCACCTGGTACCAGAACGCGACCAGCGTCTCCGACGGCACCTACGTCGCCGTGCCCGCCATCCTCACCGGCCGCCGCCCGCAGGCTGAGCTGCCGACCAGCCACACGTACCCGAACAACCTCTACACGCTGCTCGGCCGCAGCTACCAGCAGCACGACCAGGAGCCGATCACCAGCGTCTGCCCCGAGTCGCTGTGCGGGGCCAAGGAGACCGAGACGCGCGGCAAGCGCCTGTCGAGCCTCGCCAGCGACCTCAGCATCGTCGAGCGCCGCCTGCTGCTGCCCAAGGGGATGGCTGACAAGCTGCCGCCCATCGATCGCGACTGGGAGGACTTCCGCGCGGAGGCCGGCGAGGACGGCCTGGCCGGCGCCGCGAACGACCGCGCCGCCGAGGGCGCGAACACGAAGATCCGCACCGCGGGGTCCGACCTGCCGAGCAAGCGCGTCCGCGCGGGCCTGAAGGTCGTCCAGACCATGAAGCCCGGCGGCGTCAAGCCAGGCCTGTGGATGGTGCACAACGTCATCCCGCACGTCCCGTGGCGCTTCCTGCCCGACGGCAGCCAGTACGTCGTCGAGGGCCCGACGATGCCCGGCCTCAACGACCAGGACTGGGGCAAGGACCAATTCCTGCTCGACCAGGCCTACCAGCGCCACATGTTGATGACGCGCTTCGCCGACACCCTGCTGGGCAACGCCATCGACCAGATGAAGCGCACGGGCCTGTGGGACAAGGCGCTCGTGATCGTGGTCGCCGACCACGGCGGCGCGATCGGCGGCGGCGAGTCGCGGCGCCCGGTGACCAAGGAGAACTTCCCGCAGGTCGGCAGCGTGCCCTTCTTCGTCAAGCAGCCCGGCCAGAAGACGGGGGAGACGAAGGACACGTTCGTCACGACGCTCGACGTCGTCCCGACCATCGTCAAGTCGCTCGGCCTGGACACGGACTGGAAGTTCGACGGCGTGCCCGCCGACCAGCCGCGTCCGGAGAAGCTCCTCCAGCAGCGCAACGGCCGCGACGCGAAGCTCGTCGGCGTGGAGCCGCGGGACTTCGTGCGCCGCCGGGACGCGGAGGTCGCCGCGCGCGACCGGCGCTTCCCGCCCGGCCTGGACGCGATCTGGAAGGTCGGGCCGCGCCAGGAGCTCGTCGGCAAGCCGCCGGGCGCGGACGGCGCGGGCACGGGATCCGCCTTCATCAACAACGGCAAGCTGTACCGGCACGTGCACCCCAGGTCCGGCGTCATCCCCGCCTACGTCACCGGCTCGACCAAGGACGTCAAGCCGGGAACCGACCTCGCGGTCGCGGTCAACGGGACCGTGGAGGCCACGGGGGAGGCCTATCTCGAGCACGGCGCCCCGCGCTTCTCCATGCTGATCCCGCCGGAATCGCTGCACCGCGGCCGCAACAAGGTGGTCGTCTACGCGTTGAACGGATCGACATGGCACGAGCTCGACTCCGTCGGCTGATCCTCCTCGCGGCGTTCGCGTTCGCGTTCGCCACCCCGGCCGCCCACGCGGCGCCGAGCACCCCGGCGCCGCCGATGACGGACGCGGACTACTTCACGTTCGCCGACCGCGTCGCGGAGCGCATGGACCGCTACTGGTCCGACCACAAGGGCTACTTCTCCACCGGCGCGCGCTCCATCGACACGATCTGCTCGTCGGCGATGCTCACCATCTACGCCACGGCCGCCGCCTACGGCCACGTCGGCCCCGCCCGCAACGACGTCCGCGCGCGCATCCTCGTCAAGGCGCTCACCGCGTCCCCGCCGTTCTTCACCGCGGCCGCGCCGCCGGCCTACGACAAGATGTTCCACTCGCCCGGGTGGACGTCGAACATGGACGGCCCCTACGTCGACATGGACAAGTCGATCGACCCCAAGGTCGCCGAGGGGCTGCAGATCGCCGCTCGCGCGCAGAAGCAGCTGGCGCTGCCCGACGAGGACGTCGCGCGCATCAAGGACGAGATCCACCGGGTCGCCTACACCGAGTTCTTCCGCTACCCGAAGGTCCGCCTCAACCAGATCAACTGGCACGCCGAGCTCTACGCCTACGACTACCTGGTCAACCAGGACCCGACGCTGCTGCGCAAGGACTACCGCCAGCACATGCACGCGTTCACGCAGGGCTTCTCCAAGCCGCAGATCGCCGGCGGCACGACCAACGTCGGGCCCAGCTACCGCTTCATCTACCAGTCCAACACTTCGCCGCTGTATTCCCGGAACCTCGACTCGGCCGAGTACGCGAACATGACGCTGCACTTCCTGTACTGGTACGACCTGGCCCGCAAGCAGGCGGGGATGGCGCCGCTGCCGGCCGAGGACCTGCGCCGGCTGCGCGGCTGGACCCAGCGCGACCTCTACGGCTACTGGACCCACGCCGGGTTCATGAACTGGGACACGGGCTGGAGCTACGAGCGGTGGATGAAGGGCAAGGCGTGGGCCTACGGCCAGCAGGGCCTGATCGCCATCGCCACCTCGCCGACCTTCCAGACCCGCAAGCGGGAGGGGCCGTGGGCGAAGTACCTCTTCGACCGCGGCCTGCGCCTGTATGAGCACCTCAGCTACCAGGCCGGCTCCAGGAGCCCGTTCCGTCCGAGCCCCGAGCTCTTCCACATCGGCGAGCAGGGCACGCCGGCGGGCACGATGTTCTGGGCCCGCATGGGCGCCAACGCTGTGCGCGCAGTCAGCGCCGGGATGGGGAAGATGCAGGCCCAGGAGCCGCCGCCCTTCTACGCCTACGACGCCGACATCGGCCGCCTGGCCGTCTCCACCCGTCACTACTCGACGGCGATCCTGGCCGTCAACCGCGGCAAGGTCCCCTACGGCGGCAACGAGCTGGCCCGCCTCTACGACGCCGACGGCGACCCCGTCGGCGGCACGGGCGGGCACCCGCCGGCGGCGTTCGGGGTGCGCGTGGAGAGCGCGAGCGGCAAGCGTCGGCTGATGATCAGCCAGAAGCCGCTGCACTCGGACCCCAAGCGCCCCCCGCTCGTGCTCACGCGTTCCCCGCACGGCCGCGTGACCCGCCAGAAGGTCCTCGCCACCCAGCCCGACGCCGGCCCGTTCTCCGACCTCGGCGTCGTCGGCCGCAAGACGGAGAACGGCATCACCGTCACCAGCGCCTACACGTTCCGCGACCGCTCGATCGCTGCGGCCTGGACCATCCGCCGGCCGGAGGCCAAGCGCGCCGCGCGCGCCGCCGTCCTGTTCCCGACCTGGGGGAAGGTCACCCGCCTGGACGCTGTCCTGCGCACCGGGAGGACCGTGGTGGCCACGAACGGCCTCGAGACCGCCCGGGTGAAGTACTTCCAGCTGCACGGCGAGTACGGCGGCTACCGGGTCACGGTGCCGCGGAACACGGGTGGGTGGGGACGGAGTCGGGTCCGCATCTTCAGCGCCCGGCGCCAGAAGGCCAACCCCCGCGGCGGCCCCACGCTCGGCCTCCAGCTGCCGGCCTTCAAGCAGGGCACGCGGCACCTCGCGGTGAGCATCATCCCGAGCGGGAGCGGGGGCCTCGTGGCCGACCCCGAGAACGCCGCGATCCCGCCCTACAGCGTCCCTTAGACCCTGCTAGTCTCCCCTGTCGCTCGCCGAAGGATTGGCAAGCGCAGCACCCTCTCGTCCTATGGAGTCCCGACGGACATAATCAGCCGCCCAGGGAGCAACTCCATGCAGTGACGTGCGAGGGCCCTCCGGGGCCCTTTCTCTTGCCCCGCCCCCGCACCTTCCATCACCCACGCCCTTATGCCACGCCAGTACACACTTCAGAAGACCCGCAACATCGGGATCATGGCCCACATCGACGCGGGTAAGACCACGACGACGGAGCGGATCCTCTACTACACGGGCCGCTCCCACAAGATCGGCGAGGTCCACGACGGCGCGGCCACCATGGACTGGATGGAGCAGGAGCAGGAGCGTGGCATCACGATCACCTCCGCCGCCACCACCGCTGAGTGGAAGGGCCACCGGATCAACATCATCGACACGCCGGGTCACGTCGACTTCACCGTCGAGGTGGAGCGCTCCCTGCGCGTGCTCGACGGCGCCGTCGCCGTGTTCGACTCCGTCGCGGGCGTCGAGCCCCAGTCGGAGACCGTGTGGCGCCAGGCCGACACCTACCGCGTCCCACGCATCGCCTACATCAACAAGATGGACCGCATCGGCGCGGACTTCGACCGCGGCGTGCAGACCATGATCGACCGCCTGGGCGCGCACCCCGTGCCGATCCAGCTGCCGATCGGTGCCGAGGGCGACTTCGCCGGCATCGTCGACCTGGTCACGATGAAGGCCATCACCTACCTGGACGACCTCGGCAAGGACGTCGTCGTGGGCGACATCCCGGACGAGCTCGCCGACGCCGCCGCGGCCGCGCGCGAGCACCTCCTGGAGGAGGTCTCCAACTACAACGACGAGCTCGTCGAGCTGATCCTCGAGGAGTCGGAGATCCCCGAGGACCTCCTCGTCT
>CAWJMO010000031.1:0-8161 GCA_963843865.1 uncultured Solirubrobacteraceae bacterium | reverse complement strand
GCTCGGCGCCCTCGGGATCCTCCTGATGATCGCCGCCTTCGCGTTCATCCTGTCGTACCTGTTCCGCCCGGCCGGGGCGCCCGTGGAGCGCGTGCCGGAGCCGGAACCCGAGCCGCGGCGCGAGCCCCGCCGGACGGCGAGGGCAGAGGGCGTGTGGTCGGAGGGCTGGGACGCGGGCGAGGCCGAGACGGCCCGCGAGCAGCGCCGCCGCGGTCGCGGTCGCCGTTAGCCTCGCCGCCCATGAGCACTGTCACCGTGGTCGGGTCCATCGCGTTCGACGCCGTCGAGACGGAGACGGGGTCGCGCGACAAGATGCTGGGCGGGTCCGCCACGCACTTCTCGCTGGCGTCCTCCTTCTTCGCCGACACGCGCGTCGTCGGCCCGGTGGGCGACGACTTCGGCGACGCGGAGTTCGGCGTGATGCGCGACCGCGGCGTCAACACGGACGACATCGAGCAGATCCCCGGCGGCAAGACGTTCTTCTGGGCCGGCCGCTACGAGCGCGACGTCAACATCCGCCACACGCTGCAGACCGACCTCAACGTCTTCGAGACGTTCGCGCCCAAGCTGAGCGCCGAGTCCGCCGCGGCCGACGTCCTCTTCCTGGCCAACATCGTCCCGGCGCTCCAGATCGCCGTGCGCGAGCAGTGCGAGCAGGCGCGCTTCACCGCGCTGGACTCCATGGACCTGTGGATCGACATCGCCCGTGACGACCTCACCCGCGCGATGGGCATGGTCGACTGCATCCTGCTCAACGACGGCGAGATCAAGCAGTTCGCCGACGAGCCCAACCTCGTCCGCGCCGCCCGCAAGGTGCTCGAGCTCGGCCCGCGCATCGTGATCGCCAAGCAGGGCGAGTACGGCGTCACGATGTTCACCAAGGACGACGTCTTCGGCCTCCCCGCCTTCCCGACGCCCGATGTCGTCGATCCCACGGGCGCCGGCGACACCTTCGCCGGTGGCTTCGTCGGCTACGTCGCCGCGCACGGCGACGGGGACCTGCGCTCCGCCCTCGCCTACGGCACCGCGCTGGCGTCCTTCAACGTCGAGGCCTTCGGCACGGAGCGGCTGCAGACGCTCACGATGGACGAGGTCGAGGAACGGGTCCGCAACCTCGGCGAGATGACGCGGTTCTAACGCGCATGAAGATGACCCTCGCCGCGCTGGCCGCCCTGCTCCTCCTCGCTCCGGCGGCGCTCGCGGACCCACCCGGCATGGATCCGGTGGTGCACGACGGCAGCTCGCTGCAGCGCCTGTCCTCCAAGAGCTACCCGGACCCGGACGTCCTGCAGACGGCCACCGGCCTGCGCATCTTCGGCACGGGCGGCGGCATGCCGTCGATCCAGGTCAACGCGGACGGCAGCCCCGGCACGCGGGCGCCGTCGCTGAAGAAGCCCAGGTGGGCGGCCGACAAGCCGGAGCCCTGGGCGCCCGACGTGTGGCAGACCGTCGGCCCGCTGCCGACCTACGTCATGTACTTCACCGCGATGTACGCCAAGACCGGCCACCACTGCGTCGCCGTCGCGAAGGCCACCGCGCCCGAAGGTCCCTACAAGGTGACCAACACCAAGCGGCCGACCTGGTGCTCCGCGGTCCCCGGCCACGAGGTCATCGACCCCACCATGGTCGTCGACGGCAGCCAGCGCTACATGGTCTTCAAGGACAACGTCGGCAACGCGTCCGACTTCCACATCCAGGCGCTCGCCATGAACCCCGACGGCCTCAGCCGCGTCAAGGGCGCCGTGCCGCGTGACCTCGTCTCGAGCGCGACCGAGCGCATGGAGAACCCGGCCTTCACGTACCACGACGGGCTCTTCTGGCTGTTCCTGTCCCGCGACGACTTCACGACCTGCAACTACTACACGGACGCGCGGTCCTCCGCGTCGTTCTTCGGGCCCTACAGCGCCCCGAAGGTCGTCCTGAACCGCGAGCTCACCAAGGCCAAGAGCGGTGGGCTGTGCGGTGCCGGCGGCGCCTCGCTCGACCAGGAGGGCGCGGGCACGCGCATCACCTTCCACGCGTACAAGCAGGGCATCCCCGGCAACGGCAAGCCGCGCCTGCCGTGGACGGGCTTCCTGAGCTGGAACAAGAAGGGCAAGCCCTTCGTCGACTAGGGCGCCCGACGCGCCCACTCGCGCCCCGGCTGGTCAGCCGGGGCGATCAGGGGTAGCCTGCGAAACATGGGTTGGGGCTTCATCTGGCTGATGTTCATCCTGAAGATCCCGATCTTCGGGCTCTTCGGCATCGTCTGGTGGGCCGTCAAGCAGTCCGACGAGCCCGCCCCGCCCGAGCCCGCCCGCATCGCCCCGGACCCGCATCGCCGGCCTTCCCGCCGCGTCCCCCGCGGCCGCCGTCCGCGCGGCCCGCACGGTGGTCACGCAGCGCCCGCTCCGCCACGGGTCCGGTCCGCGTGGCAGACTCCCGCGCGTGGACGTCCACTCCGCGATCTCTGACGGCACCCTGCGCCGCCTCGTCGACGAGGGGCGCCTGGTGGTCGATCCCTGGGACCCCGAGATGGTCCAGCCCGCGTCCATCGACCTGCGGCTGGGCGACTCGTTCCGGGTCTTCTCCAACCACAAGGTCACGGCGATCGACCTGCGCGACATGCCGCCCAACCTCACGGAGGAGGTGACGATCGGTCCTGACGAGGCCTTCGTCATCCACCCCGGCGAGTTCTGCCTGGGCCGGACGCTGGAACGCGTCGAGCTGCCGGACGACCTCGTCGCGCGCGTGGAGGGCAAGTCCAGCCTCGGGCGCCTCGGCCTCATCGTCCACGCCACCGCCGGCTTCGTCGATCCCGGCTGGAGCGGCACGCTGACGCTGGAGCTCAACAACCTCACCCGCGTGCCGATCAAGCTCTACGCGGGGCTGCCGATCGCGCAGCTGTCCGTGATGGCGCTCGACCGCGCCGCCGAACGGCCCTACGGGTCGGAGGGCCTGGGCTCGCACTACCAGGGCCAGGTCGCCGCGACCGAGAGCCGCTACGGCGTATAAGGTTCCGCGCCGAATGCTCCACGCCATCGTCACGTTCGCCGCCGAGGAAGCCGAGGAGGGGTCGCACGCCCTCTTCTACATCTGCGGCGGGGCCCTCGCGCTGTGGGCCGTGCTGGTCTCGTTCGTCGGCATGCGCGGCCACGACAACTGGCCGTCCAGCGACGGTGCCGCCCGCGGCATCATGAGCATCTCCGCCGTGCTGGTCGTCCTCGCGATGGCCACCGCGGTCATCACCGCCTGAGCGGGGAAAACGCCCCCTCACGTTTCGTAATCGCCCGTTGTGGCGATACGCACAACTGAGGAGAGGGGGACCGGCCATGCCGGCTGGTGATGTGCTGCTGGAAATCGAAGATCTGCAGGTGTCCTACGGGGGCGTGCGGGCCCTGCGCGGGGTCTCCCTGCGGGTGCCCGAACGCGGCGTCGTCGCCGTGCTGGGCAACAACGGCGCGGGCAAGAGCACGCTGCTGCGCGCGATCTCAGGCGTCACCGGGATGCTCGGCGGCAGCGTCGACGGCGGCACGATCTCCCTCGGGGGAAAGGCCCTCCCGACCGACCCGGCGGGCATCGTCCGCGCCGGCGTCGTGCAGGTGCCGGAAGGACGCCGCGTCTTCGCCGAGCTCACGGTGGAGGAGAACCTGCGGGCCGGCGGCCTGTCCACCAGCGGCCGCGCGGCCAAGGCCGCCGCCCGCGAGCGCGTCTTCGAGATGTTCCCGCGCCTGGACGAGCGCCGCACGCAGCGCGCAGGCCTGCTCTCGGGTGGCGAGCAGCAGATGCTGGCCATCGGCCGGGCGCTGATGAGCGAGCCGCGCGTGCTGCTCCTCGACGAGCCGTCGCTGGGCCTCGCGCCGCAGATGGTCGAGCGGATCGGCCGCGTCATCAAGGACATCTCGGAGCAGGGGACCGCCGTCGTGCTCGTCGAGCAGAACGCCGCCATGGCGCTCGAGGTCGCCGACCACGCGTACGTGATGGAGGTCGGCGAGATCTCCCTCGACGGCCCGGCGGACGAGCTGGCCGCCAGCGACGAGGTCCGCAACCGCTACCTGGGCGTCGGCGACGAGGCGGAGATCGAGCCCAAGCAGGTCGCGCCCGTCAACCGCGGGACCCCGACCCGGCGCGAGCCGGAGACGCTGGTCGTCGACAACGTCACGGTCCGCTTCGGCGGACTGGAGGCGCTCGGCGAGGTCTCCCTGACGGTGGCCGCGGGGACCACGCACGCGGTGATCGGCCCCAACGGCGCCGGCAAGTCCACCCTGCTCAACGTCCTCACCGGCGTCTACGGGGCCACGAGCGGGGACGTCCGCTACGGCGACAGCCGCATCACCGGGCTGCGGCCGCCGCGCATCGCCGCGCTGGGCATCAGCCGGACGTTCCAGAACCTCGCCCTGTCGCCGTTCATGACCGTGCGCGACAACCTGCTCGTCGGTCGCCACCGGCTGACCAAGAGCGGCTTCGTCGCCTCCGGCCTGCGCCTGCCGGGCTCCCGCAAGGAGGAGGACGCCCAGACGGAGACGATCGACCGCATCGCCGGCCTGCTGGGCCTCGACGAGCGGCTCGATCACCCGGTCGAGAGCCTCTCCTACGGCGACCGCAAGCGCGTGGAGATCGGACGGGCGCTCGCGGCGGAGCCGTCGCTGCTGCTCCTGGACGAGCCCGTCGCCGGCATGAACGCCGACGAGAAGCAGGACATGGCCAACGCGCTCGGTCGCCTGCGCGAGGCCCTCGGGCTGTCGCTGTTGCTGGTCGAACACGACATGCGCTTCGTCATGGGCCTCGCCGAGCACGTCACGGTGCTCGACTTCGGCCGCTGCATCGCAGACGGCCCGCCCGAGCAGGTCCAGACCGACCCCGAGGTGCTCAAGGCGTACCTCGGGTCCCCCTCCGAGGAGGCCGCCTGAAGTGATCGACGCCCTGTTCAGCGGCCTCAGCCTGGGGTGCATCTACGCCCTCATCGCGATGGGCTTCGTGATCGTCTTCAAGGCGACCAACGTCGTCAACTTCGCCCATGCGTCCGTGGTGATGCTGGGCGCCTACCTCGTCGCCCGCTGGCACGGCTCGCTCGGCTTCTTCGGGGCGATCGGCGCCGCCGCCGTCGCCTGCGCGGTCGTCGCGGCGCTGCTCGACTTCCTCGTCGTGCGCCCGCTGCGCCAGCGCCACGGCGGCGCCGACGCGCTGGCCATCATCACCATCGGCCTGAACATCATCCTGGGCACCGCACTGACCCGCCAGGTGGGGACGGACATCCTGCCCTCCGGCGCGCCGTGGGGGAACAAGACCGCGGACATCATCGGCGTCACCATCCCGCAGACGCGCGTCGCCGCCGCGGTCGTGGCCATCGCGCTGATGGCGGCCTTCGCCGCGGCCTTCAAGTACTCCGACTGGGGCATCGCCATGCGCTCCACCGCCGAGGACCCGGAGACGGCGGCGCTGATGGGCATCCGACTGGGCCGCGTCGCCGCGGGCGCCTGGGCGGTCAGCGGCGCGCTCGCCGCCATCGCCGGCGCGTTCTTCACGAGCTTCCCGAGCCCGGGCGTCGGCCCGAACACCTACCTGATCGCGCTGACGGCGATCCCCGCGGCGGTGATCGGTGGGCTGGACTCCATCGCGGGCGCGGTGGTCGGCGGGCTGCTGGTCGGCGTCGCCGTGACCTTCGCCGCCCGTTACCAGGCCGACATCGACTTCCTCGGGCGCGGCCTGAGCGAGGTCATCCCCTACGCGGTGCTCTTCATCGTGCTGCTGTGGCGGCCGTCCGGGCTCTTCGGCTCCAAGGAGATCAGCCGTGTCTAAGCGCATCGGCCTCGCGGCTGCGGTCGTCGTCCTGCTGCTGGTCCCCTACTTCCTCGAGGAGTTCTGGCTGCAGACGGGGCTCTTCTGCATGGCCGCCGCCGTGGCCGCCGTCGGCCTGAACCTGCTGGTGGGCACCACGGGGCAGCTGTCGCTCGCCCACGCCTTCTTCGTCGCCATCGGCGCCTACGGCTACTGCTACCTCTCCGGCGACAAGCCGGACGCGGCGCTCGCCGCCACCCAGCCGACGGGCCTCGGCCTGCCGCCGTTCCTGGCCCTGATCGGCGCCGTCGTGCTGGCGGGCGCGGTCGGCGCCCTGTTCAGCCCGATCGCCGGCCGCCTGCGCGGCATCTACCTCGGCCTGGCCTCGCTGGGCCTGGTGTTCGTCGGCCAGCACATCCTCCAGAACGCGTCCAAGGTCAGCGGCGGCTTCAACGGCCGCGACGCCAAGCCGTTCAGCCTCTTCGGCTTCGAGTTCAAGGGCGGCGGCGACCTCGTCATCGGCGGCGTTCCCTTCAACCAGCTCGAGCGCCTCTGGTACCTCGGGCTCGTCCTCGTGCTGTTCGCGTGGTGGTTCGCGCGCAACCTCGTCGCCAGCCGGCCCGGGCCGCGCGCTGCAGCAGGTGCGCGACTCGGAGGTCGCCGCGGCGGTCATGGGCGTCAACGTCGCCCGCTACAAGGCGGCCGCCTTCACCGTCAGCTCGATGTACGCGGCGCTCGGCGGCGTCCTGCTCGCGCTCGCCTACAGCCGCATCGTGCCCGAGTCCTTCGGCTTCCTGTTCTCGATCGACTTCCTCGTGATGATCGTCATCGGCGGCCTCGGCTCGGTCGGCGGCGCGATCGCCGGCGCCGCGCTGATCACCGCGCTGCCCTACGTGCTCGACAAGTACAGCGCGTCGCTGCCGCTGATCGCGGACGCCGGGTCGGACGGGCTCCAGCCCGCCCAGGCCGCGCGCTTCCTCTACGGCGCGGCGATCATCGCCGTCCTCATCTTCGCCCCGCAGGGGCTGGCCGGCCTGTCCCGCCGGCTGGGTCGGCGGCGCCAGCCGTCTCCATCGGAAACCAGGACCGTCCAACCCAAGGAGAGCACCGCATGAACCGTCGTCCCGCCAGGGCCTGGCTCGCCGCCGCCCTGACCAGTGCCGTCGTCGTCGCCGGATGTGGCGGCAAAGCCGAGGACTCGTCCGGCGGGGGTGGCGGGGGAGGCTCGGTGAAGACCGGGCCGGGCATCTCCGAGAAGACGATCACGCTCGGGCTGCTGACCGACCTCTCCGGCGTCTTCGCCGCCCTGGGCAAGCCGATCGTGCAGGGGACCAAGCTCTACTGGAAGCAGGCGGAGCCGATCTGCGGGCGCACGGTCAAGCTCGTCGTCAAGGACCACGGCTACGACCCGCAGAAGGCCGTCGTCCAGTACCGCGACCTCAGCCAGAAGGTCGCCGGCCTGCAGCAGTTGCTCGGTTCGCCGATCACGGCCGCCCTGCTGCCGACGCTCAAGACCGACTCCATGATCTCGCATGCTCGCCGCGTGGCCCTCCTCGCTGCTGGGCAACGACTTCATCATCGAGACGGGCGCCTCCTACGACCTCGAGATGATCAACGGCCTCGACAAGCTGCTCGAGGACGGCAAGGTCAAGAAGGGCGACAAGATCGGCCACATCTACTTCGAGGGCGAGTACGGCGAGAACGGGCTCCAGGGCTCGAAGGCGTTCGCGGAGAAGAACGGCCTGGAGGTCGTCGAGCAGAAGATCAAGGCCACCGACGAGGACATGTCCGGCCCGGTCTCCGCGCTCAAGTCGGCCGGCGTGAAGCTCATCGCCATGACCACCGCGCCGACGCAGATGGCGTCCGCCGCGGGCATCGCCGCCTCGCAGGGCCTGAACGTGCCGCTCGTCGGCAACAACCCGACGTGGAACCCGGCGCTGCTCAAGACGCCGGCCGCCGACGCGCTGAAGGCCAACGCCTACATCGTCGGCTCCGTGTCGCCGTACAACACGGACGCGCCCGGTCCGAAGAAGGTCGCCGAGGCCTACGACAAGGCGTTCCCGAAGGAGGTCCCCCAGGCCGCGGTGCAGCTCGGCTGGGCCGAGGGGCAGACGATGGCGGAGGTCCTCAAGAAGGCGTGTGACGACGGCGACCTCTCCCACGAGGGCATCGTCAAGGCCGCGCGGTCGCTGTCGACCGTCGACCTCGAGGGCCTGACCGCCGGTCCGCTGGACTACTCCAAGGTCGGCGAGCCCTCCAGCCGGACCGTCTACATCTCCCAGCCGGACGACGTCCCCGGTGGCCTGAAGGCCGTCGGCGACGCCTACGAGTCCGACGAGGCGAAGGCGTACGAGGTGGCCACCCGGTAAGGCCGGGCGCGTGAAGGTCGGCCGTGGCGGATACG
>CAWJMO010000030.1:0-26275 GCA_963843865.1 uncultured Solirubrobacteraceae bacterium | reverse complement strand
CTGGAGATGGTGACCGACTCGGAGACGAAGATCGCCCGCCCGCGGCAGATCTACGCCGGCGGACGCCAGGTCGACTACGTCCCGCTCGAGGAGCGATGACACACAGCGGCGGGCGGGCCAGTTGTAAAATGCAACTGTGCTCGTCCACCGCCTCGCGAACGGCCGGCAGGTCCTGATCCGGCCCATCGCCCCGGACGATGGCTGGCGGTTGCAGGAGGGCCTCAAGCGCCTGTCGCTGGAGACGGTGCGGCGGCGCTTCCTGTCGGCCAAGCCCTCGTTCACGACCGCGGAGCTGCGCTACCTGACGGAGGTCGACGGCGTCAACCACATCGCGCTGGTGGCGATGCTCGACGGCGACCTCGTCGCGGTTGCCCGCGCCGTGCGCACGGGCGACGACACCGCCGAGTGGGCGATCGTCGTCGCCGACCACCTGCAGGGCCTGGGCCTCGGGACGTTCCTGATGCAGGCGCTCGCCGACGCCGCCAGGGCGGTCGGGATCCACCACTTCTCAGCGCTCATCGCCGGGGAGAACCGCGCCGTCGCCCGGCTGCTCGCCCACGCGCCCGGCCGCTACGAACGTGACGTGGTGTCAGCGGGCACGCGTGAGGTCGTGCTCGACCTCGCGGCCTGACTCACGTTCGGCCCTCCAGCCGCCGATGAGGGTCAGGTGGGAGAGCTGATCGACGACGAACTGGACACCGCGCGCATGCAGGTGGCCGAGCTCCGCCGCGAGCTCGCCGCAGAGCGTGAGCGCGGGCTCGAGCTCGCCTTCCGCGACCCGCTGACGGGGCTCCCCAACCGGGCCCTGCTCGAGGAGCACCTGGCGCTGTCGCTCGCCCGCGCCCGCCGCGCCGGCACCGGCGTCGCCCTCCTGCACGTCGACATCGACGCCTTCCGCCTCGTCAACGACTCGCTCGGCTTCGTCGCCGGCAACCGGGTCCTCGCCGCCGTCGCCGGCCGCCTCAGCGAGGCGACGCGCAGCACCGACCTCCTGGCCCGCCCGGGCGGCGACGAGTACCTGCTCCTCCTCGCCGACATCGAGGGCGACGTCCTGGACGTGGCCCGCCAGACCGCCGAGCGCATCATCGTGGCACTCGACGCACCCTTCCGGATCGACGATGCCGAGTTCTCCGTCGAGTGCTCCATGGGCATCGCGTTCTGCTCCGCCGGTTCCTCCCGCGCCCAGGATCTGCTCGAGCAGGCCGACGCGGCCGTCTTCCGCGCCAAGAACGTCGCCCGTGGCAGCTGGTGCGTCTACGAGCGCACGGGCGGACCCGACAGCGAGCGCCGCGAGCGTCTCGAGGGCTCGACCCGCCTGCGCCGCGCGCTGGCCAACGACGAGTTCGTCCTGCACTACCAGCCGATCTTCGACGTCGCCCGCGGCCAGCTGATCGGCGTCGAGGCGCTGCTGCGCTGGCACGACCCCGAGCGCGGCATGGTCCCGCCCGGCGAGTTCATCCCGCTCGCGGAGGAGACCGGCCTCATCGAGGCGATCGGCGACTGGGTCGTCGGGGCCGTCTGCGAACAGCAGGTCGCCTGGGCGGCCGCCGGGCTGGAGCCGCAGATCTCCTTCAACGTCTCCCCGCGCCAGCTACGGCGCCTCGACTTCGCCGGCCGCGTCGCCGCGCATCTGGGGCGTACCGGCGCGAACCCGGAGCGGCTGACCGCGGAGCTGACCGAGTCGGCCACCATGGAGGACCCGGTCGAGTCCGAGACCATCCTCCGCGCGCTGCACGCCCTCGGCCTCAAGCTCGCGCTCGACGACTTCGGCTCGGGCTACTCGTCGCTCTCGCGCCTGCGCGAGATGCCGGTGGAGACGGTCAAGATCGACCGCGCCTTCCTCCGCGAGGTGCCCGACAACGACGAGGCCTCCGCCTTCGTCTCGGCGATCCTCAAGCTCTCGCACGCGCTCGGCCGGATCACCGTCGCCGAGGGCGTCGAGACGGAGGCCCAGCGACGCTTCCTCGCCGACGAGGGGTGCCCGCTCGCGCAGGGCTTCCTCCTCGCCCGCCCCCTTCCGGCGGCGGGCGTGGAAGAGCTGCTTCTCGCCGCCGTCTAGCGGACGAACGCCGCCGAGCGCAGGAAGGTCTTGCGGATGGTGACCGTGGCCGTGTACTGGTTGTAGGCGCCGTTGGCCTTCGCGTACTTCTTGCGGCTGTCGACCGCGACCTTGTAGGTGCCGTAGGCGATCTTCTTGCCGGGGACGGCGGGCAGGCGGCGCAGGCGCTTGGTCAGCGTCCCGCACGGGCTCTTGGCCGTGCCGACCTTCTCCGTGTAGGTCTTCCCCTTGCGGGTGACGTGGAAGTAGATGGCCTTGCCCGGCTCGAAGCCCGAGAAGCCCCACTTCGTCTTGCCCGTCGGCTTGCCGTTGGGGTCCTTGGGATCGACAAGGAAGTTGACGACCTTGAAGGTGGTCGAGGCGACGTCGACGCCGTCCTGCTGGCCGGTCAGCGTGACCGTGGTGGGCTTGGTGGTGATCTCCGGGACGATCGGCGCCTTGACCTGCGTCGTGTCGACGAAGTTGCCCGCCTCGTCGGCCGTGCCCGAGGCGAAGATCTGGTCGGCCTGGACACCCCACGCCGTCCCGGGGCCCCAGCCCTCGCCGGCCACGCCCATGGCCTGGCCCTCGATGTAGCAGGGCAGATCGGTCTTCAGGGTGGCTGCGTGTGCGGCGGCCGGCGCGAGCAGCGCCGTCGCCGCACCGATGGTGACGATGCGGGTGAGGGTCATAGGTCCGGCGTACCCTAAACGGGTGGCATGGCGGCTGACCACGCGCGTCAACGGACGTGTCGAGAAACAGACCTTTGGCGACGGGGCGTCCGCCCTGGCGGCCCTCGAGGAGCGCGCCCGCGACCTCGCGGGCGGCCCGCGCCGCGGCACGGTCACGGTGGCCAAGCGGACCTACGACCCGGTCGTCCAGGTCCAGGGCCGCGTCGAGGTCCGGGGCCCGCGCGGCGTCTCCGGCGGCGTCGATGTGCGCGGCAACGGGGCCGTCGAGGCCTACACGGGTCGCTTCCGCCGCGAGCTCGTGGAGCCCGAGCGCGGGGAGAGCGCCTACGCCGCGCTGCGCAGGGCGCTCGGCTCGAGCGTCAGCGTCGCCCCGTAGCGACGCAGCCAGCGCGAGTGCTCCTTGTGGTCGGGCACGCGCTCGGCCATCAACGCCCAGAAGCGCGCGGAGTGGTCCATGTGGGTGCGGTGGCAGACCTCGTGCTCGACCACGTAGTCGAGCACTGCCTCCGGCGCCAGCAGCAGCCGCCAGTTGAAGGACATCCCGCCGGACGCCGAGCACGACGCCCAGCGCGTGCGCTGCCCGCGGATGGTCAACCCCGTGTAGGTCACGCCGGCCCGCGCGGTCGCGGCGTCCAGCTTCGCGCCGATCACCTTGCGCGCCTGGCCGCGGTACCAGCGCTCGAGCGCGCGGGTCGGGTCCGCGGCCGGGACGAGCAGGAGGTCGCCGCGGCGGTGCACGCGCGTGCGGCCGGGCTGGGGCACGAGCGTGAGGTCCTCGCCGAGGAACGGCACGGTGCCGGGCGGACGCTCGACCTCCACCGCGACGCGGTCCAGCGAGCGCAGCCGCCGCTCGATCCAGGGCCCGAGCTCCTCCACCGCGGCGGACGCGGCCTTCTGCGGCGCGCGCTGGGGCAGCACGACCTCCACCCGGCGGTCGGGGTGGACGGTGACGCGGACGCGGCGCGCCCGGCTGGACCGGCGGATCTCGTACTCGTGCACTCAAGGCAACGGTACGGTTCGGACCCGATGGAACCAGAGCGCTGGCGCGTCCCCCTCCCGAGCACCGTGACCGAGCCGTTCACCGTCTTCGTCAACGGCGTCCGCCAGGAGCCGGGGCGCGACTACGAGGTCCGGGGCCGTGTCCTCGAGTTCTCGAAGCCGCTCGTCAAGGAGGGCAAACTCGGCTTCTGGAAGTGGTTCTGGGGCGCCTTCGGCATCGGTCACTACGGCCGCAACGACGAGGTCGACGTCGCCTGGAGCGGCGGCCTGGCCCACGCATTGGAGATCGAACCGCCGCCGATGTAGGTTCCGCGCATGAGACAGTTCCTGCCGGCCGTCGCGGCGGCCCTGCTCGTCGGGGTGGGAGTCGCGGGGGCCGCGTCGTCCTCCTCGAATGACACGACGCTGTGCATCCGCAAGAAGGGCGACGACAAGGGCACCGTGCGCGTGGCCTCCCACTGCAAGAAGGGCGAGCGGGCGGTCGTGGTCGGCGACGCCGATCGCGGGCCGGCCGGCGCGCCGGGAGCCGCCGGCGCCCAGGGTGCGCCGGGGGCCGGGGGCTCGGCGGGCGCAGCCGGTGCGCCGGGCGCGGCCGGACCGCAGGGCCCCGCGGGCGCACCGCCGGCACCGGCCTTCGGCTGCGACGGGGACGCGGGCAGCCCGTCCTTGTACCTCAAGCTGGACGGCGTCGACACCCCGTTGCTCGACGAGGGCTTCGTCGGCGCCCTCCTGCCCACCCGCTTCTGCCTGCGCGGTGGCCGGGACGGCTTCAGCTCGCTGATCATCCACCAGAAGACCACCGGCGCCAGCGGGCAGCTCCAGCAGAAGCTGCTCGACGGCTCGACGATCCCGCAGGGGACGCTGTCGCTGCGCACCGTCGGGAAGACACCCCGCACCTTCGAGCGCCTGGTGTTCTCCGGCCTGCACGTCACGGGCTACCGGCAGCGCGGGAACACCGACGAGGTCCTCCACCTCAGCTTCTCCGGCCTGAGCGAGACCTTCATCCCGCAGAAGCCCGAAGGTTCGGACGGGACGCCCGTCACGACCACCTTCACGACGCCCGGCGCCACGCCGGCCGGGCAGATCCCCACGTGCGACAGCGACGACGACGTCGCCCCCACCGACGCCCCGACGTCGCTGAAGATCCCGGGCATGGTCGGCGACTCGAACGCGGACAAGCACAGCGGCGAGTTCGCGGTGCGCGCGGCCTGCTACGGCCTGGCGCGGCCGGACCCGGCCGCACCGGCGCGGTTGACCATGCGCCTCGTCCTCATCTCGTTCGTGCCCGGGCTCGTCGACGCCCTGCGCGACGGCGGGCCGCTGGCCGGGTTCGTCCTCGACACGTGCAAGACGGGGTTGCACGTCTGCGATTCCGACCTCCAGACGCTGACCCTGCGCCAGGCGCGGGTGGCCGGCCTCACCCAGCGCAGCAACGGGGACGGCTTCGACACCGTCCTGACCGTCTCGGCCGACCACATCGACGGGGTCGTCAACGACCAGGCGAGCACGGGCGCCGCGATCCCGCGGCCGTTCAGCGGGGACCTGGGCGGCTAGGCCATGACCCGCCCGGGCCGGAAGACCTTGAGGGCGGAGAGGATCGCGCGGGTCGCCGGCGAGCGGTTGAGCGTGATGAAGTGGATGCCGGGCGCGCCGCCGGCCAGCAGGTCCGACGCCTGCAGGGTCGCGTAGGAGACGCCCAGCTCGGCGACCGCCTCGTCGTCGCCTTCGCGCGAATCGAGCTCGCGCACGAGCTGTTCGGGGAGCTTGGCGGCACTGAGCTGCGTCATCCGCTTGATGCCCGCGGAGGACAGGATGGGCATGACCCCGGGGATGATGGGGACGTCGATGCCGATCGCCCGCGCCCGCTCGACGAAGTCGAAGTAGTACGCGTTGTCGAAGAACATCTGGGTGATCAGGAACTGCGCGCCCGCGTCGATCTTGGCCTTGAGGAAGCCGAGGTCGTCCTCCGGCGAGGTCGCGTGGATGTGCGTCTCGGGGAACGCCGCCGCGCCGATCGCGAAGCCGTACTCGGCCGCCAGCATGGTCACGAGCTCCGTCGAGTACTCGAAGCCGCCCTCCGTCTTCGTCCAGCGCTCCTGCCCCTGGGGCGGGTCGCCACGCAGGGCGAGGACGTTCTCGATGCCGGCCTCGGCCATCTGGTCGAGCGTGCGCCGCAGCTCGTCGACGGTGGCGTTGACGCAGGTCAGGTGCGCCATCGCCTCCATGCCGTAGTCGCTCTTGATGCGCTTGACGATGTCGATCGTCTTGTCGCGCGTCGTGCCGCCGGCGCCGTAGGTGACGGACACGTAGTCGGGCTGCTGCGGGCCGAGCGCCTCGAGGGCCTCGAGTAGGTTGCGCTCCCCCGCGTCCGTCTTGGGCGGGAAGAACTCGAAGGAGAAGACGGGCCGGTCGGCCGTGAAGAGCTCGTCGATGCGCACTGGCTAGGAGGCTAAAGCCCAGCGTTCGGGGTCGCCGGCGATCCGGCGCGCCTCGCCCCGTCGCTCGAGGTGGGTGAGGAAGGCCATCGTCTCCGTGAACAGCCACGCGCCCGTCGCCTCCCCGAACGCGTCGCCGAAGACGATCGGGGCCAGCTCGAAGGCGGTGTGCTCGTTCCCGGCCATCGCGCCGCGGATCTTCTCGAGGTGGGACTCGACGAGCGCCTTGTTGGCCTGCACGTGGCCGCGGACGTCGGTGAAGGGCCGGCCGTGGCCGGAGAGCGCAAGGCGGGCGTCGAGGGCGTCGACACGGTCCAGGCCCTCCAGGAACTCGCCCACGGGATCGGGCGTCCAGCCGACGTCGAAGTACAGGGAGACCCGGCCGAGCAGGTGGTCGCCCGAGAGCAGCAGGCGACGCTCGGGCTGGTGCAGGCAGACGTGCGAGGGCGCGTGCCCGGGGGTCTCGACGACCTGCCAGACGCCGAGGTCCGTCTCCACCTCCACGCCCGGGACGAGCTCCCGGTCGACCCCGAGCGGCAGGTCCACGAGCGACCCGCCCGCGCGGCGCGCCTCCGCCCAGCGCTCGAGCGGCTCCTGCGGGACGCCGGACTGCCGCGCGACCTCGAGGCGCCGCGAGAGCACGGTCTCCGGGTCCTCCGCCGTCTGGAAGAGGTGGTCCGAGCGCGGGTGCATCCACACCTCGCAGCCGGTGCGTGCGGCGATGGTGGCCGCCTGACCGCAGTGGTCGGCGTGGGCGTGGGTGCAGACGACGAGACGGATGTGCTCGACCTGCAGGCCGACCTGCTCGAGCGCGCGCTCGAGGTGGCCCATGGAGCCCGGCTCGTGCGCGCCCGTGTCGACGAGGACGACCCCGTCGCCGGCGGCGATCGCCCACGCGTTGCAGTGCGGCACGCCCGGCCACGGCAGCGGCAGACGCAGGCGCCAGAGCCCCGGCAGCACCCGCTCCCCGCGCCCCACGGCACGTTGTGTCGGCTTGGCCATCGCGGTGAACGTACCCTGCTTTCGGCATGGCTCGCCGTCGTCAGCGCTCCTCCGACAAGCTCCGCGCACCGGACGTGGCCTACGGGGACGGCGACGACGTCCTCGTCCTGCGCGGCGCCATGACGCCCAAGACGCGGACGGCCTACCAGGACATCGGCGGCGTGCGCGAGGACGCCTGGCAGCGGCAGGTGGAGTTCCTCTTCGAGCGCCTCGCGGTCAGCTGGACCGTCGCGGGCGCCGAGCCGCTGACCAAGCAGACGGAGCTGCTCGGCCGCTTCCGCTTTGCCACCGTCGAGGAGCGGACCTGGATCCGCGGCCATCTGCGCACCCACCTCGCCGAGCACTTCCCAGAGCTGCCGAGCCCATGACGTACGACGCGGGCAAGCACGCGGCGCTGCTCGCCGGCTACTGCCTCGACGTGCAGGCCGGCCAGCAGGTCGTCGTCCACGGCGGCATGGCGGCGGCCCCGCTGCTGGCCGCGCTGCAGCGGGAGATCCTCGCCCGTGACGCGTGGCCGCTGCTGCGCGTCGGCGTCGACGAGGGCGTCGTGCTTCAGGGCATCGCGCCGCTCGAGCTGGTCGAGGCCGAGACCACGGACGCGACGATCCGGATCATCTCGCCGACCAACACCAACGCGCTTGCCGACACCGATCCGGCGCTGCTCGCCCGCGCCACCCGCGCCCGCGCACCGCTGCGCGACGCCGGCGCGCACCGGCGCTGGAACGTCACGCTCTACCCGACCCCCGCGCTCGCCCAGAACGCGAAGCTCTCGACCGGCGCGTTCGCCGACCTCGTCGGGCGCGCCCTGTTCCTCGACCGCGACGATCCCGTGGCGGCGTGGGGTGCGCTGCGCGACCGGCAGGCCCGGCTGATCGAGACGCTGGGCGCGGCTCGGGAGATCCGCCTCGAGGCGCCCGGCACCGACCTGACGCTCGACGTGGAGGGACGCACCTGGCAGAACTCGGACGGCAAGCGCAACCTGCCCTCCGGCGAGGTCTTCACCGGGCCGCACGAGACCTCGGCGAACGGGACCGTCCGCTTCACGGTCCCCAGCGCGCCGAGCGGCGTCGACGTGGCCGGCGTGGAGCTCACCTTCCGCGACGGCGAGGTGGTGGAGGCGCGCGCCGAGCGGGGCGAGGCGTACCTGCTGGAGACGCTGGCGACCGACGCCGGCGCGCGGCGGCTGGGCGAGCTGGGCGTGGGCACGAACTTCGGCCTGGACCGCCCGACGGGCCTGATCCTGCTCGACGAGAAGATCGGCGGCACGGTCCATCTCGCGCTCGGGCGCAGCTATCCGGAGACGGGCGGCGTCAACGAGAGCGCCGTCCACTGGGACCTCATCTGCGACCTGCGGGCCGGCGGGCGTCTGCTCGCCGACGGTGAACCGCTGGTCAACGAGCCCGAAGCGCGGTAGCGTTCCCCGTTCGGTGCTGGGAAAAGGACGTCTCGGCCGGTGGATCCCGCGGCTCGCGGTGGTCCTCGCGGTCGTCCTGACGCAGCCGGCAGGCGCCGCGCCCGGAGACCTCGATCCGAGCTTCGCGACCGACGGCCTGCTCGCCGTGCCCCAGGTCGGGCCGTTCGTGGCGCGCGCGGTGACCATCGACGCCGCCGACCGCATCGTGGTGGCCGGCTACCTGTGCGAGCGCAGCGAGGACGCCACGTGCCTCAAGAAGGGCGACACGAACGCCCGCGTCGCGCGCCTCACCCCCGACGGCGGCCCGGACTACGAGTTCGGCGACCGCGGCGTCGTGACCACGGTGTGGGGCGAGGGCCGCTCGCAGGCCTACGACGTGCTCGCGCTGCCCGACGGCAGCATCGTCGCCGCAGGCGTCGCGAGCGTCAGCGGCCGGGGCGTGATGGCCCTGGCCCGCTACGCGCCGGACGGGGCCCTCGATCCCGACTTCGGCGACGGCGGGATCGCCCTGCTGTCCGTGGGCAGCGGGTACGCGTCGGCGCGGAAGATCGAACCCGGGCCGCGGGGCACGCTGCTCGTCGCCGGGCAGGCCGCGGACGCGGGCGGCAAACCGCGGATGGCGATCGCGCGGGTGACGACGACGGGCGCCCTCGACCCCACGTTCGGCGTGGGCGGCGTCGCCCTGGGCGGCACCGGCAACTACGGGTACGGGCTCGCTCTCGGCGTCTCCAAGGCGGGCGCGCCGTTCGTGGCGGGCCTGGCCGGCGATGCGTTCGAGGTGGGCTACCGGTTCGCCGAGCTGTCCGTCTCAGCCACCGGCACCCCGCTGCGCGCGGCCGAGCACCGGGTCGGAGCCCGGGCCTCCTACGCGAACGCGATGACCCTCCTGCCCGGCGGCGACTTCCTCTCCGCCGGCGGCGCCACCACCGCCCGGGGACGAGCGGCCATGGCCACCGTGCGCGGCGACCTGGCCGGGCGGCGCGTGAAGTCGCGGCTCTTCCCGCTGGGCGACGGCGCCACCGCCAACGACGTGCTGCCCGACCCCACCGGCGGCGCGTGGCTCATCGGGCAGGTCCAGCGCGGCGACGCGTTCCGTTTCGGCACCGTCCGGCTCGACGGTCGCGGCGCCCTCGAGCGCGTGACGGAGATCAGCTGGGACGGCTACCCGGTCGCGCGGGCGATCGCGGGCGCGCTGCAGCGCTCCGGCCGGCTCGTCACGGTCGGCCTCGGGTGCGCGAACGGCCTCGACGTGAGCTGCGAGGGCGGAACGCCGACCCTGCTCATCGCCCGCCAGTTCGGCGGCACGCTCCGACCGACGGTGAAGGCGCCCCGCTCCGTGAGCCGGGCCGGGCTGCGCCGGGGCCTGCGGGTGACGGTCCGCCTGCCCGTCCCCGCGCGGGTCGACGCCCGGCTGCTCTCCCACGGCCGGTTGCTGCGCCAGGTGCGCACGTCGCGGCCGCACCCGCGGGTCCGGCTGCGCCTGCGCGCCGACGCGCGGCGCGGCCCGCTCCGCCTGGTCGTGCGCTGCGGTCGCAGGTCCGTAACGCGGGTGGTGCGGCTGCGGGGGTAGCGTGACGGTCCGTGCCGCGCCGGACCAAGATCGTCGCCACCATCGGGCCCGCCTCCCGTGAGCCCGAGGTGCTCGTCCGGCTCGTCGAGGCGGGCATGGACGTGGCCCGGCTGAACTTCTCCCACGGCTCCGCGGACGAGCACGCCGAAACCGCCCAGCGCGTGCGCGACGCCGCCGGCCGCGCCGGCCGCCAGGTGGCGATCCTGCAGGATCTGCCGGGCCCCAAGCTGCGCATCGGGGTGCTGCGCGAGGGCGTCGTCGAGCTCAAGCCCGGCGACACCGTCACCTTCACCTGCGGCGGGGACGACCCCGCCGACGGCGACGCGGGGCGGATGCACATCTCGTGGGGAGGTCTCGCCCAGGCCGTGCAGCCCGAGGAGGTCATGTACCTCGCCGACGGCGCCGTGCGCCTGCGTGCCTCCGCGGTCCGGCCGGACGACTGCGAGTTCGACGCGCTCGTGGAGATCGGCGGTGCCGTCGCCTCCCGCCAGGGCCTCAACCTCCCGGGCGAGGTCACCGACCTCCCGTCCGTCCCCGAGGAGGACCTCAAGCACCTGCAGACCGGCGAGCGCATCGGCGTCGACATGGTCGCCCTGAGCTTCGTGCGCCGTGCCGAGGAGGTCACCGCCCTGCGCCAGCACACCCGGCTGCCGCTGATCGCCAAGATCGAGAAGCCGCAGGCCGTCGAGCGCATCGAGGACATCGTCCGTGCCTCGGACTGCCTGATGGTCGCCCGCGGGGACCTCGGCATCGAGCTGCGCATCGAGGAGGTCCCGCTCGTCCAGAAGCGCGTCATCGCCTGCGCGGGCTCCATGGCCCGGCCCGTCATCACCGCCACGCAGATGCTCGACTCGATGGTCGCCTCCTCCCGGCCGACGCGCGCCGAGGTGGCCGACGTCGCCAACGCGATCCTCGACGGCACGGACGCGGTGATGCTCTCCCAGGAGACGGCGGTCGGCGCCTATCCGATCGAGACCGTCGCGATGATGGCGGCCATCGCCGAGCGTGCGGAGACCGCGGCGCCGTACGGCGAGTGGAACGAGCACCGCGTCGACCGCGACACGCGCGACCCCGCCTACACCATCGCCTTCATGGCCTGCCGCGCCGCGGCCGAGCTCGGCCTCGACGCGCTCGTCTGCCCCACGCTGTCCGGCCGCTCCGTGCGCCTCATCTCCGCGCACCGGCCGACCGTCCCCATCTACGCGCTCTCGCCCGGTCGCGAGACGGTGCGCCGCTGCGCGCTCATGTGGGGCGTGGAAGCGGGCTCGCTGCCGCGCTACGAGGTCACGGAGGAGCTCATCGCCGCCAGTGCGCGACGCGTCGTCGAGCTCGGGTGGCTCAAGCCGGGCGCGCGCATCGGCATCACCGCGGGCCTGCCCTCCGGTCGCCCGGGCACCACCTCGCTGTTCCAGATCCAGGAGGTCTAGGCGAAGAAGGCGGCCTCGGCGCGGCCGAGCTCCGTCTCCGGCTCCGCGCCGTCCAGCCACTCGCGGGCGACGCGGTACCAGTTGCCCCGCGCGCGCAGCTGGCACATCACGGCAAGCGTGAGGACCTCGACGCGGCGGCCGAAGAGGTGGTCGGCGGGCAGCGTCTCGTGGCGCATCTGGTTGAAGTGCTCCGAGCGCGGGTCGCCCATGTCGATCATCACCTGGGCGGCGACGTCCTGGTCGAGGTCGATCTCCTCGTCGGTGAGGTACCACCAGGTGGCGTCGAGGAACTGGGCGAGGAGGGCGTCCGGGTCGAAGCGCTCCGGCTTGCGCAGGAAGCCCGTCTGCGCCCACAGGTCGAGCAGCGCCTGGCCGTCCCCGCGCGCGCCCGCCCGCTGGGAGGCCAGCTCCGTGGCGATGATCTCCGGCGGGATGTGCTTGTAGAGGCCGAAGTCCAGGAAGGTGACGGTGCCGTCGGGCCGCAGCAGGAAGTTGCCGGGGTGCGGATCGCCGCTGAACTGCCCGTGGCGGTACATCGACCCGAAGTAGAAGCGGAAGAGGATCTCCGCGACGCGGTCGCGCGTGGCCTGGTCGCGCCCCATGACGTCGTCGAAGCCCGTGCCTTCGACGAACTCGTTGACGAGCACGCGCTCGCGGGAGAGCCCCGAGACGACCTCGGGGACGTGGATGAACGGGTGGCCGCGGTAGATGCGCGCCATCGCCCGCTGGTTGGCGGCCTCGAGCTCGTAGTCGAGCTCCTCGTGGATGCGGTCGCGGATCTCCGTGCTCATCGCCCGGACGTCGATGCCCGGCGCGATGGTGCGCGCGACGCGCAGGATCATCCCGAGGTTCTGCATGTCGGCCCGGACCGCCTCGGCCACGCGGGGGTACTGGACCTTGACGGCGACGTCGCGGCCGTCCTCTCTCAACGTCGCCCGGTAGACCTGCCCGATCGACGCCGAGGCGACCGGCGTCTCGTCGAACTCGGAGAAGACGCTCGACAGCTTCTCCCCGAGCTCGGACTCGATGACCTTGCGCATGTCGGCGAAGGCGACGTTGGGCGCCGCGTCGCGCAGCTCGCCGAGCTTGCGCTGGAACTCCTCGCGGTACTCCTCGGGCACCAGGCCGGCGTCGAGGAAGGAGAGCACCTGACCGACCTTCATGGCGGCGCCCTTCATCGTCCCCAGCACCGTGACGATCTGCTCGGCCGCCTCGATGTGGCGCTTCTCGAGGGCGACCTTCTTGCGGTCCTCCGAGCGGGCGACGTTGGCCGTCCGCGTCGCGAGCTGGCGCGCGCCCTGCCCGGCGGCGAGGCGCCCGATCGCGGCGGTGCGCGCGACCCGGCCGGTGGGGATGCGCTTCTCAGCCATTCCGCTGGACTTGGCTACCCCCCACGATGTCGTCGGCGCCGTCCTCGGCCCAGCGGATCCAGGCCTTGTGACCGCCGTCGTAGTCGGGGCCCCAGAGGACCAGCGTCGCCTCCTTGTCCCAGACGGTCACGGTCTCCGTGCCCTCGTCGTCGACGCCGCTCCAGACGCGGGCGAACGCGTTGGACGCCTTCTCCTCGCCGATGGTCGACGGGTCGGTGTGCCCCGGGCGGATGACCGTCTCGTCGGGCAGCGCGAGCAGGACGTCCATGACGGAGCGCTTGAGGTCTGAGTAGGAGGTCGAGCCGGGGGCGCGCACGCCGCCGACCGAGCCCTTGAAGAGCGTGTCGCCCGTGAAGACGTTGCCCTCGACGAGCAGCGCGAGCATGCCGCTCGTGTGCCCGGGGGTGTGGATGGTCCTGACGCTCAGGCCGCCGGCCTCGATCGTCTCGTCCGCGTTCATCGTGCCGGTGACGCCGAGGACCTCCTCGTCCGGATGCGCCAACACCTGCAGGTCCGGCCAGCGCTCGAGCAGCTCGCCGAGCTCCTCGACGTGGTCGCCGTGGCGGTGGGTGAGCAGGACGTGCGTCGGCGTCAGGTTGAGCTCGTCCGCCTTGGAGATGAGCGGAGCGACGGGTCCGCCGGCGTCGACGAAGAACGCCTCGCCCCCCTCCGCCGCCGCCACGAGGTACGTGTTGGAGAGGTAGTCCTCCCGCATGGAGCGCTCGACGATCATGGTTCGGAGGCTACGCCGCGGGTAGGAAGTTGCCATGGCAACTATGAAGATGGCGCGGGTGCCCGCGCAGAACGAGAACTTCGAGATCGTCGACGTCGAGATCCCCGAGCCGGGTCGTGGCGAGGTCCGCGTCAAGGTGCACGCCTGCGGCGTCTGCCACTCCGACTCGCTCACCGTCGCGGGTGCGATGGGCAACGACTTCCCGCGTGCCCCCGGCCACGAGGTCGCGGGCGTCGTCGACGCCGTCGGCGAGGGCGTCGAGGCCTGGGAGCCCGGCGAGCGCGTCGGCGTCGGCTGGTTCGGCGGCTGCTGCTTCGTCTGCGAGCCCTGCCGCCGCGGCGACTTCATCTCCTGCCAGAACGGCCAGGTCTCCGGCATCTCCTACGACGGTGGCTACGCCGAGTACATGGTCGCCCCCGCCGAAGCGCTCGCCAGCATCCCCGAGGACCTCGAGGACGCCGACGCCGCGCCGCTGCTGTGCGCCGGCATCACCACCTTCAACGCGCTGCGCGAGTCCGTCGCCCGCCCGGGTGACCTCGTCGCCATCATCGGCGTCGGCGGCCTCGGCCACCTCGGCATCCAGTACGCGGCCAAGATGGGCTTCGAGGTCGTCGCCATCGCGCGCGGCACGGAGAAGGAGTCCCTCGCCCGCGAGCTCGGCGCCCACCACTACATCGACTCCACGGCGTCCGACGTCGCCGAGGAGCTCAACAACCTCGGCGGCGCGATGGTCGCACTGGCCACCGTCACGGTCCCGGACGCGATGACGCCCGCGCTGGGCGGGCTCAAGCCGCGCGGCCAGCTGGTCGTCGTCGGCGCCTCCGCCGACCCGCTGCAGGTGCCGCCGTTCGCGCTCATCCCCGGCTCGACCGCCGTGCAGGGCCACGCGTCCGGCACCTCGCAGGACTCGGAGGACACGCTGAGGTTCTCGGCGCTCACCGGCATCACGCCGCGCATCGAGACGATGCCGCTCGAGCAGGCCCAGGAGGCCTACGACAAGATGATGGCCGGCGACGCCCGCTTCCGCATGGTCCTCACGATGACCTAGGCGGGGCGCCAGCGCAGCTTGAGCTGCATCGACGGGCGCTCGACCAGCCGGTGCAGCAGCTCGCCGCCGAGCACGGTGAGGGGGACGGCGGTCGCGACCACGATCGCCAGTCCCACCCACGGCCGGTGCGTGTCGTAGGCGTCCGTGAACTGCAGGATGACCGGGACGTGCAGCAGGTAGATCGGGTACGAGCGCTCGCCGAGGTAGTGCATGACCCGGTTGTCGAAGATCCGCCACGCGCGCCCGGTCGTCCACTGCAGGACGAGCGGGCCGGCGATCAGCAGCGTGCAGCCGGTGACGGAGAGCAGCGTCTTGACGACGGCGTGGCCGTCCCCCAGCGCGACGTGGGCGACGATCATCGCCAGGCTCGCCACCATGCACGCGTACGCCGACCAGCGCGGCAGCCGCGGGCCGATCCCGAGCACCTCCAGCGCCGCCAGGCCCGCGCCGGGGACGAACGCGTAGAGCATCTCCGGCGGCTGGACACCCGCGTCGATCGGGTTCCCGTTGGCGACGCGCAGCGCGATGATCCCCGCCGTGGCCAGCAACAGCGCGGCCAGCCCGAGCCGCCGCCCCGCGACCAGGAAGCCGAGCGCCACCAGCGGCAGGACGATGTAGAAGAGCATCTCGACGCCGAGCGTCCACGCCTGCGTGAGCACGGCGCTGAAGCCGCTCTCGTCGTAGGTCTGGGCGAAGGCGAAGACCATCAGGACCTGCTTCGGGCTCGACCCCTGCGCGCCGAGGAGGATCAGCGTGCCCAACGCGGCGACCCAGAAGGTCGGGACGATGCGCAGCACGCGGTTGACGGCGTAGCGGCCGACGTCCGGGAGCTGGTGCTTGCGGTGCACGGCGGCGATGAACGGCCGCGCCAGCAGGTACCCCGACAGCGCGAAGAACACGTAGATGCTCAGGCTCAGCGCCTTGACGACAGCGGTGGTCGCGGTGCCCAGCGGATCGTCGCCGCGCACGATGCCGGCGGCCGCGATGTGGAAGAGGAAGATGGCGGCGCAGGCGAGGCCGCGCAGCGGGTCACCGGCGATGAAGCGCTGCGAGCGGGGCACTCCGCCGTAGTATCGCCGCCGATGAGCGAGCGTCGACAGGCGGTCATCGACCTCGGCTCCAACTCGTTCCGTCTCGTCGTGTTCAGCTGGTCGGACGGCTGGTGGAAGCGCACGGACGAGATCCACGAGGCCGTGCGCGTCGGCGCGGGCCTCGACGCGACCGGCGAGCTCGGCCCCGAGCCGATGGAGCGCGCGCTGCGGATGCTCGAGCTCTACGCGCACTTCTGCCGGGCGACGGGCATCACGGACGTGCGCGCGGTGGCCACGTCCGCCATCCGCGACGCCGCCAACCAGGCCGAGTTCCTCGAGCAGGCGCGGCGGCGCACGTGGCTGGAGGTGGAGGTGCTCGAGCGCGAGGCGGAGGCGCGCTACGGCTACCTCGCCGCGGTCAACTCGACGACGCTGGCCGACGGCGTCGCGCTCGACATCGGCGGCGGCTCCCTGCAGCTCTCGCGCGTGGAGGGCCGGATGGCCACCGACTCCCGCTCCTGGCGGATGGGGGCGGTGCGCATGACGGAGCGCTTCCTGGAGGGCAAGACGACCTCGCCCAAGCAGGTCAAGGCCTTGCGCGGGCACGTGGAGAAGAAGCTCCTGTCACGCGCGGAGTGGCTGGCCGGGGCGGGCACGCACGGCCGCCGGCTGGTCGGCGTCGGCGGCGCGGTGCGCAACCTGGCGGCCGCGGCGCAGGCGGCCGCGGACATGCCCGACCTCGGCGGCGTGCAGGGCGTCAGCGTCACGCGGAAGGAGCTGGGGGACGCTGATCGAGCGGATGGTGGACATGCCCGCCGCCGACCGGGGGACCATCGGCGGCATCAAACCGGGCCGCGCCGACGTCATCCTGGCCGCCGCGGTGGTCATCGACACGGTGATGGGCGCTCGGGGAGTTCGACGCGGTGGAGGCCACGGAGGCCGGTCTGCGCGAGGGTGTCTTCTTCGCGACGCTGCTCGAGGGGACCGACCCGCCGCTGTTCGACGACGTCCGCCGCGCGTCCGTCCTCAACCTCGCGGCGCAGTACCACCCGGAGTTCGAGCACACGGAGCACGTCGCGGCGCTCACGCTGGAGATGTGGGACGCGCTCGCCCGCGCCGATCTCCATCCGGGCGACCCCGCCGAGCGTGACCTCCTGTGGGCCGCCGCGATGCTGCACGACATCGGCACGGCGATCGACTACGACGACCACCACAAGCACTCGCGCTACCTGATCCTCTCCGCCGGCCTGCCGGGGTTCAGCGCCCGCGAGACCGCGCTCGTCGCCCAGCTCGCCCGCTACCACCGCAAGGGGACGCCCTCGCTCGGCGACCTCGAGCCGCTCGCCCGCAAGGGGGACGACGCCCTGCTGCTGCGCGGCGCCGCCCTGCTGCGGGTCAGCGAGCAGCTCGAGCGCGCCCGCGACCAGGCGGTCAGCGAGGCCGTCCTCACCATCGCGGCCGGGCAGGCCGAGCTGCGCCTCGGTGCCGCGGAGGACGTGACGCTCGCCCGCTGGATGGCCGAGCGCCAGACAGAGCTCTTCGAGCGCGCCTTCGGCGTGCCGCTTAGGCTGGTCGGGCCGTGAGCACCGACGCGTCAGCCAAGAACATGCAGGCGGTCTGCAAGGCCAGGGACCAGCACAACACGTCCTGTCCCTACGGCGGCACCGCCAACGCCGTGCACCTCAACTGGTTCGACATCGAGCGCATGGGCTGGGAGGAGGGCGACGTCATCTGCGGCCTCGTCGTCAACGGCGACGAGAAGGTCGCCACCGGGATGATGCGCGTGACCTGCGACGCCGAGCCGGACGGCCCCGGCGGGTTGCAGGAGGAGGCCGACGACGAGATCGTCGAGGCGGTCTCCGCCGACCGCGAGATCCTCGTGCCGGCCGGGAACTGAGCGGCAACGCGCCAGTCTGTCGTGACAGCGGCGCGGCGGCGTCGAGATGATGCACACGACCTACAGGAGGCATCACCGATCATGAAGTTCGCACTGCTGATCCACGAAGTCGAGACCGACTGGAGCCAGGCCCCGCCCGAGGAGGTCGGTCCGATGATGGCCGAGTATCAGTCCTTCGGCGAGCGCAACGCGGGGGCCATCGCCGACGGCGCGGCCCTGCACCCCACGAAGATGGCGACCACCGTTCGCGTTCGCGACGGCGAGCGCCTGCTCACCGACGGGCCGTTCGCGGAGACGCGCGAGCAGTTCGGCGGCTACTACGTCGTCGATGTCGCCGGCCTGGACGAGGCGCTCGCGCTCGCGGCGGAGATCCCGGGCGCGCGGTCCGGCTGCGTCGAGGTGCGGCCCGTCGTGGAGTTCCAGGACGCGTGAGCCACGCCGCCCGGGTCGCCGACGGCCTCTTCCGGCGCGAGTCGGGACGGGCCGTCGCGACCCTGGCGCGCTCCACCCGCGACCTCGGCCTCGCCGAGGAGGCGGTCCAGGCCGCGTTCGCCGTCGCCGTCGAGCGCTGGACCGCCGACGGCGTGCCGGACGACCCCGCCGCGTGGATCTACGTCGTCGCCCGCAACCGCGCGCTGGACGAGCTGCGCCGGCGGCGGCGCCTGGCGGATGCGAGCGCACTCGCGGCGCTCCCCGCACCGGAGGAGGCCAGGGCCGACTGGCCTGACGACCGCCTCGCGCTCGTCTTCGCCTGCTGCCACCCGGCGCTGGCGCCGGAGGCGCGGATCGCGCTCACGCTCCGTCACGTGGGCGGGCTGACGACGCCGGAGATCGCCCGCGCGTTCCTGATCTCGGAGGCGGCGATGGCGCAGCGCCTCGTGCGCGCGCGCCAGAAGCTGCGCGGGGCCGGAATCGCCATCGCGGTGCCCGGTCGGGAGGCGATGGCGGACCGGCTGTCGGCCGTGCTCACCACCCTGTACCTCATCTTCACGGAGGGCTACGGCGGACGGCGGGACGAGCTGTGCGGCGAGGCGATCCGGCTGGCGCGGCTGGTGGCCGTGCTGGCGCCGGAGGAGACGGAGGCGCGCGGGCTGCTGGCGCTCATGTTGCTGCAGGACTCCCGCCGCGCGGCGCGCTTCGACGCCGACGGGGCACCCGTCCTGCTCGCCGATCAGGACCGCGCTCGCTGGGATGCGGACGAGATCGCCGAGGCCCGTCGTCTGCTCGAGGGCGCCGGTGCCGGCCCCTTCGCCCTGCAGGCGCGCATCGCCGCCGAGCATGCCGGCGGGACGACGGACTGGCACCGCGTGGCCGCGCACTACCGCGAGCTGCTCCGTCTGGACCCGAGCCCGGTCGTCCGGCTCAACGGCGCCGTGGCCGTCACGGAGGCCGACGGGGCGGAGGCGGGGCTGGCCGCGGTCGACGCCGCCGGGCGCCTCGGTGCGCTGAACGGCTACTTCCTCTTCCACTCGACGCGCGCCGAGGTGCTGCGCAGGCTCGGCCGGCGCGACGAGGCCCGTACTGCATACATGCGCGCACGCGAGCTGGCCCCCAACGACACCGACCGCACCTTCCTCAGCGACCGCCTGGCCGCGCTGTGAGGCGCGAGCTCGTCCTCCTCGCCTGCGTGCTGGCCGGGTGCGGCAGCGGCTCGAAGGCGGCCCCGCCCGCGCCGAAGCCACAGCTCGATCCGCCGCAGGCCGCCGAACCGGTCGGCGCCCCGGCGCCGAAGGGCAAGCTGCCGGGGACGACGCTGAAGGTGGGCGCCAAGCCCGAAGGCGTCGCCATCGACGCGCGCTCCGGGCCTCGCCGCCGTCGCCGTCCAGTCCCCACCGCAGCTCGTGCTCGTCGACACGCGCGGCGAGCAGGTCGTCCGCCGGGTCCCGTTGCCGGGCACCGCGCGTCACGTCTCCCTGGCCAAGCCGGGCGGGCCGTTCCTCGTGCCCGTCGAGCCGGACGACTCGCTGGTCGAGGTGGCCTTCGACGGGTCGACGCGCAGGACGGAGGTCGGCGACAACCCGCACGACGCCACGGCGATCGGCGACCGCATCTTCGTCGCCGACGAGTTCGGCTCGACCCTGACGGTCGTCCGCGACGGGAAGGTCGTCGGCGAGGTCCCGGTCGATGCGCAGCCGGGCGGTGTCGCGGCCGTCGGCGACCAGGTGGCCGTGGTCGCCGTGCGCGCCTACACGGTCGAGCTCTACAGCGACGCGGACCGTCCCCTCGGCGGCGGCGGCCAGAGCGCCGGCCTCGGCCCGTCGCACGTCGTGGTCGACCCGGACAGCCGGCTGGCCATCGCCGACACCCGCGGGCAGGCGCTCGTCGTCTACGACACCGTCCCCAAGCTGCGCTTCAAGCGGCGCATCAAGCTCGGCGGCACGCCGCTCGGCCTGGCCGCCGGCGACGACGGCCGCATCTGGGTCGCCCTGTCAGACGGCAACCGCGTCTTCCCCGTGGACCTCGGCGACGGGTCGATCGGCAAGGACGTGCGCACCGTCCGCGACCCGTTCTCCCTCGCCGCCGGCGACGGCGCCCTCGTCATCGCCTCCCGCTCCGGCGGCACCCTCCAGATCGTCCGCCCCTAAGGGGTCGGGTCCCGGCAGCGGCCATGTGTCCGGTGCCGGGACCTGACCCCATGTGTAACGGAGCGGGTCCTCCGGGTACTTGCTTGTAGCAACCAAATGCCAGTCGCCACCACCACATCCGTCGAAGCGCTCGTGCGCGAGCTGTACTCCCTGGGGGCCGCGCGCCGGGAGATCGGCCGCCACGCGCTGGACGAGCTCGGCTCGCAGGGCTTCCTCGCCCTCGGCGTCGTCTTCCGGCACGGGCCCATCCGCGTCAGCGACGTCGCCACCCGCCTCGCCGTCGACCTCTCCGTCGCCAGCCGCCAGGTCAGCGCCCTGCTCGCCGCCGGGTACGTCAGCCGCGAGCGCGACGCCAGCGACGGCCGCGCCCAGGTCGTCGCCCTCACGCCCGAGGGGGAGGACGTCCTCAAGCGCAGCCACCGGCGCATGGTCGACGCGTTCGCCGGCGTCCTCGAGGGATGGTCCGACCGCGACGTCGACGAGCTCACGCAGCGACTGGCCCGACTCAACGAGGCCTTCGCCAATGACGCCTGATTCCATGACCCACCGCCAGATCGTCACGGCGATGTCCGGGCTGATGCTCGGCATGTTCGTCGCGATCCTGTCGAGCACCGTCGTCTCCACCTCCCTGCCGACGATCGTCGCCGAGCTCCACGGCACGCAGGCCACCTACACGTGGATCGTCACCGCCACGCTGCTCGCCCTGACCGTGAGCACGCCGGTGTGGGGCAAGCTCGCCGACCTCTACGACCGCAAGCTCCTCGTCCAGACGGGCCTGACCATCTACGTGCTCGGCTCCATGCTCGCCGGCCTCGCGCAGTCCAGCGGCTGGATGATCGCCTGCCGTGCGCTGCAGGGCATCGGCGTCGGCGGACTCACCGCGCTCGTGCAGGTCATCCTCTCCGACCTCGTCTCCGCCCGCGAGCGCGGCCGCTACGCCGGCTACCTCGGCGCGGTCTTCGGCCTCGGCACCGTCGCCGGCCCGTTGCTCGGCGGCCTGATCACCGACACCGTCGGATGGCGCTGGTGCTTCTACGTCAACGTCCCCTTCGCGATCGCCGCGCTCGTCCTGCTGCAGCGGACGCTGCACCTCCCGCGCCGCCGCGGGGAGGTCCACCTCGACATCGCCGGCGCGACCCTGCTCGCCGGTGGCCTCTCCAGCCTGCTGATCTGGGTCTCCACCGCCCGCGACCAGGCGTGGCTGCTGGTCCTCGCGGCAGCGCTGCTCGCCGTCTTCGTCGTCGTCGAGCGTCGCGTCGCCCAGCCGCTGATCCCCCTGCGCCTGTTCGAGGACCGCACCGTCGTGCTCGCCGTCGCCGCCTCGCTCGCGGTCGGCGTCGCCCTGTTCGGCACCACCGTCTTCCTCACCCAGTACATGCAGCTCGCCCGCGGCTTCTCGCCGACGGAGTCCGGCCTGCTGACCATCCCGATGGTCGTCGCCCTGTTCGTCACCTCGACGCTGTGCGGGCGCCTGGTCACCCGCACCGGCCACTACAAGCGGCTCATGGTGCGGGGCGCGATCGCGCTCACCGCCGGCCTCGCGCTGATGGGGACGATGGACGACACGACGAGCCTCGTCGAGCTCGCCGGCTTCATGCTGCTCATCGGCGGCGGCGTCGGCGCCCTCATGCAGAACCTCGTGCTCGTCGTCCAGAACACGGCGGCGACCGCCGACGTCGGCGCGGCCAGCGGCCTCGTCGCCCTCACCCGCTCACTGGGCGGCGCGTTCGGCGTCTCCGTCCTGGGCACCGTGCTCACCTCCCACATCGCCGGCCACCCGACGCCCCACGCCTACGGGACCGGCATCGGCGAGCTGTTCCTGCTCGCGGCGCCGCTGGGTCTGGTCGTCCTGGCCGCGGTCGCCCTCCTGCACGAGCGCCCACTCGGCCGCCGCAGCGGCATCGAGCTCGCGCGCACCGAGGTCACGGCGTGAGCGAGCCGCTGGGGGAACTGTCCTTCCGCCGCCTGCTCGTCGCCGTCGACGGGTCGGAGGCCTCCGAGCTGGCGCTGTCAGCTGCGATCACCGCGGCCCGCCAGTCCAACGCGGCGGTGACGCTCGTGTCCGTCGCGGGCGTCTTCACCCCTGGCTACATCGCCGTCCCGCTCACGCAGGACGACCTCGACGCCGCCGCGGCCAAGACGCTGCGGGAGGCCGTCGAGCGGATCCCGGAGGACGTGCCCGTCACCACCATCCTCCGGCGCGGCCGGGCCGGCCAGGAGATCGTCGCGGTCGCCGAGGCGGGCGACTACGACGCGATCATCATCGGCGCACGCGGCGTCGGGCGCTTCCACGGGCTCGTCGGCAGCGTCAGCCAGCACGTGCTCCACCACGCGCCCGTCGCGGTCATCGTGGCGCATCCACCAGCACGCCGGGATTGAGGATCCCGGCGGGGTCGACGGCGGCCTTCGCCCCGCGGAGGGCGGCGGCGAACGCGTCGGGGCGCTGGCGGTCGTACCAGGGGCGGTGATCGCGTCCCACCGCGTGGTGGTGGGTGATGGTGCCGCCGCCGCGGATGATCGCCTCGCTCGCGGCGTGCTTGACCGCGCGCCAGGTCTCCTCCTCCGCGCCGCGCTCGACGGGCGCGAGGCAGGTGAAGTACGGCGCCGCGCCGTCCGGGTAGGCGTGGGTCATGCGGACGGTGACCTGGCCCGCGCCGCAGCGCTCGCGCAGCACGGCCTCCGCGGTGCCGCGCACGTCGGCGACGAACGCGTCGTGCCTGTCCCAGGTGATCGCCGTCTCGAAGGTCTCCGACAGCACGCCGATGCGGACGAAGGTGTCGCGCAGGTACGGCGCGCGCAGGAACGCGTCCTTCCATGCGCCGGAGCCCCCGCCGCTCTGTCTTGACGCGTGCCGCCGGCGAGCTTGAGCGCCTTGGCGAGGACGTCGTCGGTCGACGTCCTCGAAGACCAGGATGAGCAGCGCGGTGTCGCCCGCGAAGGTCAGCCGCGCCTCCTCCGGGCTGAGCACCCGGCAGTTCGCGGGCCGCAGCCCGGCCTGGAGGACGGCGCGGACCGCATGGGCGGCTTGCTCGTAGGTCGTCGAACTCGAGCGTCGCGGCATGGCGCTGCTCGGGCCGGCGCTGCACCCGCACCCACGCCTCCGTGATCACGCCCGAGCGTCCCCTCGCTGCCGAGCAGCATGCGGTCGGGGGACGGCCCGGCGCCCGAGCCGGGCAGCCGCCGCGAGTGCCAGACGCCCTGCCCCGGCGTGATCGCGCGCACGCCCTCCACGAGGTCGTCGATGTGCGTCGGGCCGGACGCGAAGTGCCCGCCGGCGCGCGTGGCGATCCAGCCGCCCAGCGTCGAGAGCTCGAACGACTGCGGGTAGAAGCGCATCGTCAGCCCTTGCTTGCCGAGCTGCTCCTCGAGCACCGGGCCGGCCGCGCCCGCCTGGATGCGCGCGGCCAGGGAGACCTGGTCGACCTCCAGCGACCTGGTCCATGTGTCCGAGGTGGAGCGCGATGCGGCCGGAGCCCAGGCCGCCGACGACGCTCGTCCCGCCGCCGACCGGCGTCACCGTCACGCCGTGCTCGGCCGCCCACGCGAGCGTGCGGACGACGTGGTCCTCCGTCCAGGCGTGCACGACGAAGTCCGGCGCCTCGGAGAAGTCGCCGCCGCAGCCCGCGGATGGTGTCGAGGTAGGAGCGGCCGAGGCCCCAGCGGGCGCGGTCGTAGGGATCGGTGCTGCGCGATGTCCTTCAGCTCGGGCGGGACCGGGAGACGGGGCTCTGAAAGGGAGGGTTCGGCCGGGGCCTCCACCTCGGAGCGGCCGAACCCGAGGTGGTCGATGAGGCCGGCGACCGCGTCGGCCTCCGGCTCCTCGTCGAACCCCCATCCCCACACGCTCCGCCTGGCGTCCAATGACCCCTCATAGGTGCATTATCCGCCTAGCGTGAAAGGGGTGACGCTCGAACCCGGGATCCTCGCGCGCGGCCCGTGGACACCGGACGAGGTCACGACCGCCTGGTCGCAGCAGACCTACGAGCCGACCGCCGCGGCCGAGGCCGCCGCCGACGCCGCCATCAGTGCCCTGAAGGACCGCGGCTCCCCGTCCCATGACGGTCTTGCGGCGCGTCTGGAGTCCTACGAGGCCGACGGCGGTCTCGCGCTGCGGCTCCAGCCGATGCGCTGGGGCCTGCGCCTCGGCGACGACGCGCTCTCGTCCATCTCCGTGCAGTGCGTCGTCCGCGACGGCGACGGGCGCTGGCTCGCCGGCCGCCGCGCCGCCTGGGTGGCGACCTGGGCGGGCCGCTGGGCCCTGGGCGCCGGCGGGGCGGTCGAGGTCGGGGAGAACCCGGTCGAGACGCTCACGCGGGAGCTCGAGGAGGAATGGGGCCTGCAGCCCGAGCGCACCCAGGTCGAGGCCCTCGTCTGCACCCCCAACCGGCTCGTCCTGCTCATCGGCACGGTGTGGGTCCCCAGCGGCGCGGAGGTCACGCGCGACCCCGAGCACGACGAGCACGCCTGGTGGCCGGAGGACCCGGACCAGTGGCCGGACGAGGCGTCGCCGGCGCTGCGCGGGATGGCCTCGCTGCTCAAGTGAGGCTGCGCTACCTCTCCTACTTCCACTCGGTCGTCTACCTCGCGCTCCTGTACTTCGCGTTCGTCAATCGCGACGACTCCGCGGTCACCGTCCTCGGGTGGGCGCACGGCGTCCTGTGGATCGTCATGAGCCTCCTCTGCCTGGAAGCGGTCAGGCGCCGGATGATCCCGCTCTGGCTCGGCGTGATGGTCGCCGTGATCGGTGGGATCGGCCCGTTCGCGGGTAGCGTGGGATTTGCCGTGCAGCGCCGCCGCGAACAAGTAGTCTGAAGGGAAGTCGTGGCCGTCGATACGACCCTCTCCGTCGTCATGCCCGCCATGGGTGATTCCGTGACCGAAGGAACGGTCCTGGAATGGCTCAAGCAGGAGGGCGACACCGTCGCCCTCGACGACCCGCTCGTCGAGGTCTCCACGGACAAGGTCGACGCCGAGGTCCCGTCCCCCGCCGCGGGCACGATCGTCAAGATCCACGCGCAGGAGGGCGACACGATCGCCATCGGCGACGTCCTCTGCGAGATCGCCGGCGGCGAGGCCGAGGCCGCCAACGGCAACGGCGCCGCGCCCGCCGAGCCGGAGGCCGCGCCCGCCGAGGAGAAGAGCATCGACATCGCGGTGCCGAGCATGGGCGAGTCCGTCTCGGAGGGCGTCATCCTCGAGTGGCTCAAGCAGGTCGGCGACTCCGTGACCCAGGACGAGGGCATCGTCGAGGTCTCCACGGACAAGGTCGACGCCGAGCTCCCGTCCCCCGCCACCGGCGTGATCACGGAGACGCTCGTCGAGGTCGGCGAGACCGTCACGGTCGGCCAGGTCGTCGCCCGCATGCGCGGGGGCGCCGCCGCGCCCAAGCCGGAGACCAACGGCGCTGCGCCCGCTGCGAAGGAAGCGGCGCCGGCCCCGAAGGTCGACGAGTCCGTCAAGGCCACCCCCGTCGCCCGGCGCGCCGCCGCCGTCGAGGGCGTGGACCTCGCGAAGGTCACGGGCACCGGCCCCGGCGGCCGCATCACCAAGGACGACGTGCTCGTCCGCGGCGAGGAGGGCCCGAAGGCCACCCCGCTCAAGGGCGGCGCCGCCACCCTCGCCCGCTACATGGACGAGTCGCGCCAGATCCCCACGGCGACGTCCTTCCGCACCATCACCGTCACCACGCTCGACGGCCGCCGCAAGCAGCTCAAGGAGGCCGGCCTCAAGGTCTCCTTCACCCACCTGATCGCCTACGCCATCGCCCGCGCGGCGACGGAGGAGATGCCCGTCATGGCGCGGCACTTCGTCGATGAGGGCAAGGGCGCGTACATCGACGACGAGCAGGTCAACCTCGGCATCGCCGTCGACGTCACGAACAAGAAGGGCGAGCGCACCCTGATGGTCCCGGTCATCCGCGACGCGGGCCGCATGACCTTCAAGGAGTTCCTGGACGCGTTCAACGACCTCATCGCGCGCTCGCGCGAGAACAAGCTGACCGCCGACGACCTGGTCGGGGCCAACGTCTCCCTGA
>CAWJMO010000029.1:0-187172 GCA_963843865.1 uncultured Solirubrobacteraceae bacterium | reverse complement strand
TGCTGTTGTGATGTGGGTTGCCGGTGACTTCCGGTGCTGCAGGTGAGAAGGTCCCGACCGACGGCGAGCTGACTCTCTTTGAGGCTGTCGACCCGGGTGGGTCTGACTTCCCCTTCTGCTGTGTCGCTCGTCGTCGGTTCGGGATGTCCGGCGTGACTTGATAGGAGCGTGGCACCGCCCTCAAGCAAGCCATGTCCGCCGGTCGTCCACCCACCAGCGAAGAAGAGTGGAGGACGATGAACATGATCGTGCTTGGCGCTGACTTGCACAAGCGGTCGCACACGATCGCGGCAGTCGCCGCAGCGACGGGAGAAGTGATCGGCGAGACCACAGGCCGCGTCACCATGCGCGGGTTCGCCGACCTGGTCGATTGGGCGCGCGGCCAGGACGCCGACCGGGTCTGGGCGCTTGAGGACTGCCGGCACGTCTCGGGCTCCTTCGAGCGCTTTCTGATTGGCCGCGGCGAGCGGGTCGTTCGCGTCGCGACGCGGTTGATGGCCGGCGAGCGACGCAGCTCACGCGCGCGCGGGAAGTCCGACAGCATCGACGCCATCGCCGTTGCACGAGCGGCGCTGCGCGAAGGCATCAACACCCTTCCCGTCGCGCAGCTCGACGGGCCTGAGCTCGATCTGCGGCTGCTGGTCGACCATCGCGAGCGCCTCGTTATCCAGCGCGTCGCTCACAACAACACGCTGCAATGGCATCTTCACGATCTCTGGCCCGAGCTCGAGCTGCCGGCCGGCGCGTTGTTCTCGACGAAATGGAGCACCCGCATCGGTCGGCGCCTCGCGCGCGTCGAGCAGACCGCGCGGGTTCGGATCGCGCGCGACGAGCTCCGGCGCATCCGCGAGCTTTCACAGACCATCACCACGCTGCAAAGCGAGATCGCCAACCTCGTCGGCCGGCTCGCGCCGCAGCTGCTCACCGAGCCGGGCATCGGGCCGTTGACCGCCGCCAAGCTGCTCGGGGAGATCGCCGGCGCCGGCCGCTTCAAGACCGACGCAAAGCTCGCCCGCGCCGCCGGCCTGGCGCCGATCCCGGTCAGCTCAGGCAAGTCCAACCGCCACCGACTAGACCGCGGCGGCAACCGCCAGATCAACGCCGCCATCCACCGCATCGCGATCACCCGCGCCCGCTGCCACCCCGAGACACAGGACTACATCGCTCGCAAACGAGCCGAAGGAAGGAGCCAACGCGAAGCGATCCGCAGCCTCAAACGACACCTCGCCCGCCGCGTCTGGCACCTCCTCCAGGCGCCCCACCCAGACCATTGGGGCTCCGCCCAATCACAAATTTCTTGACATAGGAGCAGCACGTTGTCGTACAACTGCGCGTACGACTGCTGGGATCGAGGCGGGGCCATGTCGGCATTTGCCGCCATAGCGACAGCACCAGGAGCATTGCTTGGCCTGGCCTTATTGCGGCGCTGGGGCGGCAAGGTCCTCCGTCTCGAACTCATAGCAGCAACGCTGCTGTATGGAGTGGTCGCGATCCCCTACTTCGTGTTCGCTTGGGAGCTTGGTTTGTGCTTCCTCGCTGTGGCCGTCTCGTGCGCGCTCGCGCTCAGGCTTCCTCCTGAGTCGCAGGCCCCGGACCACAGTTGCTGCGGCCCCTCGTTACCGCTTTGAGGCAGAGCAGCAGTAGGACAATTGTCATCGGAGGCGACAGAATGCCCCCATGACCGTTGAGGTTCAGGAAGTGGAGTGGACCGCAGAGACGCATATCCAGATCGGCGATCCAGAAGCTGAGCCTTGGCAACATCTGGTTGCCTTCCTTGGAGGTTTTGTGGCCGGCCTCAGGGCGCACGGCGCTCGCCGCCCCATCCTCCTGCAGCCCGGGCGAGATGATGAGATGTACGACAACCCGACCCGGCGCGTGCGCTTCCGCTTCCACGCGATTAACCGCGACCAAGCACTCGAACGAGCGGAGGAGGAGTTCTTTCAAGCTGGACTGAGGTCGGGCGTTGCCGCGGTCCCAGCTGAGTCCCGCGAGTTCGGCTGGTCGGCAATGACAGAAGTCCTCGACTGAGCGGCGAGGCAGCTCTCACTGAGGCTTCCGCTTTGAGGCAAAAGCAGCAGTCACGCCTGACGCGCCGCGGCCTTATTTACTAGCTCGTCGATGCGCTGCTTGAGGAGCCGGAGTTCGTCGGCGCTGATGGGCGGATAGTCAGGGATCTCGACGTTCCCCCACCTCGGGTCGCCGATTGGCGTACTCGAGCTTCGCTCACCGGCCAGCATTCTGAGGTAGGCAATTCCGCGAAGCACGTGCTGATACTCGAGGCGACGGTGTGCCATGGCGACACCATCGCAGGGCTGCGGCACTTCTGCTTTTTGTCTGAAAGCAGCAGTTCTCGGATTGCGTCTACGCTCGGCCGTCCTGGTCGTCATAGCCGGTAACGCCAGTAACCCCATGGGGCTGTGTATGGGCGCTGGGAGCGGGCGAACGTCTGCTAGTACCAGGCATTTTCCCGCTTCTGCCTCAAAGCAACAGCGTGAGCGCCAGCCGGGCGAACCCACCGAAAGCTTCCCATATGGCAACTTTGGGTGGGTTCGGCGCTCGGCCGGTCCGCTGCTGCTCTCGCTTGGAAGCAGCAACAAAGTTGAATCCACCCCGCCGAGCGTCAGCGGCGGACGAGCGGCTCGAGGCGCTTGATCACGTCGTAGTAGCGGACGGGCGCGGCGCGGACCAGCAGGGACAGCGCGTAGGCGTCCGGGCCGACGAGGATGCGGTCGCGGCCGCGCTCGACGCCCTTCTGGATGATCGCCGCCGCCTTCTCGGGCGAGGTGCGGGCGATCTTGTCGAACTCGCTCTCCAGCGCGCTGCGGTCGGTGTTGCCGCGGTCGTCGACGTGGAAGCGCGCCTTGCGGACGATGTTGGTCGCGACGCCGCCGGGGTGGACGGCGATGGCGCCGACGCCCGTGCCGCGCAGCTCGTGGCGCAGCGCCTCCGTGTAGCCCTTCACCGCGGCCTTGGACGCGCAGTAGGCGCTCTGGGTCGGGAAGCCCACGAGGCCGAAGACGCTCGAGGTGTTGACGATCGTGCCGGCGTCCTGCTCGATGAGGATCGGCAGGTAGGCGCGGGTGCCGTGGATGACGCCCCACAGGTTGACGTCCATCACCCACTCGTCGTCCTCCGGGGACGCCTCCGCGGCCGTCTGGGAGACGGTGACGCCGGCGTTGTTGAAGACGGCGCCGATCGGCGCGGGCGCCCACTTCTTCACCTCGGCGGCGAAGGCCATCTGCGCCTGGCGGTCGCGGACGTCGAGCTTGCGATGGAGGACCGGCGCGTCGATGGCGTCGACGGTCTCCTGCAGCCCCTCCTCGTCCCAGTCGAAGGCGGCGACGGGGCAGCCCTGGCGGCCGAGCCGCTGCGCGAGCGCCCGGCCCATGCCGGACGCGGCGCCCGTGATGACGACCGTCTTGCCGGCCAGCGTCTGCGTCGGGGCCATCAGGCGGGCTGGACGAGCTGGTAGCGGACGCCGCCGGACGAGGCCGGGTCCGTCCACAGGTGCCGGCTGCCGCGCATGCTAGAAGGGCTCCGTGATCTCGTCGGGCGTCGCCGGGCCCGGTGAAGCGCACGCCCTGCGCCGCCAGCCGCTCCTGCTCGGCGTCGAGGTCGTCGACGGTCACGGCGATGTGGTCGATCGTCCCCGGCCCGCTGCGGCGCCCGGCCCTCCGCGAGGTGAAGATCTCCAGCTGGCCGTCGCCCATGGCGAAGAAGGCGCCGGCCAGCCCGTGCTCGGCCGCCTCGAACGCCGTGCGGGCTCGCCGAGGCCGAGGACGTCCCGGGCGAAGGTCTTGCCGGCCTCGAGGTCCTCCACGAGGACGCCGACGTGATGGATGCGCATGGCCCTACAGCCTTGCAGGGAAGCGCTCGAGGACCCACGCCGCCGTCAGCTCGGGGCGCCGGAAGTCGCGGCCCATCTGCAGCACGTACTCGCCCGTGCGCGGGTCCATCGGGAGGTCGCGCTCGATCGGGTAGTACGTGTTGTGCCGGCGGATGAGGTCGTTGAGCTCGTCGAAGCGCGGCCTCGTGGGCGACCTCGCGCCAGCGGGCCGCGAAGCGCTCCGGGTCCCCGGCGTAGCGCTCCTGCAGCTCGGCGTAGCGCTTGGCGAGCCGCCGCTCCTCGCGGCGGATGCCGTTCTCGACCGACATGAACCGCTCCATCCACCGCGGCGGCCCGCCCGTCGCGAGGTACCCCTCGATCGTGCGCTGCGCCTGCCGCGAGCGCCGGGAGAGCGGGCCGGGCGGGCCTGACCCACCCGGCTACTCCACGGACTTGGCGATCCCCCGGAGGAGGGCGCCGACCGCCTGCTTGAGGATGAGCCCGACCGCGGGGCCGGGGATGGAGGGCGTGTAGTTGATCGTGTAGACGACCCGCGTGTTCTGGCCGGAGGAGGACAGCCGGACCTCGCCGAGGTGCTCCTTGACCGGCAGGCCCTTGACCGCCTTGTAGGCGAAGTACGAGGGCTTCTCGTAGCCGACGACCTCCTCGATGATCGGCGGGCCGGCGAGCACGAGCTTGCGCACGGCGCCGACGCCGTTGGGGGCCGGGTCGCCCTCCTTCTCGAGCGTCGACTTGCGCATCGGCGTCATCTCCGCGTAACGCGCGTGATCGGTGAACGCGTCGAAGACGGTGTTGATCGGCGCGTTGACGGTGCGGGTCAGGGTGAAGCTGGACTTCATGACTGGCTTTCGACCTCCAGGACGAGCTTGCCGATGTTGTCGCCGTCGAAGAGACGGCGCAGGACCTTGGGGAAGTCGTCGACGGGGCCGGGCACGACGTCCTCGCGCGTCTTGAAGCGCCCCTCCTGCATCCAGCCGGCGATCTCCTGCGCGGCCTCGGGGAAGCGCCGGGCGTAGTCGAAGACGAGGAAGCCCTCCATGCGGCCGCGGCGCACGAGCAGGTTCATGTAGTTGGCCGGCCCCTCGACGCGGTCTGCGTTGTAGGAGGCGATCGCGCCGCAGATGACCACGCGGCCGTGCATGGCCAGGCGGGCGAGGACGAGGTCGAGCGTCGGGTTGCCGACGTTGTCGAAGTAGACGTCGACGCGGTCGGGCGTGAGCTCCTTGAGGCGCTTGCGGACGTCCTCGTTCTTGTAGTCGATGCAGGCGTCGAAGCCGAGCTCGTCGACGACGTAGGCGCACTTCTCGGGGCCGCCCGCGAGGCCGATGGCCCGGCAGCCCTTGATCTTCGCGATCTGCCCGACGGCCGAGCCGACCGCACCGGCCGCGCCGGAGACGACGACGGTCTCGCCCTCCTTGGGCGTGCCGATGTCGAGCAGGCCGAAGTAGGCGGTCATGCCGGTCATGCCGAGCGCGCCGAGGTAGGTCGGCAGCGGCGCGGCGCTCGGGTCGACCTTCTGGATGCCCTTGCCGTCCGAGACCGCGTGGGTCTGGACGCCGAAGGTGCCGTAGGCGTGGTCGCCCTCCTGCCCAGTCCGGGTGCTTGGAGGCGACGACCTCGCCGATGCCCCCGGCGCGCATGACCTCGCCGAGCCCGACGGGCGGCAGGTAGGACTCGACGTCGTTCATCCAGCCGCGCATGGCCGGGTCGAGCGAGATGTGGCTGAGGCGGACGACGAACTCCCCGTCCCCGGGTTCGCGCGACCTCCTGCTCGTCCACCTCGAAGGTGCTGTCGTCGGGGACGCCCTGGGGGCGTTGGGCGAGGAGGACCCTGCGGTTCACGGCCATGCGTTCGAGCCTACGGGACGACGTCGACCTGCTCGTGCATCGTCATCGGATGCAGGTAGCAGAAGAGCTGGTAGCGGCCTGGGGTGTCGAAGCGCGTGGAGGTCTTGGCGCCGTTGCCGAGCTGCTGGCCGGCGACCGCGCGTGGACCCGACGCCTGCGTGAGCTGGTGGATGGAGACGTCGGCGAAGTTCCAGTTGATGGTCGACCCCGCCTTGATGACGACCTTCTCCGTGGGCTGGAAGCGGAAGGCCTTCAGGCTGATGGTGGCGCCGTCGACGAGCGGGGTCGCCGCGCCGGGCGGCTCGGCCATCCGCACGGGCAGGTTGCGCTTGTCCAGGCGGTAGAGCGGGATCGGCTCGTATGGCGCGCGCGTCCGCAGGCCGGCCTGCATCGGCTCCTGGTGGGCGTCGTCGGGCAGGGGCGGGCACCCGACGGGCGCCGTCTTGCTCGGCGCGATGTAGATGTGCGTGATCGACATGACGCCCTGGCGCGCGTGGTCGTTCTCGTAGATCCCGTGCAGGTCGAGCACCTGCCCCTTCGCGACGGGGATGCCCTGCTTGGACGTGAACCAGCTCGTCTGCACCGGGCCGGCCTCGTGGAGCATCGGCTCGGCGGTGTACAGGAGGTCGGTCGGCGGCGCGTAGTAGGGCTCGTTGTCGAGCAGGACGCGGTCGCCGCAGGCAGGGTCGCGCAGCTCCATGTTGATCGCGCCCGCGTGCAGGTGTCCGCCCGAGGCGACGATGCGCCCGTTCATCGGCACGGTCCAGGGATCCACGCGGTCGTCGACGGAGCCCTTCGTCCCGTCGCCACGGACGTGGTACGACGAGCCGGTGCAGCCGTTCGCGTGGACCCAGAACGGCCGGACGCCCGTGAGCTTCTTCCCGCTCACGACGGTGCCCTCGTACTCGACGTAGACGTTCGACGGCCGGTAGCGGTGGCTCATGACCATCGCGCCCATCTTCCACGTGTCGGTGGGCTTGAGGCGGTAGCCGTAGCCGGCCGGGAAGCGCATGACCTCGTTCTCCTCGCCCGTGCCGTAGAAGGTCTCGGCAGGGCTGCCGCCACCGCACTCGCTCGCCACCCGCCGGCGGCCCTGGTTGTTGAAGAAGACGTGGTGGAGCATCGCCTCGTTGACGAGCACCGGCCTGCCCTTGCCGTCGACGAGGCGGGCGTTCATCTCCGTGACGTAGCCCTTCTGCTTGGGCGTCGGGACCAGGAGGGTCGGGAACTCCGTGGCGTAGCGGCCCATCTTGTACGGGCCGGCGCGGAGCTTGAAGTGGTGCTCCGCCGCCGCGGCAGGCGTGGCCGACACCGCCAGCAGGGTGGTCAGGACGAGCAGGAGCCGCAAGGCGCTGAGGTTAGAGAACGAGGCCGACGAACAGGCGCTGCAACGTGGCCTGCGGATCGTCGGTCAGCCCCGTGTGCACCGCGGTCGGCTGGACGATGGTGCTGGCCGGCGCGGCGAGCCAGTGGAAGCGCTCGCTCTGGTCGAGCTGGGCGACGTGATGCTCGCCCGTTCCTCCGGCGACCGCCCGCAACGACGCGAGGTGCCGCTCGAGCTCGGCGGCGTCGAGGCCCGGTGCCAGCAGCTCGAGCTTCGCCACGTCGACATGGGTCCTGGCCTCGAGGAAGCGGGACCGGCGGCAGAAGAGGACCACGCCGGTGTTGACGCGTTCCTGACGCTCGATGCTGGGGACGAGCTGCAGGACCGTGTACTGGAAGGCCTCGCTCATCGCCGCGCCTCCAGCCAGCGCTTGTAGGCGTCCCGGGACGGGCCGATCAGCCACTCCTCCGGGACGAGGTCCACGACGCCGGTGTCGAACTCGGGCCGGTGGTCGAGCGTGCCGGCCCACGGCTTGAGGACGTGCTGCTCGATGAGCGGGAACGGCTGCGGACGCCGTCGCCACGAAGTCCCCCTCCGCGTGCTGTCGGTACAGCGCGGCGCCGTGGTCGATCAGCCACACCTGCCCGTGCCAGCACAGCAGGTTGGGGTTGCGCGGCGTGCGGTCGACGTTGGTGATGAGCTCATCGAGCCACATCACGAGCGCGGCGAACTGCGGGTCGACCGGGTCGGCGCCGGTGAAGGCGAGCGCGCCCGGCAGGAAGTCGACCCCCAGGTTGAGCCCGGCGCTGGCGTGCAGCAGCTCCTGGATCTCCGGGTCCGGCTCGGCGACGCCCAGCGCGGGATCGACGTCGAGGAGCACGAGCTCGGGGACGGGCAGGCCGACCTGCCGGGCGATCTCGCCGCCGATGATCTCGGCCACCAGCGCCAGCGGCCCCTGCCCCGCCCCGCGGAACTTGCACACGTACAGGCCGTCGTCGTCGCCCTCCACCAGGCCGGGCAGCGACCCGCCCTCCCGCAGCGGGGCCACGTACCGGGTCGCCTTCACGTGCCTCATGCGAACGCCACCGAGTTCCCCCATGCGTCGACGATCGTGTCACGCGCGCGCAGCGCGTCGAGCGTCACCACGGTCGCCCCCTCCCCCGCCACCAGCCGCAGCCCGACGGCCTCGGGCTCCACGCCCAGCGCGTCGGTCCAGAACGCCCGCGCCGCCTCGACGTCGCCGACTCGCAGCTCCACCGACCGCAGCCCGGTCACGCCCGCCCCGCGCACGTCGGCGGCGACCTCCCCGTCGCGCAGCCGGATCACCCGCGGCGCCCGGGCGGCCAGCTCGGCGTCGTGAGTCACGACGATCACGGTCCGGTCGAGGGAGTCCAGGAGGTCGGCGACCACCTCGGCGGCGGCGCGGTCGAGGTTGCCCGTCGGCTCGTCGGCGAGGACGACCGCCGGCTCCGTCGACAGCGCGCGGGCGATGGCGACGCGCTGCTGCTCGCCGCCGCTGAGCTGCGACGGGAGGTGATCGGCGCGGCCGCCGAGGCCGACGTCCTCCAGGCGCGCCGTCGCGCGCTCGCGCCGCTCGCGCTTGCCGAGGCCGAGCGGGATCCAGCGCCGCCTCCACGTTCGCGCGGGCGGTCAGCGTCGGCACGAGGTTGAACTGCTGGAAGACGAAGCCGATCCGGCGCAGGCGCAGCGCCGTCAGCCCGCGGTCGTCCATCCCGCCCAGCGACTCACCGGCGACGGAGACGTCACCGGACGTCGGCCGGTCCAGCGCGCCGAGCAGCTGCAGCAGGGTCGTCTTCCCGGATCCGGACGGGCCGGTGACGGCGACGTGCTCGCCCTCGTCGATGCCGAAGGAGATCCCCGCGACGGCGTTGACCGTCCCGAAGGAGCGCACGACGTCCTCGAGGACGATCAATCGAGCCTCCTGCAGCGCCTCGGCCGGCCGCAGGCGGGCGACGCGGACGGCGCCGAGCCCGCCGGCGATGCAGGCCGGCGCCGACGGCCAGCAGGACGGCGAGCGCGACCAGGCCGAGGTCGACAGGCGCCTCGAGCGGGATCTCCACGGTGGTCGGCTTGGTGCCGCCGCCGCCGAAGATGCCGCTGAAGTCCACCGCCTGCGCCGCCTTGGCCTTCAGCGGCGGGACGACCTGCGCGGTGACGGCCGCGGCCGCGATCCCCAGGCCGACGCCGAGCAGCGCCCCGATCGCCCCCAGCGCGGCCGACTCGCCGAGCACGAGCCCGATCACCCGCCGCCGCGACCACCCCAACGCCCGCAGCGTCCCGAGCTCCCGCGTCCGCTTGGCGACGGACGCGAGCATCAGAAGCGCCGCAATGCCCACGGCGGCGGCAGGGCCACGATAGCCAGTAATGTGGCAAGTCGGTCACGGAGGTCGTCCGCGCCGACCAGCGAGCCCTGCACGGACTCCGCCAGGTCCTTCGACGAGGAGGCGACGATGCCGGGGATGAACTTCTCGACCTGCTTGCCGAGGCCGGCGACGTCGGCGCTCTTGCGGGCGCGGATGAGCAGCAGGTTGACGCGCGCCTTGCGATCGGCGACGCGCTGCAGCGTCCTCAGCCCCGTGTAGATGTCGGCGGTCTGCGTGCCGATCGGCGGCCGCGCCAGGCCGACGACGTCGTAGCGCTTCTCGTCGAGCTTCAGGGTCGAGCCGACCCGCAGCTTGCGGCGCGCCGCGTAGGACTCGGCGAGGACGACGTCCCGGCGCTCGCGGAGGAAGCGGCCACGCGTGATCTGGGCGGGCGTGATGAGGCCGAAGGAGCCCTTCTCGACGCCCGCGACCGTCGCCGTGGAGATCTGGATGTCCGTCCCGTTGAACCCGGCGCCCTGCTGCTCGGGGACCTTCCCCTCCGCGTGGACGAGCAGCACGGTGAGCGCCCGGCCGACGTCGCCGACCTCGGCCAGCTTCCCGATCGCCGTCGCGGCCGCCTCCGGGAAGGTCAGCTGCGTCGCGGGCAGGAACGAGTCCGCCACGAACGACTCCCCCGGCTTCCCGAGGTCGGCCGGGTCGATGAAGGCGTCCTCGTTCTCGTCGCGCAGCGCCTTCTGCTCCTTGGGCGGCAGCGCGGCGAAGGAGGCGAACGACGCGGAGTCCTTGCCGCCGCCCAGCTCGACCGGCCGCGAGACGAGCAGGTCGGTCCCGACGCCGGCCAGCGGCGCGAAGACGCGGTCCTGCGCGCGGTCGAGGCCCGTCGACAGCGACGTGACCGCAACCACCAGCGCGATGCCGAGCCCGAGGCCCAACGCGGTCAGCAGCGCCCGGCCGCGTCGCCGCCGCAGCTCGTTGGCGATGTAGGCGAGGCGGAACACGCCCCGCGGACCCTACGAGTCCAGCGCCTCCACGAGCTCCTTCTTGCTCATCTTCGAGCGCCCCTCGACCCCGGCGTCGGCGGCCTTCTCGGCGAGCTCCTTCTTGGAGAGGTCCTCGAGGCGCTCGCCCTTCATCTTGGCCAGCGACTCCTCGAGCGCGGCCATCAGGTCCGGCGTCGCGGCGGGCTCCTTCTCCGGCTCGACGGCCTTGACCGTGCCGCCCTTGCGCTTGGCCTCGATGACGTCCATGAGCCGCGTGCGGTAGTGGTCCTCGTAGCGGTCGGGCTCCCAGTCGACCGACAGCTCCTCGATGAGCGCGCAGGCCGTGGTGACGGCCTCCTTCTGCGCCTTGACGTCGGGCGCGATGCCCTTCGTCGGGCGGACCTCGTCGTGCCAGAGCAGCGTGACGAGCTGCAGCCGGCCCTCGCGGGCGCGGACGAGCACGAGGTACTCCTTCGTGCGCATGACGAAGCGGCCGAGCGCGGCGCGATCGGTGTGCGCCATGACCTCGACGAGCAGCTGGTAGGCGCGCAGCGTCCCCTCGCTGTCGCCGATCGGCAGCAGCACGTAGGGGTGGTTGAAGTACATCGGGTCGACGTCCGCGAGCGGGACGAAGGACTCGATCTCGACCGTGCGGGTCTTGCGCGGCTCAACCGTGGCGAGGTCGTCGTCGGTGATGACCACCATCGACTTGTCCTCGAGCTCGTAGCCGTGGCCGACCTCCTCCCACTCCACCGGCTCGTCCTCGGCGGAGCAGAAGCGCCGGACCTCGATGGGCGACGTTCGTGTCCTTGTGCAGCTGGCGGAAGCGGATGCGCTGGTCGCGCGTCGCCGTCACGAGCATCACGGGCACGTTGACGAGCCCGAAGCTCAGGGAGCCGGTCCACATGCTGCGCGGCATTACTTCTTCATCCCCTTGACGCTCGCTTCCAGTGCGGCGAACAGGTCGGACTCCTCGGCGGGCTCGTCCTCCTTGGGGCGGACGACCTGCTTGCCCTTGGCCTTCGCCTCGATCATCTCCACCACGCGCTCCCGGTAGGTGTCCTCGTAGTCGTCCGGCGTGAAGTCCGCCGCCATCGACTCGACGAGCGAGCTCGCCATCTTGACCTCGCGCTCGGAGGGGCCCCGGCCGGGGACGTTGAGCTCGAGCTCGTCCTCCCCCGCGACCTCGTCGGCGAAGCGCAGCTGGTGCAGGGCGAGGACGTCGTCGAGCGCGCGGATCGCGACCAGGTACTCGCGGTCGTGGAAGGTCATGCGGCCGATGCCGGCGCGGCCGGTCTCCTCCAGGGCGTCTGCAGCGCCTTGTACGCGGACTCGCCGCCCTCGCGCGGACCGACGTAGTAGGTCTTGGCGAAGTAGACGGGGTCCATGTCGGCGGCGGGGACGAACTCCTCGATGGGGATCGTCTTCGTCCGCTCGCCCGCGGCGGCCTTGACCTCGTCCTTGGTGAGGACGACGTACTCGCCCTCCGCGATCTCGAAGCCCTTGACGATGTCGTCGAAGGAGCACGATGTCGCCCGTCTCGGGGTCCAGGCGGCGGTGCTCGAGCGGCGCGCCGTCGGTCTCGTGGACCTCGCGGAAGCGGATGGTCTTGTTGTCCGTCGCCGTGTGGAGCTTGATCGGGACGTTGACCAGCCCGAAGGTGATGGTGGCGTTGAAGACACTGCGGGGAGCCATGGGTCCCTGAGTTCTACCCGATTACGAGGCGTTTTCCTCGCGCTGCAAGCGGAGGATCGGGACCTCGGCGCGCGCCCGCACCCGCACGGGCAGTCCGGCGTGGCCGATGCCCCGGCTGACGAACAGGTGCCGGCCGCCCTCGACGATGTGCCCCTCCTGGAAGCGGCGGCCGTGGCGGCTGGGCATGAAGCGGCGCATCAGCGGGAGGTCGATCTGCCCGCCGTGCAGGTGGCCGGCCAGGGTCAGGCTCACGCGCGCGGGCACGTACGGGAAGACGTCGGGATCGTGGGTGAGCAGCAGGATGGGCGGCTCCGCGTCGCCCAGGGCGGAGCCGACGCGCGGGTCGCGCTGGCGCAGGTCGCCGACGCCGCCGACGTGCAGCGGGCCACCGCGGAGCGTCAGCGTCGTCGTCTCGTTCTCGAGCACGGGGACGCCGGCGTTGCGCAGCACGCGGGCCATGCTCGCCCCCTCGTGGCGCCAGTCGTGGTTGCCCATGACCGCGACGGCCGGCGCCCGCAGCCGGGCCAGGCGCCGCGCGACGCCGGCGGGGTCCGCGCGCCCGCCGCCGATGACGCTCGTGTCCACGTAGTCCCCGACGAGCGCGACGAGGTCCGGGCTGCGGCCGTTGATCTCCTCGACGAGGGCCTCGATGCGCCGCGGCCCCATCCGCGGGCCGCCGGCGTGGACGTCGGCGACGACGGCGACCCGCAGCCCGTCGAGGTACGGCGGCCAGTGCGGGAGGCGGAGGGTGTGCTCGGAGAAGCGCAGGCCGGCGAGTATGGTCGCCGGCGTGGCCGAGGCCCTGTACGTGCGCGAGGGAGACGTCTTCCACCCGACCGCGTACACGCGTGGTCCCTGGAACCCGGACCACCAGCACGCGGGACCGCCGTCGGCGCTCCTTTCGCGGGCGCTCGAGGCCGAGTCGCGGCTCGAGCAGGCGCAGACCGTCCGCGCGACCTTCGACATCCTGCGCCCCGTCCCGCTGACGCCGCTGACCATCGCGAGCCGCGTCCTGCGCCCGGGCCGGAACGTGGAGCAGACGGAGGCGGTCCTCTCCGCCGACGGCGTCGAGGTGATGCGCGCCCGCGGGTGGCGGATGCGCCTCGCCGACGTCGAGCTGCCCGACGGCCTGAGCGACGTCTCCCCCGGCCCGGCACCGCCCGAGGACTGCGAGGAGGCGGCGCGTGCGGGCTTCTTCACCGACGACACCGCCTACGTCGACGGCCTCGAATGGCGCTTCCTGCGCGGCTCCTGGGACGAGGAGGGACCCGCCGTCTGCTGGACGCGCATGAAGGTCGGCCTCGTCGAGGGCGAGCCGATCACGCCGCTGCAGCACCTGCTCGTCATGGGCGACGCGGCCAGCGGCATCTCCTCCGCGCTGGACTGGAAGGCGTGGATGTTCATCAACGTCGACTTCTCCGTCGTGCTCGAGCGCCCGCCCGTCGGCGACTGGCTCTCCATGGACGCCGAGACGCGCTTCGCCGGCACCGGCGCGGCCGCCGCACACGCCGTCTACGCGACCGCACCGGGCGCGTCGGGACCTCCTCCCAGGCCCTCCTGGTCGCGCCCGACCTAGTTCCGTCCGGGGGCGGTGGAACAGTTGCCCGCCATGGCGCTCACTCTCCGTCTTCCTCGCTGGGACTCGCACGCCGCCGACCGCCTCGCGCAGGCCGGGATCGGCGTCACGGACGCACCGCAGGGCTACGTCGGCCACGGGATCGAGGTGCACCTCGAAGTCGCCGAGGGCGACCCGGTGACCACGGTGCGCGACGCGTTGCGGGGCTGGACCGTGGTCCTCCCGCGCGACTTCGCGGCCTAGCCCCCTCCGCGCCTGGACGCTGGACAAACGGCTGCGGCATCGGCAGGCTGGCGCGAATGTCAATTCCAGACGCACCCGCGCCGTCCCCCGCCGCCATCGCGATGCAGCCAGGTGAGGGGGAAGCCCGCTGGTTCCTGGGCGCCCTTCTCACGATCAAGGCATCGGCCGAGACGACGAACGGCGCGATGGCCGTCATCGAGCACCACGCCACGCAGGGCCACGGGTCGCCGCTCCACGTCCATCACAACGAGGACGAGTGGTTCTACATCACGGAGGGCGAGCTGACCTTCTGGACCGAGGGCAAGGTGACGACGGGCGCAGCCGGGTCGTTCGTCTTCCTCCCTCGCGACGTCCCGCACACCTTCTTCGTCAGCTCACCTGAGGCGCGCTTCCTGCTCGTCGCCCAGCCGGCCGGCTTCGAAAACTTCGTGCGCGAGATGTCCGAGCCGGCGGGCGAGCGCACGCTGCCTCCTGCCACCGTGCAACCGCCCTCGCCGGAGCAGATGACGGCCGCGGCCGCGAACTACGGCGTGGACATCGTCGGTCCCCCCGGCATCCCCGCCTGAGCACCGGACGGCGACGGCTGGTCAGCCGACGAGGGAGCGCAGCTCCCGCACGACGACCATCAGCCCGGCGAGCTCCGCGCCGTCGACGCTGAGAGAGCGCATGACGGAGGCGAGGTGGCCGGTGCGGGAGGCGTGGTGCTCGATGAACGCCTCGACGGCCGCCGCGGGATCGCCGTCGGACTCCGCGAGCGCTGCGGCCACGAGGGCGCGGCGGGCGTCGCGGGCGTCGTCGCGCAGCGCCTGCACCGCCCAGCGCTGCACGCGCTGCGTGGCGGTCAGGGAGTCGAGCTCGGCCTCCAGCCAGCCGAAGCGCAGGCGCTCGCCGAGCAGGGCGAACGCGAGGCCGACCTCCTCCAGCGTCCGGCCGCTCTCGCCGGCGACGGCGATGACGTCGGGCGCGAAGGCGAGGTCGCCCGCCAGGGCGTGCGACTGGGCCAGCGTCTCGGGCACACCAGCGGCGACGAGGCGGTCGACGGCCTCCGTCAGCGCGCTCCGGCGGCGCGGACTCCAGCGCGTCCTCGATGGCGTCGAAGCCCTCGTGGCCGTCCTCGACGAGCTGCTGGAGCGACCCCTCGGGAGCGTGCTGCAGGTACCAGCGGGTGACGGTCTCGACCAGGCGCTCGACGCCCTCGACGAGCTCGATGTGCGCCTCGTCGGCGCAGGTCGGCGTCCAGCGCGTCGATGGTCGCGAAGCGGCCGCGTCGCGCCCGTGACGTCGCGGGCGATGCGGTAGGCGCGGATGACCTGGTCGGGCGGGGTCCCCAGCTCCGTCGACAGCCGCGAGACGAAGGACGGGCCCAGCGCGTCGACGACCTCGTTGGCGACGATCGTGGCGACGAGCTCGCGGCGCAGCCGGTGCGAGGCGAGCAGGTCCCCGAAGCGCTCGACCACCGCGGGCGGGAAGTACGCGCGCAGGTCGCGCTCGAACCACGGGTCCTCGACGAGGTCGGAGGCCAGCAGCGCGTCCGTCAGCGAGCGCTTCGAGTGCGCGAGCAGGACCGCCAGCTCGGGCCGCAGCAGCCCGCGGCCGGCGCGACGCCGCTGACCCAAAGCGGTGACCGTCGGCAGCGCGTCGGAGGCGCGGTCGAGGATCCCCTCCTCCTCCAGCGACGTCATCAGGTCCTCGTAGGCGTAGATGCGCCCGGCGGAGGTGACGACCTCGCGCGACAGGATCCGCGCCTGCCGGTAGGAGTCCGAGAGGACGTGGGCGACGACCTCGTCGGTAGCGGCGCGCAGGACCTCGTTGCGCTCCTCGAACGCCAGGCCGGCGTGGGAGAGCAGGATCTTGAGGTTGACCTCGTGGTCGGAGGAGTCGACGCCGGCCGAGTTGTCGATGAAGTCGGCGGTGACCCCCACGCCGCGGTCCGCGGCCTCGATGCGGGCGCGCTGCGTCCAGCCGAGGTTGCCGCCCTCCCCCACCACGCGGGCGCGGATCTCGTCGGCGTCGACGCGGATCCCGTCCGAGGCGCGGTCCTTGGCGTCGGCGTCGGACTCGAAGGACGCCTTGACGACCGTCCCGATGCCGCCGTGGAAGAGCAGGTCGACCGGCGCGCGCAGGATCGCGCGGATGACCTCGTCGGGGGTGAGCACCGCGTCCTCGACGCCGAGGGCCGCGCGGGCGGCGTCGGACAGCTCGATGCGCTTCGCGGTGCGCGGCCACACGCCGCCACCCTCGGACACACCGTCGTAGTCCGCCCAGGAGGTGCCCGGGCCCAGGTCGAAGAGCCGCTTGCGCTCCTCCCAGGAGGCGGCGGGGTCCGGATCGGGGTCGATGAAGACGTGCCGGTGGTCGTAGGCGGCGACCAGCTTGAGCGTCCTGGAGAGCAGCATCCCGTTGCCGAAGACGTCGCCGCTCATGTCGCCGACGCCGACGGCGGTGATCGCGTCGCGCTCGGGGTCCTGCCCGTGCTCGCGGAAGATGCGCCTGACCGACTCCCACGCCCCGCGCGCGGTGATGCCGAGCTTCTTGTGGTCGTAGCCGTGCGAGCCGCCGGAGGCGAACGCGTCCCCCAGCCAGAAGCCGCGGTCGACGGCGAGGGCGTTGGCGGTGTCTGAGAACGTCGCCGTGCCCTTGTCGGCGGCGACGACCAGGTACGGGTCCTCCCCGTCGTGGATGGCGACGCCGTCCGGATGGACCACCTCCCCCTCGACGATGTTGTCCGTGAGGTCGAGCAGCGCGCAGATGAACCGCTTGTACTGCGTCTCCACCGCCGCCTTGAGGTCCTCGGGACGTTCCTTGAGGTAGAAGCCGCCCTTGGCGCCGGCGGGGACGATGACCGCGTTCTTGGTCATCTGCGCGCGCATCAGCCCGTAGACCTCCGTGCGGAAGTCCAGGCGGTCCGACCAGCGCAGGCCGCCGCGCGCGATGGCCCCGCCGCGCAGGTGGATGCCCTCCATCGCGACGGAGTGGACGAAGACCTCGACGTAGGGCTTGGGCGCCGGGATGCCGGGGATGTCGGCCGAGCGCAGCTTCAGCGCGATCGCGTCCCGCCCGGGGCGGAAGGCGTTGGTGCGCAAGGTGGCGTCGACGAGCACCAGCTGGTCCCGCAGGATGCGGTCCTGGTCGAGCGACTCGACGCCGTCGAGGTCGGCGAGGATCTCGTCGCGCAGGTCCTGCGCCTCCTCGCCGTCGCGGTGCCGGCGCTCGAAGTAGCGCGACGAGCTTGGCCGCGATCTCCGGCTGGGCGGCGAACGCCTCGCCGTCGTAGCGCAGCCCGAACCGCGCGCCGGCCCGCTGGCGGTAGACGCGGTAGGCGCGCAGCATCCCCACCTGCTGCCAGGTGAGCCCGGCGACGACGACGAGCTTGGACAGCCAGTCCGCGTCCGTCTCCCCCCGTCGGACGGCGACGATCGTGTCGGCGAGGCGGTCGCCCAGCGCGTCGAGGTCGAGCGGCTGCCCGTCCGGCCCGCGCACGCCGAGGTTCTGCACGAAGGTCTCGCCGTCCCCGCCCGCGAGGCGCGCCGGACGCTCGTCGTGGACCTGCAGCCCGAGCATCTCGAGGATGGGCAGGATCTCGGAGAGCTCGACCTTGCCGCCGCGCTTGTAGAGCGCGAGCCGCGTGCGCGGGCCTGAGCGCCCCTCCGCGTGCTGGAGGCCGACGACCAGGTCCTCGTCGGAGGCCTCGAGCTCCTCCAGGCGCTCGATGTCCCCCGCCCCCAGCCCGGCCTCCGTCGCCGCCTTGTAGAAGTCGGGGAAGCGGTCGGCCCAGCGGTCGGCCAGCTCGTGGGCGCGCAGGGGGCCGAAGCGCCGTGTGAGCTCCGTCTCGACGGCGTCCTCCCACGAACGGCTGTAGCGGGTGACCTCCGCCTCGATGGCCTCGATGTCGGGTGCCGGCAGGTCCCCGGCGGGCGCGTGGAGGGCGTAGTGCAGCCGCGCGTGGGCGAACTGGTCGTCGATGACCAGGTGCGACTCGACGGTGGCCTCGGCCCCGTAGCGGTCGAGCAGCAGGCGGCGAACGCGCTCTCCGAGCTCGGCGCTGTAGCGGCGGCGCGGGAGTGCCACCACGAGCGAAGCGGTGCTGCCGTCGTGCGACCGGCGGGTGAGGACGCGGACCTCGTCGGCCTGCATGGCGAGCAGGACGACGATCATCTCCCGCAGCTCCTCCCACGGCGCCGCGAACAGCTCGTCCTTGTAGAAGGACCCGAAGATGGCGACGGCGGCGCGGTGGTCGTGCGAGCCCTCGATCAGCGCCTCCGCCTCGAGGATGCGGCGCAGCTTGTGGCCGAGCAGCGGCGTGTCGGCGGCCGGCGAGGTGTACGCCTTGCGCGTGAACAGGCCGAGCAGCCGGCACACGCCGCGCTCCGTGGAGACGGTCACGGAGTCCATGCGCGCGCGGCGGCGCACGGGCGACAGGCGATTGGTCTTGGAGACGGTGAGCAGGTCGGGACAGGACGCCGGTGCGTCCGGGTCCCCGGCGATGCCGAGCTCGGCCCCCGGTTCCTCCTCCTGGTAGCCGAGGAAGGTGAAGGTCCCCTCGAGCAGCCAGCGCAGGAAGGCGATCGTCTCGTTGACCTCGTCGAAGCCGTGGGGGCCGGCGGCGGCGCGGGAGAGCTCGATCATCCGCCCGATGCGCTGGGTCATGGCGGGGAAGTCGGCGACGACGCGGCGGACGTCGTGCCAGCAGCGCCAGCAGCGCGTCGCGGATGTCGGCGAGCTCCTCGTCGGGCAGGCGGCGGTCGAGCTCGAAGTGCATGAGCGACTCGCGGCGCGCGCTGTCGCGGGGATCGCCGACGGTCTGCAGCGTGCCGTCCGGCCCGCGCTCCGTGCCGAGGATCGGATGCATGACGCGGCGGATGACCAGGCCGCGCGCCTCGAGCTCGGCGGTGGCGGAGTCGACCAGGAACGGCAGGTCGTCCGTCGCGGTCTCGACCACGGAGCCGACGGCCTCGTACCCGTCGTCGGCGGCGGTGGGGTTGAAGGCGCGGACGGCGGCGGGCTCGCGGCCGCGGCCGGCCATCAGGTCGTAGGCGCCCTGCACCTCGCGGAGCAGCCGCTGCGGGTCTGCGCCGGGCTGCACGTGGCGGTGCAGGTAGGCCAGCGCGAAGCTGCGCAGCTTGCCGTCGTCCGCCAGGGAGGCGACGCGGTCCCGCAGGCTCTCCTCCGCAAGGGTCACGCTTCGGGCAAGCTACCGCGGATGGAGCGCAGGGACACCACCCGGTACATGGCTGCACTCGCTCTTGCGGGCTCGTTCGCGCCTTCCCTCATGCGGCGGGGGCGGCGCGACCAGATCGCGGTGTCGGTCGGCTCGGCCGCGCTGGGCGCCGCGGCGGGCTGGGCGGGGGAGTCGCTCGTGGCCCAGCTGGCGCGGCGCAGCGGTCGCGGGGAGACCTACGCGCGGCTGACCATCGCGGGGGTCGGCGCGGGCGCGGCGATGATGAAGCTCGACAGCCGCAAGCCGGTGGTGGCGCTCGTCGGGACGGGCGCGCGGGTGGCCGGCATCGCCGCGCTGGTGGGCTGGGCGGCGCCCGAGCGGCGGCGCGTCGCCGGCTTCGACCCGCTGCCCGATCGCCGCCGCGGGCGCGCTGGCCATCGGCGCCCAGACCCTGCGCGCCACCCAGCGCCGCCGCGGCCGGCCGGTGCTCCCCTACCCGTGCGACGACTACCTGCCGACGACGTCGCACGACCTGCCGGGCCTGGACTTCGAGGGGCAGCGCTTCTGCGCGGGCGCGACCACGGGACTGGCAGTCGACCCCGTCCGCGTCTTCGTCGGCCTGCGCAGCGCCGCGACCGTCGCCGAGCGCTGCGACCTCGCGGTGCGCGAGCTCGAGCGCCTCGGGCCGCGCTCGCGCGTGGTCGTGTGCTCCGCCACCCTGCGCGGCTACGTCAACCCGGTCCCGATCGCCGCGGAGGAGCGCTTCGCCGACGGCGACGTCGCCCACGTCGTCGTCCAGTACTTCGACCGTCGCACCCCCTGGCTGTGGCGCAAGGTGCCCGATCGCCGGCCAGACCCATCGCGAGCTGCTGTCCCGGCTGGCCGGCCACCCGGACCTGTGCGTCTACGGCGAGTCGCTCGGGGCGTGGGCCAGCGCCCGCGACTACAAGCCCTTCGCCGACCACATCAGCCGCCTCCTGTGGGTCGGCCTCCCCTACCTCGCCCGCCGGGGCGACGATCCCGCGGCTGCAGCGCATCCGCACGCGCGACCTGCCCGACGTGGAGGTGACCTCGAACTTCGTGGTCCTCGAGCGGCTGACGGATCCCGTCGTCCTCTTCCCGGGCTTCGAGCTGCTGTGGCGCCGGCGCGGGCCGAACTGGAAGCCCGGCGTCTCCTTCGTCCAGGGCCTGCTCGACCTCATCAAGGCGACCGCCTGGACCGCCGACCAGCCGACGGCGGCGGGCCACGACTACCGCATCGAGCTGCCCGCTGGTGGTCAACCTCGCCTTCGGGCACGGCCGCCCGCACGGCGGAGGCCGAGGCGATCGGCAACGCGGTGCTGGAGACGGAGGCCGCGCGCGCTGCCGCGGTCAGGGACGCGCGACAGTCCGCACGCTCGGCACAGCCAGCACGCAGGCCGCGACGAGGACGCCGATCACGCTCATCCCGATCAGCGTCGCCTGCAGGCCGACCGCCTCGCTGACCGGGCCGGCGATCGCGGTCCCGAACGGCATCAGGCCGGAGGAGGCGAAGAGGTCGTAGCTGCCGACGCGCGAGACCGCGTCGGCCGGGATCTGCTCCTGGATGGAGGTCTCCCACAGCACGAAGTAGCACGTGACGCCGACGCCGGTCAGCGCCTCCAGCGCGGCGATCGCGCCCACGGGCAGTCCCGAGCCGATGATCCCCGCCTGGGTGGAGGCGAGCAGGAGGCAGGCGGCGGACGCGCGCACCGGCCGCCGGGGGCGCCAGCGCAGCAGGAGCAGCTGGCCGAGCACCGCGCCCGACCCCGAAGGAGGCCGAGATGATCGCCCACGATCCCGCCCCGCCGAGGTCCCGATCGGCCAGGACCGGCCCGAGCGCGAAGATCGCCGGCAGCACGACCGCGTGGTAGACGGCGAGCCCGACGAGCATGGCCATGACCCACGAGCGCGTGCGCACCTCGCGCCACCCGCCGCGCAGGCCGGCGAGGAAGTTGCGCTCGGCGTCGTCGACCTCCGGCGGGCGCCGGCGTGACCGCCCGGCGCAGGCGGCTGAGGCAGACGATGCTCGCCACGAAGGTCAGCGCGTCCACCAGCAGCGCGCCGCCCGCGCCGAGGGCCACCACCAGCAGGCCCGCGACCGCCGGCCCGAGCACCAGCGCGCTCGAGTCCACCAGGCCGCGCAGCGCGTTGGCCTCCTGCAGCTGCTCGCTGGGGACGAGCTCGGGCATGAGGCCGTAGATGGCCGGCTGGAAGAAGGCGTCCGCGGTCCCGTAGACCAGGCCGAGCAGCGCCAGGTGCCCCCAGCTCGCCTGGTCGGTGACCAGGAGGAGACCGGCGGCGAGCTGGCAGAGCAACCGCACGACGTCCGAGCCGAGCATCAGCGTCCGCCGGTTCGCCCGGTCGGCGATCACCCCCGCGACCAGGGTGAAGACGAAGAACGGGATCGTGGTCGCGGCGGCCACCAGCCCCACCTCGGCCGCGCCGGCTCCCGTGGCCAGCACGGCGAACGGCAGCGCGACCATGGTGATGCGGTCGCCGAACCCCGAGAGCGCCTGTCCGACGAACAGCAGCCGGAACTGCGGCTGCTCGCGCAGGACGGCGGGGATCACCCGCTGGCGGTGCGCTGCGACACGGCAGGGATCGCGCTCGACGGCTGCACGCGGCCCCCCTCGTAGCGGAAGTCGATGTCGAAGTCGTCCGACGGCTTGGCCGCGGTGTCGCCCGGCTCGTAGATGCCGTAGCGCAGCGTGACCGACACGTCGTCGGTCGACTTGACGCGCAGGCGGCTGCTGGCGTCGGAGGAGTCGTTGCCGAGGTACTGGCCGTCGACGAAGAAGAACGCGAGCTCCCCGCCGCTGGACGAGCGCCCGATCAGGACCTGCAGCGTGTCCTTGGGCTTCCAGTCGGTCTTCTTGACCACGTCGAAGCCGCGGCTGCGGACGATGTCGATGTCGTCCTGGCGGTCGAGCTTCTCGTCGGGCGTCAGCGGCACGGCCGTCGGCTTGGGCTTCGGCGTCCGCGTCGGCTTCGGCGTCGCCGTGGCGGTCGCCTTCGGCTCCGAGGCGGTCTTCTCCCCCTCGTCGTCCCCGCCGCCGCTGATCATCACGACGATCACGATCAGGATCAGGAACAGGCCCACCAGCCCGGCCACCGCCAGCGCCCGCGCACGGTTCTGATCCGGCGGGGGACGCCGTCCGGGAACCGGTTTCCTGGGCGGCGTGGCCATCGGCGGCCGATGCTACCCGGCCCACCGGCGCCAACCCTCGACCAGCCTCAAGGGTGCCTGGCACCCGTGGTATATCAGACGTATCGCCGTCTGGTAATATGAACACGATGAGCGCGTACGCCGCCCTCGCCGAACCGAATCGCCGGCAGATCCTCGAGCTCTTGCGCGCCGGCGAGCGGTCCGTCGGCGATCTGGTCGACGCACTGCCGGTCGGTCAGCCCGCGGTCTCGAAGCACCTCGGGGTGCTGCGCGAGGCCGGCCTGGTGCAGGCGCGGGTCGACGGCCGCCACCGCCGCTACGCCCTGCGCGCCGAGCCGCTGGCCGAGGTGGATGCGTTCCTCGCGCCCTACCGCGCCTTCTGGTCTGACCGCCTCGACGCCCTCGAACAGCACCTGGAGGAGAACCCGTGAAGTCCGTCGTCCTGACCCGCCGCCTTCCCCATCCGATCGAGCGCGTCTTCCGCGCCGTCGCGGATCCGCAGGAGCTGGCCGCGTGGTGCCCCGGCCCGCCCGGCGAGGTGGTCGAGCGCGACGCCCCGCGGCTGATCGTGTGGGAGAACGCCGGCCACACGGTCCGCTTCGAGCTCGCCGCGGACGGCGAGGCGACGGTCCTGACGTTCACCCACGTCCTCCCGGAGGGCGAGCCGGACCAGTTCGCCGAGGGCTGGGAGACCTACTTCAGCCGCCTCGACGCGCTGCTCGCCGGCGGCGCGCTGGGCGAGCAGGAGGCGCACGACCAGCGCCGCTTCTCGCTCGCCGACGGGAGGCTGCATCTGCGCCGGAGGTTCTTCGTCCCGGTTGCCCGCCTGCAGGCCGCCCTCGCCGCCCTACCCGGCCCGACGGAGGGTGCGCACGTGTCCGAGGACGGATCGCACAGCCGGCTCGAGGTGGCGGTGCCCGCCCCCGATGCCGAGGCCGCCGCCGTCATCGCCGCGGACTGGGACCGTCACCTGGTTCGCGTCGAGACCTGGCTCGGCGGAGCCGCGATGGACGAGGCCGCCGCGGGCGCGCTGTGGCCATGGGTCCACGAGCGCTACCGGGCGGCGTTCGTCCCCGCAACCTGACCTGCAAGCGCACCGATCTTCAGGTGCGCGTGTTATCACCGGGGTCGTGCCGTTCCGTCTCACCCGTCGCCGGGCCCTCGCCCTGGCCGGTGCCGCCACCGCCTCGGCCGTGCTGCGGCCCGAGTCCGCCGCCGCGTCCTTCACGCGCCGGACGACCGCTTCGCCGCAGCGCGTGCCGCGCTTCGACCTGATCGGGCTCGACGGGCACGGCGAGGTCCGGGCGCGGCTCGGGTCCGGCCGCTGGACGCCGTGGGTCCACGTGCACGATGCCACGCAGCCCGTGTGGACCGGCCCGGCCGACACCTTCCAGGTCCGCGGTCACGCGCGCCGCGCCTTCCTCACGCGCACGGGCCCGGCACCGCGGACGCTCGCCCGCGCCGCGGCGAAGCGACAGGCCTCCGGGCAGCCGCCGATCATCACTCGCGAGGAGTGGGGCGGCGACAAGGTCAAGCCGCGGCAGGACCCGATCTACGGGACCGTCGAGGTCGGCTTCGTCCACCACACCGTCACCGCCAACGTCTACGACCCGGAGGACTCGGCGGGCATCGTCCTGGGCATCTGCCGCTACCACCGCGACCACAACGGGTGGAACGACATCGGCTACCAGTTCCTCGTCGACAAGTACGGGCAGATCTTCGAGGGCCGCGCCGGGGGCATGGACCTCGCCGTCGTCGGCGCCCAGGCGCAGGGCTACAACTCCGTCTCCACGGGCGTCTCCTGCCTGGGCGACTACACCAGTGGCGCTCTGAGCGAAGCCGGTGTCTCCGCCGTCGCGCAGCTGCTGGCGTGGAAGCTCTCGCTGCACGGCGTCCCCACTCTCGGCGAGGTCACCGTCGTCTCCCAGGGCGGGGAGACCAATCGCTATCCGGCGGGCCGCAAGGTCACCCTGCAGCGCATCTCCGGCCACCGCGACGGGGACGCCACGAGCTGCCCGGGCGAGGCCCTGTACGCGCAGCTCGAGGACATCCGCGCCCGGGCCTCCGACCAGGCCGTGGCCGTCGCCGCGCTCACCATCGCCGCCGCCAACACGAAGCTCCGCTACCCCGACACGACGCTGAACCTGACGGGCACCCTGCGCTTCGCCGACGGCACCAGCCCGGCCGCGCAGCCGGTGACCATCGAGTACCAGACCGGCCCGGGGCAGCCGTGGGCGCCCGTGGCCGGCACGAGCACCGATGCGGCCGGCGCGTTCGCCCTCACCGCGCCCCTGCCGGGCCCGGGACGCGTCCGCGCGGCCCAGGCCACGCTGCGCTCGTCGCCCGTCGCCGTCTCCGTCCTCCCCCGGCTGCGCCTGTCGCTGAGCCCGCGGCGACTGCGCATCGGTCGGCGCACCCGCGTGACCGCGTCCGTCGAGCCGGCCACGATCACCCGCGCGACGCTGCTCGTCGAGCGTCGCATCGGCTCGCGCTACTACCGCGTCTCCCGCCGCAAGGTGACCTTCTCCGGCGGGCAGCTGGTGACCACCTTCACCCCGCCGCGGGCGGGCCTCTACCGCGTCACCCTGCAGGCGAAGGGAACGACGATCGCGCGGCTGGTGCGCGCGGTCAGCGGTCGCGCTTGAGCCAGTCGGTCGACCTTGTTGGTGGCGTCCGTCAGCTGCTCGCCGACCTTCGCCACACCCTCCGCCGCGTCGTCGAAGAAGGACTTGAAGCGCTCCGAGTAGTGCTGGGTGGCCGCGTCGGCCTCCTCCCGTGCGCCCGGCTCGGAGCCGCGGCGGACGTACTCGCCGGCGATGATCCGGTCGTACTCGCCCGACTGCACCCACTTGAGGAGCTCGTGCACGCGCTTGACCGCATAGGGATGCGTCTGGAAGAGCTCGCCCCGCATGCGCGAGAGCTTGTCCCAGCCCTCCACGTCGCGGTACTCGGTGCCCTGGCGGATGAACGTGTCCAGGTTGAGCTTGTCGGAGGACACGCCTGCGCCCATGACCATCAGCGTGCGGCAGGTCGCCATCGGGTCGCGGGTGACGAGCGTGGCCGCGCGGTCGGCCGACAGCTCGGCGGCCCGGAACCACTCCAGCAGTGCGAGGCGGACCGCCACCAGCGGGAGCCCCGCGAGCATCCCCAGCGGCGTGCGGGTCAGGCTCATGAGCATCATCAGCGCCGTCCTGTACATGACGTGTTCGGCGAGGATGTGGCCGGCCTCGTGGCCGAGCACCGTCCGCAGCTCCCCCTCGTCGAAGAGGTTCAGCGCACCGCTGTTGACGATCACGAACGGCTTCCCCGCGCCCACGGCGGCCGCGTTGGTGACGGGGAACTGGGTGACGAACAGGTCCGGCACCGGCTCGAGGTCCAACCGCGCGTAGGCGGCGATGTGATCGGCGTAGGCCGTCGGCAGCTGGTTGCGGTCGATGCGCACCGACGACGCCATCAGCGACGAGCGGAACGCCCGCTCGTACCCGAGCTCCGACAGCATCCGCACCACCCGGTCGAGCATCGGGATGCTCTTCAGCGCGGCGGTCGCCGCACGGTCGGCCGGGTGCTCGAACGCCCGCGCCGAGATCTCGATCAGTCGCTGGTCCTCGGGGAGCGTGGCGGTCATGCGCCGGAAGGTACCCGCAGCTCCTTGCGGATGACTAAGCGCAGCGCCGACCACGTCGCGTCGATCGCGCAGACCTTGTTGTCGACGAGGCCGGTCGGCAATGCCACCTCGCGCACGACGTCCTCCGTCATCGTCGTCTGCACCTTGCTCGCCCGCTTCGGCCAGGCGATCCACAGCCCGCCGTCCTGGACCATCTGCGCCCGCAGGCCCGGGCAGCGCCTGCGCGAACGCGTCCCGCTCGGTGAAGAAGGCGACGATGACGTCCGCCGGCCCGGCGTCCACCACCTCCCCCTCCCCCGAGTCCACCTCGCCGCCGAGGACCAGCACCCGCGAGCCGGGCTTGATGCCGAGCTTCTTCGGGAGCGGCGTCCCGCTGTACCCGGCGCTGGCAGACTTCTCGGCCATGCCCGGGATCTTCGCAGTGTGACCCGTGGCCGGCGACCGGTAGGACGCCGAGCGCCAACACAAACGCAGCAATCGCCTGACGCGGATCGTCGAGTGCTGCGAAATGTGCGCTGGAGGCCGGTTTCGCAGCACTCGCTCGCGCGGCGCCGCCGAGTGCTGCGTTATGCGCGGGCGGCGAGCTCGGCGATGATGCGGGAGAGCTGGCCGCCCTGCCAGGCCAGTGGGGAGGCGCCGGGCTCCTCCGTGCGGACCTCGGCGCCCGGGATCAGCTCCGCGTAGCGCTGTCCCGTGGCGAGCGGGTGCTCGGGGTCGGCCTCGTCGCGGGAGGCGACGACGACCGTGGGAACGGTGATCCGGGTGAGGTCGTCCCAGGCCTCGAAGGGGCGGGAGCGCGGGACCTGCTCGAGCGCGTCGGCGACGGCGTCGAGCGACGCGTGCTCGGCGAAGCGCTGGCGGATGACGCGCTCGATGACCGGGTGCCACTTCTCGGGCGAGGAGAACGGACGGGACGCCTCGAGGAAGCCGTCGATGCCGCCGTCGCGCAGGCCGCGGGCACGCCGGTCCCAGGAGTCGAAATGGCGCGTGTCGTCCGGGTCGAAGGCCGGCGTGATCAGCACGGCGGCGCGGACGAGCTCAGGATGGTCGAGGGCGAAGCGGACGATCGTGTGCGCGCCCATGGAGGCGCCGGCGAGCACGGCCGGACCGTCCAGCACCTCGGCCAGATCGGCGGCCAGCGACGCGTAGTCGTAGGCGTCTCCAGGACCGGACTCTCCGTGGCCACGGGCGTCGTACTTCACGACCCGGAAGCCCGCCCGCTCGAGCATCTTCGAGCCGTGGACGACGTAGCGGCGGGTCGCCGTCAGCCCGTGCAGCAGGACGACGGTCGGTCCTTCCCCAGTCACCTCGACGGCCAGACGCATCCTCCGTAGCCTCGCAGGCCTGCTCGAGAACGCGACCCTCGCCTTGCGGATCCCGGCCCAGGACCTCGAGCGGGCACGGACTTGGTGGGCGGAGAAGCTGGGCCTGGAACCGGTGGAGTCCCGGCCCGGCGGCTACCGCTTCTTCCGGTCCGAGGGCGCGAGCCGCGGCGAGTTCACGCAGGCCGGCTGCTTCGCCGACGAGAACGTCGACCCTCTTCGGCGTCGGGCAGATCGTGTCGTAGCCTCGGAACCATGGTCATCGACGTCACCGATGCGACCTTCGAGGCGGAGGTCATCGAGCGGTCCAAGCAGGTTCCTGTCGTCGTCGACTTCTGGGCCGCGTGGTGCGGCCCGTGCCGGCAGCTGACGCCGGTGCTCGAGCAGGCCGCCAACGAGCGCGAGGGCAAGGTCGTCCTCGCCAAGCTCGACACGGAGGCCAACCCGGGCATCGCGCAGGCCTTCGAGATCCGCAGCATCCCGGCGGTCAAGGCCTTCAAGGACGGCAAGTTCGCGTCCGAGTTCGTCGGGGCCATCCCGCCCGGGCAGGTGGCCGCGTTCTTCGACGCGCTGGTCCCCTCGGAGGCGGAGGAGCTCGTCCGCGCCGGCGGCGAGGAGAACCTGCGGCGCGCGCTCGAGCTCGAGCCCGCCAACACGCCCGCCGCCGTCGGCCTGGCCCGGATCCTCGCCGACCGCGGTGACCGTGAGGACGCGCTCGCGCTGGTCGACGGCCGCCCCGGGTTCGCCGCGGAGGGCCTGGCGTCCCGCCTGCGCCTGGCGGACGACGCCGCGGTCGCCAAGGCGTTCGACTGCCTCGACCGCGGCGAGACGGAGGGCGGCCTCGACGCGCTCATCGCCGCCATCGCCGGCGAGCCCGATCAGGATCGCAAGGACGAGCTGCGGCGCGCCGTCGTCGGGGTGCTCGACCAGCTCGGCGTCGAGAACCCGCTCGCGCGCGAGTCGCGGCGGAAGCTCGCCTCCGCGCTGTACTAGCTAGTGCTCGTGGTCCGAGTGGTCGTGCTCGGCGTCGCCGAACGCGTTCTCGAGGACCTCGAGGGCCAGCAGCTGCGCCGGGGTGCCGGCGACCTCCTCCGTCCCGACCTCCTCCAGCTGGGGTGAGAACTCGACGGCGACGTCGACCTCCTCGCCCCCGGCCTCGGAGTCGGTGAGGGTGATGACGGCCCGGCCGAGGCCCGCGGCCAGGTGCTCCGAGCCGATGGCGCCCGCTGCGGTGAGCATCGCCTGGGCGACCCGCAGGTCCTCCACGCCCGGCCCGCGCCCCTCCGGCGCGGCGTGGGCCTGGGCGGCGGCCCAGATGCGCTTGCGGTCCTCCTCGCCGGTGGGCGTGATGCCCGCGGCGGCCTCGATCTCCTCGGGGGTCGGCATATGGCCGTCCACCCTAGGCGCGAGCATGTGACGCCGTGCGTACGGTGATCGCCCACCTGGACCTCGACGCGTTCTACGCGTCGGTGGAGCTGCTGCGCCGTCCCGGGCTGCGCGGGAAGCCGGTCATCGTCTCGGGCGACGGGCCGCGTGCGGTCGTCACCACGGCGACCTACGAGGCCCGCAAGTTCGGCGTCGGCAGCGCCATGCCGACGTCCCGCGCGCGCCGCCTGTGCCCGGAGGCGATCCTCATCCCGCCCGACCACGCCGCCTACCGCGAGGCGTCCAAGCGCGTCTGGGAGATCGTGCGGGCCCGCATCGAGCTCGTGGAGCAGGTCGGCATCGACGAGGGCTACATGGACGTCTCCGACCACGACTCGCCCACGGCCAGCCTGCGCCGCCTCGTCTCGGAGATCCGCGCCGCCACCGGGCTCAACGCGTCCATCGGAATCGGCCCCAACAAGCTGGTCGCGAAGATCTGCAGCGACGCCGAGAAGCCGCAGGGCTTCCTCGCCCTCAGCCGCGAGATGGCCTGCGAGCGCTTCCGCGACGCCTCCCCCGGCCTGATCCCCGGCATCGGGCCCAAGACCGTCGAGCGTCTCGCCGCGCGCGGCATCCACACGCTCGGCGCACTGCAGGACATCGAGGACGAGGCGCTCGCGGGCCTGCGCCGGCTCGCGCACTTCCACGGCTCGACGACCATCACCACCTATCGCGAGGCCGTCTCCGAGTCCTGCGAGCGGACCTTCGACGTCGACATCCGCGACCGCGCCGAGCTCGAGGAGAAGATGACCACCCTGGCCGGGACGCTGTGCGAGCGTCTGCAGAAGGCCGATCGCCGCGGCCGGACGATCGGCATCAAGGTCCGCCTCGACGACTGGACGACCGTCACCCGCGCGCGGACGCTGACCACCGCGACCAACGACGAGCCGGTGGTGGCCCGCACGGCGCTCGAGCTCCTGCGGGAGTACGACCCCGCGAAGCCCGTGCGCCTGCTGGGCGTGCGCGTCGCCGCCCTGGCCGCGCCAGGGGACGACGCTCAGCTCACCTTGTTGTGAGGACGGCGCCGACGCCGCCGAAGTGCAGCTTCTGCGCCGTGGCAGCGGTCAGGTCGAACTCACGGCCGCCGACGTAGGGCCCGCGATCGACGACGGGGACGCGGACGGTGTGCGAGCCGTGCTTGAGCGTCACCTTCGTCCCGCACGGGAGCGTCTTGTTGGCGACGCCGAGCGTGCCGGGCGTGAGCGTCCCGCCGCAGCCCGAGGTGGTTGCCGTACAGGCCGGGCCCGTACCAGGACGCCTGCGCGTAGCGGTACACGTTCAGGCGCCCGATCTTGCGGGTGCTGTCGCCGGCGATGACACGGGCGGGGACGCTCATCGGCGTGCGCGCGCGGGTGCGGGCGGTGAACTTGCCGCCGCCGCGGACCTCCGTGCGATCGAGGGTGCGCCAGCGGCCGGAGCGGAAGCCCTGCAGCCGGACGGTCTGGCCGGGCGCCCAGTTGCCCTTCACGAAGGCGGTGCGTCCGGCGCGGACGTGCAACCGGCGGCCGCGGATCTTCAGGCTGCGGACGACGCGGATGCCGACGCGGCGCGAGACCACCGGGTCCGTCTTGGTGTTGGGCACGACGGTGACGCGCACCGTCCCGTTCGCGGGCGGCTTTGCGGCCACGCGGAACTGGTCCCCGTGTCCGACGCGGGTGGTGGCCAGGGGGCGGAACGTGTCCGTCCCGGCCGGCGCGAACTCGAGCGTCAGCGTCCGTCCGTAGGAGGTCTGGGCCTTGCCGGTGAGCACGACGCGCTGGCCCGGGGCCGGCGTGCGGTCCGAGACCTTGAAGGTCGGGGTCGGGTCGGGCGCAGCTGAGGCGACGGCCGCTCCGGCCGCCACGATGGTCATGGGAAGCACGCCGGCGGCAAGGCCGGCACGCGGGTTGATCCTCGGAATCGAGGGCCTCCTGAACTTCAACGACCGGTACGCCTACGAGGTGAGCTGTCGGGCTCGCGGGAGTTCCGCTACCACCGCATCAGCGGCAGATTCGCCCCGGCCCGCGCACTGCGCGCGGACAAGTGGGTCCCCCGTCCACCGGCGCTTCGGGCACCGGCGGTTCGGCTTGGTCGAACGAACGTCTGTTCTGTACTAACCCCTACGTACCCGCGCCGTTGCGGGATGCGTCTGTGAGGGGTGTCACAGGGTTGCTATGCAGCGGCGAGCTGTGGTGCGCGGGTGGACATCTCCGTGCGGAGCTTCGTCAGTCCGAGGCGGATGCGGCTCTTGGCGGTGCCGAGCGGGATGTCGACGCGTGCGGCGACCTCCTCGGCCGTCAGCCCACCCCAGTAGGCGAGGACGATGGCCTCGCGCTGGGACTCGGGCAGCTCACCCAGGGCGGCGCGGACCGTGGCCCGGTCGTCGTCGCGCTCGACGACGAACTCCGGACGGTCGTCCGTCTTGGGGGCCTCCTCGGCGACGACGACCTTGAACCGGTCGGCCGTGCGCGTGCGCGACTGGCTCTCGCGGATGAGGTCGATGGCCCGGGAGCGGGCGATCAGGCGCAGGTAGGTCCCCAGATCGGCACGCGCCGGGTCGAAGGCCCCCGGACGGCGCCACAGGCGGAGGAAGACGTCCTGCGTGACGTCGGAGGCGAGTGCGTGATCGCCGACGACGCGGAGAGCAGTGGCGAACACCGAACGGTGGTGCTCGTCGAAAGCGCGCGAAAAGTCAGTGGGGTTCGTGAGGTCCATAGGTTCAACAAGGATTATACACAGTGTTGAAGGTTGGCAAACGTCCGGGTTGCGCGACAACATGCCGAGCGTGAAGCGCCTCCTCCCTGTGCTCGTCGGGATCGTCGTCGTCGGCGCCGGTCTCTTCGGCCTGCTCGCCCTCTTCCACGACCGCGATTCGGCGGGCCTCTCGTCCGGTACGGAGACCGCCTCCGGGCCCGGCACGGCCGAGACCACGCCCGGCAACCCGCCGACCTCCGGCACCAAGGGCGGCAACCTCCAGCGCGAGGGCGCCGTCGCCGACCCCGTCCTCGTGCGCGCGCTCGCGTCACGGCGACGTCGCGCTCGTCTACGGGACGCCCAAGCCGCCGCCCGAGCTCACGCAGCTCCGCGAGGACGCGACGGGGCCGTTCGATCCGGAGCTCGCTGCCGCCGGCCAGATGGCCTTCCTCGTGCGCCGCAAGGGCGTGACGGGCATCCAGGCGCTGGCCTGGAAGCGGCGCCTGGAGGTCCCGAGCCCGGCCGACCCGCGCCTGCGCGAGTTCCTCGACACCTGGCTGGGCAAGGGGGACGGCGGCGGGTGATCGGGTGGGTGGGCCCACATTCCGCCTACTTCGCCGGCCAGCCGGTCCACATCGTCACCGACCGCGGAGGCCGGCTGGAGATCATCCGCCGCACGCCCCGCCGCGTGGTCAGGACCTACTCCCGCTCCGGACCGGTCGACCTGCGCTGGGGCGGCCTGACGTCAGCGGGCGACGTCGCGCCGAACGGCCGCTACGCCGTGCGGCTGAACAGCACCCTGGTCGGCACCTTCAAGCTGCACTCGCACATCTACCCCATCCGCGGGCCCCACTACGACCGCGGTGGGATCGGCGTCTTCCACGCGCCGCGCAACGGCGGGCGCATCCATGAGGGCTACGACGTCATGTCCCCGTGCGGCACGCCACTCGTCGCCGCGCGTGGCGGCCGTGTGCGCGTGAGCCGCTTCGACCCCGTGCTCTACGGCAACCTCGTGATCATCCGCGGTCGCAAGACCCACCGCGACTACTGGTACGCCCACCTGCAGACCACCCCGCGCGTGCAGAAGGGCGACCGCGTCCGCACGGGCCAGCGGCTGGGCGAGATCGGCGCGACGGGGAACGCGGCCTCCGTCGGCTGCCACCTGCACTTCGAGGTCCACCAGAACGGGGAGCCGATCGACCCCGGCCCGCTGCTGCACGAGTGGGACGCCTGGAGCTAGGGGTGTGTCACGTTTACCCCCCTATAGGGCGACAAACGTGACACACCCCACCGGCGACGCCTGAACCCGTTCCCTACCCAGCCAATCGGACCACGCCGGACCCGCGGGCCACGCCTGAACTGAGCTAGGAGGCGTCCCGCACGGCGATGGTCACGCGCACCAGCGCGCACGGCTTCCCGGCAGACGTCGCGACCTCGACCTCCCACACCCAGGTGGTCCTCCCGCGGTGGCGGGGAACCGCCACGGCCGTGATCGTGTCGCCCGCGAAGACGGGACGCAGGAAGGACGTGTGGTTGGACAGCCCGGCGACGAACTTGCCCTCGCCGGCGCCGAGGAAGGTGCCGTAGGAGGCCATCGACTCGGCCATGGCCGCGTAGACGCCGCCGTGGACGAGGCCCATCGGCTGGAGGTGGCGATCGTCGATCTCGATGCGCGCGCGGACCTCGTCCCCGCTCGGCGCGTTCGACCTCCAGCCCGTAGAGGGCGTCGAAGCCTGTTGCCTCTGCGTTAGCGGGGTCCATGTCGGGCCGAGGGTATCCACCGGCTGCACTACGCTGGCGCCCTCGTGAGCCTGGACGCCCTTGCACCGGACCAGCGTGCCGTCGTGCAGCTGGTGCTTCAACAGGACCGCAGCTACGAGGACCTCGCCGCGCTGCTGGGCATCACGCCCGACGCGGTCCGCGAGCGCGCGCACCGCGGCCTGGAGCGCCTCGCCCCCGCCGAAGCGGTGGATCCCGGCGACCGCGCGGAGATCACCGACTACCTGCTCGGCCAGCAGTCCGTCTCCGGCCGCGAGTCCACCCGCGGCCTCCTCAACCGCGATGCCGCCGCCCGCACCTGGGCGCAGGGCGTCTCCGCCGAGCTCGCCGACGTCGCCCGCTCGCCGCTCCCGGAGGTCCCCGCCGGCGCCGCGGCCGAGCCGGAGCCGGAGCCCACACTGCAGGCCACCGCGCCCGTCGCCGGCTTCGACACCCCGGTGGTCACCGACCCGATCGTCGCCGACGTGGCACCGCAGGCGGAGGAGCCCGCTCCCACGCGTGCCCGCCCGCGCCCGCGCCGGGAACCGACGCCGACACCCGACTTCGGCTTCGACGAGCCGGAGGCCGAAGCCGACCGCCCCGCTGCGGCCGCCGGCGACGACGGCGCCAACCGCACGAGCAGGCTCGGCGGCGCGCTGCTGATCGCCGGCCTCGGCATCTTCGTCGCCGTGCTCATCGTCTGGCTCGTCTCCCGCGGGGACGACAGCAGCGACAAGGGCAGCGCGAGCACCGGCACGACGAGCACGCAGTCCGACACCCCCTCGGCGTCGCCGACCGCGTCCGGCACCCCCGACTTCCAGGCCATCGGCAAGCTCGACCTGAAGTCCGCCACGGGTGGCGGCGCCAGTGGCAACCTGATCGTCTTCGCCGCCCAGACCGGCGAGGTCGCCTTCAACATCAAGGCCAAGAAGGTCCCGCCGACCGCTGAGGGCCAGGCCTACGGCGTGTGGCTCACCGGCGGCGGCAAGGACCACTTCCTCGGCTTCGCCCCGCCCGTCGGCAAGGACGGCAAGCTCGCCGTCTCCGGCCCGCGCGACTCCGACCAGGCGAACTTCGCCAAGTGGCTCAGCGGCTCCAAGCAGGTCGTCGTGAGCACGGAGACGCAGGAGGGCGCGACCTCCCCCGGCCCGCTCGTCCTCACCGGGCGACATCGCCAAGGCGACGAGCTCCGGCGGCGCCGCCGCCACCGCAACGCCCTAGCGCGCCGCGAGCAGCTTCCCGGGGTTCATGATCCCGGCGGGGTCGAGGCGCTCCTTGACCACCCGCAGCAGCTCCGTGCCGCCCGGGTCCTCCTGCGGCAGCCACGGCGCGTGGTCGCGCCCGACCGCGTGGTGGTGGGTGAGCGTGCCGCCGGCGGCGAGGATCGCGTCGCACGCCGCCGCCTTGGCCTGCGCGCCAGCGCGCCGCCGGATCGTCGCCCGCCGCGCCCAGCGCCGTGAAGTACAGCGACGCGCCGGTCGGGTAGACGTGGGAGACGTGGCAGCCGACGTGCAGGTCGCCCGAGCGCAGCCGGTCACCGCGGCCTTGAGCCCGTCGAGCCGTGACCACGTCGTCGCCGTCTCCAGCGTCTCCACCAGCACCCCGCGGTCCATCAGGTCGTCGCGCAGGTGCGGGCCGGCGTAGCGGGACTTGCAGCCACGCCCGGCCCGCGCCCGGGACCGGGAGGGCCCGGAGGCGGCGGCGCCGGGCCGTCTCCCATCCGCAGATCAGCAGGCAGCCGCCCAGCTTCGCCAGGCGGCCGTGCCCGGCCAGGGTCAGCGAGATGCGGGTCTCCTCCTCGTCGGACAGGCGCGCGACGTCGGGCGCCGCCTCGTCCTGCGCCAGCGCGCGCAGCAGGTCGGCGCCCTCGGCGAAGGAGCGCACGAGGTAGCCGTCGTAGTGCGGGCGCGGCGCGATCCGGCGCACGCGCAGCGACACGCCGGTGATGACGCCGAAGGCGCCCTCGGAGCCGATGACGAGCTCGCGGGTCAGCGGCCCGGCGGCGCTGGCGGGCTTCTCGCGCGTCGAGACGGCGCCCACCGGCGCGGCGAGGTCCACCGCGACGACGTGCTCCTCGATGCGCCCGAAGCCCGTGGACGCCTGACCCGCCGAGCGGGTGGCGACGCAGCCGCCGACCGTCGCCCACTCGTAGGACTGCGGGAAGTGGCCGAGCGTCAGCCCGTGACGAGCCAGCACGGCGTCGAGCTCCGGCAGCCGGATCCCCGGGCCGACCCGGGCCAGCAGCGAGCGCTCGTCGACCTCCACCCCGTCGAGCGCGCCCAGGTCGAGCGAGACGACCGCCGGATGCGCGCCCCGCTCCGGCGCCACCCCGCCGACGACGGAGGTGCCGCCGCCGAAGGGGACGACGGCCACGTCGGCCTCGTTGCACGCCTGCAGGACGGCGGTGACCGCCTCCGCCGACCGCGGCGCGACGACGGCGTCCGGGCCGTCCAGCTCGCCCGCGCGGGCGGCCAGCAGGTCCAGGTACGACTTCCCGGCGGCGCGCAGGACGCGGATCTCGCGATCGTCGCGGACCTCGGCCACCGCCTCCAGCCGCTCCCGCAGGCCCGAGGGCAGGACCGGCGCGCGCAACCGCACGTCCTCCAGGGCCACGGGCGGCGAGACGACCGCCCCGCTGACGCCCAGCTCCGATCGCAGGAACGCCTCCGCGTGCTCGGGCAGCGACGGCCCGGCCCCCGGCTCGCCCCACCCGTGGAAGACCTGCTCGCGCCGGCTCACGGCTCGAGCGCGGCGGCCAGCCCGTCCAGCGCCTCGTCGATCTGCTTGCGCATCGGCCCCTTGACGACGAACGGGAGGAAGCGGGCGACGCCGCGCGGCTTCTGGTCGAAGCTGAGCGTCACCTGCGTGCCGCCCTCGACCTTCTCGAGCTCGGCCGTCGACGACGTTGCGCGCGAAGAGGCGCTCGAACGGCGTCCCCTCGATGTCCTGTGACCAGCGTCGCGACACCGGCTGCTGGTTGTCCTCGAGTGTCCAGTCCGTGCGCACGGTGTTGCCCCGCGAGGAGATGAGCACGTGCGTCCAGCCCCGTGACGTCACCCCCTCCACCCGCGCCACCCGCGGCCACCAGCGCGGGTGGTGGTACGGGTCGCCGACGAGCTCCCACACCGCCTCGCGGGACGCACCGACCACCCGGGTGCGCTTGGTGATCATTCCGCGTCGTAGGTGATCAGCGAATGGACCGGGAAGTCGCCCAGCGCCCTCCGGCCACCGAGGAAGCCCAGCTCGACGAGGAAGGCGCAGCCGACGACGTGCGCGCCCGCGCCCTCGATGAGGTCGCACAGCGCCCGCGCCGTCCCGCCCGTGGCGAGCAGGTCGTCGTGCACGAGCACCCGCGCGCCGTGCGCGAGCGCGTCCGCGTGCATCTCCAGCGCGTCGACGCCGTACTCGAGGATGTACTCGGCCGAGACGGTGTCGTGCGGCAGCTTGCCGGGCTTGCGGGCGGGGACGAAGCCCGCGCCGATCTGCCGCGCGACCGCCCCGCCGAGGATGAAGCCGCGCGCCTCCGCGGCGACCACGAGGTCCACGTCGCGCGGGCGCACCCAGTCGACCAGGCCGGTGACGGCCTCGTCCAGCGCCCGGGCGTCGAGCAGCAGCGGGGTGATGTCGCGGAAGACGATCCCCGGCTTGGGGTAGTCCGGGATCGCCCGGATGTGATCGGCCAGCGCCACTAGAGCAACTTGCGCAGGTCGCTGACCAGCAGCAGCGAGTTCAGGTGGCTGGCGATCGCCGCCAGGTCCTCGAGCGTCTCGATCGCCTCGCGCCGGCGGTCCGGGTTGCGCGAGCGCAGCGACGGCGCCAGCAGCTGCTGCAGCAGCTGGGACTCGCGGTCGGCCGACGTCTTGAACACGCGCAGGTTGCGCCCGTGGACGCCGAAGCGCGCCAGCTCGGTGGCCACGCGCACGATCTCGCGGTCCGTGTCGTCGTAGAGCCGCGCCTTGCCCGGGGCCGGCCTGGCCCTCGCGCCGGTTGGCGATCAGCCCGTACTCCTCGAGCTCGGAGATCAGCTGCGGCGGTCGCCCCCGTGGACTCGAGCAGCTCCTCCAGCGGGATCAGCTGGCCGGTGTCGCGGACGGAGACCCCGGCGCGCCGGGGTGCGGCCGACCGCGTCTCGCGCCGGCCCTCCTCGGCGATCTCCCCTTCGGTGCGCCCACGGGCGAGCTCCTGGCGGATGACCCGCAGCGGCAGGAACTCGTCGCGCTGCAGGCGCAGGATGGTGCGCAGCCGCGAGACGTCGTCGGGCGCGTAGAGCCGGTAGCCGCCGGCGGTCCGCCGCGGCGTGACGAGCTTCTGGTCCTCCAGGTAGCGGACCTTGGAGATGGAGATGTCCGGGAACTCCTGCTGCAACGACTTGACGACCGCGCCGATGGTCAGGGACTTCACGGTCGGCGCGGGCGCCGTGGCCTCGATGTCCGTCATCCGCCTACGAGGCCAGGAAGGCGAGCTTGTACTTGCCGACCTGCACCTCGTCGCCGTCCTCGAGCTGATGGGTGTCGATGCGGCGGCGGTTGACGTAGGTGCCGTTCAGCGACCCCGAGTCGTCGAGGTGCCAGGCGCCCTGGCGGTGGACCAGCGAAGCGTGATCGCGCGAGACGGTGACGTCGTCGAGGAAGACGTCGGCCTCCGGCGTGCGGCCGATGGTCATCCGCTCGCCCTTGAGCGGGAACACCTGGCCGACGCGACCGCCGCCCGAGCGGATGACGAGCGATCCGGAGCCCGTGCTGCCGTCCTCGACGGGACGCAGCTCACCCGTGGCCTCGTCGATGATGTAGGTCGCCGTCGTGCCCTGGGCGGGCTTGGCCTCAGGCGTGCCGATGAACGACCCGCAGCGCGAGCAGTAGTGGGCGCCGTCGGCGTTGACGAACCCGCATTCAGAACAGTGCCGCGCCACGGCGGCGGCTACTCCTCGGGCGATCCGGCGCGACCGGCGAGGATGTCCGTCAGCTTCTCGACGTCCGAGAAGGAGACCACCTCGTCGCCCGACTCGTGCTTCTTGCGGAGGCGGTTGACGAGCTCCGCGCGGAGGATGTCGATCTTGCCGTGCAGGATGCGGCGCTTGTAGGACACCTCCTGCTCCTCGTCGGTGAGCTGCTGGATGAGATCCTTGAGCTCCTGATCCGAGAGCGAGCCGAGGTCGGGGAAGGTGTCCATGCTCATGGCGGTGACTCTACCTCAGGTTGAGCCTTCCGGGCGGCGAACCCCACCTGCGCGTACTGGGCGAAGGAGTACAGCGACAGCGCGACGCCGATGTAGAGGAAGATCTCGGCGAGCGTCAGGAGGTTGACGAGCCCGGCGAAGACGGCCGACATCACGGGCCAGACCGCGAGCCGCCCCGCCCAGTTGATGTCGATGTCGACCCCGTGGCGCAGGCCGTAGCGGGCCAGGCCGAGCATGGCCACCTCGCGCACGACCAGCACCGCCAGCAGCCAGCGCGGCAGCAGCTCGAAGTTCCAGCAGACGACGATCCCGGAGATGATCAGCAGCCGGTCGGCGATCGGGTCGATCAGGGTGCCCAGCCGCGAGTACTGGCCCGTGACGCGCGCGGCGATGCCGTCGGCGTAGTCCGTCCAGGCGATGACGCCGAACAGGATCGCCGGCCACTTGCCGGTGCCGTCGCGAGCTGGTCATGGCGACGATGAAGAAGACGGGGATGAGCGCGAGCCGGACGAAGCCGATCGCGTTGGGGATCGTCCACGGGTTCAGCGGCGCCCCGGCCAGCGTCATCGGGGGCGGCGGGCCCGAGCGGTCCAGCCCGAAGAAGCCGTCGGAAGGTCAGCCGCGGCTTCTGCCACGCCGACGGCGCTCGCTCTACGGGAGTGTCTCCCACAGCTTTCGTACCTCGTCCACCGGATCGGTTACAGGCACGGTCGCCTGCTCCTGCCCGCGGCGCAGCTGGACCTCGTAGGCGCCGGCCTCCAACGCGCGCTTGCCGGCGGTGATGCGCAGGGGCACCCCGACGAGCTCGGCGTCCTTGAACTTCTGCCCCGCGCCGGCGTCCACGCGGTCGTCGAAGAGCGTGCGCAGGCCCGCGGCCTCGAGCTGCTCGTAGAGCGCGTCGACAGCGGGGTCGATCTCCTTGCCGAGCGCGACGAGCTCCACGTCCCAGGGCGCGAGCGACCGCGGCCACGAGATGCCCTGCTCGTCGGCGTGCTGCTCGACGGAGGCGGCCATGATCCGCGCGGGGCCGATGCCGTAGGAGCCCATGACGACGTGGCGCGCCTTGCCGTCGCGATCGAGGACCGTGGCGTCGAGCGGTTCGGAGTAGCGGGTGCCGAGCTTGAAGATGTTCCCTACTTCGATCGCGGGCTCGATTCGGATGACTCCGCCCGCCACCGTGTCCCCCTCCTCGACGAAGCGGACGTCGCCGCGCTCGAAGGCGAAGTCGCGACCCGGCTCGACGCCGCGCAGGTGGTGGTCGCCCTCGTTGGCCCCGCAGACGTGGCCGCCGACGGCGGGGACGGCGTCGTCGAGCAGGACGGGGACCTTGGCGCCCGACCGGCCCGATGAAGCCGGGCGGGCCGACCTGGGCGGCGATCTCCTCGGCCGTCGCGGCGCGGACCGCCTCGCCGAGCGCGTTGGCCAGCTTGATCTCGTTGACGCGATGGTCGCCGCGGACGACGACCATGATCATCCCGCGGGACTCGGCCACGACGGGGAAGGCCTTCAGCAGCGCGCCGGGCGCCACGCCCAGGGCGTCGGCGACCTGGGCGACGGTGGTCGCGCCGGGCGTGTGGACGGACTCCGGCGCACCGAGGGGCTCGGGAAGCGTGACGGTCTGCGGCTCGGCGGAGGCGACCTCGACGTTCGCCGCGTAGCCGGGCGCGAGGGCGACGTCGTTCTCCCCCGCCCCGCACGGCGCCATGAACTCGTGGGCGCCGATGCCGCCCATCATCCCGACGTCGGACTCGACGGCGTACCACTGCAGCTCGGCGCGGTCGAGGATCTTCTCGTAGGCCGCGTAGTGCTTCTGGTAGCTGACCTCGAGCCCCTCCAGGTCGAGGTCGAAGGAGTACGAGTCCTTCATGATGAACTCGCGGGTGCGCAGCAGGCCGGCGCGCGGGCGGGGCTCGTCGCGCTCCTTGGTCTGCTGGTGGTAGAGGATCAGCGGCAGCTCCTTGTAGGAGCGCACCATCTGGGACACGTGCCAGGTGAGGACGTCCTCGTGGGTCATGCCCAGCACGAGGTCGGTGCCCTTGCGGTCCTTGAGCTTGAACAGCTCGTCGATGCCGTAGCGGCCCGTCTTCTGCCAGATCTCCGCGGGCTGCAGGACGGGCATCAGCAGCTCCTGGCCGCCGATCGCGTCCATCTCCTCGCGGATGATCTGCTCCACGCGGCGGTGCACGCGCCAGCCCGCCGGCAGGAACGTCCACAGGCCCGCCGCGAGCTGGTGGATCATGCCCGCGCGCACGAGGAGCTGATGCGAGAGCGCCTCGGCGCCCGCAGGGGCCTGCTTCTGCGTCGGGAGCAGGTAGGACGAGAGCCGCGTCATGTGTGAGCGAGCCTACCGGTGGTATGACTCATCACATGGCTTACTCCGTCCCAGATCTTCCGTACGACTACGCCGCTCTCGAGCCCCACATCGACGAGGCGACCATGCGTGTCCACCACGACAAGCACCACCAGGCTTACGTGGACAAGGCCAACGGTGCCCTGGAGGGCACCGAGTGGGCCGACAAGAGCATCGAGGAGGTCTTGCAGAACCTCTCCTCGCTGCCCGAGGACAAGCAGGGCCCCGTCCGCAACAACGGCGGCGGCCATTACAACCACTCGCTCTTCTGGGAGTCGATGAGCCCGGACGGCGGCGGTGAGCCCTCCGGCGACCTCGCCGAGGCGATCAACGCCAAGTTCGGCTCCTTCGACGACTTCAAGGCCGCCTTCAAGGAGGCCGGCATCGGGCAGTTCGGCTCCGGCTGGGCGTGGCTCGTCGCCGACGGCTCCGGCGGGGTCGACCTCGTCAAGACCGCCAACCAGGACACCCCGCTCTCCGACGGCAAGACGCCGCTGCTGGGCATCGACGTGTGGGAGCACGCCTACTACCTCAAGTACCAGAACAAGCGTCCCGATTACATCGATGCGTGGTGGAACACCGTCGACTGGGACAAGGTCGCCGAGCGCTTCGGCGCTTCCTCCTAGGCGGTCGTGAACGGACGGCGGGCCATCGCGCCCGCCGCCCCGCCCCCTAGGTTCAGGTACACGATGCGCCGTCCCCTCTTCTTCCTCGTCCTTCCCCTGCTAATCGGGGCTTTCGCCGCCCCCGCGGCGCAGGCGAGCCCCACCACGCAGCTGTCGATCATGCACGACGACGACCAGCTGCTCTACCGCGGCGACCAGGCCCGTGAGTTCGCCCTCCAGCGCATGAAGTCGCTCGGCGTCGACTACGTCCGTGTGACCGTCCTGTGGAGCGTCGTCGCCGACCGGATGAAGAAGGGCAACCGCAAGAAGCGCGGACAAGCCCAAGGCCTACCCGAAGAGCAACTGGGACCGCTACGACGGCCTCGTCCGCTCCGGCCTGCGCAACGGCATCGGGATCTACTTCGACATCACGGGGCCCGGCCCGAAGTGGGCGATGGGCAAGGCCCCCAAGTCCCAGACGAAGTACCGCAACACCTACAAGCCGAACGCGCGCGAGTTCTACAAGTTCGCCACGGCGGTCGGGCGGCGGTACAACGGCACCTACTCCGACGAGAACGAGGACGGCTCAAAGCTGCCGGCCGTCCGCTTCTGGTCCATCTACAACGAGCCCAACCAGCCGGGCTGGCTGACGCCGCAGTGGGACGGCAACACGCCCGCCGCGCCCCAGCTCTATCGCAACCTCTGGTACTACGGCCGCTCCGCGCTCGACCAGACCGGGCACAAGGACGACGTCGTCCTGATCGGCGAGACCGCCCCGCTGGGCAACAAGCACGTGAGCGACGTGTCGCCGATCCACCCCAAGCTCTTCATGCGCGAGTTCTTCTGCACGGACGCCGCCGGCACCCCGCTCCGCGGGTCCTCGGCCTCCCGCCGCAACTGCTCCACCCTCAAGAAGATCACGCCCTTCCGGTACACGGCGTGGGCGCACCACCCGTACACGAAGAAGCTCGCGCCGACGAAGAAGGACTCGGACCGCGACTCGATCACCATGGCCAACATCGGTGAGCTGCCGGCGCTGCTGGCCCGGACGAAGGTCGAGAAGGCCGGCCTCGCGGCGCTCAACCTCGCCGCGCTGACGGAGTTCGGCTACGAGTCCAACCCGCCCGACCCCTACTCGGGCGTCAGCCTCGCCCAGCAGGCCGAGTACATCAACACGGGCGACTACCTGGCCTACAAGGAGCCGCTGGTCATCTCCAACACGCAGTTCCAGCTCAAGGACGTGCCGCTGGTCAAGAAGGCGAAGGGCAAGGCGAAGTACTTCACCTACCAGTCCGGCCTGTTCACCACGAAGGGCAAGCCGAAGCCGGCGGCGACCGCCTACAAGCTGCCGCTCGTCGTCACCGGCCACAGCGGATCGTCGACGAGCTTCTGGGGCCAGCTGCGCTTCCTGCGCGCGGGCCTCCAGTCGAGCGTGCAGATGCAGGTCAAGGCGCCCGGCCAGGCCGACTTCGTCAACGCCGGGCGACCCCATCCCCGTCACCAACCCCAACGGCTTCTTCGAGGGGACGGTCCCGCAGGGCGGCCCGGGGACCTGGCGGGCGCTCTGGGTCAACCAGTTCGACCCCTCGCAGGCCAACGTCTCCCGCGAGATCACGACCTCCTGACGATCGTAGCCTCGCTGGGGTGGCCACGACGGACACCCGGCGCGCGCAGGTCGGCGAGCGCGGACTGCGCGCGCACGCCGCGCGCGGGGTGCTCGTCACCTCCGGCGTCACCGTCGCGGTCAGCGTCGTCACGCTGGTCCGCAGCTTCGTCCTCGCCGCGTTCCTGACGGCGACGGACTACGGCATCTGGGGCACCGTCCTGGTCGTGCTGATGATGGTCCTGCTGGTCAAGCAGGTCGGCATCAGCGACAAGTACGTCCAGCAGGACGAGGCCGACCAGGAGGTCGCCTTCCAGCGCGCCTTCACCCTCGAGGTGCTGTTCTCCGCGGCAGCGACGGCGGTCGTGCTCGTCGCCGCGCCGATCGTCGCCCTCGCCTACGGGGACGGGCGCCTGCTGCCGGCCACGCTCGCCTTCGCGGCGGTCCTGCCGGCCACCGCGCTGCAGCTGCCGATCGCGGCCTTCTACCGCTCCATGCAGTACGGCCGCCAGGCGCTGCTGCAGGCGGTCGAGCCGATCGTGATGACGGTCGTCGCGCTGGCGCTGGCGCTGGCCGGCACGGGGTACTGGGCGCTGTTCGGCGGGCTGATCGCGGGCGCGTGGACCTCCGCGGCGATCGCGGTGAAGCTGTCCCCGTACCGGCTGCGCTGGCGCTACGACGCCGCGTCGCTGCGGACGTACTGGACCTTCTCGTGGCCGCTGTTCCTCTCCGCGGCCAGCTCGACGGTGATGGCGCTGACCGCGCTGATCGCCGCCAACGTGCACCTCGGCCTCGCAGGCGCCGGTGTCCTGACCCTGAGCGCGAACATCTCCGCCTTCACCCAGCGCGTCGACTACCTCGTGACGGGCACCTTTACCCGGCGATCTGCGCCGCGGCCGATCGGCTCGACGTGCTGCGGGAGTCCTTCCAGAAGTCGAACCGGCTCGCGCTGCTGTGGGCGATGCCCTTCGGCGTGGGCCTGACGCTGTTCGCGGACGACCTCGTCCGGTTCGTGCTCGGGCGCGGGCGACTGGGGCGGCGCCGTGATCCTGCTGCAGCTCTACGGCGTCACCGCCGCCTTCGGGCAGCTGGGTTTCAACTGGGACGCCTACTTCAGGGCCCGCGACGACACGCGGCCGATCGCCGTGGTGACGATGGGCAGCACCCTCGTGTTCCTGGTGACGGCGATCCCGCTGCTGTTCATCGACGGCCTGCGCGGCTTCGGCATCGGCGTCGCGCTGCAGATGCTGGTGAGCCTCGTGCTGCGCTTCCGCCACCTGCGGCGGTTGTTCGGCGACCTCGCGTTCATGGGTGGCCTGGTCCGCGCGATGCTGCCCGTGGTCCCCGCGACCGTCCTCGTGCTCCTGCTGCGTTCGGTGGACGGGACGCGCACGCTCGGGACCGCCATCGCGGAGATCGCCCTGTTCGTCGCCGTCACCGCCGTGGCCAGCTGGTTCACCGAGCGCCCGCTCCTGCGCGAGGTGGCCGGCTACGTGCGCCCGGCGTGAGGGTCGCACTCGCCCTGACGCTCCTCGCGGTGCTCGCCCCGGGCGCGGCGGCGAGCATGCGGCAGGAGTCGATCTTCGAGGACGGCGCCGTGCTGCTCCAGTCGGGGCCGGAACGCCAGGCGGCCGGGCTGGACGAGATGGCGGCGCTCGGAGCCGACACCGTCCGCGTCCTGGTCACCTGGCGCGACGTCGCGGGTCGGCGCAACCGCTACCGGGAGGCGGGCTTCGCGCGCTACGACACCCTGGTCCAGGGTGCCGTGGACCGCGGGATGCAGGTGCTGCTGACGCCCGTCGGGCCGACGCCGAAGTGGGCCTCCGGCTGCCGGCGCCAGTCGCCCAAGCTGCGCGGGTGCCGCCCCTCGCCGCGGCTCTACGGCGCCTTCCTGCGCGTGCTCGGCCGCCGCTACCCGCAGGTCGACCGCTGGTCGTTCTGGAACGAGCCCAACCAGGCCGGCTGGCTGTCGCCGCAGTTCGCCCGCCACGGCGGTCGTGTCGTCAACGTCGCCGCCGTTCGCTACCGAGCCCTGGCACGCGCGGGCATCGCCGCCCTGCGCGCCACCGGCCACGGCCGCGACACGCTGCTGCTCGGGGAGACCGCCCCGGTCGGGCGGACGTCGGGACCGCTCGCGGTGCGCAACGCCGACCCGACGACCTTCATCCGGACGCTGCTCTGCGAGGGCCGGTACCGGCACGGCGCCGGCTGCGCGGGCGAACGGCGCCTGGAGGTCAGCGGCTTCGCCCACCACCCGTACACCATGGGCGCGCACGAGCCGCCCGACGGGCGCAGCTCGCCCGGTCAGCTCTCCTTCACCGACGGCCGCCGGCTGCAGCGGCTGCTCGACCGCTCGCGCCTCGTCCGGCGCCGGCTCCCCGTCTGGTACACGGAGTTCGGCTACCAGACCAACCCGCCCGACCCGCGCCTCGGCGTCCTCCCCGCCCGCGCAGCCGCCTACCTCAATCAGGCGGACGCCGTCGCCGCCGCCGACCCGCGCATCCGCAGCGTCTCCCAGTACAAGCTGGTCGACGACCCCGAGTTGCCCGGCTTCCAGACGGGGCTCCGGCGGTACGGCACGCTGCGGCGCAAGGAGACCTACGCCGCCTACCGGCTGCCGATCTGGCCCGTGCGCCGCGGGCGCAGCGTCTCCGTCTACGGCCAGCTGCGGCCCGCGCCGGACGGCCCGGCCGTCGCCGTCATCGAGCACGCACGCTCGCCCCGCGGGCCGTGGAGGTCCGTCCGGGCGCTCACGGTGCGCACGCGCACCCACCAGTTCCGCGTCCGGGTGCCGTACCGGCGCGGCGTCTACCGCCTCGCCTACGGCACGCTGCACTCCCGCGCGGCCACGCCCTAGAGGTGGCGGATGAGGAGCTGCGAGCGCTCGATCGGCGGGGTCGCGCGGAGGCGGTCGCGGTTGAAGCCCTCCGGGCCGCCGGCCGGGAGCAGCTCGCCGGCGCGCCGGCTCGACTCCCGCCGCGCCTCACCGTCGTTGACGACCGACTTGTGGTTGACGAGGAGCATGAGCGCGCACTCGCCGTCCAGGCAGGCGGCCTCGAGCAGGGCGCCCTCGTCGAAGCGAGCGGTCGTCCTGACCATCCACTCCCGGGTGCTGCCGTCGGGCAAGAGCGCCTGCCACGTCGTCTTCTGGTGCGTCTGCCCGTTGTTCTGCGTGCTGCCCACCGTCTCGCTCCTGAGCATGCGCGCGGGGACGCGGATGCCGTCGCGGCGGATACGCGCGTCGGCCGCACGGCGCCGGGCCCATATGACGTTGAGCAGGACAACCGTTCCAAGCAGCGCGGCGCCGGTCGCGAGGAAGGGGATCAGGACCGCGTCCGCGCCCTCGCAACCGGGGCCCGAGTCGCACATGGAGGACCCGATGCCGACGCCGATGAACGTGACGCCGAGGAAGGAGAGGAGGAACCCGAGGAAGATGGCACGGCCGCGCATGCGCCGACGCTATTTCAGCGTCAGGCCCCTGTCATCAGGGCCAGCCCTGATCTACAGCGCGCGCAGGGACCCGTCGCGGAGGATCCGCACGTTGGCCCCGTGCGCGTCCTTCGGCCAGCCGTACTGCGCGGCGCGCGGGTACGCGGTGACGTCGAGGTAGCCGACCTGGTCCTTGACGCCGGAGACGAACGTGGCGTGCGTGTCGCTGGAGGGGTCGTAGACGGTGAGGGCGCAGCTGTCGGGCGCCATGACCGTGCCGGGCAGCGGGGCGACGCGGCCGACCTTGGCGAGGGCGCCCTCGAACTGGCCGAGGGTGACGCGCAGCTGGGCGGCACCGCCGCTGGCGGTCGTGTTCCACTCCTTCATGCAGGCGCGCTCGCTGGCGATCAGGGCCGACCCGCCCTTGGCGGCGGCGCCCGGCTTGACGTCGGGGTCGCCCATCAGGAAGTTCGTCAGCAGCGCGGCGGTGGCGGCGACGGCGACGACCGCCCCCGTGCCCGCCAGGGCGACCTTGCGCCGCGGCATGGCGGCCGGAGGCGCGAGCGGCGGCGCGGGAAGGTCGGGCACCTCGACGGCGTCCACCGGCTCGGCTGCGGCGGCCGGAGCGGCCGCGACGACCGGGACCTCGACGCGCACGGGCACCTCGACGCGGACGGAGACGGGCGAGGAGATCGTGGCCAGCGGCGACTCGTAGACGGGCAGCGCCGGCACCTCGAGCGCCGGCTCGCGCGCCGGCTCCGGGCGCGGCTCGAGCGGCCGGGCCCGGAAGGCGAACGGACCGGTGATTTCGTCCCGCCCACCCCCCTCGGTGACGGTGACCTCGAACAGGTCCCCCGGATCGGCCCACGAGAACTCGATGGGCTCCATGTCCTCGAGCCCCTCGTCGTCGACCGGGATCTCCGGCTCGTCGTCCGTGTCGGCGATGGCGTCGGCGAAGGCGTGGACGGCCACCGGGGCGGGCTCCGGCTCCGGCGGGTCGGTGGTGAAGTTGGTCCACCCGGCGCCGTCCCACCAGCGGAGATGGTCGCCCGGGGCGTGGGGGTCGGGGTACCAGCCGGCGGCGGGGGCCGACGGCGGCGGTGGCGGTGGCGGCGCTCACAAGGAACGGATCGGCTTTTCGTCCATGAGGCTTTAGCGGCGTCAACCGGGTAGAACCCCCGTCATGCCCGTCGGGTCCGAGCTGCTCACCCGCCTGCGCGAGACCTGCGGGGACGAACACGTCATCACGCACGCGCACCAGCTGCGGACCTACGAGTCCGACGGCCTGCTCCACTACGCCGTCACGCCCGGCGCGGTGGTCCTCCCGGCCACCGCGGAGGAGGTCGCCGCATGCGTGCGGGCCTGCCACGACACGCAGACGCCCTTCGTCGCCCGCGGCGCCGGCAGCGGCCTCAGCGGCGGCGCGCTGCCCGTCGAGGACGGCATCGTCATCGGCCTCAGCCGCCTGCGCCGGGTGCTGGACGTCGACCTCGACAACGGCCGCGTCGTGGTCGAGCCGGGCGTCACCAACACGGCGGTGTCCGACGCCGTCGGCCCCACCCACTTCTACCCGCCCGACCCGAGCAGCCAGATCGTCTGCACCATCGGCGGCAACGTCGCCGAGAACTCCGGCGGCGCCCACTGCCTCAAGTACGGCTTCACCACCAACTACGTGCTCGGCGTGGAGGCCGTGCTGGCCGACGGGACGCTGATCGACGTCGGCGGCGCGGAGGCCGACCTGCCCGGCTACGACCTCCTCGGCGCGCTGGTCGGCAGCGAGGGCACGCTGGCGGTCGTCACGAAGGTCACCCTGCGCGTCGTGCCCGTGCCGGAGGCGGTGCGCACGCTCGTCGCCTTCTTCGCCTCCCCCACGCTCGCCGGCGAGTCCGTCACCGCCATCACCCGTGCCGGGATCGTGCCGGCGGCGATCGAGATGATGGACAACCTCGCCATCCAGGCCGCCGAGCCGATGGCCAACGCGGGCTTCCCGATGGACGCCGGCGCCGCCCTGCTGATCGAGCTCGACGGCGCCGAGGCGGAGGTCGAGCACCAGTTCGAGCTCGTGCGCGACCTCTGCGAGGAGGCCGACGAGGTCCGCGTCGCCGCCGACGACGAGGAGCGCCAGCGCTTCTGGCGCGCGCGCAAGGCCGCCTTCGCCGCCATGGGCCGCATCGCCCACGCCTACTACGTGCAGGACGGCGTCATCCCGCGCACCAAGCTGCCGGACGTGCTCGATCGCATCGAATCCCTGAGCGACGAGTACGGCCTGCGCGTGGCCAACGTCTTCCACGCCGGCGACGGGAACCTGCACCCGCTCGTCTGCTACGACTCGGCGGACCAGGCCGAGCAGGCGGCGGAGCTGTCGGAGCGCATCCTCGACGCCTGCCTGGAGCTCGGCGGCTCCATCACCGGCGAGCACGGCGTCGGGCACCGACAAGAAGAAGCACATGGGCAAGCAGTTCGCCGAGGCCGATCTCGCGGCGTTCCAGAAGCTGCGCTGCGCCTTCGATCCCGACGGCCTCGCGAACCCCGGCAAGGTCATGCCGACCCCGCGGCTGTGCGGGGAGGTGCCGGGCCCGTACCGGCGCCATCCGCTGGAGGAGGCGGGCGTTGCCGAGCGCATGTGACGAGATCGCCGCGCGGCTGCGCGACGCGCCGGCCCTGATCACCGGCGCCGGGACCCGCGCGTGGGGCGCCGCGGTCGACGCCGAGCCGGTGTCGACCCTCGGGCTGGACCGCATCATCGCCCACGAGCCGGAGGACTTCACCGCCGTGCTGCAGGCGGGCGTGTCCGTGCGCGAGGCGCAGGCGACGTTCGCGGAGGCCGGGCAGATGCTGGCCATCGACCCGCCCGGCGACGGGACCATCGGCGGCCTGTTCGCGACGGCGGACACGGGCCCGCTGCGGCACCGCTACGGCGCCGCGCGCGACCTCATCATCGGCGTCGAGCTGGCGCTCAGCGACGGGACCGTCGCCCACGGCGGCGGCCGCGTGATCAAGAACGTCGCCGGCTACGACCTGCCCAAGCTCGCGACGGGCTCCTACGGGACGCTCGGCGTGATCACGGAGGTCGCGGTGCGGCTGCACCCCAAGCCGGAGGCGCACGCCACGGCCGTCCTGCGCGGCGACGCGGACGCGCTGCAGGCCCACGCCGTCGCGATGGGCCGCAAGCCCCTCGAGGCGGAGGCCGTGGACGTGCGCTGGGAGGGCGACGAGGGCGCGGTCCTCGTGCGCTTCGCCGGGGCGCACGCCGCCGCCCGTGCCGGGGCGCTCTCCGACGAAGTCGAGGAGGACGACGAGGAGCTGTGGGAGGAGCAGCGCGACGCGGCAGCGCGGCGACGACGTCGTGCGCGTCACCCACCTCCCCACCCAGCTCGCCGAGGTCCTGCGCGGCGCTTCCGAGGCGGTCGGCCGCGCCACGATCGGCACGACGTGGGTCGACCGGGACCGACGGGGACCCGGACCCGTTCGCCGGCTTGAAGGGCCGCTCGGAGTACGCCCTCATGCGCGCCGTCAAGGAGCGCTTCGACCCGCCCAACCACTGCAACCCGGGATTGATGCTGTGACGACGACGGACATGCAGGAGCTCATCGACGACTGCGTGCACTGCGGCTTCTGCCTGCCGACCTGCCCCACCTACGGGCTGTGGGCGGAGGAGATGGACTCGCCGCGCGGGCGCATCGTGCTCATGGGGGAGCTGGCCGACGGGAACATCTCCGCGGAGCTCGTCCAGCACATCGACCAGTGCCTGGGCTGCATGGCCTGCGTGACGGCCTGCCCGTCGGGCGTCAAGTACGACCTGCTCGTCAACCAGGCGCGGGCGGAGATCGAGACGCGCTGGCGCCGGCCGCGCCTCGAGCGCCTCCAGCGCGCGCGTCATCTTCAACACGTTCCCCTACCCCGAAGCGTCTGCGCGCGCTGATCCCGCTGCTGCCGTTCGCCCGGTTCGCGCCCTTCGCCGCGGCGCGCCTGGCGCCGAAGCGGCCGCCGCGGGTCAAGCCGCTGCCCGCCGTCGTCGGCAGCGGCACCAAGAAGGTCGGCTTCCTCCAGGGCTGCGTCCAGCGCGCCTACTTCCCGCACGTCAACGCCGCCACCGTCGGCGCTGCTCGCCGCGGAGGGCTACGAGGTCCACACCGCACCCGACCTCGGGCTGCTGCGGCTCGCTGGAGCTGCACTCCGGCCTGGCCGAGCGGGCCGAGCAGCGCGCCCGCGCGGTCGCCGAGGCGTTCGCCGACGTCGACGTGATCGTCACCAACGCCGCCGGCTGCGGCTCGGGCCTGAAGGAGTACGACTTCCTCGAGGGCAAGGTCAAGGACGTCACGGAGGTGCTCGAGCCCAAGCCGCGCCGCGCACCTCGGCCTCACCGTCGCCTACCACGACGCCTGCCACCTCGCCCACGCCCAGGGCATCCGCGCGCAGCCGCGCGACCTGCTCGAGGGCGTCGTCGACATCGTCGAGCCCGCGGAGTGGGAGATCTGCTGCGGCTCGGCCGGCACCTACAACATCACCAACCCCGAGGCCGCCGAGGAACTCGGGCCGCCGCAAGGCCGCGAACCTGGCCGCCACCGGCGCCCAGGCCATCGTCGCCGCCAACCCCGGGTGCGCGCTGCAGATCGCCGCGCACCTCGACCTCCCCGTCTACCACCCAATGGAGGTCCTGTGGAGCTCTTCGACCGGCAAGCCACTGCGCTCCTGAACCGACTGCACGACGAGCTCGACGGCGAGCGCCGCCGGCTGCTCGGCGAGCGACGCGCGCGACGACGAGCTCCTCGACTTCCTGCCGGAGTCCGAGGCCACGACGGGCGACTGGCAGATCAGCCCCGTCCCCGCCGGCGCTGCAGGACCGGCGCGTCGAGATCACCGGCCCGACCTCGAAGAAGATGGTCATCAACGCGCTCAACAGCGGCGCGCGCTGCTTCATGGCCGACTTCGAGGACTCCAACTCGCCGACGTGGAAGAACATGACGGAGGGCCAGGAGAACCTCGCCGCCGCCATCCGCGGGACGCTGCGCCACGACGAGGGCGAGCAAGGAGCTACGAGCTCGACGACGACCCCGCGCTGCTGCTCGCGCGCGTGCGCGGCCTGCACCTCCCGGAGAAGCACCTCGACTGCGGGGTCTGCGGCGCGTTCATGGACTTCGCGCTCTACGTCCGCCACAACCACGAGGCGCTCGCCGACCGCGGCTGGGGCCCGTACTTCTACATCCCCAAGCTCGAGTCGCACCTCGAGGCGCGGCTGTGGAACCGGGCGTTCGAGATCGCCGAGGAGGAGCTGCGGCTCGAGCGCGGCACGATCCGCGCCACCGTCCTCATCGAGACGGTCCCCGCCGCCTTCCAGATGGAGGAGATCCTCTACGAGCTGCGCGACCACGCGGCCGGCCTCAACGCGGGCCGCTGGGACTACCTGTTCTCGATGATCAAGTGCTTCCGCGACCGGCCGGAGTTCGTGCTCCCCGACCGCAACCAGGTGACGATGACCGTCCCGTTCATGCGCGCCTACACGGAGCAGCTGGTCGCCGTCTGCCACCGCCGCGGCGCCCACGCCATGGGCGGCATGAGCGCGGTCATCCCCTCACGCACGGACAAGGAGGCCAACCAGCGCGCGCTGGACGCCGTCTCCTCCGACAAGAAGCGCGAGGCCGAGGCCGGCTACGACGGCACCTGGGTCGCGCACCCGGACTCCGTCGCCGTCGCGATGGAGGAGTTCGACAAGGTCCTCGGCGACCGGCCCAACCAGCTCGACCGGCTGCGCGACGACGTCCACGTCACGGCGAAGGACCTGCTCGCGGTCGGCGAGACGGAGGGCACCGCCACGCTCGACGGCCTCGCCAACGACGTCAACGTCGGCATCCAGTACATCTCGAGCTGGCTGCGCGGCAACGGCGCCGCCGGCATCTACGGCCTGATGGAGGACGCCGCCACCGCCGAGATCGCCCGCGGCCAGGTGTGGCAGTGGATCCGCCACGTCGATCACGCTCGACAACGGGCAGCCGGTCACCCCCGAGCTGGTGCAGGAGATCAGCACGCAGGAGCTGGCCAAGATCCGCGCGGAGATCGACGACGACGCCTGGTTCGAGGAGCACGGCCGCCCGGAGCTCTCCAGGGAGCTGTTCGAGGCGATGGCCCTGTCGGGCGACGACAGCTTCGAGGAGTTCCTCACCCTCCCGGCGTACGAGAAGCTGCTCGAGATCGAGTGAGGCGCTCGATCGCCTCGTCGAGGACGTCGGCGCGCTTGCAGAACGCGAAGCGCAGGTAGGTGCCGAGGCGATCGCGCTGGGCGAACGGCGCCAGCGGGATCGCCGCCACCCCGGCCTCATGGGGCAGCCGCAGCGCGAGCGCCTCTGCGTCCTCCCCCACGTCGGCGCAGAGGAAGTACGTCCCCTCCGTGGGCAGGACATCGAAACCGGCCCGGGTCGAGCCCGGCCGACAGACGGTCGCGCTTGGCGTGCAACGCGGCGCGCAGCGTCTCGGCGGAGAGGGCGAGGGCGGTCGCCGCCGCATGCTGCAGCGGGGTCCCGCCGGCGAAGGAGAGGAACTGCTTGACGTCGCGGACCTTCGCGACGAGCTCCGCCGGCCCGGACGCCCAGCCCGTCTTCCAGCCGGTCAGCGAGTGCGTCTTGCCCAGGGAGGAGATCGTCAGCGTCCGCTCGGGGATCAGCGTCGCCAGCGGGACGTGCTCGCCGTCGAAGACCAGGTGCTCGTAGACCTCGTCGGTGATGGCGATGAGGTCGTGCTCGACGCACAGATCGGCCAGCCGCTGCAGCTCGGCCCGGTCCAGCACCCGGCCCGTCGGGTTGTGGGGCGAGTTGAGCAGCAGGACGCGCGCCCGCGGCGACGGCGTGATGTCCGGCAGCCGCCAATCGGGCGGCTCGAGCTCGATCGGCACGAGGACGCCGCCGGCGCGCGCGACGATCGCGCCGTAGCTGTCGTAGCTCGGGTCCAGCGCGAGCACCTCGTCCCCCGGCTCGACGATCCCGAGCAGCGCGCGCGGCCAGCGCCTCCGTCGCCCCGAAGGTGACCTGCACGTCCTCGGGCTCGAGGCCATAGTGGTCGCGCTGATGGGCGCGGATCGCGTCGAGCAACGGCGGCACCCCCGCCAGCGGCGCGTACTGGTTGTGCCCGGCCCGCATGGCCGCCACCGCCGCGTCGATGATCGCCGCGGGACCGTCCTCGTCGGGGAAGCCCTGGCCGAGGTTGATCGCGCCCGTCTCGCGCGCGAGCGCGGTCATGCGGTCGAAGATCGTCATCCTCCGCCCACGCTATGACGGTGGCCCCCGTTCTCGCCCCGGACCTGACGATGCTCTTCTGCGGCGTCAACCCGGGCCTGCGCTCCGGGGCGACCGGGCACAACTTCGCCGGCCCTAGCAACCGCTTCTGGCCGACGCTTCACGCGGCGGGCCTCACGCCACGCCGCCTGCGGCCGGAGGAGGACGGCGAGCTGCCGCGGTACGGCCTCGGCATCACCAACCTCGTGGAGCGCACCACCCGCGCCGCCGACGAGCTCACGGCCGACGAGCTGCGCGAGGGGGCCGCGCGGCTCGAGGTCCTCGTGGCCGGCCTCCGGCCGCGCCTGGTCGCCGTCGTCGGCCTCGTCGCCTACCGCACCGCCTTCCGGCGCCGGCAGGCCGTCATGGGCCTGCAGGAGGCGACGATCGGCGGCCGGCCCGTCTGGGTCCTCCCCAACCCGAGCGGCCTCAACGCCCACTACAAGCCGGCCGACTTCGCCCGGCTGTACGCGGAGGCACACGCCTACGCGATAGACCTCACCGCATGACCTCCGAACAGCTCAACCGCACCGTCGCCGCCATCGAGATCGCCATCGGCGCCGGCGCGACGTTCGCGCCGGAGAAGCTGGTCGCCACCTACGGCGTCCCGGCGTCGGACATGAACGGCATCGCGACGTTCGGGATGCGCCTCTTCGGCGTCCGCAACCTGGCCGTCGGGCTGCTGTCGCTGCAGGGCAACCAGTCCGCGCGCGACTTCACGCTCGCCATCCAGGCGCCGGACGTCGCCATGTTCGCCCACGCGTTCAAGACCGGCTACGTCTCCAAGCGTGCGTCCACCGGCGCCCTCGCCACGGCGGGCCTGGTGACCGGGCTCCTGGTCGCCGCCCGGCGCGCCTAGCGCCGGGCCTGCGGCTGCACCGCGCCGGAGCCGCTGTCGGGCTCACCGCGGACCTGCGCCAGCCGCGTCGAGAAGACCAGCCCGACGCCGCCGATGAAGTTGCCCACGATGGCGACGAGGACCACGCGGGCGAAGTCGCCCCAGCCGATGGTGGCCGTGCCCGCCAGGATCCCGAAGGCCATCTCTCCGAAGCCGACCACGGCGTGGTTGAGGCTCGGCGCAGCGAGGATGAAGCCGACGATCAGGGCCGCGATGATGCGGCCGGCCGAGCCCTCGGCCGCGGCGGCGACCCAGGTGAACAGCGTCATGATCGTCCCTGCGGCGATCGCGCTCAGCAGGGCCGGCAACGTGTCGCGCTGACCCAGGGTGTCGGCCATCGGCCCGGCCGCCTCCAGCGAGGCGTGCTCGAGGACGCCCGTGACCGAGAACAGCGCGGCGAACAGCAGCAGCCCGATGAAGTTGAAGACCAGGGTGATGGCCCACATCCGCAGCAGGGTCTTCAGCGGAGCCCGGCCCGCGACGACGGCGCCGACCGGGATGAGGAAGTTCTCCGTGAACAGCTCTGCGCGGCCGATCGTGATGAAGACGAAGCCGATGCCGAAGGTCAGTGACGCCAGGAGGTGCGCCGTCGGCTCGGGGAGGCTCGTCTGCAGGGCGCCGGCGGTGACGGCGAGCGCCAGGACACCGATGAAGACGTCGACCCCTCCGGCGAACCCGGTGGCCGCCAGCGCCACGGGCTTGCGCTCGAGGCGGCGCTGCCCCTCGTCCATGCTCTGTTCCCAGATCTCGTCTGGTGCGCGTCCGGACATCGACCGGTCCTTCCCGGATTACGCGCGGGTGAAGCGGCGGCCGGCGGTGGGCGAGGACTCCTCGTCCAGCGCGGCGGCCTTCTCGAGTGCGGCGAGGCGCTCGGGGGTCATGTCGTGGGCGTTGGCCGCCTCGATCTCGGCGAGCAGCGCGGCACCCTCGGCGGCCGCTGTCTCGTCGCGGTGCACGACCTTGCCGGCGTCGTAGTAGCGGTCGATCTCCTCGAAGAGCGCGTCCACGAGGTTCTCCGTGGGCACCTTGCGCAGCGCCTCGCCCTTGGAGTAGATGACGCCCATGTCCTTGGCGCCGGCGATGCCGAAGTCGGCGCCGGACGCCTCGCCGATGCCGTTGACCGCGCAGCCGAGGACGGCGACCTCGATCGGGTCGGCGTAGGCCTCGAGGCGGCGCTCGATGTCGTTGACCACGGAGTCCATGTCGAACTGCAGCCGGCCGCAGGTCGGGCAGGCGATGAGGACCGGGCCGCGCTCGCGCAGCTTGAGCGCCTTGAGGATCTCCCAGGCCACCTTGACCTCCTCCTCCGCGTGGAAGGTGGAGAGCGAGATGCGGATGGTGTCGCCGATGCCGTCGGCGAGCAGCGTGCCCAGGCCGACGGCCGACTTCAGCGAGCCCGACCACTTGGTGCCGGCCTCCGTGATGCCGAGGTGCAGCGGATACGGGATCCGCTCGCTGAGCAGCCGGTTGGCGGCGATCGTGTTCGGGACGTTGGTCGACTTGATGGACACCTTGAAGTCCTGGAAGTCGAGCGACTCCATGAGGGCGACGAACTCGCCGGCGGCGGTGACGAGCGCCTCGACGGGGTTCTCGCGCTCCAGCGCATGCAGGTGCCTGGGCAGCGAGCCGGAGTTGACGCCGATGCGCATCGGCGTGCCGGCGGCGGTGGCGCGCGCGGCGACCTCGGCGACCTTGTCCGGGCCGCCGATGTTGCCCGGGTTCAGGCGCACGCAGTGGGCGCCGGCGTCGATGGCCTTCAGCGCCAGCGTGTGGTTGAAGTGGATGTCGGCGATGATCGGGATCGGCGAGTCGCGCACGATCGTCTTCAGCGCCTCGACGTCGCGGTCACGCGGCACGGCGACGCGCACGATGTCCGCGCCGGCGTCGGCCACCTTGCGGATCTGCTCCATGGTGGCGGCCAGGTTGGCCGTCTCCGTCTTGGTCATCGTCTGCACGACGACGGGGGCGCCGCCACCGATCTGGACGCCTCCGACGTTGACACTGTCGCTGGGATGCCATCCCCTTCCATGGTAGGGAGGGGTCGGCGCGCGGACCCGCCTAGAGCTCTGGGATCGTGTGCGGCAGCCGGCCGCGGTAGCACGGGTGGTACACGCGCTTGCCCTTGATGATGCGGCCCGCGTCGGTGGTGGCGACGATCTTGATCCGGATCGTCCGGCGCGGGAACTTGCGCAGATCGATGCGCGCCCCGAGGCGGCCCTTCTTGATCCCCTTCGTGTAGCGGATCGTCTTGACCTTCTTGCCGTTGACGCGGATCTTCGCCTTGACGAACGTGTAGCCGAGCCGGCGCAGCACGATCGGGAAGTAGCGCCGGCCGGCGCACCGCTCGACGGGGCTCTTGCCGCCTTGCTCCTCCCCCTGGACGTCGGTGGTGTCCGGCGTCGGGGTCGGGCGGACCGTGGCGACGGGTGTCGGGGACGGCGTCGTCGCCGCGGGCGTCGGCGTCGGCGTCACCGTGACCGTCACGACCGGCTTCGGCGGCTGAAGCTCATGGGCGCCGATGTCCGCCTTCCCTCCGGCCACGCCCGGGCGGGGCTGGTGGAGGAAGTCGTCCGTGACGCCGGCGATCGCCGCCACGCCGTCGACCGTCGGGCTCGTCTTGTCCTGGACGGGCGACCCGGCCGCACCGGCGTTCGGGCCGCGCGGCGCCTCGGCCGGCGCGTCGAAGATCGGGTTGTCGCAGATGTTGCCGTTCGCGTCCGGCGCCCGGCGCATCTTGACGTCGCACAGGTCCGTCACGTCCGAGTTGGTGATCTCCGGGACGAAGTGCGCGTTCTGGTCCTGCGTCTGGAAGATCTGCTGGGCCTCGCCGCCCTGCGACACCGTGTTGTAGGCGACGATGCTGCGGTCGAGCCGGACGAAGTCGTACTTCATGGCGTCGATGGCGGTACCGACCGCCCCGTTGAACTCATCGAGGTTCGAGGTCAGCGTGTTGCCGGTGATCGTCGCGTGGGTGAGGTCGAGGTCCGAGCCGCAGGCCGGATCCTGCTCGGCCCGACCGGAGCCGCAGAAGAGCTCCGTGCTGCTGCTGAGTGCGATGCCGCCGCCGACAGGGGTGTCGTCGCGGAAGTCGCGGGCGGCTTCTTCGTCCGGTGGGCGTGTGACGCTCGCGGAGTTGTTGATGACCACGGTGTTCTGCCCCGTGTACTCCGCCGTGCTCTGGTTCTCGATCCCGAGCGAGAACCCACCGCCGTAGGCGCCGTCCTCCTCGTTCTCCACCGAGTTGCCGTCGTAGGTCTCCGTGGTGAAGCCGACGGCCTTGATGTTGGTGAACGCCGCCCCGCCGCCGAACGTGTCCTGCGTGCACTCCCCCGGGGTCCTGACCTCGTTGTCCTTGTAGAGGTTGTCCCCGAGGGCCAGGACGCCGGCGCCGTCGCCCGCCCCCCTGCGGCGCGGAGCCCGCTTGCGCGCGGGACCGGCGGATGCGTACAGGCCCCCGCCGGCCGCCCCACCGCAGCCGTAGCTGCCGGTGTCGTTGCGCTCGAACGTCGTGTCGGTGATGGTGGCGTTCGCGTCGGCCGGCGCGACGGGGGCCCGGTTCTGGTCCGGGCGGCCGAAGTTCAGGTCCAGACCGCCGCCCACCGCACCCGCGCTGTTGTCCTGGAAGACCGAGCCGGTGACGGTCACACTGTCGGCATCGATGCTGGCGCCTCCGCCGTTCTGGCTCGCGCCGTTGCGCAGGAACTGGTCGTCGGTGAGCGTCACGGACCCGCTCGGCTGGCTGACGCGCAGGCCGCCGCCGGAGACGCCGGAGTCGACGTCCTGGAAGATCGTGTTGGAGATCGTCAGGTCGTCGCCCTGGAAGTCCATCCCACCGGCCTGGTGATCGGTGCCCTTGAACGTGAGGTGGTCGACCACGACGGCGCCGTCCACCGGGTCGCGGCGCGCCTGGTCGTTGTCGAGGGGCTCGGAGGCCGTCGTCAGCGACCGACCGTCCTGGATGTTCAGGAAGCCGGAGAGGTTCGCACCGGCTCCGTCTGTCGCCCCGCGCAGGGTGACGGCGTGGTTGCGGAGATAGAAGGTCCCGTCGCAGAACTCGCCGGCCTGCAGGGTGATGTCGACGATCGTGCTGTCGTTGAGCTTCTCCTGCAGGTTGCTGCAGGTCGCCGGCACGGTCTCCGCCTGCGCCGCGGCAGGGGAAAGCAGCACCAACATGGGCAGGACGGCGTGACGACGGCGCACTTCAGACCTCCGAGCTAGGTCAGGCGATGAACAATCGCGAGACTACACAGAAGTCCAGCGCCAGTCGACCCGGCGGGCCGTCCCGGCGTCGGCGGCGGCGATCAGACGCTCCTCGGCGGCCGCGAGGTCGGTCTCCGAGGCGGCGCCGCTCGCGTAGACCTCGGCCACTTCGGCCGTGTAGAGGCCGTCGGGGAAGGCCGCGAGGACCTCGGCCACGTCGCGGGGCGCCGACCGGCGCTCCAGCGCCGGATCCAGGTTCGCCAGCAGGACGTCGTAGGCGACGAGCGACTGGAAGCCGCCGGCGATCAGCTCGCGGCTGTCCGCGCGGAAGATCAGCGACGGGCGCGGTGTAGCGGACGGGACCGTCGGAAGTGGCGGTCTTGCCCTGCGCCTCGGCGGGCGAGCCCTCCGCGGTGCGGGCCTCGCTGCGGTCGCGCTCGTAGGCCTCCACCACGTCGGCATCGTCGATGCGCGCGGCGGCCGCCTGCCCCACGGCCCGGGCGATCGCCGCGTCGTCGTCGAGCCGGTCGGCCGTCAGGAACTGCAGCGCCTGCAGCGCCCGGAAGGCGGCCCACTCCCGCTCCGGGGCGTCGAGGCGGGTGGCGACGATCGCGCGGCACGCGCGCGATGTCCCCGCCATCCGCTCCTTGACCTCGGCGGCGAGCGGCATCCCGAAGCGGCGGAACGCGACCTGGCCCTTCGCCTGCTTGAGCGGCGTGTAGCCGCGGTCGACGTACTGCTGCCCGGTCTCGGTCAGCCCGATCATCACGTGCCGCCACGCCAGCTGGTCGCCGTAGCGCCACTGCAGCGCGGCGATCGCCGGCGAGGCGGACCAGGCCCAGGGACAGCCCGGATCGGTGAAGTGGATGACCTCGACGGGGGCTATTCCGGGCGCGCCTTGTCGTACATCGCGGCGATCTCGTCCTCGTACTTGGCGGCGATCGGCTTGCGCTTGAGCTTCATCGTCGGCGTCAGCTCGTCCCCGCCCGGCGCCCACTCGCCCAGCACCGTGAAGTACTTGATCTGCTCCACGCGGGCGAGCTTGGCGTTGGCGGCGTCCATGGCCGACTGGATCTCGGCGCGGATCTTCTCGTCCCCGGCCAGCGACTCGAGCGAGGTGTCCTCGATGCCGTTCTGGGACGCCCAGGCGGGCGCCATGTCGGGGTCGAGCGCGATCAGGGCCGTGTTGTAGGGCTTGGCGTCGCCGATGCAGCAGGCGTACCCGATCAGCCCGGACGCGGACTTGACCGTCGCCTCGATGTTGGCCGGCGACATGTTCTTGCCGGCCGCGTTGATGATGATCTCCTTCTTGCGGTCGACGATCTTGAGGTAGCCGTCCTCGTCGATCTGGCCGATGTCGCCCGTGTGCAGCCAGCCGTCGGCGTCGATGGCCTCGGCGGTCTTGTCGGGCAGGTTGCGGTAGCCGCCGCCCATGACCACGTCGGAGCGCATCAGCACCTCGCCGTCGTCGGCGAGCTTGAGCTCGACGCCCTTGACGGGCGGGCCGACCGTCCCGATCTTGATCTTGTCGGGCGGGTTGACCGTGCCGGCGCCGCAGGTCTCGCTCATGCCCCACAGCTCGCCGAGCGGGATGCCGACGGCGTGGAAGAACATGATGACCTCGGGCGGCGTCGGGGCCGCGCCGGCGTTGACGGCGACCGCCTCGTCGAGGCCGAGCATCGCCCGCACCTGGGCGAACTTCTCCTCGCCCTTGGCCGCCTCCTCGGCGACCTCGGCGGGAACCTCCTCGCCGGCCTGCTGGTGCTCGACGGCCTTGATGGCGGCGTCGAGGTGCGCGCGGTCCTCCGAGCCCTTCGTGAAGACCCCGCCGAGCATCGCGCCGCGGAGCTTCTCCCAGATGCGCGGGACGGCGAAGAACCACGTCGGCTTGACGGCCGGCAGGTAGCCGACGATGTCGCGCGGGTTGTCGCACGCCGTCACGGTGGCGGCGAAGACGATCGGGATGTAGTGGTGGGCCGCGCGCTCGGCGATGTGCGCGTGCGGCAGCCACGAGATGACGCGCGTGTCGCCCTCGGGGAAGGCGACGACGTCCTCGATGTACTCGACGGCCGTCATCAGGTTCTTGTGCGTGAGCTGGACGCCCTTCGGCGGGCCGGTGGTGCCGCTCGTGTAGATGAGCGTGAGCAGGTCGCCGGACTCCAGGCCGCGCCAGTGCGGCTCGGGATCGAAGTCGGGATCGGAGCCCTCGACGTCCGCCCAGGACAGGACGCCTTCTCCCTCCGCGCCCTCCAGGACGACGATGTGCTCCAGCTTGGGCAGCCCGATCTCGCGCGCGCCCGTCATCTGCTCGAGGTGGCCCTCCTCGATGAGGGCGATCCGCGCGTCGGCGTCCTCGACGACGTACTGGATCTGCTCCGGCGGAGAAGGTGGAGTAGATGGAGAAGGGCGTGGCGCCGAGGGTCATCACCGCGAGGTCGGCGATGTGGAACTCGGGGCGGTTGGAGAACATCAGGGCGACCGTGTCGCCCTTCTTGACGCCCAGGCCGGCGAGGCCGCCCGCGAGCGCGTCGACCCGGTCGCGCAGCTCCGCGTAGGTCAGCGAGACCTCGTCGTTCTTCGTCCGGACCGCGACGACGTCCGGGTGCTTCTCGACCGTGAGCCGGAAGGCCTCGGCCATCGTGGACGCTTCGACGGCGCGACGCGCGGGCGCGGCGGTGCTGCTCTCCATTGGTGCTACCTCTCCTCGAGCTGGGACGACCGTCAGCACAATACTGACGGTGGCGTCACCGAATCTCGAAGCCGGGCCCGGAGAGCGTGCGGATGTCGTTGCTGAGCCCGACGAAGGCGAACATGATCACGAGCGCGAAGCCCACGAAGCCCGCCCGCTCCATCCAGGCGAACGGGATCGCCTTGCCGCGGATCTTCTCCGCCACCGCCCAGAACACGTGCCCGCCGTCCAGCGGCAGGAACGGGAACAGGTTCACGATGCCCAGGGACAGCGAGATCAGTCCGAGCACGACCATGGCGGTCCGGAAGTCGAGCGAGAACGCGCTGCGGGCGGTCTCGTAGGAGCCGACGACGCCGTGGAGGTCGCGGCGCTTGACTCGGCGTCGAAGATGCCGACGATGCGGTCGACGCTCGTGGTGGTGACGAACCACATCCGGTCCAGCGAGCCGGTGAGCGCGTCGCCGACGCCGGCGTCGCGGGTACGTACCTCGGAGGTGAAGCCGATGCGCATCTTCTTGGCCTTGGGGTCGTAGAGCGGCGTGACGTCCTCCGTGATCGTGCGGCCGTCGCGCAGGATCGTGAGCGAGACCGGTGTCGTGGCCTCGCACCCGCGCACCAGCCTGCCCTCGCAGCGGTGGGAGGCGATGCGCTGCGACAGCTGGTCGCGGTCGCCCGTGCGCCCGTCGACCTTCGTGAGGACGTCGCCCGGGACGAGCACGCCCTCCGCCGGCTGGTTGCGCTCGACGCCGGCGACCTTGGCGCCGTCGACCGCCACGCCGTCGCTCTTGATGCACGACGGCGAAGATGATGAAGGCCAGCAGGATGTTGACGGCCGGGCCGGCGAGGATGACCACGATCCGCTTCCACGGCTTCTGGCGGAAGTAGGCGCGGTGCTCGACCTCCGGCGGGAGCTCCTCGTGGGGGCTCATGCCGCTGATCTTCACGTAGCCGCCGAGCGGGATCGCCCCGATCGCGTACTCCGTCTCCCCCTTGCCCTGCCGCTTCCAGATCGAGCGGCGGGAAGAACAGCGCGAAGCGCTCCACGCGCATGCCGACGGCCTTGGCGACCAGGAAGTGGCCGAGCTCGTGCAGGATGACGAGCAGCATGAACCCGAGGGCGGCGAGGATCGCGGGGATCATGCGAGCGCGCCGATCTCCTCGGCCGCCACCTGACGCGCGCGGGCGTCGGCGGCGTACAGCGTCTCGAAGGCGTGGACGCGGCCCGAGCCGACGGCCTGGAGCGTGTTCTCGATGACCTCCGCGATCCCGAGGAACGGCAGCCGGCCGGCGAGGAACGCGTGCACGGCGACCTCGTTGGCGGCGTTGAGGACGCACGGCGCGGTGCCGCCCGCCTCCGCCGCCTCCCGGGCCAGGCGCAGGCACGCGAAGGTGTCCGGGTCCGGCGGCTCGAAGTCCAGCGACCCGATCTCGGCGAGGTTCAGCGTCGGCACGGGGACGTCGACCCGGTCGGGATGGTGCAGCGCGTAGGCGATGGGGACGCGCATGTCGGGATGGCCGAGGTGCGCGAGCGTGGCGCCGTCGATCATCGACACCATCGCGTGCACGAGCGACTGCGGGTGCACCACCACGTCGATCCGGTCGTAGGGCGTGCCGAAGAGGTGGTGGGCCTCGATGACCTCGAGGCCCTTGTTCATCAGGGTCGCCGAGTCGATGGTGATCTTGCCGCCCATCGCCCACGTCGGGTGGTTGAGCGCGTCCTCGACGGTGACGTCGGCGAGCTCGGCCCGTGTGCGGCCCCGGAACGGGCCGCCGCTGGCGGTGACGACGAGGCGCTCGACGGTCCCCGGTCGCTCCCCGCCGATCAGCTGGTGCAGCGCGGAGTGCTCGGAGTCGACGGGGATCAGCTGGGCGCCCGTGGCCTCGCAGAGCGCCATCACGAGCTCGCCGCCGACGACCAGCGACTCCTTGTTGGCCAGCGCGACGTCGATGCCCTCGCTCAGCGCGACGATCGTCGGCCCGAGGCCGGCGCTGCCGACGATGGCGTTGAGGACGAGGTCGGCGCCCGACTCGGCGACGAGCCGGGCCAGCCCCTCCGGGCCGGCCAGCACCTCGCCCTCCGTCCACTCCGCCGCGCGGGCGGCGGCGTCCGGGTCGGTGAGCGCGAGGCGCGTCACCCCGTGCTCGCGGGCGAGCTCCACCAGCGGGCCGGACCCGCTGTGCGCGCTCATCCCGACCAGCTCGAAGGCCTCCGGCGCACGCGCCACGACGTCCAGGGCCTGGCGGCCCACGGAGCCCGTCGCACCCAGGATGAGCAGCCTTCGCATGCCTCCCAGGCTAGGCGCGGTGGCCTCAGCGGCGGCTAAGCGGACGCGCGAACCACAGCCCGGCGAGGACCGCCGCCAGCCCGGCCGGTGCGATCACCACGATGGCCCCGCCGAACAGGTAGTCGGTCACCAGCAGGATCGCGCCGATCAGGGCGAGGCCCAGGAACACGAGGCCGGCGATGAGCATGCGGTTGGCGTGCTCGATCAGCCACGGCCGCTCACCCCGGTGGAAGAGCAGCCGGTGCGCCGCGCTCGGGGCGATCAGGCAGGCCGTGCAGGCGGCCGCGAGGAGGATCGTGACGAAGTAGACGTCGCGCTGGAAGTCCGTGACCTTGGTGAAGCCCTGCGCGAAGGGGACGGTGAGCAGGAAGCCGAAGAGGATCTGGACCCCCGGCATGGCCACGCGCAGCTCGTTGAGCAGCTCGATCATCTGCCGGTCCTGCTTGTCGTCGTCCGTCACAGCATCGCGCTCCACACCCAGTAGCCGGTCACGAGCGCGAAGAAGGCGGCGTCGAGGCGGTCCAGCGCGCCCCCGTGGACCCCGAACAGGTTGCCGGCGTCCTTCGTGCCCGCGTCGCGCTTGACCTGGGACTCGAACAGGTCGCCCAGCGGGGCGGCGATGCCGACGGCGGCGCCGAGGATGAGCGCGTGCACGAAGTCCAGCCAGTCCTGGTAGAGCGCGGCGAGCTGCACTGCGATGATGCAGGTCACGAAGCCGATCAGCAGGCCCTCGACCGTCTTGTTCGGCGACACCCGCGGCGCGAGCTTCGTGCGCCCGAACTGGCGGCCGCCGAGGTAGGCGCCGCTGTCGCCGATGAAGGTCCCGAGCAGCACGTCGATGACGATGTCGCGCCCGTGGGGCAGCTCGCGCAGCAGCACGGCGTGGGCGACGGCGAAGCCGATCCAGTAGATGCCCATGCAGGTCAGCGCCATGCGGGCGGTCATGGACGGCCCGCCCGGCATCAGCAGCGCGAGGACGAACAGCACCGGGAAGACGCACACGGCCACGAGCAGCACCTGGTGCTCGCCGCCGTAGTAGGCCGCCAGCACGAAGGCGAGGACGGCGAGGAAGCCCGCGAGCTTGACCGGCCCGACGCGGTCGTACATCGTCCACAGCTCGCCGATCGCGGCGCCGCCGAGCAGCAGCGCGGTCAGCGCGAACGCCTCGTGTCCGATGACGATGAGGAAGACGGCGACGGCGGCCGCGGGAAGGCCGATCGCGACGCGCTGGGCGAGATCAGAGGGCACTAGTCGCGGCAACCTACCGGCCGCCGAAGCGACGCTGCCGCGCCTCGTACTCCTGCAACGCACCTTCCAGATCGGCGCGGGAGAAGTCGGGCCACAGCACGGGCGTGAAGACGAACTCGGAGTAGGCGCACTGCCAGAGCAGGAAGTTCGAGATGCGCTCCTCGCCGCTCGTGCGGATCAGGAGGTCCGGCTCGTGCATGTCCGGCGCGTACAGGCGCGCGGCGAACTCCTCCTCCGTGGTACCGGTGAAGCCGCGGGCGGCGTCGACGATCTCGGCCCGGCCGCCGTAGTTGAAGGCGACGAACAGGGTGATGCGCGTGTTGTGCGCGGTCTTCTCCTCCGCCCACTCCATCAGCTGGACGAGCTCGGAGGACGACGCCCTCGCGGCGCCCGACGAAGCGCATCCGCACGCCCTCGAGGTCGAGCTCGGGGGTCTCCCCCACGATCCGCTCGGCGAACATGCTCATCAGCGCGCCGACCTCGTCGTCGGAGCGGTTCCAGTTCTCCGTGGAGAACGAGTAGACGGTCAGCTCCTCGATGCCGAGGGCGACGGCGTCCTTCAGGCGCGCCTTGACGGCGTCGGCGCCGGCCTGGTGGCCCGCGGCCACGTCGACGCCGTTCTGCTGGGCCCAACGGCCGTTGCCGTCGGTGATGATCGCGACGTACCGCGCAGGCACGTCAGCGTCAGACTTCGAGGATCTCGGCCTCTTTGGCCTTGAGCGCGGCGTCGAGGTCGGCGATCGACCCGTCGGTGACCTTCTGCAGCTCGCCCTCGGCGCGGTGCTCCTCGTCCTGGCCGACGTCGCCGCCCTCGCGCAGCTCGCGCAGGTCCTGCATCGTGTCGCGGCGGATGTTGCGGATGGCGATGCGGCCCTCCTCGGCGACCTGCCGGGCGACCTTGACCATCTCGCGGCGCCGCTCCTCGGTCATCTCCGGGAGCTGCAGGCGGATGATGTTGCCGTCGTTGTTGGGCGTCAGCCCCAGGTCGGACTCCTGGATGGCGCGCTCGATGCCCTTCATCGCCGACTTGTCGTAGGGCTGGATGGTGATCAGCCGCGCCTCGGGGGCGCTGATCGTCGCGAGCTGCTTGAGGGGCGTCTGCGTGCCGTAGTAGTCGACGGAGATACGGTCCAGCATGGCTGCGCTGGCGCGGCCGGCGCGCACCGTGGAGAACTTCGTCCGGGTGTTGTCCACGGACTTCGCCATGTGCTCCTTGGCGTCTTTGAGGAAGTCGTCGATGATGCTCATGAGGGGGTGCGCACGATGGTCCCGACGCGCTCGCCGGACACTATCCGACCGATGTTCGCCTCGTCGTCCATGTTGAAGACGTGGATGGGCGTGCCGTTGTCCATGCACAGGCTGAAGGCCGTCGAGTCCATGACCTTGAGGCCCTTCTGCAGCGCCTCGAGGTGGGTGATCTCCGGCAGGAACTCCGCGTCCGGGTTCGTGCGCGGGTCGGCCGAGTAGACGCCGTCGACGCCGTTCTTGCCCATCAGGATCGCGTCGGCGTGGATCTCCTGGGCGCGCAGGGCGGCGGCGGTGTCGGAGGTGAAGAACGGGTTGCCGGTGCCCGCGGCGAAGATGACCACCCGGCCCTTCTCGAGGTGGCGCATGGCGCGACGCCGGATGTAGGGCTCCGCGACCTCGGCGACGGCGATGGCCGACTGCACGCGCGAATGGACGCCCAGCGCCTCCAGCTTGTCCTGCAGGGTGACCGCGTTGATGACGATCGCCAGCATGCCGAGGTAGTCCGCGGTCGCGCGGTCCATGCCCTCGGCCGCGCCGGCGATGCCGCGGTAGATGTTGCCCGCCCCGAGCACGACCGCGATCTCGACGCCGCGGTCGTGGACCTTCTTGATCTCCTGGGCGATGCGGTCCACCGTCTCCGGATCGATGCCGTACTCCTGGCCGCCCATGAGGGCCTCGCCGGAGAGCTTGAGCAGGATCCTGGAGAAGGCGGGGTCAGGCACCGATCGCGAACCTCGCGAAGCGCTTGATCACGATGGGCTCGCCCAGCTGACCGGAGAGCTCGGCGCGGATCTGCTCGATCGTCTTGCCCTCGTAGCGGTCGGCGTTGACGTGCTGCTGGTCGACGAGGGTGACCTCCTCGAGCCACTTGCGCAGCTTGCCCTCGGCGATCTTCGGGCGGACGTTCTCGGGCTTGTCGGCGGCCTGCTGCTCGAACACGCGCGTCTCGGCGTCCTTCTCGTCCTGGGGGACGTCGTCCGGCGAGACGTAGCGGATGCTCGGGACGGCGGCGACGTGCATCGCCACGGCCTTCGCGAAGTCGATGAAGACGTCGTTGCGGGCCACGAAGTCCGTCGCGCAGTCGACCTCGACGAGGACGCCGACCTTCGCGTTGGAGTGGATGTAGGCCTGGACGGTGCCCTCGGTGGCCTCGCGGCCGCCGAGCTTGAGCGCCTTGTCGCCGAGGCGGACGCGCAGCAGCTCGACCGCCTTGTCGATGTCGCCCTCCGTCTCCGTCAGGATCTTCTTGCAGTCCATCATCCCCGCGCCGGTCTTCTCGCGGAGCTCCTTGACCATGGCGGCAGTGATGTCAGCCATCGGCGTCCTCCTCTGATGCAGTGGGTTCCTCGGCCGGCGCCGCCTTGGGCGCGGCCTTCTTGGCAGCCGGCTTGGCCTTCGCCTTGGGCTTGGGCTCCTCGGCGGGTGCCTCCGTGGCCTCGGCAGGCGCCGCGGCGGCCTCGGCGGGCGCCTTCGGCGCTGCCGCGGCGTCGGCGACGGGCTTCGGCTTCGGGGCGGCCTTCTTGGGGGCGCGCTTGCCCGACGGGCCGGGCTTGGCGGGCAGGTCGTCGTCGATCGGTCGGCGCGGCGTGCGGACGGGCACCGTCGCCGCCCTTGCCCTGGTCGATCGGCGTCTGGGCCTTGCGGCTGGCGACGGCCTCGGCCTCGCGCTCCTCGATGCGCTCCGCCTGGGCGGCGGCCGCGGCGGCCTCCGCCTCGATGCGGGCGTTCTCCTCGGCCTCGCGCTTGGCGGCCTCCTCGGCGGCCTTGCGGGCGGCCTCCTCGGTCTCCTTGCGCACGCGCTCCTCCTCCACGTGCTGCCAGGCGGCACGGCCGGAGCGGATGACGTCGCCGAGGGCGCCGGTGATGACGGCGCAGGACTTCATCGCGTCGTCGTTGCCCGGGATGACGTACTGGATGCCGTCCGGGTCGCAGTTGGTGTCGACGAGCCCGATGATCGGGATGCGCAGGCGCTTGGCCTCCTTGACGGCGATGTCCTCCGTCTTGAGGTCGATGACGAACATCGCGTCCGGCGGGCGCTGCATGTTCTTGACGCCGCCGAGGTTCGCCTGGAGCTTGGCCAGGTCGGCGAGGGCCTTCATGCGCTCCTGCGTCGGCAGCAGCTCGAGCTGCCCCTCGCGCTGGTAGCGCTCGAGGTCGTGCAGGCGCTTGATGCGCAGCGAGATCGTCTGGAAGTTGGTGAGCACGCCACCGAGCCAGCGCTGCTCGATGTACGGCATGCCGCAGGACTCGGCGACCTCCTTGATGGAGTCGCGGGCCTGCTTCTTGGTGCCGACGAACAGGACCACGCCACCGCGGCGGGCGATGCCCTGAGCGAACTCCTGCGCCTTGTGCAGCAGCTCCTCGGTCTTGTTGAGGTCGATCAGGTAGATCCCCTCGCGCTCGCCGTGGATGAAGCGGCGCATCTTGGGGTTCCAGCGGCGGGTCTGGTGGCCGAAGTGGACCCCGGCTTCCAGCAGCTCTCTCAGGCCGACGTCGGCCATGATGTGTTCTCCTTGGTGGTGTGACTGCTCCGGCGGCCCTGTGTGATCAGGAGGTCAGGCTGCCGGGGTTGATTTTCTGTACGCCTCGAGGGTAGCGGCGAGGTCCTCCGGGAGCTCCGAGCGGAGCTCGATCGCGGGCTCGCGCAGACGCAGCCGGCGGGCGTGGAGGAACTGGCGGTTCAGCGAAGGATGCGGGACGCCGTACTCGGGGTCGCCGAGGACCGGATGGCCGATCGCCTTGAGGTGCGCGCGGATCTGGTGGGTGCGGCCCGTCTCGAGCACCACGCCGCAGCAGCGTCGCGTCGGCGAACGGCTCCTCGATGAAGAAGTGGGTGATGGCCTCGCGCGGGTTGTCCGTGTCGGAGGACATGCGGGTCCGGCGCTTGCGGTCGCGGCCGAGCGGCGCGTCGATGGTCCCGTGCATCGCCGGCGGGCGACCCTTGACGAGCGCGACGTACTCGCGCTCGATCTCCCGGCGCTGCATCTGCCGGGCCAGGGAGGCGTGGGCCTTCGCGTTGCGCGCGAAGACGAGCAGCCCCGAGGTGTCGCGGTCGAGGCGGTGGATGACGCCGGGACGGGCGGGGTCGTCCCCACCGGCGACGCGGCCCTCCAGCGCCTGCACGAGCGTCCCGCTCGGCACCGCGCTGCCGGGATGCACGACGGTGTCGGGCCCCTTGTCGACCACCAGGACGTCGTCGTCCTCGTAGACGACGGCGAACTCCGGAGCCTTTTCCACCCCCATGGCGGGTTTCAGTCCGGCGGCGACCTCGACGTGCTCGCCCGGCTGCACCTTGTGGCTCTTCGGGCGCACCTCGCCGTCGACGGTCACCCGTCCCTCGGCGATCGCCTTCTGCGCCGCCGCCCGCGAACCGAGCTGGTCCACCAGCCAGACGTCAAGTCGAGTCATCGCGCTTGGGTCCCTCCAACACGTAGAACAGCGCCAGCACCCCGAAGGTGATCGCCATGTCGGCGACGTTGAAGGCCGGCCAGGCGGGCAGCTTGATGAAGTCGGTGACGCCGTCGTCGCGGGTCACGCGGTCGATGACGTTGCCGAGCGCGCCGCCGAGCAGCAGGCCGACCGGCAGCCACAGCAGCGGCTTGGCGCGGTTGATGAAGAAGAAGGCGAGCAGGCCGATCACGACCGCCGCCGTGATGAGGCCGACGAGGCCGGCCTTGCCCTCGAGCAGGTTGAAGGCGACGCCCTTGTTGCGCGAGTTGACGAGCTGGACGCCGGGGAGGATCCCGTCCTCGGAGCCCATCCGCACGTTGGCCCGGACGAGCGCCTTCGTGGCCTGGTCGATGGCGACGATGACCGCGGCGGTCACCGCGGCGCGCAGCACGGGCGTCACGCGATGATGTTGACGATGATCGCGCGGGCGACCTGGAGGACCAGGATCGCGACGATCGGCGACAGGTCGAACGGCCCGATCCGCAGACCCAGGCGGCGGAAGATGCGCAGCCACGGCTCCGCGCAGTCGCGCAGGAAGTCGAGCACCGCGTTGAGCGGTCGCGAGTAGGGCGGGGTGACGCCCATGGAGAAGATGAACTGGGCGACGACCCAGGCGAGCACGATGATGATGTAGACGCTGAACAGCGCGCTCACGAAGTCCGCGATCTCCACGCGGGCGCTGGCGGCGAGGACGAGGCTCATCGCTCGGCGCCGACGACGTCGTCCGTGGCGGCCGCGAACGCACGGCGGATGCCCTCGCGTTCGAGCGCGGCCAGCCCGCGGGCGGTGGTGCCGCCCGGCGAGGTGACCCCGCGGCGGACGGCGAGCGTGTCCTGCTCGGCCAGCAGGGCGGCGGACCCGGCCAGCGTCCGGGTGACGAGGTCGGTGGCCACGGCGGCGGGCAGCCCGGCCTTGATGCCGGCGTCCGCCCACGCCTCGGCGACGAGCGCCACGTACGCGGGACCGACCCCGGAGATCGCGCCGGCCGTCCCGATCAGCGCCTCCGGCACGCGGACGACGCTGCCGAGCTCGGCGAGCAGCGCCAGCACCTCGTCGTCGTCGGCCTCCGCGGGGACGACGAGCACGCCCTGGCGCAGCGCGACGGGCGTGTTGGGCTCCACCCGGGTGACGCGCGCGTCCGGGTAGGCGCGGCGCAGGTCGTCGAGCGTCCTGCCGCCCATCACGCTGAGGATCCGCTTCGGCGCGATGCCCGCGGCGACGTCCTCCAGCTGCCCGGGCTTGTGGGCGAGCACGACGAGATCGGCCCGCTCGGCCACCTCCGCGTTGCTCAGCGCCTCGCCGCCCAGCTCGGCCACGAGCGCGGCGGCCCGGCCGGAGCCGCTGTCGGAGGCGAGCACGGGACGTCCCCAGCCTCGCGCCATCGCGGAGCCCATGTTGCCCGCCCCGATGAGGCCGATCTGCATGCCGCTGAGGCTAGGACTGGTTGAAGAAACCCCGCTCCATCAACCGGGCCTTCTCCTCGGCGGAGACCTCGACGTTGCGTGGAGTGAGGAGGAACGTCTTCTCGGCGATCTTCTGCATGCCGCCGTCGAGCGCGTAGGTCAGCCCGGAGGCGAAGTCGATGATGCGGATGGACAGCCCGGGGTCGACGCCCTGCAGGTTGAGGATGACCGGGATGGAGTCCTTGAACTTGTTCCCGACGTCCTGGGCGTCGTTGAAGTTCTCCGGCACGACGAAGTGCACGCGCACCTCGCCACGGCCGCCGTTGCTGCCGCCGCCGTTGGTCGTGCGCACGGAGCGCAGGACGTTCGTGCGCCGGTCCTCCTCGGGGTCGCCGAAGATGTCGTCGATCTCGTCACGCCGCCGGCGCGAGGGCATGCGCCGCACGTTCGGGCGCTCGCGGTAGCGCTCCTCGATCTCCGCCTCGGGGTTGGGGCGGGTGGCGACGGGCGCACGGGGCTCGTCGTAGTCGTCGTCGTAGCGCTCCTCGGCGAGGCCGAAGTAGACGGCGGAGCGGTGCATGAGGTCTCGAAAGGCCATAGACGTCTCGGGAGTTCGCCACCGGGGGCGAACTCCCTGCAAGTGTAGACCGCGGCTACTTCTTCACGGCCTTGAGCGTGATGCCGACCTTCGTGCCCACGGCCGCCGGGGTGCCCGCGGGCACCGTCTGCTTCTTGACGACGAGCCTGCGGCCCTTCTTCAGCCTCCCCTTGGGCTTCTTGACCTTGCCCAGCGCGCAGTTGGCCTTCTTGAGCGCGCTCCTGGCCTTCGCCCGGCTCTTGCCCTTGAGCTTCGGGACGGTGCACTTGGCGGGCTGCGTGGTGCCGCCCACGGGGATCGGCAGCACGGTCATCGCCACCGCCGGCGGGTTGTTGTCGGCCTTGTTCAGATCGCGGTTGTCGCTCTCCGTGTAGGCCGACAGCGTCTCCGTGACCGGCGAACCGGCCTGCGGCGGCGTGTTGGGCGAGATGGAGGTGATCTTCCCGACGAGCGTCTTGGACTGCCCGGCCTCCAGCACGGGGAGGGTGCACTGCGTCTCCGCCTGCCGGTTGGTGCACTCGGCCGGGAAGGACCCGTGGCGGAAGCGCTGGCCGTAGGGGATGTGGATGACGATGTTGGTCGACCTCGCCGGCCCCTTGTTGGTGAGCACGATGGTGGCGGTGACGTCCTGGCCGCCCAGGACGGTGGTCGGCGTCACGCTGAAGGACAGGCTGTTGTCCGTCGCGCACGGCGCCTCGTGGCGTTCGGCGTCGAGCGGGCACGCGTCCGCCGAGTCGTCGAATCCGTCGGCGTCCGCGTCGGGGAGCAGCTCGGCGCTGATGGCGGTCGTGATGCTCTCCGCCACCGCCGCCAGCTCGGTGTCGTCGCCGTCGATCGCATCGGCCGCGATGAAGCCGTACGGGAAGCCGGCGGGTGCCGCGGCGCCGACGGCGGCTTCGCCGCCGTAGGTGACGCTGAGGACGTCACCGCCCTGCACCTTGCGGTCCGTGGTCGCGGTGTACACCTTCGTGCTGAAGTCGTCGAGGCTGAGCGGATCGTGACCCTGGAACACGTAGTGGTTGGCGGCACCGGTGGGCCGGGCGAAGCGGATCGCCACCGAGCCGCCTGTCCCCGTCTTCACCTTCGCGGAGACGCTCTTGACCACCCAGTTGCCGGGCGGGACGGTGTAGGTGAGGTCCCCGGCGGGCGATGCCACCTGCGCGACCGTGAAGCGGCTGGACGACCCGGATTCGACGAAGTCCGCCTCAGGAGCGGTGCTGCCCAGGGTGAGAGCACCGGCGGCGGACGGGAGGATGAGCGCGCCGGTCAGCGCGAGGAGGAGAGCAAATCTGGTCATCTCCCCAACAGCTTGACGATCAGGGAGGCGGGACCGCTCGGAGGGTCGCTCTCCACCCTGAGCGCGTTGAGCGTCATGGCCAGCATCTCGTAGTGGCCGACGAGCATCAGCAGCTCGATCCGGCGCTGCTCGTCGAACTCGGCGACGAGCTCCGCCCACAGCTCGTCGGGGACGTCGCGGTCGGCGTGCAGGGCGTCGGCGGTGCGCAGCAGCAGCGACTGGTGGTGGGGCCATTCGGCAGGATCGCCGCCTGCCCTGGCGATCTCCTCGTCGCTGAGCCCCGCCGTCTTGGCGATGCGCTCGTGCTGGGTGAGCTCGTAGTCGCTGCCGCAGTTGTGGGCGACGCGCAGGATCACGAGCTCGGAGTCCGCGCGCTTGAGCTTGCCGCCGGGCATCAGGGCGCCGGCGAAGATCAGCCAGCGGCGGAAGAGGCTGGGGTGGCGCGCGAGCGTCGTGAAGACGTTGAGGGGGCCGCCCGTGGCGAGGCCGAGGACCTTGAGGATCCCCGTGTTGAGGAGGCCGACGTCCTCACGGCGACCGGGCGGGACCCTGGGCGTCATCGGGAGTAGAGGGCCGAGCCGACCCGGACGATGGTGGCGCCCTCCTCGACGGCGACGACGTAGTCCTGCGAGGTCCCCATGGAGAGGTGGCGCAGGCCGTGGTCGCGGGCGAGGTGGGACAGGCGGCGGAAGACCGGGCGGTTGTGCTCGGGATCCTCGACGGCGGGCGGCATGGTCATGAGGCCCACCACCTTCGCAGGGCAGCGGGCGATGAAGGCGCCCAGGTCGTCGATCGCGACGCCGTCCTTGGAGTCCTCCCCGGCCACGTTGACCTGGACGAGGACCTGCGTCTCCGGCGTCCCGAAGCGGCCCAGCTGCTCCAGCGCCGAGTCGGACGCGACGGAGTGGATGAGCTGTGCGTACGGGAGGATCATCCGGACCTTCCGGCTCTGCAGCTGGCCGATGAAGTGCCAGCGGAACATGGGCCAGTTCTGCGCCTTCTCCTCCAGTGCCTGGGCGCGGTTCTCCCCGACGAGGTCGATGCCCGCGTCGGCGAGCGCGCCGAGCTCGGCCGTCGCGAGGTACTTCGTCGCGGCCAGCAGCTCCACGCCGGCAGGGTCGCGGTGCACGCGCTCGCAGGCGGCGGCGATGGCGGCCCGCACGGGCGCCGGGTCGACGGTCAGGCCGGCCACGCGATCCCTCCCTGGCGCCCGGCGGCGTCCCCCTCGCGGCGGTAGGAGAAGAAGCGCTCGTCGCAGATGGTGCAGATGCCCGTGTCGTGGATGCGCTCGATGCCCGCGGCCCGCAGCTGCGCCGTGGCGATCACGTCGATGGCCAGGTTGCGCTCGCCGACCCGTGCGCCGTACCCCTCGAAGTGCGCGTGGACCTCCTCGCCGACCTCGTAGCAGCAGCCGCGCGCACAGGGCCCGAGGGCCGCGGCGGTGGCACCGGGCAGCGCCTCGGCCCCCACCGCGATGATCCCGCCGGCGAGCCCGCGCCAGCCGCCGTGCAGCATCGCGGCACCGCCGGGCGCGGCGAGCGCGACGGGCAGGCAGTCCGCGGTCCGCACGAGGGCGCCCCAGCCCGGATCGGTGGTGACGAAGCCGTCCGCTTCGCCGGACGCGTCGCGGAGCACCGTCGTCCCGTGGACCTGATGGCCCTGCCGCGCGGGGCCGAACGCGTCCGGCGCCGCCCGGAGGTCCACGGTCCGGTCGGTGAAGAGCACGCGGGCGCCGTCGAGGTCGAGCTCGATCACCTTGCTGCGCCCATCGCGACGGCCAGCTGGGTCTCCCGGTCGCCGGCCTCCCCGTTGAGCGCCGCGGCCTGGGCGGCGCGCAGGGCCTCGCCGATGGCCGGGCCCTGCAGCCCCGCCGCGAGCAGGTCCTCGCCCGAGATCTCCAGGCGGACGTGACGCCACTCGCCGAGCCAGCGCGTCACCTCCTCCGATGCGCCGAGGGCGGCGGCGACGGCGAGCGCCTCCGCCGGCTGGCGGGCGGCGACCGCGGCGACGTCGGCGACGGTCTCGGAAGCACGCAGCGCGGCGGCGACCGACTGACCGGACGCGGCGGCAGCCACGATCGCGCGCTCCGCGGCGGGGAAGGCGAGTGCGTCGAGGGCCGCGGGCACGCCGTTCGCGTAGAGGAGGCACGCGCCGAGCGCGGCGAGGCCCGCGTCGGCGCCGGGCGGCGCCGCGTCGAGGACGCGCTGGAGCAGCGCAGCGTCCGCGGCGAAGGCCGGGTGGATCGCCCGGGCGCCGATGCCGAGGCGATCGAGCTCCAGGAGCGCGCCGGGCAGCGGCTCGCGGAGCACGCGCCGGAGCTCGGCGCCCAGCCGCGCGCCAGTCGCCGTCGTCAGTGCGCCGCCCTCGATCGCGTCCCGGGCGAGCGTCTCCGTCCGCGGCTCGACCGTGAAGCCCAGGCGGGCGGCGTAGCGCGCGAGACGGACCAGGCGCGTGGGGTCGTCGAGGAAGGACCCGTCGTGCAGGACGCGCAGGTGCCCGGCCTCCAGGTCGCCCAGCGTCTCCGGCAGGGCCTCCAGGTGGCCGTCGGCGAGGCGGACCGCCAGGGCATTGACCGTGAAGTCGCGCCGGCGCAGGTCCTCGGCGACGCTCACCCCGAGCGTCACATCCGGCAGCGCGCCCGGCCGGGCGTACGTCTCCGTCCGGGCGGAGACGATGTCCACGCCGGCGACGGTGAAGGTCCCGAAGCGCTCGTGGATCGCGTTCGGCTCACCCAGCCGCCGCGCCACCGGTGCGGCGTCGCCCTCCACGAGCAGGTCGAGCTCGTGGACCTCGCGGCCCAGCAACGTGTCGCGGACGGCACCGCCCACGACCCACACCCCGGGCAGATCGGCCACGGCGTCCAGCACCGGTGAGCGCAACCGGTCGAGCACCTGTCCCATTAGGTGCGGACCCTAGTCTCCGCGAGTCTTCATGCTGACCCGGAAGCGCATCCTCCTCGGGCTGGCGGCCCTGCTCGTCCTGGCGGGCGCCGGCGCCTACTTCGTGCTCAGCCACGGCCCCGGGAACGTGTCCAACCCGGACGTCGCCTTCGAGGAGGAGGACACGCCCACCCCGACGCCCACTGCGGGGGCGGGCGAGAAGAAGCCGAAGGCCAAGCCGTTCCTATGGACGACCTACGGCTACACGCCCGACCGCAAGCGGTCCCTCGACGTGCCCGCGAGCCTCGTCAAGCCGCCCTTCCACCAGCGCTGGTTCTACGACGGCAAGAACGTCCTCGAGTTCCCGCCGGTGATGAGCGAGAAGTCGCTGTTCATCCTCCGCTACGACGGCACCGTCCAGTGCATCTACAAGAGCACCGGGAAGGTCCGCTGGTCCAAGCACGTCGGCAGCCTCGCCGCCTCCTCCCCCATGCTCGACGTCGAGAACGAGCGGGTCTACGTGACGCTGCTCGGGCACCCGGGCGGCTCGGGTGGGCGGGTCGTTGCGCTCGACACCCGCCAGGGGCACGTGCAGTGGCGCCGCGACCTCCCGGGGCGCACGGAGTCCTCGCCGATCCTCGCGAACGGGACGCTGTACTTCGGCTCGGAGAACGGGACGGTGTACGGCCTGAACGCCAGGTCGGGCGGGGTGCGCTGGACCTACAAGGCCTCCGGCGCGGTCAAGGCGGCGCTGGCGCTCAAGGATGGCAAGCTCTACTTCGGCGACTACGCGGGCCGGGTCTACGCCCTGCGCGCGGCGACGGGCAAGCTGGTCTGGAACGCGAAGACCCAGGGAGCGAAGTTCGGGTTCTCCTCCGGCCGCTTCTACGGCAACGCCGCGGTCGCCAACGGCCGCGTCTTCGTCGGCAACGTCGACGGCTACGTGTACTCGTTCGCGGAGGACTCGGGTGAGCTCGCGTGGCGCACGAAGACCAACGGCTACGTCTACGCGTCACCGTCGATCGGGCCGGGCCCGGGTGGCCGGCCCACGGTCTTCATCGGCTCCTACGACGGCACCTTCTACGCGCTGGACGCCCGCTCGGGGGCGGTCAAGTGGCGCAAGGCGACCGGCGGGGCCATCTCCGGCGGGTCGACCGTCCTCGGGCGCACGGTCTGGTTCGGCAACATCCGCACGCGCAGGACCTACGCGCTGGACACCCACAGCGGCAAGCAGGTCTACGGCTTCCGCAAGGGCGGCTACGCGACGCTGATCACCGACAAGCACACGCTCTTCCTGGTCGGATACGGGGCCATGTACGCGCTCGAGCCGCTCTCGGAGGAGCGCCGCCGCAAGCTGGCCGCCGCGAAGGTGGAACGCAAGCGCAAGGCCGTCGAGCGCCGCCGGGCCTGCGTCGGCCGGGCCAAGCGCGCCGTGCCCAAGCACGGCAAGCGCCAGTCGGCGGCGTTCTCCCGCTGCGTCAAGCGCACCAACGCCAGCAAGATCCCGCTGCGCAAGATCGCCGCCGTCAAGAAGAAGGCCAAGAGGAAGAAGGGCTACAGGATCCCGCCGACCTTCCGCGGGCTGATCAAGCCCTAGGGCGGATCGGGACACCCGCGGCGATCAGCGCGTCGCGGGTCTCCTCGATCGAGTGGGTGCCGAAGTGGAAGATGGAGGCGGCCAGCGCGGCGTCGGCACCGGCGGCGAAGCCCTCGACCATGTGCCGTGGCTCCCCCACCCCGCCGCTGGCGATCACGGGGACGTCGACGGCCTCCGCCACCTCGCGCACCAGATCGAGGTCGTAGCCGTCCTTGGTGCCGTCGCGGTCCATGCTGGTGAGGAGGATCTCCCCTGCCCCGCGCTCGACGCCCTCGCGGATCCAGGCGATCGCGTCGCGCCCCGTGGGCGTCCGGCCGCCGGCCACGACGACCTCGTAGGTCCCGTCGCCGCGCCGCCGGGCGTCCACCGCGAGGACCACGCACTGGTCGCCGAACTGCCGCGACATCTCCGAGATCAGCTCCGGCCGCGCGACCGCGGCGCTGTTGACCCCGACCTTGTCGGCGCCCGCGTCGAGCACCGCCTGGGCGTCCTGGACGGTCCGCACGCCGCCGCCGACCGTGAACGGGACGAAGACCTGGTCCGCCGCGCGCCGGGCCAGCTCGACGACCGTCGCCCGCTTGTCCGAGGTCGCCGTGATGTCGAGGAAGATGACCTCGTCGGCGCCGTGCTCGTCGTAGTAGGCGGCGAGCTCCACCGGGTCGCCGGCGTCGCGGATGTCGAGGAACTTCGTGCCCTTGACGACGCGCCCCGCGTCGACGTCCATGCAGGGGATGATCCGCTTGTAGTGCAGGGCTCAGCCTCCCAGCGCGGCGATGCCCTCGGGCACCGTGAAGGCGCCCTCGTAGAGCGCCTTGCCGGAGATGACGCCGGCGAGGTTGAGCAGCCGCAGGTCGCGCAGGGTCTTCAGGTGCTCGACGGTGCCGATGCCTCCCGAGAAGATCCAGCGCCCGCGAACGGCGGCGGCGATGGCGCGGACGTCGTCGAGGTCCGGGCCCTCGAGCAGGCCGTCCTTGTCGGCGTCCGTGTAGACGAACGCCTTCACCCCGCGGTCCTGCAGCGCAGTGATGGCCGCGGTGGCGGGCATGTCGGTCGTCTCCGTCCAGCCGGCGGTGGCGACGTGGCCGCCGCGCACGTCGACGGACACGGTGACCTTCGCACCGAAGCGGGCGACCGCCTCGTCGAGGAAGTCGAGGTCGCGGAAGGCGGCGGTGCCGAGGATGACGCGGTGCGCGCCGGCGGCGACGGCGTCCTGGACCGCCTCGATGGAGCGCAGCCCGCCGCCGTACTGGACGGGCACGCCGAGCTTCGCGATCTGCTCGAGATGGGCGATGGAGCGCGGCTCGCCGTGGCGGGCGCCGTCGAGGTCGACGACGTGCAGGTGCGTCGCGCCCGCCTGGACCCAGTCGCGCGCGGCCTCCAGCGGCGTGTCGGCGTACACCGTCTCGTCCTCGAAGCGCCCCTGGACGAGCCGCACCGCGCGCCCCTCCTGGATGTCGATGGCCGGGTAGAGGATCACGACTTCACGAAGTTGGCCAGCAGCGCCAACCCGTCGCGCGAGGACTTCTCCGGGTGGAACTGCGCGCCGTAGACATGGCCGGACTCGACGATGGTCGCGAACTCCTCGCCGTGGGTGGCGGTGCCGACGACGACGTCCGGGTCCGCGGGCCGCGCGACCAGCGAGTGCACGTGGTAGAAGGCGACGTCGCCGAGGCCGTCGGTGATCGTCGCGGCGCGGGTGCGCACGAGGTTCCAGCCGATGTGCGGCAGCCGCTCGCCCTTCGTGTCCAGGTAGGTGACCTCGCCGGCCAGCAGGCCGAGGCCGGGCGCGCCGTCGTGCTCGGCGGAGCGCTCGAAGAGCAGCTGCATCCCGAGGCAGATGCCGAGGGTCGGCGTGCCGGCCCGTGCCCGCTCGCGCAGCAGCTCGGTGAGGCCCAGCGCGTCCAGGCGCTCCATCGCGGCCGGGAAGGCGCCGACGCCCGGGATGACGATCTTCTCCGCCGCGGCGACCATCTCGTGGTCGCTCGTGATGACAACTCGCCCCCCCACGTGCTCGAGCGCCTTCTCGACGGACCGGCGGTTGCCCATCCCGTAGTCGACGACGGCGATCACAGCACGCCCTTGGTGGACGGCACGCCCGTCTCCTCGGGGTCGACGCTGACCGCCACCCGCAGCGCGCGGGCGAACGCCTTGAAGCACGCCTCGATGATGTGGTGGGTGTTGGTGCCGGCCTGGATGTCGACGTGCAGCGTCAGCCGCGCGGCCGACGCGACGGCGCGGAAGAACTCCTCCGCGGCCTCGTGCTCGAAGCCGGCGATGTCGCCCGGTGGCAGCTTCAGGCCGCCCCAAGCGCAGAACGGCCGCCCGGAGAGGTCGAGGGCCACGGCGGCGCGGGCCTCGTCCATCGGGATCACGGCGTGGCCGTAGCGGCGGATGCCGGAGCGATCCCCGAGCGCGCGGTCGAGCGCCTGCCCGAGCACGATGCCCGTGTCCTCGACGGTGTGGTGCGACCCCGTCTGCAGGTCCCCCGCGACGTCGACCTGCAGGTCCAGCTTGCCGTGGCGGGCGAGCAGGTCGAGCATGTGGTCGAGGAAGCCGACGCCCGTCTTGCGGTGCCCCGCGCCCGTCCCGTCGAGGTCGAGGGAGAGGCGGACGTCCGTCTCCCCCGTGGTGCGGGTGATGTCAGCGGCTCGGCTCATTCTACGAATGCCAACACAGTCAGATAGAGGTGGGTCGGGATAGGTGTTGGCATTCGCTCAAGGCTCCATTCTCGCGGCCATGGAGGCGGCATGGGCGGTGAAGCCCTCCGCTTCGGCGATCGTGATGCCCGCCGGGGCCAGCGCGGCGGCCGCTGCGGGGCCGATGTGGACCTCCGAGACGACCCGCGTGAAGTGGCGCACGTTGAGGCCGGAGGCGAAGCGCGCGGCCCCCTCCGTCGGGAGCACGTGGTTCGAGCCCGCGACGTAGTCCCCGAACGCGGTGCCGGCGGAAGGGCCGACGAACACCGCGCCGGCGTTGCGGATCCGCGGCGCCAGCGCCTCCGCCTCGGCGCCCACGAGCTGCAGGTGCTCGGGCGCGAAGGCCTCGCTGAAGGCCAGCGCGTCCTCCAGCGACGCGACCAGCACGCCTTCGCCGTCCAGCCCTTCGAGCGCGGCAGGGTCGTGGGAGACGACGGCGACGACGGTCCCCTCCCCGTGTTCGGCCTGGGCGCGGACGTCGTAGGGGATGCCCGGCGCGGGCTCGGAGGCGATCACGACGAGGTCGGACGGGCCGGCGAAGCCGTCGATGCCGACGACCCCCGCCACCTGGCGCTTGGCCTCCTGCGCGTAGAGGGAGCCGGGGCCGACGATCACGTCGACGGCGTCGATCGTGTCCGTCCCGTAGGCGAGCGCGGCGATCGCGTGCGCGCCGCCCATCGCGTGGATGGCGTCGGCGCCGCACAGCTGCGCGGTGGCCTGCATCACGGGGTGCGCGGCGCACACGGCGACGTGCTCGACGCCGGCCGCCCGCGCCGTGGCCACGCCCATGACGATGGAGGAGACGTAGGGCGCCTGCCCACCGGGCGCATAGATGCCTGCACGGGCGACGGGGACCTCGCGCACACGCACGCGCTGACCCTGCGGGAGCTCCACGTCGCGGTCGCCGGCCAGGGAGGCCTGGGCGACGGTGAAGACGTTGTCGTAGGCGAGGCGCAACGCCCGCACGAGCTCGAGCGGGAGCGGCGCCGGCGGGGCCTTCTCGCCGCCGAAGCGCGCCTCGTAGTCGGCGATGGCCGCGTCGCCCCGTGCGCGGACGTCGGCGATCACCGCGCGGACGTCCTCCGTGACGGAGGCGCCGGTGGGGACCCGCGCGCGCAGCGCCTGCGCGGCGGCGACGGGGTCAGCCGGCATGGATGCGGGCCAGCAGCGCGTCGATCTCCGCCGCCCGCGTGCGGTAGGCGACGGGGTTCGCGATCAGCCGGGCCGAGGAGGTGTAGATCTCCTCGCGCACGACGAGCCCGTTCTCGCGCAGCGTCGTCCCTGTCTGCGTGAGGTCGACGATGCCGTCGACGAGGCCGGTGAGCGGCGCCAGCTCGACGGAGCCCTTGACCTCCACGATCTCCACCTGCCGGCCGGTCTTGGCGAAGAAGGCGCGCGCCGAGCGCGGGTACTTGGTCGCGATGCGCATGACGCCCAGGCGCCGCAGCGCCTCCGCGGCCGGGTCCTCCCCGGCCTCCGTGGCGAAGACCATGGTCGTCCCGCCGAAGCCGAGGTCGAGCAGCTCGACGACGTCGCGCTCGGCCTGTTCGCGCAGCACGTCCTTGCCGGTGATGCCGACGTCGGCGGCGCCCGCCTCCACGTAGGTGGGGACGTCGGAGGGCCGCATGGTGATCAGCCCCTCCTCCTCGAAGAGCAGCTTGCGGTCGTTGCCGCGCACCGCGGCGGTATCGACGCCGACGGTGTCGAGCAGGTCGAGCGTCTCCTTGAAGAGCGCTCCGCGGGGGACGGCGATGCGCATCTAACGGCCCACCAGCGCCGCGTGGACGCGCTCGACCTCGATCGACCAGCCGACGGCGGGCAGCGGGCGGCCGAAGCGCCCGAGCAGGTCGTCGTAGCGGCCGCCCCCGCCCAGCGGGAGGCCCGCGGCGGCCGGCAGGACCTCGAAGATCGCGCCCGTGTAGTAGCCGAGCTCGCGGCGCTGCAGGCCGAGGTCGAAGATCACGCGTTCGCGGACGGTCTCCGGCAGCGCCTCGTAGAGCGCGCGCAGCGGCTCCCCGGGCTCGCCGACGCCGTCGAGGACCTCCACGCCCCCGCGCAGCTGCGGGACGGTCAGCAGCCGCGGGTCCAGGTCCTGCGTCTCGCGCGCCAGGCCGGCGAAGTCGCGCGTCGCCAGCTCGTGCAGGAGCTGCTCGCGCACGTCGCCCGTCACCCCGACCTCGTCGAGCAGCGCCGGATACAGGCTGGCGCTGCCGAGGGCGATCCGGTAGTCGGTCAGCCCCGTGGCGTCCAGCGCGCGGCAGAGGACCTCGAGTGCCTCGCCCGTGCTCGTCGGCCCGATCAGCTCCAGGCCGGCCTGCAGCTGCTCGCGTGCCTCGCCCCGCCCGGCCTTCACGGAGCGGTAGGAGCGCTGGATGTAGAAGAGCCGCAGGGGCGGCTCGACCTCCGCGTAGCGGGTGGCCACCACGCGGGCGATCGGGACGGTCATGTCCGACCGCAGGACCAGCACGTCCCCCGAGGCGTCGAAGAGCCGGTAGGCGGAGTGCGCGGCGGCGGCCTCCGTCTCGAACTCGAGCGCGGGCGTGTACACCTCGCCGTAGCCGGCGTCCGCGAACACGGAGCGCATCGCCTCGGTGATGGCGCGCAGCTCGCGCATCTCGTCGGGCAGCACGTCGCGCGTCCCGCTGGGGATGTGGTGCAACACGCCGCGTCACGCTAGCCCGGCGCCCTCGACGCGCGCCCCCAGACGTGAGAGAGTCAGGCCCATGACCTTCCGCCCCTCTCCCACGCTGCTCGCCGGTGCCGTCATCCTCGCGCTCGCCGGGACGGGCTTCGCCGTGGCCGCGGGCGGTGCGCCGTCGGTCAACGCGTGCGCCGCGAAGAAGTCGGGTGACCTGCGGGTGCGCAAGGCGGGCGCGAAGTGCAAGAAGTCCGAGACGGAGGTCAAGCTCGACCGGGGCGGCGACGAGGCGGTGGCCGGTGCGCCGGGCGCCGGCGGGAGGGACGGCGCGCCCGGACCGAAGGGGGACCCAGGGGCTCCGGGCGCCCCGGGCGCACAGGGGCCGGCCGGCCCCCAGGGACCGCCGGCCGGGCAGGCGCCGGAGCCCCACTCGGCCGTCGTCGGCACCATCACCTTCAAGGGCCCGAAGGGCATCGGACCCTTGGAGGTCCGCGGCTTCGACTTCAGCGCCACCGTCCCGCTCTCGAACGGGCAGCCGGCCGGCAAGGTCAAGCTCAGCCCGCTGGTCTTCGTCAAGCGGTACGACAAGGCGTCGCCGAAGCTCATGGACCTGCTGCAGCGAAACACCACCTTCCCGGCCGTCCAGCTCGACATCGGCGCCGTCGGCAACCCGTATCTCCGCTTCACGACGGAGGGCGCCGCGCTGCGCAGCATCCACGACACGGGGTCGACGCAGTCGGTCGGTGTCGCGATCACCTCGCCGACCCTCGAGGCCCTCGGCGGGCCAGTGCCGCCCGCGGGCCGCCCGGCACTGGGCTCCGCCGATCTCGGCAGCGGCCGCACGGGGCTGCCGATCACCGACCTCGGGTTCACCGCCGACACGCCGTTCGACCCGGCCACGGGCCAGGGGACCGGCAAGACCGTGTACGGCCCGCTGTCGCTGACCCTCCCGCTCGGCGCCTCGGCGGCGAGCCTGCTCGCCGACACGGTGACGAACAAGACGTTCCCGAGCGGGACGGCACGCGCCGGGGACGCCACCTACGCGGTCAACGACGCGCGGCTGGCCACGTGGAAGATGACCTCCGCCGGCACGGACGTCGCGCCGGAGCTCGAGCTCGGGCTGACCTACGGCTCGCTGTGCGAGGGCGACGCGGGCGACGTCTGCACGCCGACGGGGACGCCCTAGGCGGCGGCGCGCTCGATGTGCGCGCCCAGGGCGCGCAGCCGGCCGTCGATGTCCTCGTAGCCGCGGTCGATCTGCTCGATGGAACCGATCTCGGACTCCCCCTCGGCGCACAGCGCGGCGATCAGCATCGCCATGCCGGCCCGGATGTCCGGGGAGACGAGCTTGGCCCCGCGCAGCCGGGTCGCGCCGCTGATGACGGCGCGGTGCGGGTCGCAGAGGATCACGTTGGCGCCCATGGCGACGAGCTTGTCCGTGAAGACGAGGCGGTTCTCGAACATCTTCTCGAACAGGAGGACCGAGCCCTCGGACTGCGTGGCGAGGGCGACGGCGATGGAGGTGAGGTCGGCCGGGAAGGCGGGCCAGGGGCCGTCCTCGACCTTGATCTGGTAGCCGCCATGGTCGCGCGACATGACGAGCTTCTGGCCGCCGGGCACGACGACGTCGTCCCCGTCGAGCTCGGACCGCAGCCCGAGCCGCCCGAAGGCGAGGCGGATCATGCGCAGGTCGTCCGGGACGGTCTTCTCGATGCGCAGCTCGCCGCCGGTGACGCCGGCGAGGGCCATGAAGGAGCCGATCTCGATGTGATCGGGCGAGACGGCGTGCTCACAGCCGCCGAGGCGGGCGACGCCGTGGACGGTGAGGACGTTGGAGGAGATCCCCTCGATGGCCGCGCCCATGCGCACGAGCATGCGGGCGAGGTCCTGGACGTGCGGCTCGCAGGCGGCGTTGCGGATGATGGTCGTGCCGGGGGTGAGGGCGGCGGCCATGAGCGCGTTCTCCGTGCCCATGACGGACGGCTCGTCCATGAAGAAGTCGACCGCCTGGAGGCCGGTGTCGGGCGCGTCGATGCGGACCTCGCCGGCCGTGTGCTCGACGCGGGCGCCGAGGGCGATGAAGGCGTCCAGGTGCGGGTCGAGGCGGCGGCGGCCGATGACGTCCCCGCCGGGGGGCGGCATGTACGCCGAGCCGAAGCGGGCCAGCAGCGGGCCGGCCAGCAGGAAGGAGGCGCGGATGCGCTCCGCCAGGTCGGCGTCGACCTGGGTGCGGATGGAGCCGCTCGCCTGCAGGCGGACGGTGTTGTCCTCGGCCCAGTCGACGCGCACGCCGAGATCGGCGAGCAGGTCGGCCATGGCCTGGGTGTCGCGGATGCGCGGCACGTTGTGCAGCACAACGGCGTCCTCGGTCAGGAGGGCGCAGGCGAGGAGTGGGAGCGCGGCGTTCTTGTTGCCGGCGGGCGTGAGCGTGCCGGACAGCGGGACGCCGCCTTCGATGACGAACTTCTCCATGAGGGCGGGGTGCGAAGGCGCAGGGGCCAACGGCCGAGGTACCGTAACAGCCATGTCGACTCCCCTTTCGCGCGAGGAGGCCTGGACCCTCTTATGTGAATGGACGGAATCCGATTCCCTCCGTCGCCACATGCTCGCCGTGGAGACCGCGATGCGGGCCTACGCGGAGCGCTTCGGGGAGGATCCGGACGAGTGGGGCACGGTCGGGCTGCTGCACGACGCCGACTACGAGAAGTGGCCGGACGCGGAGACGGGCCACCCGCGCGAGGTGATGGCCGAGCTCTCGCGGCGCGACGCGCCGGAGGCGTGGATCCGCGCGATCGCCTCCCACGCCGACTACATGGACGTCTCGCGCGACACGTTGATGGAGAAGGCGCTGTTCGCCGTCGACGAGCTGTCGGGCTTCCTCACCGCCTGCGCGTACGTACGGCCGGAGGGCATCCATGGGCTGACGCCCAAGTCCGTCAAGAAGAAGCTCAAGCAGCCGTCCTTCGCGGCCGCGGTGTCCCGTGACGACGTGCGCGGCGGCGCGGAGCTGCTCGAGGTGGACTTCGACGAGCACGTCGCCTTCGTCATCGCCGCCCTCGAGGCGCGCGCGGACGAGCTGGCACTGAACGGGCGCGGCGCATGAAGGTCGTCGTCCTCGAGGGTGACGAGACCGGCCAGGAGCTGCTGGAGGCCTCGCTGCGGGTCTTCGAGGCCGACATCGGCGTGGACGTGGAGCTCGAGCGCTTCGACCTCTCCCTGGAGGCGCGGCGGGAGACCGCGAACGGTGTGGTGAAGGAGGCCGCCGAGGCGATGTGCGCCGCCGGCTACGGCCTGAAGGCGGCGACGATCACCCCCGAGGGCAAGGACGACGTCGGGTCGCCCAACCGGCTCCTGCGCGAGGCGGTCGACGGCAAGGTCATCGTCCGCACGGGCCGGCGCATCCCCGGCGTGGTCGGTCCCGTGGCCGGCGTCCACTACCCGATCTCCGTCGTCCGGATGGCGGTCGGCGACGCCTACGGCGCCGAGGAGGGCCGCGGCACGGACGACGACGGCGACGAGTACGCCTACCGCACCGAGCGCATCTCCCGCTCCGTCTGCCGGGCCGTCGCCGAGTTCGCCTTCCGCGAGGCCGAGCGCTCCGGTGGCCGCGTCTACGGCGGCCCCAAGTGGACCGTCTCCCCCGTCTACGAGGGGATGCTCAAGGAGGAGATGGACGCCGCCGCCGAGCGCCATCCCGACGTCGACTACAAGCCGGTGCTGGTCGACGCGCTGTACGCGGGCCTGATCTCCGGCGCCGCCGACGCCCCGCTCTTCATCCCGTCCTTGAACCGCGACGGCGACTGCATCTCGGACCTCGTGATGCCGATGTTCGGCTCCATCGCCGGCGCCGAGTCGATCCTGCTGGCCTTCACTCAGTCGACTTCTCGACAAGCACAGGCGACGACGACTTCTCGGTCGACGTCGCCATGGCCGAGGCGCCGCACGGCACCGCCCCGACGCTGTTCGGCAAGGACCTCGCCAACCCGATGGCGATGATCCTCGCCTGCGCAGCGCTGCTGGGTCAGGCGGGCGCGCGGGACGTGCCGGGCGCCGCCAAGGCCTCGCGGGCCATCTACGAGGGGACGCTCGAGACGGTCGCCGGCGGCCTGCGCACGATCGACCTGGGCGGCCACGCCGGCACGACCGAGTTCACCGAGGCCGTCGTCGAGCGGGTCCGCACGAAGCTCGAGATCTGGGAGTCGCTCGGCTCGTAGCCGGTGGCGCCGCGGCGCCAGGAATGGTTCGGGCCCGGCCGCAAAATGCGTGTTTGCGGCGGTTTTATGGGTATCAATGCAAGAGACGTTGCAGAACACCCGTTCCGTCCGATGGGATTGAGAGGCTTCCGAACACATGTTCCCTTCACCGACGATCGACCGCCCGGTACACCGCTCACTTCGTGAGCTCATGCGGGGCGCCCTTGGTTCGGCGCTGGAGTTCGCCACATTGGGCGAGGCCACCTTGGACAGGACGCCCTCTTCGGCCCCCGTCCCGCCCGTCCCCCATCGCGAGCCCGCCGTCAAGGACGCCAGCTCATCACGGGGCCCTCACCCCCATCTCGAGCACCCGCATCGCCAGGCCCTCGTTCGTCCCCGGCGCCCGCGCCGCGACGGGGCCATCCCGTCGCGCGTTCCGGTCTGCACGTTGCCGCGCTGACCGGCCCGTCCCGCCGGCCGCGCCTTCTGGGAGGAAGCGCGGCCGGCGGAGACGGCGCCATTGGGTTTCCATCGATATCCGGGCCGCTCTTCGAGCGGCCCGGCGTCGTTCTGGGCCCGTCCCGGGACGCCCCGGGACGAACTGCGGCAATGAAGGAGCGGGATCCGCGGCGGCGGAGCCACCCATTTCGCGCACCTCGCTGCGTCTCGTGCGATGAGGTGTGCGAACAGGGTCGTAGGGACCCTTTTCGCGCACCTCGACCATCGAGCCGCGGTGAGTGCTGCGTTTTTGCGAAGGTGTCGGGGTGGCCCTGAAGCGCTTCGACTTCCACTCGGCAGCGACGTGGGTGAACCCGGAGGCGCCGGCGGCGTTCGCCGCAGGCTGGGCCTCGATCGGTGAGGCGATCGGGTCGGAGCACCTCGGCGGGAACCTGCTCTCGCTCGCGCCGGGCATCACATCGGCGCCCTATCACTGGGAGGCCGGCCAGGAGGAGTGGTTGCTCGTGCTGCAGGGGACGCCGACCGTCCGGACACCCGAGGGTGAGCAGGAACTACGGGCCGGCGACGTCGTGTGCTTCCCCGTCGGGCCGGTGGGGGCGCACCAGATCATCAACCGCAGTGACGAAGAGGTGCGCATCATCCTCTTCTCCGACATCCGCCGCCCGGAGGTGATCGTGTACCCGGACAGCAACAAGGTGATGATCACGGACCCGGGCCTGGACACGCTGCTCTCCCTCGATGCCAAGGCCGGCTACTGGGACGGCGAAGCGTGAGGGTCTTCAACCTCCTCGACGGCCCGCTGGAGCCCGACGACACCGAGCCGGAGGGCTACCGGTCTCCCTACGCGAAGGTCAGCCCCGCGATCGGGGCGGAGCGGATCGGCGCGACGGTCGTCCTTCTAGGCGAAAACGAGTGGGTGTGTCCCTACCACTACGAGCTCGTCGAGGAGGAATGGCTGTTCGTCCTGGAAGGCGTCGCCACCGTGAGAACGCCGGAGGGCGAGGAGAAGGTGAACGCCGGCGAGGTCGTGTGCTTCCCGAGGGGACCGGCGGGAGCCCATCAGGTCGGCAACACGGACGAGGCCCACGCTCGCGTCTTCCTCATCAGTGAACGCGCCCTCGGCGCCGCCACGATCTATCCGACCTCGGACAAGATCGGCGTCTTCGCGCCGGAGACCCGGCACCTGTTCCGCCGGCAGGACGCCAAGGACTACTGGGACGGCGAGCCGGACCCGAACGCTTAACGACGAAGGGCCCCCGCAGGGGCCCAACGTATAAATAAACCGGCGGCGACCTACTCTCCCGGTCCCTTTCAGGACAAGTACCATCGGCGCTATGGGGCTTAACTTCTCTGTTCGGAATGGGAAGAGGTGTTTCCCCCATGCCAGTGCCACCGAACTTTGCGAGACCGCGCTCGGCGGGCCCTGAAAGCTGCACAGTCAAATTCTTGGCCTCCCTCTGGCTTGCAACAGTCCTCGCGGAATGCCACGACCAACGGTTTAAATCGAGAAAGAAAACCGTCAAGCCCTCGACCCATTAGTACCAGTCTCCTGCGCACGTTACCGTGCTTCCAGATCTGGCCTATCAACCTGGTGGTCTACCAGGGGTCTTACCCACTCAAGGTGGTGGGAGAGCTCATCTTGAGGCCGGCTTCCCGCTTAGATGCCTTCAGCGGTTATCCGATCCGGACGTAGCTAATCTGCAATGCCGTTGGCACGACAACAGATACACCAGAGGTCCGTTCACCCCGGTCCTCTCGTACTAGGGGCGAATCCTCTCAACTCTCCAACGCCCACGGCAGATAGGGACCGAACTGTCTCACGACGTTCTGAACCCAGCTCGCGTACCGCTTTAATGGGCGAACAGCCCAACCCTTGGGACCTACTCCAGCCCCAGGATGCGACGAGCCGACATCGAGGTGCCAAACCGAGTCGTCGATGTGGACTCTTGGACTCGATAAGCCTGTTATCCCCGGAGTACCTTTTATCCGTTGAGCGACAGCACTTCCACTTGCTACTGCCGGATCACTAAAGCCTGCTTTCGCACCTGCTCGATCTGTCGATCTCGCAGTCAAGCTCCCTTGCTGCTTTTACACTCTACGCACGGTTTCCAACCGTGCTGAGGGAACCTTTGCGCGCCTCCGTTACATTTTGGGAGGCGACCGCCCCAGTCAAACTACCCGCCTGGCACTGTTCAGCGCCCTGATTCAAGGCACGCTGTTAGAAGTCCAATACATCAAGGGTGGTATCTCAAGGTTGACTCCACACGAACCGCAGTCCGTGCTTCAAAGTCTCCCACCTATCCTGAGCGAAATGGACCGAACTCCAATACCAAGTTGTAGTAAAGGTTCACGGGGTCTTTCCGTCTAGCCGCGGGTACTCGGCATCTTCACCGAGACTGCAATTTCACCGAGCCCCTCGTTGAGACAGCATCCAAGTCGTTACTCCATTCGTGCAGGTCGGAACTTACCCGACAAGGAATTTCGCTACCTTAGGACGGTTATAGTTACCGCCGCCGTTTACCGGGGCTTAGTTTCAGTGCTTTGGCTTGCGCCTAACACCTCCACGTAACCTTCCGGCACCGGGCAGGAGTCAGCCCCTATACGTCGTCTTACGACTTAGCAGAGACCTGTGTTTTTGGTAAACAGTCGCTTGGATCAATTCACTGCGGCCCCCTCAGGCTCCACGCGCAGGCGCTTCACCCTACCGGGGCGCTCCTTCTCCCGAAGTTACGGAGCGATTTTGCCGAGTTCCTTAACGAGGGTTATCTCGATCACCTTAGTATTTTCTACTTGTCCACCTGTGTCGGTTTTGGTACGGGCACGTGGAATCTCCCTAGAGGCTTTTCTAGAAGGTTCGGCGTAAGAGACTCGCCGGCTTATAGCCAGCTGGCGTCGCGCCTCGGGTTATGCGGCTCCGCATTTCACTTGAGCCACCCCTACACGCTTACCGCAGGACAACCATCGCCTGCTACTCGTAGCCCTCCTTGTCCCCCCATCGGTCAAACGATTCCGACGTGGTACGGGAATATCAACCCGTTGGCCATCGACTACGCCTTTCGGCCTCGCCTTAGGTCCCGACTAACCCTGAGCCGACGAACGTTGCTCAGGAAACCTTGGACAATCGGCGGAGGGGATTCTCACCCCTCTTTCGTTACTCATGCCAGCATTCTCACTTCCCAGGCCTCCACGACTGGCTCACGCCGCCGCTTCACTGGCCAGGGAACGCTCTCCTACCGCGTGCTTGCGCGCACCCGCAGCTTCGGTGACATGCTTGAGCCCCGTTACATTATCCGCGCACGACCACTTGACCAGTGAGCTGTTACGCACTCTTTCAAGGATGGCTGCCTCTAAGCCAACCTCCTGGTTGTCTGTGCAGTCGCACATCGTTTGCCACTTAGCATGTACTTAGGGACCTTAGCTGGCGGTCTGGGCTGTTTCCCTTTTGACGCTGAAGTTTATCCCCCAGCAACTGACTCCCGGAGTAAACGTAATGGTCTTCGGAGTTTGCCTGAATTCGGTAAGCTGGTAAGCCCCCTAGTCCAAACAGTGCTCTACGGCCACAACGCATATTATCCGAGGCTATACCTAAATATATTTCGGAGAGAACCAGATATCTCTGAGCTTGATTAGCCTTTCACTCCGACCCACAGGTCATCCGCCCAGTTTTCAACCTAGGTCGGTTCGGTCCTCCACGGGGTCTTACCCCCGCTTCAACCTGCCCATGGGTAGCTCGCTCAGTTTCGGGTCTGCCGCGTACGACTAAATTCGCCCTATTCGGACTCGCTTTCGCTACGGCTCCGCTCATCGCTTAACCTTGCCGCACACGAGCAACTCGCTGGCTCGTTATGCAAAAAGCACGCCGTCACATCACGAAGATGCTCCGACCGCTTGTAGGCACACGGTTTCAGGTACTATTTCACTCCCCTTCCGGGGTACTTTTCACCTTTCCCTCACGGTACTAGTCCGCTATCGGTCACCAGGTAGTACTTAGCCTTGGAGGGTGGTCCCCCCAGGTTCAGACCGCGTTTCACGAGAGCGGTCCTACTCAGGTACGCAGATCAGGAGGCTCGTGCATTTCGCTTACGGGACGGTTGCCCTCTATGGTGCGCGGTTCCACGCGCTTCAGCTATACACGAACTTGGTAACTCCTGCTCGGGCATGTACACCCAAGACACTGCGCCCTACAACCCCCAGCCGGCAACGCGTACACGCTTACACCGGTTGGGTTTGGGCTGATCCCCTTTCGCTCGCCACTACTCGGGGAGTATCGGTTGATTTCCTTTCCTCCGGGTACTGAGATGTTTCAGTTCCCCGACTTGTCCCTCTCGTACCTATGTATTCAGTACGGAGTACCGCCGTATTACCAGCGGTGGGTTTCCCCATTCGGGTATCCACGGATCACAGGCTATTCAGCGCCTCATCGTGGCTTATCGCAGCCGTTCACGCCCTTCATCGACTCCTGGTGCCAAGGCATCCACCATGTGCCCTTGACATCTTGACGGTGATCTTTCTCGATCTTCCCGGCGGCGCCGCCTAGGTCTTCACCCGGTGACGTGGTACTTCCGCCGAGACATTGCGCCGCACCCTGTTAAGGATGGATGCGGCACCCGTTGTTCGTTGAATTGACTGTGCAGTTTTCAAGGTCCGCCGAGAACCATGGACAGCGGCCGGGGGTTCCGGCCGCTGCGCGGTCTCTCAAAACTCAACAGCATGCGGGCTTGCGTCATTCTCGTACGCGCGCCCTGCGTCCTCAGCTCGCCTTGGAGGGCGAGTGTTCGTGCCGGCCTTGCGGGCCGGCAGTCAGATCCGGTCGACATCTAGTGACCCATTGCGGCCAGCACCCGCGAGCGGTATTGCTCGACGGGAGCCACAACGGGCGCTCCAATCCTGGAGCTCCCTAGAAAGGAGGTGATCCAGCCGCACCTTCCGGTACGGCTACCTTGTTACGACTTCACCCCAGTCACGGGCCCCACCTTCGACGGCTCCCTCCCGTAAGGGTTAGGCCACCGGCTTCGGGTGTTGCCCACTTCCGTGGTGTGACGGGCGGTGTGTACAAGGCCCGGGAACGTATTCACCGTGGCAGTGCTGATCCACGATTACTAGCAACTCCGCCTTCATGCAGGCGAGTTTCAGCCTGCAATCCGAACCGAGACGCACTTTAAGGGATTCGCTCCACCTCGCGGTATCGCAACCCTCTGTATGCGCCAATGTAGCACGTGTGTAGCCCTGGACATAAGGGGCATGATGACTTGACGTCATCCCCACCTTCCTCCGGTTTGTCACCGGCAGTCTCGCATGAGTCCCCAACTTAAATGCTGGCAACATGCGACGGGGGTTGCGCTCGTTGCGGGACTTAACCCAACATCTCACGACACGAGCTGACGACAGCCATGCACCACCTGTGATCCTGCCCCGAAGGGAACCCCTGTTTCCAGGGGGGTCAGGAACATGTCAAGCCCAGGTAAGGTTCTTCGCGTTGCGTCGAATTAAACCACATGCTCCGCTGCTTGTGCGGGCCCCCGTCAATTCCTTTGAGTTTTAGCCTTGCGGCCGTACTCCCCAGGCGGGGCACTTAATGCGTTAGCTTCGACACGGAGGGAGTCGACACCCCCCACATCTAGTGCCCATCGTTTACGGCGTGGACTACCAGGGTATCTAATCCTGTTTGCTCCCCACGCTTTCGCGTCTCAGCGTCAGTGACGTCCCAGCGAGCTGCCTTCGCAATAGGTGTTCCTCCCGATATCTGCGCATTTCACCGCTACACCGGGAATTCCACTCGCCTCTTCCGTACTCTAGCTCAGCAGTATCCACCGGCATCCCAAGGTTGAGCCTTGGACTTTCACAGCAGACTTACTGAACCGCCTACACGCTCTTTACGCCCAATGATTCCGGACAACGCTTGCCCCCTACGTATTACCGCGGCTGCTGGCACGTAGTTAGCCGGGGCTTCTTCTGAAGGTACCGTCACTCCAGCCGGCTATTCACCGTTGAAGCTTCGTCCCAACTGAAAGGGGTTTACAACCCGAAGGCCGTCTTCCCCCACGCGGCGTTGCTGCGTCACGCTTTCGCGCATTGCGCAAGATTCCCCACTGCTGCCTCCCGTAGGAGTCTGGGCCGTGTCTCAGTCCCAGTGTGGCTGATCGTCCTCTCAGACCAGCTACCCATCGAAGCCTTGGTAGGCCATTACCCCACCAACAAGCTAATGGGCCGCGGGCCCGTCTCGATGCGAAGGCCGAAGCTATCTTTCATCATCTTCCTTACGAAAGAGGATCTCATCCGGTATTAGCCCGAGTTTCCTCGGGTTGTCCCGGTCATCGAGGTGGGTTACCCACGTGTTACTCACCCGTTCGCGGCTCTGCCCCAAGGCAAGCCTTGGTTCGTCGCTCCACTTGCATGTGTTAAGCACGCCGCCAGCGTTCGTCCTGAGCCAGGATCAAACTCTCCGTGAAGTGAACTTCATGAAGAGCCTCGCTGATGGGACTGCGGTAGCGGCCTATACACGGGCCGCCGCCAGCCATCACGAGGATTTATCTAATGCTTTGAGCCTGCCGTCCGACGAGGTGGACGGTCAGGTCGAATCTGGACGCACATCCCGACTCCCGACTGGAGTCGTGTGTGCATGCTGTTGAGTTTTCAAAGACCGGCAGCGTTCTCGCGAGGGGTTTCCTCGGTTGAAGCGGGCACAAGATGTTAGCGCGTCCAGAAGGCCGCGGCCACACCTGAGCGACCGGAGAAGGTAGCAGGGTCGAGCCGAGTCCTCAGCCGGTGGCCCGCAGCCTGACGAACCGGCGCTTGCCGACCTGCAGCGTGCGGCCGTCCAGAGCCGAAACGGGGACGTCGAGGTCGGTGACCGCCTCGCCGTCGAGGCGCACCCCGCCGCCCGTGAGGAGGCGGCGCGCGTCCGAGCGCGAGCCGCCGAAGGCCTCTGCGATGAGCGCGGGAAGGTGGATCTCGCCGTCATCCGCCCCCAGGAAGGCGTGCTCGGGGATGTCGTCGGGCTCGGCCTTCTGGACGAAGACCCGCTCGAAGTGCGCCTCCGCCCGCTCGCCGGCGCCCTCGCCGTGGAAGCGGTCCGCCAGCGCGCGGGCCAGCGCGCGCTTGGCGTCGCGCGGGGAGCCCTCCGGCGCGGAGCCCAGCAGCACGTCGTACCACTGGCCCAGCTCGGCGTCCGGCAGGCGCATGGTGCGCCCGAACATCTCCTCGGGCGCGTCCGTGATGCCGACCTGGTTGTCGTAGGACTTCGACATCTTGCGCGCGCCGTCGATCCCGTTGATGAGGGGCGTGGTCAGGACGACCTGCGGCGCCTGCCCGTAGGCCGTCTGCAGGTCGCGCCCCATGAGCAGATTGAAGGTCTGGTCGGTGCCGCCCAGCTCGACGTCGGCCCGCACGCAGACGGAGTCGTAGCCCTGGAGCACCGGGTAAAGCATCTCGAGCAGGGAGATCGGCTGGTGCGCGGCGTAGCGCTTGGCGAAGTCGTCGCGCTCGAGCAGCCGCGCGACCGTGGGCACGCGCACGAGGCGGAAGAGCTCCTCCATCGGCATGTCGAGCCACTCCGAGTTGCGGCGCACCTCCAGGGCGTCGCCGCCGAGCAGGATCTTGGCCGCCTGCTCCACGTACGTGCGCGCGTGAGCGTCGATCTCCTCACCGGACAGCACGGGCCGCGTGGCCGAGCGCCCGGACGGGTCCCCGACCCGCGCCGTGTAGTCGCCGACGATGAGCACGGCGACGTGGCCGGCGTCCTGGAACTCGCGCAGCTTCTGCAGCACGACGGTGTGCCCGAGGTGGATGTCGGCCGCCGTCGGGTCGATGCCGAGCTTGACGCGAAGCGGGCGTCCCTCCCCCAGCCGGCGCTCCAGCTCGCCCTTCGGCAGGCAGTCGACGGCGTTGCGGGTGAGGAACTCGGCGTCGGTCATCGGACGCAGCGATGGTAGGATCAACCGTCTTCCGCGGCCCGCTGGGCCGCCTTTTTTTGGCCCGCGCAGCGCGCTTATGGATACCTCCGAGCAGATCGCAGCCATCTACGGAACGGCCCTCTGGACCCGAAATCAGGTCCGCCGGAGCCGAAGCGGCCCCGACCCAAGATCCGCAAGCTGCGCCTGCTGTTCGTGCTCTCCGGGCTCAGCGTCCTCGGCGTCGTCTCCGCCGTCTTCGGGATGATGATGGCGGTCGCCTCCGACCTCCCGGAGATCGACGTCCTCGACGTCTCGAGCCGCCCCTCGCACATCTACGACCGCGAGAACCACGACCTCGGCGTGCTCACCGGCAACGAGAACCGGCTGCTGGTGCGCTCGGACCAGATCGCGCCGGTGATGAAGCACGCGATCGTCGCCATCGAGGACCGGCGCTTCTACACGAACTCGGGCGTCGACCTGCGCGGCATCGCCCGCGCCGCCGTCCAGGACGTCGTCCAGCGCAAGGCGGCCCAGGGCGGCTCGACCATCGCCCAGCAGCTCGTCAAGAACCGGCTGCTCGCCGCCAGCGACCGCACCGTCTTCCAGAAGCTGCGCGAGTCCGCCATGGCCTTCCACATGACGCGCAAGTGGGACAAGGAGCGCATCCTGCGCAACTACCTCAACACGATCTACTTCGGCAACGGCGCCTACGGGATCGAGTCCGCCGCGCGCACGTACTTCGGCCCGGACCTCGGCCTGGGCGGCGCCGCCCCTCAGTGCGGCAGCCGCAACACCCAGCGCCGCTGCGCGGAGCTGCTCGAGCCCTACCAGGCCGCGATGATCGCCGGCGTCGTCGCCAACCCGACCGCCTTCGACCCCGTCGCCCACCCCGTCGCCGCCAAGGAGCGGCGCGACGTGGTCCTCGCCCGCATGCGCGAGCAGCGCTACATCACGCCGCAGCAGTACGAGGACGCCGTCGCCGAGCCGGTCCCCACCCGCGCCGACGTGCACCCGCCGCAGCAGACGGCGAAGTACCCCTACTTCACCACCTGGGTCCGCCAGCAGGTCGTCGACCAGGTCGGCGCCGGCCGCGCCTTCGAGGGCGGGCTGCGCATCCGCACGACCATCGACCCCAAGCTCCAGGACGCCGCCCAGGGCGCCATCACCCAGTGGCTGGGCACCGACCCCCGGTCGCAACGGGACGCCCGCCGCCGGCATGGTCGTGCTCGACAACAACACCAGCGAGGTGCTCGCGATGGTCGGCGGGCAGGACTCCCAGTACAACCGCCGCCCGTTCAACCTCGCCACGCAGGGCCAACGCCAGCCGGGGTCGTCCTTCAAGCCGTTCACGCTCGCGGAGGCGCTCAAGGAGGGCATCAGCCCGAGCCAGCCCTACTCGTCGCGCAAGAAGGAGTTCTGCGTGACCAAGAACAAGAGCGGCAGCTGCACGGAGGCCTTCGTCGTCAACAACTACGACGACGCCTACTCCGGCTCGACCACGCTGGCCAACGCGACCGCCTTCTCCGACAACTCCGTCTACGCGGAGCTCGGCATCGAGCTGGGGACCAAGAAGATCGCCAAGATGGCCCACAAGCTCGGCGTCCGCACCCCCATCTCCACCAACTACGCCATGACGCTCGGCGGGCTCAAGGAGGGCGTCACGGTCATGGACATGGCGCACGCCTACGAGTCCTTCGCGACGGGCGGCGAGCTCAAGTACGGCACGCTCAGCCCCGGCGCGAGCACGTTCATCCGCAAGGGCGAGAAGGGGACGGTCCCCGGGCCGGTCGGCATCCGCCGCATCGAGGATCCCGACGGCCACTCCGCGCGGCTGCTCAACGGCAAGAAGGCGATCAACCACACCCAGGACGAGCGGGTGCTCGACCGCGGCGTCGCCGCCAACGTGCAGTCGATCCTCCAGGGCGTCGTGCGGATCGGCTCCGGCAAGCGCGCGGCGGTCGGCGGCATCTCCGTCGCGGGCAAGACGGGGACGACGGAGGACTACGGCGACGCCTGGTTCGTCGGCTGGAGCCCCGAGTACACCGTCGCCGTCTGGGTCGGCTATCCGGACACGGTCAAGTCGATGCAGCCGCCGACCTTCTCCTTCCAGGGCGAGCCGGTCGCCGGCGGCACGTACCCGGCGTCCATCTTCTCCACCTTCATGACGGCCGCGCTCGCCGCGCACCCGGACGACAAGAAGGACGACGACGAGAAGGACACCTCACCCGTGACGAGCCTGCCGGGCGCCACGGCCCCCGCGCCGACGACCGCGCCGAGCACCGGTGCCCCGTCCCCAGCGACGACACGGGGACGGATGCCCCCGCGCCGGAGACGGGCGGCGGGACCGAGACGGACACCGCGCCCCCGCCCGACACGGACACCACGCCGCCGACGACACCGGCGACCGGGACGGATCAGGGCGGCGCCACGGCGCCCACGACGCCCTGAAACCACTCCAGCGGCTCCGGCGTCTTGTCGCCCGTGGCGTTGTCGCAGCGGTAGAAGGCGAGGAAGAGCTCGAGGTCGTCGCCGAGGTCGGCGATCAGCCGGCGGGCCGTGGCCTCGCGGCCCCAGCGGCGCTTCCAGGCGCGGTAGGCGTCGTCGTGGCGGCGGATGACCTTGAGGACGCCGGGATCGTCCACGTAGCGGCGGGCGAAGCGCTCGGCGAGCTTCGCGTGGTCGGTGGACCCCGGCTTCCACCAGCGGACGTCGTCCTTGAAGGCGTCGTGGACGAGGGCGATCACGCGCAGGTCGGGCTGCAGCTCCTCGGGCTCGCGCTCGACGTTGGCCAGCACCTCGTCGACGTGATCGGCGACCGTCGCCTCGGGATGGCCCGGCCCCGAGAACTCGCAGCGGACGCCCGCCTGCCACTCCGGGTCGGCCCGGATCGTCTCCTCTACGGACGCGGCCATGGCCTCGAGACGTCCTTGGAGCCGACCGCGCAGAACCGCCAGGGCAGCTCGGCGGCCTTGGTGATGCCGATGCGGCGGCCGGTGACGACGGGAAGCGGATCGTGGACGTCGATGCGGATGGGCCCGTCGAGCAGGCTCGTCTCGTTCTCCGTGAGCTCGACGTCGAGCGCCTGGGTGAGCTTCCCCGGCCCGTTGCACAGCCCGTCGGGCCGCCCACGTCGCTCCGCCATCACGTCGACGCCCAGCGTCGGCTCCAGCGCCCGGATGAGCACGGCGGCGCCGACACCCTCCTCCTCGCAGACCGCGTTGAGCAGCGCGTGGATCCCGTAGGAGCGGTAGACGTAGGCGGTCCCGGGCGGCCCGAACAGGACGCGGGTGCGGGGCGTCACGCCGACGAAGGCGTGGCACGCGGGCTCGGACTCGTGGTAGGCCTCCGTCTCGACGATGATCCCGGCGGTACCCGCGTGGGACACCTCGCAGCCGACCAGGTCGCGCGCGACCTCGAGGACCGGCCGCGCGTAGAAGTCAGCCGAGCTCACGACGAGCCAGCTCCAGCTGCTCGCGCACCCGCGCCAGGGCCGTCCCGCCCTCGGAGACCTTGGACTCCGTCCACGACCGGGCGTCGAGCACCGCGTAGTACTCGTCGTCGAGCGACGTCGGGCAGCTCGTCGCGGGTCAGCTGGGACAGCGTCCGGCCGGAGTCGACCGCGGTGCGCACGAGGCCGGCGACGATGCCGTGCGACTCGCGGAAGGGGACGCCGCGACGCACGAGCAGGTCGGCGATGTCGACGGCCGCGATCATCTCGTCGGAGGAGGCCTCGGCGAGGACCTCCCGCCGGAAGGCGATCCCGCGGATCATCCCGGCGGCCGCCTGCAGGCACAGGTCGAGGGTGTCGACGGCGTCGAACAGCCCCTCCTTGTCCTCCTGCATGTCCTTGTTGTAGGTCAGCGGCAGGCCGTGCATGACGCCGTGGAGCGCGCTCAGATGCGCGACCACCCGCGGGGCCTTGCCGCGCAGCAGCTCCGCCGCATCGGGGTTCTTCTTCTGCGGCATGATCGAGGAGCCGGACGCCCAGGCGTCGGACACCTCCGCGAAGCCGAACTCCTCGCTCGACCACAGCACGATCTCCGCGCCGAGCCGGGACAGGTGGGTCGCGCAGGTGGCCGCGGCGGCCAGGAAGTCCAGGACGAAGTCGCGGTTGGAGACGGCGTCGATGGAGTTGGGGACGACGCCCGCGAAACCGAGCTCGGCGGCGACCATGCGCCGGTCGGTGGGGAAGTTCGTCCCCGCCAGGGCGCCGGCGCCCAGCGGCAGGAGGTCCGTCTCGACCAGGGAGAAGCGGCGGGCGTCGCGGGCGAACATCCAGAAGTACGCGAGCAGGTGGTGGCCGAGGTAGACGGGCTGCGCGCGCTGCAGGTGCGTGTAGCCGGGCATCGGCCAGTCGAGGTGGGCCTCGGCGGCGTCGAGCAGGGCGGCCTGCAGGTCGCGCAGCTGCGCGATGCGCTGCTGCGCCTCCGCCCGGACGAACATGGCGACGTCCGTGGCGACCTGGTCGTTGCGGCTGCGGGCGGTGTGGAGCTTGCCGCCGGACGGTCCGGCGAGCTCCGTGACCCGCCGCTCAACGGCCATGTGGACGTCCTCGTCCTCCGGGTCCCACGCGAACGTCCCGTCGGCCAGCTCGGCGGCGGCCGTGTCCAGGGCGGCGTGCAGCGCGTCGCGGTCGGCGTCCTCGATGATCCCCGTGGCCGCGAGCATGGTCGCGTGGGCCTTGGACTGGGCGATGTCGTGGGGCGCCAGGCGGCGGTCGAACCCGGTCGACGTGTTCAGTGCCCGGAAGACGGGATGCTGCGGCTCGGAGAAGCGCGACATGGCGGCCGCGTACCTTACGGCGGGCGATGGCGATCTCCATTCGGGACGCGCGGCGGGACGATCGCGCGGGCCCGGACCTGCTCTACGAGTCCTCCCGCGTCTACTACGACGCCTACACCGGCTCCGAGCGCCGCTCGCGGCGCGTGCTGGAGTCCGTCTGGGACAAGGACGGGCACACGGCGAGCTGGGACAGCTGCCGGGTGGCGGTGCGCGACGGCGAGGTCGCGGGCGTGTGCGTCGCCTTCCCGGCCGACGGCGGTGACGTCCTCGCCCGGCGCTTCCTGGCGGTGTCGATGGTCCGGCTGCCGCCGTGGCACTGGCCCGCCGTCATGCGCCACCTGCGCGCCTCGGCCGCGGTGCTGCCGGCGCCCATCCCGGGGACGCTGTACGTGGACGCCCTCGCCGTCGCCCCGGCCCACCGCCGCGCCGGCGTGGCGACCGCCCTCTTGGCCGACGCCGAGCGCACGGCACACAACCGCGGACTTCTGGGTGTGTCTTTGGACACCGGATTGGAGAACTTCGGCGCACGCGCGCTGTACGAGGCCCGCGGCTTCATCTCGCAGGGGGAGCGGCGGGCCCCGAACCCGGGCGTCATCGGCGGGCCGGGCTTCGTCTCCTACCGCAAATCGCTAGACATCTTCTGAGCATGATCGAGCTGCGGGGGTTGGTGAAGAGCTACGGGGACGTCCATGCCGTGCGCGGCGTGGACATCAGCATCTCGCCGGGTGAGACGGTGGCGCTGCTCGGCCCGAACGGCGCCGGCAAGTCGACCACCATCGACATGCTCCTGGGCCTGCAGCGCCCGGACGCAGGCACCGTCGGCGTCTTCGACCGCACGCCGGAACAGGCGATCTCGGCCGGCCTCGTCGGTGCGATGCTGCAGACCGGCGCCCTCCCCCGCGACCTGTCGGTGCGCGAGCTGATCGCGATGATGGCCACGCTGTACCCGCACCCGATGCAGGTCGACGAGGTGCTCGACGTGACGGGCTCCGCGTCCTTCGCCGACCAGCGCACCCAGAAGCTCTCCGGCGGCCAGACCCAGCGTGCGCGTGCTGCGATAGCGCTCGTCTCGAACCCGGACCTGCTCGTCCTCGACGAGCCCACCGCGGCGGTCGACGTCAGCGGCCGGCGCGACTTCTGGAACGTCATGCGCGGCTTCGCGGCCGGCGGCAAGACCATCCTCTTCGCCACGCACTACCTCGAGGAGGCCGACACCTTCGCGGACCGGATCATCCTCATGGCCGGCGGGAAGGTCGTCGCAGACGGTCCGACCGGTGAGGTGAAGGGCATGGTCGGCAGCCGCACGATCCGGGCGACGCTGCCCGACGCACCGGACCTGTCGTCGCTGCCGGGCGTCACCGCCTTCGAGCGCCACGGCGCGAGCATTGTCTTGATCTGCACCGACTCCGACGCCGCCATCCGCGCACTGCTGCAGGCCTATCCGGAGGCCCGCGACATCGAGATCGCCGGGGCGAACCTCGAGGCGGCGTTCCTGGAGCTGACGGCGTGAACTATCTGCGCTCGGAGGTCGTGCGGACCTTCCGCAACCGCCGCTTCTTCATCTTCTCCGTCGGCTTCCCGTTCATCCTGTTCTGGGTCATCGCAGCGCCGCAGAAGGACGAGCAGATCACCAAGGGCCTGCCGCTGACGGTCGCGACCTACTACATGGTCACGATGGCCGCCTACGGGGCGATGATCGCCAGCATGAGCGCCGGGGCGCGGATCGCGGCCGACCGCGAGACGGGCTGGATCCGCCAGCTGCGCATCAGCCCGCTGCCGATCCCCACCTACTTCCGCACGAAGGTCGTGCTCGCCTACCTGACCGCCGGGTCGACGATCCTGCTGCTCTACCTGTCTGGCTTCCTGGTCGGCGTCCGCATCCCGGCCGACCGCTGGCTGGAGATGACGGGGCTCGTGCTCGTCGGGCTGATCCCGTTCGCGGCGCTGGGCATCCTGCTCGGCCACCTGATGACCACGGACTCCATGGGGCCCGTGATGGGCGGTGGCGCCGGGCTGCTGGCCCTGGTCGGCGGCTTCTGGTTCCCCATCACCAGCGGCGCCATCCACGACGTCGGCCAGTTCCTGCCGTCGTGGTGGCTCGTCCAGGCCTCCCACGTCGCGATCGGCGGGGACGCCTGGGGCGCGAAGGGGTGGGCGGTGATCGTCGGCTGGAGCGTCGCGCTCACGCTGGGCGCGGCGCAGGCGTACCGTCGCGACGGAGCACGCGTCTGAGGCCTTCGGCGACGAGGGCGACCTGGCCCTCCGTCATCTGCGGGAAGAACGGCAGGGCGAGGCTGCGGGCGGCGACGTCCTCCGCGATCGGGAACATGCCCTCGCGGTAGCCGAAGCGCTCGCGGTAGAAGGAGAAGAGGTGGATCGCCGGCAGGTAGGGCTTGGCCGGGATGCCCTCGTCGCGCAGCGCGCGGATGGTCTCGTCGCGGTCCTGGCCGTGCGGGAGGCGGATCACGTAGACGAACCAGGAGCGGTCGTCGTCGAGCGGCTCGACCTCGAGGTCGCCGAGGGCCTCGTGGTAGAGCGAGGCGACCCGCCGGCGGTCGGCGAGCATGCCGTCCAGGCGGTCCAGCTGCACGAGCCCGATGGCGCAGGCGATGTCCGTCAGGCGGTAGTTGAAGCCGAGCCGGTCGTGGTCGAGCCAGTCCATGTTCGGCGCGCGGCCCTGGTTGCGCTCCGAGTCGATGACCTCCTTGACGCGGTCGTCGTTCGTGGTGACGATCCCGCCCTCCCCCGTCGTCATCTGCTTGTTGGGGTAGAAGGCGTAGACGGCGGAGTGGTCGCGGTGGTGGACGGAGCCGAGCGCCTCCGCGGCGTCCTCGATGACCGGGACGTCGACCTGCGGGACCTCGCTGGCCTTGCCGAAGATGGAGACGGGCAGGACGGCGGCGGTGCGCTCGGTCACCGCGGCCTCGACGGCGGCGGCCGGGACGCAGAGCGTCTCCGGGTCGATGTCGACGAACACGGGCGTGGCGCGCTCGTAGAGGATCACGTTGGAGGACGCGATGAAGCTCAGCGGGGACGTGACGACCTCGTCGCCCTCCTTGACCCCGGCGGCGCGCAGCGCGAGGTGCAGGCCGGCGGTGCCGCTGGAGACGGCGCAGGCGTGCTTCGCGCCGACCTTGGCGGCGAAGGCCGCCTCGAAGGCGGGGACGCGGGGGCCGAGCGAGAGCTGCCCGGAGTCCAGCACCTCCTTGACCGCCGCCAGCTCCTCCTCGCCCAGGACGGGCGAGGCCATCGGGACCTTCACTGGGTCAGGCTCTTGCGCCGGGCCAGCATCCCGGCCTCGAGGGAGGAGACGAGCGCCTCCCACGACGCCTCGATGATGTTCTCGTGGACGCCGATCGCGCCCCAGCTGCGCTGGCCGTCGGTGGCGTCGAGCAGCACGCGGGTGGTCGCGCCCGTCGCCTTGTTGCCGTCGAGGATGCGGACCTTGAAGTCGGTCAGGTGGATGTCGCGGATCTCCGGGTGGACCTTCTCGAGCGCGCGGCGCAGCGCCTTGTCGAGCGCCTGCACCGGGCCGTTGCCCTCCGCGTGGCGGACGACGCAGCTCCGTCGCCGACGTGGAGGCGCACGACCGCCTCCGTGCGGACCTTGCCCTTCTCGTCGGAGAGCGTGGTGACGTGCCAGTCCTCCAGGCGGAAGAGCGGCTCGTAGTCGCCCGTCTCCTTGGCGACCAGCAGGTCGAAGGAGCCGTCGGCGGCCTCGAAGTGGTAGCCGGCGTGCTCGAGGGCCTTGACGCGGTCGATGAGCCGCGCGGCCGTGGCGTCGTCGAGATCGACCCCGGCGCGCGCGAGCACCGTCCCCTTCCCGCTCAGCTCGGAGATGAGGATCTCGCGGGTGTTGCCGACCGCCTCGGGTCGATGTGCTCGAAGGTCGCGGGGTCGGCGTTGACGCCGGCGACGTGCATGCCGCCCTTGTGCGCGAAGGCGTTGGCGCCGACGTACGGGCGGTTGGGCTCCGGCGGGAGGTTGAGCAGCTCGTCGAGCAGGTGGCTGGCCTCCGTCAGCCCGCTCAGCGACGGGACGCAGTCGTGGCCGAGCTTGAGCTGCAGGTTGGGGATGATGGTGACGAGGTTGGCGTTGCCGCAGCGCTCGCCGTAGCCGTTCATGGTCCCCTGCACGAGGCCGGCGCCCTCCTCGACGGCGGCGACGGAGTTGGCGACGCCGCAGCCGGAGTCGTCGTGGCAGTGGATGCCGACGACTGTCGCCGAGCGCGGCGACGACCTCGCGGGTGGCGGCGGCGACCTGGGAGGGCATCGTCCCGCCGTTGGTGTCGCACAGCGTGACCCACTCCGCGCCGGCGTCCGGCCGCCGCGCGGACGCACTCGAGCGCGTAGGCCGGGTCGTCGGCGTGGCCGTCGAAGAAGTGCTCGGCGTCGTAGATGACGCGCTTGCCCTCGCGCACGAGGAAGGCGACGGAGTCGGCGATCATCGCCAGGTTCTCCTCGCGGGAGACCTTGACGACCTTCTCCAGGTGCAGGCCCCAGGACTTGCCGACGATCGTCGTCACGGGCGCGAACGTCTCCGCCAGCAGGCGCAGCGCGGGGTCGTCCTCGGCGCGGACGTCCTTGCGGCGCGTCATCCCGAAGGCGGCGATCTCCGCCGTCGGCGAAGGTCTCCTCGGCCAGGCGCGCGAAGAACTCCTCCTCCTTGGGGTTCGAGGACGGGAAGCCCGCCTCGATCAGCGGCACGCCGAGGCGGTCGAGGACGTGCGCGACCTCGACCTTCTCCTCCGCGGTGAGGGACATGCCCTCGCCCTGCATGCCGTCACGGAGCGTGCAGTCGTAGACGATCACGTCGAGACGGGTGCCTCTACGCGGTCGTTCCACGCCGCGTAGCGCTCCGAGCGCCCGTGCAGCGCGTCCTCGAAGATCGCGCCGCACCTGCTCCGGTGATCGGTCCGGGGCGGCCGCGTGCCGACCGCGTAGTCGTCGACCTCGCGGATCGGCGTGAGCTCGGCGGCCGTGCCCGTCATGAAGATCTCGTCGGCCATGTAGAGCTCGCCGCGGGCGACGTCGCGCTCCACGAGCTCGATGCCCAGGTCGCGGATGATCTCGATCACCGAGGCGCGGTTGATGCCGCCGAGGATGTCGTTGGCGAAGGTCGGCGTCGCGATCTTGCCGTCCTTGACGATGAACAGGTTCTCGCCCGTGCCCTCGCAGACCATGCCGCGCTGGTCGAGCAGGATGCCCTCCTCGTAGCCGGCCTTCTCGGACTCGATCTTGGCGAGGATGGAGTTGAGGTACTGGCCCGTCGCCTTGGCGGCCGGGATGACGCTGCCGCTGTCGATGCGGCGCCAGGAGGACACCTTGCGCGCGGACGCCGTTGAGCTTGCCCTCGTCGCCGAGGTAGCTCCCCCACTCCCAGCAGGCGACGAGCACGTCGACGGCGGAGGTCAGCGGGTTCAGGCCCATGGGCCCGAGGCCGCGGAAGACGAGCGGGCGGATGTAGCACCCCTTGAAGCCGTTGCGGACGATCAGCTCGTCCGTCGCGCGCTTCAGCTCGTCCTTCGTGAACGGGATGTCCATGTGGTAGAGCCGCGCCGACTGGAAGAGGCGCTCGAGGTGCGCCTGGTGGCGGAACACCGCGGGGCCGTTCGGCGTGTCGTAGCAGCGGACGCCCTCGAAGACGCCGGTGCCGTAGTGCAGCGCGTGCGTGAGGACGGATACCTTCGCGTCCTCGAAGGCCACGAACTCCCCGTTCATCCACACGTAATCCGCTGAGACCACTTGACCGCTCCCTCGGTGCTTGAAGGTCAGGTCAGCTTACCGAGGATGGCCTCGGTCGCCGCATCGGTTCGTGCGTCCCCGCCGAGGTCGGCGGTGCGCAGTCCGTCGGCCAGCGCGGCGTCCACGGCGTCCTCGATCGCCTGGGCCTCGGGTTCGAGCCCCAGACCGTGCCGCAGCAGCATCGCGGCGGAGAGGATCGTGGCCAGCGGGTTGGCGATCCCCTGGCCGGCGATGTCGGGCGCCGAGCCGTGCACGGGCTCGAACAGCCCGGGCCCGTCTCCGCCCAGGGATGCGCGAGGGCAGCAGGCCGATGGAGCCGGTGAGGATGGACGCCTCGTCGCTGAGGATGTCCCCGAACATGTTCTCCGTGAGGATCACGTCGAAGTCCCGCGGGTTGGTCACCAGCTGCATGGCGGCGTTGTCGACGAGCAGGTGGTTGAGCGGGACGTCGTAGTCCTTCGCGACCTCGGTGACGACGGGGCGCCAGAGGCGGGACGTGGCCAGCACATTGGCCTTGTCGACGCTGGTGACCTTGGTGCGGGCGGCGTCGAAGGCGACGCTGCGCGATGCGCTCGACCTCCTCGCGGCTGTAGGCGCACAGGTCGGAGGCGTGCTCGGTGCCCTCCTGCTTCTCACCGAAGTAGATGCCGCCGGTGAGCTCGCGGACGACGAGCAGGTCGACGCCCTCGACGTCCTTCAGGGGACTGGCGGCCGCGAGCGCCGGGATCGCCTTGACCGGCCGCAGGTTCGCGAACAGGCCGAGCTCCTTGCGGATGCCGAGCAGGCCCTGCTCCGGGCGCGGTCCGCCTTGATCCCACTTCGGCCCGCCGACGGCGCCGAGGAGGACGGCGTCGGCCTGCCTTGCAGGCGTCGAGCGTGGCGTCCGGGAGCGGGCTCGCCGGTGGCGTCGATGGCGGCGCCGCCGAAGGGAAGTGCTCCGTGTAGTCGAAGTCTCCGACGGCGTCGAGGACCTGGCGGGCGGCGGCGACGACCTCGGGGCCGATGCCGTCGCCGGGGAGAAGGGCGATTGTCGTCATGCGGCGGCCGACAGTAGTCGCGACCCCAGCGGCCAGCGAGCTGCAGGCGGCCATGACGATCACCAGGGTGCCGATGGAGCCGCCGACCAGCGGCGCCGCGGCGGCGCCGATCGCGTACTGGCACAGCCCGAGGAGCGCCGACGCGCTGCCGGCCCGCTCCGCGTTGCGCTCGAGCGCGATGGCCGTCGCGTTGGGCACGATCAGCCCGATCGCCGAGACGGTGACGAAGAAGCCGACCATGGTCCCGACGAGCGTCCCGTGCAGGGCGAGCAGCAGCGCCGCCACCGACCGCCGACTGGAGGACGCCCGCGGTGAAGAGCCGGGCCGGGCCGACGCGCTCGACGAGTCGGGCGCTGACGCGGCCCGCGAGGACGATGCCGAGCGGCGTTGAGGGCGAAGGCGAGGCTGAATGCCTGCTCGGAGAGGTCGAAGTGGTCCTGCAGGACGAACGGCGACCCCGCGATGTAGCTGAACATCGCCCCGTAGGCGAAGCCGGCGGCGAGGGCGCAGCCGACGAAGCCGCGGTCGCGCAGGAGCGGGCCGAAGCGCGGCCACCCGGCGATGCGCTTGTCCGTGTGGGTCTCGACGATGCCGAACCAGGCGGCGGTGAACAGGGCGACGCCGATGAGCGCGAGGAACACGAAGATCCCGCGCCAGTCGGTGACGTGCAGGAGCTGCCCGCCCACGATCGGCGCGAGGATGGGCGCCAGGCCGGTGATGAGGATGATCGCCGCGAAGAAGCGCGCGGCGGCCACGCCCGAGTGCAGGTCGCGCACGATCGCGCGGGCGATGACGATGCCGGCGGCGCCGGCGAGGCCCTGCAGGAACCGCAGGACGACCAGCACCTCGATCGACGGCGCCAGCGCGCAGGCGGCCGAGGCCAGGGCGAAGAGGGCGAGCCCGACCAGCAGCGGTCCCCGGCGGCCGCGGGCGTCACTGATCGGCCCGGCGATCAGCTGGCCCGCCGCGAGGCCGACCAGGCAGGCGGTCAGGGTCAGCTGACCGGCGGCGGCGGACGCGTCGAGGTCGTCCGCCATCGCCGGCAGGCCGGGGAGGTAGGTGTCCAGGGAGATGGGCCCGAACGCGCTCAGCGCGCCCAGGAGGACGACGCGGCGATCTACAGCGACGTGGTCACCGGTCCGCGGCGCTCGCGTTCCTGCTCGTAGCTCGAGATCGCGTCCGCCTGCTGCAGCGTGAGCGCGATGTCGTCGAGGCCGTTGAGAAGCCGGTGCCGGCGCTCCTCCTCGATCTCGAACGGCACCGTGCGGCCGTCGAAGCGGACCTCGAGGGCCTCCAGGTCGACCTCGGCCTGCTCGGCCCCCATGAGCGCCCGGACGTCCTCCTCCTCCAGCCGCACCGGCAGCAGCCCGATCTTCAGGCAGTTGGAGAAGAAGATGTCCGCGAAGGCGCTGGAGACGATGGCCTGGAAGCCGTAGTCCTGCAGCGCCCACGGGGCGTGCTCGCGGCTCGAGCCGGTGCCGAAGTTCGGGCCGGCGGCGAGGATCGGGTTCTTGGGCAGGTGGAAGTCCGGGTCGCGGCGCCACTCGTCGAAGAGGAACTCGCCGAAGCCCGTCCGCTCCACCCGCTTGAGGTACTTGGCGGGGATGATCTGGTCCGTGTCGACGTCGGCGCGGTCGAGGACCGTGACGCCGCCGGAGATGACCTTGATGGGGTCCATGGCTAGTTCCACTCCCGGATGTCGACGAAGCGTCCCTCGACGGCCGCGGCGGCGGCCATCTGCGGGGACACGAGGTGGGTGCGGCCGCCGCGTCCCTGGCGGCCCTCGAAGTTGCGGTTGGAGGTCGAGGCGCAGCGCTCGCCGGGGTCGAGGGTGTCCTCGTTCATCCCCAGGCACATGCTGCAGCCGGCGGTCCGCCACTCGAAGCCCGCCTCGCGGAAGCGCTCGTGCAGCCCCTCGGCCTCGGCCTGGCGCCGGACGGCATCGCTGCCCGGCACGACCATCGCGCGGATGTTCGGATGGGCCTTCTTGCCGCCCTCGAGCATCGAAGCGGCGGCCCGCAGGTCGCCGATGCGGCCGTTGGTGCAGGAGCCGATGAAGACGCGGTCGAGGGTGATCTCCTCGATCGGCGTGCCCGCCTCCAGGTCCATGTAGACGAGCGCGCGCTCCTCGGAATCGGAGGACGGGGTCGGCACCGCGCCCTTGACGCCGACGACCTGGCCGGGGTTCGTCCCCCAGGAGACGATCGGGCTCAGGGCGTCGCAGTCGACGGTGATCTCGTGGTCGAAGGTCGCGCCCTCGTCCGTCTTGAGCTCGAGCCACGCCGGGTCGATCTCGACGCCGCGCTCGCGCAGCCACGCGAACGTCGTCTCGTCGGGGGCGATCATGCCCGCGCGCCCGCCGCCCTCGATCGTCATGTTGCAGACGGTCATGCGGCCCTCCATGGAGAGCGCCTCGATCGCCGGGCCCGCGTACTCGACCGCGTAGCCGGCGGCGCCGCCGGTCCCCATCTGGCCGATCGTCCCGAGGATCATGTCCTTGGCGGTGACGAACGGGCCGGGGGTGCCGACGTAGTTGATGCGCATGGACTTCGGCTTGGGCTGCTGCAGGGTCTGGGTGGCGAGGACGTGCTCGACCTCGCTCGTCCCGATGCCGAAGGCCAGCGCGCCGAACGCGCCGTGGGTGGCGGTGTGGGAGTCGCCGCAGACGATGGTCATGCCCGGCTGGGTGACGCCGAGCTCCGGACCGATGATGTGGACGATGCCCTGGCGCTCGTGGCCGAGGGAGTAGACGGGGATGCCGAACTCGTCGCAGTTGGTCTCGAGCAGCTCGACCTGGCGGCGGGACAGCGCCTCCTTGATCTGCGCGGCGACGGGCGTCCCGTCCGTGGGCACGTTGTGGTCGGCGGTGGCGAGGGTGCGGTCCGGGCGGCGGACCTCGCGGTCGGCCATGCGCAGCGCCTCGAAGGCCTGCGGGCTCGTCACCTCGTGGATGAGGTGGAGGTCGATGAAGATGAGACCGTCGGCCACCTCGTGGGCGGCCCAGATCTTGTCCAGCATGGTGCTCGGGGTCATGAGCGGCGCAGCCCTGCGCTCAACACGCCGAGCAGGACTGCTTCCTCCTTTCCGGGGTTCTCGAAGTGGTGCGGGAGGTCGGCGTCGAACGTGACGCTGTCCCCCTCGTTGAGGTCGTGGCGATCGGTGTCGCAGAAGAAGGTGACGGCGCCCTGCTGGACGACGACGGTCTCGCGGGCGCCGGGCTCGTGCATCGGCGCGTCGCCGGTGCGGGCCCGTGGTGCGAGCGTGTGGAGGGTGACCTCGGCGCGCTGGCCCGGCAGCGCCGGGGTGAGGATCTCGTAGGCGTGGCCGTCGCGGGCCTCCGCACGCCGCTCTTCGCGCCGGACGATGGAGACCGCGCCCTCCTCGTCCAGTCGCAGGAGCTGCGACAGCCGAAGCTCGAGGCCCGTGGCGATCCGCTCGGCGACGGTGAGCGTCGGGCTCGTCTCCCCGCGCTCCACCTGGCTGAGCATGGGCGCGCTCACGCCGCTGCGGAGGGACAGGTCTCTGAGGGAGAGGGACGAGGCCTCGCGCAGGGCTCGCACTCGCTGGCCGATCGCGGTCTGCATCAGTCAGTCGTACGTTATCGCATACGCCCCTAATCTTCTCCTCCGGTGCCCCGTCCTTTGGAAACGCTGCCGGACGTGTTGGTGCTCGGCGCCGGTGGAACCCTCGGGATCGCCTGGCTGCAGGGGATGCTCTCCGGGATCTCGCTCGACCTCTCGCAGTGCGAGTACTTCGTCGGGACGTCGGCGGGGTCGTTCGTCGCGGCGCAGCTCGCGGCCGGGCAGACGCTCGCGGCACCGAAGGAGGGCGTGCACGACGCCGCGGCGGAACCGGTCGACGACGCGGTTCCCGGTCCGCTCTCACGTGCCGCCGGTCGGGGAGCCCGGGTCGCCGCTGCCGCCACCGCGCCGCTGATCCCGCTGGCGCTGAAGGCGACGCGCGCGCCGGGCGAGCTCGCCCGGGCGGCGGTGCTCAGGACGGCGCGTGGAGAGGGGCGGCGGGTCGACTTCGGGCGGTATGCCGACGGCCTCGGGTCCTTCGACGGCCGCCTGCGAGTGGCGACCGTGGACCGCGCCACCGGCCGCCGTGTCGTCTTCGGCTCTCCTGGCGCGCCCAGGGCCACCGTCGCCGAGGCGGTGCTCGCGTCCTGCTCCGTCCCCTGGATCTTCGCGCCGGTCGAGATCGACGGCCGCGAGTACGTCGACGGCGGCGTGTGGAGCATGTCCAACCTCGACGCGGCCCCCGCGGGCCGTCAGGCCGAGGTCCTCGCCCTCCTCCCCACCTTCGGCCGCGGCACGGGTCGCGGCGCCGCCTCCCTGCTGCGGGCCGCCGGCCAGGCGGCCGGGCTCGCCGAGCTCCAGCTCCTCCGCGCCCGCGGAGCCCGCACCCGCATCATCGCCCCGGACGCCGCGACCGTCGAGGCGATGGGCCCGAACCTGATGGACGCGGGCCCCCGCGCCGCGGTCCTCGCGCGCCGGCCGCAGACAAGGCGCAAAGCTGTAACACCTCGGTCTAGATCCTCCACACCCTGAGCTCCAGGCTCCGAGGGATGCGGGACGAACCCATCCAAAGGTCGAATAGTTCGAGTTCTGGGTGGGTTCGGCTGAACCGGTGGGGGGAGGCGCAGCACCGGCAGGTGACCACGGCGCAGCTTCGCGCGATCGGCTGGGAGTCCAACGATGTGGCCTATCGAGTGCAGCGTGGCTTGCTGCACCCGGTCTATGCCGAGGTGTACAGCCTGGGCGGGCCGCCGCAGACGGAGAAGGAGTGGTGGATGGCGGCAACACTGACCTTCGGCCCCGGCACTCGCCTCTCCGACTCGGCGGCGGCCGAGCTCTACGGCTGGCTCCGGTACCCGCTCAACGAGATCCACGTCACGACGCCCACCGAGCACCGCCCCCGCCAGGGCCTCATCCCTCATTGCCGGTCCCGGAGCGTCGAATGGAGAACGATCGATCACATCCCGGTGACGAGCCCGGAACAGACCATCCTCGACTGCGCGACGACCATGAAGAGCGACAGCCTCTTCCGCCGCATCGTCCGACAGGCACAGGCGGAACGGGCCACCAGCCACGTCCGGCTCCTCCTCCTCACCAGCCAATCAGCCGGCGTCCGCGGGGTGGCCCGCCTGCGAGCTGAGCTCGAAGACGGCCCGGCGCCGACGACGAAGCGCGAACGAGGACGAGGTCCGAGCGCTCCTCAGGAACCCGGGCAAGGTCATCACGAACGCGAAGATCGGCAACGACGAGGTCGACGTCTACCTCCCCGACCACAACGCCGTCATCGAGGTGCAGTCGTCGCTCCACGACAACCCCGCCGCCCGCAGGCACGACGCCGAGAAGGCGGCGCGCCTGCGAGGCCGCGGGCTCAGGGTGTTTGCGCTGTGGTGAGCTCGCGGGTGACGGCGCGCTCGCAGTTGGAGAGCGCGCGGACGTAGGCGAGGGCGGCGGCCTCGATGATGTCGGTGGAGACGCCCTGGCCGGAGGCGGACTGGCCGTTGAGCTCGAGGACGACAGAGGCCTCGCCGAGCGCGTCCTGCCCCTCCCCGACCGAGCCGATGCGGAAGTCGCGCAGCTTGGCGTCACGGACGGTGGCGGTGTTGATGGCGCGGAAGATCGCGTCGACCGGGCCGTCGCCGAAGAAGTCACCGGTGACGGGTGAGCCGTCGGCCGCGGTCAGGGAGACCTTGGCGTGCGGCGGGCGGCGGTTGGAGGCCTCGACCTCGAACCACTCGAGCGTCCACGAGTCCGCGGTGTCGCGCAGCTCGTCGGTGACCAGCGCCTCGAGGTCCATCGCCGTGACCTGCTTCTTGCGGTCGGCGACCTCCTTGAAGCGCTTGAAGGCCTGGTTGAGCGTCGCGCCGTCGACCGTGTAGCCGAGCTCCTCGAGGGCGGAGCGCAGCGCGTGGCGGCCGGAGTGCTTGCCCAGGACGAGCGAGTTGGCGTTGAGGCCGATGGACGTCGCGTCCATGATCTCGAACGTCTCGCGGTGCTTGAGGACGCCGTCCTGGTGGATGCCGGACTCGTGCGCGAAGGCGTTGCGGCCCACGATCGCCTTGTTGGGCTGGACGGCGTAGCCGGTGAGGCGGCTGATCAGGCGCGAGGTCTTGCGCGATCTCCTGGGTGACGATGCCCGTCCGCAGGCCGATGTCGGCCTTGCGGGTCTCGAGCAGCATCACGACCTCCTCGAGCGCCGCGTTGCCCGCGCGCTCGCCGATGCCGTTGATGGCGACCTCGACCTGGCGGGCGCCGGCCTGCACGCCCGCGAAGGAGTTGGCGACGGCGAGGCCGAGGTCGTTGTGGCAGTGCGTGGAGAGGACGACGTCGCGCAGCCCCGGCACGAGCTCGTACAGCCGGCGCAGGAACGCCGCGTACTCCTCCGGCAGCGCGTAGCCGACGGTGTCCGGGATGTTGATGGTGGTCGCGCCCTCGTCGATGGCGATCTGGACGACCTCGGCCGTGTACTCGACGTCGGCGCGGGTGGCGTCCATCGGCGAGAACTCGACGTCGTCGACGAAGGACTTCGCGTGGGCGACCGCGGCGCGGGCCTGCGCCTTGACGTCCTCGCGGGTCGACTGCATCTGGTGCTGGATGTGGATGTCGGAGGTGGAGACGAACGTGTGGATCCGAGGTCGCTCGGCGTCGCGGACGGCCTCCGCTGCACGTTCGATGTCGGCGGCGTGGACGCGGGCGAGACCGGCGATGACGGGGCCGGTGACCTCGCGGGCGATGGCCTGCACCGCCTCGAAGTCGCCCGGGGAGGCGACGGGGAAGCCTGCCTCGATGACGTCGACGCCGAGGCGCGCGAGCTGGTGCGCGATCTCGAGCTTCTCGCCCGTGTTGAGCGAGATGCCCGGCGACTGCTCGCCGTCGCGCAGGGTGGTGTCGAAGATGATGACTCGGTCGGAGTCCATGGTCTGTCCTTTCAAAGAAGTTCTCGGTCCGTTTCCCTCGTTCGCGGCTTCAGGCGGCCGCCACGCGCAGATGGCTCCCCGTTAGGGGAGAAGTCGAAGGCCGAGAAGGGACAGGCGCTGCACTCCGGCGGAGCTTAGAAGATGAGGTAGTCGCGCACAAGCCGCTCGAGCTCGGGCGTCTCGAACAGCAGCGCCAGCAGCGCGGCCTGCAGCTCGTCGCCGAGCTCGCGCACCCGCAGGAAGCGCTCGGACGTCTCCGCCTGCGCCTCCGTCAGCCGGGCCAGCTCGCCGCGGGCCTCGGGGTCGTCGAGCAGGTCGAGGAACTGCCCGTAGGCCCGGATGGCGCGCGCGCCGGCGTCCGGCATCCCGTGCGCGAGGAAGGCCGCGGCCAGCGATCGAGCGGCGGCTGGGAGAACCGCTCGACGAGGAAGGCCGGCATCTCCGGGGCCGGCAGTGCGTGGCACTCGAGCACGGGCAGCAGGCCGCCGGCGAACAGGACCTTGCGGCTGAAGCGCAGCTTGGCGTGGCGCAGGCCCCAGCCGTCGCCGCCGCGGGAGCGGTGCTTGCCCTCGAAGTCCACGGCGATGGTGCGCCAGTAGCGGACGAGGTCGTTGAGCAGGAAGCGCGGCGGCCGGTAGTCGCGCTCGTGGGCGCCGAGGTAGGTGGCGACCACCTCCGTGCGCGAGCGGACGTGGGCGGCGTCGCCGGCGATGGCGACCGACTCGAGCAGGAACAGCATCCGCCGGGTGAGGTTCGTGTTCGTGTCGCCGTCGAGGCCGATGCGGTCCACCAGGTCGGCCAGCCAGGCCGTGGCGCCGAACAGCCCCTCCGGCCCCGGCGCCGGGCCGCCGAGCACCGCGGCGACCTCCCCCGGCTCGGGCCGCACGTGGTCGCGCCGTTCCCCGCAGAAGAGGACGATGGCGTCGTCGTCAGAGGCGGAGGTGACCTCGCGCCGCCCCCAGGAGCCGAGCAGGACGACGGCGGCGTCCGGATCGAGGACGATGCCCTCGAGCCGGGCGCGCCGCTCGGCCAGCCCGGTGGTCGTCCGTTCGCGGGCGCGGGTGATCGTGGCGAAGTCCTCGCCCGTGCGTTCGGCGAGCGCAGCGACGGACACTCAGCGCTGGAGCTCGGTGACCAGGTAGTCCGCGTAGACCTGGCCGTCGACGAGGCAGTCGCGGACGGCCACCTTGAGCGCGGCCACGAGCTCCGGCCAGCGGTCGCCCACCGCTGCACGGGCCATGACCAGCGGACCGAACTCGGCCGCGAAGTGCTCGACGTAGCCGTCCGGGTCGCCATCGACGTCCCAGCTGGTGGTCCGGTCGGTGAACACCGGCTCGAGGCCGAGCGGGCCGACCAGGCTCCGCACGTGGTCACGGTCGCCCCAGGCCATCGGCGGCGGCACGTGCGCAGGCGGTGGCGGGACGAAACCGGCCAGCGCCCGGAACATCGCCCCGGGCCAGCCACCGGTCCGCCAGGTGGCGAACGCGATGACCCCGCCGGGTGCACAGACGCGGGCCAGCTCGTGCGCGGTGCGGACCTGGTCGGGCGCGAACATGTGGCCGAAGGTCGACAGCACGCGATCGAACGACCCGTCGGGGAACGGCAGGTCGGCGGCGTCGCCCACGACCCACTCGACCTCGACGCCGGCCTCCGCCGCCCGTCGGCGGGCATCGTCGAACCAGGCGTCGGTCAGGTCGAGCCCGGTGACCTGCGCCCCGCGGACGGCCGCGGGGATGGCGATGTTGCCGCCGCTGCCGGTGCCGACGTCGAGCACGCGCCCGCCGTCCGGCACCCCGACCGCGTCGAGCAGCGCGGGTCCGACCCCGCGGATGTAGTCCGCGACGCCGTCCCAGTTCCCCGCCGACCAGGTCTCGCTCATGGCGGGAAGCGTGTCACATGCGGGTCAGCCGCAGTGCTCGAACGCGGTGTCGAAGCCCGCGGAGAACGTGCCGACGCTGATGCCGCCGCCCCAGCGCACGCACTTGCCGGGCGCCTTGACCTTGACGGGGCCGGCGTAGTACTTGAAGTTGCCGGAGTCCATCTTCTGCTTGCTGCCCTGCTCTGGAGCAGCGCGGAGACCGACGACGCCTTGCCGACGCCGTAGCTCTTCAGCGTGACCACGCAGTTCTGGCCGGTGGCGGCGCTGTAGAGCAGGTAGGTCGTGCCGAGCTTCTTGGTGGGCGTGGAGACGAGCTGGGAGTCGATGACACCGAAGCTCGAGCCGCAGACCTGCTTGGCGGTGTAGGGGTTCTTGGCCGCGGAGGCCGGCGCGGCGGCGATCAACGCGGCCGCGAACATGCAGGGGAGGATCTTTCTCATCCCCGTCGCTTCCCCGGGGCGGCGCCCTTCTATGCGGCGATGCGCTCGCCGACGGACCGCATGGGCATGCGGGCGCGGGCGGACCAGCGCGCGGGCGGCGCGGCCTCGAGGATCCATGGCACGTCGCGGCAGCGCGACAACACGGGCGCGAACAGCGCCTCGTCCTCCGGCGTGAGCGTGGTGTGGGAGCCGCTGCGGATGGAGGACAGATGCACCTCGCGCAGGCGGCCGCGGAAGCGGTCCAGCAGCTCCTCGGCGACGGCCATCGTCGGATCGATCGTGTGGGCGTGCGCGATGTCGAGGCAGAAGCCTGCGTCAGGCAGGGCGGCGAAGAGGCCGGCCAGCTCGTCGGCGGTGCGCCCGCCGGCCTTGCGGTCGTCCATGTTCTCGAAGACCACGCGGCGCCCGAGCGCCCGCCACGGCGCGGCATCCTCCACCAGGTCCGGGTGGGCGATCAGCGTCCGCACGGAGACCGGCAGCTCCAGCACCGCCGCGACCCGCTCGGCGTCCGTCCCCAGCGCGCCCTTGACGGGCGTGTGGACGCTGACGTGGCGGAACGGCAGCCGCGGGCGGCCCGCGAGGTACTCGACCAACCCGCTGAGCTCCGCCGGGTCGTGCGCCGCCAGCTCCACCGCGTGCGTGGACACGGAGCACGCCGCCTTCACCAGCGCCGGCCAGTCGTCCCCGCGACCGGCCACACCGGTCGACAACCCCATCGGATGGTGGTGCCGGATCATCAGGGTCCGAACCTATTGGCTGGGTCGGACGGCATCCTTGCTTCCGCCGCACTTTGCAGGAAGGATGCGCGCATGACCTTCATCAGGCGTGCCGTGCTCGGCGCTCTCGCAGTCCTCATCATCCTTCCGGCGGCGGCGAATGCCCAGGCGACCCGCACCTGGGTGTCCGGCACCGGCGACGACACCCTCCCGTGTTCCCTCACCGCGCCGTGCAAGACCTTCGCCGGCGCGATCTCCAAGACGGCCGCCGACGGGATCATCAACGCCCTCGACCCGGGCGGCTTCGGCGCGGTCACCATCGCCAAGGGCATCACCATCGACGGCACCGGCACGCAGGCCCACATCCTCGCCTCTGGCGCGCCGGCGGGGATCGTCGTCAATGCCCCGGGCAAGGACGTGACGCTGCGCAACCTCTCCATCGACGGCACCGGCGGCCCCAACCCCTGCGGTGTGAACGGCATCAACCTCGTCGCCGCGCGCTCGCTGCGCATCGAGGGCGTCGAGATCAAGAGCTTCACCACGGCAGGCATCAGGGTGGCGCCGACGGGGGCGGACACCACCGTCTTGGTGAAGGACACGAGCATCTCCGAGGCGGGCTGCACGGCACCCGACGCCGTCGGCATCAACCTCGTCCCCGGCGGCACCTTCGCGGTGAAGGCGATGCTCGACGGCGTCACCATCTCCAACTGGACCACCGGCCTCTCCGTCGCCGACCGCGGCACCGCCTTCCTCACCGGCTCGACGATCTTCAACAACGCCGTCGGGCTGAGGAAGGTCGGGACGGGCGTCATCGACAACCTGACCGGCAACACGATCTACGGCAACGGTGACGCGGACATCCCGACGATCAGCGGGACCGGCGAGAAGGGCGACACCGGCGATCCGGGCGCCGTGGGCGCGAAGGGCGACACGGGCGCGCCCGGCGCCAACGGCACGAACGGGACCAATGGCACGAACGGCGCCCCCGGGCCGACCGGACCCGCCGGCAAGAACGGGAAGGTCGGCAAGGTCACCTGCAAGCTGCTCAAGCGCAAGAAGAAGCGCATCGCCTGCAAGGTCCAGCAGGCGAAGCTCAGGCGCTCCGCGACGCGCTGGACGCCGCTGAAGCGCTAGGCGAGCGAGACGGCGCGGCCCTCGACGAAGCCGTCGAGGGCCACGACGGCGTCCAGCACGTCGCGGTCGATCGCGGCGTCCGTCGTGAGGACCATCACGGCAGACGCATCCGAGTGGCCCTCGGGGCGCCCGACGACCATCTGCGCGATGTTGACGCCGCGCTCGCCGAGCAGCGTGCCGACGGAGCCGATCATGCCCGGCACGTCGTTGTTGCGGAACAGGGCGATGTGGTCCTCGAGCTGGAGGTTGAAGCGCGCGCCCCAGGCCTCGAGCAGGTGCGGGCGGTTGCGATGGCCGACGAGGGTGCCGACGACGCGCACGGCGCTGTCGCCCGAGCGCACGGTGACGCGCACGAGGTCGGTGAAGTCGCGGGCGGACGGCTGGCGCGTCTCGCGGACGTCGATGCCGCGCTGCTCGGCGAGGCTCGGCGCGTTGACGAGGTTGACCTCGTCCTCCACGCGGCCCGTCAGCGCGCCCATGAGCACGCCGAGGGTCATGAAGCGGGTGTCGCGCTCGGCGATCCGGCCCAGGTACTCGGCCTCGATCGACTCGACGGACGTCCCGCCGGCGAGCTCCATCGCCAGCTGGCCGAGCTTCTGGCAGAGGGGGACGAACGGGCCGAGGAGCTCCTGGTCCTCGGCGGAGATCGCCGGGATGTTGACGGCGGTGGAGACGACGCCGCCCGTCAGCGCGGCCACGACCTGCTCGGCGGTCTGCACGCCGGCGCGGTCCTGCGCCTCCGCGGTGGAGGCGCCGAGGTGCGGCGTGACGACGACGTTGGGGTACGAGAACAGCGGGTGCTCGGTGATCGGCTCCTGCTGGAAGACGTCGAGGCCGGCCCCGCCGACCTTGCCGCTGTCGAGCGCCGCCTGCAGGTCCTCGTCGACGAGCAGCTCGCCGCGGGCGACGTTGAGCACGATCACGCCGTCCTTGCAGAGCGCGAACTTCTCCGCGTTGAGGAAGCCGCGGGTCTCGGGCGTCTTGGGCAGGTGGATGGTGAGGAAGTCGGCGGCGCCGAGGACGTCCTCGATCGACTCGCCCTTCTCCACGCCGAGCTCGCGGTAGCGGTCCTCGCAGACGAACGGGTCGAAGGCGACGACCTGCATGCCGAAGCCGCGGGCGCGGGCGGCGACGAGCTGGCCGATGCGGCCGAAGCCGAGGATCCCGAGCGTCTTCTCGTAGAGCTCGGCGCCGCGAGAGCTTCGAGCGCTCCCACTTGCCGGACGTCAGGGACGCGTGGGCGCGCGGCACGTTGCGGGCGACGGCGAGCATCAGCGCCATCGTGTGCTCGGCGGCGGCGACGATGTTGGACTGCGGGGCGTTGGCGACGACGATGCCCCGCTTGGTGGCCGCCTCGACGTCGACGTTGTCGACGCCGATGCCGGCGCGGCCGACGACCTTGAGCTTGTCGGCCCGGGCGATGAGGTCGGCGGTGACCTGCGTCGCGGAGCGGATCAGCAGGCCGTCGTAGTCGCCGATGTGCTCGGCCAGTTCCTCGGGAGACCAGTCGATCTCCACGTCGACGTCGAAGTGCGCGCGCAGCGCGTCGACACCTGAATCAGCCAGCTTCTCTGCGACCAGGACCTTCATGGCAGAGAACCTAGTGCGGCGGAAGCACTCCCTGGGAGGCCAGGATCATCCACGTGACGCCTGCCACAGAGGCCAGCCCGAGGCCCGTCCAGCCGAGCACGACCGCGGCGCGGCGGCCCGTCCGGCGGCCCAGCCACAGCGTCACCAGGGCGAAGACGCCGGAGAACGCGAAGGCCACGCCGAGCGAGAACAGCGTGACGAGCAGGGACGCCGCGCCAAGGGACAGGGCGGCGAGCTCGGCCGGCGGGGTCGGCTCCAGGCGCGGCCGGACCCGGCGCCGGGCCTCCGGCGGGCTCGACGGCATGCGCGGCAGCGCCCGGTCGGACGAGGGATGCGCGGGCGCGCGCGGGGGCAGCCAGGTCTGGTCGGACATCGGCCCCCAGTATCCCCGCCCGATGGACGAAGTAACTGGGGGCGAGGCCCTAAACGGCTAGAACTCGGTCTCGATCCAGTCCATCATGCCGCGGAGCTCCTTGCCCGTGGACTCGATCTGCGTCTTCTGGCCCTCTTCGCGCATGGCCTTGAAGTGCTCCTGGCCGGCGTTGTTCTCCGCGATCCACTCGCGGGCGAACTCGCCCGACTGGATCTCGCCGAGGATCTTCTTCATGGACGCGCGGGTCTCGTCGGTGATGATCCGCTTGCCGCGGGTCAGGTCGCCGTACTCCGCCGTGTTGGAGATGGAGTAGCGCATGCCGCTGATCCCCTTCTCGTACATGAGGTCGACGATCAGCTTGAGCTCGTGCAGGCACTCGAAGTACGCCATGCGCGGGTCGTAGCCGGCCTCGACGAGCGTCTCGAAGCCCGCGCGCACCAGCTCGGAGGCGCCGCCGCAGAGCACGGCCTGCTCGCCGAAGAGGTCCGTCTCGGTCTCCTCGCGGAAGGTCGTCTCGATGACGCCGCCGCGGGTGCAGCCGATGCCGCGGGCGTAGGCGAGCGCCAGGCGCCTGGGCGTTGCCGGTGGCGTCCTGGTCGATGGCGATCAGGCCGGGGACGCCGGAGCCCTCGAGGTACTGGCGGCGGACGATGTGGCCCGGGCCCTTGGGGGCGACGAGGGCGACGTCGACGTCCGGCGGCGGCTTGACGGTCTCGTAGTGGACGGAGAAGCCGTGGCCGAAGAGGAGGAGGTTGCCGGGCTCGATGCCCTCGGCGATCTCGTCCTTCCAGACCTTGCCGTGCAGCTCGTCGGGGACGAGGACCATGACGAGGTCGCCGCGCTCGGCGGCCTCGGCGACGCCGACGACCTCGAGGCCCTCGTCGCGGGCCTTCTCGGCCGACGACGAGTCGTCGCGCAGGCCGACTACGACGTTGACGCCCGAGTCCTTGAGGTTGAGCGAGTGGGCGTGGCCCTGTGAGCCCCACCCGATGACCGCGACCGTCTTGCCCTCGAGCAGGCCCAGGTCGGCGTCGTCGTCGTAGAAGATGTCCTTGTCAGCCATTGCGCGCGCAGGCTATTAGGCAGTCGCGGCGGCGACCCAGGTGCGGCCGGGCAGGTGCAGCAGCCCGTCCTCGCCCTCGTACGCGCTTCAGCGTCTCCTCGGCGGCCGCGCGGCGCTCGCGCAGGGCCGGCCCGGAGCGCGACATCTCCGTGGTGCGCGTCCACCACGCATCGAAGGACTCGACCAGCTCGATGTCGACCGCCTCGACCAGGATGTCGTCGACGAAGCCCGCGCCCTCGATGAGCTCCTGCAGCGCGCCCGGCGCGGCCAGCGCGAACTGTCCCGGCCCGTCGTTGACGACCGTCTCCCCCAGGATCTCGGGGACGATGGACGACCACGGGTTCTCCTCCGCCGCGGTCCAGGCGGCGGTGGCGAGGCGGCCGCCCGGCTTGAGCACCCGCCGGATCTCGCGCATCCCCGCCTCCGGGTCGGCCAGGAACATCAGCCCCCAGCGGCACAGCACGGCGTCCTGCGAGCCCGCCTCGAGGTCGATCGACTCGATGTCGATCTGCTTGAAGCGCACGCCCGGCAGCCCCTCCGCGGCGCGCTGGGCGGCCGTCAGCATCTCCGGCGCGAAGTCGCTCATGAGCAGCTCGCCGCCGGGCTGGATGAGCTCGTGGGCCATCAGCCCGACCTCGCCCGTGCCCGTGGCCAGCTCGAGGACCCGCGAGCCCGGCTGCAGCTCCGCGGCGTCCAGCAGCCACGCCGTCACCGGCATCCACGCGCGCCGCTGCGACGAGGCGTGCTTCTCCCACCCCTCCGCGACGGAGCCCCACCCGCGGCGGGACTCCTCGCGGTAGGTCACTTGACCTTGAAGGACACGAGCGTCTTCAGCGCCTTGTCGAAGCCGACCGTCGCGTTGCCCTTGGTGTCCGTCCCGCGGGCGCGGATCTCGTAGCTGCCCTTGGCGAGCTTGCGCTTGCCGATCTTCAGGGAGAACCCGGTGCCCGTTGAGCTTGGCCTTGACGAACTTGTAGGCGGTGCAGCCGGCGCTGACGAGCTTCTTGCCGTTGTACTGCTTGCACTTCGAGCCCTTCTTGGTGATCGCCAGCTCGACCGACGTCAGGCCCGACTCGTCGGCGTCCACGCCCTTGATGAGGTAGGTCTTGGCCTTCTTGCCCTTGCCGAGCCGGACGGTGGCGCTCGGCTTGGGCGTCGTGACCTGCAGCTGCGGCGGCTGGCCGTCCGTGACCGTGATCGTCTTGGTGGCGACGGCGGAGGTGGCGAAGCTCTGGTCGGCGGCCAGCATCGTCACCGTGTAGGTGCCCGGACTTCTCGTAGGCGTGCTGGACGACGCTGGAGGCGGTGGTGTCCTTCTTGCCGTCGCCCCAGTCGACGAAGAAGCCCTTGACGTCGTCGGCGCCCTCCGCGTCCTTGGCCAGGCCGGTGGCGGTGACGATCTGGCCGGTCTTGCCCGCCGTGGGGGTGAGCGAGAGCTCGAGGGTCGGCGGGTGGTTGGTGAACTCGTCGGCGCCGATGTCGGTCGCGGCGCCGTTGGTGCGCGGCTCGCCGTCGATGTCCTTGTCGGACTCGCCGGTGACGAGCGCGCCGCCCTTGTCGATCACAGGCGCGGTCGCCTTCAGGCGCAGCGCGGTGCCGGCGCGGTACAGCGCGCTGTCGGCGGTCGCGTTGCCGGTGCCGGCGACGACCTTCCCGTCGGCCCCCTTGAACTCGGACGCGTCGGAGTTGGTGAAGGTCGCCTTCACCACGGTCGGCGCGATGAGCTGCGTCTGGAGGAGCGGGTCCTTCGTGCCGGGGGCCGCCGTGGCGGTGGACGTGCCGCGGACGATCGAGGCGTTGACGGCGAGGGTGATGTCCCCCACCTTCTGCAGCTGGACCGCGGGGGCGGCGGCGTCGAGGACGATGCCGCCCGTGCCCGCGGTGCTCACGTGGTTGAGGGTGACGGTGGCGGGGTCGCTGCCCTGCGTCGTGGTCACCCGGACGGCGGCGCCCTTGGCTCCGCCGAGGACGACGGAGGAGTCGACCTGCAGGCCGCCGACGCCCATGGCGATGCCGTCCGCGCCGTCCGCCGCGGCGGTGTCGAGGATGGAGGCGCGCTGGATGACGTTCTCGGCGCCGGAGACGGCGATCGCGTCGCCGGCCGTGGCGATGACCGCGCTGTCGGTGAGGGCGAGCTTGCCGCCCGTGGCGCTCACGGCGGGGTCGGTGCCGGCGGCCTTGATGATGTTCAGGCCACTGACCTTCACGGCGTTGGAGGCGATGGTGAGGTTGCTCGCGCTGCCCGTTCCGCTGAGCAGGACGCCGGGGGCGCCGGCGAGGGTCAGGCCGTCCTTGCCCGCTGGGCACGGTGACCGCCTCGGCGTACGTGCCGGCGAGGATCTTGATCGTGTCCCCCGCCTTCGCCGCGGTGACCGCCGCCTGGATGGTCCCGCCCTTGGCCGGGTCGACGGTGATCTCGTCCGCCCGGGCCGCGGCGGGCACGGCGAACACGGCGGCGATGGCAAGCAGGCAGACCCTCTTCATGGCGCTAGAGACTACGTCGCAGCAGCTTTCCGGAGCGGGTGCGCGGCAGCGAACGGACAGTCTCGACGCGCTTGGGGACCTTGAAGGGCGCGAGGCGCTCGCGGCAGAAGGCGCGCAGCGCCTCCGGATCGGCGTCGCCGACGACCAGCGCGACGATCACCTCCCCCCACTCCGGGTCCGGCCGGCCGACCACCGCGGCCTCCCGCACGCCCGGGTGCTGCTCGAGCACGCCCTCGACCTCCGCGGGCGCGACGTTCTCCCCGCCCGTGATGATGGTGTCCGACTTGCGGCCGACCACGCGCAGGCGCCCGCCCTCGATGACGCCGAGGTCGCCCGTGTGGTGGGTGCCCGTGGCGACCATCGGGCCCGACACGACGATCTCCCCGTCGTCGGCGATGACGATCTCCGCCCCCGGCAGCGGGAAGCCGTCGAGGGCGACCATCGAGCAGGTCTCCGTCATCCCGTAGGTCTCGAGCACGCCCGGGCGGCGGAGGTCGTCGGCGATCGGGCCGCCGCCGAGCAGGATGGCCCGCAGGCTTCGGCATCCCGGCGTCCTGGCCCCGGCGCAGCTGGGTGGGGACGAAGGAGGCGAGCGTCGCCTCGGGGTCGTGCGCGGCGATGACCGCGGTCGTCCCGTAGACGACGGAGCGCAGCAGGACCATCAGGCCGCCGACGTGCGTGAGCGGCAGCGGGCACAGCCAGCGGTCGTCCTGGTGGACGCCGAGCAGCGCGGCGGTACCGAGGGCCGAGGCGAGGATGTGCTGCGCGGTCAGGGTCACGGGCTTCGGCTCGCCGGTGCTGCCGGACGTGTGCACCACCAGCGGGCCGCCCGCCAGCAGCAGGGCGTGGAGGCCGACGGCGAAGTCGAGCCCCGGCGGGTCGTGCAGGGACCGCAGGGGCTCGGCGGCGCGGGCCGCGGTCAGCAGCTCCGCGTAGGTGAGGGTGACGCCGTCGGCGACCAGCGCCGGGTGTTCCGGGCGCCGGGCCGCGGCCCGCTCGAGCCAGTCGACCATAAGCTCACTTTCGCATGTGGACAGCTTCCGGTGACTACGACGACATCCGCTACGAGACCTCGGGCGACGGGATCGCGAAGATCACGATCAACCGCCCGGAGGTCCGCAACGCCTTCCGGCCGCTGACGATCCGCGAGCTCTCGGCCGCGTTCGAGACGGCCCGGCGCGACCCGGAGGTCGGCGTGATCATCTTCACGGGCGAGGGCGAGCTGGCCTTCTGCTCCGGCGGCGACCAGCGCGTCCGCGGCGACACGGGCTACGTCGCCGAGGGCGAGGCGGTCGGCGGCTTCGACGTCACCGACTTCCAGATCCAGCTGCGCCGCCTGCCCAAGCCCGTGGTGGCCATGGTGGCCGGGTACGCGGTCGGCGGCGGCCACGTCCTGCACCTCTGCTGCGACCTCACCATCGCCGCCGACAACGCGCGCTTCGGCCAGACCGGCCCGCGGGTCGGCTCCTGGGACGGCGGCTTCGGCGCGTCGCTGATGCGCGACCTGATCGGGCCCAAGCGCGCCAAGGAGATGTGGATGCTCTGCCGGCAGTACGACGCGCAGCAGGCGATGGACATGGGCCTCGTCAACACCGTCGTCCCGCTCGACCAGCTCGAGGCGGAGACGGTCCAGTGGTGCCGCGAGATGCTCGCCCTCTCCCCCTTCGCGCTGCGCCTGGTCAAGGCTTCCTTCAACGCGCACGAGGACGGCTACACGGGCATCCAGCAGCTCGCCCACGACGCCAACCTCCTCTTCTACGGGTCCGACGAGGCCCGGGAGGGCCGCGAGGCCTACAAGGAGAAGCGCAGGCCCGACTTCGGGCAGTTCCCGCGCCGCAGCTGATGAGCGCCGTCCGGATCTGGCTGCTCGCCGCGCGGCTGCGCACGCTGCCCGCGGGCGCGGCGCCCGTGCTCGTCGGCACGGCGCTCGCGCAGGACGACTTCCACGTGCTGCGCTTCGTCGCCGCCATGGTCGGCGCGCTGTTCATCCAGGTCGGCGCGAACCTGTCCAACGACTACTCGGACGCCCGCCGCGGCGCCGACACCGACGACCGCCTCGGCCCCGTGCGGGTGACGGCGGGCGGCCTCGTCCCGCCGCGCCAGGTCCTCGTCGCCACCTACGTCGCCTTCGCCGTCGCCGTGCTGGCCGGCGTCTACCTGATCGCGGTCGCGGGCGTGGAGATCCTCATCGTCGGCGTCGCCTCCATCCTCGCCGGCCTCCTCTACACCGGCGGCCCGCGCCCCTACGGCTACGAGGGCCTCGGCGAGGTCTTCGTCTTCCTGTTCTTCGGGGTCGCCGCCGTCGCGGGCTCCTACTTCGCGCAGACGGAGCAGTGGGTGTGGGAGGCCTTCGCGCTGTCGGTCCCGGTCGGGCTGCTCGCGGCGGCGATCCTGATCGTCAACAACGTCCGCGACATGGACACGGACCGGCGCGCGAACAAGAAGACGCTGGCCGTCCGCCTCGGCCGCGACCGCACCCGGACCATGTACGCGGTGGTCATCGGGCTCGCGCTCGTCTTCCCCGTGGTGACCATCGGCTCGCTGAGCGCCTGGGTGCTGCTGCCGCTGCTGACGACGCCGCTCGCGCTCAAGCTCATCAAGACGGTCCGCACCCACCAGGACGGCCCGACGCTCAACGCCGCGCTCGCGCAGACGGCTGCGCTGGAGCTGCTGTTCTGCGTGCTGCTCTCCATCGGCATCCTGCTGTCGTGATCGCGCGCGTCACCCCCACGCGGATGCGGCTGCGCCGGCCGCTGATCACCTCGTGGGGGGAGCTGAGCGAGCGGGAGCTGCTGCTCGTCGAGCTCGAGGACCGCGACGGGATGACCGGCCGCGGCGAGGCCGCCTCCCTCGAGCCCTACGACGGCGTCGCCCCCGCCGCGCTGCGCGCCGCCCTCGACGTCTACGCGAAGGTGCTGGCCGCCGCCGACCCGGGCGCGCCGCCGGAGGAGCTCGTCGACGCCTGCCGCGCCGAGCGCGACCTGCCCCAGGCGCTGGCCGCCATCGACCTCGCCCTGTGGGACCTCGAGGGCCGCCGCGCCGGGCAGCCCGTCCACCACCTGCTCCATCCCCATGCGGCGAGCGGCGTCATCGTGAACGCCACCCTGGGCGCCGACGACCGTGCGGGCGCCGCCGCCGAGGCCGCCGCCGCCGTGGCGCGGGGGTTCCGCACGCTGAAGGTCAAGGTCGGCGTGGGCGACGACGCCGGCCGGGTCGCCGCCGTCCGGGCCGCCGCGCCCGACGCGTTCATCCGCATCGACGCCAACGGCGCCTGGGCGACGCCGCAGGAGGCGCTCGCCCACCTCCGGGCGCTGGCGCCGGCCGGCCTCGAGTTCTGCGAGGAGCCCGTCCACGGCGTGCAGGCGTTGCGCGCCGTCCGCGACCTCTCCCCGATCCCCATCGCCATGGACGAGACGGGGGTGCCGGACGCGGGCGTGACCGACGCCGTCTGCCTGAAGATCTCGCGCTCCGGCGGTATCTCCGCGCTGCTGCGCGACGCCCACGCCGCCCGCCGCGCCGGCAGCGCCGTCTTCATCGCCTCCACCTTCGACGGCCCGCTCGGCATCGCCGCGGGCCTGCACGCCGCCGCCGCGCTGGCCGCCGAGGGTCCGCTGCCCGCCTGCGGCCTCGCCACCCACCCGGACTTCCCGGTCGTCGACGGCGTCATCGCGACGCCGGACGGCCCGGGCCTCCTCTAGTTGAAGAGCACGTAGAACGACGCGTTCGAATTGGAGCCGGCGTTGGTGGTGACGAGCGTTGCCTGGGAGCCGACAGGGCACCCCTCTGTCTTCCCGACGGTGGCGGCGACGTTGTCCGGATAGGAGCTCTGATCGGTGCCGGCGCTCGCCACGACGCTGTGCGGCGTGAATTGCAGCCCCGAGAAGCAGAAGAGGCCGGTCCCGATGCGGGTCACGTTCGCTGCGGTGATGTTCTTGGCGTTGGCGGCGTCGAAGCTGAACGTGCCGCTGTCGCTGTCGTAGGCCACGTGCGCATAGGCAATCGCGCTCCCGGGCGCGCCGTCGGTGCCCTTCGGTCCGGTCGGGCCGGCGGTCCCCGGCGCTCCGGGCGCTCCGGGCGCACCTGGTGCGCCGTCCTTGCCCGGAGCTCCGTCCTTGCCGGCGGGGAGCTGACCGGCCTTGAAGTCCGCCGCCCGGAGCGATCCGTTCTTCACCTTGCCGGAGGAGACGGCGTTCTTCTTGATCTGCTTGGCGCCGACGCTGTTCTTCGGGAGCTTCACCGCCGCGTAGGAGACGCCGCCGAGGGCGACGAAGAGCGCCAGGTACCCCACGAACTGCTGCCGGAAGTGACGACCGATGCGAGCCATCGGCCCAACCTACCTAGCTGTTCTCCACCACGTAGTCGATGCAGCGGGTGAGCGCGCGGACGTCGTCGGGGTCGATGGCCGGGAACATGGCCACGCGCAGCTGGTTGCGGCCGAGCTTGCGGTAGGGCTCCGTGTCCACGATGCCGTTGGCGCGCAGGGTCTTGGCGATGGCCGAGGCGTCGACGGAATCGTCGAAGTCGATCGTGCCGATGACCAGCGAGCGGTGCTCGGGCGCGACGAACGGCGTCGCGAACTCGGAGCTCTCGGCCCACTCGTAGAGCGCGTCCGACGACTCGGTGGTCCGGCCGACGGTGAAGTCCAGGCCGCCGTTCGAGTTCATCCAGTCCAGCTGGTCGGCGAGCAGCAGCAGGGTGGCGAGCGCCGGCGTGTTGTAGGTCTGGTGCTTGCGCGAGTTCTCCACCGCCGTCTGCAGGGAGAGGAACGGCGGGATCCAGCGGTCGGACGCGTCGAGCTCGGCGATGCGCTCCTGCGCGGCCGGCGACAGCAGCGCCAGCCACAGCCCGCCGTCGGAGGCGAAGCTCTTCTGCGGCGCGAAGTAGTAGGCGTCGGCCTCGGAGACGTCGACGGGCAGGCCGCCGGCGCCCGAGGTGGCGTCGATGAGGACCAGCGCGTCCGTGTCCGGCCGCTGACCGGGAGCATCACGCCCGTGGAGGTCTCGTTGTGCGCCCAGGTGATGACGTCGACGCCGTCGGCGGGCTCGACGGCCGGCGCGGTGCCCGGCTCGGCGTCCGTGATCACGGGGTCGGCGAGGAACGGCGCGCCCTTCGTGACCGTGGCGAACTTGGAGGAGAACTCCCCGAAGGTCAGGTGCTGCGCGCGCTCGCGCACGAGGCCGAACGCGGCGGCGTCCCAGAAGCACGTGCTGCCGCCGTTGCCGAGGGCGACCTCGTAGCCGTCGGGGGCGCCGAAGAGGTCGCTGATGCCCTGCTGCACGCGGGCGACGAGGTCCTTGACCGGCTTCTGGCGGTGCGACGTCCCCATGATGTCCCCGGCCTGGGCGAGACGCGCGAGCGGCTCCGTGCGCACCTTGGAGGGGCCGGCGCCGAAGCGCCCGTCGCGCGGCTTGAGGTCTGCGGGGATGTCTACAACGGTGTCGGTCTGAGCCACACCAGAGAAGCTAGGCCACCTTCAGGACCTGCTTGTCGCCGTGCGCCTCCCGCACGCCGCCGCGCGCGGCACGGCTCCTGATCGTCCAGGTGCCCGGCTCGAGCGGGGCCGGCAGCCGGACGGACCACGCGCCCGCCGGCGCCCGCAGCGCGAAGAGCGGGACGCAGCCCCTGCCCGCCTTCGCGACCTTCTTGAGTGTGCCGTTCGCGCGCAGCGCCTGGCAGATGCCGTGGTGGCGGCGGGTGAGCGACAGCCGCGTCGGCGCGTCCGAGCGGCCGCGGATGCGGCGCCTGGACGCCTTGATGATGGCCGACTTCGGCGTCGTCCCGGCCGGCGCCTCGACAGCACCGATGTCGCGGACGGCCACCCCGTCGCCGTCGCCGTCGAAGCCCCCGAGGTCGGACGCGTGGTCGATCAGCGAAGAGCCGGGCCCGGGCACGCCGGTGGCCGTCAGGTGCGCCGGCGCGACCGTCGTGTCCTGGTTGGCGGCGCCGAAGGTGAGGCCTGCCGGTTCGACGTGGTCGGCGGCGAAGGCGGAGTGGTCGGCGTCGATCGTGACCGTGGAGCCGTACAGGTCGATGCTGCGCGCGTAGACGTCCGCGTGCGCGTCGAGCACCGTGTCGTGCAGGGAGACATGGATCTTCTGGCCGATGTCCGAGCGGGCGCCGAGGCCCACGCCGCGCGGGCTCGCCGACAGCAGGGTCGCGTGCCGCAGCTCCATGCTCACCGGCTCCGTGGAGTAGTCGTCGGCGAGGTGGGCGCCCGCGCCGCCGTCGAGCGCACCGTCGACCTGCGCGAAGATCTCCGCGCCGGTGACGTGCGCGTCCCCGCGGGTGGCGATCCCGTAGACGCCCGCGTGGATCATGGCGCGGGTGATCTGGACCGGCGCGGCGATCTGGGAGACGTAGATGCCGTACCCGGCCAGCAGGGTGACGTCCTCGATCGTGCTCGGGACGGGCGTGCCTCCGGACCCGCCGTCGACGGCGATGCCGTAGTTCACCGGCACCGTGCCGGTCGGGAAGGTGACGGCGATGTGCTTGGCGGTCCCGCCGCCCCGCAGGATGACGCCCTCCTGCGCGGGGTTGTCGGCCAGCGTGGAGTCGACGTTGACATCCGTCACGGTGCCGCCCGTGAGGTCGACGCCCACCGCGTTGGCGGAGCTCAGCCGGACGGTGAGGCCGTGCACGGTGTCGGAGGCGCCCGGTGCGTTGATCGCCTGCGTGGCCTTGCTGCCATTGATGACCGTGACGGCCGGGCCGGCGCCGGCGATCTCGATCCCGCCGATGAACGCCCCCAGCGGGCCGTCGAAGGTCCCGGCGCCGATCTCGATCCGGTCCGCGCCCGGCGCCGCGTTGGCGGCGACACGGGCGTCCTCGATCGAGGCGACCGCCGTCCCCGTGCATCCGGGTGCCGCCACGCAGTAGGTGTCGGCCCGGGCGGCGGCCGGGAGCAGCAGCAGGCTCAGGACGGCGCCTACCCGGATCAGGCGTCGGCGGCCTGCGCGATGACGCGCGCCACCGCGTGCGGCTGCTCGAGCTGGGCGGCGTGCCCGGCCCCGGGGATGACCACCGGCGTGCTCACCCGTTCGGCTATCGCCCGGAACTTCGCGTCGAACTCGCCGACCACCCACGTCGCCTGCGGCACCTTGTCCCACAGCGGCACCATGACACCCGTACCCGTTCCCCGCAAGGAGGCGGCCAGGCCGGCCGCGGTGTTGCGCAGGCGGTCCTCCCGCGCGAGCTCGGCGACGCCCCGCGGCTGGGACTGGAACAGCGGGAGCCCACCCCACTCGTCGACGAACGCCTCGAGCCCGATCGCCTCGATGCGGTCGGCCAGCGCGGCGTCTGCCTTCCTCCGCGCCTCCCGCTCGGCGGCGTCGGCGATGCCCGGCGATGCGCCGATCAGGATCAGCCGCTCCACGCGTTCCGGATGCCGGCGGCGCGAACTCCAGCGCGAGCCGGCCGCCCATGGAGTAGCCGCACAGCACGAAGCGCTCGTGGTGCAGGGCCGCGAGGTAGGCGCAGACGGCGTCGAAGGTGACCGGACGCCGGTGCGACGCGTCACCGTGGCCGGGCAGGTCGGGGGCGAAGCAGCGATAGCGTCCCTGGAGCTGCGCGATCACCGGCGCCCAGGACCGGCCGGTCTGGGTGAAGCCGTGGAGCAGGACGAGGTCGCGCACGCACCGCACGATGACAGCCACGGACACCTACCTCGGTCTCAGAGCCTTCGTGGACGAGCTGGCGCGCTGCGGGGTCACCCACGCCTGCACGTCGCCGGGGTCGCGCTCCACGCCCCTCGTGCTCAGCCTCGCCGCCGACGAGCGCTTCACCGTCACCAGCCACATCGACGAGCGCGCCGGTGCCTTCTACGCCCTCGGCATCGCCAAGGCCACCGGACGGCCGGCCGTGCTGGCCTGCACGAGCGGGACCGCGGCCGCCAACTACGCGCCCGCGGTGATCGAGGCCTACGAGGCGCGCGTCCCGCTGCTGGTGCTGACCGCCGACCGCCCCCCCGAGCTGCGTGACGTCGGCGCCGGGCAGACCATCGACCAGGTCAAGCTCTACGGGCGCGCGGCCAAGTGGTACCTGGAGGTCGACGAGGCGCCGGCCACCGAGGGGCGCATGCGCTTCCTCCGCCGCCTCGCCTGCCGCGCCGTGTGGACCACGACGAGCGGCCGGCCAGGACCGGTGCACCTCAACTGGTCGCTGCGCGAGCCGCTGGTGCTGGAGGACGACCTGCCGCGCTCCGAGCCGGGCGGGGGCGGCCGCAAGGACGGCCGGGCGTGGACGGAGCAGTACCCGCCGGCGCCCACCGCGCCCGACCTGCAGCTCACCGGGCGCTTTCCCGTGCTCGTGGCCGGGAGCGGTGCCGACGGGGACGCCGTCGCGGCCTTCGCGGACCGCCATCGCTGGCCGCTGCTCGCCGACCCGCTGTCGGGCGCGCGCCGGGGCGAGGCGGCGATCGCCCATTACGACGCCCTGCTGCGCGTCCCCAGGTGGGGCGAGGGCTTCGCGCCCGACCTCGTCGTCCGCGTCGGCGACCTCCCCACGTCCAAGCCGCTGCGGGCCTGGCTCGCCGACCCGGGTGGGGCGGGTCGTAGTCGTCAGATCGCACTCGATCCCACCGGCGCCTGGCAGGACCCCGGCGCAGACGTGTGGGAGATCCACCCCACGGGTCCAGAGGCCCTGCAGGCGGAGCCGCTCGACGGCCGCTGGCTCGACGGCTGGCGACAGGCCGACGCGGTCGCCCGGCAGGCGCTGGGCGCCGTCGTGTACCCGGGGCTCACCGAGGCGGGCGTGGCCATCCGCACCGCGTCGGCGCTCGGGCCGGCGGACACGCTGGTCGTCGCGTCCTCCATGCCCGTGCGCGATCTGGAGACCTTCGCCGTCACCGGCGCGCGCGTGCTGGCCAACCGCGGCGCCAACGGCATCGACGGCACCGCCTCCACCGCCCTCGGCGTCGCCGCGGTCACCCGCGGCCGCACCGTGCTGCTCACGGGGGACGTCGCCCTCCTGCACGACGTCGGCGGCCTCCTCGGCGCCCGCCGTCTTCCCGGCGACCTCACCATCGTCCTCATCAACAACGACGGCGGCGGCATCTTCTCGTTCCTCCCCGTGGCGGGACAGCCCGGCTTCGAGGCGCTGGTCGCCACGCCGCACGGCACGGACTTCGCCGCGGTGGCCGGCCTCGCCGGGTTCACCCACCGGCTCGTGGACACGCCCGAGGCCTTCGAGGCTGCTCTCGCCGAGGGCGGACGTGCCGTCGTCGAGGTCCGCACGGACCGCGCCGAGAACGTGAAGCTGCACCGCCAGGCGTGGGCCGCGGTGGCGCGGGCCATCGAGCGTTCGTAACGTTCTACCTTGTCGGGTGACTTGGTCGGGAACATGGCCTCACTCGACGAGACCCGGGAGCGCACGCTGGCCCTCGTCGCGCACCTGAGCGCGGAGGATCTCGAACGCGTCACCGACCCCATCCTCAGCCCGCTGGTCTGGGATCTGGGCCACATCGCGGCCTACGAGGACCTGTGGCTCTGCCACCGCCACGGCGGGCTCGACCTCCTGCGACCGGAGACGATGGCGCTCTACGACGCCTTCGAGACGCCGCGCGAGGTGCGGGGCGACCTCCCGCTGCTCGAGACGGCGGAGGCGTACCGCTACCTGGCCGATGTGCGTGCGCGGACGCTGTCGGTGCTGGACGGGGCCGGCGACCTCCTCGACCTCGTCGTCCGCCATGAGCAGCAGCACACCGAGACGATGCTGCAGGCGATGGTCCTGGCCGGGTTCGCCGGCGAGCCGTGCCCGGACGTCGGCGGTACCGGCCTCGAGGCGGTCCTGATCCCCGGCGGACCGTGCTGGATCGGCGCCGACGCGCATGGCTTCGCCTACGACAACGAGCGGCCGCGGCACCAGACGGACGTGCGGGGCTTCCGCATCGGCCGCGTCCCCATCACCAACGCCACCTACCTGCACTTCGTCGAGGGCGGCGGCTACGAGCGCCGCGAGTGGTGGACGGACGAGGGCTGGGCCTGGAAGGAGGAGTACGACATCTCGCATCCACAGGGCTGGACCACCGAGCTGGACCCGGGTGCCCCCGTCGTCCACCTCAGCTGGTTCGAGGCCGCCGCCTTCGCCCGCGCGCACGACGCGCGCCTGCCGACGGAGCAGGAATGGGAGAAGGCCGCGACCTCGGGCCAGCTGGAGCAGACGGGATACGCGTGGGAGTGGACGGCGTCCGAGTTCACCGGCTACGACGGCTTCGTCGCCCACCCGTACCGCGAGTACTCGGAGGTGTTCTTCGACCAGGGCTACCGCGTGCTGCGCGGCGGCTCCTGGGCGAGCGCGGACGTGTCGCCCTCCTTCCGCAACTGGGACCTGCCCGAACGGCGGCAGATCTTCAGCGGCGTGCGCCTCGCCTGGGACGGCTAGCGGCCGAAGAGCCCCTTGTGGGGCTCGAACGCGAACGACGAGTCGACGGTGAGCTCGACGCGGCGCTCGTAGATGCGCCCGACCTCCGGCGCGTCGACGAAGACCCGGCCCTCGTCCGTCTTCACCACGAGCCCGTCGAAGATGTGCTCGCGCTTGTTGTCCTGGACCTTGGCGACCGTGCCGAGGGTCACCCCGTCCGTGGTGACGACCGGCGTGCCCTTCTGCAGCACCAGGTAGCCGATCGGGTCGCCGAAGTCCTCGCTCATAGCGCCAGGACGGGCAGGAGCGCCCCGAGCTTGACCTCCGTCTCGGCGAGCTCGGAGGCGGGCTCCGAGTCGCGTACGACGCCGACGCCGGCGTAGCAGCGGGCCTCACGGCCGCGCAGCAGCGCGCAGCGCAGGCCGACGCAGAACTCGCCGTCCTCGTTGGAGTCCGTCCAGCCGACGGCGCCCGCGTACCACCCGCGGTCGACGCCCTCGAGGCCGGGGATGAACCTCGTCGCCGCGCGCGGCTCGGCGCCGACGGCGGGCGTCGGATGGAGGATGCCGGCCAGCTCGAGCGCGCCGATCGGGTGGCGCAGCTGCGCGCGGATCGGCGTGGCGAGGTGCTGGATGTTGGCGACCTTGACGATCACCGGCTCGTCGGCGGCGGCGACCCAGACGGCGTGCCGCTGGAGGGTCTTGGCGATCCGGCGGGAGACGATGGCCTGCTCCTCGCGGTCCTTGGCGCTGCGCAGGAGCTGCTCGGCGAGGTGGTCGTCGACGGCCGGATCCGCGCTGCGGCGGATGGAGCCGGCCAGCGCGACGGTCTGGGCGCGAGCGCCGTCACGGCGGACGAGCAGCTCGGGCGAGGCGGCGACGAAGGCGGCGTCCCCACGACCGACGCAGAAGACGAAGCACTCGGCGAAGGCCTGGCGCAGGACGTCGAACACGGCCGCCGCGTCGTGGTCGGAGGCGCCGTGGACGGCGACCTCGCGGACGAGGACGATCTTCTGGAAGTCGCCGCGGCCGATGCGCTCCGTCGCGCGCTCGACGGCCTGCTCGAAGTGCTCGGGCGGCATCACGGAGGCGACGGTGGCGTGCTCGGCGGGGGCAGGGTCGAGCAGCGGCATCGGGCGATCGGTGACGAGCGCCTCGGCCCGGGCGATGGCCGCGTCGACGTCCCCGCCGGGCGCGACGGTGACGGTCAGGCGGACGTCGTCGCCCGCACGGGCGATGGAGATCTCCGGGACGACGAGGGACCCCGGCGCGAAGCCGGCCCACTGCCGCGAGCGGCCGCCGTCGTCGGCGAAGGCGAAGCCGCCCACGGCGACGAGGCCGGCGCCGGGCGGGCCGTCCGGCGGGTCGCAGTGCGCATCGGCCGCAAGGCGGCGCCAGCGCGCGGCGGCGCGCTCGAAGCGCCCCGAGCCCTGCTCCTCGATCACCACGGCCGCCCCCAGCGTGGCCAGGGAGACGCCGTTGCGGTCGAAGAGGAACCACGGCTCGTCGGCACGCCGGGACGCGGCCACCACCGCAGCCGGGTCGACCGTCTTCGGCAGTCGCACCGTGACGGCCGCCAGCCCACCCCGCGCCGCCCGCCGGCGCAGCAGCCCGGCGTCCAGCCCGCGGTCGATGGTGGCGAGGGTCACCGCTTCAGCTTAAGCCTCACCGACACCGTCGACGCGGCAGGCTTGGAGGTGGCCGTCGCGAGCACCGTCTGCGTCTTCTTGGGGCGCTTGACCTTCAGCTTGACCTTCGCCGACTTCCCGGGGGCGATGGAGAACGCCTTGCTCGCCAGCGTCTTCTTGCCCTTGGTCAGCTTCAGGCGGCCGTTGCAGCCCGTGTCGGTGAGGCAGGTGACCTTGATGCGCGTCGAGCCCTTGCGCACCTTCACCGGCGTGGCGGCGATGAAGACGAACTTCGGCCCGGCCGACCCCGGCCCCGTCGGTGTGGTCGCCTTCGCGCGGTCGACCTCCTCGCACAGGTTCTGAGTGTCGATCGCGACGTCGTCGTCGGCGTCCACCGTCGCCTTGTCCGAGCCCGGGCCGCAGGCGACCGACTCGGCGACGCCGTCGCGCGCGTTGATGGTGTCGTTGCCGACGCCGATGGTGTTCGACGCCGTGGTGTCGCCGACGTAGGAGTCCTTGCCCTTGCCGCCGTCGATGACGTCGTCGCCGAAGCCGCCCTCGAGGTAGTCGTCGCCGTCGCCGCCCGTGAGGATGTCGTTCTCGCTGCCGGCCATGAGCTTGTCGTTGCCGGCCCCGCCGTCGAGGGTCCCGGAGCCGGTGAGGACGTCATCGCCGCCCTGGCCGTGCGCGACGCCGTCGACCTTGATGACGTTCGGCCCGTCGGTGCCGGTGACGGAGTTCACGACACCTCCGCAGGCCTGTTCGGCATCGACGTTCTCCACGTCCGCGTGGACGTTGTCGCCCTCCGTCGGCGCACCGTCATCAGCCCGGTCGTCGAGGGTCACGGTGACCGCGGCGGTCTGCCGGTCGTAGATGACGGTGTCGGTGCCGGCGCCGCCGATCAGGTCGTCCGCCGCGATCGGGTCCTGGCCGCCGACGTTGCAGTAGGTCCCGGTGTCACCCTCCAGCGAGTCGTTGCCGTCACCGCCGTCGAGGGTCTGCGGGGCGGCTGCACGGCCCTTGAGCAGGTCGTCACCGGCGCCGCCGCGCAGGATGCCGGGGCCGGTGATGATCCCCTCGTCGGTGCCGTCCCCCAGGTCGATCCGGAAGGTTCCCGGCTGGGACAGCTGGCAGTTGTAGGTGTTGCTGTAGGTGGGATCGGGCGCGCAGCCGTTGCCGGTGGTGACCGGCACCCCGTCCGTCACCGTGAAGTTGTTCTCCTGGTCCTGGAAGGCGGCGTTGCTCGCGGTGAACCGGTTGGTCTCGCCGGGCGCGGCGGTGTAGACGACGGTCCTGCCGTCGGGCTCGACGTGGACCTCGGCCGCGCGGGCCGCAGCGGCAGGCAGCAGAAGGGCGGACAGGACCGAGATGAGCAGACGACGCATGGCCGCAGTGTCCCCCTGTGCGCGACCGCACACACCTTTGTTAGTCATCACTGTCATTATGTGAGTCATGACTACCGACCGCCTGAGGACGCTTGCCGTGGTGTCCGTCGCGCTCTTCATGGTGACGCTCGACAACCTCGTCGTCTCCACCGCCCTGCCGACCATCCGCGTCGACCTCGGCGCCGGCCTCGAGGCGCTCGAATGGACGGTCAACGCCTACACGCTCTCCTTCGCCGTCCTGCTGCTCCCCGCCGCCGCGCTCGGCGATCGCTTCGGCCGCCGCCGGATGTTCCTGATCGGCCTCGGCGTCTTCACCGTCGCCTCCGCGCTGGCCGCGCTGGCGCCGTCGACCGGCGCGCTGATCGCCGCCCGCGCCATCCAGGGCGCCGGCGGCGCGATCGTCGCGCCCGCTCACGCTGACGCTGCTCTCCGAGGCGTTCCCGCGTCGACAAGCGCGGCATCGCCCTCGGCGTCTGGTCGGGCGTCAGCGGCCTCGGCGTCGCGCTCGGGCCGCTCGTCGGCGGCGCGGTCGTCGAGGGCATCAGCTGGCAGTGGATCTTCTGGGTCAACGTGCCGATCGGCCTCGTCCTCCTCCCTCTCGCCCGGCGCGTGCTCGCCGAGAGCCGCGGTCCGGCGCCCCAGCTGGACCTCGGCGGCCTCGCGCTCGGCGCGATCGGCCTGCTCGGCGTCACCTTCGGCATCGTGCGCGGCAACCCGGCGGGCTGGGGCTCGCTGCAGGTCGTCGGCGCGCTCGCCGTCGGCGCCGCCGCGCTGGCCGGCTTCGTCGCCTACGAGGCGCGCGTCGCCCGGCACCCGATGCTGCCGATGCGCTTCTTCGCCTCCCGCGGCTTCGCGGCCACCAACGGCGTCTCGCTGATCATGTTCTTCGGGATGTTCGGGTCGATCTTCTTCCTGACCCAGGTCTTCCAGACCGCGCAGGGCTACTCGCGCGCTCGAGTCCGGGCTGCGCACGCTGCCGTGGACGGCGATGCCGATCTTCGTGGCGCCGATCGCCGGGCATCCTCAGCGACCGCATCGGCTCGCGGCCGCTGATGGTCGCGGGGCTCTCGCTGCAGACGATCGCCATCGCCTGGATCGCCACCGTCGTCGAGGTCGACACGCCGTACCTGGAGCTCGTGCCGGCCTTCGTCATGGGCGGCGCCGGCATGGCGCTCGTGTTCGCGCCGGCCGCCAACGCCGTGCTGCGCTCCGTCCGCCCGGAGGAGGCCGGGCAGGCGTCCGGCGCCACCAACGCGATCCGCGAGGTCGGCGGCGTGCTCGGCGTCGCCATCCTCTCCGCGGTGTTCAGCGGCGCCGGGTCCTACGCGACGCCGGACGCGTTCATCGAGGGCGTCGTGCCGGCGCTGTGGGTCGGTGCCGGCGTCCTCGCCCTGGGCGCGGTCACCGCGACGTTCGTGCCCGGCCGCGTCTCAGCGGAGCGGGTAGAGGTCCTCGCGCACGCGGCCGCCGCGTAGCGCGATCCGGACGTGCACGACCTCCTTCGCCTTGCGGCGGAGGGGCAGGCGCAGGGTGCGGGCCTCCCCGGCCGGGATGGAAACCCGCACCGCGCGCCGCAGCTCGGGGGCGCGGACGATGCCGCGGCAGCGGGTGCCGGTGGCGACGAGGCAGCGCAGCCTCACCTTGACGCGCCGCCCGCGGGGCTTCGCGTAGGGCGGGACGACCACGGCCTCGCTGAGGCGGCACGCGCCCGCGGCGATGCGGTGGCTGACGGGGTCGTCCAGATCGGCCGTGAGGGCACAGCCGTCGGCCTGCCACACCGCGGTCGTCCCGTCGGAGTACAGGTCCTGGACCTGGGCCGACGGGAGGCCGAAGGCGCGGCCGGCGAGGCTCGGCGTCGCGAACGTGCCGTTGCCGACCGGGACCGTGTAGCTCCCACCGGCCCAGCGGTGGCGCGCCTGCCCGTCGAGCGACGGGTCCTTCCCGAGGTCCTTCAGCTCCTCGCCCGGCAGCAGCGTGTGCATGCGGCCGTCGTCGAGCTCGAGCAGCAGGCCGCCGTCGTCGCGCACGTCCGTGTCGATGACGCCCGTCGCCTCGCCGAGGTCGAGCGAGCGCACCGTCTCCCCCGTGCGCCAGTTGCGCTCGCGCAGCTCGCCCGTCGGCGAGTCCTCCGCCTCGTCGGCCTTGCGCTCGGTGAAGGCGACGAAGTCCCCGCCGAACTCGAACGCCGCGGCGCGCTCCGGGAAGTCGAGCGTGCGGCGACTGCCGTCGGGCGCGACGGCCACGATGGCGTCGCCGAGGACCATGACGGTGTCACCGGCGACGTCGATCCCGTACGGGTTCTTCGCGGGCACCAGCGTGAGCGGGCCGGTGGCCGGGCCGGCGTAGACGCGGTAGCCGGCCTTCGTGCTGAGCAGGACGGCGACGCGCTGCTCGGACGCCGCCACCTCCAGCACCTGGCCCGGGGCCGACAGCAGCTTCGTCGCGGCGCCCCCGGCGACGGGCACGCGGTTCACGATGACCGTCTTCCCAGAGGTCCTGGCCAGGATCGCGGCGCCCCCGCTGAGCGCCACGCGGTCCGCCGGGCCCAGCGGGACGGCGGCGTGCGCGACCGGCGCAAGGGCCAGGGCGAGGAGCGAGCCAGACCGGGGCGGAACATCGCCCCGGTCTAGGGATGCTTCCTAAGGGCTAGGTCTCGGTGCGCCCGCGGGCGATCGCGATCTCGCCCGTCTGCGCCATCTCGATGAGCCCGAACGGCCGCACGAGCTTCTCGAACGCGGCGACCTTCTCCGCCGTGCCGACCAGCTCGACGATGATCGAGCGCTTGGTGACGTCGACGATGCGCGCCTCGAAGATCTGCACGAACTGCATGATCTCCTGGCGCGCCGCCGCGTCGGCGGACACCTTGAAGACGGCGAGCTCGCGCGCGATCGTCTCCTCCGGCTCGAGGTCGCGGATCTTGAGCACGTTGACCAGCTTGTGCAGCTGCTTGGTGACCTGGTCGATCGGGTGCGTCGCGCCGTCGACCGTGAGGGTGATGCGCGACAGCGTCGGGTCGTCCGTCGGCCCGACCACCAGCGTGTCGATGTTGAACCCGCGGCGGGCGAACAGCCCCGCCACCCGGGTCAGGACGCCCGGCTTGTTCTCGACCAGCACGCTGAGGATGTGCTTGCGGCCGGTGCGGAAGCCGCTCGTGGCCTCCAGGTCCTCGAGGGACAGGTCTCGTGCGCACTCCGTCTCCCAGTGGTCCTCCTGTATCGCCGGTCGTGGCTCGCGTGATGCCGGCGCCGTCAGCGGACAGCTGCGAAGGTGTGCCTCGGGCACATCGAGCGCGAGGACGGCTGGGCGGTGATCGGCGCGCGCGAGGCGCGGACCGGTGATGCGAGGGGGCCACAACCCACCATGTCGCGGGCGGCGGCGCCGGGCGCGATCATCGGGTACGTGTTCTCCTCCTTGGTGACCCGCACGTCGACGAAGGCGGGGCCCTCGGCCGTGAGGATCGCGCGCAGGTCCTCGACCAGCGTGGTCTTGGAGGTCAGCCGGTGCCCGGGGATGCCGTAGGCCTCGGCGAGCTTGACGAAGTCGGGCCATTGCCCGGTGTCGACGCTCGAGTAGCGGCGCTCCCAGAACAGCTCCTGCCACTGGCGGACCATGCCCAGGTAGCCGTTGTTCATCAGGACGACCTTCACCGGGATGTTGTTCTCGCGAGATGGTGGCCAGCTCCTGGATGTTCATCTGGATCGAGCCGTCGCCGGAGACGCAGACGACCAGGTCGTCCGGGCGGGCGAGCGCGGCGCCCATGGCGGCCGGCAGGCCGAAGCCCATCGTCCCCAGGCCGCCCGAGTTGATCCACGTCCGCGGGCGCTTGAAGTGGTAGTACTGCGCCTGCCACATCTGGTGCTGGCCGACGTCGGAGCACAGGATCGCGTCGCCGTTCGTGGCCTCGTAGAGCGCCTCGATCAGCCGCTGGGGCTTGATCTCCTCGTCCGTGGAGTCCTCGTACTTGAGCGGGTGCTGGCTGCGCCAGCGGTCGATGCGCTCCCACCACTCGGTCAGGCGCGCCGGGTCCGTGTCGAGCTTCTCGTACTCCTCGACCAGGCGGGCGATGATGTTCTTCGCGTCGCCGACGATCGGGATGTGGGCCGGGACGTTCTTGCAGATCTCGGCGGGATCGATGTCGATGTGGATGAACTTCGCGCGCGGGGCGAACTCGCTCAGCTTGCCGGTGATGCGGTCGTCGAAGCGGGCGCCGCAGGCGACGATCAGGTCCGCCTCGTCCATCGCGTAGTTGGCCGCGCGGGTGCCGTGCATGCCGAGCATGCCCAGCCACTGCGTCGTGCGGCGCCGGGAACGCGCCCAGGCCCATCAGGGTGCAGGTGACGGGGAAGCGATCGGTCGCCGCCAGGGCTCGAACCTCGTCGGAGGCGTGTGCGGCGATGGTGCCGCCGCCGACGTAGAGGACGGGCCGGCGGGCGTTCGCCAGCGCCTTCGCGGCCTGGCGGATCTGCTTCTGGTTGCCCTCCGTGGTCGGCTGGTAGCCGGGCAGGTGGACGTCCGTGACGGGCTCGTAGTCGATGTCGACGCGCGTGAGGTCCGTCGGCATGTCGATCAGCACCGGCCCGGGCCGCCCCGTGCGGGCGATGTGGAAGGCCTCGTGGATCGTCCGCGGGATCTCCTGCGGGTGCTGGATCATGAAGGAGTGCTTGACGATCGGCATGGTGATGCCGAACGTGTCCGCCTCCTGGAAGCCGTCCGTGCCCAGCAGCTCCGTGCGCACCTGGCCGGTGAAGAACACGACCGGGACCGAGTCCATCATCGCGTCGGTCAGCGGCGTGACGATGTTCGTCGCGCCGGGGCCGGAGGTGGCGAAGCAGACGCCGACCTTGCCGCTCGCCTTCGCGTAGCCCTCCGCCGCGTGCCCGCCGCCCGCCTCGTGACGGACGAGGATGTGCTTGATCCCCGCGTCGTAGAGCGCGTCGTAGGTGGGGAGGTTGGCGCCGCCCGGGTACCCGAATACGACATCCACGCCCTCGGCCTTGAGGCAGTGCATGACGGCGTCGACGGCTCTCATGCAGCCGATTCTACGACCGTGCCGGGGTCTTCCCCTTCCGGATCCGCAGCCGGATCGTCGTCGTCTTGACGCCCGTCCCGGTCACCGTCAGCGTGATCTTCGTCCCCGGCGCGAGCTTGCGCCCCTTGAAGAGCCCCTTCAGGGTGATGGACCCGGCCGAGGTGCGCTCCGCCGTCCTCGCCTTGAAGGCGCACGAACGCTTCTTGCCCTTCGGCGCCTTGCAGGCGACCTTGACCGCGCCGCCGCCCGCCGGCAGGCCCGTGACCGTCAGCCGCTTGATGGTGGTCGAGCGCGCGCGGACCTTGAAGCGGCTGCTGAGCTTCGGCGTCGCCCCCGGCACCGCCGTCGGAGCGGGTGTCGGCGTCGATGTCGGCGAGGTGGTCGGGGCCGCGGTCACCGACGGCGTCGAGGACGCGGTCGGCGGCGCATCCGCCGGATCCAGCGCCTCGCAGGCCGTCAGGGCGTCGGAGAGGTCGCGCTTCGCGGCGTCCACGCCGTCGCCGCAGTCAACCGTGTCGATGGCGCCGTCATGGACGAGCAGCGTGTCGTCGCCGGCCATGGCCTCGATGGTGTCCTTGCCCGGGCCGCCGTCTATGCGATTCGGCCCGCCCGATCCCGACAGTTCGTCGTCGAATCGCGACCCGACCAGGTCCTCGACGCCGATGGAGGGCTCCAGCCGCTCGGGATCGGCCCCGATGAGCACCGCTAGGTCACTCAACGTGGCGGTGACTCCAGTGGTGCGCTCGGCCTCGTCGAAGCGCAGCTCGTCCTCGCCGGCGCCGCCGTCGAAGGAGTCTCGCCCGAGGCCGCCGCGCAGGATGTCGTCCCCCGCGCCGCCCTCGATGGCGTTCTCGTGCGCGTCTCCGGTGAGCACATCGGCGAACGGCGATCCCTCGAGGACCTCGAAGGTCCCGACGATGACGTCGCCGTCGTCACCCGGGTCGGTGGCGAGGTCGACCGTGACGCCGGTCCCGCGCCCCTCAGTGAAGGCGAGGACGTCGCCGCCTCCTCCGAGGTCCTCAACCGTGTCGGCCCCCGACCCGCCGTCGAGGGTGTCGGACGTCGTCCCCGCGCTGTGGATGAAGTCGTCGCCCGGGAGCCCCGAGACCCGGTTGTCGCCCGCGCCGACCGAGATCATGTCGCTCAAGCGGGAGCCGGTCACGTTCTCGACGGTGTTCACCGACTCCCCCGGGTCGCACCCTGCTCCGGTGGTGAGGTCGACGGACACCCCGGAGGTACGGCCCTCGTCGTCGCAGTCGATGGTGTCCGCACCGGCGTCCCCCACGATCACGTCGGAGCCGATGCCACCGCGCAACACGTCGTCCCCGCCGAGACCGTTGAGGGTGTTCTGCCCGCCGTTGCCCTCAAGGACGTCCGCCTTCGCGGTCCCGATGATGCCCTCGCACGGGCCGGTGATGGTGTCGCCGTCCGGCCCCGGCGGCGCGCCCAAGGGGGTCAGTGTCGCGTGCACGCCCGTGGTGCGGCCGTCGTTGTAGGAGATCACGTCGGAGGTGTCCCCGCACACCAGGTGGTCCGCCCCGCCACCGCCGATGAGCACGTCTGACGCCCCGTCCTCCCCCGCGATGAGGGTGTCGTCGCTCGCTGCGCCCTGCAGGGTGTCGAAGCCGGCGCCTCCGTCGATGGTGACGTTGTCGAGGCCCACCGACAGGCCCGGGGAGGAGACGTAGACGACCCGCAGGGTGTCGCCGCCACCGTTGCCCTGCATGACGAGGCTGTCGACGTCGGCGTCGACGCCCTCGGTGTCGGCACACGTGACCTTGTGGGTGTCGGCAGACCGCTTGCAGGCGATCGGGACGGTCGCGGCGAATGACAGGTCCTGCGTCGTGAAGGTGTAGGTCTGGCCGGCGGGCGCGCGCCGCACGCGGGGAGCGACCACCGTCTCGTGGCTCACCGTGACGGTGGTGACGTCGGTGACGCCGCCCGCGTCGCTGACCGTGTAGGTGTCGCCGGTGCGCGTGAGCACGATGTCCGCGTGCGCGGCGACCGGCATCAGCAGGACGCCGAGCACGGCGAGCCCGAGGGGCCGGATCATGCGATCAGAGCTCCAGGCAGGTCGCCCAGGCCTTCAGGACCTGGGTCTCGCCACCGGACGCCACCCGGCCCTTCACGGTGACGGACGTCTTCCCCGGGTGCACGGAGAGGATCTCCGGCCCGCCCGCGACGTTCGACCAGTCGAAGCCGGCGCCGATCACGATCCCGCTCGCGGGGCAGGTCACCGTGCTCGAGTTGGAGGTGCCGGCCGTGATCGTGACCCCGGTGCTCGTCTCCGTCGAGATCGTCCCCAACTCGCTCGCCCCCACCGCGGCGGCGGCCAGCTCCGCCTTTTTGACGCTGTCGTCGGTGAGGGCGCCGCTCCCCACCGCGTTGGCGCCGATCGCGGGGAAGGTGACGGATCCGAACGCGAGCTGGTCGCTTGTCACGGCGCTGTCGGCCAGCGCACTTGTTCCGACGCTGCCCTCGGCCAGGCCGGGCTTCGGGTAGGTCCCGGTGAGCGCGCCGCCCGCCGCCCCGGTCGGCGGTGCCCCGCCCGCCGTCGTGGCGCTGGTCGCCGTGGCGGCGGTGTCGGCGGCGTCGGCGTGACCTGCCGTGTCCGCTCGCCCGGCCGTGTCCGCGCGCCCGGCGGCGTCCGCGCGCCCAGCGGCGTCGGCACGGCCGGCCGAGTCCGCCTTGGCCGCCGAGTCGGCCTTCGTCGCCGAGGTCGCGGAATCAGCGGTCTTCGCGTGGCCGACCGTCAGGGAGAGCGCCTTCACGTTGATCGCCTTGGCGGCCTCCGCGCGGGCGATCCGCTTGACCTTCGACTTGGTCAGGGCGCTCACGATCGCTTGCGGGGTGGCGCCGGCACTGCCGGCCATGGCGACGACGAGTGCGAGCATGGCGACGACCATCGCCGGCGAGGGCCGACGGAGCGAGGGAGTTCTCATGGGACCACCCTGCCGCCGCCCGCCGGTCCGCGCATCGGGTGTTTCCCTACATCAGGACCGCCCTTTCCGGCAGGATGTCCCGCAATGACCCCTGGCATCGTCGGCAGGGTCGCGGAGCTGGAGGCGATCGGGCGCTTCGTCGACCGCACCTCGCGCGAGGCGGGCATCCTCTTGCTCGACGGTGCCGCCGGGGTGGGCAAGACCACCCTCGTCCGTGCCGCCGTCGACGCCGCCCGCGCAACCGGCGCAACGGTCCTGACCTGCGCGGGGAGCCCCGCCGAGGCCCGGCTCACCTACGCCGGGCTGGCCGAGCTCCTGGACGGCGTGGACGTCCCGGCGCTGCACCGGGACGCGCTGGACGCCGCGCTGATGCGCGCCCCGGGGGAGGCCGACCCGCAGGCCGTGGCCACCGGGACCCTGGCCGTCGTGCAGAGCCTCGCACCGGCCTTCATCGCCGTCGACGACCTGCAGTGGCTTGATGCGCCGAGCGCGCGGGTGCTCGAGTTCTGCGCCCGGCGGCTGCCCGCCCGCGTCGGCCTCGTGTGCTCGCGGCGGATCACCGAGGACGCTCGGCGGGCCGACCGGCTCATCGGCCTGGGCGACCCCGACATCCTCCAGCGGCTCGAGGTGGGCCCGCTCGCGGCCGGCGAGCTGCGTGCACTGCTGGAACGGCGAACGGCCCGCCCGCTCGACGTCGCCACGTTCCAGCGCATCGAGCGGAGCTCGGGCGGCAACCCGTTCTGGGCGCTCGAGCTCGCCGAGGCGTCAGCCGGGCGGCGCCCGGTCGCCGTCCCAGAAGACCTCCAGCACGTGCTGGACGCCGGTGCCGCCGGCCTCGGCGTGGATGCGGAGGAGGCGCTCCTGGCCGTCGCCGCACTGGCCGACCCGTCGTTGACGTTGCTCGAGCAGGTGCTGGGCACCGCCGCCGCCGACCGGCTCGACCCGGCCGAGCGCCGCGGCATGATCGCCACCGACGAGACCGCCGTGTGGTTCACCCACCCGCTGCTCGCCGAGGGCGTCTACCGGCGCGCGACGACCGCGCAGCGCCGCGACATGCACCGCCGGCTCGCGGAAGTCGCGCGCACGCCCGAGGAACGTGCCCGGCACCTCGCCTTCGCCCACGATCCGGGCGCGGTCGCGGCGCTGGTCGACGCCGCTTCCGGCGTCCGTGCGCGGGGAGCCCCGGACGCCGCGGCCGAGCTGCTCGAGCTCGCCCTCTCCCTCGGCGGAGCGCCCGAGCTGGCCGTCCGGTGCGCAGAGCTGCACCTCGACGCCGGAGCGGCCGCCCGCGCGCACGCGCTGCTCACGCGGTGGCTCGATCGGCTGCCGTCCGGCAACGCCCGCGCGCACGCCCTCGCCGTCCTCGGGGAGATCGCCTACAAGGGCGACAGCTTCCCGGAAGGCCGGCGCCGGCTCGAGCAGGCCCTGGCGGAGGTCACGGATGACGTCGAGCTGCAGACGCGCATCGAGCTCCAGCTCACCTTCGTCCTCTTCAACAGCCCGGGCGGCATGGCGCAGGCGGCCACCGTCGCCGGGTCGGCGCTCGCCCACGCACGCAGCGATCCGCGTCCGGGGGTGCTGGCGCAGGCGCTCGCGGTGACCGTCATCAACGGCTACGCCATGGGCCGCGGCGTGGACCTCCCCATGCTCGAGGAGGCGCTCGCCCTCGAGGAACCCGATTTCCGGGCCGGAGCCGAGCTCGCGCCCAGCATCATCGCCGCCTTCGTCCTGGCCTGGTCGGGCGCGCTGTCACGCGCGCGCCAGTGCGTTCTCGGCGTCCGGGCCCGCTACGCCGAGCGCGGGGAGCAACTGGCGCTGGCCTGGTCGGGCTATCTGACGGTGTTGATCGAGTGCTGGCGCGGCGCGGTCGGGACCGCGGACGCGATGATGCCGCGGGTCACGCGTGAGCTCGAGGCGCTGGAGACCCGCAACGGACTCGCCCTGGCCGTCGGCTCGCAGCTCCTCGTCGACGGCTACGCCGGCAGGGTGGACGCGGTCCGCGCGGGCTACGAGCCGGCCCGGGCGCTGTTCGAGGCGAGCACGTGGGACCTCGCGTACGTGCCGGCGATGGCCCTCGGCTTCCTGGAGCTGTCGGTCGACGCGCACGGCCGCGCCGCGGCGGCACTCGGGCCGTTCGCCGATCTCGCGGCGGTCGTCGCGATCCCCGAGCCGACCGCGGCCGGCGCGTTCTTCATGGGGGACGCGGCCGAGGCGCTGATCGGCGACGGGCAGCTCGAGCGGGCGATCCCCGCCGTGGCCCTGCTGGAGGAGCGGGGCGCGGCGCTCGACCGGCCCTGGGCGATCGCGGTCGGCGCGCGCTGCCGCGGGTTGCTGCAGGCCGCGGACGGGGATCTCGATTCCGCGATCGCGTCCCTCGACCGGGCGCTCGCCCAGCACCCGCGCATCGAGATGCCGGTCGAGCACGCCCGCAGCCTGCTGGTGCAGGGCCGACTCCTGCGCCGCGCCCGGCGGCGGTCGGAGGCGGCCGTCGCACTGGAACGGGCGGCGGCGATGTTCGACGCGGCGGGAACGCCGCGCTGGTCGGAGCTGGCGCGGGCCGATCTCGCCGCGCTCGGCCTCCGCCGCGGCTCGCCCGACACCCTCACGCCGTCCGAGGAGCGCACCGCCCGCCTGGCAGCGTCGGGGCTCACCAACCGCGAGGTCGCCGACCGGCTCACGCTCAGCCCGAAGACCGTCGAGGCGCACCTCGCCCGCGCCTACCGCAAGCTCGGGATCTCCTCGCGGGCGGAGCTCGGCGCGCTCATGAGCCGGTGACGAGCTTCTTCCAGGCCCGGGTCCAGTCCTCCCAGTCCATGCAGACGCGGCCGCGCTCGTCACCGCAGTCGCTCGCGGGCTGGGTGCGGAAGAGGACCTTCGCGTAGTAGTCGTCGTCCTGCGCGTGGTAGAGGTCGCAGAAGCGGGTGGTGCCGCGCATCCGCTCGATGGTGTCGCAGGCCTTGGCGTTGGCGGGGGCGACGCCGGCGTCGAGCGCCGTCTGGGCGTTGACCTCGGGCGACAGCGCGTGGTCGAGGAAGCGGTAGAGGCAGTTGACGTGCTTGGCCTTCGCGGAGACCATCCACGCGGGCGAGATGCCCGTGGAGCCCTCGCGGGGGCGCGTGGAGCCGATCGGGCCGAGGTCGCCCGGGCGCTGCTCGAGCTCGCCGACGATCGCCTGCGGGGCCATGCCGATGCTCGCACGGCCGCTGCGGAACGCGTCCCGGACCGCGCCCGGGTCGCGCCAGTACTCGTTCACGTACGGGTGCTGGAGGCGAAGGATGCGCAGGACGGCGTTGAACTGCTTGCGGTCGAGCTCATAGGGGTCGGTGATGGCCAGGTCCTTGCGCTGGCGGGCGACCCACAGCGCGGCCTCGGCGATGGACGCCGGGTCGTCGGGCACGACGGCCTTCTCGCCGAGGGAGGCGACCTGCGGCGGATCGAGCAGCGCGCCGAGGCTGACGAGCGTGCCCGGGACCGCGTCCCGCCGCCACACCATCAGCCGTGCGGCGCGGCCGACCGGGAGCGCGAAGGCCTGGCCGCCGACGCTGTTGAACGGCCGGTTCTTCAGCCCGTCGTGGACGTCCTCGTAGCTGGGGATGAGCTTGGTGTTGACGGGGGCGATCTCCCCCGCGGCGATCAGGCGCACCATGGCGTCGCCGTTGCCGAGGGCGGCGTCGTAGCGGCCGGTGGAGAGCCCCCGGACCACCGCGTCGCTGTCGCGCGCGGGGGTGACGGTGACGTCGCAGCCCGGCACCTTCTGGGCGACCGCCGGCACGTACGCCGACGGGGCCAGGAGCGCGAGCCTGCCCTCCGGCGGGCCGACCGTGCTGGCCGGCGCCACGCCGGGCGGGGCGGTGACCTTGGGGCCCGGCTCGGGGTCGGGCTTGGCGCGTGTGGACCCGCAGCCCACCAGGACCGCGGCCACGATCACAAGCAGGACGCGGAGCACGCCGCGAGCCTAGTCAGACACCTAAAGCGTCGCTATCGCTCGTCAGCCGGTGGGCGAAGTACACCGGGACGATCGAGAGCAGGACGACGAAGAAGGCGACGACGTTGACGATCGGCAGCTGGTTGGGCCGCGACAGGTTCGTGAGGATCCACAGCGGCAGCGTCTGCGTGCCGCCCGCGGTGAACGTCGTGACGATGACCTCGTCGAAGCTCAGCCCGAAGGCGAGCAGGCCCCCGGCCACGAGCGCGCCCCGCAGCTGCGGGAACGTCACCAGCCAGAAGGTCTGGAACGGGTGGGCGCCGAGGTCGGCGCTGGCCTCCTCGAAGGAGCTCGACATCCGCCGCAGGCGCGCGACGACGTTGTTGTAGACGACGACGATGCAGAACGTCGCGTGGCCGACGATGATCGTGAACAGCGACAGCTCGACGCCGAAGACCTCCGTGAAGGTCGAGTTCAGCGCCATGCCGGTGACGATGCCCGGCAACGCGATCGGGAGGATGACCAGGAAGGACACCGCCTCGCGCCCGAAGAAGCGGTGGCGCGCGACGGCGAGCGCGGCGAGCGTGCCCAGGATCAGCGCGATGGCGGTCGCCCCCACTCCTGCTTTGAGCGAGGTGAGGAGCGCGTCGCGCACGCCCGGGTTGTCGATCGCCTTGCCGAACCACTGCGTGCTCAGCCCACTCAGCGGCCAGCGCTGCGTGCGGTCGGGGTTGAACGCGTAGATGATGATGACCGCGATCGGGATGTAGATGAACGCGAGCACGATCCCCGTGAGCACGCGCAGGGCGATCCGGGAGCCGCGGCTGAAATACATCAGACTTCCTCGAAGGCGCCCAGGCGGCGGGCGATCAGGAGGTAGACGATCATCACGACGACCGGCACCGTCCCGAAGGCGGCGGCCAGCGGCAGGTTGTTGGCGATGCCGACGTTGGAGTAGACGACGTTGCCGATGAACTGCGTCGAGGAGACGATCTGCGGCGTGATGTAGTCGCCGAGGGTCAGCGAGAAGGTGAAGATCGACCCGGCCACGACCGCCGGGAAGACCAGCGGCAGCACGACGCGGCGGATCGTCGTCCAGGGGCGAGCGCCGAGATCCCCGGACGCGGCGAGCATCGAGTCCGGCAGCCGCTCCAGGCCCGCGTAGATGGGGATGACCATGTACGGCAGCCAGAGGTAGCGTGAAGACGAGCCAGGTCGCGAACGTCCCGAACCCCGGCGAGGACAGCCCGAACGGGTTCAGGAACCAGTTGAGGATCCCGTCCGTGGAGAGGATCGTCCGCCACGCGTAGACCTTCACCAGGTAGGACGACCACAGCGGCACGAGCACCGCGACCACCATCAGGTTGCGGACCCGCGGCCGCGCGAGCTTGGCCATGTAGAGCGCGATCGGGAACGCCAGCAGGACGTCGGCGACCGTCACCGCGAAGGCGATGCCGATCGTCCGGAACGCGATGGTCCGGTACGTCGAGGACTCCGCGATCTGCTGGAAGTTCTGCGTCCCGTACTCGTGCACCACCTGCGACGTGAACGGGTCCAGCCGCCAGAAGGCCGCGACGAGGAGCACCGCGAGCGAGCCCAGGTAGGCCACTCCCAGCCAGCCGATGGGGCCGGCCAGGAGCAGCCCGAGCTGGGCTCGGCGGTGTCCGTGGAGCAGGTCGGAGAACCTGCGGGTCAGTGGTTCCTCCGGTGGCCCGGGGTGCGCTCAGCCGTTCGCTGGCGCCGGCTCGCAAGGACGCAGGCACGAAGGTGTGCCTCCGGCACATCGAGTGCCGAGGACGCCGCGAGCCGGTGATCAGCGGGCGGTCCGAGCGTGCCGCGGGTCGCCGGAGGGGCCACTAGCCCTTGACCTCCGTCCAGGCGTTGACCCACTTCGAGTAGTCCATGCACTTGGCGCCGCGCTCATCGCCGCAGTCGGCGGTCGGCGTGGTCCAGAACGAGATCTTCTTGAAGAACTCCTCGTCGGCGGCGTGGTACTGCTCGCAGAAGCCCTTCGTCGTCAGCTCACAGGACTTCTGGTTGGCGGGTGCCTCGCCGAACCACTCGGCGACCGCGGCGTTGGCCTTCGGGTCGATGATGTGGTTCATCCACTTGTACATGCAGTTCGGGTGCTTGGCCTTCGCCCCGATCATCCACGTGTCCGACCAGCCGGTGGAGCCCTCGGACGGGAGCGCCGTCTTGATCGGCACCGCGTTCTTCTCGCCCGAGATCAGGTTCGCGATGACCTGCCAGGTGGTGCCGACCGTCGAATCGCCCTGCGAGAAGGCCGCCTGCTCCTTCGTGTAGTCCGACCAGTACTCGCCGACGTACTTGCGCTGCTCCTTGAGCAGGCTGATCGCCGCGTCGAACTGCTTCTGGTCGAGCTCGTAGGGGTTGGTGATCTTGAGCTCGGGGTTGTGCGCCTTGAGGTAGACGGCGGCGTCCGCGATGTAGATCGGGTTGTCGTAGGCCGTGACCTTGCCCTTGTTCGCGGCCAGCTTCTTCGTGTCGAAGACGGAGTCCCACGACGTCAGGTCGCCCGAGACCTTGTCCGTGTTCCACATCAGGAGGTTCGCGCCGCGCCCGTGCGGGATGCCGTACATCTTCCCGTCGACGGAGTTGAAGTCGCGGTTCTTGAGGCCCTCGAAGACGTCCGCGTAGTTGGAGACGAGGTCCGTGTTGACCGGCGCCACGTCGCCGCCGGCGATCAGCCGCAGCGTCGCGTCGCCCGACGCGGACACGCCGTCGTACTGGCCCGTGCGCATGAGGGTGACCATCTCGTCGGAGGTGTTGCCGATCTTGACGTTGACCTCGCAGCCGGTCTCCTTCTCGAAGTCCGTGACCCAGTCGACCTTCGGGTCGGTCGAGCCGTCCTCGACGTACCCCGCCCAGGCGATCAGGTTGACCTTGCCCTCGCCCTTGCCCACCGACTTGGCCATGGGGACGTCCGGGGCCTTCGTGACCTTCCCGGCCGTCCCCGATGATGCCCCGTCGTCCGAGCCGCAGGCCGTCACGCCGAGCGACAGGACACAGGCGATCGCCAACGTGGCGCGCAATGCCGTCATGTGTTCTCCAATGGTTGCTGGTTCTCGGCGCGCCACCCCACCGTCACGGCGCGACCGCGTTGTTGTGAGACCTCGTCGGAGGTCGTGTCGAGGTTCTGCTGGACGACATGCAGCTCGCCGCCGCGCTCGAGGTCGACCACGTAGCGGGTGAACGCGCCCGCGTAGGCGACCTCGCGGATCGTGCCGCGCTCGCCCTCGCCGCCGAGGGAGATCTTCTCGGGGCGGACGGTAAATCGCTGTCCGTCTCGCTCGAGGACGTTGGAGACGCCGACGAAGCCCGCGATGAACTCCGTGGCCGGCTTCTCGTAGACCTCGGCCGGCGTCCCGACCTGGGCGATCTTCCCCTCGTTGAAGACGGCCAGGCGGTCGCTCATCGTCAGCGCCTCTTCCTGGTCGTGCGTGACGTAGACGAAGGTGATGCCGACCTCGCGCTGGATGCGCTTGAGCTCCGTCTGCATCCCCTGGCGCAGCTTGAGGTCCAGCGCGCCCAGCGGCTCGTCGAGCAGCAGCACGCGCGGGCGGTTGACGATCGCCCGGGCGAGGGCGACGCGCTGGCGCTGCCCGCCGGAGAGCTGCCCCGGCTTGCGGTCGCCGTAGCCGTCGAGCTGGACGAGCGCCAGCGCCTCCTTCGCCCGCGAGGTGCGCTGGTCGCGCGCGACCTTCTTGATGCGCAGCCCGTACTCCACGTTCGCCTGCACCGTCATGTGCGGGAACAGCGCGTAGTCCTGGAAGACCGTGTTGACGTCGCGGGCGTACGGGGGCAGGCCGCTGACGTCCTGGCCGCCCAGCTCGACCGTCCCGCGGTCGGGCGTCTCGAAGCCGGCGATCAGCCGCAAGGTGGTCGTCTTCCCGCTGCCGGAGGGGCCCAGGAGCGTGAAGAACTCGTCCTCCGCCACCTCCAGGTCGACCCCGTCGACGGCCGCGACCTCGCCGTAGGTCTTGTACAGATCGACGAGCCGGATGTCCGCCACGTCCATAAGCCTGTCAGACTGACCGGCATGAGGGAATCGCGGCTGTGGCACCCGTTCGCGGACATGGGTGCGGTGCGCTCCTCCGAGCTGGTCCTGGAGCGCGGAGACGACGTCTGGGTCTGGGACACCGAGGGCACCCGCTACCTCGATGCGACGGCCTCCCTGTGGTACTGCAACGTCGGTCACGGGCGGCCGGAGATCGCCGCGGCGGTCGCCGAGCAGATGGGCAAGCTCGAGGCCTACAGCGCCTTCGGCGACTTCATCAGCCCGCCCGCCCAGCAGCTGAGCGACCGCCTCGCCGAGCTGGCCCCGATGCCCGACGCGAAGATCTTCCTCGCCTCCGGCGGCGGCGACGGCGTCGACACCGCGGCCAAGCTCGCCCGTCGCTACTGGCTCGAGCACGGCCACTCGGAGCGCCAGCACATCGTCGTGCGCTCCAACGGCTACCACGGCACCCACGGCTTCGGGACCTCCCTGGCCGGCATCGAGGCCAACCGCTCCTCCTGGGGCCCGCTGATCCCCGACATCGGCGTCGTCGACCATGACGACCTCGACGCCATGCGCGAGCACCTGGACCGCATCGGCGGCGACCGCGTGGCCGCCGTCTTCTGCGAGCCGGTCATCGGCGCCGGCGGCGTCCGTCCCCCCGCACCCGGCTACATCGAGGGTCTCGCGGAGCTGTGCGCCGACCGCGGCATCCTCTTCGTCTGTGACAGCGTGATCTGCGGCTTCGGCCGGCTCGGCACCTGGTACGGCATCGAGCGCTGGGACGTCCAGCCGGACATGATCATCTTCGCCAAGGGCGTCACCTCCGGCTACCTGCCGCTGGGCGGCGTCGCGATCGCCGGGCACGTCGCGGAACCGTTCTGGGGCGAGGCCGGCGGCCCCGTCTTCCGCCACGGCGCCACCTACGCCGGCCACGCCACCTGCTGCGCGGCGGGCCTGGCCAACCTGGACCTGCTCGAGCCGATCCTCGAGCGCGGGCGCACCCTGGAGGGACCGCTCGCGGACGCACTGCGCCCGTTCGAGGACCATCCCGCCGTCAGCGAGGTGCGGGCCGGCACCGGCCTGCTCGCCGCGCTCGACGTGGAGAGCCCGCCGGCCGTCGTCGCCGCCGCCCGCAAGGAGGGCGTGCTCCTGCGCGCCACCGCGAGCGCCGTCGTGATGTCCCCGCCCCTCACCATCACCGAAGAGCACTTCACCCTGATCACATCCGCACTGGAAACCGCCCTGGAGGCCACCACCGCATGAGCGACTACGCCGTCGTCAACCCCGCCACCGGAGAGACCGTCAAGGAGTACCCGACGATCACCGACAGCCAGCTCGAGGACGCGCTCGCCCGCGCGCACGGCGCGCACGGGAGCTGGAGCGCGGAGACGACGGTCGCCGAGCGCGCCGAGCTGATCCGCAAGGTCGGCGCCCTGCACGCCGAGCGCATCGACGAGCTGTCGAGCATCATCGTCCGCGAGATGGGCAAACCGATCGAGCAGGCCCGCGGCGAGGTCGAGTTCTGCCAGGCCATCTACGACTTCTACGCCGACAACGCGGAGCGCCTGCTCGCCGACGAGTCGATCGACCTGCTCGAGGGCGAGGGCACCGCGCTCATCCGCCGCTCCTCCTTCGGCGTCCTGCTCGGGATCATGCCGTGGAACTTCCCCTACTACCAGGTGGCGCGCTTCGCCGGCCCGAACCTGATCATCGGGAACACCATCCTGCTCAAGCACGCCCCGCAGTGCCCCGAGTCCGCCGCGGCGATCCAGCAGATCTACGACGACGCCGGCTTCCCCGACGGCGCGTACGTCAACGTCTACGCGACCAACGAGCAGATCGAGGGCGTCATCGCCGACAAGCGCGTGCGCGGCGTCTCGCTGACGGGCTCGGAACGCGCCGGCGCCGCGGTGGCGGAGATCGCCGGGCGCAACCTCAAGAAGGTCGTGCTCGAGCTCGGCGGCTCCGACCCGTTCATCCTGCTCGGGACGTCCGACATGGACGCCGTCGTCGAGGCCGCTGTCGGTGCGCGCCTGGACAACTCCGGCCAGTCCTGCAACGCGGCCAAGCGCTTCATCGTCCTCGACGAGCTCTACGACGACTTCGTGGAGAAGTTCGGCGCCGCGATGACCGCCGTCCCCGCGAAGGACCCGACGGAGGCGGACACGCAGGTCGGGCCGCTGAGCTCCACGAGCGCCGCCGACCGGCTCGAGGACCAGGTCAAGCGCGCCATCGACAGCGGCGCCGTGCTGGCCGCGGGCGGCGGGCGCGAGGGGAACTTCTTCTCCCCGGCCGTGCTCACCGACATCAGCCCGGACAACCCCGCCTACGAGGAGGAGCTGTTCGGCCCGGTCGCGCAGGTCTACCGCGTCGCGGACGAGGCCGAGGCGATCAAGATCGCCAACGACACCCCGTACGGCCTCGGCTCCTACGTCTTCACGGAGGACGACGAGCAGGCCCAGCGCGTGGCCGACCGGCTCGACACGGGCATGGTCTTCGTCAACCTCGTCGGCGCGGACGGCGCGGAGCTGCCCTTCGGCGGCGTCAAGAACTCGGGCTTCGGCCGCGAGCTCGGGCGCTACGGCATGGACGAGTTCGTCAACAAGAAGCTGATCCGCGTCGGCGGCTAGTCCTCAAGCCGCCGGCGCTCCGCGCCGATCCCCACCACAGACGTGACCCCCGTGGCCGCCACCCGGACGGTTCGGATCTTCCTGCTCGACGACACCCGCGAGTTGCGTCACCGCGTGCGCCGGGCGCTCGCCGAGTCGGACGACCTGACGGTGATCGGCGAAGCCGACGACCCCGTCGACGGGCTGCCGCTGATCGTCGACCTGCAGCCCGACATCGTCGTCTGCGACCTGTCCATGCCCCGGATGGACGGCCTGGAGGCGATCCCGCACATCGCGGACGGCGCCCCCGACGCCGGCATCGTCATCTTCTCGGGCTTCCTGTCGACGGCGCTCGGCGACACCGCCCTGGCCCTCGGGGCCGACCGCTACGTCGAGAAGAGCGAGCCGCTCGAGGCGCTCGAAGCGGCCGTCCGCGAGGTCGCCGCAGCGCGCCGCCGCGGGGAGCGGCCCGTCGCCGTCCCGGTCGCACCCCCCGCCCCGTCCGCGCCCGTGGAGCCCCCTCCCGCCGCGCCACGGGCCGTACCGGAGCGCAGCTTCGAGGACGCGGTGACCGGTCTGGCGGAGGTCCCCCTGCGCCGCATCTACGCGGCTTCCGCCGTCTCGCTCGCCCTGGCCACGGCGCTCGTCCTGATCACGGGCTGGCCGCCGGCGGCGTTCCTGCTGCTGTGGTCGGGGCCTGTGCTGGTGATCGGCGCCTTCGGGCCGCGCTCCGCCGCCTGCGTCGTCGTGCTGGTGACGGCCGGCCTGCTCGCCTTCCTCACCTCCAACGCCGACCTGCCGTACTGGTACGCCGCCGGCCTCGGCGCGGCCGTCGCCGAGGCCGCCGTCGCCTACGGCGCGCACCGGGTCGTCAGCTCGCTGCAGCGTCGCAACGCGCGGCAGGCCGAGCTGACGGCGGAGCTGCGCCGCTCCAACGCCGAGCTCGAGCACTTCGCCTACGTCGCCTCCCACGACCTCGCCGCTCCGCTGCGGTCCGTGACCTCCTTCACCCAGATGCTCGCGCGGCGCTACGAGGGGCAGCTGGACCCGGAGGCCGACAAGCTGATCGGCTTCATCACCGACGGCACCGGCCGCATGCAGCTGATGATCGACGACCTGCTCGCCTTCGCCCGCGCCAGCCGCAACGAGTCGGAGGTCACGCCGTTCGCGCTCGCGGATGTGGTCGAGCGGGTGCAGGCGGACCTCGCCGCCGAGATCACCGAGCGCCGTGCCCGGGTCGTGGCCGGCCCGCTGCCCGAGCTGATCGCCGACGAGCCGCGCATCGCCCAGGTCGTGCAGAACCTCGTCTCCAACGCGATCAAGTTCACCCCGGCCGACCGCGTCCCGCTCGTGGAGATCTCCGGCGCCCGTCTGCCGGCGGCGTGGCGGATCGACGTGCGCGACAACGGCATCGGCGTCGATCCGCGCTTCGCCTCCAAGGTCTTCGGGATGTTCCAGCGCCTGCACGGCGAGGACGAGTTCCCGGGGACGGGCATCGGCCTGGCCATCTGCCAGCGGATCGTGGAGCGCCACGGCGGCCGCATCTGGGTCGACGGCTTCGAGGGCGAGGGGTCGACCTTCTCGTTCACGATCCCGGACGCCGCCGGGTGAGCGTCAGGCGCGCTTGTTCCTGAGGCCCCAGCTGAGTGCGTAGAGGGCGAACACCAGCAGGGCGATCAGGATCAGCGTGTGGATGAAGCCCGTGACCACGCCGATCACGACGCGCAACAGGATCACCACCGCGACGATGATCAGGATGTAAGCCAACAGACGTCGGCCGAGCCCCTCCATTCGCTGTCTCACCTGTCCCACTTTTAATGGGCCGGGTGTCCGAACACGGCGAGATGCGCGCTGCGCTGTCCAACACCCTCGTCGCGTTGATGAAGGAGCACTACGGCAAGGGCCCCACCGCGGCCAAGAGCTTCATCAACGACGAGTACGTGCTCACCGTGCTCGAGGGCGGGCTGACGCGCAACGAGGAGGTGCTCCTCCAGGCCGGTGAGGAGCTGCTCGTGCGCGACTACCGGCTGCGCTTCCAGCGCGCCGTCGAGGCCGAGTTCTGCTCCGCCGTGGAGCGCATCACCGAGCGCCGGGTGCTCACCTACCACTCGCAGATCGTGTTCGACCCCCCGCGGTCGTTCGAGATCTTCATGCTGGACCGCCCACTCTGATCCGCGTCGGGCTCGTCGCGGCGGCGACCTTCGTGGCGGGCTTCGGCGTGGCCGAGCTCACGGACGTGCGGGCGGCCGGCGGCGTGGTGCTGCTGGCCGGCGGGGCGCTGTGCGCGCGGATGGCGCTGCCGCTGGTCGGCCGGGCCCGCACCGCGCTGCTGCTGGCGATCGCGCTCGCGCTGTTCGTCGTCTCGCATCCGCTCGGGCACGCGATCGGCCCGTGGCCGGCGGTGTTCGTCAGCGCGGCCGCGGTGTTCGCCGCGTCAGCCGTGCTGGCCCGGTGACGACGCCGGCTCGATCGCGACATCCGGGAAGTCCAGGTCCAGGCCGCAGCGGGTGCAGACCTGGTCGTAGAGCGGGACGACGTTGCCGCACCGCGGGCACTGACGGCGCACCTCGTCGGTCTCGTGGCGGTAGAGCACGGCCATGAGGACGCCCAGGAACGGGACGATCGCGCCGACGACGAACCAGATTACCGTCGAGGAGCCCTTCGAGCGCCCGACGTAGCCGGCCCACACGCCGGAGATCGCGCAGATGATCAGGTACTCCACACCCTCCAGGGTATGGAGACCCGGGTCAGTCGTCCATGTCTAGTCGTACATGCGCTTGAGGTGCGCGAACCGTTCTGCGCGCGAGCGCAACTGCCGCCGCGCGTCGAGTGCGCGGTTGACTTCGCTGCGGGTGCTGGAGGAGCGCCGGACTGCGCTCAGCCGAGTCACGGTTCCCCGGCCGGTTGCCGGGGCGACTGCGGTTGTCTTTGTCATGTTCATGCGACCATTGTGCACCCGTGGAGGGTCGGCACATATGGCCATTTGGTGAAAGGTGCAGCCCTATTCGTGGACGCGACCGGCCACGCGGGCCACATCGACCGCGGGGCGCGCGCCCGGGGCGAGGCGCCGCTTGAGGCGCCAGGGAGCGCCGGAGAAGGCGCGGTTGGCCACGGTGGCGAAGCCGGCCTCGTCCTCGCGGAGGGCCAGCAGCAGGTGGGCGACGCGATCCGCGCTGGGCAGGTCGGGGTCCTCGACGCGGACGCAGTAGCAGTGCACGCGCCGGCCGCGATCGGTGAAGAGCACGGCGCCCTGCTCCCCCACGAGCCAGGGCCCGAAGCGCCCGCGCTCGATGATCAGGCCGGTGTCCGCGTGCAGCGCCCGGGCGTCGTGGCCGACGAGGTCGCCGAGCAGGCCGACCGCCGTCGACTCCGACTGCGCGTTCTGGCGCCGCGCCGGGCGCAGGACGTTGGCCCCGCGCTTGGCGTAGAGCTCGGGGATGATCCACGCGTGGGCGACGAGGATCACCGCGAGCGGTGCGCTGATCGGGTTCAGGTACAGCAGCAGCCCCGCCATGAGGATCCACGGGACGGTGTGGGCGACCGTCGTCGCGGTCCAGACGCGGCCGGCCGACTTGAGGCGCTGCGCGTCGACCCGCGGCCGCCAGTAGACGCCCGCGGTCTCCGTAAGGACGGCTTGATCAGCCACCCGCGATGGGGCGGCGCAGGATCACCAGGTCGGCGTCCAGCGGCAGCTCGCGGACCTGCTCCGCGTGGCCCTCGCCCTTCGTGACGACTGCGTAGTAGCCGGCGTCGAGCTGCTCGCGGAAGGCCTGCACCGCGGCCTCGGAATCGGTGGTGGTCCATTCGGCAAGCGTCGAATGACCGGTCTTGTCCATGCGGATGAGCTTGCCCATCCCCTCAGGTTAGACCGAGACGCTCCCGGAGCAAGCGTTGCACGGTGCCACCATCGGCGCGGCCCTTCGTCTCCCGCATGATCGGGCCGACGAGGGCGCCCATCGCCTTCGGGTTGCCGCCCTTCACGCGTTCGACGATGTCGGGGTGGTCGGCGAGCACGCGGTCGACGATCTCCTCGAGCTCGTCGCCCATGGAGGCCAGGCCCTCACGGTCGACGATCGCCTGCGGCTCGCCGCCCTCGGCGACGAGGAGCTCCAGCACCTTGCGGCCGGCGTCCCCGGAGATCGCCTTCGCGGAGACGAGCCCGATGAGCGCGCCGAGCGCCTCGGGCGTCAGCTTCCCGAGCTCCGGCGCCCGCTCGATCCAGTTGGCGACCTCGCGCGGCGGGGCGTCGACGCGCTCGAAGAAGTCGGCGCGGTCCGGGCGCCACACGAGCGTCCGGGCGGTGTCGTCCGCGAGACCGAGCGCCACGAAGCGAGCGATGCGCGCCTCCGGCAGCTCCGGCAGCTCGGCGCGGGCGCGCTCGAGCATCTCGGGCGTCGGGCTGACCGGCACGAGGTCGGGCTCCGGGAAGTAGCGGTAGTCGTGCGCTTCCTCCTTGGAGCGCAGGCTCGACAGCGTCCCCGTGCGCGGGTCGAAGTGCAGCGTCTCCTGGAGCACGCGCTCGCCGGCTTCCACCAGCGCGACCTGGCGGGCGATCTCGGCGTTCACCCCGGCCTCGAGGAAGGCGAAGGAGTTCATGTTCTTGAGCTCGGTCTTGGTCCCCAGCTCGGTGCTGCCGACGGGGCGGATGGAGACGTTGGCGTCGCAGCGCAGCGAGCCCTGGCTCATGTCGACGTCGGACACGCCGAGCTGGCGCAGCGTCTCGCGCAGCAGGATCAGCCACTCGCGCGCCTGCTCGGCCGAGTGGATCTCCGGCTCCGTGACCATCTCGGCCAGCGGGGTGCCGCCGCGGTTGTAGTCGACCTCGGAGCCGCTCGCGTCGTGCACGCGCCCGGTCGCGCCCGCGTGCGTGAGCTTCGCGGCGTCCTCCTCGAGGTGGATGCGCGTGAGCTGCACGCCGGCCAGCGACCCGCCCAGGCACAACGGCTTGTCGTACTGGGAGATCTGGTAGTTCTTGGCGTTGTCGGGATAGAAGTAGTTCTTGCGGCTGAAGACGGCCGTCTCCGAGATCTCGCAGCCGAAGGCCATCGCCATCTTCAGGCCGAGGTGGATCGCCCGGGCGTTGGTGACCGGCAGCGAGCCGGGCAGGCCGAGGCAGATCGGGCAGGTGTGGCTGTTCGGCGGGTCGCCGAAGGTCAGCTCGCAGCCGCAGAACATCTTCGTGCGCGTGTCGAGCTGGACGTGGATCTCCAGGCCGATGACGGGTTCGTACTCAGGCACGGGCGCTGCTCCCGTCAAAGCCGATCGACTGCTCGAGCGCGTGCGCGGCGTCGAGCAGGCGGTTCTCGCTGAAGGCGGGGCCGGCGAGCTGGAAGCCGCTCGGGAGCCCGTCGACCAGGCCGTTGGGGATGGAGATGCCGGGGATGCCGGCGAGGCTCATCGGCACCGTGCAGTAGTCGTTGAGGTACATCGCCAGCGGGTCGGCGGTCTTGGCGCCGAGCTCGAAGGCGACGCCCGGGGCCGTCGGGGTGGCGACGAAGTCGAACGTCCCGAAGACGTCGTCGAAGTCCCGGCTGATCAGCGTGCGGACCTTCTGGGCCTTGCCGTAGTAGGCGTCGTAGTAGCCGCTCGACAGGGCGTAGGTCCCGATCAGGATGCGGCGCTTGACCTCGTCGCCGAAGCCCTGGGCGCGCGTCTCCGTGTACATGGACAGCAGGTCGTTCGCGGCGGCGCGCCTGCCGTAGCGGACGCCGTCGTAGCGGGCGAGGTTGCTCGAGCACTCGGCGGGGGCGATCAGGTAGTAGGCGGCCAGCGCGTGCGGCGCGTGCGGCAGCGTGCACGGCTCGACGGTGGCGCCGAGCTCCCGGGCGCGGTCGAGCGTCTCGTTGAACAGGCGCAGGACGCCCTCCTCGATGCCCTCCCCCGTCAGCTCGTCCGGGACGCCGATGCGGACGCCGGTGAGGTCGGTCGCCGTCGGCAGCACCACCTCTTCGCGAAGGCCGACGGACGTCGAGTCGTACGGGTCCTGGCCCTGCATCGCGGCGAGCAGGAGCGCAGCGTCGGTGACGTCGCGCGTGAACGGGCCGGCCTGGTCGAGGCTCGACGCGAAGGCGATCATCCCGTAGCGGCTGATGGCGCCGTAGGTGGGCTTGAGGCCGACGATCCCGCACAGCGCGGCGGGCTGGCGGATGGAGCCGCCGGTGTCGGTCCCGATCGACCACGGGACGAGCCCGGCCGCCACCGCCGCGGCGCTGCCGCCGCTGGAGCCGCCCGGGACGCGTCCGCGGTCCCAGGGGTTGAGCGTCGGCCCGTAGGCGGAGTTCTCCGTCGACGAGCCCATCGCGAACTCGTCCTGGTTGGTCTTGGCGACGACGGGGGCGCCGGCCTCGCGCAGGTGGTTGACGGCCGTCGCGTCGTACGGCGGCAGGTAGCCCTCGAGGATCTTCGAGCCGGCCTGGCTCGGGATGCCCTGGGTGCAGAAGAGGTCCTTGACGCCGATCGGGACGCCGCCGAGCGGGCCGTCGGTGCTGACGATCTCCGGGTCCTCGGAGTCGCTGACCCACGTGAAGCAGTTGAGCTCGTCGGCGGCCGCGCGCTCGCGGTAGGCGTTCCAGAGCTCCGTCGCGTCGAGGTCCCCGGTGCGGATCCGCTCGGCGGCCTGGGCTGCGGTCAGGTCGATCACTCGTTGTCGCTTCCGGCCGTGGGGCTGGGGACGCGGAACCCGGTCCCGCTCGAGTCGGGCGCCTGCGCGAGGGCGGCTTCGACCGGCAGGCTCTCGCGCGGCTCGTCGGCGCGGAGCACATTGGAGAGCGGGACGGGGTGCGAGGTCGGCGGCACGTCGGCGAGGTCGCCGAGCTCCGAGATCTTGTCGATCCAGCCGACGACGTTGGACAGCTCGCCCGCGTGGCGGTCGAGCTCCTCGTCGCTCAGCTCGAGGCGGGCGAGGCGCGCCACGTGGCGCACTTGATCACGGCTCAGCACCCGCGGGAGCCTACGCGGGTGGACGAGACGGATCGTTCGCCGGCGGGACGGGCATGGCTCGAACCTCCGGCGGGGTCTTGCAGGCCCGGCGCGGCCTCCAGCCGCATCGCCCACCAGCACCCGGCGAAGGCGACCAGGGAACCCGCCAGGGCCAGGAAGCCGCCCCATTCGAGGCCGCCGAGCGCCTTGACGATCATGAGGATCAGGCCGAACAGGGTCACCCACGCCGCGAGCACGGCGGTCTTGATCGCGGGCGCGGGGTCCTCGCTCATCGCCGTGCGGATCGGGACGAGCATCGCCGCGATGGCCACGAGCAGCAGCAGGACGTCGATGACGGCATAGGAGCGCCAGCCGTCCTCCGTCCCGTCGGAGAGCTGCGTCCACGGGGCGAACAGGCTCACGAAGAGCAGCAGGCCGCCGAGGCCGGCGACGTAGTCGGGGATGCGCAGGCGCTTCATAGGGCCGGGAGCACCTCTTCCGCGATCAGCTTCACGTGGTCATCATCCCCGAAGAGGTGGTGCTGGAGCATGATGCGGTCCAGGCCCGCCTCCTGCAGCACCTTGATCTGCTCGATCACCACGTCGGGCGTGCCGATCAGCCAGGTGCCGTCGCCCGCGTCGCCCATGAAGTCGCGGATCTTCGCGCGGCGCTCCTCGACCTGCTCCTCCGTGGTGCCGACGATGAAGCCCGTCATCATGCTCAGGCCGACGTGGTCGGCGATCCGCTCGCGTGCCGCCCGCACCTCGTCCGGCGTCTTGAAGAGCAGGTTGTACTCGGCGGCGTGCTCGGCCGCGAGCGCGGCGGCGCGGCGCTTGGCCTGCCCGCCGAGGATGAGCCGCAGGCCGCTGCGGCTTGGGCTCGTGCTCGGCCAGGTAGCGGGTGACGTCGGCGACCTGCTGCTCGAGCTGGCCGAAGCGCTCGGCCATCGGCGGGAGGCTGAGGCCGTAGGCGTCGTGCTCGGCCTGGTGCCAGCCCGTCCCCATCCCGAGGTCGACGCGGCCGCCGGAGACGTGGTCGGCGGTCAGGGCGAGCTTGGCCAGCACGGCGGCGGGCCGGAAGGTGACCGGCGAGACGAGCGTCCCCAGGCGGATGCCCTCCGTCAGCGGGCCCAGGGCGCAGATGGTCCCCCAGGCGTCGAGGGCGCCGCGCTCGCTGCGGCCGGACACGCTCAGGTAGTGGTCCGAGCGCATCAGCCCGTCGAAGCCGTGGTCCTCGGCGAGGTAGGCGAGGCGTTGCCAGTCCGCCCAGGTGACGCCCTCCTGGCCCTCGATCATCAGGACGAGCTTCACTGCAGCTTGGCGGCTTCGAGGGTGTTGCGCAGCAGCATGGCGATCGTCATCGGGCCGACGCCACCGGGCACGGGCGTGATGCACCCCGCGCGCTCGACGGCCTCCTCGAAGGCGACGTCGCCCTTCAGGCCGTCGTCCGTGCGGTTGATGCCGACGTCGATGACTGCCGCGCCGGGCTTGACCCAGTCGCCGCGGACCATCTCCGGGCGGCCGACGGCGGCGATCAGGACGTCCGCGCGGGCGCAGACCTCGGCGAGATCGCGCGTGCGGCTGTGGCAGACGGTCACGGTCGCGTTGGCGGCCAGCAGCAGCTGGGCGATCGGCTTGCCGACGAGGTCGCTGCGGCCCAGTACCACGGCCTCCGCCCCCTCGAGCGGGACGTCGTGGCGGCGCAGGAGCTCCATGCAGCCGGACGGCGTGCACGGCCGCAGGCCCGCCTTGCCCTGGGCGAGCAGGCCGGCGCTGATCGGCGTGAGGCCGTCGACGTCCTTGCGCGGGTCGATCAGGGTGGTCAGCGCCGGGCCGTCGACCTGCGGCGGCGTCGGCAGCTGCAGCAGGATGCCCGGAGCACGCCGGGTCCTCGTTGAGCTCGCGGATGACCGCCTCGACCTGCGCGTGCGTGGCGTCGTGGGGCAGCGTGCGGTCGATGCTCAGCATCCCCGCCTCCGCCGTCTGCCGCCGCTTGTTGGCGACGTAGATCGCGCTCGCGGGGTCGTCCCCCACGAGCACCGTCGCGAGGCCCGGCTGCGTGTCGAGCTGCGCGACCTCCGCCGCCACCTCGGCGCGGACCTCGGCGGCGATCGCCTTCCCGTCGATGATCGTCGCGCTCATCGCTTGCGGATCGGTGCGTAGTCGGCCATCAGTCTCCGTTCGGTGCCGTCGCCGGCGAAGCGCACGATCACGACGCCGCCCTGCGTCGACGCCCGTGACCACGCCGTCCCCGAACGCGGCGTGGACGACGTCGTCGCCCATCCGGAACACGGCGGCGTTGGTCTCCGGCTCGCGGCGCCTGCGCGCTCGCCCAGCTCATCACCGCGCGGGCGCGGCCGAGGCTGCTGCGCTGCACCCGTTCCGGCTCGTCGGTCAGCTCGCGCGGGATCTCGTCCAGGAAGCGGCTGCGCATCGCGGGCGTCGACCCGCCGCCGCCGTACTGCATCCGCCGGCGCGCGTAGGTGATGTAGAGGTCGCGCATCGCGCGGGTCAGGCCGACGTAGGCGAGCCGGCGCTCCTCCTCCACGTCGCCCTCCTCGATGGAGCGGCTGTGCGGGAACACGCCGTCCTCCACGCCGATGATGAAGACGATCGGGTACTCGAGGCCCTTCGCGTTGTGCATCGTCATCAGCGTGACGAGGCCCTCGTCGTCCTCGAGGTCGTCGGCCTGCGCGTACAGCGCGAGCTCCTGCAGGAAGGACTCGACGCTCGGCTCCTCCGCGCGGGCGTCGTACTCCGCTGCGGCGACCATCAGCGACTCGAGGTTCTCGATGCGGCCCTGCGCCTCGATCGTCCGCTCCGCCTCCAGCGCGTCCAGGTAGCCGGACTCCGTGCAGCACCTCGCGCAGGAACGACTCGACCGTCGGCTTGGTCTCCAGCCGCTCCCGCAGCCGGATCATCGTGCTCATGAAGCGGTCGAAGGCCTTGATCGCCGCCTTGCCCAGGCCCGGCACCGCCTCGGGGACCTCCGCGGTCTCCCACGGCGTCTGCCCGATCGTGTTCGCGTAGCCGAGCAAGCGGCCGAGCGACGTCTGCCCGATCCCCCGCCGCGGCATGTTGACGATGCGGCTGAACGCCCCGCCGTCCTGCGGGTTGACCAGGAAGGTCAGGTAGGCGAGCGCGTCCTTGACCTCCGAGCGCTCGTAGAACTTCGTGCCGCCGATGACCTGGAAGCCGACGCTCGCGCGCGTGAGCATGTCCTCCAGCACCCGCGACTGCGCGTTGGTCCGGTAGAAGACGGCGATCTCGTTGCGGCTCACGCCCTCGTCGGCCAGCCGCTCGATCTCCGCCACCACGAACCGCGCCTCCGCGTGCTCGTCGTCGCACTCGCGGATCTTGATCTTGTCGCCCTCCCCCACGTCCGTCCACAGCGACTTGCCCATCCGCCCGCGGTTGTTCTCGATCACCGCGTTCGCCGCGTCGAGGATCATCTGCGTCGAGCGGTAGTTCTGCTCGAGCTTGATCGTGGTCGCCTGGGGATAGTCGTCCTCGAAGTCGAGGATGTTGCGGATGTCCGCTCCCCGGAAGCCATAGATCGACTGATCATCGTCCCCGACAACCATCAGGTTGTCGTGACCGTCCGCGCCGCCGGCCAGCAGCTGCAGCAGCCGGTACTGGGCGTGGTTGGTGTCCTGGTACTCGTCGACCATGATGTACCGGAACGCCGCCTGATAGCGGTCGCGGACCTCCTGGAAGAGCTCGAGGACGTTCACCGCGCGGACCAGGAGGTCGTCGAAGTCCATCGCGTTGCGGCGGTGGAGCTGCTTCTCGTACTCCTCGTAGACGTCCGCGACGGTCTGCTCGAAGTAGGAGCCGACGATCTGTCGGTACGCCTCCGCGTCACGCAGCTTGTTCTTGGCGTCGGAGATCTGCGCCTGCATCGCGCGCGGCGTGAAGCGCTTGGCGTCGATGTCGAGCTCGTCCAGGCACGCCTTGATCAGCCGGCGCTGGTCGGCGCGAGTCGTAGATCGTGAAGGACCGCGTGTAGCCGAGCCGGTGCGCGTCGGCACGCAGGATCCGCGCGCAGGCCGAGTGGAAGGTCATGACCCACATGGCGCGCACCCGGTTGCCGACGAGCAGCTCCACCCGCTCGCGCATCTCGTTGGCGGCCTTGTTGGTGAAGGTGATCGCGAGGATCTCGCTCGCCTTCGCGTGGTCGGCGCCGACCAGGTGGGCGATGCGGTGGGTGAGCACGCGCGTCTTCCCCGAGCCTGCCCCGGCGAGGACCAGCAGCGGCCCGTCGACATGCAGCACCGCCTGCCGCTGCGGTTCGTTCAGCCCCTCGAGGAGGTGGTCGAGTGCGGCGGTCGAGGGCATCTCGTATCCACGCTACCGCCGCGGTCGGATGGGCATCGAGTGAGTGGATTTGGCGGCCTGGGACCTAAGTGGGGTAATGGCACCACTTACATCCATCATCGCCTTTGCCCGGCGCCGGGACGGCGTCATCACCCTCGAAGAACTCCGGCGGTTCGGCTGCTCGAAGGAGGCGATCCGGCACCTGGTGCGGACGCAGAGGCTGTGGCGGGTCCACCGTGGCGTCTTCGCGCTGGACGGTCCCCTGACCCCGCGCGGCCGGGCACGTGCGGCCGTGGCTCGCCTCGCCCCCCGCAGCACCGCCGCGTTCCTCACCGCGGCCTTCCTCAATGCCTACGTCGACCGCCCGCCCCGCATCCCGCAGGTGATCGTCGCCCGGGAGATCGGATCACCGAAGGGCATCGAGGTCCACCGGTCGAGCACGTTGACGCGGGGCGACGTGGACCTGACCCGCGGGCTTCCCGGTCACCACCGGCGCCCGCACCGTCATCGACTGCGCCCGCGTCGTCGACGACCGCGCCCTGAAGGCCATCGTCCGCCGGGCCGAGCACCACGGCCTCGACCTCACGACCCTGGATCGACCGGGCATCCCCCGAGGGCTGCGACGACTCCTCGCCCGCTACGTCATCGGCTCCGGCCTCACCGCCAACGAGCTCGAGGCGCGCTTCTTCGAGCTCTGCGCACAGGCCGGCGTCCCGATGCCGGTGATCCAGCTCCGACTTGCGGGCCGCGTCGACTTCGCCTGGCCGGAGCACGGGCTGATCGTCGAGACGGACGGCCGTGGCACCCACGACACGTTCATCGCCTTCACGGACGACCGGGTCCGCGACCGCGCCCACGTCCTCGCCGGCTACACGACGCTGCGCTTCACCTGGGCGGAGGTCGAGCACGATCCCGAGACGGTGATCGCGGACCTCCGCGCCTACTTCAGCCGACGATGACGAAGACGATCAGGGAGAGGAAGAGGACCGCCCACGCGATCGCCGCCCGTGGCCCCATCGAACGCGCCTCGAGCCGCCAGTAGGCGAGCGCGCCGCCGAGCAGGGCGATGACGCCGGCGGCGGTGGCGAAGCGGTTGAGGTCCCAGTCGGTGATGGCCAGGCCGAAGGCCACCGGGATGGTCGACTGGAACGCGAGCGCGCCGGTGACGTTGCCGACCGCGAGGCGGTCCTTGCCCGCCTTCATCCAGATGACGGAGTTGATCTTCTCGGGAAGCTCCGTGGCCAGCGGGGCGATGATCAGCGAGAGCACCAGCGCGTCGACCCCGAGGTCCTCCGAGACCTTCTTGATCTCCTGCACGAAGAGCTCGGCGCCGCCGATGATGCAGCCCAGCGCGACGACGCCCTGGAGCACGATCTGGAACGTCGACGGCGGGTCGTTCTTGGAGGTGTCGAAGTAGAGCGAGTTGAGCTCCTCCTCCTCACCGGACCCCTCGCCGCCCTTCAGCGTCAGGCGCACGTAGTGGATGTACATGCCGATGAGGAGCACGGCGCCGGCGATGTGCAGCGGCTTGGAGTCGATCTGCCCGAGCAGGATCCCGAAGGCGAAGCTCGGGAAGAAGATGAAGAGGTCGCGGCGGACGGCGCCACCGTCGGCCTCGATCTCGGGCCCGCCGCGGTGCTCGTGGAAGACGACCGCGGAGCCGGCGATGAGCAGCATCGCGATGGTGGCGAGCATGAACGGCGCGCCGATGATCGAGCCGATGGCGACGTTCTGCCCCTCCGCGCCGGCCAGCACGGCGATCACGGGGATGGTCGACTCGGGCAGCGCCGTCCCGACGGCGGCGAGGATGCTCCCCGTCCCGCCCTCGTCCATGTCGAGCCGGTTGCCCAGCCACTCGACCGCGTTGGTGAACAGGCCTGCCCCGGCGACGATCAGCAGGAACGCTGCCGCCAGCAGGACGACGGTCATCCGCCGGCGGGATTCGGCCCGCGGCGCGGGCGCAGCGGGAGGACCTCGCCGGGGGCCTGGTCGCCCTCGTCGCGCGGGACGCGACCCTCGAGGTCGGCGATCCGGGCCGAGAGGCCCTTCAAGGCGTCGGCGATCGGGTCCGGCAGGTGGACCCAGTCGGCGTCGGGACCCTCCGGCCGCCGTCCCTCGATGCGCACGGGATGGCCGGGATTGCCGACGACGGTCGAGTTCGGCGGGACGTCGTGGATGACGACCGCGTTGGCGCCGATCTTCGCGCCGTGGCCGACCACGATCGGGCCGAGCAGCTTCGCCCCGGAGCCGATGGTCACGTTGCACTCCACGGTCGGATGGCGCTTCCCGGACGCGAAGCCGGTGCCACCGAGGGTGACGCCCTGGTAGATCGTCACGTTCTCACCGATCTCCGCCGTCTCCCCGATGACGACCCCGCTGCCGTGGTCGATGAAGAGGCCGGGGCTGATCTTGGCGGCCGGGTGGATCTCGACGCCCGTCAGCGCGCGCGCCGAGGCGGACAGCAGCCGCGGGACGACCGGCATCCCGACCGCCTCCAGGCGATGGGCGACGCGGTGGGTGACCAGCGCGTGGACGCCCGGCCAGGTGAGGAGGATCCCGGGGGTGGTGACGCCACGGGCGGCCGGGTCGCGATCGCGCGCCGCGCGGAGGTCGCGGAACACCTCTTTGGCCAGGCCGAACACACCCGGCAGGCTACCCACAGTCGGGGCAGTCCTCCCGGCGGGCCGTGTTGACGCGGAGGTACTCGTGGCGCGCGAGGTCGACCTGCAGGAACGCGTCCGTCAGCGGATCCGGCAGCCCCGCCAGCAGCTTCAGCGCCTCCAACGCCATCAGCGACCCGACGACGCCCGCCGCGGGACCGAGCAGCCCGGCGGTCGTGCAGTCGGGGGCGTTCGGCGGCGCCTCCGGGAAGGCGCAGCGGTAGCAGGCGGTCTCCCCCGGCCGGATCGCCATGACGAGCCCGGAGTAGGCGACGACGCCGCCCTCGACGAGCGGCGTCTCCGTCACGCAGCAGGTCGCGTTGACCAGGTACCGCGTGGCGAACGAGTCCGAGCAGTCGACGACGAGGTCTTGGCCGAGGATGAGCCCCTCCGCGTTCTCCTCGTCCATGCGCACCTGGTAGGGCTCGACCATCACCTCCGGGTTGAGCAGCTGCAGCTTCGCAACGGCCGAGTGGGCCTTGGGGAAGCCGATCTCCGGCGTCGAGTGCAGGAACTGGCGATGGAGGTTGGAGAGCTCGACGCGGTCGGAGTCCAGCACGCCGATCCGTCCCACGCCCGCGCCCGCGAGGTAGGCGGCGACCGGGGAGCCGAGGGCGCCGGCCCCCACCACGAGCACGCTCGCGTCCCGAACCGCCCGCTGCTGCTTGGCGCCCCACCCGTCGAGGACGAACTGGCGGCTGTAGCGGTCGAGGTCGAACTCCGGCTCGGGCAGCGGGACGTTGACGTTCTCCGCGGCTATCTTGGCCGCGCTGCGGGCCGCGTTGCGGAACATGCCGCGGCGGCTCGAGCTCATCGGCCGACGGCGACGGGCTCGGGCGCGAAGAACGGCGTCGAGACGTAGCGCTCGCCCGAGTCGGCGAGGATGACCGCGATGCGCTTGCCCGCCGCCTCGGGACGTGCGGCGATCTGCGTCGCACCCCACAGCGCCGCGCCGCAGGAGATGCCGCACAGGACACCCTCGCGCCGTGCGGTCAGCCGCGCCGTGTCCAGCGCGTCCTCGTCGTCGACGGGGATGATCTCGTCGACCACGTCGAGGTCGAGGACGGGCGGGACGAAGCCCGCGCCGATGCCCTGGATCTTGTGCGGGCCGGGCTCGCCGCCGGAGAGCACGCAGCTCGTCAGCGGCTCCACCGCGATGATCTTGCAGTCCGGGTTGCGCTCCTTGAGGAAGCGCCCGACGCCCGTGATGGTGCCGCCCGTGCCGACGCCGGCGACGAAGTAGTCGACCTTCTCGTCCATCGCCTCCCAGATCTCCGGCCCCGTCCCCGTGTAGTGGGCGAGCGGGTTGGCGGGGTTGGCGAACTGCTGCGGCAGCCAGTAGTCGTCCTCGCGCGCCATCGCCTGCGCGGCCGCGACGGCCTCGTTCATCCCGCCGAGCGACTCCGTGATGTGGACCTGCGCGCCGTAGAGGCGCAGCAGCCCCTCGCGCTCGCGGCTCATGCCCTGCGGGAGGGTGAGGATGATGTCGTAGCCGCGGGCGGCCGCGACGAAGGCGAGCGCGATGCCGGTGTTGCCCGAGGTCGCCTCGACGATCGTCGTGCGGCCGGGCTCGATCTCCCCCGAGGCCTCCGCGGCGTCGACCATCGCCACGCCGATGCGGTCCTTGACCGAGCCGCCGGGGTTGTACATCTCGAGCTTGGCGAACAGCGTGCCGCCGGCGTCCGGAGCGAGGCGGCTGAGCTGCACCATCGGCGTCCGGCCGACGTGATCCGCGATGTTGATCGGGATTCGGGCCATTACGAGTCCAGGCTACCGAACGCTGAGGATGGGTAAGCGGCGCGTCATGTCCGCCGCCGTCGCCGAACCTGCGCCCCAGAACGAGCTCAAGCGCGTCATCGGTCGCAAGACCCTGCTCGTGTTCATCGTCGGCGACGTCCTCGGCGCCGGCATCTACGCGCTCGTCGGCGAGGTCGGCGCCGAGACGGGCGGGGCGATCTGGACCGCCTTCGTGCTCGCGCTCTTCCTCGCGGTCTTCACCGCCTTCGCCTACGCCGAGCTCGTGACGAAGTACCCGCAGGCGGCCGGCGCGGCCCTGTACGTGAACAAGGCGTTCCGGCAGCCGTTCGTCTCCTTCATGGTCGCCTTCGCCGTGATGTGCTCAGCGGCGTGACCTCGGCGACCACCCTCGCCCGCGGCTTCGGCGGCGACTACCTGAAGGTGTTCGTGGACATCCCGATCGTGCTGACCGCGATCGTCTTCCTCCTCGTCGTCGCCGCCATCAACTTCCGCGGCATCACCGAGTCGGTGAAGCTCAACCTGGTCCTCACGACGATCGAGTTCGGCGGGCTGCTGCTGATCGCCTGATCGGCGCGGCGGCCGTCCTCGACGGCTCGCCGGGACGGACGCGGCGCGCGCGTTCGACTTCAAGGCCGACGAGAGCGTCGTCGGCGCCATGGTCGGCGGCGCCGGCCTCGCGTTCTACGCGCTGATCGGCTTCGAGGACTCCGTCAACGTCGCCGAGGAGACGAAGGACCCCGAGCGCAACTACCCGTGGGCGCTGTTCGGCGGCCTGTTCGTCGCCGGCGCTCATCTACATCGCCGTGACGATCCTCGCCTCCATGGCCGTCCCGACCGAGACGCTGACCGACTCGAGCGGGCCGCTGACGAGGTCGCGAAGATCGGGCCGCTGAGCGTCGACCCGAAGATCTTCAGCGCGATCGCCCTGTTCGCGCTGGCCAACGGCGCGCTGATCAACATGGTCATGGCGTCCCGGCTGCTCTACGGGATGAGCAACGAGGGCATCCTCCCGACGGGCGCTCGGGCGCGTGCACGGCGGCCGGCAGACGCCGTGGGTCGCGATCCTCGCCACCACCGCGCTCGCCATGGTCCTGGTCTCCACCGGCGACCTGGCCGACCTCGCCGACATGACCGTCTTCCTGCTGCTGGGCGTCTTCATCATCGTCAACGTCTCCGTGATCGTCCTGCGCAGCGACCGGGTCGACCACCACCACTTCACGACGCCGACCGCCATCCCGGTGATCGGCGCGGTCGTGTCGCTGGCGCTGATGGTCTTCGAGACGGAGGGGCGCATCGCGGTGCGCGCGCTGTTCCTGTTGGCGGTGGGAGCGATCCTCTTCGTGATGACACGTTTAGGGTCCGGCGTCAGTGACGACGCGCCCGCCACCTCACGATCCTGACCGGCTGCGCCGCGACGCGCAAGTGATGCGCCTGCGAGAGGCGCTCGAAGACACCCTGGCCGAGGCCGACCGCCCCGATCCCGTCCACGTCGCCTGGATGGCCGCGCACATCGAGGCGCTCGAGGCCGAGCGGTGAACGTCCCGCCCTGCGAGCGGCCGGCCATCACGGTCGTCATGCCAGTCCACGACGCGACGGACTGGACGGAGCGGGCGATCCGCGCGCTGATCGACCACACGGATCCCTGCTTCGAGCTGTCGATCCTCGACGACGCCTCGCAGGCGCGGGAGACGCACGAGCTGTTCGGGAGCCTCACGGGCGCGCGCGTGGAACGCAGCGAGCACGTCCTCGGCTTCGGCCCGGCCAGCAACCGGGCCGCGGCGGGCGCCCACGGCGAGCACCTCCTCTTCCTCAACACCGACGCGGTGGTGACGCCCGGCTGGCTCGGTCCGCTGCTCGAGCGCATCGGGCAGGACGGCGTCGGTGCGGTCGGGCCGATGCTCGTCAACCCCGACGGCACCGTCCAGCAGGCGGGGGCGCTGACCTGCCGGGACGGTGGGACCGCCCTCTACGGCGGCGGCTGCGGGACCGACGCGTCGACCTGCACCTTCCCGCGCACGGTGGACTACCTCGCCGCTGCGTGCCTGCTCGTGCGCCGCGAGCTCTTCGAGGCACTCGGCGGCTTCGATGAGCTCTTCGCCCCGGCGTACTTCGAGGACGCCGACTTCTGCTTCCGGCTCGCCGCGCAGGGCTGGCGGACCGTCTACGAGCCGCGCTCCTGCGTGTTGCACGGGCTCGGCGCGTCCTACGACAGCCTGGCCATCGCGCCGATCGCCAGCCGCAACCGGCTGCGCTTCGCCGAGCGCTGGCAGCACGTGCTCGACGCGCGGCCGTCCTCCTTCGCCGGGCCGCTGGAGCTCGCGGCCCGTGACGCCCCGGCGGTGGGACGGGTGCTGGTCGTCAATGGCGAGACCCGGAGGCGGCGGCCTGCCGGGCGCCCGTGTCACGCTGGTCGGGTCAGAGGGTAGTCGGCCTCGAGGACATCGAGGTCGTCGACCCTGCGTTGTCCGCTTTGCCGCGCCTGCTCATTGATCGCCGCTTCCACTACGACGCGGTGGTCGGCGCGGGTGATGAGTTGGCTGCGGCCTTGCGTCGCTGGCAGCCGCAGGCCGCGCGCTACTCGCGCCTGGCCGACGTGCGCCTCTGAAGCACCAGGCCGAGGAGGGCGCCGACGATCAGCCCGCCGATGAGGCTGACGCCGATCCCGCCGAGCAGCGCACCGGACTTCGAGACGCCCACCGGTCCCGTGTCCTTGCGGCAGATGAACGCGAAGTCGTCGGCGGTGCGCCCGTCCGCGGAGACGACGGTGGTCGACTTCGTGGTGACGCGCTCGCCGCCGCGGCAGGTCGCGAGGTCCTGGGTCGCGTGCCGGGCCGGCGTGATCGCGAGGCAGATGACCGCGGCGAGCAGCGCGACGACCAGGGCTGGGGTGGCCACCTTCATCGCGAGCAGGCTACGCGGCCCCGTCGTCCGCAATGATGCGCTGCCCAGTCGCCAATCGGAGGTCCTCATGCCCCGCCGCCCCAGCCACGCCCTCGTCGTGTCTTACCTCGCGCTCTTCGTCGCCATCGGCGGCACGGCCTACGCGGGCGTCACCCTCACCGGGAAGGACATCACCGACGGGTCGATCACCGGCGCCGACCTCCACAACGGGTCCGTCCGGAGCGCCGACGTCAAGGGCATCACCGGCGCCGACCTCGGCCCCGGCGCGGCCTGGACCCTGCGCAGCCCCGACAAGCGCTTCTCCGTCGCCGTGACCAACGACGGCGTCACGATGGAAGGACCGGCGGGCGCGGTCGCGGTCAGCGGCACGGGCGTCGCCATCAACGCCAGCGGCGCCGTCGACATCCGCTCGTCCGGCACCGTCCGTGTCGGCGGAGCGCTGACCCTCCTCGGTACCGGGACGAACTGCAAGCCGCTCGTCGACGCCAGTCACATCCACAACGTCGCGGGCTCTGAGACCGGACCGGCGAAGAGCGGTCTGTCGCCGACCGTGATGGTCTGCGGCTAGCGCAAGCCGGGGCCGCTAGGCCTCAGATGTGGTACACGCACCGAGTTCTGGTCGGTCGAGCGAAAAGTGGCTCATAGCGGCCACTTTACAGGCCAGGCGGACGGAACGCTGCGGTCGAAGCTAGCGGCGAATGGTCGTGATCGGGCACCGCGGACCGGGCGCGCGAGCCAGTCTCGCGTCGGCGGTCATGAGGTGGCAGTCGAGCATCTCGGCGAGGGCGACGTAGGTCGCGTCGTACGCGGTCAGGTTCTCGCGCAGCTCCCACACCCGGCCGAGGTTCGCCGACGCCCCGAAGCGCCTGAGGCCGAGCTTCGCCCACGTCGACAATGCGGCGCACGGCCTGACCGCCGTCGAGGTCGCCGCGGCGCTCCTGGCCCGCAGGGCGTTCGCGACCTCGGAGTCCGCGAGATACGGAATGGCGACGTCCTCCTCGATCAGCGCGCGTCGCGCCTCGCCGTCGTTGAGTAACCCCAGGACGGCCGCCGACGCGTCGAGGACGATCACCGACCGGCGCGGCCGGCCTCGACGTCAGCCACCAAGGTTTCGGCCGGCACACCCAAGTCCGGCAGCCCGGCAGCAGCGCCTCGTTGTCGGCCCGTCTGGAGGCCGCCGCCAGCTCCCGCACCGCGAATGCCGATACGGACATTCCTTCTCGCGTCGCCAGCGCGCCAACCGATCGCTGACTTCGTCGGGAACGTTGCGCAGATATAGGGTCGCCATGTCGCAGCATGCTAGCGGACTGCTAGCAAGTTCGCGCATGCCCCACGCAGAGACGACGGCGGCCCACGCGAACCACAAGGACCAGTCCCGAAAGACCAACTCGGGAGGCGGCGATATGGCTTCGTCATTACTGCAAAGATCCCGCGAGCGTGGCAACGATCGCCGAACTCACCACCATCCGCAGGTTGAGTCAGTACCGACCTTTCGAGCGAGGCGGCGAAGACGCACGCGAGGCTGTGGAAGATCTTCTTCTGGCCGCTTTCGCAGAAGCCGGGGGCGCTTTCAATCCATAGACGAGGCGCGCGCCGCGGTCCTGACTCTCTTCACGGTGACCCTCGACGAGATCTGAAACAGCCGAGGCCATAAGCGGACTAATCAAGTCTCTGCGTGTGGGTCGCGGAGAAGACAATGCCTTTGTCCTCTCCCATGAAGAGCGATCACGGCTTGAAGAGGTCGCGAAGGAGAGCGACCTCGTGGCGAACAGAGCGATTGAGGAATGGATTGGCGCCCTAGCCCACCGATATCCGGGCATAACTCCCGATGAGGAGACGTGCCTTCGCGAGGATCTTGACGCCTACCTCCGCATGGTCATCCAGCGGCATGGGGCGGAGGCGGCACTTCTGCTGTATCCCGACGATGCTACGCTCAGCGGTTGTATGAGGACTTGGAGGATCTCGGCTTCGACTTTCTCGAGCATCGCTCTGCCCGGCTGCACAAGATTCGGGGCTTTTGGCTTTCGCAGTTCATGCGCAGCCCTACGGAGGCGCAGCGCGTTCCTTGCTCTCGCTCAGACCGCTACTTCTGGACTGTGCTTTCGATCGATCCTGAAGGTGCGCGGCTCGTTCAGCAGATCACGCAGGGGCAGCGGGTTTATCTGGACACGAACTTCATCTTTCGACTGCTTGGGATCCAGGGCCCCCGCTACATTCGGCCGGCGCAGATCCTTCTCGACCGCACCCAAGGCGCGGGATACGAGACGTGCGTCACGCCGTGGACGGTCGATGAGCTGCGTGGACGGCTGAGGAGTTCACGCGAGTTCCTGAAGCAGTATCCCGTGCCGCCAAGCGAGTATGCCGCCTGGCGGCGGACGCGACCTCAGACGACGACTTCGTGACGTTCTATTGGCGCCGGGTTCGGGAGGAGCCGGGACTCAAGGTCGACGACTTCCTCGCGTACTACGAAGAGGTGGAGGACCACCTGGCTGCGATGGAGATGCCCGTCCGGTCGGAGGGCTGCACCGCGGTTGACCAGCGCCACCAAGACATCGCGGACGAAGTGGCGATTCTCGAGGGAACCACCCACGGAGGGCGACAACGGGCCTTCGAACGCTGCAGCACGACGTGAAGCACCGGCTGCTCATCGAGAAGCGTCGCGGCGACGCGAACCGGAGCTTCGCAACGGCCGGTGCTTGGTTTCTCACGCACGACTCGGTCTTCCCGCGCTACGACAACCTGGCTCGTCGGGGAACCAGCGAGCTTCCGTTCTGTGTATCGGCTGGCTCGTGGTTTCAAGTCGTCGAGGCCTTCAATCCTAAGAGCGGCGACCTCGGGCAGACGCTCGCCGACATGCTCGCCTCGCCCTACGTGCGCTACCGACGCACGCTCTCCAAGGAGGGGCACAGGCGATCGTCGCACGAACCAACCTGCATGCCTCTGGGACGCCAGATCTAGCGGCACGGGTGTTCATGAACAGCGCCGCGATCGAGGAGATCGAGGCGGCGGACCGAGGATCAACCCGAGAAGATCGACAACGCGCTCGCCGCGGCAGCGAAGGAAATTCAGGAGGAGGCTGAGCTCGCAAAGAGCGCGCCGAGGAGGCACGTGAAGCCGCCAACGGACTGAGGCTGAGGCCGCTGCCCTGGGTACTCGCTGCCGAGAAAGCGCGAGAGGATGCGGTCGAGCGTGAGAAGGCACTCCGCGACGATGCAGTCCGAGCTGAGGCGGCCCGTGGACACGAGGCGGTCAAGACTGAAGCCGCGCGGGGTGAAGCCAAGCTGTCTCTTGAACGAGCCCGGCTCGAAGGCAAGGCGGCGCGGGCGCAGCAGCGTGCTGCTCGACTGACCGCGCTCAACCGAAGGTCGAAACGGCGCGGGCGCCTCGCAATGTTTGCCGTCGCGGTTTTCGCCCTCTTTGTGGTGGTTGGGTTAGCCGGAGGCCTCTACTAACCTCTCCCTCTCCCCTTCCCTGCCTTTCCCCTGTCCTTTTCCTTTCCTTTCCTTTCCCTTGCTGGGTTAGTTTTTGTAACGCAAAACGCACCAATCCCACAAAGACCCCCCGGATGAAGACGCGGGGTCTTCTTGACTTCAGACTCCGAGTCATCAAGTCCGACCAAGTCGCTCCTGCGGTTTCTTCCTAGCCGACCAGCGGGCGGTCACCCAGGGGGCTTAGGGAACCCGCGGATGGACGTCAAGCAGCGAACTCAAGTCACTGTCCTCGCGCGGCGGCGTAGCCGAGTTCGCGAAGAACGCTCCCATCGTGTTCGTCAATCCCCTCCCGAAGTGCTCCCCTATCGGGACGCCACCCATTCAGGGAACCCGAGGGACGACCAACCGCTGATGGAAGTCATCGGGCTGATTGGGGTCATGGGCGTCATTGGGGTCATGGGCGTCATTGCGGTCATAGGCGTCATTGGGGTCGATCGGCCGCATGCGAGCCATTCCTCCACGCGGTCCCTCCTTAGGGTTCCAGACGACGACGCGGCCGGACTGATCCAGGCCGCTAGTGCCGTTCATCGGGCCACACCATCCGTGTGTCTCGACGGAGAAGACGTTGCCGCCGCTGACCCATGCACGCCATTGCATTCGCGTATCCCAGATGTGCCCGTGCTGACCGAGCCACCCGACGAGGCGCGTGCGGCTGTCGTACAACGGGATCATTGGTCGGTCCGTGCGTGGATGGCGTCAGCCACTTCCAGGAGTGCGCTTACGATGGCCTTGGCGAGTAGGTAGTCCACCGGCGGTCGCCTTCTGGTCAGTTCTCGGGAACTCGTTCGAGCGCTTCGAGGGCATCTTGTGCGAAGGTCATGCTCAAGAGGTTCCCACTGGTCTCGGACAGACCCTCAAGCGGTCATTGAGACTGAAGTCCCAGGCGAGCGTGCGGATACCTCAGGCGCCCAGCTTGCCCTCTACGTAGGCCTGGTAGGCGGTGAAGGCTGATTCCTCGAGCTTGTCTCCGACCTTGAACAGGAACGTCTTGAGGCGATGCTTGGCGGTCACTCGCTGGGACGCGCCCGCGTCCTCGTCTTCAAGCTCGTGTACCGCCGATTCGAGCGCGACCGCGTCGCCGGCCCGAACCGTCGTATGAGCGACAGGAGCTCGTCGCAGGCGGATTGAGGTTGGCCGTCCCTTGCAAGCCTTGGATCACCGTCCCCTCGATCTTCCCCACGATCTGCTGATTCACTGTCTGGTTGACCGTGATGTGAGCAGCGGTCTGCGAAGCCGCAGGGAGCGCGCGCGGGCGACCGGAGCCAGCGCACTTGTGAAGTCTCCGGGTTTCGGGATTGATACTGTATGGTGTCCTCAAGAGCCCGAGGTCCATCTCGGCGGCCTCTACGAGATCGGTCTCGAGTTGCTGACGAAGCGCTAAGAGCTTGGACTCCCGCGCGTGTCGAAGGTCGATGTTCAAACGCTTCGCGTCCCGCCCGTAGCGACGGACAAGCTCCTCTGCCGTTTGAATGGAGAGACCCGTGGCCTCAAGGACCGCGACGGCTTCGGGGGCATCGGATACGCACATATGCAGGAAGCGTGAGAAGTCATCGAACTGGTTCTGAAACGCGAGGTCGGCGCCCGGCTCCTCGTCCCGGAAGAACTCGTACACCTGGCCGCTGCTGGTGCTGTAGCTGTCTTGCCGGAACCGCTGCTGCTTGACCTTGATGAGGTAGTCGTGAAATAGCGCGAGGAGCTTGTCGGCCTCGTCTGCGTAGATGCGACCGGACGGGACATAGACGCGAAAGAAGCTCTCGTTGTTGTCCTCGATGAATGCCGACGCGAGCACAGATAGCTCGGCGTTGGTCCGGTACGAAACCACGTTGATCCCGTGCTGCTCCAGGAACGAAAAGACCTGATCCCGAGCTTCCCTCCCCGGACCGCTGTAGTCGTAAAGCGTCTCGCTGTACTCACCGTCTTGAGCACGATGTCGTGGCCGAGGAAGATCGTTTCGTGGATGAAGACGACATGCCTCGCACGGCCTATGGCGGCAAACAAGTCCTTGGCGGCTTGCGCGTGGGACGGTGAAAGGATCGTTTGGAAGTCGCCGCCGTGAAGCCGACCAATGATGCACGCGAGGTTGGATTCAGTGGCGTACTCCAGGATCTGGTCCCAATTGTCGGGACCAGACGCCAAGAGCTTCTGGATGTAGGTGAGTCCTGAAGCCTTGACCTTGCTCGCCGCTGCTTCGGGCATGGGGCCGAACGAGAGGAAGAAGCGGTACGGCGTCATCTGGGCTTCGACTATCGCAGCCGACGGTCGACAGGACACAGGCCCATCCGCCGACTCACAAACCAGCGTTCGCACGCCGCCCCCCTCACCGGGCCGTATCGCTCACGTCCTCACTGACCCGTCGGGGCGGCCCAGCACAAGCTCGGGGCTCCTCCCGTGGCCAAGACTTCCCGCGTGCTCTGACGGATGGGCGGCGCTCCGGTTGGCTGCAAGCAACACGTTCGCTCTCGCGTCGTCCGAAGATCGGATGCTGGTCGCTGTGCATCATCATCCTCCGACGAAGGCTTGTCCGCAGGTAGGCGTCGAGGAGGGCGCTGGCTTCGGCCTCGTTGCCCGGGAACAGGTGGCCGTAGAGGTCGAAGGTGACCTGGATGCCGGAGTGGCCCATGTACTTGCAGAGCGCGTGGGCGTTGACGCCGGCGGCGATGGACATCGAGGCGTAGAGGTGGCGGCAGGCGTGGAGCGTCACGCGGTGCAGCGGCGGCGGTGGCTCCTCTCCCCTCCCCCGCCGCCAGAGCCGCCGCGACTGCGTTGGCGTTGCTCCAGGCCAGGTCCGCCCGGTCCTGCATGCTCTCCGGGCGCTGCGGCCACGTCGCCGAGTTGCCGAAGACGAGACCCGCGCGGCGGCCGGAGAGGAGCGCGTGGGCTCGGAGGTAGGTCGCGAGCGAGGCGCCGATCGGGACCTTGCGGATGCCGTAGCGGCTCTTGGGCGACGAGAAGACGCCGCCGTCCGGGTTGAAGGAGCGGGTCACCGAGAGGATGCCGGCGTCGAGGTCGATGTCCTCCCAGCGCAGCGCGAGCAGCTCGCCGCGGCGGAGGCCGGCGAGCATGGCGGTGGCCCACATCGCGCGGTCTGCCTCGGCGGAAGCGCGGCGAGGAGGGCGGCGGCGTCCGGCCGGCGACGGTGGAACGCGGGTGCCGCGTGGCTTCTCCGGGAGCTCGATGCCGTCGGTCGGGTCGACGGCGATGATGCCCTTCGAGCGCGCCCAGCGGTAGGCGAGGCGCAGCGGGAGGATGGTGCCCTCGATGGTCGAGGGAGCTGAGGCCCTCCATCTCGAGGGAGTCGACGAACTCCTGGAAGTCCGGGCAGCCGGACCTCGTCGAGGCGGCGGCGGCCGAACGGGCGCTCGAGGCGGCGCTGGTAGTGCTGGCGGACCGAGCGGATGCGTCGAGTCCTTGAACGGTCGCCGGCCGCGGGTGCGGATGACGCCGTGGTAGGCGCCCTCGATCCAGGTGCCGTCCTTCCAGCGGCCGTCGACCTCGCGGCCGAAGAGCTCGTCGAAGCGCGGGGCCTGGACGGCGCGGATGCGGCCGGCTCGCACCGCGGCCTGCGCCTCGGTCCGCCACGCCCTCGCGGCGGCGTGGGTCGGGAACGTCTTGCGGATCTTCTTGCCCACGCTGCGGTCGTAGACGAAGGCGCGGTAGGAGCGGGTGCCGTTGGCGCCCTCGATGATCGAGATGCCCTCAGCCAGACGCGACCACCCGCCTCGGGCAAGGACCGTCTCGGCGTGCTCGCGCAGCCAGCGGTCGAGCTCGGTGACGGGGACGAGCCGCATGCGGCCGATGCGGACCAGGCGCATGTTCGGCTGGCAGTAGCGCTCGAAGGAGTCGAGGCTCATCGCCAGGGCGGCAGCTGCCTCGGCTCGCGTCAGCGCGAGGCGGGGAGTCGGGGATTCGGTCATCGGAGGCCTCTCACGTCTGCTCCTGCGACGGGCTCCGCCTGGGTGCTGGGAAAGACAGGACCAGCCTCAGGACCAAGCTCAGGAAACGCGTGGAACGCCTCAGGATCTCGCCCCTCCCCCCGCACCCATCGATTCGGCTGCAAAGAGGACGTTTCGCGCGAGGTGTCCTGGACGGACACCTCGCGCAGGGCGCTCGGTCTCGCACAGGCTCGCCCTGACGGGCGGCCTGGCGAGGCCGCGAATCGGTTCGAGAACGGACCTCAGCGGCCAGTTTGCCGGCCAGTCGTATCTGGCTACAGGCGGTGAGGGGCGGTTTGGAGCGGTCGAGGATTTGGCTCTCCAGAGCCAAATCCGGACCCCCGAAATACCGGGCCTCAGATGTGGTACATCACGGCGCCGGCAGCCCGGCGCTCGCGCTCGGCGATGTCGGCGACGGTGTGCTTGGAGAGCACGGCGCGGGTGGCGGCTGCGGCGTCGGCGAAGATCGACTCGGCTCCCCCACCGACCGGGCCATCGAGCAGCTCGACGATCTCGAGCACGGTGATCTCCGATGCGGGACGCGCGAAGCAGTAACCACCCTTGACGCCTCGCTGCGAGCGGAGCAGGCCAGCTCGGCGCAAGGTCGCGAAGAGCTGCTCGAGGAACTGGACCGGGACGTCGCGGCGGCGGGCGAGCTCGGCGATCGGGACCGGGGTGTCGCAGTCCATCGCGGCGAGCTCGACGAGGGCGCGCAGCGCGTACGGTGACTTGGTGGTGACGGACAGCACTGCGGGTCAGATCCTATGGCGGTTCGGTCCGCCGCTGCTGCTGATGGCGCTCATCTTCTACCTGAGCGCGCAGCCGGACCTGAGCAGCGGGCTGTCCTGGGACCGGTACCTGCGCAAGGTCGGGCACATGGCCGTGTTCGGTGCTCTGGCGCTGCTGTGGTGGCGGGCGCTACGGACCGCCTCTCCCCTGCCCGCGATCGTCATCACGATCGCCTACGCGATCACGGACGAGTGGCACCAGACGTTCACCGCGGGACGCCATGGCGCCGCCACGGACGTGCTCATCGATCTGACTGGAGCGGTGCTGGCGGTGCTGGCGGTCAGAGCCAGCCGCGCTCGGTGGCGATGAGGACCGCCTGGGCGCGGTCGACGGCGCCGAGCTTGCCGTAGATGTTGTGCAGGTGGGTCCGCACGGTGCTGGTCGAGAGGGCCAGCTCGTGGGCGATCTGCTTGTAGACCATGCCCTTGGCCAGCCGTTTGAGGACCTCGACCTCGCGGCCCGACAGCGGGCAGGGCTCGATCGCCCGCTGGCGCTGCGACGAGGGATACGGAAGGTCGTAGAGAACGGCCCGCAGCTCGGCGGGACCGAAGTCGATGTTGCGCGCCGCGCGCAGCAGCTCCGTCGGGTTGACCGGCGACCCCTGCGCGTAGTGGGCGATCATGTCGGCGAGACGGACGTAGGCGGCATCGCCGTCGGCGTCCTCGGCGTGGTGGCGCTCGATCGCGGAGGCGACGGCGCGCGGGAGGTTCCAGCGGCGGGCGAGGACGCCGCCGACGAGGGCGTGGTCGACGCCGAGCTCGCGGCGCTCGTAGTGCAGGCGCTCCTCGGGCGTGCGCGCGGGCCCGTGGACCTGCTTCGGGTAGCCCGGGTAGGCGTGCATGAGCACGAGCTTGCCGATGTCGTGCAGGAGGGCGGTGACCAGCAGGCGGTCGCGGTACGCGTACTCGGCCTGGGCGGCGAGGCGGTCGGCGGCGCGCTGGACGGCGACGGCGTGCAGGCGGAAGCGCTCGGGGGCGGCGTCCCACGCGGTCCCGCGCTCGAAGAACTCGAAGACCTCCGCGGTGGAGGCGAGGTGCTGGACGGCCTCGGGTGAGAGGACCTCGACGGCGTCGACGATGCTCTCGACGCGGCCGGCCTTCTGGTGGCCGATCTGGTTGCCGAGGCGCAGCACGGCGATCACCAGGGCGACGTCGGACTCGATGGCCGCGACGACGTCTCCGGTGCTCGGACGCTCCTCGGCCACGAGGGCGAGGACGCGGTTGCGGGACTCGGCGAGCGCGGGGAAGCGCTCGAGGGCCTCGAACGCGGCCGTGAGGCGCGCGCCGTGACCGGCGGGACGAGGCTGCCCATACGTCTGGGCAGCCGAACGGGGGTTGGGGGCAGGCGGTGCGGGAGCGGGCACGGTCACGTGGTCGTCTGGGGGAAGCTCACCGGTCATCGGCTCGCTTCTTGACGGTCTATCGGCACGGGTGGACCCATGATTGAGCAAGTGCGAATGCTGCCGCGCTATCGCCCGCTCGCGCTCAACGCTGCATCGAGCCGTCGCAACGTCTCCTCGCGTCCCAGAACGGCGACGGACTCGAACAGCCCCGGTGAGATGGTGGTGCCCGAGATCGCGACGCGGATCGGCTGGAACAGGTTCTTCGCCTTGAGGCCGGCGCGGTCGGCCGCGTCGCGCAGCGCGGGCTCCAGCGCCTCGATCGTGAAGGGCTCGACGACGGCGATCTCGTCGCGCGCGGCCCGCAGGGCGGCGGGGTCGGACCACTTCTCGCGCGCGGCCGCGTCGTCGACGGGGCCGTCGAAGAAGAACGCCGCCAGGGGCCAGAACTCCGTCAGGGTCGAGATCTTCTCCTGGGCGATCGCGACCACGTCGGCGCGCAGCTCGCGGCCGGTCAGCGTCTCGAGGCGCCCCTGCAGGTCCTCGGGCGTCAGCTCGCGCAGGTAGCGGCCGTTCATCCAGCGCAGCTTCTGCTCGTCGAACACGGCCGGTGACCGCGACACGCGCTCCAGGGCGAACTGCGCGACGAGGTCCTCCGTCGAATAGAAGCTCTCCTCGCTGCCGGCGGCGCCCCAGCCCAGCAACGCCAGGTAGTTGCGGACCGCCTCGGGCAGGTAGCCGGCGTCGCGCAGCTCCTGCACGGACGCGGCGCCGTGGCGCTTGGAGAGCTTCTTGCCGTCCGGCCCGTGCAGCAGCGGGAGGTGCGCGTAGGCCGGGACATCGGCGCCCATCGCCTGCAGGATCAGCATTTGCTTGGGCGTGTTGGAGTAGTGATCGGCGCCGCGGACGACGTGGGTGACGCCGGCGTCGAGGTCGTCCACGGCCACGGCGATGTGGTAGACGGGCGTGCCGTCGGCGCGGGCGATGACGAGGTCGTCCTGGAGCTCGTTGGCGAACTCCGACTCGCCGCGGATGATGTCCCGGACGACCGTGACGCCCTCGTCGGGGACGCGCAGCCGGACGGCCCCCTCCCCCTCGTCGGTCCCGCGGAACCCGCGGTTGCCGTGCTCGGCGCGCCAGGCGGCGACCTGGTCGGGCCCCGCGGTCGACCGGTAGGCGTGCCCGCCGGCGATCAGGCCCTCGATGACCTCGCGGTGACGCTCCGCACGGGAGGACTGGAAGACGGCGTCGCCGTCGTGGTCGATGCCCAGCCACGCCAGCGCCTCGAAGATCTGGTCGACGTTCGCCTGCGTCGAGCGCTCGCGGTCGGTGTCCTCGATGCGCAGGACGAGCTCGGCCCCGCTCTGGCGGGCCAGCAGCCAGTTGAACAGGGCGGTGCGGGCGCCTCCCACGTGGAGGGCGCCCGTCGGGGACGGAGCGAAGCGGACGCGCACGCGCCCGACACTACCGTGGCGCCCCGCATGCTGATCGGGGCTCACGTATCGAACGCCGGGGGGCTCCCGAACGCGATCGAGCGCGGGCTCGAGCGCGAGTGCGACGCCATCCAGATCTTCAATCAGTCGCCGCGCCAGTGGAAGCCGACGGCGTACACGGACGACGACTTCGCCGCCTTCAAGGAAGCGCGCGCGGGGACCCGCATCGAGAGCGTGATCATCCACGCCGTCTACCTCATCAACTGCGCCTCCGAGGACGCAGAGCTGCGCGAGAAGTCACGGACCGCGCTGACCCACGCGCTCCATGTCGCGGACAAGATCGGGGCCGACGGCGTCGTCCTGCACGCCGGCTCCGCGCTCAAGGGCGACGTCGGCAAGGCGATCGAGCGCGCGGGCAGGGTCATCAGGGCGGCCCTGGACGACACCCACCAGTCGCACCTGCACCTCGAGAACACCGCGGGGACGGGCGGGACGCTGGGCCGGTCCTTCGCGGAGCTGGCCGACCTGCTGTCCGCGGCGGGGGCAGGCCAGCGCCTCGGCGTCTGCCTCGACTCGTGTCACCTGCTCGCGTCCGGCTACGACGTGCGCACCGCGAACGCCGTCTCGAAGACGCTGGCCGCCTTCGACGAGGAGGTCGGCCTCGAGCGGCTCCAGTCATTGCACGTCAACGACTCCAAGATGCCGCTCGGCTCCAACCGAGACCGGCACACCGCCCTCGGCGAGGGCGAGATCGGCGCGGAGGGCTGCGCCGCGTTCCTCAGCGACCCGGCCTTCGACGGCCTGCCGACGGTCTTCGAGGGCCCGGGCACGAGCGGCAAGAACGTCGAGCTCGAGGACATCCGCATCATGCGCGACCTGCGCGAGCGGGGCCTCAAAGCGCGCTGAAGCCGAGACGGCGCCGCCGGAAAGGGGGGTCCGGCGGCGCCGCTCGCGAGAGTGAGGACTGGCCAGACGTGCTCCGAGCCCGGCGGCGGCCCCGTCCGCTGGGGCCGCGTCCGCGACGTATCGCGCGTCCGACTGGGTTCCGCTCTCAGGGTGCTTCACGTATTGAACGGGGGCGCGCGCGCTTTTCTTTCGCGCCGTCAGGAAAGTTGCCGACGGCAGTCAGGCGCCGACGGGAACGCGTGTCTCGGCACCCGCGATGAGGTGCTCGAACGCCGAAAGCAGCGCCGTGGAGCGCGTCACCGTGTAGCCCGGGCCGAGGCGCAGCCGGCGCTGCCCATCCGAGGTCTCGACCTTCAGCACGACCTCCGTGTCCCCCGGATGCTCGGCGAAGAGACGCTTGAGCTCGTCGATGACCGTGGGCGGCAGGCGGCGGGCGTCGATCGGGAGGGTGAGCGGGACGGCGATGCGCTCGGCCTGCTTGGCGGCGGTCACCTTGGCCTGCTCGATCTCCTTCTCCGACGGCTCGAACAGCGTCGCCTCCGACACCACGACGCAGGTCTTGCCCTGGTCCTTCTGGTCGACGCGGCCGCGGACGATGACGATGTTGTCCTCGCGCAGCGCGTTCTCCGACGAGGCCAGCGTCTTCTCGAACACGACGGCCTCGACGTTGCCCTCGAGGTCGTCGATGGTGGCGAACATCATCGTCGTGCCCGAGCGGGTGCGGATCTTCTTGGCGGCGGAGACCATGCCGCCGATCTTCACCCACTCCCCGTCCTTGCGGCCGGGCAGGTCGGCGCAGGAGCAGTCGACCTTGGCGGCCAGCGCCTCGCGCATCGCCTTCAAGCAGGTGTTGGAGATGAACAGCCCGACGGACTCCTTCTGGAGCGTCAGCAGGTCGGGCGGTCGTACTCGTCGATCGGGATCGGCGGGTGCGACGGGCGCGCGAACGCCGGCTCCCCGCCCACCGGCTCGCCGAAGCCGGCCAGGTCGAAGATCAGGACTGGCCGATCTGCGCGTCCAGCTGTGCCTTCTGACCCGCGGCCTGCGCGGCCTCGAGCACCTCGAGCATGCCCTTGCGGGTCGCGCCCGTCGAGCCGAACGCGCCGCACTTGATCAGCGCCTCGATCGCCTTCTTGTTCACGCAGCGGCCGTCGACGCGCTCGCAGAAGTCCCACAGCGACGTGAAGGGCTCGGAGAGGAGAATCCCATCACCGCGCGCGGTCTTGATCGCCTCGACCGCGGCGTGGCCGACGCCCTTGACGGCGTCGAGCCCGAAGCGGATGTTGCCCTCGACGACCATGAACTGGTGGTCGGAGAGGTTGACGTCCGGGGGCAGGATCTCGATGCCCATCTGCTCCGCCTGGGCGACGAAGAACGGCACCTTGTCCTTCGTGTCCATGACGGACGAGATCAGCGCCGCCATGTACTCGGACGGGTAGTTGGCCCGCAGCCACGCCGTCCGGTAGGAGATCAGGGCGTAACACGCAGCGTGGGATTTGTTGAAGGAGTAGTCGGCGGCCTTCTCGTTCGTGGCCCACAGCGAGTCGGTGGTGGACGG
>CAWJMO010000028.1:0-24035 GCA_963843865.1 uncultured Solirubrobacteraceae bacterium | reverse complement strand
AAGGCCCCGGAAAGCAGACCCACGTAGACGACCTCGCGGACCCCGAGGCCGCTGGGGGCCACGACGACGACCAGCCCGGCGGCCCAGGCGACGCCGGCCGCGCCGGCGACGAGGAGGAGGTCGTGGCTGCCGGACACCGCCGCCTGGGCGAGCATCGCCGCCCCTGCGTAGCCCGCGAAGCCCAGCAGGTAGGTCGGCACGGTGGCGGTCGCCCGGGCGGGGAGGAGGTTCACGCGCGCGAGCAGGGCGGGGGCGAGCGGGACCAGCACGAGCGGCAGCCAGATCAGCCGGCCGGCCAGCGCGAGGCCGAGGCCGCCGACCGCGAGCCCGGCGACGAGCGCGCCGACGTTCTCGGCGGCGACGGTCCGCAGGCGATCGGCAGGGGTGCCGTCGGCGACCGCGAGGCGCGAGGCCGGCGCCCAGATGCCGCCCGGCAGGTAGCGCAGCGGCTGCGTCCGGAACCAGGTGGCAGCGTCGGCGTGCGTCCAGCGGCCGCTCATCAGGATCGCCCAGCCGCGGCCGAGCAGGACCCACCAGCCGCAGGCCAGCAGCACGGCGGGGACGAGCAGCACCCAATGGATATCGCGCGGCGCGTCGCGGATGGCCTTGACCGCCACGACGACGACGATCGCCAGTGCGGCGACGAAGCCGACCGCCCGGGCGGCCCCGATCAGGCGCCCGCGAGTCAGGCCGCTGCGGCGCTGCGCTCGCGCCACCACGTCCGCACGATCACGCGGGCGTAGCGCGCGCCGTAGAGGACGTTGTGGCCCTTCTTGCTCTCGCCGGCGAAGCGCTTGCGCATCACGATCGGCCGCTCCGTCACGCGGTAGCCGGCGAAGATCGCGCCGATCAGCAGCTCGGAGGTCTGGTACTGGACCTGGGTCTGGCGGACGGTGGCGGTCACCTCGGCGCGCAGGGCCCGGAAGCCGCTGCTCGTGTCGGTCACCTGCACGCCCGTGAGCAGGCGGACGAGCCGGGCGAAGACGTGGACCCCGGCCTGACGGAACTGGTCGTCGGTCTCCGTGGCGCCGAGCACGCGGCTGCCGATGACGAAGTCGGCCTCGCCGTCGACGAGCGGCTGCAGCACCCCGTCGATCTCGGCCGGGTTCCACTGGCCGTCGGCGTCGAGCGTGACGATGAACTCGGCGCCGAGGTCCTCCCGGGCGATCCGGTAGCCCTCGCGCAGCGCCACGCCGTGCCCTCGGTTGGAAGCGAACGAGTGGACGTGGACCCCGGCATTCCGGGCGATCTCGGCCGTGCGATCGGTCGAGCCGTCGTCGACCACGATCGTCTGCATCTCGAGGCCACAGGCGGTCGCCGGGATCTCCGCGAGCATGTCGCCGAGCGACCCCTCCTCGTTGAGCGCGGCGATGACGACGGCGACAGGCGGCACGCCGCTCATCGTAGGTTCACCCCGCGTGCGACGAGCGCTCCTCATCTCCCTCCTCGTGGCGGCAGCGTCCCTGCTCGTCTTCGACCAGACGACCTACGACCCGACCGCCTGGCTGATCTGGGGGCGCCAGATCGCCCACGGGACGCTCGAGACGATCGCCGGCCCGTCCTGGAAGCCCCTCCCCGTCCTCTTCACCACGCCGTTCAGCCTGTTCGGCGACACCGCCGCGGTCGAGCTGTGGCTGGTCGTGGCGCGGGTCGGCGGGCTGCTGAGCTTCGTGCTCGCCTACCGGGTGGCCGCGCGCCTCGGCGGCCGCGGGGCGGGCGTCATCGCGGTGCTCGCCCTGGCCCTGGCCGCCCAGTACGACTTCAACTGGATCCGCGGCAACTCGGAGGGACTGCTCGTCTGCCTCGCGCTGCTGGCGGCCGACCGGCACCTCGACGGGCGGCACGGGCAGGCGTTCGCCGCCGCGGTGGCCGCCGCGCTCGTGCGCCCGGAGGTGTGGCCGCTGCTCGCCCTCTACGGCGTCTGGCTGGTCCACCGTCGCCGCGACGTCCCGACCACCGCCGCGGTGGCGGGCGCGGGCGGCCTCGTGCTCGCGGCCTGGTTCGTGCCCGAGTACATCGGCTCGGGGGACTTCTTCCGTGGCGCGACGCGGGCGCAGGAGGTGGTGGCCGGCTCCCCCGGCGCCTCCGACGACCCGTTCCTCGAGACCTTCAGCCACTCCGCGCAGGCGCACAGCTACGGCGTCTACGCGGGCGCGGTCCTGGCGTTGCTGCCGGCCCGGCACGACCGGCGGGTCCTCGCCGTCGCGCTCGCCTCCGCCATCCTGATGCTCACGGTCGCGGTGCTCGCCACGCGGGGCTTCACCGGCGGGCTGCGCTACGTCGCGCTGCCGATGTCGCTGCTGTGCGTGCTGAGCGGGATCGGCTGGGCGTGGCTGTGGGGCCGGGTCCCGAAGGCGGTGATCGCCGTCGCCGCCCTCGCCGCGTTGCCCGGCCTGATCTCACCGGTCGACCGCGTGGGCGACGACATGGCGAACGTCGCCGACGCCGACCGCTTCTACGGCGCGCTCCCGCCCTTCATCGAGCGCCTGGGCGGCCGCGAGGCGGTCAAGGCCTGTGGGCAGGTGACGACCGGCCCGTACAACACGCAGATCCTCGCCTACCGCCTCCATACCCGGCAACAGGAGATCGGGCTCGACCCGGCCGTGCCCGGTTCCGTGCTCGACAGCGCCCAGTCGCTGCGCGGCGCAGGAAACCGTGCGTATGCGTTGAAGGAGCGCGGCACCGAATGGATGCTGCGCTCGACCTGTTAGGAGGGTCATGAGAATCTTCGTACTTGCCGGCGCGCTCATCGCGTTGCTCCCGGCCACCGCCTCTGCCGCCGATCCGCCGACCACCGCCACCGGCGGGGCCACGGCGATCGAGCAGACCACCGCCACGATCCGTGGCAAGGTCAACCCGAAGGGCAACACGGGCGTCGTCGCCTTCTTCCAGTACGGCGGCAACAAGCTCTACGGCTCCACCACGCCGGAGGTCCCGCTGCCCGCCGTCAACCGCGCGCAGAGCCTCAGCGCGGCGCTGACCGGCCTGTCGCCGTTCACGACCTACCACTACCGCGCCGTCGCCCGCCGCGGCACCAAGTTCGTCTTCGGCAAGGACCAGACGTTCAAGACCGACAAGCAGCCGCTCGGCCTGACCCTGGCCGCCTCGCCCGACCGCGTCAGCTCCGGTGGCTCGTCCACCCTCAACGGCACGCTCTCGGGGACCGACAACGCCGGCAAGCAGGTGCTGCTGCAGTCGCTCGCCTACGGCCTCACCGAGTTCACCAACACGGGCAACCCGCAGGTCGTCGACGCGTCGGGCAACTTCTCGTTCCCGATCCTCGACGTCTTCGTCAACACCGCCTACCGCGTGGTGCTGCCCGAGAAGCCCGAGATCGTCAGCCCGATCGTGTTCGTCACCGTGCCGATCAAGGTCAAGCTGTCCGTGACCAAGAAGGTCCGTCGCGGCCACCGCGCCACCTTCAAGGGCAGCGTCAGCCCCAACAGCCCCAACAACGCCGGCGCCGCGGTGGAGATCCAGAAGCGCTTCCACGGCACCTACGTCACCATCGGCAAGACGAAGGTGAGCAAGGACGGCGTGCACTTCAAGCGGCGCCTGAAGCTCTACCGCAGCGGCACCTTCCGCGCGGTCGTCACCCCGAGCCAGGAGTACGTCCCCAACGAGTCCGGCACCCACAAGGTCAAGGTGCGCCGCCGTTAGGCGGAACCTGAGGTAGTGTCGCGCCCGTGACCTACTTGGTGACGGGCGCGACCGGCTTCATCGGCCGCTTCTTGGTGAAGCGGCTCCTGGAGGACCGGACGGGAGACATCCACATCCTCGTCCGCGAGGGGTCCGAGAAGAAGGCCAAGCGGCTCGGCCGCTCCAAGCGCCTGAAGATCGTGCGCGGAGACCTCGGCGAGCCGGGTCTGGGCATCGACCCGAAGTGGATCGAGGAGCACAGGGGCTCGATCGACCACATGTTCCACCTGGCGGCGATCTACGACATGACCGCCGACGAGGAGCGCAACGAGACGCTCAACAACGGCGGCACCCGGCACGCCGTCGAGGTCGCCAACGCACTGCAGGTCGGGCACTTCCACCACACGTCGTCCGTGGCAGCGGCGGGTCTCTTCAGAGGCACCTTCACGGAGGACATGTTCGACGAGGGCCAGCCCCTCGACCATCCGTACCACCGCACGAAGTTCGAGTCCGAGCGCATCGCCCGCGAGGAGACGACGGTGCCGTGGCGCGTCTACCGCCCGGCGATGGTGCTCGGGCACTCCGTCACGGGCGAGATGGACAAGGTCGACGGGCCGTACTACCTCTTCAAGGCGATCAAGCTCAGCGCGAAGCTGCCCGGCTTCGTCCCGATCCCGTATCCGCGGCTCGGCGCCACCAACGTCGTCCCGGTCGACTTCGTGGCGGACGCGATGGCCCACATCGCCCACGAGCCCGGCCTCGACAACCGCGCCTTCCACCTCGTCAACCCCGAGCCGCAGCCGACGGTCGAGGTCCTCAACACCTTCGCGAAGATCGCCGGGGGCCCGATGCGCCGGCCGATCCTGCCGCGCTCGACCCTGGGCATCGCCCTCAAGGTCCCCGGCACCGGCTTCCTCCTCGGTGAGCTCGGCATCCCGGAGAACGCGCTCGCCTACGCGGACTTCACCGCCACCTTCGACACGACCCAGACCCGCAAGGCGCTCGAGGGGTCCGGCATCGCCGTGCCCCGGCTCGAGGAGTACGCGCCCGCCCTGTGGAAGTACTGGGAGGAGAACCTCGACGACTAGCGCGGCGGAGCGTCGTTCTACTTGAAGCGCTTCTGGAAGTGCTGGTACCGCGTCGGACGGCCGCGCCGGAAGGTCTGGCCGTTCCAGCGGAAGGGGATGACGTCGAAGGCCGACGGGCAGCAGTTCGGGTCGTCCGCGGCGTAGAAGGGCTGCTGGACGTCGAAGCGATGGTCGTTGACCCGGTCGATCGTGACCTTGTAGCCGGTGCGCTCCATCGTGATGGAGACCTCGCTGCCGCCGCGGATGACGCCGAAGCGCACCGGGCCGGCCGTCCCGCCGGAGAGCACGGTGTAGATCGCGTCCCTGACGCCGTCGTTCGTGACGTCCGCGCACAGCACCGTGTTGACGCCCGCGAGCTTGGGCTTGCCCGACGCCACGCGGATCTCCTGGACGGCCGTCTTGGTGCAGTAGGCGGGCTTCGCGTCGGCGGTGGCCGGGAAGGCGAGCAGTAGCAGGGGGAGCAGGCGCCGCATGTGGTGAAGTGTGACGCATCTTGGCGCTCGAGTTGCTGATGCTCGCCTGCACCCTCGGGACGGCGGGCTACGCGGCGTCGCGCCTCGCGCGCGGTGTCGCCTGGGGCGTCCTCGCCTCGGCCTTCCTGATCGCCGAGCACCTGATCCCGCTCGCCCTCGGGATCCTCTCCCGCGGGACCGTCCTCGCCACCACGGCCGTCATCCTCCTGGCCGCCGTGCGAAAAAGGGGACAGTCCCCTCATTCGCATCCGGTGCGAAAAAAGGGACAGTCCCCTCATTCGCATCCGGTGCGAAAAAGGGGACAGTCCCTTTTTTCGCGTTGGTGGCTGATCCCGGCGGTGCCGGTGGCGGGGGCGGTCGTGTACCTGGCGAAGCACGCGGGGGAGCCGTCCTTCTCCGTGGACACGCTGAGCTTCCAGCTGCCGCAGGTCGCGCGGTGGATCCAGACGGGGTCGCTGTGGCAGCTCGACCAGTTCTTCCCCGACTACTCGAACGCGACCTATCCCAGCCACGGCAACGTGCTGCTGCTCGCGGTCACGCTGCCGTTCCACGCGACCTTCCTCGCCCGGCTGGTCGCGGTGCCGTTCGCGGTGGGCACGTGCGTGGCGGTGTACGCGACGGCGCGCGAGCTCGGGGCCCGGAGGCTCTGGGCGCTGCTCGCCGCCTCCGTCCTCGCCGCCGCGCCCGTGTTCGCCCGCACGAGCCTCGTCGGCGCGAACACGGACCCCGAGTTCCTGTTCTTCCTGTCGGCGGCGGTCCTGATCCTCGTCCGGGGGCGGGAGGAGGAGCGGTGGATCGCGGCGGTCGCGGTCGGGCTCGCGCTGGGGACGAAGTGGTACGCGCTGACCGTCCTGCCGCCGCTGGCGCTGATCTGGTTCGTCGCCGCGCGGCCGCGGCCCCGGGCGGTGGTGCGGATGGCCGCGATCGCCGGCGGCGTCGGCGGCATCTGGATGCTGCGCAACTGGATCCTCGCCGGCAACCCGCTCTTCCCGCAGCCGTTCCTCGGTCTCAACGCGCCGCGGGACATCTACCGGGAGACGTCGGGATCGACGCTGGTCGACTACGCCACGGACTGGGACGTGTGGCGGGAGTCGCTGATCCCGCAGTTCAGGGACCTGTTCGCGGGGCCGGGCCTGCTGCTCGCCGTCGCGCCGCTGCTGGCGCTGCGCCACCGGGGTGCGCCCCGCGCCCTTGCGATCGCGTCCCTGGCGGCCATGCTCGCCTACGCGCTCACGCCGTACTCCGCGCTCGGGCCCCCCGGCCACCCGGTCGCCGCGGCCTCTTCCATGCGCTACGCGCTCCCCGCCCTGGCCCTCGGCGCGATGGTCCTCGCCACCGCCCCGCGCCTGGTCATCCCCGTCGCAGCCATCGCGCTGCTGCAGGGCGTCGCGGCCACCTACGAGCCGGCCCTGCCGACCGCGGAGGTCGTGCTCGCCGCCCTCATCGTCCTCGCGTCGATCGCCCTCGTCGTCCGCGCCCCGCGGGCCGCGGCCATCGTCGCCGTCGTCGCGGCGGTCCTCGGCGTCAACGCCATCCGGAGCCCCGGCGGCTACGGCGCGGGCGACCCGGCGCTGGCCTGGCTCGAGGCCAACGCCTCGTCGGGCCACCGGATCGCCCTCGCCGGCGACTGGAGCGTCCCCGGCCTCCCGCCGACGCTGCCCGCCTTCGGCCCGGACCTCGGCAACGACGTCGCCTACGCGGGCCCGTTCGTCGACCACATGCTCCGCCACGAGCGCGACCCGCAGACGTTCGCGCAGCGGCTCCGCGGCCGCGACATCGTGGTCGTCGGCCGCGGCTTCGTCCCCACCGGCGCGCCTGTGGCCGAGGAGGCCTGGGCGGTCCGGGCCGGCTTCGTCCCCGTCGCGTCGTCCCCGCGCTTCGTCGTGTTCGACCGCCGATCGCCGCCACCGCCAGAGACGGCGACCGCGAGGCCGGCGCCCACCGTCACCATCGAGCAGATCGAGCGGGAGAGCGCAGCACGACGCCGGCGCGCGCAGCGGCGCCGCCGGGCGCAGGCCACGCCGGCGCCGACTCCCCTACCGGCCGCCGCACGGCCCCCGATCGTCCGCGCCCTCATCCCGTTCCCGCGCGCACGCAAGCAGGAGATGGCCGCGTACGCGCAACGCCACTACGGGGTCCGGACGTACCGCCTGGCGAACCCGCGGGTGATCGTCGAGCACTTCACGGCCACCGCCGACGCCGCGGGGGCGATCGCCCTCTTCACCCCCGACGTCGCCGACCCGGAGCTCCACGAGCTCCCCAACGTCTGCTCGCACTTCGTCATCGACCGCGACGGGACGATCAGCCAGCTCGTGCCGCTCTCGGTCATGTGCCGCCACACCGTCGGCCTCAACGACAGGGCGATCGGGATCGAGCACGCGGGCTTCACCGCGCGCGAGGTCCTCGACCGTCCCGCCCAGATGCGCGCTTCACTCGCCCTGACGCACTGGCTCCGGTGCCGCTACGGCATCGACCGCGGGGACGTCATCGGGCACAACGAGAGCCTGAGCTCGCCCTACCACCACGAGGACGTCGCCGCGCTGCGGACGCAGACCCACCAGGACTGGACGGCGGCGGAGATGTCGATCTACCGCCGCCGTCTGGAGCGTCTCGGCGGCTGTTAGACCGCCGCCGGTCGGTCGCGGCCGGAGAGCGACCGCAGGATGCCGAGGTTGGCGAGCGCGATGAGCATCGCGGACCAGAGGCCGATCCAGATGCCGAAGGCGCGGCCGACGTCGATGTCGGCGTCGCCCCCGCCCAGGCCGCCACCGAAGCCGGTGTCGATCGGGTCCAGGAACATGCGGAACAGGAGCAGGAGGACGGCGACCGCGCCGCCGACGGCGACGATCATCGGCAGCTGCTTGGGCAGCTCGGCGGCGGTCACGGGGCCGAGGCCGAGCGACGCGGCGCCGGCGGCGATGGACGCCAGGCCGACCAGCAGCAGGATGATGTCGATGATCCCGAAGGCCTCCCAGCCCGAGCCGTTGCCGCTCTGCGAGCCCTTGAAGCCGGGCACGTCCACCGTGAACTTCAGGTGGTAGTACGGCAGGAAGAGCGAGATGATCAGCAGGACGCCGGCCACGATCAACAACAACCCGACGACGTTGGGCTTCAGCGAGACGTTGGCCAGGCTCTGCGGGCCGCCGCGCAGGTCCATCAGCGCGAACACCGCCGCCGCCAGCCAGAGCACGAAGCCGACCAGGAACAGGACGAAGTTGAAGTAGGACAGGACGACGGCGAGCACCGTGACCGCAAGCAGCACCGCGCCGATCGGCACCGCGTTGCCCGCGCCCATGTAGAAGTGGCCGGAGCCGGGGACCGTCGCGCTGAGGATCGTTGCGAGGTCGGGGTCCTTGGCGTGCAGGACGTCCTGTGCGGCGGCCTTGGCGTCCGTGGTCTGCGTGGACGGCCGGGTGGTGCCGCCGGGAGGGGCGGCACTGCTAGTGGGCGGCGCCGAAGCCGCGGCGACGGGCTCGGGCTCCGGCGTGACGACGGCGGGCTCCGGCTGGGGCTCGGCGGCGGCGACGGGCTCGGGCTCGATGACCACCGGCGTCGGCTCGGCGGCGAGGACCGGCTCGGACACGACGGGCTCGGGCTCGGGCTCCGGGTCAGGCGTCACCGCGGCGGGCTGCACCTCCGTGGCGGGGGACTCGGTCGCCGCGGGTTCAGTCGCAGCCGCGGCCGCGGTGGCCGGGGACGTGTCGGCCACGGGATCCTGGGACACGGTGCCCTGATCGGAGACGTGGTCGGTCCACTGCGTCCCGTCCCAGTATCGGTATTCGTGCCGGCCCCGGGGATCGGGTTGCCAGCCTGCCGGAATGTCGCTCATGATGCTCCCTGGTTCGCGTTGTCGGCGGGGACTCCTACGCCCTGGGGACGTGCTCGTGAGAGACCGCGGCCGAAGGAAAGCGGCTGCGCGCCCTCCAGTGCCTCGTCGGCATGGATGACGTGCATGACTGCGTTGATCAAAGCAAGGTGGGTGAAGGCCTGCGGGAAGTTGCCGAGATGGCGGCCCGAGCGGGGGTCGATCTCCTCCGCGTAGAGCCCCAGCGCGGAGGCGTAGGACAGCAGCCGCTCGCACATCTCGCGCGCCCGCACGACCTCGCCGATCTCGCACAGCGCGGACACGAGCCAGAAGGAGCAGATGGTGAACGTGCCCTCCTCGCCGTGGAGGCCGTCGTCGGTCTCGTCGGTGCGGTAGCGCAGCACCATCCCGTCCTCGGAGAGCTCGTCGGCGATGGCGAGCACCGTCGCCCGGATGCGCTCGTCCGTCGGCGGCAGGAAGCGCACCAGCGGCATGAGGAGCACGGAGGCGTCCAGCGCGTCCGTCCCGTAGTACTGGGTGAAGACGCCACGGTCGTCGAGGGCGTTCTCGCAGATGTCGGCGTGGATCTCGTCGGCGGCCTTCTGCCACTCGGCAGCCTGGTCCCAGTCCTCGCGCAGCTCGGCGAGGCGGGCACCGCGGTCCAGCGCCACCCAGCACATGAGCTTGGAGGACGTGAAGTGCTGCGGGTCGCCGCGCACCTCCCAGATGCCGCGGTCCTTGTCCTTCCAGTTGTCGAGCGCGGCCTGGACCTGCTGGGTGAGGATCGGCCACAGGCGCTCGGGCAGAGAGTCGCGCGACTTCGTGTGCAGGTAGATGGAGTCCAGCACCGCGCCCCAGACGTCGTGCTGGTCCTGGTCGAAGGCGCCGTTGCCGATGCGGACCGGCCGCGCGCCCTCGTAGCCGTTCAAGTGATCGAGCGTCTCCTCGGACAGGTCGGCGCGCCCGTCGATGCCGTACATGATCTGCAGCTGGCCCTTGGCCTGCTCGGCGCAGTCGGCGACGAAGTAGAAGAAGTCGTTGGCCTCCCAGTCGAAGCCCAGCGTGTACATCCCCCACAGCGCGAAGGTCGCGTCGCGGATCCACGTGTACCGGTAGTCCCAGTTGCGCTCGCCCTGCGGCGTCTCGGGCAGCGACGTCGTGGCGGCGGCGATGATCGCGCCCGTCGGGGCGTAGGTGAGGCCCTTGAGGGTCAGCGCCGACCGCTGCAGGTAGGTGCGCCAGGGATGGTCGGGGAACGTCCCGCGGGCGAGCCAGTGCTGCCAGTGGTGGGCCGTCCACTGCAGGCGCCCGTAGGCCTCCTCGAACTCGCGCGGCGGGTCGTGCTCGCTCCACGCCAGCGCGCAGAAGAGCTGCTCGCCCTCCTTCATCATGTGCCGCGCGGTCGCCCGCGGGCCCTCCAGGCCGAGGTTGAGGTCGGAGACGAGGCGCAGGTTCAGGTCGCCATGGGAGATGCACGCCTCGTGGTAGCCGTCGCTGCCGTACTCCCAGCGCTCGCGGACCTTGCCGTAGTCGAAGGCCGGCTCGCAGTCGAGGCTGATCTGGACCTCGCCGTTGACGCAGCGCACGGAGCGCAGCAGCACGTGATCGGCGTCGTAGTCGGTCGGGGTGCGGCGGTGTGTGCCCGAGCGGTCCTTCTCGTGGTGCCAGGGGCCGATGAGCAGGACGTCGCGGACGATGACCCAGCCGCCGCTCGTGTCCCAGCTGGTCTCGAGGACCATGGTGCCGGGCAGGTAGCGGCGTGCGGCGGGGACGCGGACGTCGGCGGGCCCGATGCGGAAGAGGCCGGCGTCGCGGTCGAGGATCGCCCCGAAGATGCTCGGCGAGTCCATCCGCGGCAGGCACATCCACTCGACGTTGCCGCTCGGCGCGATCAGTGCGCTCGTCTCGCAGTCGCTGAGGAAGCCGTAGTCGGCGATCGGGGGGAACGGACTGCGCTGGCGGTCCTGGGCGGCGGCGAGTTGGCGCACGAGGCGCGAACCCTACGGAACGGAGGTCAGGAATCCAACATGGTCGCGATCTCTCACGCTACGAAAGCCGGTGCAGCGGGTACTGACCATCCGTCAGTAGTTCCACAGGGGCGGGAGAGGCCAATGTCGAAGCGACGCAGTGTGACCGGGGCAGTGCTGGTGCTGGGATGTCTGGCGGGCCCCGTCGGGGCCACGGCCCATGAGCTCCCCAACGGGATCCGCTTCGATGACATCACGTCGGCGTCCGACCTCGTCAAGATCCGGATGCTCGGGCCGCAGAGCCGCGCCACCCAGGGCGGTACGGAGGCCAACGGCGAGTTCAGCGCCCCCCGCGCGGAGCCCACCGTCAACGGGCAGAAGACCGACGAGAAGTGCGTGGAGGGGACGCCGCCGAACTCGAGCCTCGGCAAGGGCCTCATCTGCAAGCCGGCGGCGGGCACCCTCGCCGCCCTCCCGAACGGCAAGATCGTCTACTGGGACGCGCTGGAGGGCACGGAGAACAACCAGTTCTCGATCGTGGCCGAGGGCGGCAAGACCTTCACCAACGACTCCGCCCGCCTGCTCGATCTCGGCAAGGACAACAACGACTTCTCCTGGACGCCCGCCACGCCGTTCGACGGCGGCGCGAACCCGACCGGCGATCCCGGCGAGCCGCTCATCCCCGGCGGCCAGACCACCGAGACCTACAACGACGGCGCGTTGTTCGGCTCCCATCAGTCCTTCCTCCCCGACGGGCGCATCCTCGTCCAGGGCGGCACGGACTACTCGCTGGACCCGGGCGTCGACGGCATCCCGTTCGGTGCGGTCGAGCTGACGGGCCTCAAGGCGACCCGCATCTACGACCCGAAGACGAACAGCTTCTCGCAGACGGGCGACACGGGCAGCCGCCGCTGGTACCCGACGCTGCTCGAGCAGGGCGACGGCACCTACCTGGACTTCTCCGGCGTCGGCAAGCTGCTCAAGCCGGTCTACCCGACCCATCCGCAGGACTCGGGCACGAACGTCAAGGCCGTCGAGAAGTACGACCCCGCCACCGGCAAGTGGGACGTCCTCCCGCCCAGCGCCGACTACGACCTGCCGCTGTACCCGCGCATGCACCTGCTGCCCAACGGCCACGCGTTCTTCAACGGCAACGGCCAGTCCTTCAACCCGTTCGGCCAGTCGGTCGGCGAGGTCAACTGGGAGGCGCTCGCCTCCCTTGACCCGAAGACGGGCAAGTGGAAGCAGCTCGGCCTCGCCAACACCGCGACGCCGCTCGCGCCCGGCTTCCGCGGCTCGACCTCCTCGACGCTGCTGCCGCTCACCCCGGAGGCCGACGGCAACTACACGAAGGCGAACTTCCTCACCGCCGGCGGCGTCTTCGGCCCGCCGTCACCCGGCTCCTACCTGGCGACGGACCAGTCGTCCATCACCACCGTCGACACCGCGAACGGCCAGGAGAAGGTGTCCCAGCAGGCCACCGGCCCGCTCAACCAACCGCGCTGGTTCGGGCAGAACATCCTGCTGCCGACGGGCCAGGTCATCGTCTTCTCCGGCGCCAACGTCGACGAGGTCGTCGGCCCGGGCACGGAGATCCCCGTGCAGCAGGCGGAGCTGTTCGATCCCGCCACGGCGAAGTGGAAGCCGATCGCCACGGCCCACAACCCGCGGACCTACCACAACTCAGCGGTCCTGCTCCCCAGCGGCGAGGTCCTCGTCGGCGGCCACGCGACCATCTCCACGCTCTACCTCAACAACACGACGCTGCCCGGTGGGTTCGCCCCGCACGACGGCCGTGACCCGTCCTTCGAGGTGTTCAAGCCGCCCTACCTGTTCAAGGGCGGTCGGCCGGAGATCAAGCTCGAGCAGACGCCGGGGCTGATGGGCTTCGGCCGGACGTTCGAGATCCCCGTCGCCGACGCGGCGAAGATCGAGTCCGTCGCTCTCGTGCGCAACTCGGCGATCACGCACATCGTCGACGCCGACCAGCGCACGGTGATGCTCAAGGTGGTCGGCCGCGGCAACGGCACGGTCACCGTCGCGACGCCGCCGAACGGCAACGTCGCGCCTCCCGGCCCCTACATGCTCTTCGTCAACGGCAAGGCCGCCGACGGCTCGCTGGTCCCGTCCGTCGCCAAGCAGCTCCTGGTGACGGCGGACGCCGCCGCAGCGGAGAAGGCGCAGACGAAGCGGATCAAGGCACGCTGCGCCAGCCGCCGCGCGTTCCGCGTCAACGTCCGCAAGCCGCTGCGCCGAGGGCTGCGCCGCACCGTCATCACCGTGGCCGGTCGCAAGGTCGCCACGCTCGGCAAGCGGCAGACCGGCACCCGCATCTCGCTGAAGGGCCGGGGCCGCGGCCGCACGGTCGTCAAGCTGAAGATGACCTTCGCCGGCGGGCGCAAGCTGGTCGACACCCGCGTCTACCACCCCTGCGTCTCGCGCCGCTCCTGAGAGCGCCGGCGCGCCAGCGGTCATCGGCCTGACGCCTCAATGCCTCACGAAAGGGGTAAGCGCGTGAACACTGCCTGACTGACGCGGCGTCAGTCGGGCTGAGCGAGGGGAGCGCGGGATGACGGACGTGGTGCAGGAAAAGGGCGGGATCACCCGTCGGCGGATGGTCGGGTACCTGATCGCGGGGCCGACGCTGGCGGCCGGGGTGTCCTTCGGCCGCTCGCCGGAGGAGGCCAAGGCCGCGCTGCCGACCGTGCAGCCGTCCGATGCCTACGACCTCAGTCGACCTGCTGGTCGACTCGACGCTGGCGACGGCCAACCAGATCGTCGTCGCGGTCAACCCCGACGGCACGGTCTCCTTCGACCTGCCGCGCTCGGAGAACGGCCAGGGCCTGACCACCTCGTTCGCGATGCTGATCGCCGACGAGCTCGACGTCTCGCTCGACAAGGTCCGGATCACGCTCGCCGACGCCAACCCGAACCTCGTCTTCAACCAGTTCACGGGCGGCTCCGTCGCCACGCAGGAGCTTTACATGCCGGTCCGCACCGCCTGTGCGGCGGCGCGCCAGCAGATGGCCAAGACCGCCGCGAAGCAGTTCGGGGTCGCCGAGTCCGCGCTGACCATCGCCGACGGCGTCATCTCGGCCGCCGGCCAGTCGCTCACCTACGGCCAGCTCTCGCAGGCCGCCGCCGTGACCCGCACCACGCGCTCCGACGCCACGGTCAAGGTCAAGCGCCAGGGCGCGCTCAAGCTCGTCGGCACGGAGGTCGCGCGCCTGGACGCGCGCGCCGCCGTCACCGGCCAGAAGAAGTTCGCGATGGACCTCGACATCCCCGGCGCCAAGCCGACCGTGATCTGCCGGCCGCCGACCATCAACGGCAACGCCGAGGAGCTCCTCAACATCGGCGAGATCAAGGGGATGCCGGGGATCATCGACGTCCTCAAGATCCCCAACACGAACGACAACGACAACGGCAACATCCTCGGCGGCATCGCCGTCATGGGCGAGACGTTCGGGCAGTGCATCGACGCCGTGCGCGCGTGCAAGGTCCGCTGGTCGGACGGCTCCGCCGCCGGCAAGAGCGCTGCGGGGGTGAAGAAGGACCTGCAGGCCGCGCAACTGCCGATGGTGCCCGCGCTGCCCGCCCAGAAGGTCCTCGAGGAGGAGTTCACCTTCCACTTCCGTCCGGGCGACCCGCTCGAGCCCAACTGCGCCGTGGCGATCGCCAAGGAGGACAGCTGCGAGGTCTGGGCGGCGATGAAGTCGCCCATCTGGGCCAAGCAGCGCATCGCCAAGAACCTCAACCTCCCGGACGGGGCGGTCACCTGCCACGTCGTCGAGGGCGGCGGCTCCTTCGGGCGTCACCTCTTCAACGACGCGCCGTTCGAGGCCGCCCACGTGTCCCGCGCGTTCGGCAACAAGCCCGTGAAGCTGATGTGGACCCGCGCCGACATGCCGCGCCAGGGCCGCTGCCAGCCGATGAAGGTGGTGCGCAACCGCTTCACCCACGACGGCAAGATGCCGACCTCGTTCAGCCAGCGCATGGCGTCGGTGCAGACGGACTTCACGCAGGGCCTCGGCGAGATCCTCACCGCGTTCGCCTCGACACCGCCCGGGCAGAACTTCCTCCAGTACTCCCAGACGGTCTACAACCTCACCGCCAACATGCCGTACAACGTCGGCCCCGTCGACATGTTGCTCAACGAGGTGTACGAGTACAACACGTTCAACACCTCGTCGGTCCGCAACATCTACTCGCCCGAGGTCCGCTGCTCCAGCGAGCTGCTGGTCGACAAGCTGGCCGCCGATCTGGGGAAGGACCCGCTGGACTTCCGCCTCGAGTTCGCCCGCGACGAGCGCATGAAGGCGGTCATCGAGCGCGTCAAGAAGGAGTCCGAGTGGGGTCGCGCGCTGCCGGCGGGTGTCGCCCAGGGCATCGGCGTCCACCGCGAGTACAAGGGCTTCTCCGCCTGCGTGATGGAGGTCGACGCGCGGCCGAAGACGGTCAACCGCAGGAAGGTCGGCGGCAAGACGGGGCCGCGCGTGCAACGCGTCACCTTCGTCATCGACGTCGGCCTGCCGATCAACGTCCTCGGTCTCAAGGCGCAGATGCTCGGCGGGATCATGGACGGCATCGGCCAGTGCTTCACGTACTGCCTGCACTTGGACAACGGGCGCTTCCTCGAGGCCTCGTGGGACAACGCGTTCTACACGCGGCAGTGGAACGTGCCGCCGCGGGTCGACATCTTCGTCATGGAGCCCACGACCGATCGCCCCGGTGGCGCCGGCGAGGCCGGCGTGGCTGCGTCCATGTCCGCCGCCGCGTGCGGCTACTCGCGGGCCGTCGGGAAGATGCAGACGACCTTCCCGGTGACCTACGACGACGTCGGCTTCAAGCCGTACCCGTTCGAGCCGCCCATCCCGCCGTCACCCAAGGATGGGCTCAAGTACCGCAACACGCCGAAGCAGCGCTAGAGGAGATCGACGATGCCCAAGCACTCCTTCAAGGTCAACGGCAAGCGGGTCACGGTCGACGTCGAGAACGACGTCCGGATGCTGTGGGTCCTGCGTGACGTCCTCGGCATCACCGGGCCCAAGTACGGCTGCGGGATCAACGTCTGCAAGGCCTGCACCTGTCACATCAACGGGAAGAACTTCAACCCGTGCTCCGTGCCGGTCTCCAAGATCAAGCGCACGGACGAGATCACCACGATCGAGGGCCTCGCCAAGACGGTGAAGCGCGACCTGCACCCGATGCAGGAGGCCTGGATCAAGATGGACGTGGCCCAGTGCGGCTACTGCCAGCCGGGCCAGATCATGCGCGCGGTGTCGCTCGTGAACGAGATCCGCCGCAAGCAGGGCCGCCGCAGCATCACCAACCGCGACATCGAGCAGATCCGCAACATCTGCCGCTGCGGCACCTACCCCCGCATCCGCGCGGCGATCCGGGAGGGCGCGGCGAACATGCCCAACCCGCCCAAGCACCGGCGCAAGAAGCACGTGAAGAAGCGCAAGAAGCACGTGACGGGCAAGAAGGGCCGCGCGGTGACGACTCAGGCGACGGCGCCGACCGCGACCGCCACGCCGGCGGCGACCACAGCCCCGTCGGCCGCGCCCGCCATCACCGTCATTCCCCCGGCGGTGCCGGTCGGGTAGTGCAGTAGACGTCGTTCTTGAGGTTGAAGCACAGGAGGCCGACGAGCCGGTCGGCCTCCGTCACGGGGATGCGGTCCTCCCCGCTGTCATGGATGACCTTGGTGGCGTGCTCGATCGGGTCATCGGGGGAGAGCTCCGTCCCGCGCTGCGGCTCGTCGCGATCGCGCGTCACCGTGCCGAGGTAGGTGCCGTCGGGCGCCGCCATAAGGACGACGTGCCGGCGGGGGCTCTCGAACACCTTCCGCGCCTCCTCGAGCGTCGTCACCGTCTCCGGCGGGATCATCACGTCCGCGACGGTCGGCCCGGCCTGGTCGATCGGGATGTTCAGCATGGTCTCGGGGAAGCTACTCCGGCGGGCGCTCGATGCGGACGATGCGGCCGTGCTGGTGCCACTTCTTCAACCCGCTGACGTACTCGGCGGCCGGGCCGTCGTCCCGATGGCGCTTGCCGTCCTGGTACCACTTCGTGCTCCCGTTGGCGTGGATGATCGCCGGGCCGCCGTCGCGGTGCAGCACCCCGTGCCGGTACCACCGCTCCTGGCCGCTCGGGAGGATCTGCGCGGGCTGGTCGTCGAACGAGTGCAGGCGGCCCTGGTCGTCGCGCGTCTCTAGCATCGCGACGGGTGTACCCGCACTTCCTCGAGATCCCGACCCGGTGGATGGACAACGACGTCTACGGCCACGTCAACAACGTCGTCTACTACTCGTACTTCGACACGGTCATCAACGACTTCCTGATCCGGGAGGGCGGGCTCGACATCCACGCGGGCGCCGTGATCGGGCTGTGCGTCGAATCGCAGTGCTCGTTCAAGGCGTCGTTGGCGTTCCCGGAGCGCGTGCGAGCCGGCCTGCGCGTCGGCAAGCTCGGCACGTCATCCGTCCGCTACGAGATCGGCCTGTTCGGCGAGGGCGCGGAGGAGCCGGCCGCAGAGGGGCACTTCGTGCACGTGTTCGTCGACCGCGAGTCCCGCCGGCCCGCGGCGATCCCGGACGGCATCCGCAGCGCCCTGGAACGTCTGACCCAGTAGGTCCGCGGGTACACGCTCCGCGGCGGAGCAAGCGAGCGGGGAGGTTCGGGATGCGGGTCCTGGCGATTGGGGGAACGACTTCACCTGCGTTCCGAGCGCGGCCCACCCGCAGCCGGTCGTGCTGCTGCACGGCCTCGGCGCGACGGCCGACACGAACTGGTCGTCCATCGGGCCGAAGCTGAAGGCCGCCGGCTACTGCGTCTTCGCGCTCACCTACGGGATGGACGAGCGCACGCGGGGGTTCTTCTACCGGCCGGGTGGCACCATCTCCGCGAGGCGCAGCGCACCGGAGATCGGCGCCTTCGTCGACCGCGTGCTGAGCGCCACGGGCGCCGGCCAGGTCGACTTCGTCGGGCACTCGGAAGGGACGGTCACGCCGCGCTGGTACCTCGAGCGCCTCGGCGGCGCCGCGAAGGTCGACAAGTACGTGGCGCTGACGCCGCTGTGGCGGGGCACGGAGGTCGGTGGGACGGCGCTGCTGCGCGACGCGGCCGGGCCGCTCGGCCTCGCGGTGGTCGCGGGCTTCAACCAGTTCTGCGCGTTCTGCACGGAGGCGCTGCGCGGGTCGGCCTTCCTCAACGACCTCAACGCCGACGGCGAGGCCATCCCCGGCATCACCCACACCAACATCCTCACCCGCAACGACGAGCTCGTCTCGCCCTACACGAGCGGGCTGATGCGCGACGGCGGGACCAACATCGTCCTGCAGGACGTGTGCCCGGCGGACGTCTCCGAGCACCTCGCGGTCGCCTTCGACCCGGCCGTCGCGCAGATGGTCCTCAATGCACTCGATCCCGAGCACGCCGCCGCCGTCACCTGCTGAGGATCACCCCGGGGTTGAGGATGCCCTGCGGGTCCAGGGCATGCTTGATCGCGCGCATGGCCGCGACCTCGGCAGACCCGCGGGCGCGCTCGAGCCAGGCCGCCTTGGCCACGCCGATGCCGTGCTCGGCGGAGATGGTGCCGCCGAGCTCGAGGACGAGGGAGAGGACCGCGTCCTCGTCCGGAGCGTCGCCGACGAGGTTGACGTGGACGTTGCCGTCGCCGAGGTGCCCGAAGAGGTAGGCCTGCGCGTCGCCGGCGGCGCCCGGCACGGCGGCGAGGAACTCGGTGAGCCGGGACAGGGGGACGCCGACGTCGAGCTTGACGGGCACGCCGAGCTCGCGGATACGCTCTGGGATGCCCTCGCGCATCGCCCACAGCCGCTCGCGGGACGTGGTGTCGTCGGCGATCAGCGCCTCGCGGTCCCCGATCGCCTCGGCCATCTCCTCCAGCGGGTCGTGGTCGGCGGCCCACTCGGCGAGGACGTTGAGCTCGCCGGGTGCGTCGGGCACGCAGGTGCGGGTGAAGAAGTCGCAGGCCTCGAGCGACGGCGTGCGCAGCGCGGCGACGGTCTCGACGAGGTCGTCGACCGGGAGCAGCGCGGCCACCCGCTTGGCCAGCTTCGGGACCGTCTTCCAGCGCACGGCGGTGATGACGCCGAGCGTGCCTTCGCTTCCGACCAGCAGCTGCGGCAGGTCGTAACCGGCGTTGTCCTTGAGGAGGCCGGAGAGCCGGGAGACGACGGAGCCGTCGGCCATCACCGCTTCGACCCCCGCGACCCGGGCGCGGGCCGTGCCGTGGCGCAGCGCGCGGGCCCCGCCGGCGTCGCAGGCGACGATGCCGCCGATGGTGGCCGAGTCGCGCGCGCCGAAGTCCAGGCCGACGTCGGGGACCGCGTCGCGCAGGGCCGCGAGCGTCGCGCCGGCGCCGACGGTCACCTGGCCGAGCGGGTCGAGCTCGCCGATCGCGTTCAACCGGGTGAGCGACAGCACCACCTCGCCGCCGCGCGGGACGCCGCCGCCGACCAGCCCTGAGTTCCCGCCCTGCGGGACGATCGCGACGCCCGCCTCGGCGCAGCGGCGCACCACCGCGGCGACCTCCTCCGTCGAGCCGGGCCGCACGACCACCTGCGCGCGGCCGGTGAAGCGCCCCGTCCAGTCGATCTCGTAGCCGGCCTTCATGTCCGGCTCGTCGAGCACGTGCGCGGCTCCCACGATGTCGGTCAGGTCCACATGGGTAGGGTCGCAGCATGGCGACGGAGACGGTGTTCACCCTGGAGGCGACCCCGGTCAAGTTCGGCCCCGGGGCCGTGAACGACGCGGGCTGGGAGCTCAAGCGACTGGGCGCGCAGAAGGTCCTGCTGGTCACCGATCCGCAGATCGCCGCGCTGGGCATCGCCGACCGCGTGCAGCGCTCGATCGAGGCGGAGGGCATCGAGGTCGTCGTCTACGCCGAGAGCCGCGTCGAGCCGACGATCGACTCGCTGCAGCACGCGGCCGACTTCGCGCTCGAGCACGAGGTCGACGGGTTCGTGTCCGTCGGCGGCGGGTCGAGCATCGACACGGCCAAGGTCGCCAACCTGATCACGACGCACCCCGCGCCGGTGATGGACTACGTCAACGCGCCGGTCGGCGAGGGCAAGAAGCCGCCGTCGCCGCTGCAAGCCGCACCTGGCCATCCCGACCACGAGCGGCAGCGGCTCGGAGGCGACCACCGTCGCCGTCCTCGACCTGCCGGACCTCAAGGTCAAGTCGGGCATCAGCCACCGCTACCTGCGCGCCACCCAGGCGATCGTCGACCCGGAGCTCACGCAGACGCTGTCCGCCGAGGTGACGTCCTCCTGCGGCCTCGACGTCGTCTGCCACGCCGCCGAGTCCTTCCTCTCCAAGCCGTTCGACACCCGCGACGCGCCCGACTCCCCCGACGACCGGCCGCCCTACCAGGGGTCCAACCCGGTGGCGGACGTGTGGTCGGCGAAGGCGCTCGAGTTCGGCGGCCGCTACCTGCGCCGCGCCGTGGCCGACGAGAAGGACACGGAGGCGCGCGGCTTCATGATGCTCAGCGCCACGATGGCGGGCGTCGGCTTCGGCTCGGCGGGCGTGCACATCCCGCACGCCTGCGCGTATCCGATCGCCGGCCTCAAGCACGTCTACACGCCGCCCGGCTACCCCGACGACCACCCGTTCGTCCCGCACGGCCACAGCGTCATCGTCACCGCGCCCGCCGCCTTCCGCTTCACCTACGAGGCGATGCCCGAGCGCCACCACCACGTCGCCGAGCTGCTCACCGGCGAGCCGCAGGAAGGGCCCGACGCGCTGCCCGACGCCCTCGCCGCGCTGATGCGCGACGTCGCCGCGCCGACCGGCATCCGCGAGCTCGGCTACGACGAGTCGGACGTCGACACGATCGTCGAGGGCGCCCTCAAGCAGCAGCGCCTGCTCTCCATCGCGCCACGTGAGCCGAGCGCGGACGATCTGCGCACCATCGTCTCCGCATCCCTGTGAAGATGGGGACCATGCAAGCCGCCGACTACGTGATCGTGGGAGCCGGGTCCGCCGGCTGCGTCATGGCCGCCCGCCTCTCCGAGAACCGGGACGTCCGCGTCGTGGTCCTCGAGGCCGGTGGCAAGGACCGCTCCCCCAACATCAAGATCCCCGCCGCGTTCCCGGAGCAGTTCCACACCAAGCTCGACTGGGACTACTACACGGAGCCGGAGCCTCACGTCAACAACCGCCGGCTCTACGTCCCGCGCGGCAAGTCGCTCGGCGGGTCGAGCTCGATGAACGCGATGCTCTACGTGCGCGGCCGGCCGGTCGACTACGACCTGTGGAAGGAGGCGGGCGCGGACGGCTGGGGCTGGGACGACGTCCGCCCGTACTTCCTCAAGGCCGAGGACGATCAGCGCGGCGCCTCCGAGCACCACGGCATGGGTGGCCCGTGCCGCATCGAGGAGACGCGCGACCCGCGGCCGATCACGGCCGACCTGATCAAGGCGGCCAACGCCGCGGGCATCCCGAGCGCCGAGGACTACAACAGCCCGGAGCAGGACGGCGTGTCGCCGGCGCAGACGTTCCAGAAGCGCGGGCGCCGCTGGTCCACCGCCGACGCCTACCTGCGCCCGGCGATGAAGCGCGAGAACGTCGAGGTCGTCACGAACGCGCAGGTCGAGCGCATCGAGATGGAGGGCACGCGCGTCACCGGCGTCACCTTCCGGCGCGGCGGCCGCACGGAGACGGTCCGCGCCTACCGCGAGGTCATCCTCTGCGCCGGCGCGATCAACTCCCCGCAGATCCTCATGACCTCCGGCATCGGGCCCGCCGCGCATCTGCGCGAGCACGGCATCGAGGTCCGCCACGACCTGTCCGGCGTCGGCCAGAACCTGCAGGACCACCCGTTCCTGACCATGAACTACGAGGTCAACGAGGGCAACACCCTCTACGGGGCCGACCACCCGAAGTTCCTGCTGCCGTGGCTGCTGCGCCGCAAGGGGCCGCTGACCTCCACCGCCGCCGAGGCGATGGCGTTCGTGCGCACCCGGGCCGGCCTGCCCGCCGCCGACATCCAGCTGCACATGGGGCCGCTGTTCTTCGAGAACCACGGCGCGGAGACCCACGAGGGTGACGCGGTCGTCTGCGGCCCGACGCTGATCGCGCCGAAGGCCCGCGGCGAGGTCACCCTGCGCTCGGCCGACCCGTTCGACAAGCCGCGCATCCTGACCAACTCGCTGAGCGAGGACGAGGACGTCGCCTCGATGGTCGCCGGCATGAAGCTGACGCAGAAGATCATGGACGCCGAGCCGATGCGGTCCAAGGTCACCCGCCGCCTGCTGCCCGCCCCCGGCGTGATGGAGAGCGGGGACGACACGGAGATCGCCGACGCCCTGCGCGAGCGCATGGAGCTCATCTACCACCCGGTGGGGACCTGCCGGATGGGGACGGACGACGACGCGGTGCTCGATCCCGAGCTGCGCGTGCACGGCCTGGTCGGCCTGCGCGTGGTCGACGCGAGCGTGATGCCCGTCATCCCGGGCGGCAACACCAACGCCCCGACGATCATGGTCGCCGAGAAGGCCGCCGACCTCATCAAGGGACGCGTAGCTGTCCCTGCTTGACCTGGATCGCCGGCACGTCTGGCATCCCTACGGGCCGATGCCCGCGACCGTCGCGCCGCTCCCGGTGGCGTCGGCCGCGGGCGTCCGCCTGACCCTCGAGGACGGGCGCGAGCTCATCGACGGGATGGCGTCCTGGTGGTGCGCCATCCACGGGTACCGCCACCCGGTGCTCGACGCGGCGGTGACCGACCAGCTCGGCCGCATGGCGCACGTGATGTTCGGCGGGCTCACGCACGAGCCGGCGGTGACGCTTGCCACCCGGCTGGTCGAGCTCGCGCCGGACGGCCTCGAGCACGTCTTCTTCGCCGACAGCGGCTCCGTGTCCGTCGAGGTCGCCATGAAGATGTGCCGCCAGGCGCGGCCGGGACGGACGAAGTTCCTCACCGTGCGCGGCGGCTACCACGGGGACACGCTGTCGCCGATGAGCGTGTGCGACCCCGTCGGCGGGATGCATCAGCTCTTCAGCGGTGCGCTCGAGCAGCACGTCTTCGCCGACCGTCCCGCGCCCGTGATGGCCGAGGGCTATGCGGAGCACCTCGAGGCGCTGGTGACGGACGAGCTGTGCGCGGTGATCGTCGAGCCGGTCGTGCAGGGCGCGGGGTCCATGTGGTTCTACGACCCGGAGGTCCTGCGCGTACTGCGCGACCTCTGCGACCGGCACGACCTGCTGCTGGTCCTCGACGAGATCGCCACCGGCTTCGGGCGGACCGGCAGGCTGTGGGGGTCCGAGCACGCCGGCGTGACGCCCGACGTGATGTGCGTGGGCAAGGCGCTCACCGGCGGGTACATGACGCTCGCGGCGACGCTGTGCACGCCGGAGGTCGCCTCCTCGCTCGCCGGCGGCGCGCTCATGCACGGCCCGACCTTCATGGCCAACCCGCTCGCGTGCGCGGTCGCCAACGCCTCCCTGGAGCTCCTCGACTGGGAGGCGGACGTGCCGCGCATCGAGGCGGGGCTGCGGGCCGGCCTCGAGGGAGTCGAGGGTGCGCGGGTGCTCGGCGCGATCGGCGTCATCCAGCTCGACCGCCCGGTGGACATGGCCGCCGCGTCCGCCGCCGCCATCGAGCACGGCGTCTGGCTGCGCCCCTTCCGCGACCTCGTCTACTGCATGCCGCCCTACGTGATGGACGACGCCGACCTTGCCCAGGTCTGCGCCGCGATGATCGCCGCAGCGGAGGCCGCGTGATCGTCGTCACCGGGACCGATACGGGTGTCGGGAAGACGATCGTGAGCGCCGCTGTCTGCGCGATCACCGGCCGGCCGTACGTCAAGGCCGTCCAGACCGGCGAAGATGACGACGCTCATGTCGTTGCGTCCCTGTCAGGGACGGAAGTGCATGAGGTCGCGCGCTTCGCGGACCCACTCGCACCCGCCTCGGCGGGCTCAACGCTCTCCCTCGGTGACATCGACCCCCCGCCGGACGCCGTCGTCGAAGGTGCCGGTGGCATCCTCGTCCGCCTCGGCGTCGGCGGCTTCACGCTCGCCGACGTGGCG
>CAWJMO010000027.1:0-98527 GCA_963843865.1 uncultured Solirubrobacteraceae bacterium | reverse complement strand
CCGCCCTCGCCGTGGGGGACCTTGAGCGAGGTGTCGCGGACCTCGCGCGCCTTCTCCTTGAAGATCGCGCGGATCAGCTTCTCCTCCGCCGTCAGCTCCGTCTCGCCCTTCGGCGTGACCTTGCCGACCAGCAGGTCGCCCGAGCCGACCTCGGCGCCGACGCGGACGATGCCGCGGTCGTCGAGGTTGCGCAGGGACTCCTCAGAGCGGTTCGGGATGTCGCGGGTGATCTCCTCGTCGCCGAGCTTCGTCGTGCGCGCGTCGATCTCGTACTCCTCGATGTGGATCGAGGTGAGCTCGTCGTCCTGCACGAGGCGGCGCGACAGGATGATCGCGTCCTCGAAGTTGTACCCCTCCCAGGACATGAAGGCGACGCGCAGGTTCTTGCCCAGCGCCATCTCGCCCTTGTCGGTGGCCGAGCCGTCCGCGAGGACCTCGCCCTCCTCCACGACCTGCCCGCTGGCGACCAGCGGCTTGTGGTGGATGATCGTGCCCTGGTTGGAGCGCATGAACTTCTGCAGCTCGTACTCGTCCTTGTTGCCGTCGGTCGTCGCGATGACGATCCGCGTGGCGTCGACGAAGTCGATCGTGCCGGCGTTGCGCGCCAGCAGGACGTCCCCCGTGTCGAGCGCCGCGCGGCGCTCCATGCCCGTGCCGACGACCGGCGCGTCCGTCTTGAGGAGCGGCACCGCCTGGCGCTGCATGTTGGAGCCCATCAGGGCGCGGTTGGCGTCGTCGTGCTCGAGGAACGGGATCATCGCCGTGGCGACGGACCAGATCTGCTCGGGCGAGACGTCCATGTAGTCGATCTCGGCCGCCGGGTACACGTCGTACGTGCCCGCCTGGGTGCGGCAGAGGACCTCGCCGACCAGGTTGCCCTTGCTCGTCGAGCTGCGCGTTCGCCTGCGCGATCACGACCTCCTGCTCGACGTTGGCGTCGAGGTGGTGCACCTCGTCCGTGACCTTGCCGTCCTTGACGACGCGGTACGGGGAGGTGACGAAGCCGTGCTCGGAGATCTCCGCGTAGGAGGAGAGGGAGCCGATCAGGCCGATGTTCGGGCCCTCCGGCGTCTCGATCGGGCACATGCGCCCGTAGTGGGTCGGGTGGACGTCGCGGACCTCGATGGGCGCGCGCTCGCGGGTGAGGCCGCCGGCGCCGAGGGCGGACAGACGGCGTCGGTGCGTGAGCCCGGACAGCGAGTTCGTCTGGTCCATGAACTGCGACAGCTGGGAGGAGCCGAAGAACTCCTTCAGCGCCGCCACGACCGGGCGGATGTTGATGATCGTCTGCGGCGTGATCGTGTCCGCGTCCTCGGTGGTGAGGCGCTCGCGGACGACGCGCTCCATCCGGTAGAGGCCGATGCGGAAGGCCTCCTGGATGAGCTCGCCGACGGTGCGCAGGCGGCGGTTGCCGAAGTGCTCGTACTCGTCGAGGTGGTCGGCGATCGGCTCGCGCGGCATCGTGATGGCCTCGGCCGCGTAGTCGCGGACGACGCCCTCGGTCTCGACGTCCTCCGGCATGCCCAGGCGCTTGGGCATGTCGACGAGCTCCTTGATGAGCGCGATGATGTCGTCGTGCGTGAGGACCCGGGTGTCGAGGTCGATGTCCAGGTTCAGGCGCTTGTTGAGCTTGTAGCGACCGACGCGCGTGAGGTCGTAGCGCTTGGGGTCGAAGAAGAGCTGGTGCAGCAGCGCCTTCGCGTTGTCGACTGACGGCGGCTCGCCCGGGCGCTGCTTCTTGAACAGCTCGATGAGGGCGCCGTCCTCCGAGCGCGTGACCTCCGTGTCCGCCTCGATGGTGTTGCGCATGTAGAGCGAGTTGTCGAAGAGGTTCAGGATCTCCTCGTCGCTCTCGTAGCCCATCGCGCGCAGCAGGACCGTGACCGGCAGCTTGCGCTTGCGGTCGATGCGGACGAAGACCTTGCCCTTCTTGTCGATCTCCAGCTCGAGCCAGGAGCCGCGGGCCGGCATCAGGTTGCCGACGAACATCTGCTTCTCGGCGTCCTTGGGCTCCATCAGGTACGCGCCCGGGGAACGGACGAGCTGCGTCACGACGACGCGCTCCGTGCCGTTGATGACGAACGTGCCGCGCTCCGTCATCCACGGGAAGTCGCCCATGAAGACCGACTGCTCGCGGATCTCGCCCGTCTCGCGGTTGATGAAGCCGACCGTGACGGTCAGCGGCCGCGCGTAGGTGAGGTCCTTCTCGCGGCACTCGTCGAGGGACGCGACGGGCTCGTCGAAGACGAACTCACCGAACTGCACGGCGAGGTTGCCCGTGTAGTCCTCGATGGGAGAGATGTCGTCGATGGTCTCACGCAGGCCCCCCTTCTCGGTGTCCACGAGCCAGTCGAAGGACTTCTTCTGGATCGCGATGAGATTCGGGACTTCGAGCACCTTTTCGAGGCGCGCGAAGGAACGGCGCGTACGGAGAGCATCGGGGGAAGCCAAGACTGGGCAACTCCTACCTGGAGGACTTACAAAACGGGAGAGAGACGTTCACCGCGGTCGGGACTCGCACCCGGCGCGATGAAAGCGCGACCAAGCAATGTAGCACAGGCGCAGGAGTCCCCGTACCCCTGTGCGGGCGGATCAGCGCTCACGGACCCCGTCCTGGGCCACCCCGTATGTGGCGGGGCGCCTACTGGCGGACGGCTGCGACTATCGGCCGATCGCGACGCAGTCTAGAGGAGCGGTCAAGTAGGCGAGCACGGCCTTCACCCGCCGGTGGGTGCCGTCCTCCGCGCACACGCCGAGCTTGCGGTAGATGCTGCGGATGTGCGAGTCGACGGTCTTCGGGCTGAGGCACAGCGCGTCGCAGATCGCCTGGTTGGACAGACCGCGGGCGACGAGCCGCAGGACGTCCCGCTCGCGCTCGGTCAGGGGCAGGGACGGGCCGGAGGAGTCCATGCCCGAAGGCTCGACCGCGCGGGCCGCGGCGGACACCCCCTCTAGGGGTGGACTCGACCCCGCTTCAACCGAAGGCGTCGAGCCGGGTCACCGTGGCGCTGTCGATGGCCCGGCGCACCAGCTCGGCGCGCTTGCGGTTCTGCGCGAGCTCCGGGACGTCGAAGCGGGCGAAGAGGCTCTTCATGTGGGTGCGCACGCCTTCGACGGAGAGCTGCAGCTCATCGGCCACCTCGCGGTTGGTGGCGGGCGTGGGCTCGCCGCGCAGCACCGGCCGGCAGACGGCGACGAGGACGCGTCGCTGCGTCTCCGTCACGACGACCACCGCCCCGCTGTCCGAGGCGGGGACGGTGTCGGAGGGCACCGTCGTCGGCTCGCGGAAGATCGCCTCCGTGCGCCCGAAGCGCAGGCGGTCGCCCGAGGCGAGCAGCCGCCGGCCTGTCACGCGCCGGCCGCCGACGAAGGTCCCGTTGCGCGACAGCCCGTCGTCGACGACGGTCCAGCGCCCGCCCACCGTCTCCAGCCGTGCGTGGACGCGCGACACCTCCGGGTCCCAGAACAGCACGAGCTCGAGCCCCGGCTCGCGACCGACGGTGAGGCCTTCCGGGGGGAGCGCGAGGATGCGCTGGATGCCGCGCGCGTCGCGGAAGACGAGGAAGGGCCCGCCGGCGCGCTCGGCCTCCAGCTGGGCGACGAGCTCCGCGGGGTGGAAGTCGTGACGATCGAGGGCCATCAGTACTGGACCACCAGGCGCCCGGGCCGCACCGCGTAGCTGTGGCGGATGATCGCCCCGTCCGGGTTCAGCCACTGCAGGCGCACGGACGCCTGCGTGGTGAAGCCCTGCTCCAGGATGTCGACCTGCCCGGCCGGGTCGGCCTCGGGGACCGCGACGCGCCACCGTCGCCGGCCGCCGCGGACGAGGTCGACGGCGATGCCGCCCCGCACCCGGACCACGGTGATCTCCGCCACGGTCCTTCCGGCCTCGACGACCTCCCGGTCGAGCACCACGCCTGTGGCGGCGGTCCGTGCGGCGCGGCCCCCGGCCTGCGCCGGCCCGCGCGGGCGGGCCCCGGGCACGAGCTCGTAGCGCACGTGCAGCCGGCCGGCGGGGAGGCTGTCGGACTGCGGGGCGCGCGGCGGGCGCCCGAGCTCGAGCGGTCCGACCCAGCGGAGTGGGACCGCCCCCGCCGAGACCCGGCCGAGCGCCGCTCCGGGCAGCAGCTCGACGCCGAGCAGATCGCCCCGGCGCACGGGGACCTCGCCGGCGAACCGCGTCGGCGCTGCGCTGCGGACCTCGACGTATTGAGACCGCCCCACCTCGGCGAACGTGCCGTCGCCGACCCGCCGGACGACCTGCAGGGCGAGCCCGCCGCGCGCCCCGCGCACCGTCCAGCCCCGCACCACCCCGTCGACCCGCGCCCGCAGCGGCCCGCCGCGGGGGTCCGTCCCGACGAGCGTGCAGCCTGCCTGGCAGACCACGGACGTGGCCTCCTCTCCCGCGACGCTGCCGATCACGGTCGTCCCCGGCCGGGTGGCGGGAACGTCGGGCGCATCGCGGGAGCGCAGCAGCGTGAAGCCCGCCGCCGCGAGGAGGACGAGGGTGATTACGACGCCTGCGCGGGTCGCGTGGGGAGGCCGGGGCCTCGCCCGTTCCAGCTGCTCGCCCAACGCCGCCAGCGCCGCGCGATCCTGCGCCAAGGCCACGTCCGGCGGCCCCGTCGGGAGGTGCAGTGCGCTCAGGAACGCGCGGTCGCCGATCACGACGACGTCCTCCGCGCGCAGGGACCCGTGGACGAGGCCCGCGGCGTGCGCGGACCCGACGGCCGACTCCAGGTCGGCCAACAGGCGGCGTCCACGCTCGCGGTCGATGCCGCCCCGCAGGACGTCGGCAAGTGTCCGGCCCAGGCATGAGGCGGCGCGCGACGAAGGCCCCGTGCGCGCTGGTCCCCGTCTCGAGCACCGCGACCACCGCGGGGTTGTGGAGCCGGGCCTGCCGGCGCGCCGCCTCGAGTGCAGATCGCTCCGTCGCCGCGTCGAGCAGCTCCAGCCTCACCCGCCGGCCGAGGAGCAGCTGGGTGGCCTCGTAGACCTGCGCGCCCGCCGCGCGGTGGAGGTGCCGCTCGATCCGGAAGCCGCTCACGACCGTCCCGGCCGGGAGCTCCGCCGGCGTCTCAGTCGTAGAACTCCACATTGCGCGGGTACACCCCGTAGTAGTGCTCGCGCACGCGCGCTGAGTTCTCGTTGACCCACTCGACGCCGACCTCGCCGGCGGCCTCGCTGTCGTCGTAGCTGAGCGGGCTCACGGTGATGACGCGGCCGCCCGGCAGGAAGTCCGGCAGCCCAGCCCGCGCGACACGGCGCCCGCCGCGGATGAGGTCCAGCACCACCACGTCCCCCACCTCGACGACCTCGAGCCCGACGCGCCTGCCGTCGGCGAAGGTGAGTGTGCGCCGGGCGACACGGCGGCCGGGCGGCGCGTCGGCCGCCGCGGCGCCCGTCAGCACCTGCGGATCACGCCGCTTCCCGCCAGGGACGAAATCGGCGCGGACCAGCAGCTCCCCGTCCACGCCCGTGCCCGGCCCCTTGTCCGCGGGCAGCCGCGGCTTGCCCCGGCGCGTGGGGAACCACCGCTCCGTCGTGGCCCCTTCCCGCCGGCCCAGCCCGAAGCCGGAGCCCCGGGTCACCTCCAGTGCGATGAAGTCACCGCGCTGGACGTCGAGGTTGGCGGCAAAGCGCTGCGGGCTGCCGTTGTTGACCTGCTCGTACTGCGTGCGCGCCACCTGCGAGGCGCCGGAGGCATCCCGGCGGAGCACCTGCAGGGCGAGCTCACCCCGGGCCCCACGAACCGCCCAGCCGAGGATCGCGCCGTCGCTCGGGATGACCGTGTGGCGGCCCCCGAGCCGGACCTGCGCCACCGAGCAGGCCGGGGATGCGGCGCCCACCGCTTCGCCGCGGCAGTCGACGGTCCGGCCCGCCGCCCCGAGGACGCTGCCCAACGGGTCGACCGTCCGCCCGGGCTGCGGCACCGGGACGGTGGCAACCTTCGCCTCGTCGATCCCCTCGTCCGCGATGCCGGCCACCACGGCGCCGGCGCCCACCCCGACCAGCAGCGCGGTCACGGCGATCGCGGCGGCGCGCGGGCGGTGCCGCGTGGGCGGCGCCGTGACGCCCGGGCCTCCCTCCACCGTCTCCGGCACGCTCGCCGGGGGCGGCCCGAGGTCGACGCCGCGCAGCGCCTCCCGGAGCCCCATCACGAGCGCGGCCGCCGTCCGGGGACGGTCGGCAGGAGCCTTGGCGAGCCCTTCGCTCAGCCGCGCGTCGACCTCCGCCGGAAGCTCGGGGCGCCGGTCGCTGGGCACGGGCGCCGGCTCGTTCGCCTGCGCGTACAGGACCGCGGCCGGCGAACGACGGGGGAAGGGCACGGCGCCGCAGAGGCACTCGAAGGCGACCGCCGCGAGGGCGTATCGATCGGACGCCGGCGTCGCGGCCTCGCCACGGACGACCTCCGGGGCGAGGTAGGACAGCGTGCCCAGCATCCCGCCCGTGGCCGTGAGCTCGGTCCCGTCGCCGGCCTTCGTGAGGCCGAAGTCGCTCAGGTACGCGTCTCCACCGGCGGCGACGAGCACGTTGGCCGGTTTGACGTCGCGGTGCACCAGGCCGGCGGCGTGCGCGGCGTCCAGCGCCTCGGCGACCTGGCCGAGCACCCGCAGCGCGGCCGCAGCGTCGACCTGCCCGGCCGCGAGCAGCTCCCCCAGCGTCGGCCCGCGCTCCAGACGCATCGAGAGGAACAGCCCGGCGGGATCCTCGATCGCCTCGTAGACCTCGATCGCGTGCGCGTGGTGGAAGGACGCCTGCAGCCGCCCCTCGCGGCGGAAGCGGGCGACGAAGGTCGCGTCCAGCGCGAGCTCCGGCCGCAGTGCCTTGAGCGCCACGCGCCGGTCCAGCGACAGCTGCGTCGCCTCGTAGACGATGCCCATGCCGCCCACGCCGATGAGGCCCTCCACCCGGTAGCCCCCCACCACCGTCCCGACGGTCAGCATGGACGCGGCAGATTACACCTCAAATCAGCGCAGGATCAGGGTCCGTCGCCTGCAGGTACATGAGCACCGCCATGACCCGGCGGTTGACGACCGGGTCGACGCCCAGGTCGAGCTTGTCGAGGATGCGCCGGACGTGCGTCTCGACCGTCTTGTGGCTGAGGTGCAGGCGCGTGCAGATCTCGCCGTTGCTGCAGCCCTCGGCCATCAGCGCGAGCACCTCGCGCTCGCGCTCCGTGAGAGCGGAGACGCACGCGTCCCGCCGCTCGAACAGGCCCCCGCCTTCGAACATGTGCGCATGCTGACAGGTTGACTTCCGGTTCGCTACGGGGTCTTGACCCTGGGTTTATGTCAGGGTACGCACTGACATGGAAAGTCAACTGCTCGAGCGGGAGCAGGTGCTGGGGGAACTGAAGCAGGCGTTGGTAGCCGTCGCGGCGGGTGACGGGCGCGCGCTCGCGTTCTGCGGGGAGCCCGGCATCGGCAAGACGCGGACTGGCGCAGGAGGCGGTGACCCACGCGCGGTCCGCCGGCTTCCTCGTGCTCACCGCCCGCTGCGGCGAACTCGAGGCGGGGTACGCGTTCGGCGTCGTCCGGCAGCTGCTGGAGCAGCCGGTGCTGAGGGCCGCACCGGATCGGCGCGCGACGCTCCTGGCCGGCGCGGCCGTGCACGCCGAACCGGTGCTGGTGGATGCGCAGGCGGGTGCCCAGCCGGACGGGGGCACGATGTACGCCGCGCTGCACGGCCTCTTCTGGCTGGTGGCCAACCTCGCCGAGGAGCAGCCGCTGCTGATCGCGGTGGACGACATGCACTGGATCGATGAAGCGTCGCTGCGGTGGATCGACTACCTCTGCCGGCGCATCCTGTCGGTTCCCGTCCTGCTGGTGATGACCGCACGCCTCGGTGGACCCGGTCCGGTCCGGACCCTGCTCGCCTCGCCCGGTGTCGAGGACATCCGGCTCGTGCCGCTGGGCGCACCCGCGGTCGGCGAGCTGCTGCGCGATCGCGTGGCGAACGCGGACGAGGCGCTGGTCGCGGCCTGCCTCGCGGCCAGCGGCGGCAACCCGTTCCTGGTCACGGAGCTGGCGCGCGAGCTCAGCGAGCGGGGAACGGGTGACCTCGCCGGCTTCGCGCCCCTGTCGGTCACGGAGAACCTGCGCGCGCGCGTGCACAGCCTCCCCGCTCCCGCCGAGGCGATCGTCACCGCGCTCGCCGTGCTCGGCCGCACCCCGCCGATGGCCCACGTGGCCGCGTTGACCGGGAGCCCGCCCGATGCCGTGGCCAGGGGGGCCGCCGCGCTGGTGGCCGCCGACGTGCTCGCCGACGCCGATGCGCTCGAGTTCCGTCATCCGCTGCTGCGATCGGCCGCTGAGGCAATGCTGTCGGCGCCCGGGCGCGCCGCCGCGCACGCCCGTGCCGCGCGGCTCGCCGGGGACCCGGCCGCGGCCGCCGTCCACCTCATGCGCGCGCACGCGACCGGCGACGGCTGGACGGTGGCGACGTTGCGCGAGGCGGCCGCCGACGCCATGCGGCGCGGGGCGCCCGATGCGTCCATCCGGCTGCTGCGCCGCGCGCTCGACGAGCCCCCGGACGCCCCCGCCCTGCCAGCGGTCCTCTGCGAGCTGGCCATCGCGGAGCTCATCGTGCAGGAGCCGACCATGACCGAGCGCCTGGCCGACGCCCTCGCCGCCGCGCGGGACGTGGGCTCGCGTGTCGTGCTGACGCGACTGCTGGCCAGCGCCCACCTGTTCGCCTCGCACTTCGCGGAGGCCGTGCACGTCCTCGATCGCACCCTGGCCGGACTGCCCGCGGACGAGAGCGAGCTGCGACTCATCCTCGAGGCCGACCGGCTCTTCTTCGCCTTCGTGCTCCCTGGCGACTTCGATGCCGGGGGGCTCGATCGCAGCCTGCGCGCGCGGATGGACGCCCGCTCACCCGAGGCGGACACCGCCGGCTGCCGGGCCGCGCTGGGCGTGCTGGCCACGCGCACCTGGCTCGCGGCGCAGCCGGTGGAACGCGCCGTGCCGCTGGCGCGGCGCGCCTACGGCGAGGGGCGCCTCCTGCGCGAGGCCCAGCCGGAGACCCCGACCTTCGTCCTGCCGATGCTCGCGATGACGGTCGCCGGTCACTACGAGGAGGCGCTGCGCTGGTTCGCCGAGGCGCTCGAGGACACCCGCGCGCGCAGCTCCGTGTTCGGGTTCGTGCACCTCTCGGGCTGGCGGGCGGAGTGCGCCTACCGGATGGGCGACCTGCGGTTGGCCGAATCGGACGCCCGGGCGATGCTCGCCGTGGAGGAGGCCCTTCCGGTCGAGCTGCGGCGCATCGCCGCGGCCGGGCTGGTGGCCGCGCTGGTGGAGCGCGGGCCGCCTCGACGACGCCGACGCCGCGCTGGTCGACCTCGAGCTGACCGGTGACGTCGAGCCCGGCGGCCATTCGGGCCTCGTGCTCCGGTCCCGGGCGCGCCTGCGACTCGCCCAGGGGCGCATCGCGGAGGGAAGCGCCGACCTGGTGGCGGGCCGAGCCCAACACGAGGCGCTGGGGTGGCCAGAGCCGGCGTTGGTCTCGTGGTCCGCCGGGCAGTCCCGGGCGGCCCGCCTCGCGGGCGATCTGGACGCGGCACGGACGTTGGCGGAGCGAGCGGTGGCGGCCGCGGTCGTCATGAAGAGCCCGCCGGCCATCGGCACGGCCTTGCGCATCCAGGGCGAGGCCCTGAGCGGCGAGCCGGCCCTGGCGGCGCTGCGCGAGTCCGTCGAGGTCCTCGCCGCCTCCGAGGCCCGGCTCGAGCACGGCCATTCGCTGGTCGCCTACGGCGCGGCGCTGCGGCGCGCCGGCCGGCGCACGGAGGCCCGCGCCGCGCTCGCCGCCGGCCTGGAGATCGCCCACCGTGCGCTGGCGGCGCCGCTGGTCGCGATCGCCGAGGAGGAGCTGCGAACGGCGGGCGCTCGCCCGCGGCGGCGGGAGCTCTCCGGCGTCGCCGCGCTCACCGCCAGCGAGCACCGGATCGCGACGCTCGCCGCGTCCGGGCAGACCAACCGCGAGATCGCCCAGTCGCTGTTCCTGACCGTGAAGACCGTCGAGATGCACCTGAGCAACGCCTACCGCAAGCTCGGCATCGACGGCCGCGCCGGGCTGAGCGACGCGCTCGCCGAGCCCGTCCCGGCCTGACACCGCACCGTAAGCATGAGCTCCGCCGCATCTTTGTCCGCCATGCCCCGCACCGTCGCCCTCGTCGTCGTCGCGCTGTCGCTGCTGGTCGTCGCGCCCGCCTCGGCCAAGCCGCATCGGACGAAGGCGTGCGCGGGAAAACGCGGGAAGCAGATCCTCAAGGTGGAGTCCGGGCGGCTCGTCAGGACCGAGGAGCAGGTCGAGGATGAATACGGCGACCCGGAGACCACGGAGGTCGTTCACTTCTGCCGCGGGCGCAAGGAAGTGCGGACGTCCCACGGCGAGCGGGGGCATCAACGTCGCTCGTGCGGTGTCGACCCGGCGCTATCTCGCCTTCACCGTGACCACCTTCAGCAGCGCGTGCGCGCACTACGGCCCGCCGGACGACTGCTACTTCTACCGGGTCATGTCGATCGACATGCGCACGGGGCGGCGGCGGGCGGACTCGGAGACCGCGGACTTCGCGCGCTCCCTCGTCCTCGTGCCCGAGGGCTGGGTCGCCTGGGCGGACGGGACGGGCGTCTCCGCTCGGATCAACGGGGAGACGCGGGTGCTGGACGCCGGACCGGGCGTGGATCCGCACCTCGCTGGCCGGCACGGGGCGACGATCAGCTGGACCCGCGCCGACGGCACGCCGGGATCGGCCGAGCTGCGATGACCGGCATGTCCCGCACCGTCGCCCTCGCTGCGATCGCGGTGTCGCTGCTCGTCGCCGCACCCGCCACGGCGAAGCCTCACCGGACGAAGGCCTGCGCCGGTGAGCGCGGGGAGCAGATCCTCAAGGTGGAGTCGGGCCGGATCGTGCTGACGAAGGACGACGTCGGCGACGACATCTACGCGAGCCCGTACACGTATCGCTTCTGCCGGGGCAAGAAGGAGGTCCGCGCGATGGAGTCCTCGGACGGGTCCACCACCATCGCCCTGACCGCTTCGACGCACCGCTACATGGCGCTCGCGCTGACCTACCACTCGAGCGCCTGCGAGAAGTACAACCAGGGCGGGCCGAACGACGAGTGCTACTCGTACGTCCTCTATTCCTTCGACATGCGCACGGGGCGGCGGCGGGCGTTCGCCCAGAGCCAAGCGGCACCTCGCTCCCTCGTCCTCGTGCCCGAGGGCTGGGTCGCGTGGGCGGACGGGGCGGGCGTCTCCGCCCGGATCAACGGGGAGACGCGGGTGCTGGACGCCGGACCGGGAGTGGATCCGGCGAGCCTGGCGGCCGCCGGCGCGACGGTCACATGGACCCGCGCCGACGGCACACCTGGATCAGCTCAGCTGGGCTGAGGTCAGCGCCAGCGCACCTTCCTCCACTTCGATCGGTTGCCGGCGAAGTCGGCGACGCGCACGTAGATCGGCCTCCCCGGCGAATAGGCCACCCGGATCGTCCGGGAGAACGCTCTGGGCCGCCCCGGACGGCTGCGCCTGCTCGTGACCTGCAAGCCCGCGACGCCCGAGGTCTTGTCGGAGGCCTCGATGGACACCTTCGCCTTCTCGTCCCGGGCCGTCGATGCGGTTGCGGTGTCGTCAGGCCGCGCGGCCGAGGCGCTCACGGTCGGAGGGGTCTGATCCAGGATGATGTCGTCCTGGTAGGTCTCGGCCCCGGCGTCGCCCCCCAGGAACCGGACGTAGATGGTCTTCGGCAGGCGCTCCGGGCCGGACGAGTCGAGCGTCCACGGGATGGTCTCCGCGACGGTTCGTTGCTCGGCATCGGCGAAGCCCCCGTCATTGGAGATGAAGAGGGTCCCGGCCAGGCGGGGCCAGCGGAGGGTCACGGTCACGTTCGGGTCGTTGGTGTATCGGGCGCCCGCGTCGATGCTCGCGCCGAGCGGCCCGGGCGGCGACGCCGGGGTGCCGTTGTCGACCAGCTCGCAGTCCGTGCTGACCTTGTCCTGCGGATCCGACCGGACGGTGTCACGTCCTGCGCCGCAGACCACCACGTCGCCCTCGCCGTCACGGGCGTCGATGACGTCATCGCCCGAGTTGCCGCTGAGGGTGTCTTTCCCCGGTCCTCCGAGCAGCTGTCCGCCGCCGGGGAAGGCGCGCAGGTCATCGGCGCCGGGGCCGCCATCGACCGACAGCGGCACCCGGATCCTCGGGTCCTCGCACGGCTCCGAGCAGTCCTGCCGCAGGGCGTCGTCGCCGTCGCCCAGGGTGATGGTGATCGAGCGCGTCCCGGCGTCGCCGCACCCCGCCCCACTCGGTCCGTTCGCGTTGCACCCGTCGCCGGACTGCATCGCGGAACCGCCGGAGTCGTAGAAGTAGTACGACACGACGGGCGCCGGCGTCGCCGTCAACCTGAGCACGTTCCGCTCGCCCGGCGCCGCCGTGAAGCTGACGTTCCCGTCGGCAGCCGTTGCCGTGCTCGCTCGTGCCACTTCTGCGTGACCGCTGACCGACGCCAGGATCAGCAACAACATCAGATTCCGCCTCATGCCCACGTAACGGCTAGGCGGCTCAGGTTCTGACGACGATGTCGCTTTGACAGGGTTAACGCGAAACGGCGGCCCGCAGGCCGCCGTTTCGAGATCTGCGTTGCTGAGACGCTATCCGACTACTTGATCTCGACGGAGCCGCCGGCCTCTTCGAGCTCGCCCTTGAGCTTGTCGGCCTCGTCCTTGTCGACGCCCTCCTTGATGGGCTTGGGGGCCTCGTCGACGAGGGCCTTGGCCTCCTTGAGACCGAGGCCGGTCGCCGCGCGGACGACCTTGATGACCTGGATCTTCTTGTCGCCGGCGGCGGTGAGGACGACGTCGAACGCGGACTGCTCCTCCTCGGCCGCGCCGCCACCGGCTCGCCACCGCCGCCACCGGCGGGGGCAGCGGCGGCGACGGCGGTCGCCGACACGCCGAACTCCTCCTCGAGCGCCTTGATGCGCTCGGAGAGCTCCAGGACGGAGATGGACTTCAGTTCGTCGATCCACTCAGCGGTGGTGGCCATGGTTATTCGTTCCCTTCGGTGGTGTCAGTGATCTCGTCCTCGGCGGCGACGACCTCGTCGGTCGCTGCTTCGGCGGCTTCAGGTGTGGGCTCCTCGGCGGGCGCGTCCGCGCTCTCCGGGGAGGGGTCGGCGGCGGGTGCGGACGCCGGGGCGTCGCCGCCGACCAGCCCCTGCTCGGCCATCTGCGCCAGCTGGCGCCCGAGACCGGAGATGAGGTTGGTCAGGCCGGCGGCGAGGCCGGTCAGCGGGCTGGCGATCATGCCGACGAGTCGCTGGTTGAGGACGTCGCGCGAGGGCAGGCGCGAGATCGAGATGATCTCGTCCGCGCTCAGCGGCTGACCGTTCATCCAGCCGCCCTTGAAGACGAGCAGGCCCGTCGAGCGGTTGAAGTCGGCGATCGCCTTGGCGGCCGCCGCGGCGTCGCCCTTGACGAGCGTCAGCGCGGTCGGGCCGTGCAGGTGCTCCTTGAGGCCCTCGGCACCGGCCTGGTCGGCGGCGCGCTCGGTCAGCGTGTTCTTGGTGACCCGGAAGGACGCGTCCTGTGCCCGCAGCGTCGTGCGCAGCTCGGCGGCCTGCGGCACCGAGATGCCGCGGTAGTCGACCGCGAAGACGGCGTCCGACTCCTGGATCTGCGTGGCGATCTCCTCGATCGCCGCAGCTTTCTGTGCTCGGTCCAACTCGTTCCTCCTGTCCGGGACTTACGGATGCCCGGGGTCTTCGGAGGCGGTGCCAGCAGCGCCGTTAGGCGACAGCGGCCTCCGCCTGGGGGGAAAGGTCCTTGGTGCGCGTCGGGTCGACCTTGATGCCGGGCCCGTGCGTGGACGCGACGACGATCGTGCGGATGTACTTGCCCTTGGCCGCGGACGGCTTCGCGCGCAGCAGCTCCTCGAGCACGGCGGCGTAGTTCTCGAGCAGCTGCTCCTCGGGGAACGACGTCTTGCCGAGCGAGAGGTGCACGATCGCGGTGCGGTCGGTGCGGTACTCGACCTTGCCGGACTTGGACTCCTCGACGGCCTTGGCGACGTCCATCGTCACCGTGCCGACCTTCGGGTTCGGCATCTTGCCCGACGGGCCGAGCACGCGGCCGAGCCGGCCGACGACCGGCATCATGTCCGGCGTCGCGATGGCGACGTCGAAGTCCTTGAAGCCCTCGTCGGCGATGCGCGCGGCGAGGTCCTCGGCGCCGACGTAGTCCGCCCCGGCCTCCTCGGCCTCCTTGGCCTTGTCGCCCCGGGCGAAGACGGCGATCTTGACGTCCTTGCCGAGGCCGTGCGGCAGCGCGATGGTGCCGCGCAGCTGCTCGTCGGCGTGGCGGACGTTGAGGCCCGTGCGGAAGTGGACCTCGAGGGTCTCGTCGCCCTTGGAGGTCTTGATCTCCTTGACGAGGCGGATCGCCTCGACGGGCTCGTACTCCTTGTCGCGGTCGACCTTCGCGCGCGCCTCGAGGTACTTCTTGCCGTGCTTCGCCATTACGCCTTCACCTCCACACCCATTGAGCGAGCCGTGCCCGCGATGATCTTCTCGGCCTGATCCACGTCGTGGGCGTTCAGGTCGTTGAGCTTCTTCTCGGCGATCGCGCGCAGCTGGTCGCGGCTGATGGAGCCGACCTTGGTGCGGTTGGGCTCGCCGGAGCCCTTCTCGATCCCGATGGCCTGGCGGATGAGCACCGCGGCCGGCGGGGTCTTCGTGATGAAGGTGAACGAGCGGTCCTCGAAGACCGTGATCTCGACGGGGATGGTCGTCCCCATGTCGTTGGAGGTCGCGGCGTTGAACGCCTTGACGAACTCCATGATGTTGATGCCGTGCTGACCCAGCGCGGGGCCGACCGGCGGCGCCGGGGAGGCCTGCCCACCAGGGGCCTGCAGCTTGATCGTGGTCAGAACCTTCTTAGCCATAACTCGTTAAACCTTCTTCACCTGGTCGTAGCCGACCTCGACGGGAGTCTCGCGCCCGAAGATCGAGACGAGCACCTTAAGGCGTGCCGCGTCCTCGTTGATCTCGGCGATCTCGCCGGAGAAGTCGGACAGGGGGCCGGAGATGACCTTGACGGTCTCCCCGATCGTGAACTGGGCGCGGCTCGGCGCGCGGACCGCGACCTCGCGGTGCAGCAGCCGGTCGACCTCGAGCTGCGTGAGCGGGATCGGCTCGTTGGTCGCGCCGACGAAGCCGGTGACGCCGGGCGTGTTCTTGACCAGCGACCACGAGTCCTCGTTGAGGTCCATGTTGACCAGCACGTAGCCGGGCATGGTGCGCTTCTCGACCGAGACCTTCTGGTTGTCCTTGAGCTCCTGCACGGTCTCCGTGGGAACGACGACCTGCCGCACGCGGCGCTGCTGCGAGAGCGAGACGACGCGGTGCTCAAGGTTCTGCTTGACCTTGTTCTCGTGCCCTGAGTAGGTGTTGATGACGTACCAGCGGAACATGTGATCCCTAGAGAAGTGCGTTGATGAGGGGTTGCCAGATGGCGTCCATCAGGCCGAGCCATCCGCCGGCGATGAGGAAGAAGCCCAGGACGACGGCCGTGGCCGAGAAGACGTGCTTGCGGTCCGGCCACTGCACGCGGCGCAGCTCGTCGACGCAGGCCTGCAGGAAGGCGATGACGCGGCCGCGGTCCTTGTGCTGGACGTCCGGGCGCACCTCGCCGCTGGCCGTCCGGGTGCGCGACTGGACGAGGTCCCGGGGGATCTCGACCTGGTCGTCGGCGCGGTCGAAGTCCTCGCCGTAGTCGAGGTCGACCTCCTCGCCGTCGGGGCCGGGGCGGTCGGCGCCGGTCTCGGCGGCCTTGGCCTGGTCGACGTCGGGCAGCGCGTTCTTGAGCGGATCGGGCGCCGGGGCGTCGTCCGTCAGGCCCGACTCGTCGATGGCGGGATCGTCGAGCCCGATGTCGCGCGCGGCGGACTCGCGCCGCCGCTTGCGCGGAGGCGTGTCCCCTCCAGCGGCGCGGGCGCGCTGCCGGTCCTTGCGGCGTTGACGATCGCGGGCCATCTAGGTCCGGTCTAGCGCGTCTCGCGATGCCCGGTGTGCTGCTTGCACCACTTGCAGTACTTGCGCAGGGCGATGCGATCCGGGTTGTTTCGCTTGGACTTATTGGTCTGGTAGTTCCGGCGCTTGCACTCCTCGCAGGCGAGGGTGACAGCGATCCGGACGTCTCCGCGGGCCACTTGGCTGACTCCGGGTTCGAAGGTGGATCAGCGCCGGGCAAAGGAAAACCCCGCCGGCGCGAGGTCGATTGGTCAGGATAGCGCGTCCGCTGGGGCGGGACCGGCCACCCCCGAAGTGTGCATCATCTCGGACATGCGCGCTCTGATCATCCTCGGCCTGACCGGTGCCCTCCTGCTGACCGCCGCCCCCGCACAGGCGTGCACGGGCGCCGACAAGACCGTGCGGAAGGCGACCCTCAAGTCCGCCCGGACGACGTTCCTGTGCCTCATCAACGACGAGCGCTCCGCGCGGGGCCTCAAGGCGCTGAAGCCCGCCCCGGTGCTGGCCGGGCTGGCGCGGCGCTTCGCCCGGCAGATGCGCCGGGAGAACTTCTTCGGCCACACCACGCCGGCGGGGGTGACCCGCGCGCAGCGCTTCAAGCGCGCGGGGTACGACCACCACGGCGGGGAGAACCTCGGCTACGGCTACGCCACGCCGCGCCGCATGGTCGAGGAGTGGATGAAGAGCACGGTGCACGTGCGCAACATCCTCTCCAAGCGCTGGCGCTACGCCGGCTTCGGCATCGCGCTCGGCGGCAGCCGCGACCGGCTCTACGTCATGGAGTTCGGGCCCGCGCGATCGTGACGGCGTTCCTGATCGGCGGCGGCCGCGATCCCGAAGGCGTCCGCGCGTCCCACCGGCCCTTCCTGGACGCGGTCGACGGGCCGGTGCTGTGCGTGTGCCTGGAGGACCGGGAGCGCTGGCTGGGGTACCTGGACGGAGTCGAGGCACGGGCGACCGCGGCGCCGGCCCCGGCGGACCTCGAGGGCGTCGCCGGGCTGTACGTCGCCGGCGGCCTCACCCCGGCGTACTGGAGCGCCGTGTGCGACTCGCCGTTCGGGCTCGCGCTGCGCGGATGGGACGGCGTCTACTGCGGCTACTCGGCCGGGGCGGCGATCGCGGCGGCGGACGCGCTGGTGGGCGGCTGGAAGGTCGGCGACCTGGAGGTCTGCGACGCGGACTTCGGCGAGGAGCTCGAGCAGGTGGAGGTCCGGCCGGGCCTCGGGCGGGTGCCGTTCACCGTCGAGGTCCACGCCTCCCAGTGGGGGACGCTGACCCGGCTGGTCCACGCGGTGCACGCCGGGCTCTGCGCGGACGGCGTCGCCATCGACGAGCACACCTGCGTGGAGGTGGGCACGGAGCTGCGGATCCACGGCCTCGGCAGGGCGTACCGCGTGGGGCCGGGCGCGTGCGACGTCTTGGGCTGATCCTGCTGCTGGCGGGCGCGGCGACCGCGGGGCCGGCGCCCGCGACGCCGTTCTGCCGGGCGCCGATCGCCCGCGCCGTGTGGAGCGACGAGCCGCAGGGCGCCCGGATCAAGGTCTTCCCCACCCCCTGCGGGCGGCGCACGGCGTGGCTGGCGCCGGCTTCCGTGTTCCGGGTCGCGCTCGCCAAGGGCGGTCGCCGCCCCGTCCACCGGCGCTCGCTCTACGACCAGTTCCGCTGCCACGCGGTGTTCGCGCCCGTCAAGCGGTCCTGGAACCTGGAGACGTGGCGGCCGGTGGTGACGCCGAAGCGCATGGTGAAGGCGTTGTGCAACCCGAACGGCCGGGCGGCCGCGCCGGCCGGGAGCCTGATCGGCCGCATCGTCGCGGCCCTCAGGCGAGTGTGAAGCGGACCTTGCCCGTCTGCGGGTCCGCCTCGACCAGCCGCGCCCGGATCTCCTGACCCAGCGGCGGGTCGCCGTCGCAGGGCGCGCGCACCGCGGGCTCGCGCAGCTGGATGTGGCCGGCGTCGATGGCGACGGCGGCGAACGTCTCGCCCACGCGCGCGGCGAGGACGGTCGCCTCGGCGCGGTCGATGGCCTCGCGCTCGAGCTCGTTCTGGCGCTTGTCGCCCGCGGCCATGACCGCCGGGAGGTCGTCGAGGCGGCTCGTCACCCAGTCGGGGACGGGCGTGCCCGCGAAGGCGGCCAGCGCGCACTCCGTCGCGTAGCGGTCGGCGAGCCGGCGCAGCGGCGCGGTCACGTGCGCGTACTCCTCCGCCAGCGCGGCGTGGCGCGGCTGCGGCGGGACGAGGCCGTCGCGGAAGGGGACGTAGCCCGCGCCGCGCAGGACGCCGGTGGCGGCGCGCAGGATGGCCGCGTCGCGCGCCGCGAAGGGGTCGAGCGAGCGGATGAAGGTCGCGTAGTCCGTCTCCGCGGGCCAGTCGCGCCCGAGTGCGGCGGCGATGCGGCGCAGCCGCTCGAGCGTCTCCGGCTCGGCGGGCGGCAGGGTGCGCAGCAGCCCGGTGCCGCCGGCGATCATCAGGTCGGCCGCCGCCATGCCGGTGAGCAGGGAGAGCTGGGCGTTGTAGCCCTCCGACTCGAGCGGCGCGCGGTAGTGCAGCGTCCCGTCGGCGTCGACCTCCTGCTCGGGGGTGGGCAGGGAGACGCCGCCGCGCTCGCGCTCGAGGGTCTCGCGCCGCTGGCCGACCTCGCGCAGCAGGGTCATCACCGCTTCGGGGATGTCGGCGTACGTGTACTGGGCGGTGGAGCGGACCGTGTCGCGCCGGACGTCCGTCTGCACCAGGGCGCCGCGCGCGTCGAGGTCGAGCGTCCAGACCACGGCGGGCCGGTCCTGCCCGGGCAGCAGGGACGCCTGCTCGACGATGCTCGGGTACAGCGGCTCCTGGCGATCGGGGTGATACAGCGTCACGCCCTGCTGCCACGCCTGCCGGTCGGCCTCGTCGCCGGGCTGCACGAAGTGGGCGACGTCGGCGATCGCGTAGTGGACGCGGTGCCCGTCGCCGCGGCGCTCGATGTGCAGCGCCTGGTCGAGGTCGCGCGCGCCCGGCGGGTCGATGGTGACGAAGGGGATCACCCGGCGGCGCTCCGGACGAGCGGCAGCGTGCGCGGCGCGATCTGCGTCGACATCGCGATGTAGCTCGTCGAGCGCCGGACGGGGCCGGCGTGGAGGATCACGTTGATGATCTCCTGGAGGTGCCCGTTGTCGCGGGCGACCACACGGCAGATGAGGTCGCGCGGCCCCGTCGTCCCGAACGCCTCGAGGATCTCCGGGATGCCGTCGAGGGTCGCGATCGCCTCGTCGAGCCGGCCCTGGACGATCTCCAGGAAGACGAAGGCCAGCACCGGGTAGCCGATCTGCGCGGGGTCGACACCGGGCGGGGTCAGCGCGCCGCGGGCCTCGAGCTTCGCGAGCCGGGCCTGCACCGTTCCCCGGGCGACGCCGAGCCGGCGGGCGACCTCGACGAGGCCGATGCGCGGATCGACCGTCAATTCGGCGATTATGCCCGCGTCGACCCGGTCGAGACTGGTCACATCGACCAGTCTTCCACGAAAGGACTTGTCAGGTCGACCGGTTCGGGGCAGGCTGCCTGGCATGTTCGAGGAAGGCCAGCTCTACTCACCGGTCACGGAGGACGACGACGGCACCGTCACCGTGCACCTCGCGCCGAGCCACCCCGGCGCAGGCGACCCCGTCTACCTGCGCCGCCGCGGCGAGATCGCCCGCGCCGCGCTGGACTGGACGCCGGGCGACCCCGGCGCCGGCCATCGACTACTCCGAGCAGGAGCACGCCGTCTGGCGCACCGTCTGCCGCGAGCTGAGCGTCAAGCACCAGGCGCTCGCGCACTCCGCCTACCTCGAGGCGTGGGACCGGCTGGCGCTGCCGACCGACCGCGTGCCGCGGCTGGAGGAGGTCGCCGCCGAGTTCCGCTTCGTGCCCGCCCCCGGCCTCGTCGCGCTCGAGCAGTTCTACGGGTCGCTGGCCGACCGCGTCTTCCACTCCACGCAGTACCTGCGCCACCCGTCCGAGCCGCTCTACACGCCGGAGCCCGACCTCGTGCACGAGGTCATCGGCCACGGCGTCGCCCTCGCCGCGCCGCCGTTCGCCACCCTGCACCGCCTCACGGGCGAGGCGGCGCGCCGCTGCGAGACCCGCGCGGCGCTCGACTTCCTCGCGAAGGTGTTCTGGTTCACCTGCGAGTTCGGGGTGATCATGGAGCGGGGCGAGCTGCGCTGCTACGGCGCCGGGCTGCTCTCGAGCTACGGCGAGATCGACGAGTTCCGCTCACGCCGACGTGCGGCCGCTGGACTTCCTCGAGATGGGGACGGCGACCTACGACATCACCCACTACCAGCCCGTCCTCTACCGGGCCGAGTCCCTCGACCACCTGATGGACGTCGTCGCCGGGTTCTTCGAGATGTACGACGACGACGTGCCGGCGCGGCTACAGGCTGACGCCCACCAGCACCGGCTCGGGGTGTAGCTCGATCCCGAAGCGCTCGCGGACCGCGTCACGGGCGACGCGGGCGAGCGCGAGCAGGTCCTCCGTGGTCCCCCCGCGGTTGGTGAGGGCGAGCAGGTGCTTGGAGGAGATGGCGGCGCCGCCGACGGCCTGGCCGCGCTCGATGCCGGCCTGCCCGATCAGCCAGGCGGCGCTGGTCTTGAGGCGCCCGTCGGGCTCCGGCCACGCGGGCGCGCCCTCCGGGACGGCGTCGAGGATCGGGTTGGTGAAGAAGGAACCGGCGCTGACCGAGTCGGGATCGGCCGGGTCGACGACCATCCCCTTGGAGCGCCGCAGGTCGAGCACCACGGCGCGGCGGCCGGCGAGGTCGTCCGGCGCGTCGAAGTACGTGATCGGGGACGGCTGGTCGTGCAGGTCGAAGGTGACGGACAGCACGACCCAGCGGTCGTGGTACTTGAAGCGGCTGGCGCGATACCCGAAGCCGCACTCGCTCGCGGGAAGGTCGACCACGGCGTCCTGCTCGCGGTCGAAGACGCGCACGGATGAGATGGTCTGCGCGACCTCCTGCCCGTAGGCGCCGACGTTCTGGATCGGGGTCGCGCCCGTCGAGCCGGGGATGCCGCTGAGGCACTCGATGCCCGCCAGGCCGTGTTCGACCGAATAGGCGACGAGGTCGTCCCAGTCGTGGCCCGCGGCAACGGTCAGGCGGTACCCGTCGCGCTCGATCCCCCGCGTCCGGACGAGCACGACGGTCCCGTCGTAGCCCGCGTCGGCGAAGACCACGTTGGAGCCGCCGGCGAGCACGAACGCACCATCGCGCACCGCCGCGATCAGGGAAGCATCGTCGGTGGCCTCGATCAGCTGCCGCGGGGGCCCGCCGAGGTGCAGCGTGGTGAGGTCGGAGAGCGGCGGCGGGGACACTGTCGCTCAGGCTACGGTCGGCCGGTGCGCATGGATCGGATCACCCGTGACGCGCTGTCCATCGGCTTCGCGACGGGCGTCTACGCCGTGTCGTTCGGCGTGCTCTCCGTGGCGGCCGGGCTGAGCGTCGCGCAGACCTGCGTCCTGTCGCTGTTCACCTTCACGGGCGCCTCGCAGTTCTCCTACGTCTCCGTGCTCGGCGCGGGCGGCTCGGTGGCGGCGGCGCTCGGGCCGGCGCTGCTGCTCGGCGCGCGCAACGGCGTCTACGCGCTCAGCCTGCGCGGTGTCCTGAAGCGCCGGGCGCTGGAGGCGCACCTGGTCATCGACGAGTCGACCGCCATGGCCCACGCCCACGGCCGCAGCCACCGCGCGTTCCTCTCCACGGGGGTGAGCGTGTTCGTCTTCTGGAACGCGGGGACGCTGATCGGCGCGCTGGTGGGCGGGAGCGTCGACCCGCGAGGCGCTCGGCCTCGACGCCCTCTTCCCCGCCGTCTTCCTGGCGCTGCTGGCGCCGCAGCTGCGGCGCGCCGGCGCGCCCGCGGCCGCGGTGGCCGGCGCGGTCGTGGCCGTCGCGCTGCTGCCGCTTACGCCCGCCGGCGTGCCCGTGATGGCCTCCGCGGCGGTCGGCGTGCTCGTCCTGGGGGCGCGGCGATGAGCTGGGCCGCCGTGCTCGGGCTGTGCGCCGGCGCCTACGCCCTCAAGCTCGCGGGCGTGCTGCTGGCCGCCCGGGTGGACGCGGAGGCCGCGGAGCGCTGGGGCCTCGAGCTGTTGGTGGTGCCGGTGCTGGCGGCGCTGATCGTCACGCAGACGATCGGGACCGGCGACGAGCTCGTGCTCGACGCGCGCCTGCCCGCGGTGCTGCTCGCGGCGGTGCTGGTGTGGCGCAAGGCGCCGTTCCTCGTCGTCGTGCTCGTCGCCGGGGGGACGGCGGCGCTGCTGCGACTGCTGTGAGGACGACGGTCCCTGCGCGCGGCCAGGAGGGTGCCGCGCGCAGGGGTCGCCTAGAGGAGAACCGCTCCGAGAGGCGCGCGGGCGGGGGACCGCGAGTCAAAGCGCGCCAGGGAGGGGGCGAAGGCGCCGGCCCGGCAGAGCCGGAGGGGGGTATGTGTGCTCGGCGACTTCATGGACGGAATACTGCCGCAGCCGCCGGCCCCGTGTCGTCATCCGCGGTACCGATCTTCGAGTCGTCCGAGCGGACGAGAGGGTTAACCCCACAGGTCCTTAAACACGTCCGCCCGGCGGTGCCGGGCGGAGTGAAGAGGGTGACCGCGGAGCGGTCCGTTCAGACCATCCGGCCGAGAGCCGCGCGGACGAACCGAGGATCGGTTCGCGGGGTGAAGCGCGGCTGAGCCGGTGCCGAGACCACGGCCCGCCGGAGGCGGATGAGGGGGTATGTGCGCGTGGTCTTCATGGACCGCATACTGCTGACCGGGAGGGCCCCCGTCATCGGCCGCGCGGGTGATCTTCGGTCGTCCCTGGGGACGAGAGGGTTACCCCTACGTCCCCGGCACTTCCCACTCGTGCACCGGGACGTTGGCGTGCATCTGGTCCCGGTAGAGCAGGGTCATCTCACGCAGCGCCTCGGCCCGGCTGAGCTTGCGCGTCTCGTAGAAGTGGCGGAAGGCGGCGACCTGCCAGGCGGCCCCGTTCATGCCGGTCACGCAGCGGCGCTCGATGATGCCGAGCAGGCGCTCGCGGTCCGCGTCGTCGATGCCCCACGCCTGCAGGCCCTGGTGGGCGATGGGCAGCAGGCGGCGGACGACCAGCTCGCCGACGGGCACCTCGCCCAGCGACGGCCAGTAGACCTTCGCGCCGAGGCCCTCCCGGGCACCCGCGTGGAAGTTCTCCTCCGCGGCCGAGAAGCTCATCGCCGACCACACGGGCCGCTCCTCCGAGCCGAGGATGCGCACGAGGCCGTAGTAGAAGGCCGCGTTGGCGAGGATGTCGACGACGGTCGGCCCCGCGGGCAGGACGCGGTTCTCGATGCGCAGGTGCGGGCGGTCGTCGACGACGTCGTAGACCGGCCGGTTCCAGCGGTAGACGGTGCCGTTGTGCAGCCGCAGCTCGGGAAGCTCAGGGACGTCACCGCGCTCGAGCATCGCCTCCGGGTCCTCGTCGTCGACGAGCGGCAGCAGCGCTGAGAAGTACCGGACGTTCTCCTCGAAGAGGTCGAAGATGCCGGTGATCCAGCGCTCGCCGAACCACACGCGGGGCCGGACCCCCTGCGCCTTGAGCTCCTCCGAGCGCGTGTCGGTGGCCTGCTCGAAGAGGGCGATGCGCGTCTCCTGCCACAGCTCGCGCCCGAACAGGAACGGCGAGTTTGCGCCGACCGCGAGCTGGATGCCCGCGATCGCCTGCGCCGCGTTCCAGTGCTCGGCGAACGCGTTGGGGTCGATCTGCTGGTGCAGCTGGACGCTGGTGCACGCCGCCTCGGGCAGGATCGTCTCGGCGTAGGTGCTCAACCGCTCCGTGCCCTCGATGGAGATGTGCAGGTCCTCCCCGCGTGCGGCGAAGATCTGCTCGTTGAGGAGCGCGTAGCGCGGGTTGTCGGAGAAGGACTCCGCGCCCATGTGGCCCTCGTCGACGGTGGGCAGGATCCCGACCATCACCATGTGGCCGCCGGCCTTGCTCGCCTTGTCCTCGGCCTCGTTGAGGCTGCGCCGGATGGTCGCCTCGAGGTCCGCGAACATGTTCGGCTCGAGCAGATGCGGCGGGATGTTGATCTCGATGTTGAACTGCCCGAGCTCCGTGACGAAGTCGGGGTCGGCGATGGCCTCCAGCACGGCGGCGTTGCGCATCGCCGGGTGGCCGGCCTCATCCGTGAGGTTGAGCTCGATCTCGAGACCGATGGAGCGGTGATCGGCGTCGAAGCGCGCCTCGGAGAGCATGCGCGCGAAGACGTCGAGGTTGCGCTTGACCTTCGCCCGGTAGTTCTGGCGGTCCTCGCGCGTGAACTGCCGCGCCTCGACCTCCTCACCCATGGAGCACAGCCATGGCCGCATTATGGCCGCCGATGCCGCTGACGCCCCCGCCGCGCCGGGCGCTCGCTCCCGCGCGCAGGATCTGCGGGTGGTCCGTCGCGACGCCCCAGACGTCCGGGTCGTCCTCCTCGCGCCAGGGCCAGTCCAGGTCGCCGTGGAAGATGTTGCCGCCAGGGAGCGACAGCTCGCGCTCGAGGTCGGCGGGCGTGCGGGTCTCGATGCACGGCTCGCCGTTGGCGTCGCGGGCGAGGCAGTCGCGGATCGGGTCCTCCAGGTGGAGGTCGAGGCGGTCGAGCAGGCGCTCCGTGAGCAGGTCGCCGGACACGCTCATCTCCGGGGTGACGTGCAGGGCGAAGATCGTCAGCGTGTGGCTGGGTGGGTGGGTCGTCTCCACGATCGAGGGGTCGGCCAGCGTGTGGCAGTACAGCTCGGCCGGCAACCGCTCGGGGAGCTCGCCGCGGCGGGCGGCCGCACAGGCGTCGGCCAGCTCGGCGACGGACTCGTCGAGGCGGAAGGTTCCGGCGAAGGCGACCTCCGGGTCGTGCCCGGAACGCAGGCGCGGCAGCCGGTCGAGCAGCAGGTTGACCTTCAGTTGCGCGCCCCAGCCCGGATCGACCTGGGGCACGCGGCCCCGCAGGCGGTCCAGCACCGGCGGCGCGCAGTTGGCGAGGACGTGATCGGCGGTGACCGTGTGCTCGCCGGTGGCGTCGCGCCAGGTGACCTCGGCGCCGTCGACCGCGATCACCTCGGCGTCGCAGCGCAGGTCCGCGCCGGCGGCTCGCGCGGCCTCCTCCAGCGCGCCGGACACGGCGCCCATCCCGCCGACGGGGACCCGCCAGCGGCCGTCCCCGTTCCCGACCACGTGGTAGAGGAAGCAGCGGTTCTGGCGCAGGGAGGCGTCGTGGACGTCGGCGAGCGTGCCGATCAGCCCGTCCGTCGAGACCATGCCGGAGATCAGGTCGTCCTGGAAGCGCTCGGCCAGCACGTCTCCCAGCGGCCGCTCGGCCATCCAGCGCGCGTCGCCGAGCAGCTCCATCGCCTCGGCCTTCGTCGGCAGCGGCTCGAGGAAGGTCGGGAAGAGCCGCTCCGCCGCCGCGCCCAGCTCGTCGTAGAGGGCGAGGAACGCGTCGTGGTCGGCGTCGCTGCCGGTGCGCGCGCGGAAGGAGGTGCGGGTCGCCGCGCTCGCCGCGTCCTGCTCCACCAGCAGCGCGCCGCCGTCGTAGGGCGCGAAGGCCGCGACCGTCCGGTCGACGAGCTCGAGCGGGACGCCCAGCTCGCGCGCGAGCGCGCGCGGGAAGAGCGAGACGAGGTACGAGTAGCGCGACAGGCGCGCGTCCCGCCCGGCGAACGGCCGCTCGGACACCGCGGCGCCCCCGAGGTGGTCGCGGCGCTCGAGCAGCAGGACCTCGCGGCCGGCCCGCGCGAGCAGCGCCGCTGCCACCAGGCCGTTGTGGCCGCCTCCGACGATGACCTCCATCAACCGGCACCCTAGGTGCCGCCGAACTGCCACGATCCGGCGCATGCGGATCCTCCTGCTCGCTGCCCTGCTGTGCGCGCTCGTGACGCCGGTCGCGATCGCGAGCGACTTCGAGCATCCGGCCTCGAGTCAGACCGGGCAGCAGTTCGTCCCCCTCACGAACCCGCAGCTGCAGGACATCCCCAACGACCCGGACTACGCGAAGGCGGAGACGGGCACGAGCACCAACCTCTACGACGAGCGCTTCGACCTCTTCGGGTTCCCGTCGCGCAACACGCCCACGGCGGTCTACAAGGACAGCCAGTCCGGGCACACCGTGGGGCAGCCGATGGTCGCGGGCTTCAACGCGGCGGGTGCCTGGAAGATCCAGCGTGGCCGCGAGGACGTCGGCGTCGCCGTCCTCGACACCGGGATCAACTGGGACGACGACGGCCTGCGCACGCAGATCCGCCTCAATGGCGCCGAGCTCCCCAACCAGACGGACTCGAACGGCAACGGCCACCTCGACGTCGACGACTTCAAGGACGAGCTCAACGTCGTCAAGCCGACCGCGCAGGACCTGATCAAGAAGTACTCGGACCACACGGACGCCGATGGCAACGGCTACGTCGACGACATCGCCGGGTGGGACTTCTTCGACGACGACAACGACCCGGCCGACACGTCGAGCTACTTCGCCGCCAACGGCCATGGCACCGGGCGGGCGAAGGAGGTCGCCGAGCAGGGCAACGACGGCCAGGGCTCGATCGGCGTCTGCCCGCACTGCCAGGTCCTGCCGCTGCGCGTGTGGGACACGTTCGTGAGCGACCAGACCACCTTCGGACTCGCGATGCTCTACGCCACCGACCGGGGCGTCAAGGTCATCGAGGGCGCCGACGGCGGTCTCTACCACTCGGCCTTCACCGAGCGCGCCAGCGAGTACGCCTACCAGCACGGCGTCGCGCAGGTGTTCAGCGGCGACGACCTCAACACGGGCAACCACAACTACCCCGCCAACTACTCGCACACGATGCTCATCCAGGGTGCGGTCGGCGACACCTACGGGCTCGGGATGGACCTCGATTCCGAAGAGGCGTCGACGTTCCTCAAGACCCTCCCCACCCCGGTGCCGCTGCCGGGCACGATCGTGCCGACGGAGACGCTGTTCCGCGGCGCCGGCACGACGCAGTACGGCGGCCACTCGTCCATCTCCATGATCGGCGCGACCGGTTCGGAGAACACGGGGAAGGCGGCGGGCGCCACGGCCCTCGTCTACAGCGCCGCGAAGGACCGGGCGGCGGGGGTCGGTGGCCCCGTGTCGCTGCGCGCCGACGAGGCCCGTGAGCTGCTCGAGCAGACCGCGGAGGACGTCACCGCGCCCAACACGATCGGCACCGGCCTGCCCGACTACGCCACCACCGGCTGGGACCCGCACTTCGGCTGGGGCCGCGCGAACGTGGGTGCCGCCGTCGAAGTCGCGCAGAAGGGGAACATCCCTCCGGAGGCCGCCATCTGGAGCCCGGACTGGTTCGCGCCCCTGCAGGGTGCCACGGTGCCGGTGACCGGCCACCTCGAAGCGCGCTTCGACAAGGACAAGGCCTTCCACTACACGGTCGAATGGGGCGCCGGCGAGACGCCGACCGCCTGGCAGACCCTCAAGAACGCCGACGGCACCGGCGAGGTGACCGACCTCGGCACGCTCGACCTCAACGCGGTCCGTGCGGCGGTCACCGCCGCCACGCCGCCGCCCGACCTCGGCGCGCCCGATTTCTCCAAGACGGCGCCCAACCCGTTCCAGCGGGAGTTCACCGTCCGCGTGACGGTGACCGCGAAGAACGCGAAGGCCGGGGACCTCAAGGGCGTCGACCGGCGCGTGTTCACGGCGCTCGACGACGGCACCATCAAGCCGGCGTACCCGAAGCGCCTCGGCGCCGGCGGCGAGGCGCCGCTGCGCTACGCCGACCTCGACGGCGACAACAAGCAGGAGCTCGTCGCGCCCGTGGAGGACGGGACCGTGCACGCCTACACCGGCGACGGCGGCAGCGAGCTGCCCGGCTTCCCGGTGTACACCGACCTGCTCAAGCAGGCGACGGGACACACCGGCTCACCCGGTATCGGGGACGTGGGCGCGGTGGCCCCGCCGCGCGAGCCGCCGCGCGGCGTCACGATCGCCGACCTCGACGGCGACGGCTCCCCCGAGCTCATCACCACCGCCGGCCGCCACGTCTACGTCTGGGAGACCGACGGCACGCGCCGAGCCGGCTTCCCCGTCGGCATCGACCCCGCCAACTGCGACAAGGCGGACCAGATCCGCAAGCTGCACCACCGCAAGTGCGGCTTCCTGGCGTCCCCCGCCGTCGCCCGTCTCGAGGGCAAGGACGGGGCGGTCTCCATCGTGGCGCCGGCGCTCGACGGCTTCGTCTACGCCTTCCGCCCGGACGGCACCCCGGTGCCCCACTTCCCGCGCGTGCTGCTCGACCCCGACGTGCCGGCGAACGAGCAGATGCACGCCGAGTCGATCAACGCGCCGGCCATCGGCGACCTCGACGGCGACGGGGCCGACGACATCGTCGTCGCCAGCAACGAGAGCTACGGGCAGGAGCAGGCGCTCAACACGGACATCCTCAGCCAGGTCCTGTCCCAGGCGGGCGGGACGTCGCGCCTCTACGCCATCAGCGGCAAGACGGGCGCCTACCTGCCCGGCTGGCCGGTGAAGCTCGCAGGCGCCATCCAGTCGACCCTGCCGCTGATCGGGCCCGGCCACGACGCCGCCATCATGAAGCAGGCCACCGGCGAGACCACGGATCATCGCCTCGACGACGGGTTCGGCGGGCATCCAGGAGATCGCCCCCGACGGCTCCATCGACAAGACCATCCAGCAGAAGGCGTACGGCCCGGCCTCCGACGCCACGGACCAGACGGGCCAGATCAACCTGTTCGAGTCCGCCGTCGTGGGCGACGTGCTCGGCACGGGCACGCCCGCCGTGGTCAAGTACGGACTCAGCCTCGGGCAGGTCGTGAACCTGCTGCTGGTCGGCCAGAACCAGCCCTACAACCACCTGATCGGCGCCTACGACGCCGGGACCACCGCGCCGCTGCCAGCCTTCCCGCGGGTGACGGAGGACTACCAGTTCCTGTCCTCGTCGACGATCGCCAAGGTCGACCCGGCCAGCCCCGCCAACCAGGTGCTCGCCGGGACGGGCTTGGGGCTCCTGCACGCCTATGACGGCGCCACCGGCCTGGACGCCCCAGGCTTCCCGAAGGTCACCGGCGGCTGGCTGTTCGCGCCGGCGACCCTCTCCGACGACGGCCGCCTGGCCGGGATCACCCGCGAGGGGTACCTGTTCCAGTGGTCCGGTGGGCAGCCGGCCTGCCAGCCCGCCGGTGTGTGGGACGCCTACCGGCACGACGACCACGGCTCGGGGAACACGGAGACGGACGGCACCGCTCCCGGCACGCCGGCGAAGGCCACGCTCATGCCGGCCGACGGCGGCAAGTGGAAGCTGGCTTCGACGCGCCGGGCGACGACCGCCTGTGCGGCACCCCGAAGGGCTACGTCGCCCGCGTCGGGGACACGGACGTCGCCGTCAGCGGGCCGGGCGCCGTGATCGATCTCCCCGGCGACAAGGGCACGCTCGTCCTCAGCGCGATCGACGAGGCCGGCAACCGCGGCATCCCGGCGCGCGTCGCCTACGACCGCGCGGCGGTGCCGCCGGAGGGAACGGCCTCACCGGGGCCGAGCGCCACCGCTTCGCCCGCCGCGACATCGTCGCCGACCCCCACCACCACCGCGACCACCACACCGGGGCCGACCCCGACCTCCGCCCCGGGCACGTGCGCGGACCGGGTGGCGCCGGGGTCCACGATCGTCCGCGTCCGCGGCCGTCGCCGCTCCGTGCGGGTCAACGGCACGGCGCGGGACCGCGGCTGCGCGGGCCTGAAGCGCGTGTCCGCGGCCATCAAGCGCAAGGTCGGCAAGGGCCGGTGCCGCTTCCTGCGCCGCTCGGGCGACTTCGGGCCCAAGCGCCTCTGCTCGAAGCACCGGTTCATCCCGGCGAAGGGGCTCTCGACGTGGTCGCTGACCGTCCGCGGCCGCCTGCCGAAGGGCCGCTACGTCGTCCAGACCCGGGCGCGCGACCGCAGCGACAACCTCGAGGAGTCGCTCGCGCGCGTGCCTTTTCGCCTGCGCCGCTGACGAATAGTTCAGAATGCCGGCAGTGCTGAACCGCGTTCGACACAGCCTGACCGCGCGGACCCTGCTCGGAAGCGGTGTGCTCGCGCTCATCCTGGTCATCGCCTTCGCGGTGCTCGTGATCGCCGTGGGCAACCTGCGCTCGGCGCAGCGGGTGGCGCTGCGCGCACAGCAGGCGGTCACCGCCGGGACGGAGCTCGAGCGCTCCGCCGTCAGCCTCGAGAACGGGCTGCGTGGCTTCGGGGCCTCGGGGCTCGAGGCCGACCTCGAGCCCTTCACGGCCGCCCGCGCCCGCTACCCGGGGCAGGTCGCGCGGTTGAAGCGCCTCGCCCGCGACGATCGCCCGCTGCGCCGCGACGTGGACCGCGTCGCCACGCTGATGAGCGACTACATCGGCCTGTGGGCGCTGCCCTACCTGGAGACGGCGCGGGAGAACCCCAAGTACGCGCGGGCCTACCTCGACGACCCCATCGGCCGGCGCCGCATCGCCGCCGTGCGCCGCGCGCTCGGCGAGATGTTCGTCCGCGCCCGCGCCGAGGCGGACGCCACGGAGCGCCGGGCCGACTCACGCGCCGACGTCGCCGTCCGGCTGGGCGTCATCGGCATCGCGCTCGTCCTGCTCACCGCCATCAGCGCCGCGGTGCTCCTGCGCCGCCGGGTCGTCGCCCCCATCCAGCGGGTCGCGGGCGCCGCGGGTTCCATCGCGGCCGGCGAGCTCGGCACCCGCGTCGAGGCGACCCGCGCCGACGAGCTGGGCGACCTCGCGCGGTCCTTCAACGCGATGGCCGCCGGTCTGGAGCGCCAGGCGGCGGAGATCGCGCAGCGCACGGGCGAGCTGCAGCGCTCCAACCGCGAGCTCGAGGACTACGCGTCCGTCACCTCCCACGACCTGCAGGGCCCGCTCGTGACCATCGGGATGTACGCCGGGCTGCTCGAGCGCAAGCTCGCCGGCGACCCGGAGGCGACCGCGCTCGCCACCCACATCCGCATCGGCTCGGAGCGCATGCGCGTCCTCACCCGCGACCTCCTCGCCTACGCGCGGCTGGATCGCGAGGAGCACAAGCGCGAGCCGGTCGCCCTCGAGGAGACGCTGCGCGACGTCCGCGAGGCGCTGGCCGGGCCGCTGCGCGACCGCGCGGCCGAGGTCGTCGTCCAGCCCCTGCCCGTCGTCTGCGGCGACCCCGGGCGCCTGCGCCAGGTCTTCCAGAACCTGCTCGCCAACGCGATCAAGTTCATGCCGCCCGACACCGTGCCGCGCGTGGAGGTCACCTCCACCCCCATGGCCGGCGAGATGACCCGCATCTCCGTGCACGACAACGGGATCGGCTTCGGCGAGGGCCAGGCCGACCTCATCTTCCGCCCGTTCCAGCGCCTGCACTCCGCCGACCGCTACGAGGGGTCGGGCATCGGGCTCGCCGTCTGCGAGCGCATCGTCGCCCAGCACGGCGGGCGCATCTGGGCCGAGGGCGCGCCCGGCCGCGGCGCCACCTTCCACTTCACGCTCCCGGTGCTCTCCCAACCGGAGGTCGAGCCGAGCGGTAGCCTCGTAGGGGCCGGCGGATTGCCTACTTGATCGCAGTTCCGGTGCACCGCCGTGTGCGGACCGCCCGGAGATCAGGAGTGTCTAGCCGCCCCGGCTTGACACGTTTTGTTTCAAACCGGGGACGTAATCAGTACCCGGCGATCCATGTCGGTGGGGTTCTCAGGGGCGGGCGCTCGACGCCCGTCCCGCCCCATAACTCCACAGGCTCGGGAACGCGTAGACGATCAGGCCGACCCCGGCGGCGCACGCCAGGCCGCCCGAGAGGACGGAGAAGCGCGCGCTGGTGAGCCCGGCGACCGCGCCCGCCTCCACGTCGCCCAGGCGCGGCCCGCTGGTGACCACGAGGCTGAAGACCGACGACATCCGCCCGCGCATGGCGTCCGGCGTGACCGTCTGGTTGATCGTCGAGCGGCAGACGGCGGAGACGCTGTCGGCTGCGCCCGCGGCGGCGAGGCAGACGAGCGCCGGCCAGATGCTGGTGAAGAGGCCGGCCGCGGCGATGGCCAGGCCCCAGACGACGACGGCGAAGATCACGATGCGCCCGAGCCGGCGGGCGTGCTCGAGCCAGCCGGTGGTGAGCGCCGCGACGGTCGCGCCGGCGGACACGGCGGCGAACAGGGCGCCCGTGCCGGCCGCGCCCGCCCCGTAGACGGAGACGGCGAGCACGGGGAACAGCGCGCGCGGCATCCCGAAGGTCATGGCCAGCAGGTCGATGGCGAACGAGCCCTTGAGCGCGTTGTTGCGGTTGACGAAGCGCAGGCCGTCGGCGATGGACGACCGCAGGCGCATGGGCTCCGCGGGGGGAGGGATCTGCGGGCGCATGCCGGCGGCGGCCGCGGCCATTGCCAGGCAGGAGACGGCGTCGACCGCGTAGGCGCCGCCCACGCTCGTGGCGGCAATGAGGACGCCGCCGACGCCGGGGCCGACCACCGCGATCAGCTGGTAGAGCCCGAAGTTGAGCGCCAGGGCGGACCGCAGCTTCTCCGGCCGCACGAGGTTGGGGATGATCGATCCGCGCGTGACGTTGTCGATCGCGCCGAACCCGGCAAGCAGGCCGCCGAGCGGGTAGAGCAGCCACAACGGCGTCTCGTCGAGCGCGAACGCCGACACGGCGAGCAGCCCCGCGATGATCACCAGCCCGATCTGGTTGAACAGGAGGATCCGGCGCCGGTCGTAGCGGTCGGCGATGGCGCCGCCGATGAGCGCGAGCGTGACGAGCGGGAGCAGCTCCACCGCGCCGAGCAGGCCGGTCAGGAACGCCGACCCCGTTTCCGTATAGATCTGGAACGGCAGCGCCACCAGCGCCGCCTGCGTGCCGATGCCCGTGACCGCCTCGCCGATGATCAGGCGCCGGAGGTCGCGGGACTCGCGCAGCGGGGAGATGTCGACGGCGATCCTGGGCACGGGCTTCGACGCTACGGCGCTGGGGTACGGTCCCGGCATGGAGGAGATCACGCTCGAGCTTCCGTCCGGCCGCCTCGCTGCGGTCAGCCAGGGCGAGGGCCCGCTGGTCCTGTGCCTGCACGGGTTGACCGCGAATTGCAGAGCCTGGGATTTCCTCGGCGAGCGGCTGGCCGGCGCCGGCTTCCGCGCGGTCGCTCCCGACCTGCGCGGTCGCGCTCTCTCGGCGATCACGCCCCCGGGCACCTACGGGCTCGACAGCCACGTCGCCGACGTGCTGGCGATGGCCAACCAGCTCGAGGCGGAGACCTTCGACCTCGCCGGCTGGTCGATGGGCGCGCTCATCGGCATCCTCGCCGCCTCCACGGCGTCCGGGCGGCTGCGGCGGCTCGTGCTCATCGACCACGCCGGCCGGATGGACGAGGCCGCCACGACCGTCGTCCGCGCGGGGATGGACCGCCTCGACGGGAGCGTGAGTGACCCCCAGGAGCACGTGGACGCCGTCCGCGCCGCCGGCGGCATCGAGCGCTGGCTGCCCCAGTGGGACGCCCTCTACCGGCGCGAGCTGCGGCGGACGGACGACGGGCGCTTCACCGCCCGCACGTCGCGCGACGCCTGCACGGAGGACCTCGAGGACATGATCGCGCGCGACTGGAAGGAGGCGTGGCGGCCGCTGGCCATGCCGACGCTGCTGGTCCGCTCGACCCGCCTGATGGACGGGGGCGCCATCGTCCCCGAGACGGAGCGCGACGGGCTGCTCGCCCAGGCGGCGATGGCCACCGGCGTCGAGGTCGACGCGACCCACTCGGACCTCATGACCGACGACGCCACCTGGGCCGCGGTCGAAGCGCACCTCACAGCGGATTGAGCCTCCTCGAGGCGGTCGTCGTGCTGGCCGCCGGGGTCTTCGCGGGGACCATCAACACCGTCGTGGGCAGCGGGACGCTGGTCACCTTCCCCATCCTGCTCGCGGTCGGCTACCCGCCGGTGACCGCCAACGTCTCCAACACGATCGGGCTCGTGCCGGGGTCGATCAGCGGCGCCATCGGCTACCGGGACCTGCTGGAGGGACAGCGCCCGCGGGTGCTGCGGCTGGGCGCCTGCTCGCTGGTCGGCGGCATCGCCGGCGCGGTCGGCCTGCTCGTCCTCCCCGACGACCTCTTCGAGGCGATCGTGCCGGTCTTCATCGCCGTCGCGCTGGTCCTCATCGTCCTGCAGCCGCTCCTCGCCAAGCGCCTGGAGGACCGCGTCGAGGGCGGTCGCGGGACGAGCGCGGGCGTGTTCGCCGCGGGCGTCTACGGCGGCTACTTCGGCGCCGCCCAGGGCATCCTGCTGCTCGGCATCCTCGGCACCACGCTGCCGGAGCCGCTGCAGCGCATCAACGCGCTCAAGAACGTCCTCGCCGGGATCGTCAACGGCGTCGCCGGCGTCATCTTCATCTTCGCCGCCCACGTCGCCTGGCTGCCCGTCGCGCTCATCGCCGTCGGCGCCACCGTGGGTGGCCAGCTCGGCGCCCGGTACGGCAAGCGGCTCTCGCCGACCGCGCTCCGCGCCCTCATCGTGATCATCGGGACGATCGCGATCATCCGGCTCCTCTAGGACCGACCGTCGAACGACGGTGTGCAAAGTGGCGAAGAGTGCGATAGGTTCGCGGCCTGAGCGACGTCGACCCCGACATCCGCCTCGAAGGAGTCACCAAGCGCTTCGGTGCGACGACGGTGATCGAGGATCTCGACCTGGAGATCGGCCGCGGCCGCTTCTACGCGCTCCTCGGTCCCTCCGGCTGCGGCAAGACGACGACGCTGCGCATGATCGGCGGCTTCGAGCTGCCCACCGCGGGCCGCGTCTTCCTCGGCGACGAGGACGTCACCGACCGGCCGCCGCACAAGCGCGACGTCAACACGGTCTTCCAGTCCTACGCGCTGTTCCCGCACCTCACCGTCGCCAAGAACGTCGCCTTCGGCCTGCAGCGCAAGAAGATCGACAAGGACGAGACCAAGCGCCGTGTCGGCGAGGCCCTGGAGACCGTGCAGATGGCCGCGTTCGCCGATCGCCGCCCGACGCAGCTCTCCGGCGGCCAGCAGCAGCGCGTCGCGCTCGCCCGCGCGCTGGTCAACCGGCCGCGCGCCCTGCTGCTCGACGAGCCGCTCGGCGCGCTGGACCTGCGCCTGCGCCGCCAGCTCCAGGTCGAGCTCAAGAAGATCCAGCAGGACGTCGGCATCACCTTCATCCACGTCACGCACGACCAGGAGGAGGCCATGAGCATGGCCGACACCATCGCCGTGATGAACGGGGGGCGCATCGAGCAGGCCGGCACCGCCGAGGAGCTCTACGAGGCGCCGCAGACCGGCTTCGTCGCGAACTTCCTCGGGACGTCGAACCTCATCGACGGGAAGCTCGGCTCCGGCGGCGCCGTGACCACGCACGACGGCGCGACGCTGCACGTCCCCGTCGAGCGCGTCGGCCCGCACCAGGGCGACGAGGTCCGCGTCGGCGTGCGCCCGGAGAAGCTCGTCATCGACGGCACGGGCGCCAACGTCGTCCGCGGTCGCGTCGAGCTGGCGTCCTTCCTCGGCACCGTCGTCCAGTACGTGGTGCGCGCCAAGGGCGGCGAGGAGCTCACCGTCATCTGCCAGAACGACGACGGCGTCGGGCGCAGCGACGTCACCATCGGCCAGGAGGTCTCCCTGGCCTGGGAGCCGCAGCACACGTTCGTGGTCGGGCGTGAATAGACGCGCGTTCGCCGGGAGCGCACTGGCCGCCTTCCTCAGCGGCTGCGGCATCGAGGGCACGGCCTCAAAGACGCTCGAGTCCCTGCAGAAGGAGGCGGCGGGCGTCAACCACATGAAGGTCCCGATCGGCAACTGGACCTTCTCCAACTGGCCGCTGTACATCGACAAGTCGGTCCTCAAGGAGTTCGACAAGCGCTACGGCGGCCACGTCAAGTACGTCGAGGAGATCAACGACAACTCCGAGTTCTTCGGGAAGGTCCGCCAGCAGCTGCAGCGGGCCAAGCCGATCGGCCGCGACATCGTCACGCTCACGGACTACATGACCGCGAAGTGGGTGCGGTCGGGCTACGTCTCGCCCATCGACTACAAGAACGTCCCCAACGCGAAGAACCTGGTCTCCAACCTGCGGTCGGTCCCCTACGACCCCAAGCGCCAGTTCTCGCTGCCGTGGCAGAGCGGCGCCATCGGCCTCGGCTACGACATCAAGCAGACGGGCGGCGAGCTCAAGAGCATGGACGCGCTCTTCGACCCCAAGTACAAGGGCAAGGTGACGATGCTCGCCGAGCAGTACGACAGCGCCGGCTCCGTGCTCTTGATGAAGGGCAAGGACCCGACGAAGGCGACCGTCGACGACCAGCTCGAGGCGATCGAGGAGATCAAGAAGGCCAACGACGCGGGGCAGTTCCGGCGCTTCACCGGCAACGACTACACGACGGATCTGACCAAGGGCAACATCGCCATCGCGCTCGCCTACTCGGGTGACCTCGTGCAGCTGCAGTCCGACAACCCGGACCTGCGCTTCGCCTACCCCGAGGAGGGCGCGATGCTCTTCACGGACAACATGATGCTGCCCCTCGGCGTCGAGCACCCGTACGCCGCCGAGGTGATGATGAACTACGCCTACGAGCCGGAGGTCGCGGCGAAGATCGCCGCGTACGTCAACTACCTCTCCCCCGTCGAGGGCGTGCGCGAGATCCTCGAGAAGACGGACCCGGAGATCGCCGCCAACGAGCTCATCTTCCCGCCCGACGACGTCCGCGAGCGCCTGAAGAACTACCCGAGCTTCTCCACCCGCCAGGAGGCCGAGGTCATCGAGGCGATGGCGAAGGTGACCGGCTCGTGAGCCGCCGCTGGACGCCGTGGCTGTTCGCCGGCCCGGGCCTGCTGTGGCTGGTGATCTTCTTCGTCATCCCGCTCATCAACCAGGGCGGCGTGTCCGTGATGAGCGGCGACCCCGAGGCGGGCTACGACCTCACCTGGACCTGGAGCGTGTACTCCGACGCGATCAAGGAATACGACACGCAGTTCCTGCGCTCCTTCGGGTACGCGGGCGTGGCCACGCTGGTCGACCTGCTGATCGCCTTCCCGCTGGCCTACTTCATCGCCTTCAAGGCCGGCCGGTACAAGAACTTCCTGCTGCTGCTGGTGGTGCTGCCGTTCTTCACCTCCTACGTGCTGCGGACGGTGAGCTGGCAGCTGATCCTCTCCGACAACGGCTTCGTCGTGGACCGCCTCAAGGACGTCGGCCTCGTCGGCGAGAGCGGCCGGCTGCTCGCCACGCGCACCGCCGTCATCGCCGGCATCGCCTACAACTTCCTGCCCTTCATGGTCCTGCCGCTCTACGTGGCGCTCGACAAGCTCGACGGCCGCCTGATCGAGGCCGCGACGGACCTCTACGCCTCGCGCTGGACGGCGTTCCGCAAGGTGACGCTGCCGCTGGCGGTGCCGGGCATCTTCGCCGGCTCGCTGCTGTGCTTCATCCCCGCCACCGGCGACTTCATCAACGCCGCCCTGCTCGGCACGCCCAAGCAGTACATGATCGGCAACGTCGTCCAGTCGAAGTACCTCAACGTGCTCGACTACCCGACCGCCGCGGCGCTGAGCTTCATCCTGATGACGCTGATCCTGATCGGCATCGCGGTCTACGGCCGCATCCTCGGGACGCAGAACCTCACGGAGGCGGCCGGCGCGTGAACCGCCTCGCGCCCCGCAACGTCTTCCTCGGGATCTGGAGCGCGCTGGCGCTGCTGTTCCTGTTCATCCCGGTCTTCATCGTCGTGTTGTTCTCGTTCAACGACAACGCGGGGCGCTTCAACTTCACCTGGCAGGGCTTCACGCTCGACCACTGGGCCCACCCGTTCCGCGACCCGGACCTCGCGAAGGCGCTCTCCAAGTCGCTCGAGATCGCCGCGTTGTCCACGCTCATCGCCGTCTTCCTGGGCACGCTGCTGGCGATCGCGCTCGTCCGCTACCGCTTCCGCGGCCGCGGCGCCGCCGACTTCTTCGTCTTCCTGCCGATGGCGACGCCCGAGGTCGTGCTCGGCGCCTCCCTGCTCGCCCTGTTCCTGGTCATGGGCATCAACACCGGCTTCGTGACCATCGTGATCGCGCACGTGCTGTTCTGCGTCTCCTACGTGGTGGTCACCGTGAAGGCGCGCCTGGAGGGGATGGACCCGCACATCGAGGAGGCCGCGCAGGACCTCGGCGCGGGAACCTGGACGACGTTCGCGCGCGTGACCCTGCCGATGATCCTGCCCGGCGTGGTCTCCGCCGCCGTGCTGGCGGCGGCGCTCTCCATCGACGACTACGTGGTGACGAGCTTCAACGCCGGCCAGACGCAGACGTTCCCGCTGTTCATCTTCGGCGCCACCCGCCAGGGCGTGCCGCCGGAGGTCAACGTCCTCGCCACCATGCTGCTGCTCGCCGTGCTCGTGCTGATGGCGGTCAACGTCCTTGTGCAGCGGGGCGCCGCGCGGCGCGCTACTGCGCGTTCGTCTTCGTAGCGAAGCCCCCGCCGCGGCCCGCGCGGCGGACGAGCCCGCCCATGGTCGCGTTGATGACGGGGATGAGGCCGTAGGCGCGCGGCACGTAGCGCTCCGCCTTGCCGTTGGCGCAGTCGACGATGGCGTCGGCGACCTTGGCGGGCGTGGACACCGCCCAGCGCGTGCGCGGGTTGTCGACGAGCTCCTGCTGCGGGAAGCCCTCCGTGGCCACGAAGCCGGGGAGGACGGTGCCGACGTGGACACCGTACTCGGCCTCCTCGAGGTGCAGTGACTCGCTGAAGCCGATGAAGGCGAACTTGGACGCGCTGTAGGCGCCCGAGCCCTTGCGGCCGACGCGGCCGGCGGTGGAGGCGACGTTGACGATCGCGCTCGGGGCCGACGCGCGCAGCAGCGGCAGCAGCGCCTCCGTCACGCGCACCTGCGCATCGAAGTTGAGCGCCATGTGACGGCGGACGTTCGCGTAGCCGCCCTCGGCGAAGGTGGAGCGCCAGGCGGCGCCGGCGTTGTTGACGAGCAGGTCCAGGCGGCCGTCGTGATGGGTCTCCATGTGCGCGCGCAGGCGGGCGGGCGCATCCTCGTCGAGGAGGTCGACGGCGATCGCCATGCCGCCGATCTCCGCCGCCAGCGTCTCCAGCCGGTCGGCGCGGCGCGCCACGACCATGACCGTGTAGCCCTCACGACTGAGACGCCGCGCGGCCTCCTCGCCGATCCCGCTGCTGGCTCCCGTGACGATGGCGGTGCGCATGGGGCGGGATGCTACGTTGCCCGTGCCGAGTTCCGCGATGTCCGCGGAAGCGGGGGACCCACGCAGGTGGGGCGAAGCGCCGCCAGAGTGCGACGCCGTGCAATTGAGCGCACGAGCCCGTCAGCTAACCCCGTAGGCGCACTCAATCACCGGGGGTAGTTCGTTGTTCCGCATCGCCTTGCTGCTGTTGTTCGTCGCGCTCGCGTCCGTCGCGCCGACCACCGCGTCCGCCGCTCAGCGCCTCACGCGCACCGAGATCAAGCAGGCCCAGCGCGCGCTGAAGGTGCCCGCTGACGGCCACATCGGGCCGCAGACCCGGCGCGCCGTGAAGCGGTTCCAGACCGCCAACGACCTCGACCCGGTCGACGGCCGGCTGCGACCCGAACGTGCTCGAGGCCCTCGGCGTCGGCACGGACGACCAGGAGCCGGCCGCCGCGCCGGCCACCGGCGACGTGTCTGCGGCGATCGAGGCGGCGCAGTCGGCCGTCGGGACGCCCTACGCGTCCGGCGGCACGAGCCTCGATGGCTTCGACTGCTCCGGCCTGACCCAGCTGGGCCTTCAAGAAGGCGGGCATCGACCTGCCGCGCACGAGCTATGACCAGTTCGAGGAGGGCAAGGAGGTGGATGAGGGCGACATCCAGCCGGGTGACCTCGTCTTCTTCGACACCGCCGGAGCGGGCGCGTCGCACGTCGGCATCGCCACCGGGCCGGACACCGCCATCTCCGCGACGTCCTCCAAGGGCGTCATGGAGCATCCGCTCGACGACGACTACTGGGGCGAGCACTTCCTGGGCGCCCGCAGGCTCTGAGGGCGGAACCTACCGGCGAGTAAGATGTCCGTCATGACAGTGGCGGAACGCGGCATGGGCCTCGCCCTGGGGGCCCTCAATCGGATCGCGCAGGTCGACGCACTTCGCGGACCTGCATCGAAGATCGTCTACCGGGCGGCACGGGACGGATCGAAGGTCGGCGCACGCGCCGGCCGGTCCTTCACGGCGGTCACCCAGCTCGGGCGCCCGGCGCGCCTGAAGCCCGTCAATCCGACGGGCGTCTTCGACCTCACTCCCGACGACGAGCAGCAGATGCTGCGCGACACGTTCAAGGAGTTCGGCCAGGGCGAGCTGCGCCCCGTCGCGCAGCAAGCCGACCACGACTGCGCCGCCCCGGACGAGCTGATCGCCCAGGCCGCGGAGCTCGGGCTGACCATGCTCGGCGTACCGGAGGAGCTCGGCGGCGCCGTCACCGAGCGCTCGGCCATCACCACCCTGCTCGTCGCGGAGGCGCTGGCCTACGGCGACGCCGGCCTGGCCACCGCCATCCTCGCCCCGGCGGGCGTCGCGTCCGCCCTGGCGCTGTGGGGCGACGCCGACCAGCAATCCACCTACCTCCCGCCCTTCGTCTCCGAGGACGTCCCCGGCGCCGCCTTCGCGCTGCAGGAGTCGCGCGCGCTGTTCGACCCGTTCAGCCTCCAGACGGTGGCGCGGGCCAAGGACGGCGGCTACGTCCTCGACGGCGCCAAGGCCCTCGTGCCCGGTGCCGCCAAGGCCGAGCTGTTCCTCGTCGCCGCGCAGCTCGAGGGGACCGGCCCCGCGCTGTTCCTCGTCGAGTCGAGCGCGAACGGCCTGACCGTGGAGGCCGAGCCCGCCATGGGCCTGCGCGCCGCCGCGACGGCCACGCTCGAGCTCAAGGGCGTCGAGGTCCCGGGCATGGCCCTCCTCGGCGGCGGCGACCCGGCCGTCTACGCCGAGGCCGTGCACCGCGCGCGCCTGGCCTGGTGCGCCGTGGCCGTCGGCACCGCGCAGTCGGTCCTCGACCACGTCATCCCCTACGTCAACGAGCGCAAGGCGTTCGGCGAGCCGATCAGCCATCGCCAGGCGGTGGCCTTCACCGTCTCCGACATCGCGATCGAGCTCGAGGGCATGCGCCTCGCCACCTGGCGCGCCGCGGCCCTGGCCGACGCGGGCAAGGACTTCAAGCACCCCGCCGCCGTCGCCCGCCACCTGTGCGCGGTGAAGGGCACGGACATCGGATCCAAGGGCGTCCAGCTGCTGGGCGGCCACGGTTACGTCAAGGAGTACCCCGTCGAGCGCTGGTATCGCGACCTGCGCTCCGCCGGGATCATGGAAGGGGCGCTGCTCGTCTAATGGCCATCAACCTCGAAACACCCAGGAAGTTCGCGCCGCTCATCGAGCAGGCCCACCAGGCGGCGGTGCACGTCTTCCGCCCCGTCTCGCGCAAGTACGACCGCGAGGAGCACGCCTACCCGAAGGAGCTCGACACCTTCGCCGCCCTCATCAAGGGGATGGACGACGGCGGTGGCGCCACGAGCGGCGCGGGTGCCGCGGCCGGTCGCGCCAACGGACCTGACGACAAGCAGGACGGGAACGCCAACGGCAACGGCGCCGTGAGCGGGACGAAGAACGGCGGCAACCTCGCCTCCGCGCTCTCGATCATGGAGCTGTGCTGGGGCGACGTCGGCCTGCTGCTCTCCATGCCCGGCCAGGGCCTCGGCAACTCGGCGATCGCCGCCGTGGCCAACGAGGTCCAGCTCAAGAACTACGACGGCAAGTGGGCCGCGATGGCGATCACGGAGCCCGAGGCGGGCTCCGACTCGGCCGCCATCCGGACCACCGCGGTCCTGGACGGCGACGAGTACGTCCTCAACGGCGAGAAGATCTACGTCACCTCCGGCGAGCGCGCCGACCTGGTGGTCGTGTGGGCGACGCTTGACCGCAACGCGGGCCGTGCCGCCATCAAGTCGTTCGTGGTGGAGCGCTCCAACCCGGGCATGAAGCTCGACCGGCTCGAGCACAAGCTCGGCATCCGGGCGTCCGACACGGCGGCATTCCGCCTGGAGGACTGCCGGGTCCCGAAGGACGCGCTGCTGGGCGACCCCGAGATCAAGCCCAAGGGCGGCTTCGCGGGCGTCATGCAGACGTTCGACAACACCCGCCCGCTCGTGGCCGCGATGGCCCTCGGCGTCGCGCGCGCCGCGCTGGACCACACCCGGGAGGCGATGAAGGACGCCGGCGTCGAGATCGACCCCGACGCCCCGGCCTACGCCCAGTCCGCCGCGGCCGCCGAGCTGCTCGACATGGAGGCCGACTTCGAGGCCGCGCGGCTGCTCACGCTGCAGGCCTGCTGGATGGCCGACAACAAGAAGCCCAACTCGCTGCAGGCCTCCATGGCCAAGGCGAAGGCCGGCCGGATGGGCACGGACGTCTGCCTGCGCTGCGTCGCCCTGTGCGGCGCCTCGGGCATCGGCGAGAACGAGCTGCTCGAGAAGTGGGCCCGCGACGCGAAGATCCTCGACATCTTCGAGGGCACGCAGCAGATCCAGCTGCTCATCATCGCCCGTCAGCTGCTCAAGAAGACCTCAGCCGAGCTCAAGTAGCGCGGCGGTCACCTCGTCGGGACGCTCGAGCGGGCCCATGTGGCCCGACTCGGGCAGCTCGACGGCGGCCTCGCAGTCCGGCAGCGCGTCGGCGAGCTTGAGGGCGTGGGCCTTCGGCGTGAGCAGGTCGTGGGAGCCGTAGAGGACCGCGGTGGGGACCGTCAGGTGCTCGATGTTGTCGAGCAGGTCCAGCTTCGAGAGCTCGCGGCCGCAGCCGGCGCGCACGCGCGGGTGGGTCTTCAGGACCATCTGCTCGCTGAAGCGCACGGCGGCGGGGCTCGCGAACTTCGAGAGCGCGATGTAGCGCACGGCGCGGTGGCTGACCGGGTCGGGGCGCGGCGGGAGCGGCACCCCGGCGCCGAGGGCCATCCGGCCGATGCGGTCGCGGGCGGCGTCGAAGGCGCGCGGGCTCTTCAACAGCATCGACTCCGTGATCAGGTCGCCCAGGCCCGTGTTGATCAGGGCGGCGGCGCGGGCGCGGCCCTTGACGTCGTGGTCGCCCGCCCAGGCGGCGATGGTCATCGCGCCCAGCGAGTGGCCGGCGAGCAGCGCCGGGCCGTCCACGCACGCGTCCAGGACCGCCTCGAGGTCGTCGCCGAAGGTGTCCAGCGACCAGCGGCCGTCCGTCGGGGCCTCGCTGCGGCCGTGGCCGCGCAGGTCGTAGGCGATCACCCGGTGGTCCTCCATCAGGTCCTGGATCTGCAGCCGCCAGAAGCGGGCCGCGCAGACCCAGCCGTGGAGGAGGACGACGGGCGGTGCGTCCTCGGGGCCGTAGAGCTCGACGTGGAGCGGCGTGCCGCCCGCCCCGGCGACCGTGCGGGTCTCCCCCTCCGGCGCGTGCTGCAGCCGGTCCCAGAGCGGGTCCGCGGTGATGGCGCGGCGGTCACGGACGTCGGCGCCGGCGAAGGCGACCCCCGTCAGGCCGGCGAAGGCGAGCGCGCGGCGGCGCACCTAGCTGGCGGCGGTGTGCTCGGCGCGGGCGCGGCGGCCGATGCGCGGGACGAGCGCGTCGATGCGCTTGAGCGACTTCCCGAGCTTGACGACCTCACCCTGCAGGGAGACCGTCGCGGTTTCGATCCCGGCGACGGAGCCGTCGAGGCCCTGGACGTCCCTGCGCAGGCACTCGATGCCCTCCACCGCCTGCTGGAGCTCCTTGCGCATGCCGCGCATGTCGTGCTCGATGGAGGCGATGGAGCCGCCGAGCGTCTCCAGCGAGCTGAGGATGCGATCGAGACGGTCGACGGCCGCGCCGGCGCTGCGGACGGCGGACTGCACCGGGGAGCCAAGACCCATGCTCCGGAAAACTACTGCACGGGCGGGTCCACGGGCGCGTCCGCTGACGCCTCGGGCGGGCAGTCGCGCCGGCCGCCGCGCCACTGGTCGGGGCCGTTGGCGGCATGGGCCTGCGGCTGGTACTGCGGCCGCTGGGGGCGGGTCGCGACGGGAGCGGCAGTGGGGGCAGGCGGCGGCGCAGCGGTGCTTTCTGGGGCGGGATCGCGGTGGGTCGCGGGCTCGTGCTCGCGCGCATGCGGGTGCGGCGCGTCGACCTCGATGAGCTTCGCCTTCGGCGCCGGCGTCGCATCGGGAGTGACCGTCGCGGCGACACGTTGGATACGGACCTTCGGGGCCGCCGGCGTGCGCGTCGCGGCAGTGGTGACGACCTTCACAGGCACGGCGGTCACCGCCGGGGTCGGCGTCGGTGTCGTCCGCGCGCGCCGCCTCGCCTTCGGGACCGGGGTCGGCGAGACTTCCGCCACGACGGCGCGGCGGGGCTTGACCGGCGTCTGCTCGACCGCCAGCTCGACGGAGCCGATGCCGACCGAGACCACTGCCGCCGTGCCGACGAGCGCCTTGCCGCCGGCCCCGAACAGGCCGAGCAGGGCGAAGCCTGGGGCAGGGATGAGCTGGCGCAGCGCGGGCCGCAGACGGCGCGGGGCGACGTCGCCGGCGCGCAGGCGCTTGCGCGCCATGAAGACGGCCTGCCGCGCGGCGAGCGGCGTCGTGTCGAGCGCCTGGCCGATCTCGTCATAGGTGAGCCCGCCGAGCTCGCGCATGACCAGCGCCCCGCGCTGGTGCTCCGTGAGGTGCTGCATGTCCTCCAGCAGCGCGGCCAGCTGCTCACGGGCGGCGGCGCTGCGGAAGGCGTCACCCGCGCCGGCGACGAGCGAGTCGTCGAGCGGGGCGGGGCGGCGGCCGCGCGCACGGATCAGGGTGACGGACTCATTGTGGGCGATGCGGAAGAGCCACGGCCGCAACGGTCCGGAGCGGCCCGAGCGGCGCATGGCCTGCAGCGCCTTGAGCATCGCGTTCTGGAGCGCGTCGCCCGCCTCGTCCTCGTCACGCAGCAGGGAGCGGCAGTAGCCCTGCAGCACCGGGGCGTAGCGGCCGTAGATGGCGGCGAACGCCGGATCGCTGCCGCCCTCGACCATGCGGGCGAGTCGCTCGTCGCCGAGCGCGCGCAGGGCCGGCGCCCACCGGGCGCCGGCCTCGAGATCCGTCAGACGATCCATGGCGCAGAAACCTAGACGCGGCGGCTGGGAGCTCCCTGAGAGCCGCTCGCACCCGTCGGGCCGGTCGGACCGGTGGGGCCGCCCTGCGGGCCGTGCGGACCGCCATGGCCCTGGCCGTGGTCACCGCCGCCGCCGTTGGGGCAATCGCCGCGCCCGGGCAGGTCGCCCTGGTCGTCCTCGCCGGCGGTGCTCGTGCCGGCCTTGTCCGAGGCCGCGGTCTCCGTGGCGGTCGCCTGCGCGGCGGCGGCCTCCTCGGCGGTCTTGGCAGAGGCGACGAGATCGTCCTCGGCCGCGCCCTCCGTGAAGGCCTCGGCCTCGTCGGCGGAGTCGGCGGCGATGTGCGACAGCACGCGCCCGTCGTCCGTGGCGCCGACGATCGTGTCGCGGTCGTCGAGCGCGCCGTCGAGCGAGCTCGCGAGCGCGTCGCTGAGCGGCTGCGAGGCGCCGTCGAGCGCCTCGGCGGCGGTGACGGCCACCTCGTCGGCGGCCTGCGCGACCGACCCGAGGGAGCCGGCGGTCTTGGCCCGCTTGAGGGCCTTCGCGAGGTGCTTGTCGACCGTCGCGAGCTTGGCGACCGCGGCGGTGTCGTCCCCGTCGTCGATGGCGTCGACGGCGCGGTCCAGCGCGCGGTGCACGCGCTTGACGCTGGACTTGACGCGCGCGGACGCGGGCGAGCCCTGGTCACCGTGACCGTGGCCGAAGGCAACTGAAGCGGGGAGGGCGACGGCGGCGACAGCGACGCCGGCGAGGCCCTTGCGGAGCGGATGGGTCATGCCCCTACGACGCTCGCCGCGCCGGGTTGTTAGGCAGGCAGCATGAGGACCTTGATGCCGCCGTCGCGACGGACCGCGATCGCCTTGCGGCCCGGGGTCTCCAGGGCTGCGGCGAGGTCGTCCTCGTCACGGACGTCACGTCCCCCGGCGACGAGGATCTCGTCGCCGGGTTGGATGCCCGCGCGCGCGGCGGGGGAATCCGCGCGCACGGATCGGACGCGTGCGCCGGCACCTGGCGCTGCCGTGGCAAGGAGGACCCCGGCCGCGGCGAGAGGAAGGAGAAGCCGGCGCATTCACTTACTATCCGTAACTGGTGTGAGCGGGAGCTAAGTTCGCGCCATCACCCCCGCGCTCACCACCGCCCTGGACGCGCTGTACGCCGTGCCCCTCGAGGACTTCATCCCCGAGCGCAAGCGCCTGGCCGCGGAGCTGCGGGCCGCCAAGGAGCGCGAGGCGGCGGCCGAGCTCGGCAAGGTCCCGAAGCCGACGCCGGCGGCGTGGGCGGTCAACCACGTCGCTCGCGCGGCGCCCGACGTCGTCGAGCGCTGGGCGGCGTCGGCGGCCATGCTGCGTGACGCCTCCGCGAACCCGAAGGCCACGGGCGGCGACGGCCTGCGCGCGGCCATGGCGGCCCACCGGGCCTCGACCAACGCGCTGGCCGACACCATCCGCGAGCTGGCGCACCCGGGCGGGCGGCCGCTGTCGTCCTCGATGCTCGACCGCTCTGTGGCGCTGCTGCACGCGGCGGTCGCCGACGCCGAGCTGTCGAACCGGGTCGTCGCCGGCTGGGTCTCCGAGGAGAAGGCCGTGACGCCGCCACCGCCGCAACGCGCGATCGCCGACCCCGACGTCGCACCCGTCCCGAAGGTCGACCCGCGCCGCGGGAAGCTGGAGCGCCAGGTAGCCGAGCGCGTCAAGGAGGTCGAGCGCCTGCGGGACGCAGCGACCGAGCGCGACGCGGCCGTGCAGGCGGCCGGCGAGCAGCTCGAGGAGGCCACACGACGCCTGCGCCGCAAGGAGTCCGAGGCCGCCGCCGCCCATCACGCGCTCGAGGAGGCAGCGGCGCACCTGCAGGACCTGCGGACCGAGCTCGAGGACCTCTGAGCCCGGACCGGTCAGGCGCTCGACAGTTCTCGGGTGCGGCGGGCGTTCAGTCAGCAGCAGGCCGCTCGCTCGGGGCGGCCCTCGACCGGAGGACAGACCCATGAAGAAGGTCTTCACCGCCCTTGCGCTCCTGATGGGGTTCGCGCTGGCCGGCAGCGCAGCGCAGGCCGCCACCACCACGGAGGTGGTGACCCCGGCCAGCCTCGCCCCGGGCGGTCACTGGTTCTCCGCCGACACCCGGCCTCCCGGCACGGGCACCTTCGAGGCCGGCCCCGCCGCGCCCCCGCTCGGCGCCGGCAGCTTCGAGGCGCGGACGCCCGACACCACGGCGAAGGTCCAGCTGCTCACGAACCGCCATGACGGCGTGCGCCTGGACGCCATCACCGGTCTCGGCTACGCGACGTACCGCGATGCCCTCTCCACCGGCTTCGAGGGCGCCGTTCCGGCGATCAACCTGCTCGTCGACCTGGACGACGACGGGACCTTCGACACGACCATGGTCTACGAGCCGTACTTCCAGAGCGTGCCGGCGGTGGCGACGGGCGTGTGGCAGAGCTGGGACGCCTACGCGGGCCGCTGGTGGTTCAGCCGCTCCGCGACCCTCGGGCGCTGCGCCCCCGGCTACTCCTCCCTGTGCTCGTGGAGCGAGATCGTCGGCGCGTACCCGAACGCCCGGATCCTCACGGGAGGCCCCGGCTCCTTCGGCCTCAACCAGGGCTCCTTCAATGCGGGGACGGTGGCCAACGCGGACGCCCTGTCGATCACGGTCGTCGGCAACAAGACCGTCTACGACCTCGAGGCCACGCCGCCGGCCCCGACCAGCGCCGACCAGTGCAAGAAGGACGGCTGGAAGAACTACGGGACGATGTTCAAGAACCAGGGCGACTGCGTGAGCTCGGTCAAGCCGGGTCACTGAGCGGGAGGCTGACCGTGAAGCGCGCGCCCCCACCGGGGGCGTTCGCCGCGGTCACCTCGCCGCCGTGCGCCTCGACGATCCCGGCCACGATGGCCAGGCCGAGCCCGGCGCCCGCCTTGCCCTGCTTGCGACCGCCCTCCGCGCGCCAGAAGCGCTCGAACAGGGCGCCCGGGTCGCCCGGCGGGAGGCCCGGGCCGTGGTCGCGGACCTCGAGCTGCGCCTCGGCCTCGCCGCGCGCGACGCGCAGCTCCACGGGCGTCCCGGCCGGGGTGTGGGTGAGCGCGTTGCGGACGAGGTTGTCGACGACCTGGCGCAGGCGGCCAGGGTCCCCCTCGACGACGACGGGACCGTCTGCGGCCACGGTGACCGCGCGGTCAGGCGCGGCGGCACCAGCGGCGTCGGCGGCGTCCCGGGCGAGCGCGGAGAGGTCGACGTCCTCGCGCAGCAGCTCGCGCTCCTCGTCCATGCGCGCGAGGGTGAGCAGGTCGTCCACGAGGACGCCCATGCGCGCGGCCTCCGCCTCGATGCGGTGCATGGCCTTCGCCTGGTCGGCCTCCGAGCGCGCCGCGCCCATGCGGTAGAGCTCGGCGTAGCCGCGGATGGAGGCGAGTGGGGTGCGCAGCTCGTGGGAGGCGTCGCTGATGAAGGTGCGCAGGCGCTCCTCGGACTGCTCGCGCTCGCCGAAAGCGGTCTCGATCTGGCCGAGCATGCGGTTCAGCGCGAGGCCGAGGCGGCCGACCTCCGTGCGCTCCGTAGCGGGTTCGACGCGCTGGGTGAGGTCGCCTGCGGCGATGGCGCCGGCCGTCCTCCCCATCCGCTCAAGCGGGGACAGGCCGAGCCGGACGAGCCAGTAGGCAGCGGCGGCGAGCGCGGCGAGCACGAGCGCCGCGACGATCACCAGGATCCGCAGCAGGTCGCCGAGGGTCTCGTCGAGCTCGGTGAGCGGGAGCGCGGCGACGAGCGTGCCCTCGCCGAAGGCCGCCGCGACGACGCGGTAGCCGTCCGCGTCCACCGCCTGCGGCGCGTCCTCGTCGGTGGTCAGCGTCGGGTGCGCCGGCAGATCGGGCCGGCCCCGGCCGTACCCGATGGTCGCCCGCTCGACGACCCTCCCGTTCGCGCTCCGCAGCTCGCCGTAGGTCCCACCCGGCAACGAGCGGTCGGGCGGCGGCCCGCGGAAGCCGCCGGGGCCGTGCTGCTCCTGATCGAACTCGCGCGGGATCTGGAACAGCGCGGAGACGGCCTGCTTGTCGAGCCGGTCGTAGAGCTGGTTGCGCAGCGCCGCGTAGCTGACGGCGCCGACGATGATCAGGCCGGCGGCGGTGAGCGCGACGAGCAGCGCCAGGAGGCGTGCTCTCAGTGACATCTACTTGCGCGGTGCGCGCAACGCGTAGCCGACGCCGCGCACGGTCTGGATGAGGGCGGGACCGTCCCCCACGTCGAGCTTCTTGCGCAGGTAGCTGACGTAGGTCTCGAGGACGCGGGCGTCCCCGCCGAAGTCGTAGTCCCACACGTGGTCGAGCAGCTGCGAGCGGGTCAGGACGCGCCGGGGGTTGAGCAGGAAGAAGCGCAGCAGGCGGTACTCCGTCGCGGTCAGCTCGACCGGTTCACCGGCTCGCTCGACCTCGCGCGTGTCCTCGTCCATCGTGATGTCCTCGAAGCCGATGACGTTCGAGTCCTCCGCGGCACCGCCCGTGCGGCGCAGGATGGTGCGGATGCGGGCGACGAGCTCCTCGAGGCTGAACGGCTTGGTGACGTAGTCGTCACCGCCGGTGGTGAGGCCGCGGATCTTGTCGGCGGTCGCGTCACGGGCGGTCAGGTAGACGATCGGCACACGCTCACCGAGCCGGGCGGCAACCTCGAAGCCCTCCATGTCGGGCAGCATCACGTCGAGGACCATCAGCTGCGGGGCGAAGTCCTCGACCTGGGCGAGGGCCTCGGCGCCGGTGCCCGCCGACGCGACCTCGAAGCCCTCGTAGCGCAGCGCCATCGAGATGACGTCGACGATGTTGGGCTCGTCGTCGACGACGAGGACCTTGGTGCGGTCGGGACGGTGGTGGTCACGCACTCATTGTGCGAGCGCAACCTGTGCGTTTGCTGGGACCGGCAGCTGGCGGTCGGGGACGCCGAACGCCTCGACCAGCGCGGCGGCGTCCGGACGCAGCTCCTCGCACAGGGTGTTGACCGCCTTCAGGACGGCCTTGGAGGCGGTGGACGAGAGCTTCCCGTGCTCCTGGAACCAGCCACGGTCCTTCTCGACGTGCCACAGCGCGTACAGGCTGCAGAGCCGGTCCAGGACCTCCTTGACGCCCGCGTCCTCGCAGTCCTCGACCGCGCGCGCGAAGGACTCGAGCACGATCTTCTCCGTGTGCACGCGGGCGACGTCGACGACGTGGTCCTGCGTGTCGACGAGCACCCGGAACGGGTCGCCGCCGCCCGACATGCCGCCCTGCAGCCGCCGGGCCGCGGCGCCGCGCATGTGGTCCTCGCGCCACTGGAAGAGGTGCAGCTGGTGGTCGCGATCGAGCAGGTCGGGCTCGTCGCCGCGGAACGGGAGCAGGTCGTCGGCGACGCGGCCGACGAGCTCGCGGACGGCGGTGCGCTCGGCGAACTGCTCGAAGATCTGCCCGGCGTAGAAGGCGACGGTGCCGAGCGGGTCGAGCTCCCCCAGCTCGTCGCGGAAGTCCGTGAGCAGGTTCTTCGCCACGAGCTGGCGCAGCACGAGGTTGTCGCCCTCGAAGGTGGTGAAGACGTCCGAGTCGGCCTTCAGCGCGGCGAAGCGGTTGACGGTCAGGTACCCGAGCCCCCCGCAGGCCTCGCGGCACTCCTGCACCGTGTGGGTCGCGTGCCAGGTCGCCATCGCCTTGATGGCCGCCGCACGCGTCTCCAGGAAGCGCCGCTCCTCGTCGGGGAAGTCGTCCTCCGTGAACGCCGCGTGGGTGGTGGCCACGGACTCGACCTGCGCGAAGTGCAGCGCGTAGGTGGTGGCGACGTCGGGGAGCAGCCGGCGCTGGTGGGTGCGGTAGTCGAGCAGCAGCGCCTCGTCCTCCGAGCCGGGCGGGCCGAACTGGCGGCGCTTGAGGGCGTGGCGGACGGCGATGGTCGAGGCGACCTTGGCGACGCTGATGCCGGCGCCGCCGACGGACACGCGGCCCTGGATGAGCGTGCCGAGCATCGTGAAGAAGCGCTTGTTGGGGTTCTCGATCGGGCTCTCGTAGACGCCGTCCGCGCTGACCGTCGCGTAGTGATCGAGCAGCGCGTCGCGGTCCAGGCGGACGTGGTCGAAGCCGATGCGCCCGTTGTCGACCCCGTTGAGGCCGAGCTTGTGGCCGCAGTCCTCGATGTGGACGCCGGGGCAGACGTTCATCTCCTCGTCGCGGATGGGGACGACGAAGCAATGCACGCCCCGCTGCTCACCATCGACCTCGAGCTGGGCGAAGACCGCCGCATAGCGGGCGTGGCAGGCGGCGTTGCCGATCCAGTCCTTGCGCGCGTGGTCGTCCGGCGTGTGGATGGTGAAGCCACCATCCTCGTAGACGACCTGCGTCTGCACGTCCTGGACGTTGGAGCCGTGGAAGCTCTCGCTCATCGCGAAGCAGCCGGCGATCGTGAGCGACGCCGTGTCGGCCAGGTAGGCGTCGTGGTGCTTCTTCGTGCCCAGGTGCAGGATCGCCCCGCCCCAGAGGCCGAACTGGACGCCGAACTTGACGACGAGGCTGAGGTCGCCGAAGGCCATCGTCTCGAAGGCGGCGATGGACGCGCCGACCTCGCCCGCCCCGCCGTACTCGGGCGGGTAGGCGATCCCGGTCTCGCCCTGCTCGGCGAGCGTGCGGGCGGTCTCGAGCACCCATTCGCGGTACTCGTCGCGCGGCATCTCGGGATCGGGCGGCGCCAGCTCGGGCTCCTCGAGGCGGGCGCGGATGCGGTTGCGGACCTCGGCGTGCTCACCGTCGAGGATGCGTCGCAGCGGGGCGGGGTCGAGCGGGGCGGTCACGCCTCGGAGTATGCCTGCCGGAGGGCCTCCGCGACCACCTCGATGTTGCCTCCCGTCGCCCCCACCGTCTCCGGGTCGAAGGGCAGGTCGAGCGCGCGGTAGACGTCGGTCAGGACGGCGACCACGGCGGCCGGATCCCCGACGGTGAGGTTGATGCCGACCATGTACGTCCCCCCGCGCACGCGCTGCGCCAGTCCCGCGACCTTGCGGCGGCCCGCGACGTTGACGCTGTAGTCGCCGGGGCAGTACTCGCCGGGGATGGCGCCGAGTTGGGCGTCCACGCCGAGGTCGCGCAGGGTTGCGACGAGGATGGCCGCCGCCCACTCGAAGCGCGCGTGGATCCCGTCGAGGCCACCCTCCCCCTCCAGCTCGACGACGAGCGACTCCGGGCCGTACGCCGCGGCGTGGCCGCCCGGCTCGCGTTCGTGGATCGCGAAGCCGTGGCGCAGCGCCGCGGCCTTGGCGTCGTCGTAGCCGGCCCTGAGGCGGTCGAGCCGGCCGAAGGCGACGGTCGGCTCGGGTCGGACGACCGTGACGTGCACACTTGCATTGTGCAGCGTCGAGCGGGAGGCTCCGGGGATGCCCCTCCGACTCGCCGGCCTCGTCGCCGTCCTCCTCCTGGCGCTGTGCGGAGCCGCCGAGGCCGCTGATCCCTTCTGGCACACGACGTACCCGTCGACGGACGGCTTCGATCTGCAGGACGTCTCGTGTCCGACGCTGAGCCTGTGCATCGCCGTTGGCGCCTCCGGCGAGGCGGTCGTGCAGGACGGGACCTACCAGTACGAGACCCGTCCCGAGTCCGTTCCGTCGTTCAACGCCATCTCGTGTGCCCCCGGCCAGCGGTTCTGCATGGCCGGCGACAACCAGGGCAACGTCGTTCCGTGGGACAACGGCGAGTTCGGCGGGGTCGACAACATCGACGGTGACGTCGAGCTCCAGTCGATCTCCTGCGCGACGGCGATCTCCTGCGAGGCGATCGATCACAACCACAAGGTGTTCCGCTACGGCGGACCGAGCGGATGGGACGCGGGGTTGACGCTGACCGCGCCGGCAGGCTTCGCCGCCGGCAGCAGCCGGGTCGCGTGCGCGTCACCGACCTTCTGCATGGCGGTCGCCTCGGGGAGCGGCGGCATCTCCTCCGTGAAGTACAACGGCACCTGGTCCACCACGCTGCAGTCCGTCGGCAGCGTGGCCGGAGCCCGCGCCAAGAGCCTGACCTGCACGAGCGCGAGCTTCTGCCTGATGACCGACAGCAAAGGGGTGGCGGCGCTCTACAACGGCACGACCTGGACGGCGACGTCGCCCTCGACCACCCAGCTCTGGGCGGGCTGTTCGGGCACCACCTGCCGGGCGATCGACCAGAACGTGAAGGCCTACGTGACGACGAACGGCACCACGTGGAGTCCGAGCCAGGACATCCACGCCGGCACCGGGCTCAGCATCCCGTCGGCGGTCGCCTGCGCGGCCCCGGACCTGTGTGCGGCCACCTCGGGCGGGCTGACGTCGACCTTCGCGCGCAGCATCGTCCCGACCACGAAACCCGTGCTCTCCGGGACGGGCAAGATCGGGGAGACGCTGACCGTCGCCCACGCGCCGGTCGAAGAGACTCGTGCGTGGTACGCCGATCAGTGGTTCCGGTGTGACAACCCAGGGTCGACCTGCACGCGGATCCCGGACGTCAACGGAACCTCCTACAGCCCCACCGTCGCGGACGCGGGGAAGTACATCGACGCGCGCGACATCACCGGGGTCGGGCTCGATCAGGAGGGCAAGCAGGAGATCTTCCAGTCCAACGCGGTCCAGGTCGAGGCTCCGGCTGCAGCCACGCCGACAGCGTCGCCTGGCCCGACCGCGCCGCCGTCGCCGTCGCCGACGCCGACGCCGACGCCTGCGCCGGCGAAGCCCGTCGCCGCGAAGCTCACGGGCAGGCCCAAGGTCTCGAAGACGAAGGTCTCGCTCACCCTGACCTGCGCCGTCGCCTGCTCGGGCAAGGTCGCGCTCAAAGGCGTGGGGTCGGCGTCCTACTCGGTCGCCGCCGGGAAGAAGAAGCGGTTGTCGATCACGCTGTCGAAGGCTGCGCGGAAGAAGCTCAAGAAGAAGCACAAGCTCAAGACCACGCTCACCATCACCCCGAAGGGCGGCAAGGCGGTCAAGCAGACGGTGACGCTGAAGCGCTGAGGAGCGGGCCGGCGGCCCGGAGCTCGGCCGGTCGTGGCCCGGACGCGCACGGTCAAAGCTGCAGGTCGGTCAGGCCCGCGTGGTCGGCCGGCCGCACGCCCGACCGGTCCCAGTGGAAGCGCCGCTCGCTCTCCTCGATCGCCACGTCGTTGATCGAGGCGTGCCGCTCCGCCATCAGGCCGTCGCCGTCGAAGCGCCAGTTCTCGTTGCCGTACGCGCGGAACCACTGGCCGGCGTCCGAGTGCCACTCGTAGGCGAAGCGCACGGCGATGCGGTCGCCGGTGAACGCCCACAGCTCCTTGATCAACCGGTACTCGTGTTCGCGCTCCCACTTCGCCGTCAGGAACGCGACGATCTCCTCGCGGCCGCGCAGGAAGGTCGACCGGTTGCGCCACACGCTGTCCGGCGTGTAGGCGGCCGCACACGCCTCGGGGTCGCGGCCGTTCCAGGCGTCCTCGGCCTTGCGGACCTTCTCGATCGCGGTCTCCTGGGTGAAGGGCGGAAGCGGCGGGCGCGGGGTCACGAGGGGATCCAGTCTTTCGTCCTGAGCATCGCACCCGCGGCGCGGAGCTCCTGCGGGTCGTGGTCGGCGCGGGCGACGAGGCGCAGGCGCGCGGTGCCGTCCGGGACGGTCGGGGGGCGGATGGCCTGAGCGAACACACCGCGACGGAGCGCCGCCTCCGAGGCGGCCACGGCGGCCGCGTTGTCGCCGACGATCAGCGGGACGATCGGCATGTCGGCCGGCTCGGCGCCGACCGCCTCGCGCAGGGCGCGCGCGTTGGCGTGGAGGCGATCGACGCGCTCCGGCTCCGCGCGGAGGATCCGCAGCGCCTCGCGGGCGGCGCCGACCGCGGCGGGCGGCAGCGCGGTCGAGTAGATGACGGGCCGGGCGCGGTTGATCAGCAGCGCGCGCGTCTCGGCGTCGCAGGCGATGAACGCGCCGTAGCTGCCGAGTGCCTTCGAGAGCGTGCCGACCACGACGTCCGCCGCGATGCGCCCGGGGACGACGCCCGTGTGGTGCGCGGCGTCCACGATCAGGCGGTTGCCGGTCGCCCGCAGCGCGGCCAGGTCGGCGACGTCCCCGTCCATGGAGAACACGGCGTCCGTGACGATCGTGCCCTCCCCGTCCGGGACCGTCAGGTGGTCGTAGACGACGGTCCGCGCGCGGCTGAGGCGGCAGCCGTCGATGATCGACGCGTGGTTGAGGGCGTCGGAGAGGATCGTGTCGTCCGGGCCGGTGAGCGCGGAGAGGACGGCGACGTTGGCCAGGTAGCCCGAGCCGACGAGCAGGCACGCCTCCGTGCCCATGTAGTCGGCGAGCTCGGCCTCCAGCTGCTCGTGGATGCCGAGCGCGCCGGAGACCAGCCGGCTCGACCCCGCGCCGGCGCCCCAGCGCGTCGCGGCCTCCGCGGCGGCGGCGCGCACGCGCGGGTCCCCGGCCAGGCCGAGGTAGTCGTTCGAGCACAGGTTGAGGACGTCGCGGCCGTCGAGGGAGACGTGCGGGCCGCTGGCGGAGTCCACGCGCCGCAGCTCGCGCAACAGGCCGGCGGCTCGCAGGTCGTCGAGCTCGGACATCGTGGCCCTTCACGCACTGCGCGCGTGTAGCCGCGTCGGCAGCACCTGCACGACGCAGCTTGCGGGCGCAGTCGGTGCAGAAGCGCGGCGGGTCGGTCGCCGCGCGGCGCGCGCGGCAGCGCGCGTGGTCGCCCGTCGGCCGCGTCCTGCCCGCACGCGTCGCAGAGACGACGTCATGCTCACAGCGTCTTCTGGAGCTCCCGGATGGGCATCTCGAGCTCCGCGAGGAGGTCGATGTCCTGGTCGGGGGAGCGGCCCAGCGTGGTCAGGTAGTTGCCGACGATGATCGCGTTGATGCCGCCGAGCATCCCCTGGCGGGCGCCGAGGTCGCCCAGGGTCAGCTCGCGGCCGCCGGCGAAGCGCAGGATCGTGCGCGGGAGGGCGAGGCGGAAGGCGGCGATGGCGCGCAGGGCGTCGGCGGGCTCCACCGTCTCCTGGTCGGCCAGCGGGGTGCCGGGGCGCGGGTCGAGGAAGTTCATCGGGACCTCGTCCGGGTTGACCTCCGCGAGCTGGGCGGCGAGCTCCGCGCGCTGCTCGAGCGTCTCCCCCATGCCGAGCAGGCAGCCGCAGCAGACCTCCATGCCGCGCTCGCGGACGAGGTCGAGCGTCTCCTTGCGCTCCTCCCACGAGTGCGTCGTGACGACCTCGGGGAAGTGGCTGCGGGCGGTCTCGAGGTTGTGGTTGTAGCGGTGGACGCCCATGGCCTGCAGCTCGTCGGCCTGGGCCTCGGTGAGGATGCCCAGCGAGCAGGCGACGTTGATGTCGACGGCCTCGCGGATGGCGGCCACGGCGTCGGACACCTGGGCCATCAGGCGGGCGTCGGGGCCGCGGACCGCGGCGACGATGCAGAACTCGGTGGCGCCGGTCTCGGCCGTCTCCTTCGCCGCCTCGACCAGCGACGGGATGTCGAGCTTCGCGGCGCGCACGGGCGTCTCGAAGCGGCCCGACTGCGAGCAGAAGTGGCAGTCCTCGGGGCAGCCGCCCGTCTTGATGGAGACGATGCCCTCGACCTCGACGCTGTCGCCGCAGTGGCGCAGGCGGACCTCATGGGCGAGCGCGAGCGCGTCCTCCAGGCGCTCGTCGGGCAGCTGCAGGACCTCGAGGACCTGGGCCTCGTCGAGGCCTTGGCCGCGCTCGAGCACCTGCTCGCGGGCGATGTCCAGGATGTCGCTCATGAGAGTCCTCTGATCCAGTTCGGTGCTTGGCGGCGGAACTCGGCGGGGTCGAGGCGGGCGGCGCCTGCGGGCACCCGGCCGAGCAGCGGAGCGCCAGCGTACCGGGGCAGGTCCTCCAGGTTGCGCTCTTCGGCCAGGCCGGGGACCTCCGGCCACGAGCCGATCACGATCCCGGCGCACTCCAACCCGCGGCTCCGCAGCGCCTCGCAGGTCAGCGCGGTGTGGTTGAGCGTGCCCAGCCCGGCCCGCGCGACCACCAGCACCGGCGCATCGAGGGCCTTCGCCACGTCGGCGAGCGTGAAGCCGCCGACGCCGAGGCGGACGAGGATGCCACCGGCACCTTCGACGACGGCGTCCGGCGGGGGGTCGATGTCACCGAGGGAGAGCGTCGAGCCCGCCGAGGCGGGTGCGAGTGGGTCCGCGAAGCGCGCGACCTCATGCACTTCCGTCCCTGACAGGGACGCAACGACATCGAGCGTCGTCATCTTCGCCGGTCTGGACGGCCTTGACGTACGGCCGGCCGGTGATCGCGCAGACAGCGGCGCTCACGATCGTCTTCCCGACACCCGTATCGGTCCCGGTGACGACGATCACGCGGCCTCCGCTGCGGCGATCATCGCGGCGCAGACCTGGGCAAGGTCGGCGTCGTCCATCACGTAGGGCGGCATGCAGTAGACGAGGTCGCGGAACGGGCGCAGCCAGACGCCGTGCTCGATGGCCGCGGCGCTCGCGGCGGCCATGTCCACCGGGCGGTCGAGCTGGATGACGCCGATCGCGCCGAGCACGCGCGCGCCCTCGACTCCCTCGAGGCCGGCCCGCAGCCCGGCCTCGATGCGCGGCACGTCCGCCTCCCAGTCGAGGAGCTCCAGGGAGGCGTTGGCGACCGCGCAGGCGAGCGGGTTGGCCATGAAGGTCGGGCCGTGCATGAGCGCGCCGCCGGCGAGCGAGGACGCGACCTCCGGCGTGCACAGCGTCGCCGCGAGCGTCATGTACCCGCCGGTGAGCGCCTTGCCCACGCACATCACGTCGGGCGTCACGCCGGCGTGCTCGGACCCCCACAGCCTGCCGGTCCGCCCGAAGCCGGTGGCGATCTCGTCGAGGACCAGCAGCAGGTCGTGCCGGTCGCAGAGGTCGCGCAGCACGCGCAGGACCTCCGGGTCGTAGAACCACATCGACCCCGCGCCCTGCACGACCGGCTCGACGATCACCGCGCACAGCTCGTCCGTCACCAGCGCCTCGAGGTGCTCCGCGTAGCCGTCGGCCATCACGGGCGCGGGACGGTCGGCGAAGACGTGCTGCTCGAGCGCACCGCTGAAGAGCTGATGCATCCCGCCGACGGGGTCGCACACGCTCATCGGCGACAGCGTGTCCCCGTGGTAGCCGCCGCGCACGGTGAGGAACTTCGTCCGTCCCGGCCGCGCCTGGCGGCACATCTTCATGGCGACCTCGACGGACACGGAGCCGCTGTCGGCGAAGAAGACGTGCTCGAGGCCGTCCGGCGCGAGCTCGACCAGCCGGGTGGCGAGCGTCACCGCCGGCTCGTGCGTGAGCCCGCCGAACATCACGTGCGCCATGCGGCCGAGCTGGTCGGTCACCGCCGCGTCGAGCACCGGGTGGCGGTAGCCGTGGATGGCGCACCACCAGGACGCCATCCCGTCGATGAGCTCGCGCCCGTCCTCGAGGGTCAGGCGGACGCCCGCGGCCGACGCCACCGGGAGCGGCGCGACGGTCGCGGGCATCGGCCCGTAGGGATGCCAGACGTGCCGGCGATCCAGGTCAAGCAGGGACAGCTACGCGTCCCTTGATGAGGTCGGCGGCCTTCTCGGCGACCATGATCGTCGGGGCGTTGGTGTTGCCGCCCGGGATGACCGGCATGACGCTCGCGTCGACCACGCGCAGGCCGACGAGGCCGTGCACGCGCAGCTCGGGATCGAGCACCGCGTCGTCGTCGGTCCCCATCCGGCAGGTCCCCACCGGGTGGTAGATGAGCTCCATGCGCTCGCGCAGGGCGTCGGCGATCTCCGTGTCGTCGCCGCTCTCCATCACGCCGGGCGCGGGCAGCAGGCGGCGGGTGACCTTGGAGCGCATCGGCTCGGCGTCCATGATCTTCTGCGTCAGCTTCATGCCGGCGACCATCGAGGCGACGTCCTCGTCCTCGCTGAGCGAGTTGGTGAGGATGCGCGGCTTGTCGAACGGGTCGGCCGAGCGCAGGGTGACCTCGCCGCGGGCCTTCGGCGCGATCAGCGTCGGGCCGCAGACGACCGCGTCACCCTCGTGGGTCTCCGCGCCGTGGTTCTCGAAGAACAGCGGCCCCATGTGCAGCTGGATGTCGGCGGCGGGCAGGCCGGCCCGGGTGCGCACGAACGCCATCGCCTCGGCGGCGGTGGAGGTCAGCGGCCCCTTGCGGCGCAGCAGCCACGGCAGCAGGAACTTCGGGTGGTCGGCCCCGTAGAGGGTGTTGCCCTCGTTGACCTCGTAGTTCATGGTCAGGAACGGGTGGTCCTGCAGGTTCTGGCCGACGCCGGACAGGTCGTGGCGGACCTCGATGCCGTGCTCGCGCAGGTGCGCGGCGGGCCCGATGCCGGAGGTCATGAGGATCTGCGGGGAGTTGATCGCGCCGGCGCAGAGGATGACCTCGCGGTAGGCGCGGACCGTCTCCGTGCGGCCGCCGCGCCGGAAGGTCACGCCGGTGACGCGCGTGCCCTCCATCTCGATGCGCTCGACCTGCGCGTTCGTGACGACCTCGACGTTCTCGCGCTTCATCGCCGGGCGCAGGTAGGCGTCGGCGGTGGACCAGCGGCGCCCGCGCTTCTGGAACGTCTGCGCCATGCGAGACGCCGTCCTGCTCCGGGCTGTTGTAGTCCTCGGCGCTCGGGATGCCGGCGGCGTTGGCCGCCTTGATCAGGTCGGCCGTGATCGGCCGCGGGTCGCGCGTCTCCTCGATGCGGCACGGGCCGCCCATGCCGTGGTGCTCGGAGGCGCCGCGCTGGTCGTCCTCGGCCTTGAGGAAGTACGGGCGGACGTCGTCCCAGCCCCAGCCGTCGGCGCCGGCCTCCTTCCACAGGTCGTAGTCGACCGGCCGGCCGCGCACGTAGAGCATCGCGTTCATCGAGCTCGACCCGCCGAGCGACTTGCCGCGCGGGACGTAGAGGCGGCGGTCGTTGACGTGCGGCTCCGGCTCCGTGTAGTAGTCCCAGTCGAGCTTGGTGTGGAACTGCTCGGGGAACGCGGCGGGGATCTTGATGTTCGGGGAGCGGTCCTTGCCGCCGGCCTCGAGGACCACGACGCGGACGTCGCGGTTCTCGGACAGGCGGGCGGCCATGACGCAGCCGGCGGACCCGGCTCCCACGATCACGTAGTCGGCGGCTTGCATGGCCCCCATCGTCACAGGGATGCGGTGACGATGGTGCGCAGATCGTCCGCGCTCGGCTCACGTGGCGCGATGGAGAGCAGGCGCTGCTGCTTGAGGGCGCCCTCGACGATCGTGTCGACGTCCGACTCGTCGTAGCCGAGCTCGCGGATGCCGGTCGGCGCGGCGACGTCGCGCATCAGCGCGGCGAGGGCGTCGGGCAGCGCGTCGGGCCCGTCCTGCGGCTCGCCGGTGAGCAGCTCGGCGACGTGGTGGTGGCGCTCGGGCATCGCCTCGTAGGTGAAGCGGAAGGCGGCCGGCGCGGTGACGATGACGCTGTGGCCGTGCGGGACGAACGGGTGGTCGTCGGGGTAGCCGGGCGGCGCGTAGACGTGCTTGAGGCCGGCGATCGGATACGCGCAGGCGTGCGGGATGTGGACGCCTGCCGAGCCGAAGCCGACGCCCGCCATCGTGGCGCTCAGCATCATGAAGCCGCGCGCCTCCGTGTCCTCGGGTCGGCCACGGCGCGGCGCAGGTAGCGGCCGCCGAACTCGAGCGCCTTCGCCGACCACACGTCCGCCACGGGGTTGGAGCCCTGGTAGGGCGGCCGGTCGTCCGGGCGCGTCGGGCGCGTCGCGGGTGTCGAAGGGCTTGGAGAGGAAGGACTCGGCGGCGTGGCAGACGACGTCGAGGCCGCAGCTGCGACGTCACCTCGGCCGACAGCGTCTGCGTGAGCTCCGGGTCGACGATCGCCTGGGTGGCGCGCAGGTAGCGGTGGCTGATGCCGGACTTGACCTTGAGGTCCGGCAGGTCGAGGACGGCGACGGTGGTCGCCTCGGAGCCGCTGCCGCTCGTCGTCGGGATCGCGAGGTGCGGCTTGAGCGGCGACGGCGGCTTCTTGCCCTCGCCCACCGGCGCGTTGACGTAGTCCATCACCGGCGCGGGGTGGGTCGTGATCAGGTTGGCGACCTTGGCCGTGTCGATGCTCGACCCGCCGCCGACGGAGACGAAGCCGTCGACCTCGTGCTCGAGCGCGAAGTCGGCCGCGTGCTGCAGGGAGTCGATCGTCGGCTCGACGCGGCTCTCGGCGTAGACGACGACCTCGATGCCCTCGGCCTCGATCGAGCGCTGCACGCGGTCGGCGATGCCCGAGCGCGGCGATCTGCGGATCGGTGACCAGCAGGACCTTGCTCGACGCCCAGTCGCTTGAGCTCCCAGCCCGCGTCGTTCACGGCCCCGGGGCCGAACTTGACCGGGGTCGCCTCCAGGGTGAACACCGTCTCCGTCGCCATGCTGCGACGCTACGCCATGTGCACGCTGACCGACATCGTGGGAGCGCGCACGTCCTCGACGACCCGGACATGAAGGCCGGGCTACGAGACGGACTGGACGGGGCGCTTCACCGGCCGCGCGCAGGTCGTCGTGCGGCCCGGCTCGACGGAGGAGGTCGCCGCGGTCGTGCGCGCGCTGCGCCGAGGCGGGCGCCGCCATCGTCCCCCAGGGCGGGAACTCCGGGCTGGTCGGCGGCGGCGTCCCGCGCGGCGGCGAGGTGGTGCTGTCGCTCACGCGGCTGAACGCGATCGGCGAGCTCGACGCCCGCTCGGCCAGGTGACCGTCGGCGCCGGCGCGACGCTCGCGGCCCTGCGCGACGCGGTCCCCGACCCGGGCCTGGACTTCGGCGCGCGCGACACGGCCACCATCGGCGGCATCGTCGCCTGCGACGCGGGCGGCGCCCGCGCGCTGCGCCACGGCACCGCGCGCGCCCGGGTCGCCGGGGTCGAGGCGGTGCTGGCCGACGGCTCCGTCGTCTCCCGGCTCTCAGCGGCCTGCTCAAGGACAACGCCGGCTACGACCTGCCGCAGCTGCTGGTCGGCTCGGAGGGGACGCTCGGCGTCATCACCGCCGTGCGCTGGAAGACGGTCCCGAAGCTGGCCAAGCGGGTGGCGGCGCTGCTGCCGGTCGAGGACCTCGCGGCGACCGTCGCCGCGCTGCGCACGCCGTCGCTCGAGGCCTGCGACTTCTTCACCCGCACCTGCGTGCCCGACGCGCCCGGCGAGCTCAACGTCCTCGCCGAGTGGGCCGCCGACCACGACCCGCTGGAGGAGATCGCCGAGGCGCTCGGCGACCGCGAGGCGCTCGATCGCCGACGACACCACCTCCCGCGAGCGGCTGTGGGCGATGCGCGAGGGCATCCCGGAGCGCATCCGCGAGCTCGGCGTCCCGGTCAAGCTCGACGTCGGCGTCCCGCTCGCGCGGCTGGCCGAGTTCCTCGCCGCCGTGCCCGGACGCCGCCGGCGACGCGACAGGCCTACCTCTTCGGCCACCTCGGCGACGGCAACGTCCACGTCAACCTCGTCGGCGACGCGCCCGACGAGGACGCCGTCCTGCCGCTGGTCCTCGAGCTCGGCGGCACCATCTCCGCCGAGCACGGCGTCGGCGTGGCCAAGGCGGCCTGGCTCGAGCGCGCCCGCGGCAGCGCCGAGGTCGCCGCCATGCGCGCGATCAAGGCCGCCCTGGACCCGCAGGGCATCCTCAACCCCGGCGTCCTCCTGCCCTGCGGATAGGCATCCGGAGGCCTGTCGCGGTGCCGAGGGCCAAACGGCCGCCGGAGGGTGGTCCTACCCATGGGCCATCGACGCCGGCGACGCTTCTAGGTGAGCGCTCGAGGGCGTGCGGATGCCGTCGGGGATCGAGGCCGGCCGGCGGGTCTCGCGGTCGACGAAGACGTGGACGAAGTGGCCCTCGCGCGGCCGGCTCCTCGGCCCCTCGCCGAACAGGCCGATCTCGTAGCGAACGGAGGACGTGCCGAGCTTGCCGACCCGCAGCCCGGCGCGCACCGTCTCCGGGAACGCGAGCGACGCCTTGAAGGAGCACTGCGACTCGACGCACAGCCCGATCACCGGGCCGGCGTGGATGTCGAGGCCGCCCTCCCGGATCAGGTAGTCGTTGATGACCGTGTCGAAGTACGAGTAGTAGACGACGTTGTTGACGTGGCCGTAGACGTCGTTGTCCATCCACCGGGTGGGGATCTCGAGGAAGTGCGGGTACACGGCGCGAGCGTATCCTCAGCCCCGTGCGCAACATCCCGATCCACGAGGCGGGGCCGACCGTCGCCGACGTGATGATCCCGCCGGAGACGGTGACGACGGTGGAGGAGGCGCAGGCGGTGTTCGAGAGCCCGCGCCGGCACGTGGTCCTGATGGCGGCACGCCGACGGGACCTACCTCGGCACGGTCACGCGCGAGCGGCTGGAGCCGCGACGCGGGGACGGAGCTCTCCCCCGGCGATCCGATCGCGTTCGCGACGGAGGTCGTCCGGGAGACCGGCGAGGACCGCATCCCCGTCACGGAGGGCGACCGCCTCGTCGGCCTCCTGTGCTTCAACCTCAAGCGCGACGTCTACTGCACTACCTGAGCTTGGTGGACACGCACGGGTGGTAGACCCGCATGTCCACGATCCTGCGGCCACCGCGGTAGCGCCCCTTGAGCTTCACGACCGTCTTGCCCTTGCCGCGGCCCCGGAGCGAGATGCGCGTGCCGTACTTCCCTCGGCGCAGCGTCGCCACGCGCTTGCCGGCCACTGTCACGACCGTCCGGCGAGCCGCGGCGCAGCCGCTTGCGGACATGGACCCGGAACGCGCGCCGGCTCGCGCACTTCGCGCGGCGCTTGCGCATCGCGGCCCGCGTCGGCCCTGGCCGCGTCCGCCGTCACGTACAGCTGCTTGGCGACGGAGGGCACGAGTGAGCCGTCGGCCGCCTTCCCGTTGACGAACAGCATGTACGGCCCGGGCGGCGCGACGTTGCCGTTCGGCGGCGTGGCGACGGTGACCGTCCCGTGGCCGCGCCCGACCACCTTGAGGATCACGGTGCGCTGGTCGGCGTCCACGATGTGGGTGATGGCGGAGTTGCGGACGAGCGCGACCGACTCGATCTTCTCCGGGTCATCGACCGGGATCTCGAACGTGCGCGCCGTAGGCCATGAGCCCGGGCGTCATCTGCAGCTTGATGTCGGGCCGCCTCGCCCTTGAACAGGTACGGCGGCTTGAAGACCTCGAAGGAGGGATCGCGGCCGTCGTGCGGCGCGAAGCCGCCCGGCAGCGTCGTGTTGTTGAGGTAGAGCGTGGAGATCGTCGCGTGCCCGCCGACGAGCACCTCGCCGCTGGGCAGCAGCACCGCCGTGTTGTGGTAGGTGCGCGGGTTGTGCTGCGTCGCGATGGGCGTCCACTTCTTCGTGGCCGGGTCGAACAGCTCGGACTGCTGCACCGGCATCTCCGTGCCCGGGCCCACGACCTCGTCGACGTTGGCCCCCGAGAACACGACGACCTCTCCTGTCGGCAGCAGGATGTTCTGCCCGAACCAGCGCGGCTGGCTGAGCGGGCCCGTCGCCTTCTGGGAGACCTTCTCCTTGCCCCCGGCAGTGTCGACGGTGGTGATGGACGACTGATCCGTGGCGAAGTAGGATCCCGGCGACGGCGGGCCGAAGACGCCGCCCGCGGTGAGCAGATCGGCCTTTGTGTAGGCGCCGTCGGGGTCGGGCGTCAGCGGCAGCAGCGTCGAGGACGTCGACCCGCGGAAGCCGGGCGCCAGCGGCGTCGACGTGTTCGCGACGCCCAGCTGCTTCCACTTGTTCGACTTCGGGTCGAGGGTCGCCAGGTACTCCCAGTTGGCCTCACCGGTGGACTGGCCGAACGGGTTGAACGACTGCCCGCTGCCGTTGAAGAACGCGTGGCCGTTGGGCAGCAGGTGCATGCGCGGGTACAGCGGCAGGTCGTAGTCGGCGCTGGCGGGCAGCACGCTCCACTTGCCCGTCGCCGGGTCGTACCTCTCGACCGCCTTGACGTTCGTGCCCGAGTCCTGCGGATGCTCGGGGTAGACCGGCTTGATCAGCTTGCCGACGCCGGAGAAGTCCAGGTAGGTGCCGTCGCCCTGCTCGAGCAGGGTCGGGTACCAGCGGCGGCTGCCCGTGTCCCCCGTCTGGGTGAAGGCGTTGGTCTTCGGGTCATAGATGCGCGTCGCCTTGAGCCCCGTGAGCTCGACCGCGCCGAAGGGGATGCCGTCCACGCCCGGGTCCAGCGAGTAGTCCGTGCCGCCCTGGACGAGGATGCGCCCGTCGGGCAGGAACGACTGGTGCGAGCCGAACAGCGCGCCGTCGTTGTAGGTCTCCGTTGTCTGCCCGCCGGGGATCAGCGGCTCGCCCGGGTTGCCGTTCGGGTTGGCGCCGCCGTCGAACGGCTTCGTCGGCGTCCAGGAGAAGTTCGCGTTGTCCTTGCCCAGGTCGAGCATGCGCGCCGCGTCGTTGGTGAAGGTCTTGCCACCCTCCGTGACGATGGAGAAGCGGTTGTTCTCCGTGCCCTCCAGCGCGTCCCAGTAGACGATCTTGCCGTTCGGGAGCGCCGCCAGGGTGCCCGCGGCCGGCTTGCAGATGAAGCCCTCGCCGACGTTCGTGTCCGGCGGCGTGCCCTTGACGCACTTCTCGTCGGTCTTCTCGCCGTTGATGGTCGGTTCCGCGCGTGGCGCGCTGAACTCGCCGTTGGCCGGGCCCCGCCCTCGGTCGCGCGGACCTGCGGAGCCGAGCATCTTGACCCTGACGAGGTCGGACGCCGACGTGATGTCGTCGAAACGGAGCCCTTTCGGCCGTTCGTGCGCCGTGGCCCCGACCGGGCCGGCCAGGCACCCGACCGCCAGCATCGCTCCCATCGCTCCGTCGTGTACGCGACATCTTGCTTCTCCCGCCTTCGGTGGTCCTCCGCTGACGCGTCGTCAGCGTCTCCTTCCGGTGCAGGTACCCGCTGATCCGGATCACCACAACGTTGCCAACGCGCCCGCTTGATCCGTAGGGTTCGCGCCCACGTGCGCCAACTCGCCGCCGCCCAGGACCGTCAGCGCAGTCCCCTTCCCGCCGATCGCCGACTACGGCTTCCTCTCCGACTGCGAGGCGAGCGCGCTGGTCGCCCCGAGCGGCAACGTCGAGTGGATGTGCCTGCCGCGGATGGACTCGCCGAGCGTGTTCGGCGCGATCCTCGACCGCGACGCCGGCCTGTTCCGCATCGGCCCGGCCGACGTCGCGCGTCCCCGCCGCCCGCCGCTACCTGCCGGGCACGATGGTCCTCGAGACCAGCTGGGACACCAGCGGCGGCTGGATCATCGTCCGCGACGTGCTGCTGATCGGCCCCTGGCACCACGAGCGCGACCGCTCCGACACCCACCGCCGCACGCCCGACCGACTACGACGCCGACCACGTCCTGCTGCGCACGGTGCGCTGCGTCAACGGCGAGGTCGCAGATCACGCTCGACTGCGAGCCGGCGTTCGACTACGGCCGCGATGCGCGGGCGCTGGGAGTACGCCAGCGACGGCTACCACGAGGCGCTGCATCGAGCACGGCGACCTCAAGCTGCGCCTCGTCTCCGACCTCAACCTCGGCATCGAGGGCCCGCGCGCCACCGCGCGGCACATGATGAAGGAGGGCGAGCAGCTCTTCTGCGCGCTGTCCTGGAGCGAGCACGACCCGCCCGCGGGAGTACGAGGACGCCTACGACCGGCTGCTGTGGACCGCCCACCACTGGCAGCACTGGCTCGCCCGCGGCCAGTTCCCCGACCACCCCTGGCGCACCTACCTGCAGCGCTCGGCGCTCACGCTGAAGGGCCTCACCTACGCGCCGACGGGCGCGATCATCGCCGCCGCCGACCACCTCGCTGCCGGAGACGCCGCAGGGCGAGCGCAACTGGGACTACCGCTACACGTGGATCCGCGACGCGACCTTCGCGCTGTGGGGCCTGTACACGCTCGGCTTCGACTGGGAGGCCAACGACTTCTTCTACTTCGTCGCCGACTGCGCCGAGCAGGCCAAGGGCCGGCTGCAGATCATGTACGGCATCGACGGCCGCGCCGACCTGACCGAGGAGACGCTCGACCACCTCAACGGCTACGAGGGCGCGCGGCCCGGTGCGCATCGGCAACGGCGCCTACGACCAGGACCAGCACGACGTCTGGGGCGCGGTGCTCGACTCCATCTACCTGCACACGAAGTCGCGCGACGCGCTGCCCGAGCGGCTGTGGCCGATCCTCAAGCCAGCAGGTCGAGGCGGCGCTGGAGAACTGGAAGGACCCCGACCGCGGCATCTGGGAGGTGCGCGGCGACCCGCAGCACTTCACGTCCTCCAAGCTCATGTGCTGGGTCGCGCTGGACCGCGGCGCGCGGCTGGCCGAGCTGCGCGAGGACTGGGACCGGGCCGCCGAGTGGCAGAAGGTCGGCCGACGAGATCCACGCCGACATCTGCGAGAACGCGGTCGACGACCGCGGCGTCTTCACCCAGCACTACGACACGGACGCGCTCGACGCCTCGGTGCTGCTGATGCCGCTGGTGCGCTTCCTGCCGCCGACCGACGAGCGCATCCGCGCGACGGTGCTGGCCATCGCCGACGAGCTCACCGAGGACGGCATGGTCCTGCGCTACCGGACCGAGGAGACCGACGACGGCCTCCACGGCGAGGAGGGCACGTTCACGATCTGCTCGTTCTGGCTCGTCTCGGCGCTGTGCGAGATCGGCGAGGTCGTGCGCGCGCGGGAGCTGTGCGAGCGGCTGCTGTCCTACGCCTCCGCGCTCGGGCTCTACGCCGAGGAGATCGACCCCCGCTCGGGCCGCCACCTCGGCAACTTCCCCCAGGCGTTCACCCACCTGGCCCTGATCAACGCCGTGATGCACGTCATCCACGCCGACGAGGCGCTGGAGGGCGCGCAACCGCTGTCCTTCGGCCGGGGTCTCGCACGCGCGCGCCCCCAGGGCGTAGGAGTCCCGGCCGACAACGCGAACCAGGGAGGATCATGAGCGACATTCCGGCAGGCTGGCAGCCCGACCCCCGCGGCCGTCACGAGTACCGCTACTGGGACGGGACCCAGTGGACCGACCACGTCGCCGACCAGGGCGAGATGTCGCACGGACCCGGTCGCCGACGCGTCCGCCGCGCCAGCCGAGCCCGGCGGCGCCGAGCCGGCCGCGACCGAGGTCCAGCCCGCCGCCGTCGCCGAGCCCGAGCCCGAGCCAGTCGCCGAGCCGAGCCGGCGCGGAGCCCGAGCCCGTGCCGCCGGCCACCGAGCCCGAGCCGGCGCGCGGTGCCCGAGCCCGCGGCCGCCGTCGCAGCGCCGGCCGGCAGCCCGCGGCGCCGCCGGCAGGCAGCGCCGCCCCCCCGGCGGCACGACCGCGCCGTCCGGCCACGACCACCGACGCCAAGGCGGCCGCGCAGGACGTGCTGCACTCCAAGTCGCCCGACCTGGCGACGATGCTCAGCGTCATCGCTCCCGGGCTCCGGCCACTTCTACATGGGCGCGGGCAACGCGGTGCCGATCGGCGCCGGCCTGCTCGTCGCGACGCTCGTCGCCGTCGTCCTCGCCTACTTCAACTTCGTCCTGTTCATCGTCGGCTTCGTGATCTGGGCCGGCGCGGCGGTCTTCGCGCTCAAGGACCTGCGCGGCGGCGTCGCAGGCGTCGAGAACATCTCGCTGCAAGCCCAACGTCGTCGGCCTGCTGCTGATCGTCGCCGGCGCGCTGCTGATCATCTCGCTGTTCCTGCCCTGGTACCACTCAGTCGTCGACGTGCCGCGGCTTCTGGGCTCGGCAGAGCGGCAACGGCTCAGCGGCTGGGAGGCCTTCGGGATCATCGACCTCATCCTGCTGGTCGTCGGCGTGGCCGCCATCGTCGCGGGCGCCGCGTCGCTCGGCCTCGGCCCGTGACGGCCGCCGAGCTGCCCAAGCAGCTGCCGATGGTCGTCGCCGTCGGCGGCGCCGTCGCCGTCGTCCTGATCCTGTTCCGCATGTTCCTCGACCCGCGCCGGCCTCGCCGGCGGTCGGCGGCGGACAGGCCGACATCGACGATCGGCCGCGCCTTCGGCATCTGGATCGGGCTGTGGTCGGCGATGCTCATCGTGATCGCCAACCTCGGCGTCCTGGCTCACTGCGCGAAGCAGCACCGCCAGGCGGTCGGAGGCCACCACCGGCTCGAAGCCGGCCGCCCGCGCCCAGGCCTCCTCGGGCGCGGGCGCCGCCGTCGGCGCGAAGCCGCGGCCGACGACCACGAGGTCGTAGCCGCGCAGGCGCGGCCCGGAAGCGCCGCGGGTCGCGCTCGTGGCGGAGCATGTGGTCGCGGAACGGCCCGACGTAGGCGACCTCGTTGCCCAGGCGCGGGCCGAAGGCGGGCAGCGTCGGCGGGATGCCGGGCACGCTCCAGTCGCCGGCGAGGGCGATGCGGTGCCCGGACGGCGCGTTGGCCTCGAGCCAGGCCAGCGCCGGGTCGCCGGCGCCGTAGCGCCGGGGGTGCGCGGATCGCGACGACGCCGGCCACCGCGGCCGCCGCAACGGCCGGCCGCGGCCAGGCGCGGCGCGGCGGATCGCCGACCGGACACCGCCAGATGGCCAGCGCGGCGAGCAGGACCTCCGCGGTGGGCAGGGCCGGCTCGTAGGTGGCGCGCGACCGCCCTGGAGCGAGCGCGAGCCCGGCGACCGGGCCGGACCAGCCGCGGCGCCGTGGCGAGGACCATCGCGCCCGAGGGCGAGGCCGGGCAGCGCGTAGCGCATCGAGGACGCCGCCGCCACGGGCGTGCCCGGGCGGGCCCGAGCGCCGAATAGGGCGTGACGGCGTAGGCGAGCATGGCCGCGAGCGGCAGCGACGGCGAGCGCCCGCGGACGCGCCGCGATGGCGCAGCGCGAGCAGCGGGGCGACGGCGAGCAGCAGCCCCGGGCCGGCGAAGAGGTCGCTGAACTGCGGGAGCAGGTACGTCGCGCCAGACGTCCAGTCCGTCGCGTAGTCGAGCGAGGGACGAGCCGGCCGTCTCGCGGTAGATGTCCCGCGGCGCGTTGAGGCCGAGCGGCTGCGGGAACAGCGGGTTGCCGGCCAGGATCCAGTTGCGCAGCATCCAGATGCCGCCGACGCCGCCGGCGATCGCGGCCATGCGGGCGCACGCCGCGCGGCCGCGGCCGGCGCGGCGACGAGCCAGATCAGCGCCGAGCGGCGGCAGCACGGTCAGCGCGTACCACTTCGTCCCCAGCGCGAGCCCCACGGCCACCGCGGCGATCCAGCGCTCCTCCTCGCGCCGCGGACGCAGGATCAGCACCGCCGCCGACGACGAAGAACAGGAACTCCGGGTCGGTGTTCGCGCCGACCAGCGCCGTGCGGGCGAACACGGGCGTCGGCGGCGAGCACGGACGGCCGGCGAGCAGCGCCCACAGCCTGGCCGGCCCCGAGCTCGCGCGCCGTCGCGTAGACCGCGCACGCAGGTCCCGACCGCGAAGGGCACCGCGACCAGCCGGGCGAGGAACGTCGAGTGGAACGGCAGCGTGACCGCGAGCAGCAGCACGTTGCCGTGGCTCGGATAGGTCGCGTTGGAGTAGTCGGGGAAGAACTGGTCGAGCTGCCACAGCGACCCCGTCTGGATCCACCGCGCGACCTGCGGCAGCTGGAAGCTCAGCGTGTCGATCGAGAACGACGGCTCCCCGGCGTGGTCGCCCAGGTAGGCGACCACCCCCGCCGCCGGCAGGACCGGGATCAGCCAGGCCGCCCGCCACCGCGCCCACCCCGGGAGGAGGTCCTGGCCGTCGCCGGCGACAGGCGGGAGAGCAGCAGGCGGTGGTGGCGAGCACCGTGCCGCGGCGAGAGGACGCCGAGCGCCAGCGGGATCAGGTGCTCGGCGATCAGGACCGCCGACGCGAGGACGCCCCAGGCCACCCGCGCGCGCGGCCCAGCCGCGCCAGGCCGGCCACGCCCGACGGTGCAGGCGAGCATGACCACCCGAGCGCCATCGAGCATGAACCTACCGCCACGACCCGGCGCCGGCGCCGGGCTCAGTCCTCGAGGTGCTCCTCCCAGTAGCGCCACAGCGCCGGCGCGTAGCTCTCGAGCGCGGCACGGAGATGCCCGACCCCTCGAGCGCCTTGCGCGTCTGCGTCGTGTCGAAGCGCGCGGTGAAGTCCGCGTAGTCGAGCGCGTCCGGCGGGATGCCGAGGTCGCCGAGCAGGCGGTTGGCGCCCGGGCAGCTTGCGCGCGGCGTCAGCGCCGCCTTCGGGCAGGACGGGCGGCGAGCGCGGCCCGCCGGCGATCTTGCGCGAAGATGTTGAGGACGTCGATCGTCGCTGCGGCTCCGGGCTGACGAGGTGGAAGGCGCGGCCGTCGAGGCCCGGCTCGTGGGCGATGTGGGCCATCGCGTCGGCGACGAAGTCGACCGGGACGACGTTCGTGTAGCCCAGCCGCGGGCCGAGCAGCGGCAGCAGCTGCGGGCAGCTTCGCGCTCAGCTTGATCGCCTTGAAGAGGTAGTACGGCCCGTCGACCTTGTCCATCTCGCCCGTCACGGAGTGCCCGAGCACCATCGCCGGGCGGTAGACGCGCCACGGCACCTCGGACTCCTCGCGGGCGATGCGCTCGGACTCGAACTTCGTGCGGTGGTAGGGGTGGTCGAGGTCCTGGCCCTCGTCGAACATGTCCTCGGTGAACGTGCCCTGGTAGAGGCCCGGCCGCCGCGACGGACGAGGTGTGGTGGAGGTGGCCGACCTGCAGCGCGTTGGCGACCTCGACCGCGTGCCGGGTGCCGCCGTTGTTGAGCGTCTCGTTGCGCTCCTCGTCGGCGGTCATGTCGTAGATCGCCGCCAGGTGGAACATGTGGTCGATCTGGCCCTTGTGCTCCTCGATCCACTTCGGGTCGATGCCCAGACCCGGGCTCGCCGAGGTCGCCGCGCACGACCTTGAGGCGCTTGGAGCGGCCCAGGCGCTTGGCCTTGGCCTCCGACCCCTCGCGGACGAGGATGTGGATGTCACCCGTCCGGTCCTCGAGCAGCCGCTTCACCAAGAAGCGGCCGATGAAGCCGGTCGCGCCCGTCACCAAGTAGGCCACGGGCGCGACACTACCTCAGGATCTGCCTAGCGGCGGCGCACCTTGACCTGGCGTGCCGGACTGTTGGGGACGTACTCGCTGGCTCGGGGTGACGAGCGCGCGGAAGGTGCCGCTGCGGTAGAGCTTCAGGCGGCGCTTGAAGTGCACGCCGTCCTGCTCACCTTCGTCTTGCCGATGGTCACGTAGCGTCGCCGTGGAAGCGCTTCTGGATCTCCACCGTGGCGCCGGCGTTGTTGGGGCTGCGGGCGCGACGCGTGCCGCGGAACGTCGCGCGGTGGCCGCGGCGGACCTTCTTGGTCACCTTCAGCGGACCTTGATCGGCACGGTGACGAACACGATCGGGCTGACGATCTCCGGCTTCTCGGGCAGCACCACGCGGTAGGCGGTGTTGACGAAGACGTCGAGGATCGGGAACGCGAAGTTGCCCGACGCGTCGACGACCTGCGGGTTGCCCGTGTCGGTGAACTCGGTGCGTGCCGTAGGCGAGCGGACTGCAGCAGCACCTGCTTGCCGGCGTTGTCGGTGCCCGAGAGGGTGCCGGTGAGCGTGGTCGAGCCACCGGAGCTGACGCGGTCGGGCGACGCGGCCAGCGTCAGGCCCGAGCGGCTGCTTGTCGGTCTTGAACGTCCGGTCCTTGCCGAAGACGAACGTGTTGCCGCGGCGGGCGACGACGCGGTAGTGGTAGGTCGTGAACGGCGACAGGCCGGTACAGGCGCGGCGCTGACGCTCTGGCGCCTTGCTGCGCGGCGGGCAGCGGATCGTCGGGCGTGGTGGAGCCGTAGAGCTTGTTGCCGCCGTACTGGAAGAAGGCGACGACGCCCGTGTTGCCCTTGCGGGTTCACCTTCCCGCGGATGGTGGCGGTGGTCTGCTCGATCGCCGTGGCCCCGCCGGTGGCGGCGGTCGGCGGGTCGGCGGCAAGGCGGTGGCCGGCAGCAGCGCGAACAGCGCGCCGGCAAGTGACGAGGACTCTCATGACCCTCCTAACAGGTCGAGCGCAGCATCCATTCGGTGCCGCGCTCCTTCAACGCGTAGTCCCGGTTTCCTGCCCCGAGCAGCGACCGCGCGCTGTCGAGCACCGAGCCGGGCACAGCGGGCCGCAGCCCGATCTGCTGCTGGCGCGTGTGCAGGCGGTAGGCGAGCGCCTGCGTGTAGAACGGCGCCCGTGTAGACCGTGCCGCAGCGCCGTCACCGCGTCGCGGCCGCCGAGGCGCTCGATGAAGCCGGGCAGCGCGCCGTAGAAGCGGTCGGTCGTCGGCGATGCGCGCCAGGTTGTCGCCCGACCGGTCGACCGGGGAGACGAGGCCGGGCAGCGCGGCGAGCGCGGCGACGGCGATCACCGGCGCCGGGACCCGGCGCGCCAGCCACGCCCAGCCGATCCCGCTCAGCACGCACAGCAGCGCCATCGGCAGCGCGACGTAGCGCAGGCCGCCGGTGAAGCCGCCGGAGGCCAGCAGCGCCACCGTCAGCATCAGGATGGCGGAGGCGAGCGCGACGGCGAGCACCCGCGCGGTCGCGCCGAGCGGCACACGCGAGGACCGCGCCGGCGTAGACGCCGTAGCTGAGCGCCTGGGCGGAGTTGCTGAAGGTGGCCAGGAACGGGTGGTCGGACGCGCCGGGGGAGCCGGGCACCACCTCCTGGGCGCGCGTCGCGCCGCGGAAGAAGTCCCCCGAGCCGATGTACTCGGGCACGAACCAGGCCGCGAGCACGACGCCGCCCGCGCCCGCCACGAGCAGCGGCGGTGCGGGACGTCGCGGCGCCGGTGGAGCAGCCACAGGCCGTACAGCGCCAGCAGCGGCCAGACCTCCGGGCGCACGCAGCGCGGCGGCGCACGCCGGCGGCGAACGCCTGCCCGTGGCGCCCGTCGAGGTGGCGGTCGGCGGCCAGCAGCGCGAAGCAGACGAGCAGCCCCTCCGAGTTGCCGCGGATCCAGTTGAAGTCGTACTCCGCGGCGAGAGGCCAGCGCGAGCACCGCGACGACGCCGGCCGCCGCGGCCGCCGAGGCGCGCCGCCACCCGGTAGGCGAGCACGAAGCTCAGCAGCCCGCCGACCCGGGCGACGACCAGCCACAGCTCATCGCGGCCGTGTCGCCGAACAGGCTGAACGGCGTGGTGAAGAGCGACGGGCAGCGGCTTCCACGACGGGCCCGGCGACCGTCTCGAGCGTCCCGTGCGCGATCTGCCGGCCCCAGATCAGCCAGGCGGTCGGGTCGTAGGTCGTCTGGTCGAAGAGCGAGCAGCGACGCTGCCGCCGACGAGGAGGCGAGATGAGCGAGCGCGCGACGCACGCGGGGTGAACCTACGATGAGCGCGTGCCGCCTCGTCGCCGTCGTCATCGCCGCCCTCAACGAGGAGGGCTCGCTCGGCGACGTGCTCGCGGAGATCCCGGAGACCGCCTGCGGCCTGCCGGTGCAGACGATCGTGGTCGACGACGGCTCGACCGACCGGACGGCCGAGATCGCCCGGAACGCCGCGCCGCCGCCCACGTGCACTCGTTCGCGTCCAACCGAGGGCCACGGCGTCGCGCTGCGCGAGGGCTACCGGATCGCCCGCGAGGAGCTCGGCGCGGAGTTCATCGTCACGCTCGACGCCGACGGCCAGTGGAACCCGGCCGAGATCGACGGGCGTGCTGCAGCCGCTCGTCGACGGCGAGGCCGACTTCGTGATCGGCAGCCGCGTGCTCGGCGCCACGGAGACCGACGACCAGTTCCGCCAGGCCGGCGTCCACGTCTTCGCCCGGCTCGTCCGGCTGCTCACCGGCGTGCAGGTGACCGACACCAGCAGCGGCTTCCGGGCCCTGCGCGCCGAGGTCACCGCCACCGTCCGCCAGACCCAGGTCCAGTACCAGACCTCCGAGCTGCTGATCGGCGCGATCTTCGCCGGCTACCGCGTCACGGAGCGGCCGATCGTCATGCGCAAGCGCTTCGCCGGCGAGAGCAAGAAGGGCCACAACGTCCTCTACGGCGCGCGCTACGCCCGCGTGATCGTGCGGACGTGGTGGCGCGAGCGCAGCGCCGCAGCGGCCTGAGCTCGCGGCGCGCCTGATCGGGGCCGCCCGGGCGGTCGGCTTCGTCGCCGCGCTGGCGATCGTCGTCGTCGTCGCGGTCAAGGCGATCCGCGACGCGCCGCCGCGAGACTCGACTGGCCGCTGCTCGTCCCCGCCGTCGCTGCTGGCCTGCGGCTGGTGGGTCCTGCTCGGCCGCGGCTGGGCGCTGCTGATGAGCGGCCGCTGGACGCCGCCGACGCCGCCACCTGGTTCCGGACGCAGCCGCTGCGCTACCTGCCGGGCGGCATCTGGGCGCCGGCCTCGCGCCTCGCGGTCGCCGACGGCACCGCCCGCCGACCGCCTGCGGACCGTCGCCGCCGAGAACGTCGGCGCGCTGGTCGCCGGGCTCGCGGTCGGCGGCCTCGGCCTCGCGCTGGCCGGGCGGCCTGATCTGGCTGCCGCTCGTGCTGGCCCCGCTCGCCCCCGCCCTGCTCGCGCGCGTGAACCTCCTGCCCGCCCGGGCGACCGCCACCGTGCCGACCTACCTGCTCGGCTTCGCGGGCTACGCGGGGGCGGCGATGCTCGCCCAGGCGGCGGTGTCGGGCGGCCACGACCTCCTCGCTCGTCGCCGGCGCGGCGGGCGTCGCCTGGGCCGCCGGACTGGTCGTCGTCGTGGCCCCCAGCGGCCTCGGGGTGCGCGAGGTCGTCTACGTGGGTCTGCTGTCCGGGGCGTTCGCCCACGGCGAGCCGGCGGCGGGCGCCGTCGTGCTGCGCCTCGTGACCATCGCGGCCGAGCTGCTCGTGCTCGTCGCGTCGGCGGTTTCTCTCAGGCGTCACAAAGCCGCGAACGGGTAGATTCCTCGCCGTGCAGATCCTCATTCTGGGCGGCGACGGCTTCTGTGGGTGGCCGACGGCGCTGCATCTCTCGGCCTGCGGTCACGACGTCACCATCGTCGACAACTTCGCGCGCCGTCAGGCCGACGAGGAGCTGCAGGCCCAGTCGCTGACGCCGATCCAGCCGCTCGAGACGCGTCTCGAGGCGTGGACGGAGGTCACCGGCCGCGAGATCGGCTTCCAGCGCATCGACGTCGCCCGCGAGTACGACCGGCTCGTCGAGCTGATCCGCACGGACCGCCCCGACGCGGTCGTCCACTTCGCCGAGCAGCGCGCCGCGCCGTACTCCATGAAGTCGCCGTGGCACAAGCGCTACACGGTCGACAACAACACGAACGCGACGCACAACCTGCTGGCCGCGATCGTCGACGCGCAGGTCGACACGCACGTCGTCCACCTCGGCACGATGGGCGTCTACGGCTACGGCACCGCCGGCACGCAGCTGCCCGAGGGCTACCAGACGGTCCGCATGGACGCCGCGGACGGCGGCGAGGTCGAGCAGGAGATCCTCTACCCGGTCAACCCCGGCTCGGTCTACCACCTCACCAAGACGCTCGACCAGCTGATGTTCGCGTTCTACGCCAAGAACGACGAGCTGCGGATCACCGACCTCCACCAGGGCATCGTCTGGGGCACGCAGACGCCGGAGACCTCGCTCGACGAGCGGCTCGATCAACCGCTTCGACTACGACGGCGACTACGGCACGGTCCTGAACCGCTTCCTCATGCAGGCGGCGATCGGCTACCCGCTCACCGTCCACGGCACGGGCGGCCAGACGCGCGCCTTCATCCACATCCGCGACACGGTGAAGTGCATCCAGCTCGCGTCGAGAACGCGCCCGAGCGCGGCGAGCGGGTCCGCATCTACAACCAGATGACGGAGGTCCACCGGGTCATCGACCTCGCCGGGATGATCGCCCGCATCGACCGGCTCGGAGGTCGACCTCGTCGAGAACCCGCGCAAGGAGGCCAGCCACAACGAGCTGCTGGTCGCCAACGACAACCTCATCGGCCTCGGCCTGGACCCCGTCACCCTGCAGGACGACCTGCTGACGGAGGTCACCGAGATCGCGCAGCGCTACGCGGACCGCTGCGACCGCGAGCGCATCCCCTGCACGTCGCGCTGGGTGCCCAGCGCGGACGAGGAGGAACTGGCGCTCCTCGGCGACGAGGCGTAGCGTCCTGGCGGTGACCGACCGCCGCATCGAGACCTGGTTGATGGACATGGACGGCGTGCTCGTCCACGAGCAGCGCGCGATCCCGGGCGCCGCCGAGTTCCTCGCCCGCCTGAAGGAGACGGGGACGCCGTTCCTCGTCCTCACCAACAACTCCATCTACACGCAGCGCGACCTCGCCGCGCGGCTGCACGCGAGCGGCCTCGACGTCCCCGAGGACGCCATCTGGACGAGCGCGCTGGCCACCGCGCGCTTCCTGGACGACCAGCGCCCGGACGGCAGCGCCTTCGTCATCGGCGAGGCGGGCCTGACCACCGCGCTGCACGACGCGGGCTACACGCTCACGGAGCGCGAGCCCGACTACGTCGTCCTCGGCGAGACGCGCACCTACTCCTTCGAGCGCATCACCCTCGCCATCCGCCTGATCGCCGGCGGCGCGCGCTTCATCGCCACCAACCCGGACCCGACCGGCCCGTCCCCCGACGGCCCGCTGCCGGCGACGGGCTCCGTGGCCGCGCTGATCACCCGCGCCACCGGGCAGGAGCCCTACTACGTCGGCAAGCCCAACCCGCTGATGATGCGCTCGGCGCTCAACCAGCTCGACGCCCACTCGGAGACGACGGCGATGGTCGGCGACCGGATGGACACGGACGTCGTCTCCGGCCTGGAGGCCGGGCTGCACACCACGCTCGTGCTCACCGGCGTGACGCAACGCGAGGAGACGGAGCGCTTCCCCTACCGGGCGTCGCGGATCGTCGACTCGATCGCGGATCTCATAGAGACCGTCTGACCGTCTTCGCCGGCGCGAGGACCTCGCGGCTGACCCGGTTGGTGCCCGCCGGCTGGACGAAGCGATCGAGGCCCTTGGTGGCGCCCGCGGAGCTCGACAGGTCGCTGGAGCGGTACTCCGTCACCAGCTGGGTGCCGTCGGCGCCGAGGATCGCGTAGCCCTTGTCGGCGCCGTTGTACTCCTGGATCCACGGCGCGTCCGTGCGCGCCTCGGCCTCCGCGCGGATCAGGCCCGGGGAGGTGACGCTGCCGCCGATGTACTCGACGGCGGCGGGGACGCGGTTGGGGTCGGACCCGACGGCGGCGAAGTCCGTCCCCAGCAGGGAGCACATGAAGACGTGGGCGTCGCCCGTGATGAAGACGACGTCGCGCAGGCCGGCGGCCTCGATCGCGCCGAGCAGGCGGGCGCGGTCCTCCGGGAAGCCGTCCCACTGGTCGAACGCCTCGCCCGTCCCGAACGGGTCCGCTGTGACCGCCACCTGCTGGGCGATGACCTTCCAGCGGGCGGTCGAGGCCTTGAGGCCCTTGATCAGCCATTGGTACTGCGTCTCGTCGATGATGTGCTTCGGCAGGCCGTCGCCGAAGCCCGTCCGGTACTGGCGGGTGTCGAGCATGAAGAGGTCGACGAAGCCGCCGAAGCCGAGCTTCTTGTAGAGCCGGTAGCGCTCCTTCGGGTACGCCATCCGCGGCAGCCACTCGAACGCCGCGCGGTAGCCGGCCGCGCGCTGCGAGACCGACGGCGGTGGGTTGTTCTGGGAGTAGTTGTTGAAGACCTCGTGGTCGTCCCAGATGTGGACCATGGGGTGCCGGCGGTGCAGCTCGCGCAGGCCCGGGTCCTTGCGGTACTGCAGGTACTTGCGCCGGTAGGAGTCGAGGTCGACGGCGTCGATGCGGTCGGTGCGCACGGCGCCCGGCACCGAGTTGCCCTTCTCGTAGACGTAGTCGCCGAGGAAGACGTAGAGGTCGAGGTCCTCCGCGGCGGCGTGCTGATGCGCGCTGAAGTAGCCGTAGCCGTAGTGCTGGCAGCTCGAGTAGGCCATCCGGACCGGCGTCTGCGAGCCCGTTGGCGGGGCGGTCCGGGTCTGGCCGACCTCCGAGGCGCCGTTGGAGGACTGCCACAGGTAGAAGTACTCCGTGTGGGGCTTGAGGCCGCCGATGCGCGTCTTGAGCGTGTGGTTGACGCCGCGGCCCGTCGGGACGACGGCACGGGCGACGACGTCGTTGAAGCCCGCATCCGTGGCGACGACGAGGCGCGCCCCCGAGCGCGGGTGGTCCGTGCGCAGCCGCGACCAGAACGTGACGGCGGTGCTGCTCGGCTCCCCGGAGGCGACGCCGTCGGCGAACGTGCCCGGGCCGAGGCCGGCGCGCTTGGAGGTCAGCCGGCCCCAGGCGGGCGGGACGGACGCGGCCATGGCGCTCGCGCCGGTGGCGACGATCAGCTCGCGGCGGGTCGACTTGCGCATCACTTCTTTCCCTTCACGAGACGGCCTGTGAGCTTCGCGGTGGCCCGGGCGCGGCGCTCGCGCGCGTCGAGGCCGGTCGCCTCCAGGCGGTAGCGGCCGGGGACGAAGGTGCGGTAGCGGGGGACGGTGACCGTGCGGACGCCGCCGCGGCGCAGCGCGGGATAGCGGCCCTGCGCGTAGATGTGGCCGCCCGGGCCGAGCAGGCGCACGGTGGCGTCGCACAACGCGGATCCGGTCACGCGGATGCGCAGCGGGATGCGGACGAAGCGGTTGTAGTCCCCGGCGCGGCCCTTGAGCGCAGGCCCGCTGAGGCGCGCCTGCGTGGCGTCGGCCGCGTCACAGGCGGCGGGAAGTCCGCCCGCCGGGCCGCCGGGCGTCGGATCGAAGCCGCCCGACCCACCGTTGATGACCGTCGTCGTGGCGCCGTTCTTCACGGAGGCGGCGACCTCCTCGTCCCCCACGAAGGAGTCGACGCCGATGCGCACCCACAACGGCTTGTTGCGCTTGGCGGGCACGACCATCTGCAACGAGCCGGCGCCGCGGCGCACCACGCAGTCCAGCGCGCTGTCGCCGGTGGGCTTCTTCCCGGTGAAGACGGTCAGCGTCGCGGCGTCGTTGCCGGACACGCTGATCAGTCGCGGGCCGTCGCTGCCGGGGACGACCTTGCGCCAGACGGTCCCCAGGCTCGGGCACACGGGTTCGGCGGGGTCCTCGCCGGTCAGGGTGGCGCCGGCGAGGTTGACCGTGCTCGTCCCCTGGCCGAGGCGCGGGGCGGCGGTCGCGACGTCCCCGCGGGGTTGCCGGGCCAGCGTGACGTCCGTGGCCTCCAGCGCCACCACCGCGGGCTCGTCGACGGCGGCGCCCGACCGGGCCGCGGCGGCCGACCTGGACCAGCACTGGGTAGCCGGGCGGCACGAGCATCGAGACCGCGGACGAGCGGTCGGCGGCGTCCGCGCCCGCGCCCGCGCCGACGCCGTCGCAGGCGTTGGGCTCCCGGAGGTTCGTCCCGCCCACCGAGTATGGCGCGGCCGCGGGCTGCACGAAGGCGGCGAGGTCGATCGGGTCCGTCGTGCGGCCGCTGGCCTCGATGGTCACCAGGCGCGCCGTCAGCGTCTCGGGCACCCGGTACCAGACGGTCCGCGCGAAGGAGTCCGCGCCGAGGCACCGCGGCACGGACGGGTCGGCGGTCGCCGTGGCCAGGTCGGCCAGCGCCTCCTGCTGCGTGGGCACGCCGTTCGGCGCCGCGTAGGGGGCGAAGACCCCCGCCCCGGCGGGGGAGTCATTGGGCGGCGCCGCCATCGCATCGCCCGCCGGCAGCGCGATGACGACGGCCGCCAGGAGCACACGACGGACCATCTGGACGTTCACAACCCGCGGGAACGCTACGAGTTCCGGCGGCGTAGCCTGCGCGGCCATGTCCGAGATCCGAGTCGAGCGGGACGGGGGCGTCGCCGTCATCACCCTGGCAGCGCCGGACCGGCGCAACGCGCTCACCGTCGCGATGGCCGCGGAGCTCACCCGGGCCTGCGAGGAGATGGACGCGGACCCCACCGTCGGCGCCGTCGTGATCGCCGCGGAGGGGAAGACCTTCTGCGCGGGCGGCGACCGGGCGACGCTGGCGGCGGCCGGCGAGGATCCCGCGGCGCCGGACAACTTCGCGGGCCTCACCGCGATCTACCGGGCCTTCACCCGCGTCGGCGAGCTCGAGCCGCCGACCATCGCCGCCGTCGCCGGCCACGCTGTGGGCGCCGGCTTGAACCTCGCGCTGGCGACGGACCTGCGGGTGGTCGCGCGCGACGTCGTCCTCACCTCCGGCTTCCTCCCGATCGGCCTGCACCCGGGCGGCGGGCACACCGCGCTCCTCGGCCGCACCGGCGCGCGCGAGGCGGCCGCGGCGCTGGCGCTGTTCGGCGAGCGCATCGACGGCACCCGCGCGGTGGAGCTCGGCCTCGCCTGGCGGGCGGTGGATGCGGACGCGGTGCTCGACACGGCGCTCGAGCTGGCGCGCGTCCCCGCCGCCGATCCCGAGCTCGCCCGGCGCACGGCCCGCTCCCTGCGCCTCGTCAACGGCCCGCCCGCGCTGCCGTGGCCGGCCGCGCTGGAGGCCGAGCGCGCCGCTCAGATGTGGTCGATGCGGCGCAAGTCGTCCTCGTCCCAGTAGACGAGCCCCGCGTCCGCGAAGGCCCGCAGCCACCCCTCCATCGGCCACCGTCCCCACTTCGCCCGGAACCGCCGGGCGTTGGGGATGATCTCGTCGAGGTGCTCGACCGGCGGTGACGAGACCGGATGGAACTGGTGGAACGCCCACCCGGTCCGCCCAGCGCAGCGGCACCCCCGCCGCGGCCGCCGCGAAGCCGTAGTCGGTGTCCTCGGCCCCGTAGCCCGTGTAGCCCTCGTCGAAGCCCCCGATCCGCGCGTGCACCGCGGGCGCGACCGCGAACGACAGCGACCAGAACAGCTCGGGTCGCGGCGCCACCTCCGGCACCCCGCGCTTGTCCACGCGTGCGAATGGGGGGACAGTCCCCTCATTCGCAGCGGTGCGAATCAGGGGACTGTCCCCTGAGTCGCAGTACTGGACCGGGCCGGCGAGGAGGGCGGTGGGATCGGCGGCGGCGTAGGCGCGGACGAGGTCGGGAGCGGGGACGCAGTCGACGTCGAGGAGAACGGCGAGGTCGCAGTCGGCGAGGCCGGCGATGGCGCGGTTGCGGGCCGCGGCGAGGGGCAGCGTCCCGGTGGCGGGCCGGTGCACGACCTCGGCGCCGGGGACCGACGGTGGCTCGGCGTCCATGGAGACGACGACGTAGCGGTCGACGGGATGGTCCTGGGCGGCGACGCCGGCGGCCTGGTTGGCGAGGTGGGCGTGGCGGCCGCGCTGGAGGGTGGCGACGCCTACGCGCACAGGTCCCGCACCGCGGCGGCGAGGCGCTGGGCGCCGCGCCCGTCGTGCCAGCGCGACCAGCCGGCGGGGTCGCGCTCGCGGGCGCGGCGGAGGACCGGGCCCCAGTCGGCCGGCGGCGCGTCGAGGACCTCGGCGAGGTCGAGCCGGCGCAGCGCCTCGGCCTGGCGCTCCTGCTCGGCGAACGGGCGCGATTGGGGCAGGCAGACGAACGGGCGGCGCGCGGCGGCGACCTCCGACACCACGTTCTGGCCGGCCGTGCCGACCACGACGGAGGCGTCCTGCAGGAGCGGCCACGGGTCGGCCTCGCCGTCGGCCACCATCGCGCCGGTGACGGCCAGGGCGTGGTCCATGCCGCCGGCGCCCGTCAGCAGCAACGGGCGGTCGCCCGGGGCCGACGCCGGCCGGCCGTCGAAGCGCGAGACGGCGCCGACGTGGATCAGGCGCGGATGGTCGGGCCCGTCCTCGGGGAGGTGCGACACAGCCGTCCACGGCGCGATCAGCGCCCGGGCCTGGGCGAAGGCGAGGCGGTGAGGCGCATCGTCGCGGACCCCGCGCTGGAGCACGATGGCGGTGGGCACACCGTGCAGTCGCGCGAGCAGGCTCACCTCGACGGAGACGTCGACGACGAACAGGCCCGGCCGCGCCGCCGCCAGCCACGCGGAGATGGCCGCCATCCGCTCGCGCAGGCCGTCGACGCCGACCGGGACCCAGTGCAGCGTGCCGTTCGCGGTCGGGTCCTCCCCTTCCGGCAGGTCGAGCGGGAGCTCCACCCACGCGTCGGCCGGCACGCCCGCGGGGCGCGGGAGGCTGGAGAGGCCGACGACGCCGGGCAGGTGCGGGCGCACGGCGAGGAAGCGGTGCAGGTGCCCGCGCCCGTGGTGGTGGACGTACCAGCCGACGGTCACGCCGCGAGGACGGCGGAGTCGGCGATCCGGGCGTAGAACGCCTCGTAGGCCTCCCCCATGGCGTCGATGCCCAGGTGGGCCCGCGCGTGGCCGCGGACGCCGGCGCGGTCCAGCGCCATCGCTCGCTGCGCCGCGGCCGCGAGCGCGCGGACGTCGTCGCGCGGCGCCAGGCACCCGGCCGCCGGGCCGACGACCTTGCCGACGCCGCCGCGGTCGAACGCCGCCACGGGCGTGCCGCTGGCCATCGCCTCCGCGGCGACGAGCCCGAACGGCTCCTCCCACACCGGGGTCATCAGCAGGACGCCGCTGTGGCCGATGAGGCTCGCCAGGTCCCCGTGGTCGAGATGACCGACGTACTCGATGCCGTCCCCCAGCCGGGGCCGCACCTCGGCCGCCCAGTAGACGCGGTCGATGATCGGCCCGGCCAGCCGCAGCCGGAGCCCGGCCGCCCGCGCGGCCTCGATGGCCAGGTGCGGCGCCTTCTCGGCGACGATGCGCCCGGCCCAGGCGGCGTCCGGCCCGCCTGGACCGACCGCGAAGGCGTCGAGGTCGATGCCGTTGGCGATGACCTGGTCGATGCGGACGCCCGGCGCCCACGCCGACCGGGTCGCCTCCGAGACCGCGGTCAGCCACGGCAGGCGCGCCGTGGTCAGCAGGGCCGACTGCAGCCACGGCGTCGGCGGCGTGTGCAGCGTGAGCACCATCGGCGCCGCGATCAGCGAGCGCATGGCGACCGGCAGGTAGTGCAGGGAATGGCTGTGCACGACGTCGGCGTCGCAGCAGGAGGCGAGCTCGAGCATGCGCTGCTGATAGGCGTGGTGGGCGTCCATGAAGCGGCCGGGCGGCATGGAGACGTCGGCGCGGGCCACGTCGTCGAGCGGCGCCGCCAGCTCGAGCGGCCGCACCTCGACGCCGTCGACGCGCGTCTCGGGCGGGGCGTGCATGGTCACTTCGTGGCCCCGGCGGGCGAGCCAACGCGCCAGGTAGTACGTCAGCGATTCGACCCCGCCGACGAACGGGGGCCTGATGGGTGCAACATGGTGGGCGATGAACGCGATCCGCACAGCCCTTGGACTACGCCGAGCGTGGCGCGCACGGACCACCGCGGTCAGGCTGCTGGCGGTTGCTTTTCCACTCGTGGCCGGCGCGGCCACCGCCGACGCGGCCCCGGGGTTCCGCCTCCACGAGGTCGGCCGCTTCGACACCCCCATCTACGTGACCGCGCCGCGCGGGGACCGTCATCGCGTGTTCGTGGTCGAGCAGCCCGGGCGCATCCGCGTCGTCCAGGACGGCCGCGTCCTCGCCCGGCCGTTCCTCGACATCCGTGACCGCACGCTCTTCGAGGGCGAGCAGGGACTGCTCTCGATGGCCTTCGCGCCGGACTACGCCACGTCGCACCGGTTCTACGTCTTCGTGACGGACGCGGCCCACGACCAGCGCGTCCTCGAGTACCGCGCGGTCTCCCCGACCCGGGCCGACGCGGGAACGGAGCGCACCGTCCTCGTCGAGGACGATCCCGACTACAACCACAACGGCGGGCAGTTGCAGTTCGGTCCCGACGGCATGCTCTACATCGCCAACGGCGACGGCGGCGGGAGCGAGAGCGACTTCGACGCCTTCGGGGTCGCGCAGGACCCGGACTCGCCGTTCGGGAAGATCCTGCGGGTCGACCCGCTGAGCGGGGCCGCGCCAGAGGTCTACCAGTCCGGGCTGCGCAACCCGTGGCGCTTCTCCTTCGACCGCGGGACGGGCGACATGGTCATCGCCGACGTCGGCGGCGGCCAGCAGGAGGAGATCGACTACTTCCCGCGTGGCACCGGCCGGGGCGCCAACCTCGGCTGGCCCGCGTTCGAGGGGACCGCGCGCGGCCGTGGTGAGGCGCCCGGCGCCGTGCGCCCCGTGCTGGCCTACACCCACCAGCGGGCGAACTTCTGCGCGATCACCGGGGGCTACGTCTCCCGCGACCCGAGGATCGCCGCGACCCACGGGCGGTACCTGTTCGGCGACTTCTGCCGCGGCGACATCTTCTCCGCGCGCCTGCGGCCCACCGGCTCGAAGGCCCACAACACCCACGTCCACATCCCCGAGCTCGTGTCCTTCGGGGAGGACGGCCGCGCGCGCGTCTACGTCGTGTCGCTCGCCGGCGCCGTCCTGCGCATCGTCAAGCGCTAGTCGGGCAGCCGCCAGCCGACCGGCTCGGCCAGCTCCACCGCCGCGTCCGGCCCCCACGAGCCCTGGGCGTAGGACGCGGGCTCCGGCGGGTCCGCCAGCACCGGTGCGACGACCTCCCACAGCCGTTCGACCTCGTCCGCGCGGGTGAACAGCAGCTGGTCGCCCAGCATCACGTCGTGCAGGAGGCGCTCGTAGGCCTCGAGTCCGCTCTCGTCCGTCTCGCGCTCGACGTCCAGGGTGAGATCAGCCCGGATGAGCTCGTTCTCCGGCCCCGGCTTCTTGACGCAGATGCGCACGGCGAGCCTCGGGTCGTCGGTCAGCTCGAAGCGCACCTCGTCGCCGGCCTTCAGGACGACGGAGACGACGCGCCGGCCCTCCGCCAGCGCCTTGCCCGTCCGCAGCAGGAACGGGACGCCCCGCCAGCGGTCGTTGTCGATGTGCGCGCGCACCGCGGCGAAGGTGTCGCGGTTCGAGTCCGCGTCGACGTCGTCCTCGTCGCGGTAGCCCTCGAACTGCCCGAGGACGACCTCCGCCGGGTCGAGCGGCTGCAGCGCCTGGAACGCCGCGAGCTTGGCGTCGCGCAGCGGCTCCGGCTCCAGCCGCTCCGGCCGCTCCATCGCGATCAGCCCCAGCAGCTGGCACAGGTGGGTGACGACCATGTCGCGAAGCGCCCCCGTCTCCTCGTAGAACGCGCCCCGGCCCTCCAGCCCGAGGTCCTCCGGGATGTCGACGAGGACGGCGGCGACGTGCTCGGCGTTCCAGATGGGCTCGAACAGGCCGTTGGCGAAGCGCAGGGCGAGGATGTCCTGCGCGGCCTCCTTGCCGAGGAAGTGGTCGATGCGGAAGACCTGCGCCTCGTCGAAGTGCTCGTGGATGGCGGCGTTGAGCTCGCGCGCCGACTCCACGTCGTGCCCGAAGGGCTTCTCCATGACCAGGCGGGCCCGCTCCTGCAGCCCCTCCCGGCCGAGCATGCCGACCATGTCCAGCATCGCCGACGGCGGCACGGACAGGTACAGCAGCACGCGGGCGTCCTCGCCCAGCTCGTCGCGCGCGTCCCGCACCGCCTGCGCGAGCTCCGCGCCGTCCTCGGCGGAGGAGACGACGAAGCTCGCCTCGAGCGGCGCCGTCGAGCGGATCGGTCCAGTCGTCGTCGGGCTCGTGGCGGCCGGTGCCGATGACGCGGGTCCTCCGGCAGCAGCCCGGCGCCTGGAGCTTGGCGATGCCGGGCAGCAGCTTGCGCGCGGCGAGGTCGCCGTGGGCGCCGAACAGCACGATGACGTGGGGGTCCACCTAAACTCCCGAAATGCGTCGTCGTGTCGTCATCGGAGCGCTCATGCTCCTCCTGCTCCTGCCCGCTCTCGCCTCCGGGCACGCCGAGCGCGCCACCTTCTTCCCTGATCACGACGCGGGGGTCGTCCCCAAGCGCGACACCTCGCGGCCGGACCTGATCGTCTGCAAGTCCGGGTCCAAGGCGCGGATCAAGAAGCAGTTCAAGGGCGCCAGGCGCAAGAGCCGGCTCAAGCTGCTCAAGCGCTGTCGCTTCCAGGACATCCAGGCCGCCGTGAACAAGGCGAAGTCCGGCGACCGCATCGCCGTCATGCCCGGCGTCTACAAGGAGCTCCCGTCCCGCGCGGTCCCGGTCAACGACCCCAAGTGCGAGGGTGCCGCCTACTGGGAGTCCTCCGGCGACCAGCACCAGGTCGACGGGCGGGTCCCGACCTACCTGCACCAGGTCGAGTGCCCCAACTCGCGCAACCTGATCGCCGTGATCGGCGACTCGCTCGACGACGACCGCGTCTGCGACATGCGCTGCAACCTCACCATCGAGGGCTTCGGCAAGCGACCGCTGGACACGCTGATCAAGGGCGACCGCCTGAAGCCCGACGTCATCCGCGCCGACCGCGCGGACGGCTTCCAGCTGCGCAACATCACCGCGGAGCAGGGCGCCTACAACAACATCGACGTCGTCGAGACCAACGGCTTCTACCTCGACCGGCTCACCAGCCGCTGGGCGTCGCACTACGGGATCCTGACCTTCACGACCGACAACGGGATCTACGACCACATCACCGCCTACGGGTCGGGCGACTCGGGCGTCTACCCGGGCTCAGGGCCCGGAGCGACACTGCAAGGACTACGGCATCGAGGTGCGCAACGTCGAGGCCTACGGCAACACGCTCGGCTCGTCGGGCACCGCCGGCAACGGCACGTGGACGCACGACGTGAACTTCCACGACAACGCCGCCGGCATCGCCAACGACTCCTTCGCCCCCGGACATCCCGGCATGCCGCAGGACTGCTCGAAGTGGACCGACAACGAGATCCACTCCAACAACGTGAACCTCTTCGAGGACTCGAACGAGCAGTACTGCATCGCCACCCCCTTCGAGAAGCGCCGCAAGAAGGTCGTCTGCCCCGTCTTCCAGGTCGTCGTCGGGACGGGCTTCATGTTCTACGGCGTCAACGACAACATCATCAGCCACAACTACGTCTACGACCAGCACCGCAACGGCATCCGCCAGTTCGGGGTGCCGGCGGCCGCGCGCGGCGAGTACGACCCGTCGAAGCAGCTCGACACCTCCAACGGCAACCACTACACGGACAACTACCTCGGGGTCCGGCCCGACGGCACGAGCGACGCCAACGGCGTCGACGTCTACTGGGACGAGCAGGGCCTGCGCAACTGCTGGGAGGGCAACCACACCGCCGCCGGCAAGCCGCTGACCTCCGACCCCGCCGTGCTGCCGACCTGCAAGAGCGGCGGCTCGCTGAACCCGGTCGGCAACTCCGCCAAGCTCGCCGCCGACCTGCCGTGCGTGAACTGGAACCCCCAGACCAACACGGATCCGCCCGGCTGCACCTGGTTCACCACCCCGGCGGACCCGGGCGACGGCCGCCGCGCCGACGCCTTCGGCGTCACGAAGCGGCTCTTCACCTCCAGCACCGTGTCCGCGCCGGGCCAGTCCGCGCGCGGCGGGGTCAACTGGGTCGGGGACCCGCAAATCGCAACGCCGGCCGAGCTGCCGGGCGACCGCGTGCTGACCGGCCACATCCGCAACGACTCGTCCGCCGCGCTGCGCCTGGACGGCGCCACCGCCGAGCTCCGCGACGACCGCGGGCGCACGATCACGGGCGTGGTCACCTACGCGCGCGGCTTCACCCACGGCCTCTACGGGCCCGGCGTCTCCCCCAAGGAGGCGATGCCGGACTTCCTGGCCACGCGCCTCGGGATGACGGAGGTCGTCGAGCCGGGCGAGACCGTCCCCGTGACGATCTCCTGGCGCGGCGCGCCGCCCAGCAGCGCGGACCTCGGCAGCGCCACGCTGGCGCTGCCGGCCACGAACTGAGGTCGGGACGCCCGGATAGTTGAAGTTGGGGAGGTGAAGCCCCAGAGTGGTGGGTGCGCGCATGGCCGAGACGCTGACCGCAGACGAGCACGGCGACTTCAACACCTCCGCGTGGGCGGAGGGCGACTACGTCCGCGACTACTCCGTGCGCACCACTTCCCCCGCGGAGACGGTGCTGCTGGCCAGCTATCGCGGATCGCTCAACGGCCCGGTGCTGGAGCTCGGGCCGGGCACCGGCCGCCTCACGCGCGTCCTGGTGAGCCTGCTGGGCGAGGTGGTCGCCCTCGACGTGTCGCCGCGCATGGTCGCCGCCACGCAGGCCAACGTGCCGGAGGCGCGCTCGGAGGTCGGTGACCTTCGCGACCTCAGCCGGTTCCCCGACGGGTCGTTCGGTGCCGTCGTCGCGTCCAACAACGTCCTGGACGTCCTCGACGACGAGGGCCGCCGCGGCGCGCTGGCCGAGATCTCGCGGGTGCTGCGCGAGGAGGGAGCGCTGCTGTTCTCCGGCCACAACCTCGACAACGAGCCATACCTGGACACGACCATCGGCGCCTACTTCCGCGGCGCCCTCTCCTCACCCCGAGGCTTCGCGCGGGCCCTCTTCCACGGGCGCACGTTCGCCCAGCGGGTGCGCAACCGCCGCGCCGGACGCGCACGTGAGCGCCACGGCGACGGCTACGCGCTCATCAACGATCCTGTGCACGACCACCGCCTGGTGATGTACTTCATCGACCGCGAGGGCCAGGAGCGGCAGCTGGCCGCCGCCGGGCTCGAGCTGGTGGCCTGCTTCGACCGGGAGGGCCGGCCGGTCCCGAAGGGCCAGCGTGCCGAGCGCTCGACCGAGCTGCACTACGCGGCGCGCAAGCGCACGTCGGCCGCGAACTGATCGACGTCGGCCTCCGTCGTGTCCCACGAGCACATCCAGCGCACCTCGCCCGTGTGCTCGTCCCAGACGTAGAAGCGCCAGTCCTCCTGCAGCGCCGCTGTGACGGCCGGGTCGAGGACGGCGAAGACGGCGTTGGCCTGCGGGGTCTGGGTGACGGTGACGCCGGGGGCGTCCGCCAGCGCGGCGGCGAGCCGGCGGGCCATCGCGTTGGCGTGGGCGGCGGCGCGCTCGGCGAGCCCGTCCTCGAGCAGGGCGATCACCTGCGCGGCGGTGAAGCGGTGCTTGGAGGACAGCTGCATGAGCTGCTTGCGCACCCACTTCGCGTGCGCGACGGGACGCAGCAGCACGGCGGCCTCCGCACCCAGCGCGCCGATCTTGGTGAAGCCGAACGACAGCGCGTCGACGCCGTCGAGCGTGTCGACGCCGCCGTTGAAGATGCGCGCGCCGTCGACATGGAGCAGCAGGTCGCGCTCATGCGCGAAGTCGGCCAGCGCGCGGATCTCCTCACGCGTGTAGACCGTGCCCAGCTCCGTGGACTGGGAGATGGAGACGACGCGCGCCTGCGTGACGTGCTCGTCGCCGACCCGGGCGATCTTCGCCGCGCACAGCTCGGGGGTGAGCTTGCCGTCCGGCGTGCGGACCGTCAGCAGCTTCACCCGGCCGGTGATCTCCGGCGCGCTCGCCTCGTCCACGTTGAGGTGGGCGGTCTCGGCGCAGAGGACGCCCTCCCACGACCGGCACAGCGCCGACAGGCAGACGACGTTGGCGCCCGTCCCGTTGAAGACGAGGTAGGGGTCGGCTTCGGGCGCACCGAGACGCTCGCGGATGAGCGCGTGGGCGCGCTCCGTCCACGGGTCGGCCCCGTAGGCGGGCGCGTGGTCGGCGTTGGCCTCCCCGATCGCGGCCAGCACCTCGGGATGGGCGCCGGCGTAGTTGTCGGAGGCGAAGCCGCGGGGGTGCATCGCGCTCACCGTAATGACCGGCCGGCCGCCGCCTTGACCTCGCATGATGTCTCGACTCCTCCTCCCCATCACAGGCATCGTCATCGTCGGCCTCCTGGTGGCCGGAGGCATCGCCGGTCTCGGGACCACCCGCAAGGGAGGCATCGGCGACACCCTGCAGGCCAAGACCGTCTCGGCGCGCCTCATCGAGGTCGACGCCCACGCGCAGTACAGCGTCGACGTCGGCGTGTGCAACAAGCAGGACGCGGCCATCGGCGTCTACGACTTCAAGCTCGTCCTGTCCGACGGCACCAAGCTCCACCCGGCCTTCAAGACCGGCTCCCAGGAGTTCGACGGGACGCGCAAGGGGTGTGCCCAGGGCTGGATCCGCTACGACGTCCCGAAGGGGGCGACGCCCAAGGAACTCGACTACCGCTACGACGGCACGGACGGCTCCAGCCAGTACAACCACCCCACCGATGAGCACGACCACTTCGTGTGGAAGCTGTAGGGATGCGGCTGTCCTCCTCGTCCTCGCGTGCCTCGTCATCGCCGGCTGCGGGAAGGTGGAGCGGACAGGCGCCGTGGGCGACACGCTGGAGGCCCACGACGTCTCCGCGCGGCTGATCGGCGTCGACCCGCACGTCACCAGGCGCCGGTTCGGCGCGGACGTGGCCGTCTGCAACCAGGCGGGCGACATCGAGGTGGTCCCGGGCGACTTCCGGCTGGAGCTCGCCGACGGGCGCCTGTTCCGGCCGCGCTACCCCCAGCGCGTGTTCGCCGCCGACGAGGCCTTCGACGGGACCCGCAGCGGCTGCGAGCGCGGCTGGCTCGTCTTCAAGCTGCCGCCGGGCGCCGACGCCGTGACGCTGCGCTACCGCTATGAGAACGTGATGGGTGCCCCGCACCGCACCGGCGACGCGGTCATCAACGAGCAGTACCGCTTCGTCTGGACCCTGTGACTAGTCGGGCGCGGTGGCCGCGGTCTCTCGCCGCAGGCTGCCGGGCGTGACGCCCTCCGCGGCGATCAGCTCCGCCATGATCGCGCGGGCGTGCCGCAGGGCGGCGTCGACCTGCGCGTCGCAGTTCTCGCCCTCCCCCGCCGCGTAGCACTGGCGGGCGAGGACGAGCCGCTGGACGACGTCGTCGTTGATCTCGAGCGCCCGGCGCCGGCGCTCCTCGTCGATGCGCGCGAGGTTGGCCCGCAGCGTGCGGTCCAGCGCCCGCACGAGCAGCATGATGACCACGAGCGCCCCGATCGTGTGCACCCAGTGCGCCGCCTCCGCCCCGCCGGGCGCGCCGTGCCCCTCGTCGTTCAGGGCTAGCAGGACCCCGGCGTACGCGACGCCGACGAAGGCGACGTGCACGGCCGCATGGCGGGCGGAGAAGAACAGCACCGCGTAGGGCGTCACCCACAGGTAGAAGAACGCGTAGGGCGTCGACGCCTCGTGGTTGAAGTAGGCGACGAGCGTGACCAGGCAGTTGGCGAAGGCCATGATCGCGCTGACCGCCCAGGGCGGCAGCCGGCGGTACTGCGTGAAGACGACGGGGGCCATCCCGTAGGCGAGGCCGATGAGGATCCACGTCCCCGTGACGTCCGTGGCCGGCGAGTGCGGGAGCAGCAGGCACACCACCGCGAAGCTCGAACCTCCGATGTAGAGCAGGCCCAGGGCGCGGACCATCGTGGCCGAGTCGGGCCGGACCGCCAGCGAGCCGTTGTCAGTCACGGGCGTCTTGTACCGCAGGGACCCGACGCGATGCGTCGATCAGTCGCGCCGGCCGGTGGCCTCGTAGCCGCACTGCGCGGCCGCCGGGGGCACGACGAGCGGGGTCCGGCGTGGAGGTGGTGGTCCCCCGCCCCGGCGACGGTGCGGCCGGTCTGGCCCGCGGCCCATCGGGCGAACGCTCACCAGCGGGCCCTCCACCCGCTCCGGTACCCGGGTCTGCGATAGACCTTCCCGATGCCGCCGCCCGTCGTCGCGTCCGTCAACGTGGGCCGCCCGCGCGAGGTCGCGACGGGACGGCGGACCGTCAGCACCGCCATCTGGAAGACACCGGTGGCCGGCCGGGTGGCCGTGCGGGGCGTCAACCTCGACGGCGACGACCAGGCCGACCGGCAGCTGCACGGCGGGCCCGACAAGGCCGTCTACGCCTACGGCGCCGACGAGATCCGGCAGTGGGAGGCCGAGCTCGGGCGACCGCTCGGCCCCGGCGCGTTCGGGGAGAACCTCACCATCGAGGGACTCGACGTCTCCGGCGCCTTGATCGGCGAGCGGTGGCGGATCGGGACGACCCTGCTGGAGGTCGCGCAACCGCGCGAGCCGTGCTTCAAGCTCGGCCTGCGGATGGGCGACCCGACCTTCGTCCGGCGCTTCGCGCGCGCCTCGCGGCCGGGCGCCTACCTGCGCATCATCGAGGAGGGCGAGCTGGGCGCCGGGGACGCGGTCCATGTGGACACGGCCGCGCTCCCGGAGCACGGCGTCACGTCCCGGCTCGTCCTCGACGCCCTGCTCGTCGACCACACGCTCATGCCCCACGCGCTGGAGGCGGAGCAGCTGCCCGCCGGCCTGCGGTCCTACATGGCGCAGTTCGCGGCTCAGTCACCCTCCGCGGCGGACCACTCCGGCTGACTAGGAGCCGAGGCCAACGCCCGGCGCATGAGGTCGACGAGCGTCTCGCGCTCCCCCGGCGCGAGGCCCGCCAGGACCGCATCCTCCGTGACGGCGATCATCCTGCGCGCGCGGCCGAGGAGCCGGGTGCCCTTCGCGGTGATGGCGACGACGCGCGCGCGCCGGTCCGTCGGCGAAGGACGGCGCGTCGCGAGCCCCGCCTCCTCGAGCGTGTCGACGAGGGCCACCATCGTCGTCCGGTCGACGTTCATGACGGTGCCCAGCTCCGACTGGTTCGCGCCCTCCCGGGCGGCGATCACGTTCAGGAGCCCGAAGGTGGCGGTGGTGAGACCGACGGTGGCGAGCTCTTCCGCGGCACGCACGTGGAACGCCCGCCACAGTCGAGGCGGCGCTCGCCGCCGGCGCGACGGCGCTCAAGCCGGTCGCGAAGAGCCTGTGGGGCTACGGCGGCGCCGTGCAGGCGCCCGACGGCGCGATCTGGACGGTCGCGACCTCGTCGAAGAAGAACGCCGGCCCGGCCGTCCGCGGGTTCGACGACCTGGTCCTCCTGCTCGGCGTCGCCGACGTCAAGGCCAGCAAGCGCTTCTACGAGGACCGCGGGCTGCCCGTCAAGCGCAGCTTCGGCGGCAAGTACGCGGAGTTCGACGCCTCGGCCGGCGGCGTCAAGCTCGCACTCAACGGCCGCAGAGCGCTGGCCAAGAACGCCGGCGTCGACCCGGAGGGCAGCGGACCGGCCGGCCTGGCCATCGGCACCGACGAAAGCGGCTTCACCGACCCGGACGGGTTCGAGTGGGAGACCGCGAAGAGCCTGGCCGCCGTCGGCTGATCCCCCGCGCGAGTAGGCTGGTGCGCGGAGCTTCTTCGCGGAGCCTTCTCCCTCTCTCGACTTCGCGCGGTCCTGCCCTTACGCAGAGACGGAGAACGGAAGGACGGCATGGACGCAACGGACGCCGGCGCGCTCAACGCCGCACTCGCCAACGCGATCGTGAAGGTCGTCGCCGACGTCACCGGTCGGGGGGCGACCCGCTCGCGCGCGTTCGTCGACGGCGACGTCGTCGTCTGCGTGCTCGAGGACGGGGCCACCCGGGCCGAGCAGACCCTCATCGAGGCCGGGCAATCCGACCTCGTCCGGATTCAGCGCGACGCCCTCCAACGGCTCATGGAACCGATGCTGGTCGGGTGCGTGGAGCACGTCACCGGCCGGTCGGTGCGGACCTTCATCAGCGGGACGAGCTTCCAGGGAGACACCTCCACCGAGGTGTTCCTGCTGCAGCCTCGCCGCTAGCCTCCCGCCGACAGATGGACGCACGGGGCCTCGCCGGCTCCGACGGACTCGAACCGAGGGACAATGGAACAAAGCCTGGCCGGCGGACAGCTGCTGGCAGCGATATCGACGTCGATCGTCAGGATCCTCCGCGAGCACTACGGCCGGGGCCCCGTCAAGGCCAAGACCTACGCGCTGGACGACATCATCGTGTGCGTCATGCGCGGCAGCGGCTTCACGCCGCTCGAGCAGACGATCATGGACAGCGGCGAGCCCGAGCGCGTCATCGCCATGCGCGAGGACTTCCAGCGGGTCATGGCCAAGCGCTACCGGGAGCTCGTCGAGGAACTGACCGGCCGCAAGGTCGTCGCCTTCCTCAGCCAGGCGCACGTCGAGCCGGACATCACCATGGAGATCTTCTTCGTCGACGGCCCGCTGCCGGGCTTCGGGGCCGTCGAGATCATCGACCCCGAGTGACCGAACGGCCGTGGTCCGGACGCGCTCAGGCGCCCGGACCCCGGTCGTGGTTGCTCCGCGCCGGCATCCAACAAGACACATCCGCCCCGTCCTGGGGACAAGTCGTCGGCGCCTGATTTATGCGCTTGCACGTTGGGTGCTGCGATGGGACTGCGTTGATGCGGGCAACCTCGGACATAGCCATGTACCGCCACACGGGCGATCGATCGGTACGCCGAGTTCCGTCTCGAGACCCCGCGGACGGCGGGACCTGCCAGGACAACCCTCGATGCTTCTCAAGCCGCCGTGGTCGCGATGCGCCCGCCGACGGTGCCGTTGAGACTACAGCGTTTCCGTTGGTAGACAACGCACCTCCCCACCACCGGAGTCGAGACCTTCGGCCCCGAGTCGTAGCCCCGCCGCGCGACACCTGAGAGCATGGCGGGGTGCGGCGGCTCGTCCTCCTCTTCTTTCTCCTGCTCGCGGCGCCGGCCGGTGCCGCCACCGGCGTGGTGCGGGACGGCCAGGCCCGCTTCCAGGTCCTCGCGCCGACACTGATCCGCGCGGAGTACGGCGGCACGGAGGACCGCCCCACGCAGGTGGCGGTGCGCGGCCCGCTCAGCCGGCGGTACCGGACGTTCGTCCGTGGCGGCTGGCGCGTCATCCGGACCCCGCGGATGACGCTGCGCTGGAAGCGTGGCGTCCCGTTCTCCGCCGGCTCGCTGCGCACCCGCGGCGACGTCGTCCGGCCGGGCGCCGAAGAAGGCAACCTCGGCGGCTGGACCCGCGCGCTGGACAACCAGTCGGGCCCGGTGTCCCTGCACGACGGCGTGCTCTCGCGCGCCGGCTGGTTCGTCCTCGACGACACGGACACCGTGCTGCTCGACGGGCCGGGCTTCGTCCCCCGCCCGAAGCAGGAGGCCGACTGGTACGTCTTCGGCTACGGGGACGACTACAAGGCGGGCCTGCGCGCGCTGCGAACGCTCAGCGGGCCTGCTCCGCTGCTGCCGCGCAGCGCCTTCGGCGTGTGGTTCTCGCGCTACTGGCCCTACAGCGCCGGTGAGCTCGAGGACCTGGTCGGCGAGTTCCGTCGCCGCGAGGTCCCGCTCGACACGCTGTCGCTGGACACGGATTTCAAAGCCGTGCACGACCCGGCCGGCGCCGTCCTGGCCGCCACCGTCGCCGGCGCCCCGGGGAAGCCGTTCTCGTGGAACGCCTGGTCATGGAACACGGACCTGTTCCCGGACCCGAAGGCGTTCATCGACTGGGCCCACGGCAACGGGATCGGCTCCGTTGCGGTCAACATCCACCCGACCATCGACAGCAACGACCCCCGCTACCCGGGGGTGGTCGCGAAGACCGGGCCGCTCGCGACCGACAACGGCATGTGCGTCGTCCTCCAGGCCGATCCGACGGGCACCTGCCGGATCTTCGACTGGACGAAGCCCGCCCACCTCGACGCCTACTTCGGCCTGCACGACTTCACCGACGCCGCCGGCGTCGACTTCTACTGGCTGGACTGGTGCTGCGACGGCCCGCAGGCCAGCGTGCCGGGTCTCACCAACGACACCTGGATCAACTCGCGCTACGCCGCGCACCAGCGCGCCCGCGGGCAGCGCTGGCCCGCCTTCTCGCGGATCGGCGGCCAGTTCGTCCCCGGCGCGGCGGACGACGGCGACAGCCAGGCCCAGGGCGTCGGCGCGTTCGCCGAGCACCGGTCCACCGTGCAGTTCACCGGCGACACGTGCGCGACGTGGGCGATGCTCGCCTTCGAGGCGAAGATGAGCGCGAGCGAGGGGAACATCGGGCTGCCCTACGTCTCCCACGACATCGGCAGCTTCAACGGCGAGCCCGTCAACGGCGGCTGCGGCGTGACGGGCACCGCCGCCGCGCTCAGCCGCCACCTCCCGGACGACCTGTACGCGCGCTGGGTCCAGTTCGGGACCTTCCAGCCGCTCGACCGCCTGCACTCCAACCACGGCGACCGGCTCCCGTGGGAGTACGGCGCGCGCGCCGAGGCGGCGGCCACCGCGGCGCTCCGGCTGCGCGAGGCGCTGGTCCCGTACACGTACACGCTGGCGCGCCGCGCCTACGACACCGGGCTGCCGATCACGGGCGGGCTCTACCTCCAGTGGCCACGTCAGAATGGCGCCTACGAGCATCCGTCGCAGTACACGTACGGCCGCGACGTCGTCGTCGCGCCGGTCGTCGAGGGCGGCGACCCGGCGCCCGTGAAGGTGTGGATCCCACCGGGGACGTGGACGGACTGGTTCACCGGCCAGCGCTTCCGCGGGCCGGCCGAGAAGACGCTCTCCGTCCCGCTGGACCGCCTGCCGGTGCTCGTCCGCTCTGGCGCGATCGTCCCCACCCAGGACGCCGTCCCCTTCACCGCGCCCGGCGGCGCCGACGCGCTCACGCTGACCGTGCACGGCGGCCGGCGCGGGCGCTTCACCCTCTACGACGACGCCGGCTCGGGCTACGGCTACCAGGACGGCGCGAAGCGCTTCACGCGGCTGACACACCGCGGCCGCTCCCTCAGCATCGCCCCGGCCCGTGGGACCTACCCGGGCGCGCCGGCGACGCGCGACTGGACGGTCCGCTTCCTCGGGGTGGCCCGCCGCCCGAAGCACGTCAGAGGAGGCACCGCGAGCTACGACGCGGCCGCGAAGACCCTCACGGTCCGCACCGGCCCCCGCCCCGTGCGCCGCGCCACGCGTATCACCTTCACGCGCTGAGGAGCGTCCTCCCGTCCGCCGCAGTGCCTCGCGGGCCCGTCGACGCTGGGACCGCCGGCCCCTTGAAGCCCCTCACGAGCGGATAGATCCCCAGCGCCGCCTCCCACAGGATCTCCGGCAGGGCCAACACGTCCGTGGGGTCGCCCGGCTCGACGACGTCGAACAGGATCAGCGTCGCCCGGATCAGGATGAGCGGGCCGCCGACGAGGCCGAGCACGACCAGGCGACGCGGAAGCAGGCCGGACTTCCACATGAGCCAGCCGAGGATGATCCCGTTGCCGAACCCGACGCAGAAGCCGGGGCCGAACAGGAACGTCCAGTCGTGCACGGCGACCAGCGCCTGTCCCTGGACGAGCAGCGCGCCCGCGTCCGCGGCTGAGTCCTGGTTGAGCGTCACGATCGAGAGCAGGCTGATCGCGCCCACCGCGATCACGGTCGACTCGACGATGCGTGACGCGACGAAGCTCAATGCCAGCGTCTCGCTGTGGCGCCTCGCGATCGGATAGAGGACGACCGCGGTCCCGATGTTGGTGACGACGAGCAGGACCTCCAGCAGCGCACCGAGCGCGATCTCGCCGTTGGCGCTGCCGTGGAGGACGTAGTCCTTCTCGTGGAGGACCGGGTGGTAGAGCAGCAACCCCGCGATGGAGGTGACGAACGTGAGGATGAACAGCACGCCGAAGATGCGCGCCGCTCGTCGATCCGAGGACATACCGACTCCATTCCCGCAGGCCGGACGGCCCGCGACTTACGTTGGCACGCGCCCCCGAGCAGGAGTGCGCCTGAGCGGCCGGAGCAGATCGCCGTCCCCGCTGGAACGCCGGTGTGTCGGGTCATGGCGAACCTACGCCCACCCCTGCGGCGAAGTCAACCCGGGTGCCGCCGCCACCCGCCTGGAGAGCCCTCCATCGGACTCGAACCGATGACCCCTTCCTTACCATTGCCTCGATAG
>CAWJMO010000026.1:0-133499 GCA_963843865.1 uncultured Solirubrobacteraceae bacterium | reverse complement strand
CAGGGGCCGGAAGTTACGAGCGCCTGGCGGACGTGCCAGACGCGCTGGCCGACCGTGATCAGCGTCAGGACGGCGAGCACGTAGACGGCGGGCTCGACCGCGTCGAAGAACTCCTGCAGCACGAGGCCGGCCGACAGGATCACCACCCGCACGGCGCGGTCGGCGATGCCCACCTTGCACTCGACGCCCAGCGCCTCGGCGCGGGCGCGGGTGTAGGAGACCATCAGGGAGGCCACCGCGGCGATCACGACGACGCCGGCGGCCGCCTCCTTTCCGGCGGCGGCGAAGTTCGCGGCCAGCGCGGCGAGGACGAAGCCCTCCTCGAAGCGGTCGATGGAGGAGTCCAGGAACGCGCCGAACGGCGTCCCCTTGCCCGAGATGCGTGCGTAGCGGCCGTCCAGCGTGTCGCAGACGGAGCCGACGATGAAGGCGATCCCGCCGAGCAGGTAGTGGTCGTCCCAGATCAGCACCGCCGCGAGCAGGCAGAGCACGAACCCCGTCAGCGAGATCGCGTTCGGGGTGAGCCGCGACTCGATGAGCCGGTCGGTGACGGTCGAGGTAGGACGGCGCGCCATGGGCGCGGACGAGCCTACTTCGCTAGTTCGCGAGATCCGCGGTCCAGACCGTGACGCGCTGTCCGAACAGCGTGCCGCGGCGCTTGGCCACGCCCACGCGGCGGAAGTCCGCCGTGGTCAGCGTCGCCAGGTGCGGCGGGGAGTTGATCCACATGTCGACGATCCGCTTCGCCGACGTGTTGCCGCGGACGGGGATGTAGGCCAGCGTCTCGCCGATGAGGCTCGCCGGGCGGTAGTGCCGCACGCGGTCGAAGGTGCTCGTGCCGTTGGAGGACGGGTGCGCGAAGAAGTCGGCCCGGAGCATGTCGCGGGAGTGCGCGTCGGCGGCGCGGTTGAGCCGGCGGTCCTTGTGCAGACGCTTGAGCCCGTAGGAGGCGCGCAGCCCGTTGATCCGCTTCACCGCGGACTTCTCGGCGCGACTCAGCCGCGCCTCAGCGGCCGTCGGCGCGCTCACCATCATCATCACCGCGCACCACAACAGCACACGTACGAGCTTCTTCTGCGACACGGTCTGCCCCCCGGCATCGTTTGTCCTGTCCGCCAGAAGCGGGACACCGTAGCGATACCGTCGGCGCGTAGTTATGAAACATGGGACGGTCCCCCGGGCGCAGTGGCGGTTGCCGACGCGGCGCCGGGTGCTGGCCGTGCGGGACCGGTTGCGCAGCGTCTACGGGACGCCGATCGCGCCGCCGCATCATCGCCCCGTGGACGAGCTGATCCTCACCGTGCTGTCGCAGTCGACGAGCGATCGCAACCGCGACGTGGCCTTCCTACGGCTCCGGGAGCGGTTCCCCGGGGGGTGGGTCGCGGTCCGTGACGCCGACCGCGCGGACGTCGAGGCGGCCATCCAGCCCGGCGGCCTCCATCGCCAGAAGTCCGGTCGCATCCAGGAGATCCTGCGCGCATTGCCGGACTCGGTCAGCCTCGCCCACCTGGAGGACCTGTCCGTCGGCGAGGCGCGCGACGCGCTCACGGCGCTGCCCGGCGTCGGCCGCAAGACCGCGGCCTGCGTCCTGCTGTTCTCGTTCGGGATGCACGACGTCCCGGTGGACACGCACGTCAGCCGCGTCGTCACGCGGCTGGGCATGTTCCGTCCCGGAGCCGGCTTCGAGGAGATGCACGACGACTTCCTGCGCTGGACCCGCCCGGGCGAGGAGCTCGAGCTGCACGTCAACCCGCTGCGCCACGGCCGCCGCACCTGCCACGCCCAGCGGCCGCGCTGCGGGGAGTGCGCGCTGCGGAGGATGTGCCCGCGGGTGGGCGTTTCTCCGTAGGCTTCGCGCGTGCTGCCCGGACGTGTCGCAGAGCTCCACCAGCTCCGGCACGTCATCGCCACCGCCGACGCCGGGACCGCGGCGGCCGTGTTCGTCGAGGGCGAGGCGGGGATCGGGAAGTCGACGCTGCTGGCCGCGATGGTCGCCGACGCCACCGAGCGCGGTTTCGCGGTCCTCTCCGCGCGTCCATCGCCGCTGGAGCGCGTCAACGCGTTCGCCGCCGTTCGCCAGCTGGTCGAGCCGGCGCTGGCCGCCGCGGGTGCCGACGGGGCCGAGCGCCTGCTGTCGGGAGCGGCCGGCAACGCTCGCCTCGTCCTCGACCCCGGCGCCGCGACGGACGACCCGGAGGCGGAGGCGCGCGCGCTGCACGGGTTGCAGTGGCTCGTGGCCAACCTCGTCGACGAGGCGCCCGTCCTGCTCGTCCTCGACGACGCGCACTGGGCGGACCTCCCGTCCCTGCGCTTCGTCGCGCACCTGCTGCGTCGCGCGGAGGGGATGCGGCTGGCCGTCGCCGTCGGCGCCCGGCCCGACGCGGACCGCGAGGTGGCCGAGCTCCTCGACCTGATCGCCGACGACCCCCTCCTGGCCGGGGTGTCGCCGCGGCCGCTGGACGATGAGGCCGCGGGCGACCTCATCGCGGACGTGCTCGGAGCGGCGCCTGAGCCGGCCTTCGTGCGCACGGCGGTGCGGGTCACGGGCGGGAACCCCTTCTACCTGCGGGAGCTGCTGCGGGCGGCGGCGGAGCTGCGTCTGAGCCCGAGGGACGCCGACGCCCCGCGCCTGGAGGGCCTCGGCCCCGACGGCGTCGCCCGTTCCGTGCGCCGCCGCGTCGCCGCCTGCGGGCCGGAGGCCGAGGCGCTCGCCCAGGCGCTGGCCGTGCTCGACGGGGCCGCGCCCCTGACGATCGTCGCGGCCGTCGCCGGGCTCACGCCGGATCAGGTGATGACTGCGGCCGACGCGCTCGTGCCCGCCGGCGTCCTCGAGTTCCCGGCGGAGCTGGCCTTCGTCCACCGCGTCGTGCGCAACGCGGTCCAGGACGACCTGCCCGCGTCGCTGCGGATGCGCCTCCGGGGGCGGGCAGCCAGCGCGCTGCACGCCGCCGGTGCCGACGCGGGACGCGTGGCCGCGCATCTCCTGGAGCTCCCGCCCCGCAGCGGCCTGACGGTGTTCCCGATCGCCGACGTCCTGCTCGACGCGGCCCGCGCCGCCCGCGGCGGCGGCGCCCCCGACCTCGCGGAGCGCCTGCTCGAGCGGGCTCTGGCCGAGGAGCTCGACCCCGCGGTGCGCCGGGCGGCGCTGGTGGAGGTGGCCCGCGTGCGCATCCTCATGGCGCGCTCGGAGGACACGGAGGACTTCGAACGCGCGCTCGCCCTGGTCGAGGATCCCGCGGAGAAGGCGGCGCTGGCCCTGGAGACCGTGGAGGGACTGGCGTCGATCGCCGCGATGTGGCTCGCCGCCCCCATCGCCGATCGCGCCCTCGCCTTCCCCGACGTCCCCGCCGCCGTCCGCACCGGCCTCGAGGTCGAGCGGCTGCACTGCGCGCTCCATGAGCTCACGCCGGAGGGCGGCGCCCGCGCCCTGGCCGGCATGGAGCGGCTGCTCGCGCGGGAGGACGACCTCGGCCTCAACGAGCAGGCGGCGCTCGGCGCGGCCCTCGTCTTCACCGGCCGCGACACCGCCCGCGGCAGCGCGCTGTGCGTCCGGGCGCTGGCCGACGACGCGCTCGTCCGGGCCCATCCGGGCGTCGTCAGCGCCGCGACGTTCGCGCTGACCCGCTCCGACACGCTCGCGGACGCGGACGCCGTGCTCTCGAAGATCGAGGCCAACGGCCAGGCGCTGGGCAGCCGGCGCACCCTGATCCTCGCGTCGGCCCTGCGGGGCTTCCAGCGCTTCGCCCAGGGTGAGGTGCGGCGCGCGGAGGACGCCATCCCGGCCGGGATCGAGCTGGCCGGGGCCGGCGGGCTGCCGGAGGGCACGTGGCCGATCCTGCTCAACCCGGCGATCCTCGCCCTCATCGAGCGCAGCAACGTGGCGGAGGCCGAGGCCCTGATCACCCGCTACAGCCCGCCGGAGCCCTGGCCGCCCGTCTTCGCCTACGCGCTGCTGCGGCACGCGCGGGCCATCGTCGCCCTCGCCTCCGGCCGCCCCGATGCCGCGCTGCGAGACCTGGAGATCATCGGCACGCTGATGACGGGCACCGCGTTCGCGCCCGAGCTGCTCCCGTGGCGCTCGACCGCCGGGCTCGCACACCTGGCGAACGGGGACCGCGAGGCCGGTCGCGCCGTCGCGCAGGAGGAGATGCGCATCGCGGAGGCGGTCGGCGTCGCGCGCGCCGTCGCCCGGGCGGGCATCGTCGCGGCGCTGTGCCTGCCCGACGCCGCAGCCCAGGCCCGCGAGCTGGCCGCGATCCTCACCTCCCTGCAGGCCGGCGGGCAGTCCCTGGAGGGCATGCGCGCGGCGGTCCACCTCGGGGCGGCGCTGCGCCGGTCGGGCGAGCGGGTGCAGGCCCGCGACGTGCTGCGGGACGCGCTCGACCTCTGCGAGACGGCGGGCGCCACCGCGCTGGCCGACCTGGCCCGCGCGGAGCTCGTGACCGCGGGCGCGCGACCGCGGCGCGACCGCACCTCCGGCCCGGACGCGCTGACCGCCGCCGAGCGCCGCGTCGCCGACCTCGCCGCCGCCGGCCAGAGCAACCGCGACGTCGCCCAGGCCCTGTTCCTCACCACGAAGACAGTGGAGATGCACCTCTCGCGCAGCTACCGCAAGCTCGGCATCGCCTCCCGCGCCGAGCTCGCGACCGTCCTCGCCTAGCCGCGCCTGCGCTTTCTTGCCGCCCTCTTCTTGACGTGCGGCCGCTTCTTGTTGTGGAAGCCCGTGTAATGCTTCGCCCCGCGCAGCCGCTTCGTCACCGTCGCACCGCGCCGGCCGCTCGGGGCCACAGAGGTGACGCTGACGGTCGCCCCCTCACCCTTCGAGAGGCCACCGATGGCCACGGACCGCTTGGCCGGCAGCAGCAGCCGGCGCTGGCCGTCGCCCGTCTCCACCACGACCTCGTAGGACTTCGCGTAGGTCGCCTTGCCCCAGGTCGCCCGCGCCTTCGAGCCGCGCCTGCGGATCCGCAGCCTCGGCGCCCGGCCGGCGGTCGGCGACGGCGCGGAGAAGCTGGCGACCGTCACGTTCGAGCGTGGCAGCCCGTCCTGGACGACCTGGGCGATGACGGTGCGGCTGGTGCCGCCGCCCTCCGAGGTCAGGAAGCGCGCCTTGCCCTTGCCGCCGCCCTTGATCGTCTTGATCGTCCGCATGCCCTTGTCGGACTGCTCGACGAACGTGACGACCTGGCCCGGCAGCTTCGTGACCGAGTAGCGCAGGATCCGGGACGCTCCGGCGCCCCCGACCTTCGCCGACACCTTCGCCAGCGGCAGCACGTCGGCGTGCCGGACGTCGGCGAGCGGCGGCGACCCGGCCGCGGGCGTCACCGTCCAGTTGCCCTGCTGCCCGTGCAGGAAGAGCACGGTCCGGTTGTTGGCGTCGTCGCGCAGGCCGGAGACGTCGGCGCCCTGGGTGAAGTCGGTGCCCAGTGCCGTGGCGTCGATCGATCTTGCCGTCCGGCGCCTTGGCCGTCACCCGCGGTGCCCCGCCCGTCCCCGTCAGCTCGAGGGCGAGCACGGGCGCCTTGGTGTCGACGGTGAAGGTCCGCCCGCCCCCGCCGGCCTGGCGCAGCGAGCGGCCGAAGGGACTCCACGAGCGCAGGTCGCAGCCCGTGAAGAGGCGGATGTTGGCGATCAGCTGCCCGATGAACAGCGGCGGCACCCCGCCCGAGAAGCGCACGCCGGCACCGCCCGAGATCACGACCGCGTCATTCAGGAACGTCTCCGGGAAGATCTCGAGGCTCGCGCATCCGGCCAGGCCGAGGTTGCCCAGCAGGCCCTGGATCTCCGCCGACAGCAGGTGGCGGATGCCGCCCTCGCCCTTGTAGTCGATCTGCCAGCGCGGGAGCTGCAGCCGCCCGTGGAGGTTGCTCGAGAAGTACAGCGGGCCGATGTCGATGTGCACCCCGGCGCTGAGGTCGACGAGGCCCGTCGAGTCCGCGTAGAAGTGCGCGCTGCCGAGCGGGATGCAGACCAGGCCGACGTTGCCCGTGGCGTCCACGAAGAACGGGTCGGGGGCGAAGTGCACGGTGAACTGCGCCTCCATGCCGATGGTCGGGCAGCCGCCGCCGGAGGACGGGCCCACGCTGATCGCCGTGCGCGCCTTGATCTCGTCCGGGTTCAGCGACAGCCCGCCGCCGATCTTGGTCATGAACAGCCCGTAGCCGAGCGGGATGCCCTGCCCCGAGCCGGCCAGGTAGTCGACGTCGAGGGCCTGGAAGTTGCCGCGGTTGTCGAGCTTGAACTGGTTGATGGCGACGCCGGCGTTGACCGGCGGGAAGAGCAGCTTGCCCTTCACCGACAGGCCGTTGCCGTCGTAGTCGAGCGCCATGTCGGCGATGTGCACGGCGCCGAGGAACGCCGACGGGGCGGTCATGTGGATGCCGTTGAGCGACAGCTTGCCGGTGCGCGTCGCGTTGACCTGGACGCCGGCGCGGATCGGCTTGGACCCGGGCTTGGTCAGCAGCTTCGGCAGCTCCGCCCACGCGTCGATCTGCGCCGTCCCGTCGTTGTTGAGCTTGACCTTCGCGTCGCCCGCGAGCTTGAACGGGCCGAGGTTGAGCTTGCTCTTGAGCGAGTCCGCCAGCTTGTCGAGGTTCGCGCTCTTGAGGAGTGCCGTGGCCTCCTTCTCGGCGGCCTGGGCAGCCTGCTTCTTGATCTTGTCCTGCAGGTCCGTGGTGAACTTGCCGGGGTCGCCGATCGGGATGCCGCCCAGCGACGTCTGCAGGTTGGTGCTCGAGACGGTGAGCTTCTTGATGCCCTCGATCGCCTCCCCCGCGTCGCTGGGGACGAGCACGGTCTTGGCCTGGCCGATCGCGTCCATCTTGACGCCGTTGAGGTAGGCGCTGCCCTTCGCGATGTAGATCTGGTCCATCGCGTGCTGGGCCTTCTCGAGGTTGAAGGACTTGACGTCCTTGAGCTTGGCCTCCCACGACTTGGCGATCTCGGCGGCCTTGGCGCCGTCGAGCGTCGACAGCGCGCTGATCTGCGACGTCGTCTGCGCCGCGACGTCCGTCGGAAGCGCAGGCAGCCCACCCACGCGCTGGTCGCCGAAGGTCGACGGCAGCATCACCGAGCGCCGCAGCGGCCCGTTGATGGACTGGTCGACGAGCATCTTCTGGACGTCGCGGGGCAGGCCCTCGAGCTCCGCCTGCGGCATCCGCCGCGCGGACACCGGGCACAGGTTGCCGGTCACGTGCGCGCGGCCGAAGGTGACCTCGTTGACGCACGGCAGCGCCGGGTCCGGCGGCGGCTCGAGCGACGTCTTGCACGCGAACGGCTGGCCGTTGCGCAGCGCGCCCTTCTGCGACGTGCTCTGCGGGAAGAAGCGCAGGTCGTAGTCCGTGACGGAGTACAGGCCGGTCGCCTCGCTGTTCGCGCCGACGATGACCGCGCGGACCCTGTAGTAGCCCCGGTTGTAGAGCGACCGCAGGATGGGGGCGTCCGGGTCGCACGAGGCGTCCGTCTCCCCGTCGGAGTCGAAGTCCCACAGCACCTGGACGGGGCGCACCGCCTGCAGCTGGCCGAGCTCGGCGGCGCTCAGGGCACTCAGCGGCGCGGCGGCGTTGAGCGGCGGCACCGGCAGGCCCAGGCGCGGGCACGTCGTGCCGCCCGTCGAGACGTCGGGGATCTTGCAGCGGCCGTTGACGTGGTTCCAGAAGGCGCCGCTCGTGTTGATGACGACGGCGTTGAAGTCCTTGAGGAGGATCGGGCACAGGCGCTTGTTGGAGCCGAGGTAGTAGCCCGGCCCGGGCTCGACGTACTTGTCGAAGTCCGGCAGCGGCTCGTTCTTGAACTCGCCGGTGGCGCAGGACGTCCGCAGCGCGTCCGCGGTGGCCCGGCGGCGGGCCACGACCAGCTGCTTGATGGCCGCCTTGTACTCCGCGGAGACGGCCATCAGGTTCACCGGGTCGAGCGCGTTGAAGCCTCCGGCCTGGTAGATCGCCCCGGGGATGCCGGACGCGGGGAGCGGCACCAGCACGGTTGGGCTCGGGACCCCGTCGCTGCGCCCGGCCGGGTTGGTCGAGTAGACGACGCAGCCGACGTTGCGCCCGAGGTCGGCCGCCGTCGCGTCGTAGGTCTGACCGGTGGCGCCGGCGATCTCCGCGCCCTCGCGGATCCAGCGGTACTCGTAGGCCTCGTAGTCGTCGATCCACTGGCCCGGGGAGCAGGTCAGGCGCAGGTCGGTGGCCTTGCCGCCGACGTTCGTCTTGGTGATGGTCGGTCCGGGGGCGATGGAGCGCGGCGCCTGCTCGACCACCTTGACGGCGGCGGAGCGGACGGCCGCGGCAGCGCCGACGTCGTTCACCGCGGTGACCTCGCAGGCGGTCTGCCCGCGCTGCGTCGGGACGAACGTGCGCCCGTCGGCGTCCTGGATCGGCTGGCCGTCCAGCAGCCAGCGCACGCTGAAGTCGGGGTTGTTGGTCCACTCGCCCACGTCGCAGGTCAGCCGCGAGCCGGAGACGGGGACGCCGGTCACGGCGGGGCCGCGCACCTGCGCCGGGGCGGCGGTGTCGACCCGCAGCGAGCGGCTCGGGTTGGAGGCGGAGCCCTCGGCGTTGACCGGGACCTCGCGGCAGCGGATGCGCTGACCCAGGTCCTCCTGGCGCACGGTGTAGTCGGCGGCGCCCGTCGACCCGGGGATGGTGACCCAGGACGGGTCCTGTGCGGACGCGACGGCCCGCGGGGCGTACTCCCACAACCGCGGGATCGGCTGGTTGGGCGGGCCGCCCCCGTTGCCGTACGTGCCGGGACTGCAGCTGAGCTTCTCACCGGGCCGGGGCGTGCCCGTCAGGCCGGGTGGCTGGGCGGGGTCGGGCGGCCCCTCGCCGGCGTTGCGGCCCAGGTAGCGGGAGATGAAGGCGTCCGACTTCGGCTCGTCGAGATCGTCGTTCGGGTCGTCGAGTTGCACCGAGCCGACGACGACGATCTTGCCGTTCGGCGTCCGCAGCACGCTCTGGGGAAACACGGGACCGGTGGGGAACGGGTCGCTGATCTGGCCGTTGTCGCCGGGCGGGCCGAAGGTCGGGTCGAACGGGATGCCCGTCGGCGGGTTGGGGGCGAAGCGGTGCAGCTGGAGGACCGACTGGTCCTGGCCGGGCGAGGGCACGCCCGCGGCCAGCAGCTTGCCGTCGGGCTGGAAGGAGAGCGCCCGGTAGATCGTGCTCGTGACGCTGATGAGCGTGAACGTCGGGGTGGCGCCGTCGGGTGTGACGCCGACGTAGGAGCGCGTCTCGTTCTGCGGCTTGCCCGTGACCGCCAGGACGTCGCCCGGCCCGACGACCAGGTCGAAGAAGGACGCGGACTTCGTCGTCGGGGTGCCGAGGCCGAAGAAGCGCGCGCCGGAGGCGCCGTTCCAGGTGCTGTCGGGTGTCCCGTCGGCCTTCAGGCGCATGAGGAAGGGACTGGTGAAGCCGCCGCCGTCGCCCGCCCGGCCCGCGACCACGATGCGGCGCTGCGAGTCGCGCACGGCGATGGGGTTGGCGAACGTGTTGGCGGGGACGGACCCCGGATAGGGGATGGGGGCGGGGGCGTAGGTCGCGTCCAGCACGCCCGCGTCGTCGAAGCGGTAGGTGCGCAGCTCGTAGGTGGTGAAGGTGAGCTTCTTGACGGTCAGGACGGTCGACGTGCCGTCCGGGTCCACGAACACGTCGATCAGCAATCCCGCCCCCGAGGGCAGGGTGGTGGCGCCGTCCTGCCCGAAGGTCTGGTCGCGGGTGCCGGAGTCGGTGAGACGGAGCAGCGTGTCCGTGTAGGTGATCCCGGCGTAGAGCCGCCCGGCACCGTCGAGGGCGAGCGCGGGAGCCGAGGCCGCCTGGATCGTGGAATCGGTGACGATGCCGTCCCCGCCGCCGAAGGACGGGTCGGGCGTGCCGTTGCCCAGCAGCCGGGTGATCTCGACGTCGTAGAGCGTCGAGGACCCGCCGGCGCCGAGGCCGCCGATGATGGTGCGGCCCACGCCGTCGGCGATGGCGTCCTCGGCGGAGCGCGACGGGTAGTTCGGCTCCGTGCCGGGTTGGATGATCGGCTGCCCGCCGTTGAACTCCGGGTCGCGGTCGCCGGCGATCGCGTGAGCCGAGGCGGGAAGGGCGAGCAGCAGCGCGAGTGCGACCAGGAGGCGGGCGGTCATATCCACCGAACGTTCGCACCCTGACGTTCCTGCCGCCATCATCCCTGGGGGTGAAACATCCCCACCCTGTGAGGTGAGGCCGCATCGCTACAATCTCAGTCCTCCCCACTGAGATTTTCGATTGGAAGGACACAGACCACATGGGTAAGACCATCGGTATCGACCTCGGCACGACGAACTCGTGCATGGCGGTCCTCGAAGGCGGCGAGCCCACCGTCATCGAGAACGCGGAGGGCGGTCGCACGACCCCGTCCGTGGTCGCCTTCGCCAAGTCCGGCGAGCGGCTCGTCGGCACGGTCGCCAAGCGGCAGGCCGTCACCAACCCGGAGAACACCGTGTTCTCCATCAAGCGCTTCATGGGCCGCAAGGAGGCGGAGGTCAAGGACGAGGAGTCCATGGTCCCGTACCAGGTGGTCTCCGGCCCGGGCGGCGACGCGCGGGTCCAGGCCGGCGACAAGCAGCACTCGCCGCCGGAGATCTCCGCGATGATCCTCCAGAAGCTCAAGGCGGACGCGGAGGCCTACCTCGGCGAGACCGTCGACGCGGCGGTCATCACCGTCCCCGCGTACTTCAACGACGACCAGCGCCAGGCCACGAAGGACGCCGGCAAGATCGCCGGCCTCGAGGTCAAGCGCATCATCAACGAGCCGACGGCCGCGTCGCTGGCCTACGGCCTCGACAAGGAGTCCGACCAGACCATCCTCGTCTTCGACCTCGGCGGCGGCACGTTCGACGTGTCCGTGCTCGAGATCGGCGAGGGCGTCTTCGAGGTCAAGTCGACCGCGGGTGACAACCACCTCGGCGGCGACAACTTCGACAAGGCGGTCGTGGACTGGCTCGTCGCGGAGTTCAAGCGCGACCAGGCGATCGACCTCACGCAGGACAAGATGGCCCTCCAGCGTCTCTTCGAGGCGGCGGAGAAGGCCAAGATCGAGCTGTCGAGCGCCCAGGAGACGCAGATCAACCTGCCGTTCATCACGGCGGACGCGTCCGGCCCGAAGCACCTCGACCTGCGCCTCACGCGCTCCAAGCTGGCCGAGCTCGTCGGCGGCCTCATCGACCGCATCGTGCCCGCCGGTCCGCCAGGCGCTCGAGGACGCCAAGGACAAGGGCGCGGCCGACATCGACCACGTCGTCATGGTCGGCGGCATGACCCGCATGCCGCTCGTGCAGGAGAAGGTCAAGGAGCTCACGGGCAAGGAGCCGCACCGCGGCGTCAACCCCGACGAGGTCGTGGCCGTCGGCGCCGCCATCCAGGCCGGCGTGCTCGGCGGCGAGGTCAAGGACGTCCTCCTGCTCGACGTCACCCCGCTCACCCTCGGCATCGAGACCAAGGGCGGCGTGATGACCAAGCTCATCGAGCGCAACACGACGATCCCGACGAAGAAGGGCGAGGTGTTCTCCACCGCGGAGGACAACCAGCCGTCCGTCGAGATCCACGTGCTGCAGGGCGAGCGCGAGATGGCGACCTACAACAAGTCGCTGGGCAAGTTCCAGCTCACCGGCATCCCGCCGGCGCCGCGCGGCATCCCGCAGATCGAGGTCACCTTCGACATCGACGCCAACGGCATCCTCAGCGTGTCCGCGAAGGACCTGGGCACGGGCAAGGAGCAGAAGATCGAGATCAAGGCCGGGTCGGGCCTCTCGGACGAGGAGATCAAGAACATGGTCTCCGACGCCGAGTCGCACGCCGAGGACGACAAGCGCCTGCGCGAGCTCGTCGAGGCGCGCAACAACGCGGAGTCCGCGGCCTACAACGCCGAGAAGCAGCTCAAGGACCTCGGCGACGCGGTGGACCAGTCCTCCAGGGAGGAGATCGAGGCCGCGATCAAGGAGGTCAACGAGGCCCTGACGTCCGAGGACGTCGAGGACATCCGGACGAAGACCGACCGCCTCCAGACCGCGTTCCACGCGCGTCTCGGAGAAGATGTACGAGAAGGCGCAGGCCGAGCAGCAGGCAGCGTCCCCGAACGGCGACAGCGCCTCGACCCCGTCCGATGAGGACGAGGTCGTGGACGCCGAGGTGGTCGACGAGAAGTGAGCACGGACGAGCCCATCGTCGAGGAGGTCGAGGAGGAGGTCGTCGAGGAGACGGCCTCCGAGCCCGACCCCCTCGCCGAAGCCGAGGCGCGCGCCCAGGAGTACCTCGACCTCGCCCAGCGCAAGCAGGCGGAGTTCGAGAACTTCCGCAAGCGCATGAGCGCGCAGGCGGCCCAGGCCGAGGTCCGCGGCGTCGCGAAGGCGGCCAAGGAGCTGCTGGCGCCGCTCGACCACCTCGGGCTGGCGATCGAGCACGCCGACGAGACGCTGCGCGGCCCGCTGGAGTCGCTGCGCCAGGAGTTCCTGGGCGCGCTGGCCCGGGTCGGCGTCGAGTCCTTCGCCCCGCTGGGCGAGGTGTTCGACCCCAACCTGCACGAGGCGATGGCCCAGGCCCCGGTGGAGGGTGCCGAGTCCGGGCACCGTCGCCGAGGTCTACCAGGCGGGCTACAGGGTCGGCGAGACCGTCCTGCGTCCCGCCCGCGTCGTCGTGGCGGCCTGAGCCCATGGCCTCGGCGCGCGACTACTACAAGACCCTGGGCGTCGACAAGAAGGCGACCCAGGACGACATCAAGAAGGCGTACCGCAAGCTCGCGCGCCAGTACCACCCGGACCGCAACCCGGGGGACCCGAAGGCCGAGGAGCGCTTCAAGGAGATCTCGGAGGCGCACGACGTCCTCGGCGATCCCGAGAAGCGCAAGAAGTACGACCGCGGCGGCTCCGCCTTCCCGGGCGGCAACCCGTTCGGCGGCGGCGGCGCCGGCGGTCCGCAGGACCCCGGCGGGTTCGGGGACATCCTCTCGGACCTGTTCGGCTCCGCCACCGGCGGCCGCTTCGGCGGCGGCGGTGGCGGCACCCGCACCAAGCCGCAGACGGAGCGCGGGCGCGACCTGGAGACGGAGGTCTCCATCTCCTTCGCGCAGGCGGTCTCGGGTGCCCAGGTGCCCGTCGCCGTCGCCACGCACCAGCCGTGCCCGACCTGCCGGGGGACGGGCGCCGAGCCCGGGACGGAGCCGATCGTCTGCCCCGTCTGCCAGGGCCGCGGCGTCGAGTCCCAGGGCCAGGGCCTGTTCTCCATCACCCGGCCGTGCTCGCGCTGCAACGGCGCGGGCACGGTCATCGAGCGTCCCTGCCACACCTGCCACGGCGACGGCCGACAGCGCGAGCTCAAGCGCTACAAGGTCAACATCCCCGCCGGGGTCAAGGAGGGCTCGCGCATCCGCCTGGCCGGGAAGGGCGAGGCCGGCGCCCGCGGCGGCCCCTCGGGCGACCTCTACGTGATCACCCGCGTCGCCCCCAGCCCCGTGTTCACCCGCAAGGGCGATCACCTCGAGGTGGAGATCCCGATCACCGTCGTCGAGGCGCTGCGCGGAGCGGACGTGGAGGTGCCGACGCTCTCCGGCACGAAGACGCTGCGCGTCAAGGCGGGCACGCCGCACGGCACCGTCCAGCGCCTGCGCGGGGAGGGTCCACCGCGACTCGACGGCAGCGGCAAGGGCGACATCCACTACCGCTTCTCCATCGACGTCCCGGCGGCGCTCAACCCCGAGCAGCGCGACGCGGTCGACGACCTCGCCCGCGTGCTGGACGGCAACCCGCGCGAGCGTGTCCTGCGCGACGCGAAGGCCTCCGTGAGCAGCTGATGGGCCGGACCACCACCATCACGCTCACGGCCGGCCGGGGCGTCTTCATGATCTCCGTCGCCGCCGAGCTCGCGGAGATGCACCCGCAGACGCTGCGCATGTACGAGCAGCGCGGCCTCATCACGCCCAAGCGCTCCGCCAAGGGCACGCGCCTGTACTCGCAGGAGGACGTCGAGCGCCTGCGCCGCATCCAGCAGATGACCGTCGAGCTGGGGATGAACCTGGCGGGGGTCGAGCGGGTCCTGGAGATGGAGGCGCAGCTCGAGCGCCAGGCCCGCCGCATCGAGCAGCTCGAGCGCAAGGCGGCCCGGCTCGAGCAGGACCTGGAGACGGCGGTGGACGCCGTCCACAAGTCCTACCGCGCCGAGCTCGTGCGCTACGAGCCCCAGGGATCCGCCGTCATCCGCGTCCAGCGCCGGCCGTAGGGGAAGCCCCACACCGTCGTAAGGGCCCGGCTGCCGCGGGCCTTCGCGGACCATGCACCGCCTCGCCCTCGGCCTCGCGGCCCTCGCCCTGCTCCCCGCTTCGGCCTCTGCCGACACGTTCTGCGTCCAGAAGCCCACGTGCGCGGGCATGGACGTCCCGGCCGGGTTGCAGGCGGCGTTGGACCTGGCGGGCAACCACGCCGGACCGGACCGGATCGAGCTCGGGCCGACGCCCACGCCGCTCTCCGGTCCGTTCCAGTACGTCGGCGGTGGCCCGCTGGAGCTCGTGGGTGCCGGCGTGGGGGTCTCCCGGCTCACGCAACCGGGCGTGAATCCCGGCTACGCGACCGTCCTCCTCCTCGCGGGGCAGAACGCGGCCGTCACCGTCTCCGACCTGTCCGTCGAGCTGCCGGCCGGCCATGAGGGCCGCGGGCTGCGGCTCGGCCCCCTGGCCACCGCGCACGACGTCAAGGTCAAGGGCGTCGCCCAGACGAAGGACGCCATCGGCGTGATGCTGGACGGCGGCACGCTCCGGGACGCCACGGTGGACCTGCCCGACCCCGGCATCATCGGGGTCTCGCTCGACGGGACCGGGGCGCTGCTCGAGGACACCGGCGTCGACGCCGGCATCGCGGTGCGCGCCGACGCGGCGAGTGGCTCCGAGCGCATCCGCGGCGCCACGCTGCGGTCGTCCAACCGCGGCATCGACGTGCAGATCGGCACCGTCTTCGTGGAGGACACGACGGTCGACCTGCGCGGCAGTGCGACGATCGGCATGGCCGCGGAGGACGGCAACGACAACGCGGGCGTCATCACGCTCGACGCCCGGCACGTCACCGTCGTGGGCGACGACCCGGGCGCGGTCGGCGTGCGGGTCGCCAACGCGTCCGCCACGGAGTCCGCTGTCGTCCACCTGAAGGACTCGGTGGTGTCGGGGATGGGGCGGTCGCTGGTCCGCATCGCGAGCCAGGGGTCGGCCGCGATCGACACGGACCATTCGGCCTACGCGGACCCTGAAGCCTTCGACCTCACCGGCCCTGGCGCGCTCACGGAGACGAGCCGCGTCACCGGCGCCCCCGCACTGGACACCACGACGCTCGTGCCGTCGGCCGGGTCCCCGCTCGTGGACGCCGGCACCCCGGGCCCGCTCGGTGCGGGCGAGCGCACGACGGACGCCGCCGGCCGTCCGCGTCTCGTCGACGGCTCCGGCGGATGCACCGCGCGGCGGGACGTCGGCGCCCTGGAGCGCCAGCCCGTCACCCTCACCGCTGTCGCCACCGCCGCGAGCACCGCCCAGGCCGGGGAGGCGGTTGCCTACTCGGCGGCCGGCTCGTGCGATCCCGATCCGGCCGCGACGGTCGCCTACGACTGGGCCTTCGACGACGGCGCCACCGCAACGGGCGCCGCCGCCGAGCACGCGTGGACCACCGACGGGACCCACGTCGCGACGCTCACCGTGCACGGTGGCGCCGGGCGATCCGGCGTCGCCACCGCCTCCGTGGAGGTGACGGCGCCGGCGGTGCCCACCGCGACCCCGGGTCCGTCGGCCACCCCGTCCGGCACATCCACGCCCACCCCGACCTCGACGCCGACCGCCGTCCCGGACCGCACCCCACCGGTCCTCACGAGGCTGCGCCGCCGCTCCTTCACGCTGTCCGAGCCGGGCGAGGTCGTCCTGCGGCTGCGCCGCGGGCACGGCAAGGTGCGCAGGCTCGCCGTCGCGGCGAGGGCCGGCCGGACGACCTTCCGCCTCCGCATCCGTCGTCCCGGCCGCTACCGCCTGACCGCCCGGCCCACCGACGCGGCCGGCAACCGCGGCCGCACCGTCCGGCTGCGCTTCCAGATCCGTTAACGGCGACGGCCCCGCCGGGGCGGGGCCGTCGATGCTTCAGGTCAGGCGCTGGTGACTAGCCGCGGACCGTCTTCGACTTCGCGGACGAGCAGACGTAGATCACGCCACCCTTGGTGAGGGTCTTCTTCGTGATGCGCGCGCGGATCTTGCCCTTCGGGCGCTTCTTGAAGCGGATCGTGTACTTGCCGCTGTCCTTCTTGGACTTGATCTGCTTGGAGCCCTTGTAGAGGCGCACGACGCGCTTCTTGCACGGGGACTTCGTGCTGATCTTGCCCGTGAACTTCTTCGTACCGCGCTTGTGCTTGATGGAGACCTTGGTCTTCACCGTCACGGTCTGCGGGGGCGTCGTCGTCGGCGGGGGTGTGGGCGCCGGGGTGCCCTCCGGCGGCAGCGTCACGACGGTCGAGGAGACCGAGGTGTACTGCTGCAGGTTGCCCACGCGGTCCTGGGTCGCGCCCAGGCTCGTGGTCACGCCCACGCCGGCCTCGATGGAGCCCGGGTAGCCGATCAGGACCGTCTTGCGGTCAGAAGACACGCCACCCTGCGAGATGCCGTTGATCGGCGTGCCGTTGTTGACCAGCAGGTCGAACGCGCCGGGGCCGGCGATGTTCTCCGGGTCGACCGGCTCGTCGTAGATGAACGACGCCTGGCTGGTGGTGGTGTCGAGTGCCGTGTTCAGCAGGTCCGGGCCGTTGGTGAGACCGGGCGTCGAGGGAGCGCCGGGGCCGACGGGAACGGCGCTGACCGGGGCCGGCGCGCTCGGCGGCGCGGACGCCGCGCCCGTCTGGGACACGATCGCCACGACGCCACCAGGGTCGCGGGCGACTGCGCCGTCAGCCGGGAAGGAGACCAGACGCTTCGTCGTCGAGCCCGTGACGTTGGTGGACGACGCGGCCTTCTCGATCTCGCCGTTGTCGCGGATGGCGATGACCTTGGTGGCGTCGAATGCGCCTAGGTCAGACCCCGTGTATTCGAGCACGAACTGCGAGGAACCGTTGAGCTGCTGCGTCGCGCTCTTGAGGACCGGACGAGTGGTGTCACCGGTGCCGACAACGGCACCGGGAGGGCCGACGGTCGCGTTGGTGGTCGGCGCGTACGGGTTGGTCGGCGCGCCGCCGCTGAGCCCGTCGTACGGGAGCGTGCGCACGGCGCCGCGATCGACGGAGTAGCGCGTGGCGTTTGCGACCTGCGCCGACGCCGGGAACGCGATGGTCACCTTCTTGCTCGACGCCGTGTCGACGCGGACGACGCTCGACCCGGAGGTCTCGGCGCCGGCGTCGGAGACGATGTTGAACTTCGCCGCGTCGATGTTGACGAACGGGACCGGCGGATCGGCAGCCGACGAGCGGCCGTCGACCTGCTGGTCGAAGGTGTAGGTGACGGTGTGCGTCCCCGCGTCGCCGACCGCGCTGAGGAGGTCGGGACCGGTGGTCTGGCCCGGGGTCTGCTTGAGCGTGGAACCGGTCAGCGGCGCGCTCGAGTAGTAGTTGGCCTGCCCGCCGGTGTCGGTGACGGCACCGCCGTCGACCTCGCCGATCGAGCCCTGGGAGTTCAGGTCGATGTTCGGGTTGAAGGTGACGATGACGCACTTGCCGGCCGAGGCCGACGCCGGGTCCACCACGGCGGTCTTGCCCTGGAGGTAGCGGTTGGCGTCGTAGGTCTTGACGAAGAAGTTCGCCGCCGTGTACGACGTCGTCAGCGTCTCGTCGAAGCAGAACGTGGCGGCCTGGCGGTCGCCGTACGCGTTGTTGGCATCGAGCGTGACGCTGGTCAGATCCGGAAAGCCGGTGACCGGTGCTGCGTTGGACCCGGGTTGACCGGTGAATGCGAGAGCAGCGGTGCTGCCCGTCGCGATCAGTGCGACCCCCGCCGCAAAGATGCGCTTCCCGCGCTTAGAGCTTGATGCTCGCAACTGAGTTCCCTTCTTGAACATGTGTCTCCGCCCCCAGGGCGGACTGTGGCGGTCCTTGAATACCCAAAGGAATCCTTAAGGAACCTCACCAGGAACCGCCTTGCTGACCGGGAGTTGCGCAAAAGCCCCTGCGTGTTCAGATCTCAGTCGGACCGACTAAGATGTGTGGCACACCATGCAGCCCGACCGCTTCACCATCAAGTCTCAGGAAGCGCTGTCCAGCGCGGTCTCCGCCGCTGCGGCGCACCGCCACGCACAGGTGCTCCCGGAGCACCTCCTCTCCGCCCTCCTCGACCAGGAGGGTGGCCTCACCACACCCGTCCTGCGCAAGCTCGGGGTGTCCGTTGACGGTCTACGTGCCGACCTCGGGTCAGCGCTGGACGCGCTCCCGCGCCTGTCCACGGAGGACGAGCCGACGACGTCGCGCGAGGTCGTCGCCGTGCTGCGCGCCGCCGAGCAGGAGCTCAAGCCGCTCAAGGACGAGTTCATCTCCGCCGAGCACCTGCTGCTCGCCCTCGCCCGCGCCGAAGGCGCGGCCGGCGACGCCCTGCGGCGCAACGGCGCCGACCGCCGACGGCATCCTCAAGGCGCTGCAGGACGTCCGCGGCTCGCACCGCGTGACCGACCAGTCGCCGGAGGACAAGTACATGGCGCTCGAGCGCTTCGGTCGCGACCTCACGGAGGCGGCCCGCGAGGGCAAGCTGGACCCGGTCATCGGCCGCGACGACGAGATCCGTCGCGTCATCCAGGTCCTCTCGCGCCGGACGAAGAACAACCCCGTGCTGATCGGCGAGCCCGGCGTCGGCAAGACGGCGATCGTCGAGGGCCTCGCCCAGCGCATCGTCGACGAGGACGTGCCCGAGTCCCTGCGCGACCGCAAGGTCATCGCGCTCGACATCGGCGCGCTGCTGGCCGGCTCGAAGTACCGCGGCGAGTTCGAGGAGCGCCTCAAGGCCGTCCTCAAGGAGATCCAGGACGCGGGCGGCGAGGTCGTCCTGTTCATGGACGAGCTCCACACGATCGTCGGCGCCGGCGCCTCCGAGGGCGCGGTCGACGCCGCCAACCTGCTCAAGCCGATGCTCGCCCGCGGGGAGCTGCGCGCCGTCGGCGCCACCACGCTCGACGAGTACCGCAAGCACGTGGAGAAGGACGCCGCGCTCGCGCGCCGCTTCCAGCCGGTGACCGTCGGCGAGCCCACGGTGGAGGCGACCATCGCCATCCTCCGCGGCCTCAAGGACCGCTACCAGGCCCACCACCGCGTCGTCATCGAGGACGCCGCGCTGATCGCCGCCGCCACGCTCAGCGACCGCTACATCGCCGACCGCTTCCTCCCCGACAAGGCGATCGACCTCGTCGACGAGGCCGCCTCGCGCGTGGGCATCGAGCTCACTTCCATGCCGACGGAGATCGACGAGGTCAAGCGCCGCAAGATCCAGCTGGAGATCGAGCAGGTCGCCGTCGCCAAGGACGACACCGCCGCCGCGCGCCGCGAGGAGATCGAGCGCGAGCTCGCCGAGGTCAACGAGACGCTGGACGCGATGACCGCGCAGTGGGAGTCCGAGGTCGAGCGCGCGAAGGGCCACGGCGACGTGCAGACGCGCCTCAACGACGCGCGCATGGAGCTCGAGCGCGCCGAGCGCGAGGCCGACTACGCGCGCGCCGCCGAGCTGCGCCACGGCGAGATCCCCGAGCTCGAGCGCCTGCTCGACGAGCCGGAGGAGATCGACGACGAGCCCAACGTCTACCTGTCCGACCGCGTCGGCGCCGACGAGATCGCCGAGGTCGTCGCCCGCTGGACGGGCATCCCCGTGCGCGCGCATGCTCGAGTCCGAGACGGCAGAAGCTCATCCACATGGAGGACCGCCTGCACGAGCGCGTGGTCGGTCAGGGGGAAGCCGTGGAGGCCGTCGCCAACGCGCTGCGCCGCTCACGCGCCGGGCCTCAGCGATCCCGACCGCCCGATCGGCTCCTTCCTGTTCCTCGGCCCGACGGGCGTCGGCAAGACGGAGCTCGCCCGCGCGCTGGCCGAGTTCATGTTCGACGACCAGAACGCGATGACGCGCATCGACATGTCCGAGTACATGGAGAAGCACGCGGTCTCGCGGCTGGTCGGCGCGCCTCCCGGCTACGTCGGCTACGACGAGGGCGGCCAGCTGACGGAGGCGGTCCGCCGCCGGCCGTACGCGGTCGTCCTGCTCGACGAGATCGAGAAGGCGCACGCGGACGTGTTCAACATCCTGCTCCAGGTGCTCGACGACGGCCGCCTCACCGACGGCCAGGGCCGCACGGTGGACTTCAAGAACACCGTGCTGATCATGACCTCGAACATCCCGGGCGGGCGCTCCGGCGCCGAGGGCTTCTTCAAGCCGGAGTTCATCAACCGCCTGGACGACATCGTCGAGTTCTCCTCGCTCGACCGCGACCAGATCGGCGCGATCGTCGACCTGCAGGTCACCCACCTCATCCGCCGGGTCGCCGAGCGCGGCATCGAGGTCGAGCTGTCCGACGCCGCGCGGGAGCTGATCGGCAACCTCGGCTACGACCCGACCTACGGGGCGCGCCCGCTCAAGCGCGTCATCCAGAAGCACCTCGTCGACGCGCTCGCCCGCGGGATCCTCGAGGGGCGCTTCGCGACGGGCGACCGCGTCGAGGTCGACGCGGAGTCCGGGGAACTGCGGTTCGCTAAGGCCGGGTCACCGGTCGCCGCCTGACGTCGACGGACAGGGTGACCAGCGGTCCCTCCGTGCTGAGGTCGGAGTGCTGGTCGACCTGGATGCGCCAGGTGCCCTCGCCGGGCTTGAAGGGGAACTGCGGGCGCTTGACGGAGAAGCGCCCGCAGGCGCCCTTGGGCTGGGCGGCGAGCTGGACGGACCGGCGCAGCGCCCCGCGGCGGACGTAGTGGGCGTAGATCGGCGCGGCGCTGGTGAAGCCGCGGCCGCTGATGCGCACGACCTCCTGGGGCCGAGCGCGGCTCGGGTGCACGCCGACGGACAGCGCCGTCACGCGCGTCTGGCGCGCTCGCGCGGACGCTGCCGTCGTCCGGATCGACCGCCGCGACCGTGAAGGCGCGCTCGCCGGCCGGCTGGACGGGCGCGGTGAGCGCCTGGACGGGGAGCACGCCCTGCGCGTCCGCGTCCACCGCGGCGACGGTGATCGTGCCGTCGAGCGCGACGGCGAGGCGCTCGCCCGGATCGAAGCCCGTCCCCGTCACCGCGAGGGACTCCGACGTGTACACGTCAGGGGCCGACTGGACCGAGACGTAGCACGGCTTCAGGGGGGCGAGGACTGGGGGCTGATCGGCGACCATCGGGGTTCAGTCTGCATGAACACGGCGAAACCGGTAAGGCTTCGGTGCATGCCCACGTACATCATGCTCGCGAAGCTCTCCTCGGAGGGCGTTCAGACCGTCAAGAACAACCCGCAGCGCATCAAGGAGGTCGCCGAGGAGGTCGAGCAGATCGGCGCGTCCGTGAAGGCGCAGTGGGCGACCATCGGCCGCTACGACTTCGTCTCCGTCGTCGAGGTCCCCGACGAGACCACGATGGCCCGCGTCTCCCTCGAGCTCGGCTCGCGCGGCACCAGCACCTACGAGTCGATGACCGCGATCCCGATCGACGACTTCATCGACGCGATCTAGTTGCGGGTCCTGGTCGTCGGATCCGGCGGGCGCGAGCACGCGCTCGTCCGCGCGCTGCTGCGCTCCCCCCAGAAGCCAGAGGTCCTCTGCCAGCCCGGCAACGCGGGCATCCGCCGCGACGCCGCGCCCTTCGAGGGCGACGACTACACGGGCTTCGACCTCGTGGTGGTCGGCCCGGAGGCGCCGCTGGTCGACGGGCTCGCCGACCGCTGCGCCGAGCAGGGCGTCCGCGTCTTCGGCCCCGCGCGGGCGGCCGCCGCGCTCGAGGGCTCCAAGGCGTTCTCCAAGCAGGTCATGCGCGCCGCCGGGGTGGCGACGGGCGACTTCGCGGTCGTCAACGACCTGGAGGCCGGCCTCGCCGCCATCCGCGAGTACCCCGTCGTCCTCAAGGCCGACGGGCTCGCCGCGGGCAAGGGCGTGGTCATCGCCCAGGACGAGATGGAGGCCGGCGAGGCGCTGGAGGCGATGCTCGTCGAGAAGCGCTTCGGCGACACCCCCGTGGTCGTCGAGCAGCACCTGGTCGGCGACGAGGTCTCCCTGCTGGCGGTCTGCGACGGCGAGCGCGCCGTCCCGCTCGCCCCCGCCCGCGACTACAAGCGCATCGGCGAGGGCGACACCGGCCCGAACACGGGCGGCATGGGCTGCTTCTCGCCCGTGCGCGACCTGCCCGACGGCTTCGCGGAGGAGATCGTCGCCACCGTCCACCAGCCGGTGGTGGACGCGATGGCCAAGGCCGGGACTCCCTTCCAGCGGCGTCCTCTACGCGGGCCTGATGCTCACGGAGAGCGGCCCGATGGTGCTGGAGTTCAACGTCCGCTTCGGCGACCCGGAGACGCAGGTCGTCCTGCCGCGCCTCAAGAGCGACCTGCTGGACCTGCTGTGGCGCGCCGCAGAGCCGGGCGGCCTGGCGGGCGTCGAGCTCGACCTGGGACGAGCGGGCGGCGGTCACCGTCGTGCTCGCGTCGAAGGGCTACCCGGCGAGCTCGTCCGCGGGCGACGTCATCTCGGGGCTCGAGGCGGCGGAGGCGGCGGGCGCCGAGGTCGTCCACGCGGGCACGGCCGAGCGGGACGGCGAGACCGTGACCGCGGGCGGCCGCGTGCTGAACGTGACCGCGCTCGGCGAGGACGTCGCGACCGCCCGGGAGGCGGCGTACGCTGCCGCCGACATGATCTCCTTCGACGGCCGCCAGCTGCGGCGGGACATCGCCGCGGGTGTCTGACCCCCCGTCCCGCCCGGGTCGGGATGGTCGGGGGCGGTCAGCTCGCCCGCATGACCCAGCAGGCGGCCATCCCCCTGGCGGTCGAGCTGACGGTGCTCGACGCCGCCGGCTGCCCGGCGGCGCAGGCGGGCGCGCACCTCGTCGAGGGAAGCCCGGACGATCCCGCCGCCCTCCGCGCCCTGGCGGACGGCGACCGACGTGGTCACCTTCGACCACGAGCTGGTCCCGCCCGCCGCGATGGAGCAGCTCGCCGCGGAGGGCCGGCTCGTCCGTCCCGCGCCGGCGGCCCAGCGCCTCGCCCAGGACAAGCTCCACGCGCGCCGGACCCTCGCGGACCTCGGCCTGCCCGTGCCCGCCTTCGCGCCCGCGACGAGCCCGGCCGACGTCGACCGCTTCGCCGCCGAGCACGGCTGGCCCGTCGTGCTCAAGGCGCGCTCGGGCGGCTACGACGGGCGCGGGGTGGCCATCGTCGGTGACGCGGCGGCGGCGGCGGCGGCGCTGGCGGCCATGCACGACGACGCCGTCGTCGAGGAGCACGTCGCCATCGCGCGCGAGCTGGCCGTCCTCATCGCGCGCCGGCCGTCGGGGGAGACCGCCGTCTACCCCGTGGTGGAGACGCGTCAGGAGGACGCCCAGCTCCGTGAGCTCGTCGTCGGCGCGACGGTCCCGCAGGCGGAGGCGCTCGCGCTGCGGATCGTCGAGCACGCGGACGCCACCGGCATCGTCGCGGTGGAGCTCTTCGAGACCGCCGACGGCAGCCTGCTGGTCAACGAGCTGGCGCTCCGCCCGCACAACTCGGGCCACTGGACCATCGAGGGCGCGGTCACCTCGCAGTTCGAGCAGCACCTGCGGGCCGTGCTGGACTGGCCGCTGGGGGCGACGGACCTCCGCGCCCCGGCCGTCGCCACGGTCAACGTGCTCGGCCAGGAGGGCGGCGACCCGCGGGCGGGCCTGCCCGCCGCGCTCGCGGTGCCCGGCGCCCACGTCCATCTCTACGGCAAGGCGTCGCGACCGGGCCGCAAGCTCGGCCACGTCACCGCGCTCGGCGAGGACGCCGACACCGCCCTCGCGACCGCCCGCCGCGCCGTGGCCGCGCTGGAGGGGACCGCATGACCGCCCGCGTCGGGATCACCATGGGCAGCGACTCCGACCTCCCGGTCATGCAGCCGGCCGCCGACGTGCTGCGCGAGCTCGGCGTGGAGTGCGAGCTGCGGGTCACCTCCGCGCACCGGACGCCGGACGCCATGCTCGCCTACGGCCGCGAGGCCGCCGACCGCGGCCTGCAGGTGCTGATCGCCGGCGCCGGCGGGGCGGCGCACCTGCCGGGCATGCTGGCCGCCGTCACGCGGCTCCCCGTCATCGGCGTGCCGGTCGGGCTCCGCCACCTCGACGGGATCGACTCGCTGCTCTCCATCGTGCAGATGCCGCGCGGCGTCCCCGTCGCCACCGTCGCCATCGACAACGGCCGCAACGCCGGCCTGCTGGCGGCCCGCATCCTCGCGCTCGCCGATCCCGACCTCGCCCGGCGCCTCGATCGCTTCCAGGCCGACCTCGCCGCTGCGGCCCAGGCGGCGGACGCGCGCGTGCGCGGGCAGGCCGGCGACGATGTCTGAGCCCACCCTCCAGACCTCGACGGAGGACCTCGAGGCGCTGGAGGTCGACGCGCCGCGGGTCGGCATCATCATGAGCTGCCGGGAGGACATGGCGATCATGGAGGAGGCCGGCGTCGTGCTCGACGAGTACGGCATCAGCCACGAGACCCGCGTCATGAGCGCGCGCGAGCCGGACATGGTCGCCGAGTACTGCAAGAACGCTCGCATGCGCGGGCTGCGGATCATCATCGCCGGGGCCGCCCTCTCCGCGGCCCTGCCGGGGGTCGCCGCCGCCCACACCGACCTCCCCGTGATCGGCGTCCCGCTTTCCGGACGCTTGACCGCAGCCGGTGGATTGGACGCGATCCTGGCCGTCGTGCAGATGCCGGCGGGGGTCCCCGTCGCGGCCGTCGGGCTCGACAACCCGCGCAACGCAGCGCACCTCGCCGCCCGCATCCTGCGCGCCTAGTTCCCCCCAATTAGCGGGCTTTGCGATACGTTCGCGGACGCATTGGCGTCACCGGCGTCCCTTTCCCTCCAGCACACTGGCTCCCCCCTCGACGGCCTGCTCGCCGTCGCCGCTGCCCTGCGCACGGGCCCGGACCTCGGCCCGACGCTGGACGCCATCGCCCGGTCCATCGCCCAGACGATGGACGTGGCCACCGTCGCCATCAACCTCTACCGGCCGGCGTTCAACGACTTCGAGACGGTGGCGGTCCACGGCAACGCCGAGGCCCGCCGGGCGCTGATCGGCAACGCGCTCGCCCGCGGAGGAGTGGGCGCAGCTCATCGACGAGCGCTTCGAGCGCCGCGGCGCGTACTTCATCGCCGACGGCGCCTTCGACTGGGAGCTCGACGCGACGCTCTCCTACGTCCCGCCGATCGTCACCTCCGACGATCCGGACGCCTGGCGCGCCGAGGACGCCCTGTTCGTCCCGCTGCGCTCCCTGGCCGGCGCCATCCTCGGCGTGCTCAGCGTCGACGAGCCCGCCTCCGGCCGGCGCCCGTCGGACCGCGACCTCGACGTCCTCGTCGGAGCGGCGGCGCAGGCGGGCGTGGCGATCGAGTCCGCCCAGCACGCGCAGGCGGCGCGCCGGCACCGCGAGGACGTCCAGCAGCTGCTGCGCATCTCCAGCCGCTTCGCCACCGAGCGCACCCGCGAGGGGATCGCCGCCGCGGCCTGCGAGGGCATCTGCGACGCGCTCGGCTTCGAGCGCGTGGCCGTGCTGTTGCGCGAGGGGGACCAACTGCGCCCCACTGCGGCCGCGAACTGGCCGGACGGCATGCCGCGTGAGCCCTTTGCGCTCGCCGACCTCGAGGGCCTGCGGGCGCCCGAGGTGCACACGGAGGGCTGCGTGCTGCTCACCCTCGAGGAGGCGCACGCCCGCACCCCCGAGCGCCTGCACCGCCTGTACTCGTCGCGCACGCAACGGCCGCGGCCCGCACGGCTGGGACCACCACTGGCTGCTGGTCCCGCTGCGCGACGAGGAGGGGCGCCTGCTCGGCGTGATCTGGCCGGAGGACCCGACCGACCGGCTCGTGCCGACCCCCGAGCGGCTGCGCACGCTGCGCGCCTTCGCCAACTCCGCGGCCACCGCGCTGGAGGGCGTCGCCACGCGCAAGCGCCTCGCCCACCTCGCCGAGCACGACCCGCTCACCGGGCTGCGCAACCGCCGCAACCTGCACCTCGCCATCGACGGCGTCATCGCGGAGGCGGGCGCGGCGGCGTCGCGCTCGTCGTCGCCGACACGGACGCCTTCAAGCGCGTCAACGACGAGCTCGGCTACGAGGTCGGGCGACATGGTCCTGCAGCGCCTCGCCCGGCTCATCGAGGAGGCGCTGCCGCCCGGCGGGCTTCGCGCGCCCGGCTCGGCGGGCGAGGAGTTCGCACTCGTGCTGCCCGGCGTCGACGACGCCGGGTGCGCAGGCGGCCGCGGAGGCGCTGCGGCGCGCGGCGGCCGAGACGATCGACATCCCGTGGGGCCTCACCCTGTCGGCCGGCCTCGCGGTCACCGGGGAGGACGTCGCCGACGCCGATGCCCTGCTGCGCGCCGCCACCCGCGCGCTGTTCGTCGCCAAGAAGCTCGGCCGCGACCGCGTCGTCGTCTACGACCCGGTGACCCTCGAGTCGCTGCTGGCCACGCTCGACGACGAGGACGGCCGCGGCGCCGACCAGCTCTCCGCGGTCCTGCTGCTGGCGGAGACGCTCGACCTCCGCGACCCGGGCACCGCCCGCCACTCGCAGACCGTCGGCCGCTACTCGGAGGCGATCGCCCGCCGGCTCGGCTTCACTCCGCAGGCCGTCGAGCGGGTCAAGATCGCCGGCGTCCTCCACGACATCGGCAAGCTGGCGGTCTCCGACGCGATCCTCCACAAGCCCGGGCGCCCTCGAACCCGACGAGTGGGCGGAGGTCCGCCGCCACGCCGAGGTCGGCGCGCGCATCTGCTCCCACGCGGGCCTGCGCGACATCGCCGCCTGGGTGCTCGCCCATCACGAGCGCTGGGCCGGCGGCGGCTACCCGCACGGCATCAAGGGCGCCGGCATCCCGCTCGAGGCGCGCATCCTCTCCGTCGCCGACTCCTACGAGGCGATGACCGCCGCGCGGCCCTACCGGACCCCGGCGCTGAGCGTCGAGGCGGCCCAGGCGGAGCTCCGCGCGGGCGCCGGCACGCAGTTCGATCCGGAGGTCGTCGCGGCGTTCCTGAGCGTGCTCGGGGCGTCGTAGCCTCCCGCGGGTGATCGACCGCTACACCCGCCCCGAGCTCGGCGCCGTCTGGACCGACGAGGCGAAGATGACCGCCTGGCGGGACGTGGAGGTCGCCGCTGCCGAGGCGCTGGACGAGCCCACGCCGGAGGAGCTCGAGGCCATCCGCGCCGCCACCTTCACCGTGGAGGCGGTCAAGGAGCGCGAGGCGGTCACCGACCACGACGTCGCCGCGTTCGTCGACGTCCTCAGCGGGTCGGCCGGCGAGGCGGGCCGCTGGATCCACTACGGGCTGACCTCCTCCGACGTGCTCGACACCGCGCTCGCGCTGCAGATCGCCCGCGCCGGGCGTCCCGATCCTCGCGGGGGCGCGGGAGCTGGTGACGGTGCTCGCCGAACGCGCGCGCGAGTTCGCCGGACACGGTCTGCGTCGGGCGCACCCACGGCGTCCACGCGGAGCCGACCTCCTTCGGCCTCAAGCTCGCCGGCTACGCCTTCGAGGCGCAGCGCAACGCCGATCGTCTCGAGCGCGCGTTCGCGCAGGCCGCGGTGGGCGCGATCAGCGGCGCGGTCGGCACCTACGCGTCCCACTCGCCCGCGTACGAGGCGAAGGTGCTCGAACGGCTCGGGCTGCAGGCCGAGCTCGTCTCCACCCAGGTCGTCCCCCGCGACCGCCACGCCGAGCTGCTGCAGGCGATCTCGCTCGCCGGCGCGGGCCTGGAGCGCTTCGCCACGGAGATCCGCCACCTGCAGCGCACGGAGGTGCGCGAGGTCGAGGAGCCGTTCCGCGCCGGGCAGAAGGGCTCGTCGGCGATGCCCCACAAGCGCAACCCGATCACCACCGAGCGCATCACGGGCCTCGCCCGCGTGCTGCGCGGCTACGGGCAGGCGGGCGTCGAGAACGTCGCGCTCTGGCACGAGCGCGACATCTCGCACTCCGGCGCCGAGCGGGTGATCCTGCCCGACGCGACGATCCTGCTCGACTACATGCAGTCGCTCGCGCTGCGGGTCGCGCGCGGGATGGTCGTCCACGCCGACCGCATGGAGCGCAACCTCGACATCACCTGCGGCGCGCTGTTCTCCCAGCGGGTGCTGCTCGCGCTGATCGCCGGCGGGATGGTCCGCGACGACGCCTACCGGATCGTCCAGCGCCTGGCCCAGCAGGCGTGGGACGAGCAGACGCCGCTGCGGGAGCTGCTGGCGGCCGAGCGCCCCGAGCTCGACCTGGACGCGATCTTCGACTACTCCGCCTACCTGCGCCACGTCCCGGAGATCCTGGAGCGCCTGCCGGGCTCGGCTGCATGAACGTCCTCTGATGTTCGGCGACACGGAGACGTCGACGGACCTGTTCGCCGCGATCCCCGCGACCATCGGCGACCCGTTCCTCTACGTGGAGACCGGCGGACCGCCGGATCGCCCTGGTCTCGATCGCTGGACCGCGGGACCGTGCGGGCGGCCGACCCGGGCGATCGAGGTCGTCGACCCGCTCGGCTACGGCCGCAAGGACGCTGCTGCGCGGCGGGATGCCGCGGACCGACGTCGGGCTTCGAGGTCGCGCGCCGCGCGCTGGCCGACCTCGAGCGTCCGCGAGGCGATCGTCCCCTGGCAGTTCCCGACCGCGCTCGCCGACGTCCTGCGCGCGCGACGGCATCAGCGCTGACCGTCGACGCCGGCGCGTTCGCCGCGCGCCGCCGGGTCAAGACGCCGGCCCAGCTGGACGGCATCCGCCGCGCGCAGGGCGCCGCCGACGCGGCCATGGCGGTCGCGCGCGACCTCATCCACGCCGCGCGCGGACGGCCTCACGGCCGAGGCGGTCCGCGAGGCGATGCAGGCACGTCGCGCGCGGAGCACGGCGCGGACCTGCCCGGCGACGACGTCGTCGTCGGGCCCAACGAGCAGGGCGCCGCCGGGCACGACGCCGGCACGGGCCCGATCGTCCCCGGCGACGGCGTCATCGTCGACATCTGGCCGCGGACCGCGCCTCGCGCTGCTGGGCGGACATGACGCGCACCTTCGTCGCCGGCGGCGGCGAGCCCGGACGCGGAGCTGCCGGAGTACTGGGAGCTCTGCGCGCGAGGCGCTCGAGGCCACCACCGCGGCGACGCGGCCGGGCGTCAACGGCGCGCGAGCTCAACGCATCGCCTGCGACGTCTACGAGGCGCGCCGGCCAGCCGACGCGCCCGCACCGCGCACGGCGCGCTCGTCGACGGCTTCTTCCACGGCCTCGGCCACGGCGTCGGCCTCGACGTCCACGAGGCGCCGGGCCTCGGCCTGGTCGGGCGACGACCTCGTCGCCGGGCGACGTCATCACGCTCGAGCCCGGCTGCTACCGCCACGGCTACGGCGGCGTCCGCCTGGAGGACCTCCTGCTCGTCACCGCCGACGGCTGCGAGGTTTTGACGCAGTTTCCGTACGAACTCTGAGGGCTATCCGGGCTCGTCGGTAGCCTGAACAGGGTGACCGCTGTCGCCGATCTCCCCCTCCTCGCCTCCGGCAAGGTGCGCGAGCTCTACGACCTCGGCGACGAGCTGCTCCTCGTCGCCTCCGACCGCATCTCCACCTACGACGCGATCCACCCGACGCCCATCCCGGACAAGGGCAAGATCCTCACCGGGCATCTCCGCGCGCTGGTTCGACCTGACGGCCGGCGTCGTCCCCAACCACGTCCTCTCCTACACGGACGGCGTGCCGGACGACGTCCGCGGCCGCGCGGTCCGCGTCCGCAAGCTGAGGATGCTGCCCGTCGAGTGCGTGGTGCGCGGCTACCTCAGCGGCTCGGGCTGGAAGGACTACCGGGCCACGGGCACCGTGTCGGGGCTGACGCTGCCCGAGGGCCTGCAGGAGTCCGAGCAGCTGCCGCGAGCCGCTGTACACGCCGTCGACGAAGGCCGAGGCGGGCCACGACGAGGCGATCGACTTCGAGCAGACCGTCGAGCTGATCGGCGACCGCGCGCTGGCCGAGCGCGTCCGCGACGTCACGATCGCCGTCTACGAGACGGTCGCCGCGCACGCGCGCGAGCGCGGGGTCATCCTCGCCGACACCAAGCTCGAGTTCGGCCTCGACGAGGACGGCGAGCTGGTGCTCGGCGACGAGGTCTGCACGCCGGACTCCTCGCGCTTCTGGCCGCTGGAGGGCTACGCGCCGGGCGGGCCGCCAGCCGTCCTTCGACAAGCAGTACGTGCGCGACTGGGCGGCCGGCACCGGCTGGGACAAGCCGCCGCCGGCGCCGGCCATCCCGGACGACGTCGTCGCCCGCACGCGCGAGCTCTACGTCGAGGCCTACGAGATGCTGTGCCGACGAGCCGTTCTCGCGCGTGGCTGGAGCGGACCGCGCATGAGGGCCCGCGTCCTGATCCGCCCCAAGGCCGGGATCCTGGACCCGCAGGGCCAGACCGTCGAGCGCGCGCTCCCCGCGCTGGGCTTCGAGGGCGTCTCCAACGTCCACGTCGGCCGCCTGGTCGAGCTCGACGTCGAGGACCCGTCGCGCCTGCCCGAGATGTGCGAGGCGCTGCTGGCGAACCCGCTGATCGAGGACTACGAGATCGTCGAATGACCACGTTCGGCGTCGTCACCTTCCCCGGCACCTGCGACGACGCGGACGCGCGCCTCGCCTGCTCGCTCGCGGGCGACGCGGTGCAGCTCTGGCACGGCGACGCGGACCTCAAGGGCGTCGACGCCGTCGTCATCCCCGGCGGCTTCTCCTACGGCGACCACCTGCGCGTCGGCGCCGTCGCGCGCTTCTCGCCCGTGATGGTCGAGATCGGCGCGCTTCGCCGCCGAGGGCGGGCCGGTGCTCGGCATCTGCAACGGCTTCCAGGTCCTGTGCGAGGCGGGCCTGCTGCCGGGCGCGCTGCTGCCCAACACGGACCTGCGCTTCGCCATGCGCCAGACGACGCTCGAGGTCGTGCACACCGCCAGCGCGTGGACGCGCGGCTGCGAGGTCGGCGAGCGCCTGTCGATCCCGGCCAAGAACACCGCCGGCCGCTACTACGCGCCCGGCGACGTGGACGTGGTGCTGCGCTACGTCGACGACCCGATCCCCAACGGCTCGCAGGACGGCATCGCCGGCGTCTCCAACCCGGCGGGCAACGTCATCGGCCTGATGCCCCACCCCGAGCACGCGGTGGACGCGCTCACCGGCTCCGCCGACGGCCTGAAGCTGTTCCGCTCCGCCGCGCTGGTCCCGGCGCTGATGACCGCCGCCGCCGCGCCCTGGCGCGACCTGGGGCTGACCGACCCCGAGTACGACCTCATCTGCGACAAGCTCGAGCGCGAGCCCAACGGCGTCGAGCTGGCCATGTTCAGCCTGATGTGGTCCGAGCACTGCGCCTACAAGCACTCCAAGAAGCTGCTCGGCACGCTGCCCGTCGAGGGCCCGAAGCTCGTCATGGGCCCGGGGGAGAACGCCGGCGCCGTGGACGTCGGGAACGGCATGTCGTGCGCCTTCAAGGTCGAGTCGCACAACCACCCGAGCGCGGTCGAGCCCTTCCAGGGCGCGGCCACGGGCGTCGGCGGGATCCTGCGCGACGTCTTCGCGGTCGGCGCGCGGCCGATCGCCATCCTCGACTCCCTGCGCTTCGGCGAGGTCGACTCGCCGCGGTCGCGCTACCTGCTCGAGCACGCGGTCGCCGGCATCGGCCACTACGGCAACTCGATCGGCGTCGCCACCGTCGGCGGCGAGATCTACTTCGAGGGGCCCTACGAGCAGAACTGCCTCGTCAACGCGATGTGCCTCGGGCTCATCGAGACGGAGCGCCTGATCCGCAGCGCGGCGGCCGGGCGTCGGCAACCAGCTCGTGCTCTTCGGCGCGCGCACGGGCCGGGACGGCATCGGCGGCGCATCCGTGCTGGCGAGCGCCGAGCTCGGCGACGCGGACGGCGCCAAGCGGCCGACCGTCCAGATCGGCGACCCGTTCGAGGAGAAGAAGCTGCTCGAGTGCTCGCTGGAGCTGCTGGAGGCGGGGCTGCTCGTCTCCCTGCAGGACCTCGGCGCCGCCGGCCTGACGTCCTCGTCGTCGGAGATGGCGAGCAAGGGCGAGGTCGGCATCGAGATCGACGTCGCGCGCGTCCCGCTGCGCGAGGCGGGCATGGAGCCCTTCGAGATCATGGTCTCCGAGTCCCAGGAGCGGATGCTCTGCGTGGTCGAGCCCGGCAACGTGGACGCGGTGCTCGCGCTGTGCGCGAAGTGGGAGGTCAACGGCACCGTCATCGGCGAGGTCATCGAGGACCGCGTCATGCGCATCCTCCAGGACGGCGAGGTCGTCGGCGAGATGCCCGTCGAGGCGCTGGTCGACGACTGCCCGGTCTACGACCTCGAGCCCGCCGCGCCCACGACGCCGCTGTACCCGGCGCCGCCGCGCACGCTGGAGGCGACGGAGACGGCGGACGTCCTGCTCGGGCTGCTCGGCTCGGCCAACCTCGCCTCGCGCCGCTGGGCCTTCTCCCAGTACGACTGGCTCGTCGGCTCGCGCACCGTGCGCCGCCCGGAGGCGTCCGACGCCGCCGTGCTCGTGCTGGATCCGGACGCCGGTGGGACGGTCGGCCCGCGCCCCGGCATCGCCGTCTGCATCGACGGCAACGGCCGCCGCGTCGCCTGCGACCCGTACCGCGGCGCGGTCGAGGCCGTGCTCGAGTGCGCCGCCAACCTGGCCTGCGCCGGCGCCGAGCCCCTCGGCCTGACCAACTGCCTGAACTTCGGCAACCCGGAGAAGCCGCACATCGCCTGGCAGCTCACGCGCGCGGTCGCCGGCATCGGGGACGCGCTGCGCGCCCTCGACGTCCCCGTCGTCGGCGGCAACGTCTCCCTCTACAACGAGGGCGGCGAGGGCCCGATCTACCCGACGCCGGTCGTCGGCATGGTCGGCGAGCTGCCGGACGCCAACGTCGCCGGCCAGCTGGGCTGGGCGGCCGACGGCGACGTCGTCGCGCTCCTCTCCGTCTCGGGCTGGGCGCCCTCTCTGGGCGGCTCCGAGCTGGCCAAGCTGCGCGGCGAGGCACTGCCCGACACGCTGCCGGCCGTCGACCTCGGCGAGGTCCGGGCGCTGCACGCCGCCGTCCGCGGCGGGGTCCGCTCCGGCGCCCTGCACTCCTGCCACGACGTCGCGGAGGGCGGCCTGCTCACGGCGATCGCCGAGTGCTGCCTGGCCTCCGGCCGCGGCGCCACCGTCGAGCTCGACGCCGACGAGACCGACCCTCTTCGGCGAGGGCAACGGCGCCTTCGTCGTCTCCGGCACCGCGGAGTCGCTGCGCGCCTTCGGCGCCGCCGCGCGCGTCATCGGCACAGTCGGCGGCGACGCGCTGACCCTCGGCGATGTGTCCGTCAGCGTGGCCGACCTGACCGAACGACACACGCACGGTCTGGCCGACCTGCTTCACTGAGGCAGAAGTGGACGAGCTGCTCGATCCTCGTGACGGGCCCCGCGACGAGTGCGGCGTCTTCGGCGTAGTACGCGCCCGGACGCGACGTCGCCCGTCTCGCCTACTTCGCGCTCTACGCGCTGCAGCACCGCGGGCAGGAGTCGGCCGGCATCGCCGCGTCCTCCGGCGGCCGCATCCTCACCGTCCGCGACCAGGGCCTCGTCAACCAGGTCTTCGACGAGCAGAAGCTGCGCGCGCTGCAGGGCGAGATGGCCGTCGGCCACGTCCGCTACTCGACCACGGGCGCGAACTCGTGGGAGAACACGCAGCCGGTCTGGCGTGCCGACGTCCGTGAGGTCGCCCTCGCCCACAACGGCAACCTCATCAACGCGGTCGAGCTCCACGCGGAGCTGATCGAACGCGGGGTCTCCTTCCGCTCGACGTCGGACTCGGAGATCATCGCCGCGCTGCTCTCCACCCACGAGGCGCCGACCATCGAGGACGCGATCGCCGACGTCCTGCCGACGCTGCACGGCGCCTTCTCCACCGTCGTCATGACCAAGGACCGCGTGTGCGCGTTCCGCGACCCCGCCGGGCTGCGGCCGCTGGCGCTCGGCCGCCTCGGCGACCACTTCGTCGTCGCCTCCGAGTCCTGCGCGTTCGACATCATCGGCGCCGAGCACCTGCGCGACGTGCAGCCGGGCGAGCTCGTCACGCTGACGGAGAACGGGCTGCGCACCCGCCAGATCATCGAGGGCGAGCGCAAGGCGTTCTGCGTCTTCGAGCACATCTACTTCGCCCGGCCCGACTCGCGCCTCGAGGGGCGCGTCGTACACGCGTCCCGCTCGCGCATGGGGGAGATCCTGGCCCGCGAGGCGCCGGTGGAGGCCGACCTGGTCATCGCCGTGCCCGACTCGGGCAACGCCGCCGCCCGCGGCTACGCCCGCGCGTCCGGCATCCCGCAGGACGACGGCTTCGTCAAGAACCGCTACGTCGCGCGCACCTTCATCCAGCCCGGCCAGGAGCTGCGCAAGCACGGCCTGCGGCTGAAGTTCAACCCGCTGCCCGAGGTGGTCGCGCGGCCAGCGCCTCGTCGTCGTCGACGACTCGATCGTGCGCGGCAACACCACCCGCCAGATCGTGCAGATGCTGCGCGACGCCGGCGCGCTCGAGGTCCACCTGCGGATCTCCGCGCCGCCGATCCGCAACCCCTGTCACTACGGGGTCGACATGTCCACGCGCGAGGAGATGATCGCGCACGGGCAGACGGTGGCCGAGATCGCGGCCGAGCTCGGATGCGACTCGCTGGCCTACCTGTCCCTGGACGGCGTCTACGACGCGATCGAGGGCGAGCGCGGCGATCACTGCGACGCGTGCTTCTCCGGCGACTACCCGCTGCCGGACACGGAGGCCTCCGCCCAGCGCAAGGACGCCTTCGAGCACGCGCTGCCGCTCGTGAAGGCGTAACAACTCTGCGCCAAAGGTTCGGGTCCGACCGGACCCGTCCGTAGCCTTCGCCGCCCCATGCAGTCCCTGACCATCCCCGGCTTCGACGACGGCGTGCAGGCGCCCGTCGCGACGGCGACGGACCCGTGCGACGCGCTGCACGAGCTGTTCGGGTTCGCGGACTTCCGCCGCGGCCAGCGCGAGGCGGTCGACGCCGCGCTGGCCGACCGCGACGTGCTGGTCGTGATGCCGACCGGCTCGGGCAAGTCGCTCTGCTACCAGCTGCCCGCGCTGATGCGGTCCGACCTCACGCTCGTCGTCTCGCCGCTCATCTCGCTCATGCAGGACCAGGTGGAGGCGCTGAAGGCGGTCGCGCCCGGCCGGGTCGGGCTCGATCAACGCCCAGCAGGACGCGCTGTCGAACCGCCGCGTGCTGGCGGCCGCGGTCCGGGGCGACCTGCGGCTGCTCTACGTCGCGCCCGAGCGGTTCAACTCGAAGGTCTTCGTGGACGCGCTGCAGGGCGCGAACATCGGCCTGTTCGTGGTCGACGAGGCGCACTGCGTCTCCCAGTGGGGCCACGACTTCCGGCCGGACTACTTCCGCCTCGCCGACGCGGCGCGCTGGCTCGGGGCGCAGTCGATCGTCGCCTCCACCGCGACGGCGACCCCGGAGGTGGCGCGGGACATCGTGTCGCGGCTCGCGCTGCGGGATCCCGTCCATGTCGCCACGGGCTTCGACCGCCCGAACCTCTCCTTCGCCGTCGTCCCGGCGAAGACCAAGGAGGCGGCGCACCGCGGGCATCGCGGCGGCGCTGGCCGAGCCGGGCGCCCTGCCCGCGATCGTCTACGCCGGGCACGCGGTCGGAGTGCGAGCGGCTGGCCAAGCGCCTGTCGCACGAGCTGCGACACGCGGGTGCTGCGCCTACCACGCGGGCCTGCCGCGCGACGTGCGCGCCGAGTCCCAGCGCGCGTTCATGGCCGGCGAGGTCCAGGTCGTCGTCGCCACCAACGCGTTCGGCATGGGCGTGGACAAGGCGGACGTGCGGACGGTCTGCCACGAGTCCGTCCCCGGATCGATCGAGGCCTACTACCAGGAGGCCGGCCGCGCGGGCCGCGACGGCGCGCCGGCCCGCTGCCTGCTGTTCGCCTGCAACCGCGACAAGGGCCTGCACGCCTTCTTCATCGAGCGCTCGACGGTGGAGGACGACGCGCTCAACGCGATCGCCCGCCGCATCCTCGGCCGTGCTCACGAAGGCCTGTACGACGTCGGCATGGACGAGTTCGGGGTGGACCCGGAGCTCGGCCGGGCGATCATGGGCCACCTCGCCCGCGCCGGCGTCATCCAGCCCTCGCCGTCCTCGCCGGACCGCGCCGTCGGCCGCGTCATCGGCATGTGGGACGCGCAGTCGCGCGCCGCCTGCCGCACGTCGGCGACGGAGGGGACGAAGGCTCGCGTGGCGCCAGTACCGCAGCGTCTGGGGCTGGGTCGAGGGCGAGCGCTGCCGCCGCGCGGGGATCCTCGCGCACTTCGGCGACGCCGCCCCGCCGCAGACCGACCCCGGCGTGCCCTGCTGCGACGTCTGCGATCCGTCGCTGCGGCCCGCCGCGCCGCAGCCGGCGGCGCGCGTGGCGGCCCGTCGCGCCCAGCAGCAGAGCGCGCGCCCGCTGGACGCCGACGCCCTGGACGACGCGATCCTCACGGTGGTCGAGACCGCCGAGCCGCCCGTCGGCCGCACCCGCACGGTCGAGATCCTCCGCGGTGGCCGATCGAAGGTCATCGTCGAGCACGCCTACGACGGCCTGCCCCAGTACGGCACCTACGGCTACCTGACCGGCCCCGCCGTCCTCCGGCGCGTCGACGCCCTCGTCGAGCGTGGCATCCTGCGCCTCACCGGCGGCCGCTTCCCGAAGCTCGAATGCTGCGAGTAGGCGTTCTCGCCTCGGGCTTCGGCTCGAACCTCGGCGCCCTGCTCGAGGCCGGTGCCGAGGTCGTCGCCGTCGGCTCCGACCAGGTCGACGCCTTCGCCCTGCAGCGCGCCCGCGAGCGCGGCATCGCCACCCAGGTGTTCGCTCGCGCCGACCACCCGGACCGGGCGGCGCGCGACATCGCCATGGCCGACTGGCTCGCGGCGCCACGACGTCGAGCTGGTCGTGCTGGCCGGCTACATGCAGCTGGTCTCGCCCGGGTTCCTGCAGCGCTTCCCCGACCGCGTCATCAACGTCCATCCGTCGCTGCTGCCGGCCTTCCCGGGCCTCGACGCCGTCGGCCAGGCGCTCGCCTACGGCGTGAAGGTCTTCGGCGTCACGGTGCACTTCGTCGACGAGGGCATGGACACGGGCCGCATCATCGCCCAGCGCGCCGTCGCCCTGCCGGACGCGACGACCGCCGACGAGGTGATGGCCGCCATCCGCCCGCTCGAGCACGAGCTGCTGACGGCCACCGTGCTCGGCTTCACTTCAGGCGCTTGATCACGATCTGCGGCCTGAAGGCGTTGAGGGCCCCGGTGCAGGCGGTCGCGCCGTTGCACGTCGCGACGTCGTAGTCCGGGTCCAGGTTCTCCTTGACCGGCTTGAAGGTGCGCGTGCGCTTGTGGCCCTTCTTGAGGGCCTTGAGCGTCTTGGTCTTGAGGACGAAGGCAGCGCTCCGGTACGGGGCGAGCGCGGGGCCCAGCACGCTCGGGTCCTCGCCCGGGTAGTAGTCGCCCAGGTTGCAGGTGCTGCTGTTCGGGTCGGCGGCCGGCGTGCCGCGGAACTCGCCGCCGATGACGGTCTTCTTGCCCAGCGTCTGCGCGTAGGCGAAGTTCTCGCCGCCCGGAGCCTGGGAGATGGTGCCCGTGCACTTGAAGTTCTGGATCGCGCTGCACTCGTCGCCCTGGGCCACGGTCGCCACCTCGGCGGTCCAGCCTTCCTGGTTGAAGTTGTCGACGACGTCCATGGAGAGGTGGAGGGGCTTCTTGCTGCCGAGCTTGTAGGAGAACTTGGACGTCCCGATGAGGCTGAAGGGCGCGTCGAAGACCTGGCCGGTGCCGGGGCAGAACCCCTGGGTGGTGATGTCCGTGTAGTGCGTCTCGGAGTGGTAGCGGCCGTTGAGCGCCATGGTCAACAGGAACTCCCGCGACCCGTCGTCCTTCGCAGAGGCGGTGGCCACCGGTACGGCGAGGGCCACGAGGGCCAAGATCGGAAGCAGGCGAGCGCGCATGTCCGGAAGCAAACCAGATGCGGACAGGTAGGGTCCCGATCGTGACCGAGCCGGGCGAGGTGCAGATCAGGCGGGCGCTGCTGTCCGTGTCCGACAAGACCGGGATCGTCGACTTCGCGCGGGGCCTGGCCGACCTCGGAGTCGAGCTGATCTCCACCGGCGGAACGGCACGCGAGCTCGAGGCGGCCGGCCTGACCGTCCGCTCCATCACCGACTTCACGGGCTTCCCGGAGATCATGGACGGGCGCGTCAAGACGCTGCACCCGAAGCTCTACGCGGGGCTGCTCGCGCGCCGCGACGAGCCGGCCCACATGGTCGCCGCCGAGGAGCAGGCGATCGAGTTCGTCGACCTCGTGTGCGTGAACCTCTACCCCTTCGAGGCCGTCGCCGCCCGCCGCGGCGCGGCCGAGGCCGAGATCATCGAGAACATCGACATCGGCGGCCCGACGATGATCCGCGCGGCCGCCAAGAACGCCGCCTTCAGCGCCGTCGTCTCCTCGCCCGAGTCCTACGACGCGGTGCTGCAGGAGCTGCACGGACTCCGACGGCCGGCTGGCGCTGTCCACCCGCGAGCACCTCGCCGCCGAGCGCCTTCGCCTACACCGCGCGCTACGACCTCGCCATCGCGCGCTGGTACGCCGAGCGCCACGACGACTTCCCGAACTTGACGATGAGCGCCTACGAGAAGGTGCTCGACCTCTCCTACGGCGAGAACCCGCACCAGCGCGCGGCGTACTACGCCGAGGTCGGCTCGCGCATGCACGTCCTCTCCATGGTCCGCCAGCTCGGCGGCAAGGAGCTGTCGTTCAACAACGTGCTCGACCTCAACGGCGCCCGCGCGCTCGTCGACGAGTTCGAGCTGCCGGCCTGCGCGATCATCAAGCACAACAACCCGTGCGGCTGCGCGGTCGGCGTCCACCGCGGTCGAGGCCTACGAGCGCGCCTTCGCCTGCGACCCGCTGAGCGCGTACGGCGGGGTCGTGTGCCTCAACCGCCCGGTCGACGCCGACGTCGCCGAGCGCGCTCGTCAAGCAGTTCGCCGAGATCGTCTTCGCGCCCGAAGTTCACCGAGGAGGCGCTGGAGATCCTCGCCGCCAAGCCGAAGATGCGCATCCTCGAGGACAACGAGCGCCGCCGGCCGAACATCGGCGAGCGCGACCTCAAGCGCGTCGTCGGCGGCCTGCTGGTCCAGGACCGCGACATCGACCTCGAGGACCGCTCGGCCATGCAGGTCGTCACCGAGCGCAAGCCCACGGAGGCGGAGTGGGGCGAGATGCTGTTCGCCTGGAAGGTCTGCAAGCACGTGCGCTCCAACGCGATCGTCGTCTCGCACGACCTCGCCGCGGTCGGCATCGGCGCCGGGCAGATGAGCCGGGTGGACTCCGTGCGCATCGCCGTCGAGAAGGCGACGGGCACGCGCGGCGACCTCGCCGGCGGCGCGCTCGCGTCAGACGCGTTCTTCCCGTTCGCCGACGGCCCGCAGCTGGCCATCGACGCCGGGCGTGCGCTGCGTCATCCAGCCGGGCGGCTCGATGCGCGACCCCGAGGTCGTCGAGGCCGCGGACGCGGCCGGCGTGGCGATGGTCTTCACCGACCGCCGGCACTTCAAGCACTGAGGTCTACGCGGCGGACTGCCCCCGGCCGGTCTTGGCCTGCAGCTCGTCGATCGCTTCGAGGCGTCCGCCTTGGACATCGTCGGGTCGAACTCCTCGTTGGCCTCCTGGCACAGCGTCTCCAGGTACGACGCCTGCGCGCCGGTCATCGGCCTCTTCGCCCGTGACCCAGTCGTCCGGGTCCTTCTCGCGTGTTCGTCATGTCGCTCATGCCGTCGGATTACCCGAACGGATGTTCGCGCAACCAGCCCAGGACCGCCGCGTTGAACTGCTCGGCGCGTTCGAGGTTCATCGAGTGCCCGATGCCCTTCAGGATGGTCAGCGTCGCGTCATGCACGCGCTCGGCCACCTCCTCGGACTTCCACGGCGGGATCAGCAGGTCGCGGTCGCCGGCGATCACGTGGACGGGCATGCGCAGCTCGCCGAGCCGGTCGCGGACGTCGTGGCGCGACATGGACCGGATCTGGCGGATGAGCCCCTCCGTCGGCTGCGGATGCGGGTTCTCCATCGCCATCGTCTTCATGGTGTCCACCCCCTCCTGCGTCTCGAAGACGTTCTCGGAGAGCGTCAGGAGCATCATCTCCTCGAGCCACTCCTCCGTCGTCGAGCGGCGCACCTCGCGCTCCCAGACCCGCGCGCGCATCTCGGAGTAGGCGGGCGCGGTGCCGGCCCAGGTCGCCGCCAGCGTCAGCGTCTCGATGCGGTCGCCGATCTTCAGCGCGACCCGCTGGGCGACGCACGAGCCGAGCGAGATCCCGAGCAGGTGGAAGCGCTCGAGGCCGAGGTGGTCGGCGAGCGCGATCGCGTCGTCGGCGAGGTCGGCGATGTCGTAGTCGGCGTCGCACTGGGTGGAGCGGCCGACGTCCCGGTTGTCGAAGACGATCACCCGGAAGGACTCCGACAGCGCCTCCATCTGCAGACCCCAGCCCTGCGAGTCGGACGCCAGCCCCATCACGCACAGCAGCGGCTCCCCGTCCCCCTGTTCCGTGTGGAACAGGCGGACGCCGTTGACGTCGGCGTGCGGCACTGGCCGAGCATAAGCTCCGCCGCATGAACCCTCGCCTGCTCGCCCAGCTGGTCGCCGGTGGCCGCGTCGCCGTCGGCGCCGCCCTCTTCGCCTCCCCGACGGTCGTCACCCGCCACTGGGTCGGCGAGACGGAAGGCAGCCGCATCGGCACCCGGGTGATGGCGATGGGCCTCGGCGGGCGCGACATGGCCATCGGCGCCGGCGTCCTCGCCGCCCTCAACGCCGGCGGTGACAGCGCCCGCCCGTGGCTGATCGCCAGCGTTGCCGCCGACGCACTCGACCTCGTCGGCACGCTGCGCGCCGCGGGCGAGCTGCCGACGGGCGCCGTCCTCGGCACGGTGGCCGTCGCCGGTGGCGCCGCGGCCGCCGGCGCGTGGCTGCTCACCCAGGACGTCTAGCCGTAGAGCGCCCGCGACCAGACCGTCGCGAGCGACTTCAGCACCGCGCCGTGCGAGGCCGGTGCTCCGGGGGCGAACGCGTGGTAGAGGTAGCGCTCCGTCATCCACACGAGCGCCTTCGCGATCTCGGCCGCGTCGACATCGCTGACGTTCCCCGCCTCGATCTCCTCGGCGATGTGCTGCGACGTCGCCTGGATGAAGCTCCGGATCAGGTCTCCGTAGACCGCCTCCACCTCGAGGTCGTCCGCGGCCGCGTCCGCCAGCGCGCGCAGCACCGCCCCATGGCGCCCGTAGACCTCGACGACGCCCTCGAGCGCGGTCCGCAACGCCGTCACGCCGCCCTCGCGCGATTGGTACCACTCGTTCGCAACCTCCAGCAGCTCCGCCTGCAGATGACTCACCACCCGCAGCACCAGCTCGTGGCGGTCCTTGAAGTACACGTAGAAGGACGGTCGCGACAACCCGGTCCGCCGCATCACCTCGTCCACGGTCAGCTCACGGAACGGGCGCTCGCGCAGCAATGCCTCCGCGGCAGCCACGATCTCCTGCTGGGCCGCCTCAGGTGTACGCCTGCGCCGCCGCCGGTCCCCCCTCACGGCCATGCGCGGGCAGGCTAGTCATCTAGTGCCCCCGCAGGGGGTCGAACCCTGATCTTCCGGCTTAAAAGGCCGATGTGTTGCCGTTACACCACAGAGGCTGATGGGTGCCTCAAAGCGTAGTTAGACTTCAGCCTCAGAGCCCCCATGGTCTAGTGGTTATGACGCCGCCCTTTCAAGGCGGAGATCGCGGGTTCGAGCCCCGCTGGGGGTACTGTCCGGTTGTCATGCGAACCTATGTTCGTGCCGAAGTTGGTCCCGCCGGAGATGAAGGAACGCGGCATCATCATGCGGCGCGAAGGCCACTCGATCAACCAGATCGCCAAGGCGACGGGAATGGCCAAGTCGACGGTGTCCCTCTTGGTGCGAGACATCCGGCTCGATCCGCAACAGGACGAGGATCTCCGCGCCGCGGCGCGCCTACGCGGACACCGGTCCTGGAGTCAGCATTGCCGTCGTCAACGGCACGGCTATCAGCTCATGGGCCGTGCCCTGGCGCAGCTCGGCGAAGCCGACTATGCCGCGGGCGTGATGCTCTACTGGGCGGAGGGATCGAAGGGACGCAACTCCGCCGCGTTGACGAACTCGGATCCCGACCTGCTTCGACTCTGGCTCGATTGGCTGGAGGCATGGCACTGCGATCGCAGCGAGGCCAAACTCACGATCAACTGCTTCCTGGGCAACGGGCTCGCCCTGGAGGAGATCGAGGATTGGTGGCTCCAGCAACTGCGGCTACCACGGACGTCGCTGCGAAAGCCTGTCGTCAACAACCCGTCGTCGGCTTCGAAGGGCGTGCGCCGGAAGCTCGTCTACGGGACCGCTCGGGTACGGGTGAACTCGACCTTCGTCGTGCAGAGCATCTACGGGGCCATTCAGGAGATCGGTGGCTTCGATCGGCCGGAGTGGCTGGACCTGGAGCGCGCAATGCCCGAAGCTCCGTAGATGCTGACCGAACGGACGCGGGCGTGGCAGGACTCCGGGACGATGGAGACGGTGAACGGCCGGCAGCTGTTCGTCTACCGCCGCGACGGGGAGGGCGTGCCGCTGCTGCTCATCCACGGCTTCCCGTCGAGCTCGTACGACTGGCGCAAGCTGCTCGAGCTGCGAGACGACGCGCCCCGTCATCGCGTTCGACTGCCTCGGCTTCGGCCTGTCGTGAGAAGCCCGCGGACGTCGAGTACACGCTGGGCTGGCAGGCCGACGCGGCCGAGGCGCTGGTGGACGGCGGCGAGGTGATCGTGGTCGGCCACGACATGGGGACGTCGGTGACGACGGAGCTGATGGCGCGCGACATCGCCGGCGAGCTCCGGATGAGGATCCGCGGCGTCCTGCTCTTCAACGGCAGCATCCTCCTGCACCGTGCGAGCCCGACGCCCGGCCAGAAGCTCCTGCGCACGCGGTTCGGCCCGCTGTTCGCGCGGCTGAGCACCGAGCGCACCTTCACCGCGCAGTTCGCCCGCATCTTCTCCAAGGCCCACCCACTCGAGCCCGACGAGGCGCGCGACCAGTGGGCGCTGCTCAGCCACGAGGACGGCCAGCGGCGGATGGCCGACACGATCAACTACATGAACGAGCGCGAGCGCTACACGGAGCGCTGGCACGGCGCGGTGCGCGACTGGCCCGGCGAGCTGCACTTCGCGTGGGGCCTCGAGGACCCCGTGGCGACGACGAACGTCCTCGCGGGCCTCAAGGAGCTCAGGCCGCAGGCGCCGGTCACGGAGCTGACCGGCATCGGCCATTACCCCCAGATCGAGGCCCCGGAGGAGATCGCCGCAGTGATCCAGCGGCTCTGCGCCGCCGTAAACTGACCTCATGTCCGACGATCCACGGTGGGCACCCGAGCCGCCGCTCGACCTCCCGCCCGGCCGCGTGATCCATGTCCGCGGTCGCGGTGAGCTGTTCGTCCGCGACACCGGCGGGGACGGCCAGCCGGTCCTGCTGCTGCACGGCTGGATGTTCTCCGCCGATCTCAACTTCTGGCGCAACTACGACGCGCTGGCCGACGCCGGGTATCGCGTGCTGGCCGTCGACCACCGCGGGCACGGCCGCGGCATCCGCTCCCACGCGCGCTTCCGGCTGACCGACTGCGCCACCGACGCCGCGGCGCTGCTGCGCCAGCTCGACGTCGGGCCCACGCTGGTCGTCGGCTACAGCATGGGCGGCCCGATCGCGCAGCTGATGGCCCGCGACCACACCGACGTCGTCGCCGGCATCGTCCTGTGCGCGACGTCGTCGCACTGGAGCGACTTCCGCCAGCAGCTGCTGTGGCGCAGCCTCGCGCTCGTCCGCCTCGGCCTTGGTCTGGCGCCCGACTTCCTGTGGCGCAACGGCCTGCGCCTCGGCGGCTTCCCCGATCATCCGATCACCGTGTGGACGACGTCCGAGCTCACGCGCGGCGCGTCGATCGACCTCGCGGAGGCCGGCCGCGAGCTCTCCAACTGGGACTCCCGCGCATGGCTGCCCGACCTCGAGGTCCCGAGCGCGGTCGTCGTCACCCTGCGCGACACGGGCGTCCCGCCGCGCCACCAGCGCGAGCTGGCCGAGCTGCTCGACGCACCGACCTTCGAGGTCGACGGCGACCACGGCGCCGCGATCTCCGCCCACCAGAAGTTCAACCGGACCCTGATCGCCGCCCTCGCGGCCGTCGGCGAAGCCGAGAGCGCCCTCGCCGCCTAGCCTGAGCGCCACCGAGGGCGGTTAGCTCAGCTGGTCAGAGCGCCTGCCTTACAAGCAGGAGGTCCCCAGTTCGAGCCTGGGACCGCCCATCGTGGAAGGATGTCCGGCATGGACATCGCTCGGCTGATCGTCACTGCGAGCGCGCTGCTGGCGCTCGCCGCGCCCGCCAACGCCGCGCCCATCGTGGACGTCGGCCTGCCCACGCTCCCCGCCTCCACCGGCGGCCAGTCCACCGCCAAGCCGGTCACGGGCGTCCCCAGGCCGCCGCAGAACCCGTTCATGGCGGCGAACCCGAACTCGAACATCCACAACGACGCCTGGCAGTCGGACGCCTACCGGCGCGGCGGCCCGACCGGGAAGGACCTGGTCGCCGACTCCTACGCGTACCCGCCGGCGCTCTGCGGCTCGCTCGCCTTCGACACGAAGGGCCGCATCCTCACCGTCTGCCCGTCGACCATCTCGGCACCGCAGGCCCGGCTGATCGACGCGGAGACGCTGGCGCCGATCGACACGCTGGACCTGCCCAACGCGGCGAGCCCGCCCGGCACGAAGGAGTACCAGAACTTCGCGGGCGGCGGCTACCTGTTCGTGGACGACCAGGACCGCATCTGGGTCTCCACCCGCACCGACCACATCCTCGTCATCGGCGAGGGGGCGGACGGCAACACGCTGACCATCGAGCGCGACTACGACCTCACGGACGTCCTCGACGCCTCGACGGAGCGCATCAACTCCGCGCTCAAGGACTTCCAGGGCCGGCTGTGGTTCGTCTCCAAGCGCAGCGGCAAGGTCGGCGATCCTCGACCCGAGGACGGGCAAGAAGCAGGTGATCGCGCTCGACGAGCAGATCCAGAACTCGTTCGCCGTGGCCAAGGAGGGCGTCTACATCGCCACCAGCGCGCGGATGTACCGACTGCGGGCGAAGGCCGGCAAGCCGAGGTCGTGTGGAAGGTCCGCTACGCCAACTCGGGGATCGCCAAGCCCGGCCAGGCGGACGCGGGGACGGGGACGACGCCGACGATCATGCCCGGCGGCTACGTCTCCATCACCGACAACGCGGACCCGATGAACGTGGTGGTCTACCGGCGCGCGGCGAAGCTCAGGAAGGGCGTGAAGCGCACGGTGTGCGAGCAGCCCGTGTTCGGGAAGGGCGCGAGTGCGACGGAGAACTCGCTCATCAACATCGGCCGCTCCCTGATCGTCGAGAACAACTACGGCTACCAGGACCCGTTCGGGCCGACGGGCGGCGCGGTCGACCGAGGCGGGCTTCGCGCGCGTCGACGTCCGCAAGCACGGCAGGGGCTGCCGGACCGTGTGGACCAACACGGAGGTCCGCGCGCCCACCGTCGTCCCCAAGGGGTCGCTGAAAACGGGCCTCATCTACACCTACGAGCGCCCGGAGGACCCGATCGCCCAGGGCTACTACTGGACGGCGATCGACTACCGGACCGGCAAGACCGTCTTCCGCCGCTACGCCGGAAGCGGGCTGACCTTCAACAACAACTACGCCGGGGTTGCGATCGGCCCGAGCGGCGCGGCCTATCTCGGCGTCATCGGCGGCATCGTCCGGCTGCGCGACGGCTGAGTGCTCCCGGCCGACCTCCTCGCACGGCTGGCGCTGGACGCGGACGCGTTCGACACGCTGGCGGCGGAGTGGTTCGCCGCCATGGAGGGCCGCCCGTTCGGGCCCGAGCAGCTCGCGCACGCCCTCGCCTATCCGTGGGAACGCCCTGTGCGCTCCTACCGGCTGCGCGACGGGGAGGTGGAGCTCGTCGACGACCCGGAGCCGCCACCCGGTCGCCACCCGATCCTCGCCTTCGGCTCCAACGGCGCGCCATCGACGCTGCAGCGCAAGTTCGCCCACTTCGAGGACCCGCGCGACCGCGAGATCACCGTCCATGCCGGCGAGCTGCACGACTTCGACGTCGGCCCGGCCGCGAGCATCGCCGTCTACGGCGCGCTGCCGGCGACGTTGTTCCCGAGCCCGGGCACCCGGGTCCGCGCCGCTGTCCTGCACTGCACCGACGCACAGGCCACGCAGCTCACCTGGTCGGAGCTGAGCTACCACGTCGGGCACCTGGAGGTCGTCTTCGAGGGAACGCCGGCGACCGTCCTCGCCTACGCCTCCCGCTTCGGGACGCTCTGCCCCGACGGGGAGCCCGTCGCGCTCGCCGCGATCCCGGCGACGGGCCGTACCGCCCCCGCCCTCACTCAGCAGGAGCTGCTGGACGTTGCCGCGCGGCTCACCCTCGGCCCCGATGCGACGGCGCGGGACATCGTCGCGCTCGTGTTCGCCGATCCCGCCCGTGCCTTCGCCCTCGTGCGCGAGCACCTGCGCCCGCGCGCGCGGCCGTTCAGCGCGAGCGGATGGACCGCAGTCCGCGCCTGACCTTGCGGGCGCCGCGGTAGAGCGGCCGCCGTACGGACAGCGGGAGCAGCAGCGCGACGTGGCGCTTGGTGGAGACGGGCGTGTTCAGCGCCACCTCCGTCCGCTCGCGGGCCTTGCGCAGCGCGTCCGGCGTCTCCAGCGTCCACGAGCGCGGGTGGTAGTAGTGCTCGAAGCGCGGGACCCCGCCCTTCGTCATCAGGTCGAGGTCCTTGAACGCCTTCATCCGCTTGCGGATGTCGGCGCCGCTCGTGAGCACGTCGCCCCGCTCGTTGATCGGGTCGAGCACCGCCGGGTCGGTCATGGAGTAGCCGAGGAACTCGACGAGCCGCCCGAAGCGCTCGTCCAGTCGCACCTGGCGTCCCTCGCCGAGGGTCTTCGTCCACTTGGAGATGCGGGAGACGTCGAGCGGGTCGCTGACCCGGTTGCGCCCCTCGACGACCTCCTTGCCGCCGCGCCCGGCCTGGACCTTGTGGTGGGCGAGGACGTCGTCCGTCCACTCCTCGCCGAGCCAGGCGATCAGCTCGCGCAGCACCGGCTCCGGCTGCAGCAGCAGGTCCTCGTAGCGCAGCAGCACGGTGCGCTTGCGCTGCACCGCGGTCATGCGCAGCAGCTCGCGGGTGTAGCGCTCGAAGTGGTCGGAGGCGCGCGTGAGGCCGAACTTCCAGCGGTTCATGTTGGACGCGATGGACGCGCCCGGGTGGCGCACGATGGCCACGAAGACCGCGTCGGGGAAGACCCGCGCCATCGCGTCCCAGTGCCAGATGTGCAGCGGCGTCTTCTCGCCCCAGCGGCGCTTGCCGTGCTGCTCGACGTAGCGCATGAACAGCCGGTCGTAGAAGTGGCGCAGCTCGACGTCGAGCTCCTCGTCGCTCCAGCCGAGGCGCTTCGCCCAGTTGCGCCCCGTCCACTTGAAGGGGATGAACCGGTTCGCCTTGTAGGCGCGCATGAAGCCCGTCTCGGGCGGGATCGCGATCGCGTGATGGCTGTCGAGGACGAGCCGGAGCAGCGTGGTGCCCGTGCCCATGGAGCCCATGACGAAGATCGGGCCCTTCGAGGGCGCGGGTGGCAGAGACATGCGGACGGGACTCTACGGGCGCCACTGGCCGAGGAAGCGCGTGAGCGTCTCCCCGACGGCGTCCACGCTCTCGACGGAGAGGAGGTCCATCCCGTCCTCGAGGCTGTGCCCCGGGTAGCGCCAGTCGATCAGGTCGACCGCCGGGATGCCCGCGCGCTGGAACGGCGTGTGGTCGTCGAAGATCGCCGGGCCCTGCCCGTCCGGGAACTGCGCCCCGGCGCCGACCGTGTTCGCCGCCGCGCGGATCTCGTCCCACAGCGCCTGGTCGGAGGTCGCCTCGCGCGGGAGCTGCAGGTCCTTGCCGGCGACGTAGTCGAGCAGCACCATCGCGCCGACCGCCTTCGCGTGGCGCTTCGCGTACGCCCGCGAGCCCCGCAGGCCCGTGTTGTAGAAGTCGGTCGACTCCTCGGGCAGGCCGCGCGCCGGCTCCTCGCCGTCGAAGAGGACGAAGCGCAGCTCCGGCGCGCCCGCGGGCCGTCTGGCCTTCGCCGCGGCGCGGGCGAGCTGGACGACGATCGCCGATCCCGCCGCCCCGTTGTTGGCCCCGACGAACCCCTTGGGCTTGACGAGCGTGTCGTAGTGCGCGCCGATCACCAGCGCCGGCCGCTTCCCCTTCACGACGGCGACGACGTTGCGCAGCTTCGGCTCCTTCGGGATGCGCTCGAAGCGCCCGCCCGGCATGCGGTCGCGCAGTCGCACGGCCAGGCGCCGCAACCGGGGCGAGCCCGCGGGCCGCTGGCCGACCTTGACCTGGCTGCGGATCAGGGCGAAGGCACCGGGCGCGTCGAAGCCATCGGGGACGGCCGGTGCCGCGGCCGGCCGGTTCTCGGCCGCGCGCGACGACCCGCCGCACGCGGTGAGGCCCAGCAGGCAGAGGACGAGCGCGACCCGCATCACGCCCGTCATCATGACGGACGTGCGCATCGCCCTGGTGATCGTTGCCGGACTGCTCGTCGCCTTCGCCGGCACGCGACACGGCACGCACTACGCGCACGTGGAGGTCTTCGACCACGGTCACGTCGTGCTGATCCCGGCCGGCCTCGGGGTCCGCGGGAGGCGGGACGGCGCCTATGTGAAGGGCCGCCGCCACGGTCCGCTGTTCACGGAGGAGCCGACGGGCCTGGTCGGCGTCCGCCGGGGCGACCCGACCCTGGGCGACCTGTACGCGCTGTGGGGACGGCGGATGGGCCGCCCCGTCGTCCACGTCAACGGGACGCTGTGGCGCGGCGCCGCGGAGCGCGTCCCCCTCGGCCGCCACGATCAGATCGTCGTGCAGGAGGGCTACGCCCCGATCGCGCCGCACCGTGACTACCGGTTCCCACCGGGGTACTGACATCATTAGGATGCCCGAACCCATGAGCACCGATCGATACCCCTGGAAGGCCGCGATCGCGCCGTACGCGCAGGCGAGCGTCCCGAGGAGCATCCTCGACCTCGCCACCTCCGTCGTCCCCTATCTCGCCCTCATGGCGCTGCAGCTGGTGCTGCTGACCGGAGGGACGTCGCCCTGGCTCGTGCTGCTGCTGGCGCCGCTCACCGCCGGCTTCCTGCTGCGGACCTACATCGTCTTCCACGACTGCACGCACGGCTCGTTCCTGCCGACCAAGCGCGGGAACCACATCCTCGGCGCCATCGTCGGGGTCATCGTCTTCACCCCCTTCCAGACGTGGCGCCACAGCCACGCGATGCACCACGCGACGGCGGGCGACCTCGACCGCCGCGGCTCCGGCGACGTCCCCACGATGACGCTGGACGAGTACCTCGCCCACGACTGGCCGATGCGCGCCGGCTACCGCGCCTTCCGCAACCCGCTCGTCATGTTCGGCCTCGGCTGGCTGTGGGGCCTCGTCATCCAGCCGCGGATGGTCTCCAAGAACGCGCGCACGCGCCTCAAGCGCTCGACCTGGGTGACCAACGTCGTGCTCGCTCGTGATCATCACCGGCCTCTGCTTCCTCGTCGGCCCGGGCAACTTCGTCCTCGCCCAGCTCCCGGCGGCCGCGATCGCCGGCTCGGCGGGCGTCTTCCTCTTCTACGTCCAGCACCAGTTCGAGGACACCTACTGGGAGAACACGGAGAGCTGGTCCTACGCGGACGCGGCCCTGCGCGGGTCCTCCTACCTCAAGCTGCCGCAGCCGTTCCAGTTCTTCACGGGCAACATCGGCCTGCACCACGTGCACCACCTCAGCGCCCGTGTGCCGAACTACAACCTGCAGGCCGCGGTCGACAACGTCCGCCTCTTCGACGACGTGCCGGTGCTGACGTTCTGGGACGGCGTGAAGGCGTCGCGCCTGAAGGTGTGGTCGCCCGAGCACGGGCGCCTGCTGACCTGGCCCGAGGTGCGCGAGCTGCGTCGCGCCGCGGTCCCGGCCACTGCGTAGCTGGGTCCACGGGGCAGACGCGGCGGGCTTCGGCACCGCCAACCTCCCGTACGGCGTCGTCCGCCGGCCGGGGGAGCCGCCGCGGCCCGCGGTCCGCATCGGCGACTACGCGCTGGAGCTCCGCCACGCCTTCACCTGGGAGGCCGCCGAGGCACCGTCGCTGAACGCGTTCCTGGGGATGGGCCAGCAGGCGTGGGCGGACGCACGCCGGCACCTGATCGCCTTGCTCGCCGACCGCGCGGCCGCCGAGCCGCTGCTCGTCCCGCTCTCCACGCTCGAGGTCCTGCTCCCGGTCGACCCCGGCGACTACGTGGACTTCTACGCGTCGCTCGAGCACGCGACGAACGTCGGCCGCCGCTTCAGGCCCGAGAACCCCCTGCCGCCCGCGTGGCGTCACCTCCCGATCGGCTACCACGGCCGCGCCGGCTCGGTCGTCGTCAGCGGGACGCCGGTGGCCCGGCCGTCGGGGCTGCGCGGGCCGGGCGACTTCGGGCCGGAGCGCGAGCTCGACTTCGAGCTCGAGCTCGGCGTCGTCTGCGGCGATCGCGTCCCGTTCGGCGTCGTCCTGCTCAACGACTGGAGCGCGCGCGAGATCCAGCGCTTCGAGTACGTCCCGCTCGGGCCGTTCCTCGGGAAGTCGTTCGCGACGTCCATCTCGCCCTGGGTGGTCCCGCTGGAGGCGCTGCCGCTGGTGGAGGCGACGCCGCAGGACCCGCCGCCCGTCGACTACCTGCGCCACGACGGCGCCTGGGCGCTGGACGTCGACCTCGAGGTGGAGGTCAACGGCGAGGTCGTCACCCAGGTCAACGCCCGCGAGCTGTACTGGACCGTCGACCAGCTGGTCGCCCACACGACCGTCAACGGCGCCGAGCTGCGGGCCGGCGACCTGCTGGGGACGGGGACCATCTCGGCGCCCGGGCAGCCCGGCTGCCGGCTGGAGACGGGCGGGCCCTACCTGGCCGACGGGGACGAGGTCGTCCTGCGCGGCCGCGCCGGGGACGTCTCGCTGGGCGAGGTCCGCGGCGTCATCGCCTGACGCGAATCACGACGCCCAGACCTACTTTGAGTAGATGGAGGGTGAGCCCGGAACGCGCTTCGAGGACGAGGTCATCATCGACCGCGTCCGCTTCGCGGCGCCCGACACCGGCTTCGGCGTCGTCGAGGCCGATCGAGACGGCGACGAGATCATCCTCGTCGGGATCATCGGCCACCTCGAGCGCGGCGAGCGGGTGGCGGTCACGGGCGTCTGGCAGGACGACCGCAAGTTCGGCCTGCAGGTCAAGGTCGCCGAGGCCCAGCCGCAGGGGCCGACCGGCGCGAAGGGCCTGATCCTCTACCTCGAGCGGGTCAAGGGGATCGGGCCCACCCGCGCGGCGAGGCTGTTCCAGGCCTACGGCGACGGGGTGCTCGAGTTCGTCGACCGCGACCCGCGCGAGGCGTTCAAGGCGGTCGGGCTCAACGGCCGTCAGGCGTCGGAGGCGGCGCGGTCGTGGGACAAGCTGCGCTCCACCCGCGCGCTGCACCTGCTGCTCGCGCCGCACGGCCTCGCCTGGCTGGTGCCGCGCATCGACAAGCAGTACGGCCCGAGCGCGCACCGCGTCGTGCGCGAGCATCCCTACGAGCTGACGGCGGTGTTCGGCGTCGGCTTCCAGATCGCCGACACCATCGCCCGCGCGGCCGGCGTCCCGCGCGAGTCGCCCGACCGCGCCGAGGCGGCGCTGCTGCACGTGCTCGTCCGAGGCCGAGCGCGACGGGTCGACCTGCCTGCCGACGGACGAGGCGCTGCGCCGCACGTCCGCGCTGATCGGCGGGCCGCCACCCGAGTCACGCGAGCGGGTCGTGGAGGAGGACGGCTTCCTCTACCGGCCGCCGACGGCGGCGCTCGAGCGCGAGCTGGCCGGCCGGATCCGGTCGCTGCTCGCAGCCGACCCGACCCTGGAACCACCTGAGAAAAAGGGGTCAGACCCCTTATTCGCGCTGGAGCCCGCGCCGGAGCAGGAGACGGCGGTGGAGCACGCCTTCGCGCACCGGCTGTCGATCGTCACCGGCGGGCCGGGCACGGGCAAGACGGCGACGATCAAGATGATCTGCGCGGCGGCGCAGGCGCAGAAGGCGTCCGTGCTCCTGGTCGCCCCGACCGGCCGCGCGGCGCGGCGCATCTCCGAGTCGACGGGCATCGAGGCGTCCACCGTCCACTCCGCGCTCGGCTGGATCCCGGGCGAGGGGCCGCAGAAGCACGAGGAGGACCCGCTCCGCGCGGACCTGCTGGTCGTCGACGAGACCTCCATGGCCAACCTCGAGCTGCTGGTCACCCTGCTGCGGGCGGTCGGCGACGGCATGCACGTCGTGCTCGTCGGGGACGCCGACCAGCTCGCGCCCGTCGGGGCCGGCAAGCCGTTCGCGGAGCTCGTCGGCGTCGATCCCGACCACGGAGCTCACCCACATCTTCCGGCAGGCGGCGGGGTCGATGATCGTGCGCGGCGCCCACGCGGTCCGCCAGGGCCACGCGCCGTCGTTCGCGGTCGAGGACGGCATGCAGCGCGACCTGTTCCTGATCGAGCGGCCGGACCCGGCGGCGGCGCTGGCGGAGATCGTCTCGCTCGTCCCGCCGCCTGGCCAAGCACTACGGCGTGGATCCCGTCGACGACGTGCAGGTCTTCGCGCCCGTCTACCGCGGCCCGCTCGGCATCGACGCGCGTCAACGGCGCGCTGCGCGAGGCGCTCAACCCCGGCGGCCGGCCGCTGCTCGGCGGGCGCCTGCGCGAGGGCGACAAGGTGATGCTCTCCGGGCGCAACCTGCACGACCTCGGCCTCATGAACGGGACGGTCCTGCGCATGCTCGGCGTCCGCGAGGACATCGTCACGGTCGCCGCGGAGGGCGTGTCCGTCGACCTGCCCGACGAGGACGCGCCGGCGCTGCGGCTCGCCTACGCGTGCTCCGTCCACAAGGGCCAGGGCATCGAGCTGCCGGTGGCGGTGATCGTCGCCCACCCCGCGGCGGGCGCGTTCTTCCTGCGGCGCGAGATGCTCTACACGGCGATGACGCGCGCGCGGCTGGCGACGGTGATCGTCGGCACGCGCGCGGTGATCGAGGGCGCCGCGGCGAAGGCGGACACGTCCGGGCGCTACTCGCGGCTCACAGCTCGGCTCGCCACGGCGGGTTCGCCCCCGCCCGGCTGACCACGACGAGGCGACGCGGGTGCCGAACGCGGCCGCCCCGGCCAGCGCCTCGGCCGTCGGCCGCAGCGGCGCCCGCTCGAGCCACCAGGCGAGCAGCCCGCCGCCGAACGCGTCGCCGGCGCCGATCGTGTCGACCACCCGCACGCGGCGCGGCCGGCACCTCGACGACGTCCTCGCGCGTGACCGCCAGGGCGCCGTCGGCGCCGGCCGTCACCACCGCGGGGACGCCCAGGCGCCGCGCCGCCTCCGCCGGCCGGCAGTCCGGCTCGAGGTAGGCGAGGTCCTCGACGGACGCCTTGACCAGGTCGGCCCGGGCGAGGATGCGGTCCAGGCGCGCGCGGAAGGCGGCGCGGTCGCGGATGAGGTCGGGGCGGCAGTTGGGGTCGACCATCACGAAGGCGTCGCGCGGCGCGCCGACGACGAGCGCCTCGATGGTGGAGGCCATCGGCTCGAGCACCAGCCCGAGCGTCCCCACGTGCAGCGCGGCGATCCCCGACGGCAGCGAGACCGCCTCGAGCAGCGGCGCGGACGTGTCCTGCGTGTAGAAGCGGTACTCCGCGCCGCCCTCGTTGCCGACGTCGACGAGCGCCAGCGTCGTCGGCGCCTCCACCAGCGAGACGAGGTCCAGCCGCACGCCGTCCGCGACGAGGCGCTCGCGCATCCGCGTCCCCAGTCCGTCGGTGGACAGCGCCCCTGCGAAATAGGTGGATTGGCCGAGGCGCGACAGCGTGCGCGCCGCATTGAACGGCCCGCCGCCCAGGTGCGCGTCGTACCCGCCGGACGCGTTCGCGACCAGGTCGGCGAGTGCCTCGCCGGCGACGACAACGGGGCCTGCAGTCGGCACGCCGCCGGAGAGTAATGTGCGCCGTATCCGCCAGGACGTCGATCCCGCAGAGACGCGCGAGTGGCTCGAGGCCCTCGACGACGTCCTGCGCAATGACGGGCCCGAGCGCGCGGAGGCGCTGATCAGCGAGCTGCTCGACGCGGCGCGCGCCCGCGGCGTCCCGCTCGAGGTCGGCCTCAACACGCCGTACGTCAACACGATCCCGGTCGACCGGGAGGAGGCGCGCCCGGGCGACCTCGAGCTCGAGCACCGCATCCGCGCGATCATCCGCTGGAACGCGATCGCCCTCGTGCTCAACGCCAACAAGGAGTCCTCCGAGCTCGGCGGGCACATCGCGTCCTACCAGTCGGCCGCGACGCTCTACGAGGTCGGCTTCAACCACTTCTGGCACGCGCCGACGGACACCAACGCCGGCGACCTCGTCTACATGCAGGGCCACTCGTCGCCCGGCATCTACGCGCGCATGTTCCTCGAGGGCCGGCTGACCGAGGACGACCTGCGCGCGTTCCGCCAGGAGGTCTCGCAGCCCAACGGCCTCGCGTCCTACCCGCACCCGTGGCTGATGCCCGACGTGTGGCAGTTCCCGACGGTGAGCATGGGGCTCGGCCCGCTGATGGCGATCTACCAGGCGCGCTTCATGAAGTACCTCCAGGGGCGCAACATCCTCGAGACCTCCGGCCGCAAGGTGTGGGCGTTCATGGGCGACGGTGAGATGGACGAGCCGGAGTCGCTGGGCTCCATCTCCCTGGCCGGCCGCGAGAAGCTCGACAACCTCGTCTTCGTCGTCAACTGCAACCTGCAGCGCCTCGACGGCCCGGTGCGCGGCAACGGCAAGATCATCCAGGAGCTCGAGTCCGACTTCCGCGGCTCGGGCTGGAACGTCATCAAGGTCATCTGGGGCGACCGCTGGGACCCGCTCCTGGCCGTCGACGACGAGGGCGACCTGAAGGCGCGGATGATGGAGGCCGTCGACGGCGACTACCAGACCTACAAGTCGCGCAACGGCGCCTACGTGCGCGAGCACTTCTTCAACACGCCGGAGCTGCGCGCGATGGTCGAGCACCTGAGCGACGACCAGGTCTGGCAGCTCAACCGCGGCGGCCACGACGCGCAGAAGGTCTACGCCGCCTACGCCTCGGCGTCCCAGCACAAGGGCCAGCCGACGGTGATCCTCGCCAAGACGATCAAGGGCTACGGGATGGGCGCGGCCGGCGAGGGCCAGAACATCACCCACCAGGCCAAGAAGATGGACGAGAAGTCGCTGCTGTTCTTCCGCGACCGCTTCGGCATGGAGCTCACGGACGAGCAGGTCCACGACATCTCCTTCTTCAAGCCGCCGGAGGACTCGCGGGAGATGATCTACCTGCGCGAGCGGCGCGAGGCGCTCGGCGGCGGGCTCCCGCAGCGGCGCGTCGTGGCGGCACCGCTGAAGGTCCCCGGCCTCGAGGTCTTCGAGGCGCAGCTGATCGGGACGGGCGACCGCGAGATCTCCACGACGATGGCCTTCGTGCGGATGCTCAGCGCGCTGCTGCGCGACGACGAGCTCGGCGCGCGCATCGTCCCCATCGTCCCCGACGAGTCGCGCACGTTCGGCATGGAGGGCATGTTCCGCCAGCTCGGGATCTTCAGCCAGGTCGGCCAGCTCTACCAGCCGCAGGACCGCGACCAGCTCATGTACTACCGCGAGGACAAGGGCGGCCAGATCCTCCAGGAGGGCATCAACGAGCCGGGCGCGTTCTCCTCGTGGCTCGCCGCCGCGACGTCCTACGCCAACCACGGCGTCGCGATGGTGCCGTTCTACATCTACTACTCCATGTTCGGCTTCCAGCGCGTGGGCGACCTCGCCTGGGCGGCGGGGGACAGCCGGGCGCGCGGGTTCCTGCTCGGCGGCACCGCGGGGCGCACGACGCTGAACGGCGAGGGGCTGCAGCACGAGGACGGCCATTCGCACATCCAGGCGTCGCTGATCCCCAACTGCGTCTCGTACGACCCGACGTTCAACTACGAGCTCGCGGTGATCATGCACGACGGCCTGCGGCGCATGTACGCGGAGTCCGAGGACGTCTTCTACTACCTGACGGTGATGAACGAGAACTACGCCCACCCGGCGATGCCGGAGGGGTCGGAGGAGGGCATCCTGCGCGGGCTGTACCCGCTGCGCTCGGTGGACGGCGCGCGCGTGCAGCTGATGGGGTCGGGGACGATCCTGCGCGAGGTGATCGCCGGCGCCGATCTGCTGCGCGACGACTTCGGCATCGAGGCGGACGTGTGGAGCGCGACGTCCTTCACCGAGCTCCGCCGGGACGGCATGGCCTGCGAGCGCTCGGCCCGTTTGTCGGGCAAGGCCGCGCAGCCATGGGTCGCGCAGCAGCTGGAGGGTCGCGAGGGGCCGGTCGTCGCCGCCTCCGACTACATCCGCGCCTTCCCCGACGGCGTCCGCCCGTACGTCGACCGCCCGATGGTCACCCTCGGGACGGACGGCTTCGGTCGCTCGGACTACCGCGCCGCGCTGCGCTCCTTCTTCGAGGTCGACCGTCACCACGTCGTGCTCGCGGCACTGCGTGCGCTCGGCGAGGACGAGGCCGCCGCGAAGGCGATCCAGCAGTACGACATCGACGCGGAGGTCGAGGCGCCATGGCGGAGGTAGTCGAAGTCACCGTCCCCGACATCGGCGACTTCTCCGATGTCCCCGTGATCGAGATCCTCGTCAAGGTCGGCGACACGGTGCAGGAGGAGGACCCGCTGGTCGCGCTGGAGTCCGACAAGGCGACGATGGAGGTCCCGTCGCCCCGCGCGGGCGCCGTCGCCGAGATCAAGGTCAAGGTCGGCGACACCGTCAGCGAGGGCGACGTCGTCCTGACGCTGGAGGCTGCCGGCGACCCCGCCGTCGAGGCCGAGACCCCCACGGAGCCGAAGGCGGAGACGCCCGCGCCGGCGGCGGAGGACCAGGGCGGGTTGCTACCGGACGCCGACGACATCTACGCGTCGCCGTCCGTGCGGCGCAAGGCGCGCGCCGAGGGGATCGACCTCTCTGGCATCAAGGGCACCGGTCGCGGTGGGCGCATCACTTCGGAGGACCTGGCGGGGGGCGCCGGCGGGGCCACCCCCGAGGCAACCCTCGGGTCCGGCCAGGACGTTGCCTCGGGGGCGCCCGCACCGGCGCCTTCGGACGAGCGCGTTCCGCTCACCCGCATCCAGCGCATCTCTGGGCCACACCTGCAGAAGGCGTGGCAGACGATCCCGCACGTCACCCAGCACGACGAGGCCGACATCACCGACCTCGAGGCGTTCCGCAAGCAGCGTCAACGCGGAGCAGGACGTCAAGGTGACGATGGTGGCGCTGCTGATGAAGGCGGTCGTGGCCTCGCTGAAGGCGCACCCGGTGGTCAACTCGCAGCTGGACGGCGAGGAGCTGATCCTCAAGCGCTCCTACCACCTCGGCTTCGCCGCCGACACGCCGCAGGGACTGCTCGTCCCCGTCATCCGCGACGCCGACCACAAGGGCCTGCTTCACATCGCCGCGGAGCTGCGCGAGCTGTCCGGCCGCGCCCGCGACGGCAAGCTGAAGGCGGAGGAGATGCGCGAAGCGACGTTCACCATCTCGTCGCTCGGCGGCATCGGCGGCACCTTCTTCACCCCGATCATCAACCCGCCCGAGGTGGCGATCCTCGGCGTCTCGAAGTCGCAGACGAAGCCCGTCTGGGACGGCGCGGCGTTCGTCCCGCGCCTGCTCGTCCCGCTCAGCCTCTCCTACGACCACCGCGTCATCGACGGCGCCCTCGCCGCCCGCTTCATCACCCACCTGTCCGGCGTCCTCGCCGACCTCCGCCGGGTGCTCCTCTGATGCGCGTCGAGGTCCCGGACATCGGCGACTTCACCGACGTCCCCGTCATCGAGGTCCTCGTCAAGCCCGGCGACACCGTCAAGGAGGAACAGCCGCTCATCGCGCTCGAGTCCGACAAGGCGACGATGGAGGTCCCCTCACCCGCGGCCGGCACCATCACCGAGCTGCTCGTCAAGGTCGGCGACACCGTCTCCCAGGGCACGCCGATCGCCGAGCTGCGCCGAATCAGGGGACAGTCCCCCCAGTCGCAGCGATGCGAATGAGGGGACAGTCCCCTCAGTCGCAAGTGATCAGAACAATCGTGTCGATGTGGTCATCGTCGGCGCCGGGCCGGGCGGGTACACGGCCGCGTTCCGTGCGGCGGACCTCGGGCTGAGCGTCGTCCTCGTCGAGCGCTACGAGCGGCTGGGCGGCGTCTGCCTGAACGTCGGCTGCATCCCCAGCAAGGCGCTGCTGCACCTGGCGAAGGTCATCGCGGAGGCGGAGGACTCGCCGCTGGGACTCGGGCAGGCCGACCCGGACGTCGACGGCGTGCGGGCGTACAAGGACGATGCGGTCATCAAGCTCACGGACGGCCTGGCCGGCATGGCCAAGCGCCGCAAGGTCGACGTCCGGCACGGCGAGGCGGCGTTCACCGGGCCGCACACGCTCACGGTCGGCGACGACGACCATCGAGTTCGCGCACGCGATCATCGCCACCGGCTCGAGCGCCGCTTCGCTCCCGTTCCTGCCGGATGACGAGCGCATCGTCGACTCGACGGGCGCGCTCGAGCTGCCGGAGATCCCGAAGAAGCTGCTGGTCATCGGCGGCGGCATCATCGGCCTGGAGATGGCGACGGTCTACGACGCGCTCGGGTCGGAGGTCACGGTCGTCGAGCTCGCCGACCAGATCATCCCCGGCGCCGACAAGGACCTCATCCGCCCGCTGGCCAAGCGCATCGAGCAGCGCTACGCGGACGTGCGCCTGAACACGGGCATCGAGAGCGTGGAGGCCAAGGACGACGGGCTGCACGTCGGCGACGAGGTCTTCGACCGCATCCTCGTCGCGGTCGGCCGCCGCCCCAACGGCAACCACGCCAACCCGCAGCAGGCCGGGGTCACCGTCACCGACCGCGGCTTCATCGAGGTCGACGCGCAGTTGCGCACGAACGTCCCGCACATCTTCGCCATCGGCGACGTGGTCGGGGAGCCGATGCTGCGCGCACAAGGCCACGCACGAGGGTGCCGTCGCCGCGGAGGTCATCGCCGGCCACGACGTCACCTTCGAGCCGCGCGCGATCCCGAGCGTCGCCTACACGGACCCCGAGGTCGCCTGGGCCGGGCTCACCGAGACGCGCGCCAAGGCGGAGGGCATCGCCTACGAGAAGGCGGCGTTCCCGTGGGCGGCGTCCGGCCGCGCGCTCTCCATCCACCGCAACGAGGGCACCACGAAGCTGCTGGTGGACCCCGAGACGCACCGGGTCCTCGGCGGCGGGATCACCGGCGCTAGGCGCCGGCGAGCTGATCGCGGAGGTCGTGCCTCGCCATCGAGATGGGCGCGGTGGCCGAGGACCTCGCGCTGACGATCCACCCCCATCCCGACCCTTTCGGAGACCGTTGGCTTCGCCGCGGAGGTGGCGGAGGGGACGGTGACCGACATCGTCCAATCGTCCAGAAGGGTTTGAACGGCTCATGCCGCATTCAAGTCACGTAGGCTGACCGCCGACGATCGTCTCAAGGCCGCCACCTTGACCTCCCGCCGAACCACTCTCGTTCTCGCCGTCACCACCGCGGTCATCGTGGCGGTCGTGGCCCTGTTCGCCGTCGCGGTCGCGTCTCGAACCGCGACGACCGGCGCGACGCCGCCAACCAGCGCTTCAACGACGAGGCGCAGGTCTCCTCGGCGCTGATCTCGTCCGCTGTTCGACTCGTCGGTCGACCTCCGTCGCCGAGCAGGCCGGCAAGACGCTCGGGGACGCGAAGGTCGACGCGCAGGCCCTCGACGACTACGTCGCGAAGAACAAGCTCTCCTACGGCGTCGTCCTCGACGCGAAGGGCAACGTGATCGGCCAGTCCTCAGGCGTCGACGACGTCGGTGGTCCAGGCCCTCGCCGAGGGCCCGAAGCACGTCGAGGACGTCATCGGCGGCGCCCGTGGCGGATGTCCGGCCTCACCAAGGGCAACGTCGCCGAGTACGTCTCGCAGTTCCCGGCCAAGGACGGCAGCACCCGCACCTTCGTCCAGGGCTTCCCCGTCCAGCTGATCTCCCGCTTCGTGGCCGGGACGCTCGCCAAGCTGCCCAACGCCGCGAAGGAGCGCGCCGTCGTCGCCGACGACAACGGCAAGGTCATCGCCTCCGCGGACCCGAAGGTCAAGATCGGCTCGAGCGTCCCCCGGGCCGGCAAGGACCGCGAGGAGACGAAGGCCGGGATCGACAAGGCCGCCTGGGCCACCGTCCTCTCCCAGAAGGACGCCGACCTCTACAAGGGGCTCGGCTCCGGGATCCAGCTCGCTGATCCTGCTGGCGCTCGCCCTCGCCGGCGCTCACCGCCATCTTCCTGCTGCGCCGCGCCATGGGCCAGTCGGCGCAGCTGCAGACCGCCTACCAGGACCTCGAGGCGGTCAACGCGACCCTCGAGCGCACCAACATCGAGCTGTCGCGCTCCAACGGCGAGCTCGAGCAGTTCGCCTCCGTCGCCTCGCACGACCTGCAGGAGCCGCTGCGCAAGGTGCAGACCTTCGGCGACCAGCTCGAGCGCCGCTTCGCCGACGACCTGCCCGACGAGGCCAAGGACTACCTGCGCCGCATGCGCAACGCCAGCGCGCGCATGTCGGTCCTCATCGACGACCTGCTGCGCTTCAGCCGCGTCACCACCCACGCCAAGCCGCACGTCACCGTCGACCTCGAACGGGTCGCCCGCGACGTCGTACAGGACCTCGAGGCGCGCATCGACGAGTCCAACGGCACCGTCGAGATCGGCGCGCTGCCGGCCGTGGAGGCGGACGCGACCCAGATGCGCCAGCTGCTGCAGAACCTGATCGCCAACGCGCTCAAGTTCCACCGCGACGGCGTAGCCCCGGTCGTGCGCGTGGACGCCGTCCCGACCGACGAGCCGGGGATGGTGGCCTTCAGCGTCGCCGACAACGGCATCGGCTTCGAGGCGACCTACGAGGACCGCATCTTCAAGGTGTTCGAGCGCCTGCACCCGCGCGACGTCTACGCCGGCACGGGCATCGGCCTCGCGCTCTGCCGCAAGATCGCCGAGCGCCACGGCGGCTCCATCCACGGCGACGGCCGTCCCGGCGAGGGCGCCACGTTCACCGTCGTGCTCCCGGCCGCGAGGACCGCCTCGGTCGTCGTCGAGGCTTCGCGGCCGACGGTCGCCCATGTCTGATCGCAGCGCGATCACGATCCTCCTCGCCGACGACGACGAGGACGACCGCCTGATGACCCGCGACGCGCTCCGCGACGCGCGCCTGCACAACGACCTGCGCACGGTGGTCGACGGCGTCGAGCTGATGGAGTACCTCAAGCGCGAGGGCCGCTTCGCCGACGAGCGCGAGTCCCCGCGCCCGGGCATGATCCTGCTCGACCTCAACATGCCCCGCATGGACGGCCGCGAGGCGCTGGCCGCGATCAAGGCCGACCCCGAGCTGCGCTCGATCCCCGTCGTCGTGCTCACCACGAGCAAGGCCGAGGAGGACGTCGTCCGCACCTACGACCTCGGCGTCAACTCGTTCATCACCAAGCCCGTCACCTTCCTCGGGCTGGTCGAGGTGATGAAGGTCTTCTCGCGCTACTGGATGGAGATCGTCGACCTGCCCGGCGAGGACGGCGCGCCGGAGTGAGCAGCGCCCGCCGGTCCGCGTCCTCATCGTCGACGACGACGAGGAGGACATCCTCATCGCGCGCGACCTCCTGCGGGAGATCGACGCCGACGGCTACGTCGTCACCGCCGTCGCGCGACGTCGCTGCGCTCGAGGAGATCGTCCGCCGCGAACTTCACGACGTCTACCTCGTCGACTACCGGCTCGGCCCGCAGAACGGCCTCGAGGTCGCGCAGCGCATCATCGAGCACCGGCCGCACGCGCCGGTGATCATGCTCACGGGCATGGACGACCGCGAGGTCGACGTCCGCGCGGGCGAGCTGGGCATCGCCGACTACCTGGTCAAGGGCGCCCTCGACGCGCGCACGCTGGAGCGCTCGCTGCGCTACGCGATCAAGCATCAGCGCGCCCTGCGCGCGCTCGCCGACTCCGAGGAGCGCTACGCCCTCGCCCTGGCCGGCGCCAACGACGGCCTGTGGGACTGGGACCTGCGCTCGGACACGATCTACCTGTCGCCGCGCTACAAGGCCATGCTCGGCTACGCAGCAGGACGCGCATCGGCAACCGCCCGCACGACTGCCTCGCGCTCGTGCATCCCGACGAGCGGGCGACGGTCGAGGAGGCGGTGCGCGCGCACGTCGCCGGCGAGACGGAGCACTACGAGGCCGAGTACCGGATGCGCACCGCGGCGGGCACCTACCGCTGGATGCTCTCGCGCGCGCTGGCCGTGCGCGGCCCGGACGGACGGGCCCGGCGCCTCGCCGGCTCGCAGACCGACGTCACCGACCGCAAGGTCGCCGAGCTCCAGCTCCAGCACGACGCGCTGCACGACTCGCTCACCGGCCTGCCCAACCGCGTCCTCTTCCAGGACCGCCTCGAGCACCTCGTCCGGCGCGGCATGCGCCACGTCGGCACCTCCGCCGTCCTCTTCCTCGACCTCGACCACTTCAAGATCGTCAACGACTCGCTCGGCCACCTGGTCGGCGACGGGCTGCTGGTGGAGGTCGCCGACCGCCTGCAGACGGCGCTGCGCCCGGGGGACACCGTCGCCCGCCTCGGCGGCGACGAGTTCACCGTGCTGCTGGAGGACCTGGCCGACTTCGAGGAGGCGAAGGTGGTGGCCGACCGCGTGCTCACCGCACTCGAGGCGCCGTTCTCCGTCAGCGACCAGGACCTGTACCTCAGCGCCTCCATCGGCATCGCCATGATCCCCGCCGGCGCGACCGCCGACGAGGTCATCCGGGACGCCGATGCGGCGATGTACCGGGCCAAGAGCGAGGGCCGCGGGCGCCACGCGCTGTTCGACTCCTCGCTGCACATGGCCGCGCTGACCCGCCTGGACATCGAGCTGCGCCTGCGCCGCGGGCTCGCCGCCGAGCGGATGGGAGGCCACGGCCTGCACGTCGCCTACCAGCCCATCGCGCACGCCGCCGACGGCCGCCTCGCCGGCTTCGAGGCGCTGGCGCGCTGGACCGACGAGAACGGCGACACGATGACGCCGGACGAGTTCATCCCGGTGGCGGAGGAGACGGGGATGATCTCCTCCCTCGGCCGGCTCGTGCTGCGCGAGGCGTGCCGTCAGCTCCAGGAGTGGCGGCGCACCGACCCCACCGCCTCCGGCCTGACGATGAACGTCAACATCTCCGGCCGCCAGCTGCAGGAGCCGGCCTTCGCGGGGCAGGTCCTCGCCGCGCTCGCCGACCACGGCATCGAGCCGGACGCGCTGCGCCTCGAGATCACCGAGACGGCCGCCTCGGCCGACGTGGCCACCGTCCGCGCGGCGCTCGAGCAGCTCTACGCCGACACGGGCGTGCGTGCGCACCTCGACGACTTCGGGACGGGCGCGGCCTCCTTGACCGTCCTGCGCGGCTTCCCGGGCGACGCCCTGAAGATCGACCGCTCGTTCGTGGACTCCATGAGCACGGACCCCGGCGCGCATCAGATCGTCCGCGCGGTCGTCGGCCTCGCCCACGAGCTCGGCATGAGCGTCGTCGCCGAGGGCGTGGAGACCGAGTGGCAGATGGCGGCGCTGCGCGACCTCGACTGCGAGTTCGCCCAGGGCTACCTGCTGGCCCGTCCGCTGGACCCCGTCGCCGCGGGGCAGCTGCTCTCCGTGGGCGTCTTGAACGCCGCTTAAGGCGCCCTCTCTAGCTTACAAAGGGTAAGTGACTGCCCGCGCTGCCCTGATCCGCTCGATCATCTGGACCCTCCTCGGGGTCGCGTTCACGCTGTTCTTCGTGGTCACCGGCTCGGGGACGGACGCCGAGGACTACCTGTCGGGCTTCCTGATCGAGAAGTCGCTGTCGCTGGACAACCTGTTCGTCTTCGCGATCCTCTTCACGTTCCTCAACGTGCCGGAGGAGGAGCGCCGCAAGGTCCTCATCTTCGGCATCGCGGGCGCGATCGTGCTGCGAGCCATCTTCATCTTCGCCGGCGCCGAGCTGCTCGACCAGTTCGACTGGTTCACCTACGTGCTCGGCGCGATCCTCGCCTACACCGCGTACTCGATCGCCAAGCACGACCCGAAGGACATGGACCCGGAGAACACCGCGGCCATGAAGGTGGTGCGCAAGGTCCTGCCCGACGGGACCAAGCCGGCCGTCATCGCGCTCGTCGCCGTCGCCGCCTTCGACGTCATGTTCGCGATCGACTCGATCCCGGCGATCTTCGCCATCACCCGCGACACCACGGTCGTGCTCGCGGCCAACGCCTTCAGCCTCATGGGCATGGTCAGCCTCTTCTTCCTGCTCGAGGACCTGCTGGAGCGCTTCCGCTACCTGTCGCAGGGCCTCGCCGTCATCCTCGGCTACGTCGCGCTCAAGCTCCTGCTCGAGGACGTCGTGCACCCGCCGGAGTGGGTCAACCTCGTGGTCGTCATCGCGACGCTGGTGATCGCCGCGCTGGCTGTCTAGGCGACGGGACGCAGCCGACGCCGAGGCCGCGTCTCCCGCAGCTCCTTCACCACGGACTGGATGAGCTGCTCGGAGTCGTCGGCGCGCCCGTCCGTGACGGCGCCGACGATGCCGCGCTTGCGCGAGATGAGCTCGATCATCGTCTCGTCGATGGTCTGCGCCGCCAGCAGGTACCAGGCGGTCACCGACTCCTCCTGACCGATGCGGTGCAGGCGGTCCTCGGCCTGGTCGTGCATCGCCGGGGTCCACTCGAGGTCGAGGAAGACGACGTTGGACGCCTTGCGTGAGGGTGATGCCCTGGCCGGCGACGCGGGTCGCGCAGATGATCAGGCCCGCCCTCCGTCCTGGAAGCGCTCGACGGCGCCTCGCGCCGCTCGATGGAGTCGTCGCCGACGATGTGCAGCGCCTCCGGGAAGCGGCGCAGCAGGTGCTCCTGGACCTCGCGCGAGCCGGAGAAGACGACGAGCGGCTCCTCCGACTGGACGAAGTCGTCGATCCACGCCATCGCGGCGCCGAGCTTGCCGCGGGCGGCGAGGCGGCGGAGCACGTTGAGCTGGGCGAGGCGCTCGGCGCGCAGGGTGGCGGCGACGCGCGCCTCGAGCTCGGCGAGCTCCAGCGGCTGCTCCCGCAGCCACTTGACGACGTCCTCCTCGGCCTGCCGGTACTCGCGCTCGTTGTCGAGCGCGACGGGGACGACGACCTGGCGCTTGGCCGGGCAGCTGGGGGAGCACCTCGCGACTTCAGGCGCCGGACGAAGCAGCGCCGGCGCAGGTGCCAGTGGATGCGCTCCTCGGCGCCCGCGCCCTGGAAGCGGCGGGCGAACTTCGCGCCCGAGCCGAAGTCCTCCAGCCGGCCGAGGATGCGCAGCTGGGCGATCAGCTCCTCCGGGTGGTTCATCACGGGCGTGCCGGTGAGGGCGAGCTTGAGCGCGTCGGCGTGCAGCGTGCCGGCGAGCTTGCGGGTCGCCGCCGTCCGCTTGGCGCGCGGGTTCTTGACGTAGTGGGACTCGTCGAGCACGAGCGCCCGCAGCTTGCGCAGGGCCAGGCGCGGGGCGTGGCTGGCGACGATCTCGTAGTTGAGGACGACGATGTCGGCGCCGTCGTCGGGGGCGACGCCCGTCCCCTTGAGGACCGTGACCTTGCGATGGGGCAGCCAGCGCGCCGCCTCCCGCTGCCAGTTGAGCTTCAGCGACGCGGGGCACAGGACGACGGCGGGATAGGCGTCGTCCTCCTCCAGCGTGGCCAGCGCCTCGATCGTCTTGCCCAGGCCCTGCTCGTCGGCGATGAAGCAGCGCCGCGACCAGCGCGCGTAGTGGACGGCGGCGCGCTGGAACGGGCCGCAGCTCGCCGCCGAGCCGGTCCTCGCAGGCCAGCGGCTCGCCCTCCCGCGCGCGGGAGCGGCGGACCTCCTCCACGGCGGTCCCGTGCTCCTTGCGCAGGTCCTGCAGGGCGACCCGCGCGTTGGAGGCGACGTCGATCTCGAAGGTGCGCAGGTAGTGCTCGAGCGGCTCGAGCAGGTAGGGGTCGATGGGCAGCGTGCGGCCGTGGGACTCCGCGGCGGGCAGCGCGAGGAAGGCGGGGATCGTGTCGGGGTCCCAGTTGACCTCGAGCTTGAAGCGCGGCTCGCCGACCGACTGCGAGTAGACGAGCGTGGCCGGCGCCGGCATGCGCCCGACCAGCAGCCCCTGCTGGCAGCGCGACGCGCGCTGATCCAGGCGCGCGCCCGGGACGTCCTGGAGCAGCTGGGCGACCTCCTCGGTGAAGGGGAGGGCGACGCGGGTGCCGGCCTCGGAGGCGAGTGCGGCCAGGGGCTCCGGCAGCTCGCCGGCGATGCGCTCGAGCAGGAAGACGCCGGCGCCCTCGTAGCGCCCGGCCGTGACCTTGCCGACCCAGCCGCGGACGGCGCGGGCCAGCCACGCCTCGACGTCGTCGGACGCCGTCAGCCAGTCGTGGGCCTCGAGCACGCCCTGGACGTAGGGCGCGGTCGCGTCGGCGCGCGGCGCCCACCACTCGCGCGCCTCCCAGTCGAAGCGGCGGCCGGGGATCGCCCGCACGGCGTCCACGACGTCCGGCTTGTAGGGGAACGCGAAGACCACGTGCTCGTGGCCGTAGCGGTCGTGGCGCAGCGTGACGTGCGGCGCCTCCTCAACCGCTGTCTACCGGCGTGAGCGCACCTCGTCCACGAGCGCGCCGATGAGCGTGGAGTGCTCGTCGGCCTCCGGGTGCCACTGGACGCCGAGGGCGAAGCGGTGGTGCGGCGACTCGAACGCCTCCGGCAGCTCGTCGCCGTCCGACCAGCCGGTGACGACGAAGGCGTCCGCCACCCGGTCGACCGCCTGGTGGTGGTGGGACTTGACGGCGGTGCTCGTCCCGCCGGCGGCGCGCGCGGCCAGCGAGTCCGGGGCCAGGTGCACGTCGTGGTCGGTCCAGGCGCCCTCCGTGTGGCGGTGGTTCTCGTGGCCGACGACGTCCGGGACGTGCTCGATCAGCGTGCCCGCCGGCGGCGACGTTCATCACCTGCATGCCGCGGCAGATGCCCAGCAGCGGCAGGTCGCGCTCCAGCGCGCGGGAGCCGAGCGCCATCTCGAAGGCGTCGCGCTCCGGGTCGTCGCCGACGTCGACCCCGCCCGCGAGCACGAGGCCGTCGATGCGGTCGAGCACCTCGTCGGGATGCTCCGTCGACACGGGGTCCGGCGCCAGCAGCAGCGCGAGCGCGCCGGCGCGCTGGGTGGCCCGCACGTAGTCGCGCGGGAGCAGCACGCACTCCATGTCCCACGGGCCGTAGCGGGCCTGCGTCTGGGTGAGGCAGAGACCGATCACGGGACGGTCGGGCATCCGACCAACGGTAGCCTTCATGCCGCGATGGAGGGGACCCCCGAACGCACCGCGCGGCTGTCGGTGCTGGCCGCCATCGTCCTCGTCGCGATCAAGCTCGCGACGGGCCTGGCCACCAACTCCCTCGGCCTGATCGCGGAGGCGCTGCACTCGGGCACGGACCTGGTCGCGGCGCTGCTGACGCTGTTCGCGATCCGCGTCGCCGTCCGCCCGCCCGACCGCGACCATCCCTACGGCCACGGCAAGGCCGAGCACCTCGCCGCGCTCGGCGAGGCGGCCTTCCTCGCGCTGGCGTCGGCGTTCATCGCCGTCCAGGCCGTGCGCCGGCTCGCCGGCCGAGGGCGTGCACGACGTCGATGCCGCCTGGTACGCGTTCGTGGTCCTCGGCGTCGTCATCGCCATCGACGCTCAGCCGGGCCGACCATCTCCCACCGCGACGCCCGTCGCTACGACTCCCCGGCGCTCGCCTCCAACGCGCTGCACTTCGCCGGCGACCTGCTCGGCTCGCTCGCCGTCCTCGTCGGCCTGGCCTTCGTCAGCGCGGGCTACGAGGACGGGGACGCGATCGCCGCGCTCGTCGTCGCCGCGCTGGTGATCGTCGCCGCCGTCCGCCTCGCCCGCGGCAACGTCGAGGTGCTCATGGACCGCGCGCCGGAGGCGGCGGCCGCGGCGGCGCGGGACGCCATCGCCCGCGACGAGCCCGGCGTGGAGGTCAGCCGCCTGCGCGTGCGCGAGGCGGCCGGCGCCTACTTCGTCGACGCGGTCGTCGCCGTGCGGCCGGACGCCGCGGTCGGCCAGGGCCACGCCATCGCCGACGGGGTCGAGGCGGCGGTGAAGCGCGAGCTCCCGCGCGCGGACGTCGTCGTCCACGTCGAGCCGGGCGAGGCGCGCGACCTGCGCGAGCGCGTCCACGCCGCCGCGCAGGGGGTGCGCAACGTCCGCGAGGTCCACAACGTGCGCCTGATGACGGTCGACGGCCGGCCCGAGCTGTCGCTGCACCTCAAGCTCCCGGCCCGTCTCTCGCTGGACGAGGCCCACGCCGTCACGGAGGAGGTCGAGGGGGCCATCCGCGCCGCGGCGCCCGAGCTCACGGACGTCCACACGCACATCGAGCCGCTGTCCTCACCCCGGGACGGCGCCGAGCTGGAGGCGGCGGAGGAGCGGGAGATCATCACCGCCGTGGTGCGCGAGCACACGGGCCGGGCGCCGGAGGAGCTGCGCATGCGCGTCGGCGAGCGCGGGCGCATCGTCGCGCTGCTGACGGTCTGCCTGGACCCGACGCAGGAGCTGCGCGCCGCGCACGCGCTGGCGACGGAGATCGAGGAGGAGATCGTCCGCCGCGCGCCGACCGTGGCCGACGTGATCGTGCACACGGAGCCCGCTTAGAGGACGGCGGCGACCGGGACGGCGACCATCCCGGTGGCGGCGACCGCGGCGGCGATCCGCGGCGGCACGGCGCGTCCGCATCGCCTTCGCCATCACGCGATCCGACAGCGTCTGCGGACTGCGGTGGAAGGCCAGCTTGCGGACGTACTGCGGGCACGTCCCAGTAGAGCGTCGTCCCGGCCTCGAAGTGCGCGGTGTCCCCCGCGCGCAGCGTCTGCGTGCGGCCGTCCTCACCGGTGATGTGGACCTCGCCCTCGAGGATCTGCACCATCTCGTCGTTGAAGTAGGTCCAGCTGAAGCGGCCGGCGGTGCAGTCCCAGTAGTTCATCGACACCCCGCCCTTCTCGGCGCGGTGCAGGTCCCAGCTGCGGGTGTGCGGCTGCACCTTCGATGATCTGCTCGGGGCGCATGGGCGCGTCGTACCACATGTCGTTGACGTCGGCCCGGCACTCAGCGGAACTTGAGAACGGCCTCCAGGGTGTCGGCGTCCGTTGCCGCCTTGTCGGGACGGTGGCGCAGCACGCGGGCGAAGCGCAGGGCGACGCCCCCCGGATAGCGCGTGGACGCCTGCAGGCCGTCGAAGCCGATCTCGACCACGAGCTCGGGCCGCACCCGCACGACCCAGCCGTTGTCCTCGATCGCCAGCTCGGTCAGCCGCTCCGTCTGCCAGCGGAGCATGTCGTCGGTGAGGCCCTTGAAGGTCTTGCCGAGCATCACGCCCTCGCGCGTGCCCAGGTGCAGGTTGGACAGCCAGCCGCGCCGGCGCCCGCTGCCGTGCTCGACGGCCAGCACGACGAGGTCGAGCGTGTGGACCGGCTTGACCTTCAGCCAGCCGGCGCCGCGGCGCCCGGCGGCGTAGGGCGCGTCCAGGGCCTTGACGACGACCCCCTCGTGCCCGGCGGCGAGCGCCGCCTCGAGCGTGCCCTGCGGGACGCGTGCGGCGCCGAGGGCGTCCAGGGCGGCGCCACGCTCGCGCAGCGGCGCGTCGAGCAGGTCCTCGCCGTCGAGGTGCAGGAGGTCGAAGAACAGCGCCGTGCAGGCCGCCACCGCCACTGCTGAACCGGGAGGCGGTCACCTGGAAGGGCTCGGGACGGCCGTCCTCGCGCAGCGCGATGGCCTCGCCGTCGAGCACGTAGGTGCCGCTCGGGGCAGCGTCCGGATCAACTCGGGCACGCGGGCGGTGACGTCGTCGAGCGAGCGGGTGAAGACGCCGACCTCGTCAGCCGTCGCGGTGGACCTGCACGCGCGCGCCGTCGAGCTTGAAGTCGACGGCGGCGTCGCCGACCTTGGCCAGCGCCTCCTCCACCGACTTGGCGGTGCCGGCGAGCATCGGCTGGACCGGCCGGCCGACCACGAGCCCGACGGCGGCGAGGTCCTGCCCCGGTCAGCGCCAGCCGGGCGACCTCGGGCAGGTCCCCCGCCAGCATCAGCGCGCGGCGGACCGCGGCGACCGGGGCGCCCGCCGCCTGCGCGACCGCCGACGTCATCACGCCCTCCAGCGCGCCCTGGCGCAGGTCGCCGACCAGCAGCCCGCGCAGCAGGCGCTGCTCGGGCTCGGTGGCGGCGGCGAACAGCCGCCCCAGCTCGTCCCGGCGCGCGGCGACGGAGCCGGCGCCGCCGATCGGCTCGATGCGGGCGAACGTCGCCGCCACGTCCGCGACGGTGAGGGTGGCTTCCGGCGCGGGCGGCGGCACCTCGCGCAGCGAGGCCCAGCCGACGCCGATCTGGCGCTGCAGCAGCGTCCCGGCCAGGAAGGCGGTTCCCGCGGCCACCTCGTCGGGCGTCGAGCGCCCGCAGGCCGTCGGCGAGCAGCGCGACCTTCGCGTTGCGCGCGCTCGTCTCCCGCACGGCGTCCGTGACGGCGGCCAGCTCGGCGAAGCGCATCAGGAGATCCGCGCCTCCTCCAGGTCCAGGTCGCGCTCGATCAGCCGCAGGGTGTCCGGCCGCAGCCGTCCGTCGTTGCGCAGGCCGATCAGGGCGCCGCGCTCCACGCCGATCAGCTCCCGGCGCAGCTCGCCGTAGCGGAAGCGACCCTCCGCGACCCGCTCGCGCGCGCCCTCCTCGCCCGACAGCGCGGCCTGGCACATGCGGAAGCGCGCGCGGTAGAGCTCGCGCAGGCGCTTGACCGCGTCGGGCAGCTCGCCCTCGAAGTGCTCCGCCTCCAGCTCGTCGAGGCGGTCGAGGGCCGACTGCGCCGCCTCCAGCCGGGCGAGCGCCTCGTCCGGCGACCAGATGCGCTCCTCGTCCAGGTCGCAGCATGCGGATCAGCGGCCCGAGCGTCAGTCCCTGCCCGAGCAGCGTCACCGCGATCACGAAGAAGGTCAGGACGACGATCTGCTCGCGCCCGGCCACGTCGAGCGGGATGGACAGGGCGGCGGCGAGGGAGATCGCGCCGCGCATCCCGCTCCAGCCGACGACCACGCGCTCCCGCCAGCCGTCCGCCGTGCTCACGCACGGGCACGAACTGCGCGGCCATGCGGATGGCGATCACCGTCGCCGGCGATGACCAGGCCCGGCCCGACGACGTCGCCGACCGGCAGCTCGTCGCTGAGCGTCGGGAACTGCAGCCCGAGCAGGATGAAGATGAGCGCGTTGAGGGTGAAGTCGAGCACCTCCCAGAACGCGACCGCGCTGAGGCGGACGTCGGCGTCGAAGGCGGTCGACGCGTGCCAGCCGAGCCACAGCCCGGTGAGCACGGCGGCGAGCACGCCCGAGCCGTCGATCTCCTCCGCGACGATGTAGGCCGCGTAGGAGGAAACGAGCGTCAGCAGGATCGTCAGCTGGCCGTCCGTCGGTGCGCTCCACCGCCTTCGTGATCAGCCAGCCCATGGCGATCCCGACGGCGATGCCGAGGACGACGGACTGCGCGAAGTCCCCGACCGCGCCGGCCGCGTCGAACGTGGATCCGGTCGCGACGCCGATCGCGACCCGGAAGCTGACGAGCGCGGTGGCGTCGTTGAGCAGGGACTCGCCCTCCACGATCAGCCGGACGCGCGCCGGCGCATGGACGCGCTGGAAGGTCGCCAGCGCGGCGACGGGGTCGGTCGGCGCGACGACGGCGCCGAGCACGAAGGCCCCCGCCCACGGCAGCCCGCCGACCACCGCGTGGGCGATCACCGCGACGCCGCCCATCGTCGCCAGCACGAGCGCCAGCGACAGCCAGCCGAGCGCCGAGCGCTCCGCGCGCAGCTCCTGCGGCGAGGCGCTGAAGCCCGCCGAGGTCAGCAGGGGTGGCAGGAAGACGAGGAAGACGACGTCGGGCGGCAGCTCGAGGTCGGGGAGACCCGGCACGAAGCCGATCGCCAGGCCGCCTACGACGAGGACGATCGGGTAAGGGACCCGCACGATGTCCGCGATCCGCACGAGCCCGGCCGCTGCCGCGAGCAGCACGAACAGGAACTCGAGATCGTCCACGTCCGGGCAACTCTATGGCTGACCTCACCGAGCCGGTCGGCCCCGACGACCACGTCGCGCGGGCTCGACGACCGCGGAGCTCGAGCTGGTCATGTACGGGGACTTCGAGTGCCCCTACTGCGCCGCGGCCCAGGGCATCATCAGCCGGGTCGACCGACCGCCTCGGCGACCGCCTGCGCTTCGTCTTCCGCCACTTCCCGCTGGACGCCGTCCACCCGCACGCCGCGCACGCCGCCGAGGCCGCGGAGGCCGCGGCCGCGCAGGGCGCGTTCTGGGAGATGCACGACGCGCTGTACGCCGCGCGCGGCCGGCTCGAGCGACGCCGACCTCGCCGGCCACGCCCGCGGGCTCGGGCTCGACGCGCGACGCCGTGACGGCCGCCCTGCGCGACGGCACCTACGCCGCCCGCGTCGGCCGCGACCGCGAGTCCGGCGCCGCCGCGGGGGTCCGCGGCACGCCGGGCTTCTTCGCCAACGGCCGCCTCGTCACGGGCGCGTTCGACGCCGGATCGCTCGTCGAGGCGTTGACGACATAAACTGTCCGGGGCGTGACGGACTTCGGAGTCACAGCCCGCCGCGAGAGACGGCCGCCTCGTGGTCGCTCCCACCGGTGAGCTCGACATCGCGACGGTGGACGCCGTGCGCGCCGAGGCGGCGCGCCGCGCGCCCGGGGAGGACCTCGTGGTCGACCTGAGCGGGCTCGAGTTCCTCGACACGTCCGGCATCGCCTTCGTCGTCGAGGCCTACCGCGACGCCGCGGCCGACGGCCACGCGCTGCGCATCGTCCGCGCCGCGCCCTCCGTCCAGCGGGTGTTCGAGATCGCGGGCCTCGAGGGCGTCCTCCCGTTCGAGGACAGCGCCTGATGGCCGGCGGGACGCGTACCGCGCAGCTCCCGGGCGGGCCGAAGGCGCCCGCGCACGCGCGCGGCCTGATCAACGACTGGGTCGGCGGCGAGCTCAGCCGTGCACACCATCGAGGACATCAAGCTGCTCGTCTCGGAGGTGGTCACCAACGCCGTCCGCCATCCCGGACGCGTCCGGCCCCATCGAGATGAAGGTGACGCTCGCGGCGCGGCACGGTGCGCGTCGAGGTGGTCGACCCCGGCGGCGCGCGGCTTCGCCAAGCCGCGCGTGTCGACGCCGCCGCCGGATGCCCTCGGCGGCCGCGGGCTGCTGATCGTCGACCGCGTCGCCACGCGCTGGGGCGTCGACGAGGGCACGCCGACGCGCGTCTGGTTCGAGCTCGCCGCGGCCTAGCCGCGACCGCTACCCGAAGAAGACTTCAGCCGTCTCGTAGAAGGCGGGGTCCAGCAGCTTGGGCTCCGCCAGCGCCTCCGCGAGGTCGACGGCGATCACCTCCGTCCCCCGCAGCGCGACCATCTTCCCGTGGTCGCCGCGGGTGATCGCGTCCACCGCCGCGACGCCGAACCGCGTCCCCAGCACCCGGTCGTACGCGTTCGGCGTGCCCCCGCGCTGCACGTGGCCGAGGATGGTCATGCGCGTCTCGAAGCCCGTGCGCCGCTCGATCTCCGGCTCCAGCGCCACCGCCACGCCCGCCAGCCGCGGATGGCCGAACGCGTCCACCTGGCCGGTGGCGGGCAAGCCCTTGCCGTCCTTCGGGTGCGCGCCCTCCGAGACGACGACGATGGAGAAGTTCGACCCGCGTGCGTGACGGCGCTCGAGGTGCGCGCACACGTCCTCGATGTCGTACGGCCGCTCCGGGACCAGGATCGCGTCCGCGCCGCCGGCCAGCCCCGAGTACGCCGCGATCCACCCCGCGTGCCGGCCCATGACCTCCACCACGATCACGCGGTTGTGCGACTCCGCCGTCGTGTGCAGCCGGTCGATCGCGTCCGTCGCGATCTGCACCGCCGTCTGGAAGCCGAACGTGAAGTCCGTCCCCGCCAGGTCGTTGTCGATCGTCTTCGGCACCCCCACGACGGGCACCCCCGCCGCCGCCAGCTTGCCCGCCACGCCCAGCGTGTCCTCCCCGCCGATCGGGATCAGCATCTCCACCCCGGCCTTCTCCATCCCCGCGACCACGCCCGCCACGCCCGGCCCGTCCTCCTTGAACGGGTTCGTCCGCGACGTCCCCAGGATCGTCCCGCCCCGGTGCAGGATCCCCCGCGTCGCCGCCTGGTCCAGCGGCCGCCCGTCCCCCGCCAGCACCCCGGCCCACCCGTACGTGAACCCGAAGAACTCATGCCCGTGCACGTCCATCCCCTTGCGCACGATCGCCCGGATCACCGCGTTCAACCCAGGACAGTCGCCACCACCAGTGAGGATCCCGATCCGAGCCATGCGCGCCAACCTACGCGAATGAGGGGACAGTCCCCACATTCGCACGCCTGCGCTGCGAACTCAGGGGACAGTCCCCTCATTCGCATCCGCGCGACTCAGGGGACTGTCCCCATTTTCGCGTTGCTTGCTGAGGCGGCGGTAGACGGTGGCCGGGTGGAGGCCGAGGTGGGCGGCGATGAGGGCGACGGGGAACCGGTGCTCGTCGACGGCGCGGACCATCCAGTCGGACGGGTGGGTGCGGGCGAGGTCGTCGAGGAGGCGGCTGTCGTCCGTGGCGACCATGTTCGTGTAGCCCGTGACGCCGAGGAGGTCGTGGGTGGGAGCGAGGTCGAGGAAGGTTGGTGGGCGGATCGTCGCGGTGAGGGCGTTGTGGGCGCTCCAAGGCCAGTCGGCGGCGGTGGCGCAGAGGCCGGCGACGACAGGGTTGCGGGCGATGTAGCGCAGGCAGGCGAAGTAGTGGTGGTCGTCGAGGACGAGGACGTTGTGGAAGCGATCGCCGAAGACGTGCCCGTGGGTCGCGTAGGTGCGGTGCAGGTAGGTCGCGAAGGTCTCGTGGATGCACTTCATGCCGGCGCCGAGGTCCGCCTCGGGCGTCTGGATGAGCAGGTGGACGTGGGTGTCCATCAGGCAGTAGGTCCGCAGCGACCAGTCGCGGGCGGCGACCTCGGAGGCCAGGAGGTCGAGGTAGTGGCGACGGTCGGCGTCGCAGCGGAAGAGCACGAGGCCCTTCGGGGCGCGGGCGGTGACGTGGTGGACGGCGCCGGCGAGTTCGACGCGAGGCATGCGGGGCATACCTGTCCTAGGCGCCGGGGCGCCGTTTTTCGTCAGGAGGCGGCGAGCACGACCAGGATGACGACGCCGAGGACGACGCGGTAGGGCACGAAGGCGGCGATGGAGTGGTGCGCGACGAAGCGCAGCAGCCAGGCGATGCTCGCGTAGGCGACGAAGAACGCGACGACGGTCCCGACGATGGTCGGGCCGACGCCGACGCCGCCGCTGAGCGCGTCCTTGAGCTCGTAGAGCCCGGCGGCGGTGAGCGCCGGGATGGAGAGGAAGAAGGACAGGCGCGTGGCGGCGACGCGGTCGAACCCGCTCAGCAGGCCGGCGGAGATGGTCGCGCCGGACCGGCGAGATGCCCGGGATCAGCGCGACCGCCTGGACGCAGCCGATGATCACCGCGTCGCGCACGGTGAGGTCGTCGACGGACCGCTCGCTCCGGGCGCGGCGCTCGGCGAAGATGAACACCGGCGAGAAGAGGATCAGCGCGACGGCGACGACGCCGAGGTCGCGCAGCGGTCCCGAGATGGCGTCCTTGGCGAGCAGGCCGACGACGCCGACGGGGATGGAGCCGACGATGACCGCGATCGACCAGCGTCCAGTCGCTGCCCTGGCGGGCGTCCGCGTCCCGTACCCCGGCGAGCGCGGCCCGCAGCAGTCGCAGGATGTCGTCGCGGAAGTACAACAGCACCGCCACGATCGCCCCGAACTGCACGACGGCGGTGAAGCCCGTGATCGAGTCGGAGTCGATCTTGAGGCCCATCAGCTTCTCCGTGATGGTCAGATGACCGGTGGAGGAGACGGGCAGGAACTCCGTGAGGCCCTCGACGATGCCGAGGCCGACTGCTTGGAGGAGGTTCACAGTGCCGCACTCATCACGAGCGCGGCACTGTAACCCCGGGCCTGACTGCGACCTGAACTACTTCGAGGGGGTGCCCGTCTCGCCCTCGGGGGCCTGATCGGACCCGCCCGGCTGCTGCTCGGTGGCGTTCTCCTGGGCGTTCTCGTTGGGGTTCGGCGTGACGCGCAGGACGCGCTCGCAGGACCCGTTCGGGTTCTCGGCCGTGGCGTCCTCGATCACGTCCGCCGTGTCGAGGAAGGCGCGGTCCTTGCCGTTGCCGCAGTTGACGAGGTCGGCCTCGCCGTCGGCGGTGCGGATGCGGTCGTTGCCGTCCCCACCGCGCACGGTGTCGACGCCCGGGAGGCGGGACGTCGGCCTGCGCGAGGGCGAACAGGACGTCGTTGCCCGGTCCGCCGTCGGTGGTGTCCGCGCCGAGGTTGGCGAAGATCACGTCGTTGCCGGGGCCGCCGTTCTGGACGTCGTCGCCCTGGGCGCCGGCCATGAGGTCGTTGCCGCCCTCGCCGTTGGACGTGTCGTTGCCCGGGCCGGCGAGCAGCCGGTCGCGGGCGTCGCCGCCGAAGAGCTGGTCGTCGCCGTCGCCGCCCCAGATGCGGTCGCGCGAGTGCAGGTCGCCGACCTCGGCGTTGTCGCCCCGCAGGACGTCGTTGCCGGCGTTGCCGCGGATGCGGTCGTTGTCGGCGAGGCCGTTGATGGTGTCGTCGCCGTCGTTGCCGAACAGGCGGTCGAAGCCCATGCGGCCGAGGATCGTGTCGTTGCCGAGTCCACCGACGACGACGTCGTTGCCGAAGCCGGAGTCGATGCTGTCGTTGCCCGGCGTTGCCGAAGATGACGTCGCGCTGGGCGCCGGTGACGATGGCGTCGTCGCCGTCGAGGGCGAAGACGCGGTCGCGCCCGCCGTTGCCGGTGATCTGGTCGGCGTCCTTGGAGCCGATGATCCTGTCGTGTCCGGGAGTTCCGTTGATGACGAGCGCATGGGCGGTCGCACCCGAGAGGGCGACCGACGCGGCCATCACGGAGACCCCCAGGCTGAGCTTCCTAATATGAGGCATTGCCCCACCTCCTGAGTGATCGGTTGACGCCCCTTCGAACCCAGGCCGCGACGTTGAGTTGCGGCGTAGTTCAGAGGTTTCTCTCAGGGGGTGGGCGTTAGGTTCGTCTATCGGCCCGCTATGTTTGCGAGTCGCATTTGGGGGGCGTAGCTCAGTTGGTTAGAGCGCCGGCCTGTCACGCCGGAGGTCGCGGGTTCGAGTCCCGTCGCTCCCGTCCCTGCTGCAGAGCCAAATCCGCCCGGCCGCAACCCGCGACCCCTGGGCAGCTCAGGCCAAAGGTCGCAGGTTAGTCAGCGTCGAAAGGCCCGCAAATCGGCTTGTTTCGGCACTCGCTTTGCGGCAACGTGCGGCAACCGTGCGGCAACATCCTGACGCTCTCGAGTGCCTCTGCGTGCTCTCGCCAAGCGTTCGTCGCGGACGCATTGACGCGAGGCGTGCGGGCTCGTCCCTGCGCTGGCCTGATCCGCCACCGCCCAACGACGGTTCAACATCATCGCCGTGACTCGCTCGCCTGACTTCAATGATCTGTTCGACATAGAGCGCCGTCCTGGCTCGGGCGTCGAATTCTGGGCACACGCCGTCAAGCAGCAGATCGCTCGTGTTGCTCGGAGGAACCGGCGTCACCGACAGAACCACGACCCTTTCGGGCCGGCACCGGAGAGCCCAGAGGGCGCCTCGGCCACGGAGCGCATGCTGCACATGGACGTCTATTTCCTCGTGATGGCCACGCGGCGTGTCCTGATGTTCGCAACGCTCCTGAAGGCGCGAGTGTCAGACGCCCGTCTGGAGGCGGCGCTGGACAAGTTCAATCGGACCGCGCCCGATCTCAAGCGGCTTCGGGACCTCTATGAGCATCTCGACGAGTATCTGCTTGACAGCCCCGACAAGCACGTGAAGTTCGTTGGCAAGGCCGCGCCGGTTCTGTTGACGACTTGGGACACCGACAACGTTGTGGTGTCCTTCGGGCCTTTAGAGGTGGATGTGATCATCGCCGGCCTGGCGGCCATAGAGCTCGGCGAAACAGCGGCCGAGATCTGGGAGGAGCGCCGCGTGGCTTGGCTCGATTCGGATCCGCCCGCGACGCCTCCCGACGACGGCAAGCTTCGGTTCTTCGAGGTTCAGCTAGGCGTTTCGACCGTCATCGGCCGCGACGGCGAGACGCAGGTCAATACGGGCACGCTTCGGGACACTCGTGTACGAGACGCCACCGCGACAGAAATCGAGGAACATGCCGCTGAGCCGCCGAACCAGATGGACACTTCCTCCTCCTAGGTCTGCGCCGTGGCCAAACACGCCGCTTCCGCTCTTCCTTAGGCGTGGTCCTCGTGCGCTACCGCACCGAGACGCCTCCCGACCTGAAGGCTGGTTTCACCGTCAATCGGCAACGAACAAGGAGGCAACAGATGGGCAGGATCATCGTCACAGAGCACATGACGCTTGACGGCGCGGTCGAGGACAATGGTGGCGTCGAGGGCTTTGAGCGCGGCGGCTGGCAATTCCAGTTCGACTCCGGCGAGGACGGCGGAGCATTCAAGCTGCAGGAGATGCGCAACTCGACAGCGCTTCTCCTCGGCCGGGTTACCTACGACCTATTCGCGCGGCATTGGCCGTCGGCGCAGGGCGAGCTCGCCGACCTGCTCAACGCCTCGCCCAAGTACGTCGTCTCGTCGACGCTTAAGAACCCCGGGTGGAATACACACGTGCTCGACGGCGACCCGGTCGAGCGGATCGCAAAACTGACGCGCGAGGTTCAGGGCGACATCGTCGTCCACGGCAGCTTCCAGCTGGCACAGACACTGATCGACAACGACCTCGTCGACGAGCTGCGCCTGATGGTGTTTCCGGTCGTGCTCGGCGACGGCAAGCGGCTGTTCGGGCCGACGCGCGAGAGCAAGCGCCTCCAGCTTGCCGAATCGCGACAGCTCGGCCCCGACGGCGTACTTCTCCTCACCTACCTACCCGCAATCAACGGCGAACCCAAGAGCGAAGCGACCCACCGGCAGAGCTAGCGAGTAGGTACCTCGCCTCTTTGTTTTTGTGCTTTGGATGGCGCGGCCTCGGGGCTCAGGGGCGAGCACCACTAATCGCCAGCAAGCGAAGCGTGCTGCTTCGCCTCAAAGCAGCAGCTGAGTGACCCGAGCCGGTCAACGCGGTCGCCAGACAAGCACTTCGATCGGGTCACGGCGTGACGCCACCCGCTAAAGGGCCGACTGAGGCGACGTGGCGAGACGGACGCCGGCGGCGTGTTGCAGGCGGTCGGCGATGATGTGGCAGAGGGCGCTGGTGGTTGCGTCGTCGAGGGGGTGGGTGATCGCGCCTTCAAGGGCGAACGTCGCGGCCGCGACCTCTGCGTCACGCGTGTCAGCCGGCAGCGGGCCTGGAAGTTGCGCCTCGAAGACGGCCTCGAAGGCAGCGTGGAAGGAGCGATGCCAGGTGCCGATCACGTCCGAGGTGGCTTGGCGATCGTGCACCGTGGCCACGAGGTGCTTGACGGGCCGCAGCCGCTGCGACGAGCCAGAGCAGCTGATCGGCCAGAGGCCTGCTCGCCGGCCGACTGGTGCTCGTGCAGCAGGGCTTGGAGGTAGGCGTCAGCGACGGCGACGAGCAGCTCGTCCTTGTCGGCGAAGTACCAGTAGAGCGTGTTCGCGGTGACCCCGGCCTGCTTGGCGATGCGGCTCATCGACGCGGCCTCGTAGCCGTCCTGGACGAACAGCTGCGCGGCGGCGACGAGGAGCTCTTCGCGTCGTTGCTCTTTCGGGACGGGTCGACGATTGGCGGGCATCGAGTGCCATCTTGACAGGCGATCAAGAAGATGGCAAGCTTGTTCTTGTTCGCCGATCAAGAAGGAGCCTTGCGTGTCTCTCACCGACCAGTCCGAGCGTCAGGTCGTGCATTTCCCGTCCGGCAGCGACCGCTGCCACTGCCTGGCTGTACCTGCCGACAGGCGCCGCTGACGGGGCGCCTGCGCCGGTGATCGTGATGGCCCACGGCCTCGGCGCGATCAAGCAGCTGCGCCTGGCCGCGTTCGCCGAGCGCTTCCAGGCCGCGGGATACGCCTGCCTGGTCTTCGACTACCGCCACTTCGGTGACAGCGAAGGCCAGCCGCGCGAGCTGCTCAGCATCCGGCGCCAGCGCGAGGACTGGCAGGCCGCCATCGCTTTCGCCCGATCACTGCCGCAAGTCGACAGCTCGCGCGTGGTGCTGTGGGGCACCTCCTTCGGCGGCGGGCACGCGATCGCGACCGCCGCCGTCGACCACCAAGTGGTCGCGGCGATCGCGCAGTGCCCGTTCACCGACGGCCCGGCCTCCGTCCTGCAGATCGCGCCCACGGAGTCGGCCCGGCTGATCCTCGCCGGCGCCAAAGACCGGCTGGCGCAGCTGGCCGGCCGCGCGCCGGTCCGGGTGAAAGTCGCAGCGCGCCCCGGCGAGCTCGGATTGATGAACGACGCCAGCGCCGTCGACAAGGTCATCGAGCTGCTCGAAGCCTCCGGACTGACCGAGGCCGAGTACCGCAACGACGTCCCAGCCCGCATCGCCCTCGAGATCGCCTTCGACGCCCCCGGACGCAAGGCCGGCCAGATCCAGTGCCCGATCCTCTTCTGCGTCTGCGACACCGACACCGTCGCGCCCGCCAAGGCCACCCTCCGACACGCAGCCAAGGCGCCGCGCGGTGAGATCATCCGCTACCCCGCCGGCCACTTCGACATCTACATCGGCGACCACTTCGAGCGCGTCATCACCGACCAGCTCGCCTTCCTGGGCAGGCACGTGCCCACCACCGCCTGAAGGTGCACATCGGCACTGCTTCGACTAATGCATGAGCGCCCAGCGCCGATTGTCCGCGGCAACGTGGCGGCAACATCGCCGGTTGCCGGGCCAGTACTTCGGGATACCTGGATGGCGGTCAGACCGCGAGTTCAAGGCTTCGACCGACACGGTTCGACACCCCTGGTCTCTCTGTCACGCCGGAGGTCGCGGGTTCGAGTCCCGTCGCTCCCGTCCCCCTGGCAGGGGAGAACTTCCGCGGGAGCTTCAGCTCGGCTCGTCCTTTCAGCGGCTCGCGCATGGGGGGCTCCTGAACGCCACGGACCTCGCGAACCACGCGCCGACCGCCCCCGATCCGCTTGCGCCGCACGACCCGGCCACGGGCCGTGATCTTGAGCCGGAGCGGGTCGCCCGGGTGACGGCGAGGCCTGCCGGGATGCGGGCCTTCGGTGACGTCGGCGCGCTCGATCCTGCAGACCTTCGCGCGCTCGCCTCTCCCGCGGAGCCGGCGGTCGGGGCGAAGAGCTGCGCCACGCGGATCGGCCACCAGGGCAACCTGCGTCGCCGGGGCGGCTGGACGTACAGCCCCAGGCTGCGGGCGCTCCGCGCTACAGCGTGACCTTCTTCCGCAGCGTGGGTTGGCCGGTGCTGGACCGGACGGTCAGACGCCCGGCGATGCGGTGGCGGCGCGCCCGGCGCAACGCCGTCCGGCAGCGGGCGCTCAGCCGGGCCTTGACGGTGGCGGCGCGACCCGGCTTGACCGTCGCCCGCGCCGTCGCGCAGGTCACCGTCTTCAGATGTCCGCGGAGCTTGACCCGCGCCGTGAGCGCAAGCCGGATGCGGCAGGCGCGGGTGCTGTCGCAGCGCAGGCGGACACGCGCCGCCTTGCGCTTCACGGCGAGTCGCTTGGAGAGCAGCCGCAGCCGCCCGGCCGGGGCCGCCGGTGGGGCGGGTGCCGGCGTCCCGGTGGGGGTGGGGACGGGTGTCGTCGACGGGACCGGCGTGGGGCCGGGGACGGGCGTGCCGGCCGGGTCCGCCGGCCGGGAGAAGAAGGCGTTGCCCCCCTGGTCGACCGCGATGCACGTCGAGACCGCGACGCAGGCCAGGCCGTACACGACGTTCGCGCCCGGAATGGCCCCCGTCGAGGCCGCGCCCGGCGCCGCCGGGTCGAACGCCGTCGCCTTTCCGGCGTCGCCGACCGTCACGCACTGCGAGGTGGACGGGCAGGCGATCGCCTGCGGGCGCAGGTCGCCGCCGAGCTTCGTCGCGCCGGCCGCCACCCCGCCGCTCGTGGGGTCGAAGGTCACCGCGACGTTCTCGTCGTAGCCCACCGCGGTGCACTGCGTCGGGGTGGGGCACGCCACCCGATCCAGGAAGCCCTCGGAGCGGACCGGCGTGGGCCCGGCGGCGTTCGCCGTGCCGGTCACCGGGTCGAACGTCACCTCCGTCCCCGTGTGACCCACCGCGGTGCACTGCGACGAGAGCGGGCAGGCCATGCCGAAGAGGACGAAGTCGCTCGGGCCGACGGTCTTCGCGACGGCAACCGGGCCGGTGGCCGGGTCGAACGTCAGGACCGACCCCGTGGACGAATCGAGGACGCTGCACTGCGAGGCGGTCGGGCATGCGAGCGCGGCGAAGTACCCGCTGCCGAAGGGCTGGAAGCCGGCCGGGTTGACCGTGCCCGTCCGCGGGTCGAACGTCACCTCCCCGTTGAACACGTCGAGCGCGGTGCACTGCGACACGGTGGGGCACTCCACCGCGCCGAGATTCGCCTCCTCGCCCGCGACGTCCACCAGGCCGGCCGCGTCGACGGTGCGGGTGGCCGGGTCGAACGTGACCGCCTTGCCGTTGCCGGTCACCGCCGTGCACTGGGTGGCCGAGGGACAGGCGACGGCGTTCAGGCCAACCCCTGGGTCGATCTGCGTCACCTCGGCGCTGTCCGGCGTGCCGGAGGCAGGGTCGTAGGTGACGGCGCGGCCACCGTTGGCGACCGCGGTGCACCGCGTCGTGGTGGCGCAGGCGACCCCCTCGAAGCGGACATCGCCCAGGTCGACGATCGTCCGCGCGCCGGTAGCGGGCGTGACGGTGACCTCCTCGCCGCTCTGGGTCACGACGCTGCAGACGCTCACCGACGGGCAGGCCAGGGCGCGGGGCCCGCCCTGGACGGCGAGGTCCTTGATCCCCGCGGCGTTGGCCGTGCCCGTGGCCGGATCGAAGGTGACCTCCTGATGCCTGCTGTAGTTCACGGCCGTGCACTGCGAGGTGGACGGGCAAGCCACATCCCGCAGCTCGCTCCCGGATCCGCCCGGAACGATGGACTTGACGCCGGCGGCGTTGAGCGCCAGCGTCTGCGGGTCGAAGGTGGACGCGTGCCCGCCCCGGTCGACGGAGGTGCACTGGGTGGCGGAGGCGCAGGCGACCGCCCCCAATTCGGCGCCGATGGTCGTCGGTCCGGCGATGACGGTGCCGGACCGCGGGTCGAAGGTCACCGCCTGGCCGCCCGTGTCCTGCGCGGTGCATTGCGCCGACGACGGGCAGGCCAGCCCTGCGCCGTTCTCGTACGGGCTCAACAACGCGACGGCGCCGGCACTGTTGGCTGCGCCGGTGGTCGGGTCGAAGGTGACCACGTGCCCGTCGCCGCCGAGGGCCGTGCACTGCGTCGCCGACGGGCACGCGACGTCTGCGCCGTCCTCGCCGACCGGCAGGATCTGCATCGGGACCGCACCGGCCGGTGCCGCCGGCGTGAACGTGATCTCCCGCCCGCCGTGGTCGAGCCCTGTGCACTGCGACGCCGTGGGGCAGGCCACGGCCGCGAACCGCTGGTTGCTGGCGCTCCCCGTCAGCCGGACGGGTCCCGAGAACGACAGGGTCTCCGCGCCCGCGGGAGCCGCGGCGCCGATGACGCAGGTCATCAGGAGCGTTCCGAGCGCGATGGCGAGACTGCGCGAGAACCGGGTCATGGTGTGCGTCCTTTGCGGTGTGACAGGTGTGGCGGCACGGCAGAGCCACCCGCCGCTTCCGCAGACGCTACGCAAGGCCGGCAGCGGGCGCCATTGGGGTCGACCCCTAACTTCCGGCCTCGAGGCCGATCGGTCAGTGTTAGGGGTCGACCCCAATGGCGCGGCGCCGCTTGGTCGCGCAGGATGCAGTCATGCCGACCGCCCCCTCCGAGCCGATCCTCGTCGGCCCGATCACCGTCACCTTCAGCGTCGAGGCCGAGCAGTCCAACGGCACGGTGACCGTCTTCCGCTGTGACGTCGCAGACGGGGCCGGAATGCCGATCGCGCACAGCCACGACGCCTTCGAGGAGACGCTGTACGGCATCGCGGGCGTGACCACCCTGGTGGTCGACGGCGAGACGATCCAGCTCGGCGAGGGTGACACCTGCTGCATCCCGCGCGGCGCCGTCCACGCGTTCTCCGCCGACGCGGGCGACGTCTCCTTCCTCGCCATCGCGACGCCGGGCGTCTTCGGGCCCGACTACTTCCGCGAGTTCGCCGCCGTCCTCGCCGCCGGCGGCCCACCCGACCCCGACGCCGTCATGGCCGTGATGCTGCGCCACGGGCTGACGCCGGCGATGCCCGCCGCCTAGAGCGCGTCCCGCAGCTCGGCGCGGCTGCGGATGGAGAGCTTGCGGTAGGTGCTGGTCAGGTGGACCTCGACCGTCTTGAGGCTGAGGAACAGCTGCTGCGCGATCTCGCGGTTGCGGTGGCCGGCCGCCGCCAGTTCGGCCACCCGCCGCTCGCTGTGCGTCAGCGCGGCCAGACCGGCGCCGGCAGCGGGGCGGGGCCGCCCGCCTGCCGCCGCCAGCTCCTCGCCGCTGCGGTCGGCGAGGGCGCGTGCGCCGCAGGCGGTCGCGAGGTCGTGCGCCTCGCGCAGCAGAGCGCGCGCATCGGTCGGCCGGCGGCTGCGCCGGTACGCGCCGCCGAGCGCCAGCAGGGCCCGTACGCGCACGAGCCGGGCGGAGGCGCCCCGCGTGATCTCCACCGCCTCCTCGAGGAGGTCCTCGCGCTCCTCGAGCTGACCGAGGACCGTCAAGGCGTGCCCGACCGGGCCCGGCGTCCCCCACCGGCGCGCGAGCTCGAGCTCCTCGGCCGCCGGCGCCACCGCCTCGTCACGCCGCCCGGCCTGCGCGAGGGCCTCCGCGCGGAGGGACCGCCACGGCGCCCACGCCGGGTTGGTGACGGTCTGCAGGCGATCGATCGCCGCGTCGCAGACGGCCAGCGCGTCGGCGGGCCGGCGCTCGGCGACGAGGAGGCGCAGCTCCGCGCAGCGGCACAGCAGCGCGCCCTCCGTGTCCGGGCTCAGGGCGGTGGGGACCCGGTCGAGCACCGCCCGCGCGCCCGCGAGGTCGCTGCGCTCTGTGAGCACCTCGGCGAGGATGGAGAGCGTGTGGGCGGGAGCGGCGTCGGTGCCCGGGCCCCAGGACGGCGGGCCGTCGAGCGTCGCCCGCAGCGCCGCTTCCGCCTCGTCGAGCCGGCCCTGCCGGAGGCTCATCAGGCCCTGCCAGACACCGCCCGCGATCAGGGCCTGCGCCCGGCCGCGCCGGAGGGCTCCGGCGTGCCACTCCCCCCAGAACGCCTGCGCGCGCGGATCGTCCGCAAGGACGAGCACGCTCGAGGCGACCATCGCGGTGAACAACGTGTGGCCCGCGCCGTCGAGGACAGCGGCCGCCAGTGCGGCGCATTCCGGGGCCGTCCCGCCGCTCAGGGCGAGCTCCCACGCCTGGACCGCCCCGACCATCCGGCCGCGCGCCCCCTGCGGTGCTGCGTCGGTGTATCCCGAGAGCGTGAGGCCGCTGAAGCGCCCGGCGTAGCGCTCGAGCGCGAGCAGGGCGGCGCGTTGGTCGTCGGCGTCCGGCGGCGCATCGGCTGCCGCCTGGCGCGCGGCGGCCACCGCCTCCGCCGGGTGCGTGAAGACGAGCATCCGCGCGATGAGCTCACCGATCCGTGCCCGGCTCCAGTCGTCCGCCGCCGCGGCCCGCGCGGCACGCAGGTGACCCACCGCCGCGCCGGGATCGATCGCCGCCTCCGTCGTCCCGAGCCGCACGAGCAGCGCGAAGTCGGCGTCCCCAGGCCGTTCGGCCTGCGCGCGCCGCAGGAAGGTGATGGCGTTCTCGATCGCCCCGCGCCGGGCCGCGTCGTCGGCCGCAGCGCGCAGGACGTCCGCGACCCACGTCAGCCCGCGCGGCGCGGTCAGCAGCAGGTGTGCGGCGAGCTGATCCGGGCCGGCCGCGCGTGCGTGCAGGATCGCGGCGGCGCGGGTGTGGCGGCGGTCGCGCTCGCCCGAAGTGAGCTGCTGGTAGACGGCGTCCCGCACCGCCGGGTGGACGAACCGCAGCGGCGGTTGCGCGTTGAGGAGGTCCGATTGCACGAGGGAGCGCAGGACGTCGGGCACCGTCGCCTCCTCCAGTTCGGCGAGCTCGGCGATCGCGGACGCGGCCGCACCCGTGCCGAGCACGGCCACGGCCTGGGCCACCGCAGTCGCCTCCTCCGGAAGGCGGCTGAGACGCACGAGCCCGATGCGCGCGAGGGCGGACGGCGCCAGGGCGTCGATGACCTCGACGGTGCGTCTCGTCCGGGGTGACGCGCTCGGCGCGCAGTTCGCGCAGGAGCTCGACGAGCAGCAGCGGGTTCCCCTGGGTGCGATCCCGCGCCGCATCCGCGAAGCGTTCGGACGGACGCGTGCCGAGCATCTCCTGCGTCAGCCGCGCGGCCGCGACGCCTGACAACGGGGGTGGCCTGAGCACCTGCGCGCGGTCGCCGAGGGCGTCCAATGACGGTGGCCGTCCCGCGATCACGAGCAGGACGGGGAGCACCTCGACGCGCCGGGCGAGGAACTGCAGGAAGCCGACCGACGGCCGGTCGGCCCAGTGCACATCGTCGATCATGACCATGAGCGGCCGCTCGGCCGAGGCGTTCGCGGTCAACCAGTACAGCCCGTTGAGCGTGGCGTACGGATTCGCCTCCACCGTCCCTTCGGGAGCGAACACGGCGGCTGCCGGTGCGGCCGCCCCTGAGTGCCAGCGCGCGCCGTCCGGACCGGCCAGAGGCGGTTCGAAGAGCTGGCGCACCACGCCGTACGGGTACTCGCGCTCGAGCTCGCCACCAGAGGCGAACAGCACGCGCAGGCCCGCCACCGCACCTAGCACCCGCGCCTCGGTGAGCAGCCGTGTCTTGCCCGACCCAGGGGGGCCTTCGACCAGCACGACCTGGCCCTTGCCTTGGGCGGCCTCCCCGGCCGCGCGTTCGAGCACGCCCAACTCCGTCTGCCGCTCGAGCAGCGGCAGCATCATGTGCCCGTGTCCGCCTGTCATCCTGCCGCCGGGCCGGATGATGTCACACTGCGAAGGGCGCGGGGGTGTAGGCGGACCGCGGGACAGACATGCATCCGGACGTCATCGGCGAGACCCATCCTGAGCGCCTCGCCATCGTCATGGACACCGGCGAGACCCGGACCTACGCGCAGCTGGCGAGCGCCCTCTGGCGGATCGCCGGCCTCTTCGACAGCGCCGGCCTGCGGGCGGGCGACCACGTCGCGATCTGCATGGACAACGGCCCGGAGATGCTGGAAGTGCTCTGGGGCGCGCACAGCGCGGGCCTCCTCTACACGGCGTGCTCGACGCAGCTGACCCCTGGCGAGCTCGCCCACGTCGTCGACGACTGCGGTGCCGCGGTCGTCGTCGCCTCCGCAGCGCAGGCCGCGCGCGCCGAGGCGATCATCGAGCAGACGCCGGGGGTTCGCCGGCGGCTGTCCGTCGGGGGGCACATCGACGGCCACGATCCCCTCGAAGTCGCCGTGTCCGGCGTGCCCGGCACGCCGAAGACCGACGCCGTCGCCGGCGCGGACATGCTCTACAGCTCGGGGACGACGGGCCTCCCGAAGGGGATCGAGCCGGGCGGCGACCCGCTGCCGCTGCGCGGGCCGAACCAGCTCACGGCGGTGATGCAGCACCTGCTGGGCTTCCGCGGCGGCGACGTCTACCTCTCGCCCGCCCCGCTCTACCACGCCGCCCCGCTGCGGGCGTGCATGGCGGTCCACCGGCTCGGCGGGACCGTGGTGCTGATGCGCCACTTCGACGCCCAGCGGGCGCTGACGCTCATCGAGGCGCACCGGGTCACCCACGCGCAGTTCGTCCCGACCATGTTCAGCCGGCTGCTCCGCCTGCCTGCGGAGGTCCGCGCCGCGCACGATCACTCGTCGCTGACGACCGTCTGGCACGGCGCGGCCCCGTGCCCGCCCGACGTCAAGCGGGCGATGCTGGCGTGGTGGGGGCCGATCATCCACGAGTACTACGGCGCCACGGAGGGATCGGGCGCGACCTGGATCACGAGCGCGGAGTGGCTCGAGCATCCCGGGTCCGTCGGGCGCGCGGTGCTCGGGGTCCCGCACATCGTGGGTGCCGACGGCCGCGAGCTGCCCACCGGCGAGACCGGACGGGTCTACTTCTCCGACGGCCCGGCGTTCCGGTACCACGCCGACCCGGAGAAGACCGCCGGCGCGCACAACGGGCAGGGCTGGTCGACCTACGGCGACATCGGGCACCTCGACCCCGACGGGTACCTCTACCTCACCGACCGCGAGGCGTTCATGATCATCAGCGGCGGCGTCAACGTGTACCCGCAGGAGGCGGAGGACGTCCTGCTCGGCCACCCGCAGGTCCTCGACGCCGCGGTCTTCGGCGTCCCCGACGACGACCTCGGCGAACGGGTGCACGCCGTCGTGGAACCGGTCGCGCTCCCCGCCGACCCATCAGACCTCGCGGCGGAGCTGATCGCGCACTGCCGGGCGCGGCTGGCCGGGTACAAGTGCCCGCGCGGCATCGACTTCCGCCCCGCGCTCCCCCGGCACGAGACGGGCAAGCTCTACAAGCGGCTGCTCGTCGACGAGTACAGCGCGGCGGCGACCATGTCGGACAGCAGCTCCGGGAGCACCTCGAAGGCGTAGGGCGCGTGGACCCGTTCGCTCGCCCGGTGGAAGTCGCGTCCCCACGGACCGGCGTTGACCCACGGGAAGTCGCCCGCGTCGGCGAGGAAGGAGATGTCGGAGGGGTTCGGGTACGGCCCGGCGACCCGGACGCCGGCGGCCTCGATCACCGGCCGCAACCGGGCCATCAGCGCCGCGTCGTCGAACGGCACCGGCCGGTAGCGCACCGAGCCGAGCCCGACCACGGCACCCGGTCCGTCGAGGCCGGCGGCGTCCGCGGCCGCGGTGAGCGTCTCCTCCGCGAGGGCGACGGGGTCGAAGGTCGACGCAGGCACGTCCGCGTCGACGATCCGGACCGCTCCCGTGCGATCACCCGGCCAGCGCGCGTACGCGGAGGCGAGCGCGTCGGCGACCCGGCGGCGGAAGACGGCGAGCGCGCCCGCGGCCGACCCCTCGTGCAGCAGGTTGAAGACGAGCAGGACGTCGCGCGGCATGGTGACGTCGTAGACGGCCTTCGTGTCGCCGCCGCTGAGCAGCACGGGCGGCGTCCCGGTGCCCTGGCCCTCGATCTCGCGCACGACCTCGGCGGCGAGCCAGTGTGCACTGACGCCGACCAGCGGCTCGCCGACGTGCGCGGGCCGTCCGCGGACGAGCGCGCACAGCAGCGACTTGCCGATGGTTCCGCAGAACACCCCGCGCGCGTAGCTGCCGTCGCCCGCCTCCGTGACGACGTCGGCGTTGATGCCCAGGCGCCAGTCGAGCCCGAGCGCGCGGATGGCGGGCGCCGCCACGCGCGCCCCGGCCGAGTGGGCCTCCTCGTCCGGACAGGCGACGAGGAGGACGCTGCCGGCGCGGTCGGGCGTCGCGGCGTGCCTGGCCAGCGTGACGATCGCCCCGGCCAGCCCGCTCTTCATGTCGAGTGCGCCGCGGCCGGCCAGCCATTCGTCGTCGAGGAAGTGCGGGGGTTCCATCCCCGTGTCGTCGACGACGTCGTAGTGGCCCGCGAGCACGACGCCCGCGTCGCCGGTGCCGCGGGAGAGCGCGCAGACGGTGAACCGCCCGGCGCCCGCGTCCTCCAGCCACACCTCGAGGCCGGGGACGGCGGCCAGCCGGTCGCGCAATCGCGGGCCGAAGGCGCGCTCGCCGATCGAGCCGGTGACGCTCGGCCACGACAGCAGTTCCAGGGTCAGCTCGCGCGCGTCCATCGCTCCCTCAGGGACAGGCGGCCCTCCACGGGCCACAGCTCGCCGTCGCAGATCACCGCGTCGTGCAGGTTCATCGTCGGATCGAGGTGGGAGGGCACGACGCGCACGACCTCCCCAAGCATGAAGCCGCCGTCAACCCGCAGGGTGAGGTGCTCGTCGGCGATCCCGACGACCTCGGCGCCCTCCACCTGCGGCAGCCCGCTCTCTGCGCTGAGCTGCTTGAGGCCGGCGTCGAGCACGGCCACGTCGCCACGGCGGCTGATGACCGTGGCCGCGCACCAGACCGCCTGGCTGAAGCCGAGGCCGAGCCGCCCGTAGTCCGCGTCGCCGAGGACGTAGGAGCCGGGCTGCGCCTCCGTGAGCACGCCGGCCCGCGCGGCGTCGGCGAGCGTGCCCGAGCCGGCGCCGGAGACGATGTCGCAGCCGATGCCCTCAGCCGCCAGCCGGTCGCGTTCGGCAGCGAGCAGCGCGGCGGCCCGCCCACTGCTCTCCGCGCGCCCGGGCGCATCCGCGTGCTGCGCATGACCGTCGTAGCCCATCAGCCCGGCGAAGCGGTCACCGGCTGCCCGGGCCAGCGCGACCACCTGCGGGTCGCCGGGCGCGAGCCCGCAGCGTCCCTGCCCGACGTCGATGTCCACGACCACCCGGCCCGAGGAGCGCTCGAGGCCGAGCGGGCTGTCGACCGCCACCAGCACGTCCACGAGCGCCGCCGCCTCCGCCAACTCCGCGACCGCCGCAGGGGCGACGACCTCGTTGGCCACGAGCAGGTCGCCGATCCCGGCCTGCGCCAGCAAGAGCGCCTCGGCCGCGGTGGCGCACGTGACCCCGGCGTGTCCGGGAGCCGCGAGCTGGCGCCGCAACAGCGGCACGCACTTGTGCGCCTTGAAGTGCGGGCGGATCCGGAGGCCGTGCCGCGCCGCCGCACGGAGGTTCGCGTCGACCGCATCCGGGTCGATCACCAGGCAGGGCGTCGGCAGTGACCGCACGTCGCGCAGGCTCTCACGTCACACTGCACTCGTGCCCGCCGCCCGCACCCCGCGCCTCCCCGCCGAGGAGCGCCGCCGCCAGCTGCTCGACGCGGCGCTCGAGCTGCTGGCCGAGGACGGCTTCGACGCGGTCAACGTCGAGTCGGTCGCGCGCAAGGCGGGCGTGACCCGGCCCGTCGTCTACGACCAGTTCGGCGACCTCGACGGGCTCCTGGTCGCGCTGGTGGACCGCGAGGAGGCGACGGCGCTCGCCCCGCTGCAGTCGATCATCGGCGACGACCCGGGCGCAGACGTCGACCCCGACGCCTTCCTGGTCGACGCCGTGCGCACGTTCCTGACCGAGGTCCGGGCCGCGCCGCGCACCTGGCGCGTGGTGCTCATGCCCCCCGACGGCGGCTCCGCGGACCTGCGCGAGCGCGTCCAGCGCAGCCGCCGCATGATCACCGGCCGGGTCGCGCAGCTGCTGCGCTGGGGCATCGCCCACCGTGGCGGCCCCCACGGCCTCGACGTCGACCTCCTCGCCCGCCTCGTCGTGGCCATCGGGGAGGACGGCGCCCGGCTGGTCGTCGCGCACCCGCGCCGCTACTCGCCGGACCGCCTCACCGCCGTCATCGCCCAGCTCGTCACCCTCATCCCGGCGGGCCGGACCATCGAGGCCCCCGGCGTCCACGCGCCCGAACCGCCGCCCGCGCCACGTGCGGTGCCGGCCGTCGAGGGCCGCGTGCCCCGCGCCCAGCGGCGCGAGGACCTGCTCGACCACACCCTTGCGCTGATCGGCGAGGACGGCTTCGACGCGCTCAACGTGGAGGCGCTGGCCCGCCGCGCGGGCGTCAACCGCGTCGTCGTCTACCGCTCCTTCACCGGCATGCCGGGGCTGCTGCTGGCCCTCATGCGCCGAGAGCAGGCGCGGGTCCGCGAGCAGCTCGACGCGCTGCTGCCGGATGAGCCCGGCGACCGCACCGCGCACGAGCTGCTGACCACGGCGCTGGAGGGCTTCCTCGACCTCGTGGCTGAGGACGCGCTCACCTGGCGGGTCGCGCTGCTGCGGCCGGAGAGCGCGCCGGCCATCGCCCAGAAGGTCGTCGCGCGCCAGCGCAACGACCTCGCGGAGCAGCTGCGGCCGCTGGTCGCCTGGGGCCTCGACGGGCTGCCGCTCGAGCTGGCCGAGGAGGACGCCGACGTCCTCGCGCGGCTGCTCTTCACCCTCGCCGAGGAGCTGGGGCGGATCCTGCTCGAGGAGCCGACGTTCCCGCGAGCGCGGATCGTCGACTCAACCCGCCGGTTCCTCGCGCTGTTGCCCTGGGGCTGACGCTTTCCGCGCCTGCAGCTCGCGCAGGAGCGTGACGTCGGTGACCACGGCCATCGCACCGTCCGGCGCCCCGTCCTCCGTGAGGAGCGGGAGGTAGCGGCTGAGGTACTCACGGCCGGCTGCGGAGGTGTGGGCGACCTCGCCGCTACGGCCGCCGAGCGCGGCGTCCCAGAAGGAGATCAGATGCCGGCCCGAGGGGGTGGCGAGCACCTCGTCGACGGTGCGCCCCTCGACGTCCTCCGACCGCAGGTTCGCGGCCGCCAGCCCGCCGCCGGCCGCGAGGGTGAAGCGCCGGTCGGCGCCGGCCATGAACACGATCGTGTCCGGCAGCAGCTCGGCCATCCGCCGGTACCGGGTCTGCGTGCGCTGCAGCTCGATGCGCGCGGTCTCGCGCTCGGTGACGTCGCGGATGGAGGCGCGCATGCCGCCGATGCCGCCGTCGGGATCGAGCCGCGGGGACACGGTGGTCTCGGCCCAGATGACGTGCCCGTCCTTGTGCCGGAGCCGGTAGACGCCGCCGTCGGCGCCGATGCGGTCGATGCCCGAGCGCTCGAAGAGGTCGCTGAAGCGCCGGTCGGTCAGTTCCTCGGGCGCGTAGCCGAGCACGAGCTCGGCGGACGGGGAGACCCACTCGATGCGTTCGGAGCGCGAGAGACTGACGACCATGTCCGTGGCGGCGTTGGCCAGGGAGCGCAACCGCGCCTCGGACTCCGTGAGCCGGCGGGTGGCCTCCGCGCGCTCCCGGTTGTCCCGGATGAGGTAGATCTCGATCGGGCCGTGACGGCCGTCCACGCGCGACGCGCTGACGAGCACCGGGAGCCGCTCGTCGGCCTTCGTCCGCAGGACGAGCTCCATCTGGGCGAAGCCGCTCTCGGCGACGTGGTCGCGCAGGCGCTGGACGTCGAGCAGCGAGTCCTCCGGCCAGAAGCCGTGCGGGAACAGCCGGCCCATGAGCTCCTTGCGCGCGTAGCCCGTGAACTCGCACATCGCGTCGTTGACGACGATCACGCCGCGGTTGTCGGCGGCGACGAACCCGTCCGGGAGGGCGGCGATCAGCGTCGCGGAGAAGCCACGCTCGCGATCGAGGTCGGCCTCCACCGCCTGGCGCTCGACCAGCCGGACGTCGGCCTGCTCGCCGGACTCGCGCACGCGCCGCCGCGACACGCCCGCGAACGCCGCGACGCCGATCGCCACCAGGAGCCCGATGAGGAGCACGAGCTCGTCCCAGTGCGTCTCGTCGCGGTAGTCGATACGTGTGCGGACGCGCAGGTCGCGGCCGCCGAGCCGCAGGCGCCGGACGTGCGGATCCCCCGCGCCGTCCCCGACGCCGACCAGCTGCGCGTCGCCGTCGGCGATGATCACGCTCGCGCCGTCGGGCAGCGTCTGCCGGAGGTTGTCGGCGAGGGCGTCGAAGGTGAAGGTCGCCGATACGTAGCGCGCGCCCAGCTTGCCGCCGTCGATGGCCTGGAAGGCGACCAGCTGCTGGCGCCGGCGGTTGTCCTGGCCGAACAGCGTCACGGGCGGGGTGAAGGTGGGTTCGCCCAGCGAGGCGGATCGGCGCATGGCCGCGATGCGGGTCGGGTCCGAGCCGAGGTCGGTGCCGGGCGGGATCGGGCCACGGGCGACGACGGCGCGGACCACGTAGTGGACGGGGCGCGCGGGGGCCGGCGGCGCGCCGGGGGTGGCGGCGGCCTTCATGACCAGGCCGCGCTCGCGTTCCCAGCGCGCGCGGTCGCGCTCGGTGACGCGTTCGACGAAGCCGACGGCGCCCACCTCGGGCGTGCGCATCATCTGCCGGGTGAGGACGGAGAAGCCCTGCTTGGTCGTCCCGCCGCCGGCCTCGATGCCGGCCGCGACCTGGGCGAGGCGGTCCAGTGGCGCGCGGAAGGCCTGGTCGACCAGCTGCTGGGTGCGGTCGAGCCGGCTGCGGGTGACGTCGCGCTGGTGCTTGGACTCGATCGCGTGCAGGGTCCGCGATGCCGCGACCGTCGCCGCCAGGATGACGAGGACCAGAAGGACGGGGAGGCCGAGCTCCCGTGCGCGCGCACGGCTCATGGACACCTGATCGACCGCTGGGCGGCCGGGCTAAAGCAACGTCCGTCTAGGCGAAGCGGTCGCGCAGCCTGGGCAGCACGTCCGCTGCGAAGGCACCCGTCTGTCGCTCCTGGTCGTCCCCCGGGAAGTGGAAGACGAGCTCCGTGAAGCCGTGGTCGACGTAGACGGCGATCTTCTCGACGACCTCGTCGGGGTCGGCGGAGACGATGAAGCGCGTGTGCGCGCGATCGGCCGCGGCGTCGCCGGCCTTCTCCATCTCCAGCGGGTCCTCGATGCCCGCCTTCTCCTCGCCGGTGAGCGCGAGCGCGGCCCACGGCCGGCAGGCGTCCTTCGCGTAGTCGACGTCGTGGTCGTAGGAGACCTTGACCTCGATCATGTGCTTGAGCTGCTGCGGATCACGGCCGGCCTTCTCCGCGCCCTCGGCAGCGGCGCCCACGAGCTTGTCGTAGAGCTCGGGGTCCTTGCCGGAGGTGACGATCAGCCCGTCGCCCGGCGCGGCCGGCGAGCTTGGCGGCCAGCGGCCCGGAGGCGGCGACGTAGATCGGTACCGGCTCGTCGGGCCGGTCGTAGATGGTCGCCTTCTCCGTCCGGTACCACTCGCCGTCGAAGTCGACGCGTTCCTCCGTCCACAGCGCGCGGATGAGCTTGATCGCCTCGGCCAGGCGCATGCGGCGCTCCTTGACGGGCGGGAACGCGTCACCGGTGACGGGCGTCTCGTTGAGCGCCTCGCCCGTCCCGATGCCGAGGAACACGCGGCCGGGCGCGAGGCAGCCGAGCGTCGCGAACGCCTGCGCGATGACCGCCGGCTGGTAGCGCAGCGTCGGCGTCAGCACGCTCGTGCCGATGAACGCCGACTCGGACTGGGCGGTGACCGCCCCGAGCCACGGGAGCGCGGCCGGGCCGTGGCCGCCGTGGTGGCGCCAGGGCTGGAAGTGGTCGGAGATCGCGATGGTGTCGAACCCCTGGCGCTCGGCCTCCAGCGACAGGTCCAGCAGCTGACGCGGACCGAACTGCTCGGCGGAGGCCTTGTACCCGAAGCGCATGTGGTGAACATACGCTGCCGGGATGCCGCGAGATCGCCTGTCGCCCGAGACGTTCCGCCTCCCGGTCGACCGCATCCGCGCGGGGTACTACTCCGACGCCTACTTCAACTTCACCAAGCAGCTGCTGGAGGAGCGCGGGCGCCGTCCGCACGTGCTCATGCAGGTCTTCCAGAAGAAGGACGCGCTGCTGGGCGGCATCGACGAGGCGATCGCGATCCTCAAGCTGTGCTCGGACGACTTCGAGCGCCTCGAGGTCCACGCGCTGCACGAGGGCGACCGCATCTCCCCGCACGAGACGGTGATGACCATCGAGGGCGACTACGCGCTCTTCGCGCACCTGGAGACCGTGTACCTCGGCTCCCTCGCCCGGCGCTCGCTGATCACCACCAACGTCCGCGACGTCGTCGAGGCTGCGCGGGGCAAGCCGATCCTGTACTTCCCCGCCCGCCACGACCACTGGCTCGTGCAGACGGGCGACGGGTGGGCGGCGCACGTCGGCGGCTCGATCGGCGTCTCCACGGACGCGCAGGCCTCCTGGTGGGGCGGCCTCGGCGTCGGCACCGTCCCGCACGGGCTGATCGCCGCCTACGGGGGCGACACGGTGCTGGCCGCGCGCGAGTTCGCCGACCGCTACGCCGACGAGATGAACGTCACCGTGCTGGTCGACTTCGAGAACGACTCGGTCGGGACGGCGCTCGCCGTCGCCCGCGACCTCGGCGACCGGCTGTGGGGCGTGCGCCTGGACACGTCGGAGTCGCTGACGGACATCGCCCTCGGCCCCGACGGCCCGAGGGGTGTCGGCGCCCGAGCTGGTGCACGCCGTCCGCGAGGCGCTGGATCGCGAAGGGTTCCCGGACGTGCGGATCGTGGTCAGCGGCGGCTTCGACGCGGCGCGCATCCGCACCTTCGAGGCCGCCGCCGTCCCTGTGGACGCCTACGGCGTCGGCTCTTCCCTCATCCGCGGCTCGGACGACTTCACGGCCGACGTCGTCGAGGTCGACGGCCGGCCCTGCGCGAAGGTCGGGCGCGGGAAGCGGCCCAACCCGCGGCTCGAGCGGGTGGTCTGAAGCAGCTCCATCGTGCGGTGGGTGCGGTCGCGCAGCAGGCACCGCGGGCACGGCTGGAAGGGCGAGCCGGAGCTGTTCTCGGCGAGGGTGAGCCGGCAGGTGGGACAGGTGAGGCGTGGCATGACGAGAACTCCTGGTCGATCTTGGTGATGCTCGTCTCGCGTGCTGGTCGGCCGTCGTGGCCGCTCGGCTGCGCTCCTCAGCGTTCCCTCATTGATATGCCACGATCAGCACAAAGGCAAACGCCAGTGTCAGACAGATGGCACAAACGGCTGACTCCGGGTCAGCCCCGCGCCACCCGCACCGTGGCGCTGAGATCGTCGTCCCCGTGCCCGGCCTCGACCGCCGCGCGCGAACTGGTCGGCGACGGCCTGGACGAGGGGCAGCTCGCGGTCCGTCGCCTCCAGCGACAGCCGCGCGTCCTTCAACGCGAGCTTCAGCGCGAAGCTCGGGTCGAAGTCGCCCTCGATCATCGTCGTGCCCTTCAGCTTCGCGTAGGGGGCGAAGATCGGGCCGCCCTCGATGACCTCGAGGAACTGCGCGGGATCGACGTCGATGGACTCCGCGAGCGCGATCGTCTCGGCCAGCGTCTCGACGAGCCCGACCAGCCAGGTGTTGACGACGACCTTCATCCGGTTGCCGCTGGGGACCCGGACGGTCTGCTTGCCCACGGCGTCGAAGACGGGCGCGCAGCGCTCCACGGCCTCGTCGGAGCCGGAGGCGAGGACGACGAGCTCACCCTGCTCGGCCGGCGCCTTGGTGCCGATCACCGGCGCGTCGACGTACGCGGCGCCACCGGCGCGTTCGGCCAGCCGGTCCGCCGCAGCGACACCGACCGTGCTCATCTGCGCCCACACGGCGCCGTCGGGCAGCGGGCCGGCGGCGTCGAGCGCGGCCGCCACCGCGTCCCCGTCGCTGAGCATCGTGACGACGACGTCGGCGCCGGCCACGGCCTCGGCGGCGTCCTCGAAGGCCTCCGCCCCGAGGTCGCGCGCCTTCTCCGGCGAGCGGTTCCACGCACGGACGTCGAGCCCGGCCTCCACCAGGTTGCGCACCATCGGCGCGCCCATGGTGCCGGTGCCGAGAACGGTGACGACCATCGTCTAGAAGCGCAGGAGGGCGGCGATGCCCTCCTGGAGATCGGGGACCTCGGGCGGGAGCACGAGCACGGCGGCATCCTGCTCGAGCGCGGCGGTCACGGCGTCGGAGTCCGTGTGGCCCTGGGCGAGCAGCAGGGTCTCCACCCGGCGCTGGGTGAGCATGTCGCGGACGGCGCCGGTGCCCGCGACGGCGTGCCCGTCCGGGCTGTGCAGGCCGGCGGCCAGGCGGTCCACGGCGTCCTTCTCGCGCTCCGCCGCGCGGCGCGCGAGCAGCGGCGCGACCCCCTCCGCCACCGTGGCCGGCGTAGCGGCCCCGGAGTCCAGGCGGGCGTGGCCGGCGAGTCGCGCCTCGAGGTCCGGGTGCAGGTGGCCGGCGAGCTCCGAACCGGCCTGCTCGGGCCCGGCGGTGAAGAGCACGTCGAAGGGCTCGGAGGCGTGGCGCTGGCGCAGGGCCTCGGCGACCTGGCGCAGATGATGGGCCCGGTCCTCGTCGGCGACGCGCGTGTCGATGTGGTCGGCGACGTCCCGCACCTCCTCGAGGTGATCGCCCGTCCCCGCGAAGACGCGGCTCTCACCGGAACCCGCGAGCACCACGAGGACCCGCTCCGCCTCGCCCGCGACGATCAGCGGCGCGATCACGGGCGTCTCGGCGAACTCGACCTGGGTCGGCAGCCGGCGCGGGCTGGGGACGACCTCGAGCAGCCCGGCCGGCTCGGAGGCGAAGACGGCGAGCCCGTGGGCCCCGCCGGCGGCGAGGTGCTGCGGGTCGAGCGCGTCGCGCACGCGCGTGATCTCGACGTCCAGCTGCATCCGCGCGTCGCGGTCCAGCTCGTCGTCGGCGGTCAGGCGCTTCTGGGCCTCGTCGAGCGCCGAGTTGAGCGCGGAGGCCTTGGCGTCCCCCGTCCCGAACTGGCTGGGATCGAGGTCCAGGAAGACGGAGAGGACGCGGCCGTGCTCGGGACGGACGGCGGCGAGGGAGCGGAGTTCGTCGCGGGTCATGCCGGAATCGCTACCCCGTGCCCGCGGGGCCGACGCCCCGCGGGCGCCACCGCGCTAGTCGTCCGCGCCACGGGCGATCGCCTCGATCTTCTTGAAGCCGTCCAGGCGCGACTCGTAGCGGTCGACGGCCGTCTCGAACGCCATCGCGCCGAGCAGCAGGCGGAACGGCGGGTCGTCGGCGTCGAGCGCGTCGATCAGCGCCGCGGCGGCCTTCTCCGGGTTGCCGGGCTGGTTGCCGTTGTTGTCCTCGGCGATGCGCTCGTAGAACGCGTCCAGCGGGCCGCCGCGATAGGCGTCCAGGCGGTCGGCGCGGGTCATCGAGTTGCCCGCCCAGTCCGTGCGGAACCCGGACGGCTCCACCATCATGACCTTGACGCCGAAGGGCGCGACCTCCTGGGCGAGCGTCTCCGAGACGCCCTCGAGCGCCCACTTGGAGGCGTGGTAGATGCCGAAGCCCGGGAACGCCGCGAGGCCGCCGATCGACGACACCTGGACGATCCAGCCCGCGCCCTGGTCACGCAGGATCGGCAGCACGCGGCGGGTGACCCACAGGGCGCCGAACAGGTTGACGTCGAGCTGGCGCTGCAGGTCCTCGTCGGAGACCTCCTCCACGCCGCCCGCGAGACCGAAGCCCGCGTTGTTGACGACCACGTCGAGCCGGCCGAAGTGCTCGTGGGCGGCCTTGACGGCGGCGTCGACGCTGTCGCGGTCGGTGACGTCGAGCTCGACGGCCAGCACCGCGTCGCCGAAGCGGTCGACCAGATCCGACACGTCGTCGGGATTGCGCGCCGTCGCGGCGACCTTCTCGCCGCGCTCGAGCGCCGCCTTGGCGAACTCCTTGCCGAAGCCGCGCGACGCACCCGTGATGAACCAGACGCGGTCGCTCATCGGGCGAGGAAGTCGACGAGGACGCGGTTGAACTCGTCCGCGTGGCTGACGTTGATGCCGTGCGGACCGCCCTCGATGACGTGCACCTGCGAGCCCTCGATCTGGGCGTGGGTGCGCTGCCCCGAGCCCTCGTAGGGGACGGTGCCGTCGGAGTCGCCGTGGATGACCAAGGCGGGGACGGTGATCGTGTTGAGGTCATCGCGGAAGTCGGTCGTCGCGAACGCCTCCATGCAGCCCAGCGCCGCGGTCTGATCGGACTGCCGCGCCAGCGCGATCGCCTCCTGGCGCTGGTCCTCGGTGACCTTCAGCTCGTCCCCCGCCGAGAAGAACGCCGTCATGAACTCGTCGAAGAAGGCGTCGCGATCCTCGCGCAGCCCGCCCTCCATGCCGGCTGCGGTCGCCTCGTCCAGCGGGCCGTCCGGGTTGTCGTCGGTCTTCGCCAGGTAGGGCGGGACGGCGGCGGCGAAGACGACGCTGCGCAGGCGGTCCTCGCCGTGGCGGGCGACGTAGCGGGCGACCTCGCCCCCGCCCATGGAGAAGCCGACGAGCGTGACGTCGGTCAGGTCGTGCTCGGTCAGCAGCCCGTCGAGGTCGCCGGCGAGCGTGTCGTACTCGTAGCCGTCGGCGGGCTTCTCGCTGCGGCCGAAGCCGCGCCGGTCGTAGGTGACGACGCGGTATCCGGCGTCCGTGAGGGCCTGGATCTGGTCCTTCCACGACTCCCCGGAGAGAGGCCAGCCGTGGATGAGGACGACGGGCCGGCCGTCGCCGCCGGTGTCGTCGACGTGGAGCTTCGCGTTCTCGGGCATGGGGGTGGCCTACCCGCCGGGCGAGGCCCGGCGCGCCAACCCCCGCCTAGACGATCTCCTTCGCCGCGCGCTCGCCGGAGCGCAGCGCGCCGTCCATGTAGCCGTTCCAGTAGTCGGCGGTCTCCGTGCCGGCCCAGTGGATGCGCCCGACCGGCGCGCGCAGCGCCTCGCCGTAGCCGAGCAGCAGGCCGGGAGGCGCGTAGCCGCCGTAGCACCCGCGGCTGTAGGTCTCCGTCGCCCACGCCTTCTCGAAGTACTGCTTGGGCTTGGCCGCCTGGTCGCCGTAGAGCTTCGTCAGCTCGGAGAGGACCTGGTTGCGGCGGTCGGCCTTCGAGCGCTGCCCCCAGCCGAGCGCGTGCTCGCCCTCGATGAAGGCGAGCAGGATGCCGGGCGAGCCGTCGGGCGGCGAGTTGTCGTAGGTCAGGCGGACGGCCTCGAAGTCCGTGTTCGCGTAGCCGGCCAGGCCCTGGTCGCGCCAGAACGGCGTGTCGTAGACGACGCAGGTCTTGATCACGGTGCCCATCGGCAGGCGCTGGGTGAGCTGGTCGCGCGCGAAGGGCATGTTCGGCGCGTAGCGGATGCGCCCGGCCAGCGTCGGCGGGACGGCGACGATGACGTGCTTGCCCTTGAAGGTCCGCTTGTCGCAGTGCACGGTCACGCCGCTGCCGGTCTGCTCGATGGAGCGGACGGGCGACTTGAGGACGACGCGCTTGCCGAGCTCGGCGGCCATCTTCAGCGACACGGACTGCGAGCCGCCGACGAAGCGCGAGTCCTGGGCGCCGCCGTCCGTCCCGATCAGCCGGGTGAAGCTGCCCGGGGTGGACTCGTTGCCCGCCGAGGCCATGTAGAAGATCGACCACAGCAGGGAGACGTCGCGCGGCTCGGCGGCGAAGACGGAGGTGAAGCCCAGGTCGACCAGGAAGCGCCCGCCCGTCGTCGTGGTGTTGGCGAGCTTCCAGGTCTCGAACGTCTGCCCGTCCCACTCGGCCGCCCGCGCCGCCGCCCAGGGCTTCTGCACGTCGATGGACTTCGCCATGTCGTCGAGCTTGGCGATCGCGGTGGCCGCGTCGGCGATGCCGTCGAGCACGGGCGGGATCGGGCCGAGCGGGCCCGTGGCGTCGAAGGTCTGGTGCGAGCCCTTGTAGCTGAGCAGCCCCTGGCCTTCGAAGTAGGTCTTGAAGGTGTCGATCCCCAGGTCCTTGGCCAGCGCGAGCAGCCGGTCCTGCGTCGGCCCGACCCACTGGCCGCCGACCTCGACGACCTTGCCGCCGCCGACGTCCGCGTTGAGCGTGCGGCCGCCGACGCGGTCGCGCGCCTCCACCACGACGACGGACTTGCCGGCCGCGACGACCGATCGTGCCGCCTGCAGCCCGGCCAGGCCGGCGCCGACCACGATGACGTCCGCGCGCCGGACCTTCTTCGCCTTCGCCTTCTTCTTCGCCTCGGCGGGTGCCGCGCCGACCGCCGCCGCTGCCGCGGCACCTCCGATGAACCCTCTCCGTGTGCTCACCAGCCCATCGTCCCAGGTCCGCCCTTGAAGGGTCCCACCAGGTCCTCCGTGATCCAGCCGCCGTAGAAGTCGCCGGCCTGCGACTGCACGCGTTCCTCGTCGAGGAAGCACGCGTCCATCCGGCTCGGGTAGAAGCAGACGTGGTCCTGCAGGGCCGCGTAGCGCGGGACGGGCGCGGGGTAGAACCAGGCCGCGCGTGACCGGCCGCAGACGTCGTAGTAGGACGCCACGCCCTTCCACTCGCAGAAGGAGGAGCCCTTCGCCGGAGTCAGGACGCCGGCCTCGACGTCGCCGGGCGGGACGTAGATGGTCGGCGGGTGCGAGGTCTCCAGCACGCGCAGCGCGGACGTGGAGTCGACGATGGTCCGGCCGTCGACCTCGATGCGCACCCGCCGTTCGCACGGCACGAGCGCCGGGGGCCGCGGGTAGTCCCAGACGCGCTCCACTGGAATCCACAGTACGGCCGTCGGCTCCTGTAGGTTCGCGCCGTGCTCGCCCTCGTCTACGCCAGCCGGGCCGTGGCGCCGCTGGACGAGCGTGAGCTGGAGGAGATGCTGGTCGAGGCTCGGAGCCGGAACGAGGCGGCCGGGGTGACGGGGATGCTGCTCTACGCGCACGGCAGCTTCATGCAGCTGCTGGAGGGCGAGGCGGACGCGGTCGACGCGATCTACGACTCCATACGCGCCGACGGACGGCACACCGACCTGCGCCTGCTCGCCCGCGAGCCGGCGGTGCGACGCGAGTTCGAGGAGTGGTGGATGGGCTTCGAGCATCCCGACGACGACCGGCTGACCGAGTCGCTGCCCGGCTACAAGGCGTCCACGACCTACCCGCTCGTCAACGCCGACCTCGTCCACGACGCGACGGTTGCCCGGACCCTGCTCCGGCTCTACGCGCGCAACCGGTGACGGCGCTCACCGTCGAGTTCGGGCCGTCCGGGCTGCTGGAGGACGCGAGCCCGCCCTTTCTCGCCATGGTGGGCGTGGGCGCCGACGTGGTGGCGACGACGTCGCTCTTCGAGGTCGTCCATCCGCCCGACATCCCGCTCGTCCTCCAGGCCGTGTCCGCCCTGACGCTCGGCGTGCCGGCGGCCTTCTTCGAGGCCCGGATCGTCGCCGCCGACGGGGCCCCGCGCACCCTGACCTGGTCCGTCCAGGCCGCGAACGGGGGCTTCGTCGGCCTCGCGGTCGACGTCACCGCCAGCCGGCTTGCCGAGGGCGAGCGGACGGAGACGCGGTTGCGCATGGCGCTGGCCGTGGCCGAGGGCGGCGCGTGGGACTACCAGCCCGGGCGCGATGCCCTCTGGCTCGACGCGACCTTCCTGGCGCTGTTCGGCATCCCCGCCGACGCGAGGGTGCAGCGATGGGCGGACCTCGCCGCATACGTTCATCCCGATGACGGCGAGCGGTTCACCACGCGCCGTCCTGAGCCCGACGAGCCGCTGGAGTTCGAGGTCCGCCTGCCCGGCGCCGGCGAGCGCCACATCGCCTTCCGCGGGCGCACGGTCCGGGACGGCGGCGGCCGCGCCCACATCGTCGGCGTGGCGTGGAACATCTCCCAGGCCAAGGCGCTCGAGAACCAGCTGCTCACGTTCGCGATGAGCGACCATCTCACGGGCGTCCCGAACCGCCGCGGCTTCGAGCTCGCTCTCAAGGACCGCTGGCGCCAGGCCCGCCGCTCCGGCGACGCGTTCGCGTACCTGATGGTGGACATCGACAACTTCAAGGCCTTCAACGACGAGCGCGGCCACCTCGAGGGCGATGCGCAGCTCGTGGCGATCGCCCGGACGCTGAGCGCCCAGGTCGGCCGGCCGGGGGACGTCGTCGCCCGCTACGGCGGCGAGGAGTTCGCGGTCCTGCTCGCCGAGGGCGGCCTCGACGGCGCCATGGTCGTGGCGAACCGGATGGTCGCGGCGTGCCGTGGGCTCGGCGGGCTGACGGTCAGCGTCGGCGCCGCCGTCCACCAGCCTGGGGACGCCTCCTCGGACGAGGGGTTGCGCCGCGCCGACGCGGCGCTCTACGCGGCCAAGGCGGCGGGCAAGGACCGCGCGCACGCGGCCCCCATCGCGGCCTGAGGCCCCACGCTCGAACTCCGCCGCGCCTAGATTGCGCAGGCGTGCATGCGGAGCAGCGAACCATCCTCCGCACGCTGGGCCTCTTCGCCGTCCTGATCGCCCTCGCCGCATTGGCGATCACGGCGCTCCCCGGCGTGGACGAGGTGCGTGACCGCTTCCGTCAGACGGACGGCCGCTGGCTCATCGCGGCCGGCGCCTGCTCGCTGCTGTCCATGCTCGGCTTCATCGCCGCCCTCCACGGCGCGTTCGATCGCAATCGTCCCCCTGCGCGCCGGCGATCCGGCTGGGCTTCGCCGAGCAGGGGACGAACGTGCTGCTGCCCGCAGGTGGGGCGGGCGGGCCGGCGTTCGGGACGGCCGTGATGCGCCGGGCGGGCGTCCCCGCCGCCATCGCCGCGGAGCGCCACGCGATCCTCTTCCTGGTCACGAGCGGCGTGTCGTTCCTCGGCCTGGTGGTCGCGGGGACGCTCGCGGCGGTGGGCATCTGGGACGGGGACGTCGGCGTGGTCGGGTCCGTCGTCCCGGCGGCGTTCGGCGCGGTCGTGCTGCTCGTCGCGCTGCTGTTCGCCCGCCTCGGGGCGCCGGCGGAGGTCCCGCCGGCGTCCGGCCTGCCGCGTCTCGTCTGGCGCCTGCGCCGCTTCCTGCACGCGGGCGTGCGCTCGAGCGTCCTGCTCATCCGCCGCGGCGACCCGCTGCTGCTGCTGGGCGCGCTCGCCTACTACGCGTTCGACATCGCCGCGCTGGCCGCGAGCTTCGAGGCGTTCGGCGGGGGTGGCCCGGCCGCGTGCGTCTTCGTCCTCGCCTACACGGTCGGCCACGCGGGGGCGCTCGTCCCGACCCCGGGCGGCGTGGGCGGCACCGACGGCGGCCTGATCGGCATGTTCGTCGTCTACGGGACGCCGCTGTCGCTGGCCACGGCGGCGGTGCTCGGCTACCGCGTCTTCCAGCTCGGTCTGCCGGTCGTGCTGGGGGGTTACAGCCTGCTGCGGATCCGCTACACGCTGCGCCACGGGCCGTCCCGGGAAGAGGTCGCGGCCCGCTGGGCGGGGGTCGAGGCCGGCAGAGATTAGGCTGCAACGTATGAGCGAGAACAGCTATGACGCGCGGGCTGAGCTCGACGTCGACGGGAAGACGTACACCTACTACGCGCTCGAGGCGCTGCAGGAGAAGTACGACGTCGCACGCCTGCCGTTCTCGCTGAAGGTGCTGCTGGAGAACGTCCTGCGCAACGAGGACGGCGACGCCGTCCACAAGGAGGACGTCGAGAAGATCGCGAAGTGGGACCACCGGTCCGAGCCGAGCGAGGAGATCGCCTTCACGCCCGCGCGCGTCGTGCTGCAGGACTTCACGGGCGTTCCGTGCGTGGTCGACCTCGGCGCCATGCGCGACGCCATCGCCGACATGGGCGGCGACCCGTCGGTGATCGAGCCGCAGGTCCCCGCCGAGCTGGTCATCGACCACTCCGTGCAGGTCGACTCCTTCGGCCACCGCGACTCCTTCGCCCGCAACGCGCAGCTCGAGTTCGAGCGCAACGAGGAGCGCTACTCGCTGCTCAAGTGGGGCCAGCAGGCGTTCGAGAAGTTCAAGGTCGTGCCGCCCGACACGGGCATCGTCCACCAGGTCAACCTCGAGTACCTGTCGCGGGTCGTCTTCGAGAACGAGGGCGTCCTGTACCCGGACACGCTGGTCGGGACGGACTCGCACACGACGATGATCAACGGCCTGGGCATCCTCGGCTGGGGCGTCGGCGGCATCGAGGCGGAGGCGGCCATGCTCGGCCAGCCGATGTCGATGCTGCTGCCGCAGGTCATCGGCTTCAAGCTCTCCGGCGAGCTGCCCGAGGGCGCCACGGCGACCGACCTCGTCCTCACCGTCACGGAGATGCTGCGCGACTACGGCGTCGTCGGCAAGTTCGTCGAGTTCTACGGCCCGGGCGTCGCCCAGCTCGCGCTCGCCGACCGCGCGACGCTCGGCAACATGTCGCCCGAGTTCGGCTCGACCTGCGCGATCTTCCCGATCGACGCGGAGACGATCCGGTACATGAAGTTCTCCGGTCGCTCCGACGAGCAGTGCGCCTACGTCGAGGCCTACGCGCGCGCCCAGGGGATGTGGCACGACGAGGACTCGGAGGAGCCGACCTTCTCCGACACGCTGTCGCTCGACCTCGGCGACGTCGTGCCGTCCCTCGCGGGCCCGAAGCGCCCCCAGGACCGCATCTCGCTGACGGAGATCAAGGAGGGCTACAACCGCGCCCTCGGCGAGCTCGGCTACGACGACCACGACGAGGCGGAGAAGGAGTCCTTCCCGGCGTCGGACCCGCCGACCAACGGTGACGGCGACCACGAGCCGTCCCCGGGCAACGAGGGCCAGAAGGAGGGGACGCCGGTCGCGGTCGCCGACGACAGCGAGTCCAAGCTCTCGCACGGCGACGTCGTCATCGCGGCGATCACCTCCTGCACCAACACCTCCAACCCGACGGTGATGGTCGCCGCCGGGCTGCTGGCCAAGGCCGCGGTCGCGAAGGGCCTGAAGAGCAAGGAGTGGGTCAAGACGTCCCTGGCCCCCGGTTCGAAGGTCGTCATGGAGTACTACGACGCCGCCGGCCTGGTCGACCCGCTGGAGGACGCTCGGCTTCCACCTCGTCGGCTACGGCTGCACGACCTGCATCGGGAACTCCGGCCCGCTGCCGGAGGAGATCTCCGCCGAGATCAACGAGCACGACCTCGCGGTCGCCTCGGTGCTGTCCGGCAACCGCAACTTCGAGGGGCGCATCAACCCCGACGTGAAGATGAACTTCCTCGCGTCGCCGCCGCTCGTGGTCGCCTACGCGCTGGCCGGGACGATGGACTGGGATCCCTACGAGGAGCCGATCCCGGGGTCGGACGTGTACCTCAAGGACATCTGGCCCTCCGCGGAGGAGGTCGCCCGCGTCGTCGAGGAGAGCGTGCGCTCGGAGATGTTCACCTCCTCCTACGACGAGGTCTTCGACGGCGACGAGAACTGGCGCGACCTCGACGTGCCCAGCGGCGACCGCTACGCCTGGGACGAGGAGTCGACCTACGTGCAGCGCCCGTCCTTCCTCATCGACGTGCCGGCCGAGCCGACGGAGCGCGAGGACATCGAGGGTGCCCGCGTGCTCGCCAAGCTCGGCGACTCCGTCACCACCGACCACATCTCCCCCGCGGGCGCGATCAAGAAGAGTGCCCCGGCCGGCGAGTACCTGCAGGAGAAGGGCATCGAGCCCAAGGACTTCAACTCCTACGGGTCACGCCGCGGCAACCACGAGGTCATGGTCCGCGGCACGTTCGCCAACATCCGCCTGCGCAACCAGCTCGCGCCGGGCACGGAGGGCGGCGTCACCAAGAAGGACGGCGAGGAGATGTCGATCTACGACGCCGCCATGGCGTACGCAGAGGAGGACGTGCCTCTCGTCGTGCTCGCGGGCAAGGAGTACGGGTCGGGCTCATCGCGCGACTGGGCGGCCAAGGGCACCAACCTGCTCGGCGTCAAGGCCGTCATCGCCGTCTCCTTCGAGCGCATCCACCGCTCCAACCTCGTGGGCATGGGCGTGCTGCCGCTGCAGTTCTCGGAGGGCGACGACGCCGAGTCCCTGGGGCTCACCGGCGAGGAGGAGTTCTCCATCACCGGCATCGAGGGCGGGGAGGCCAAGGAGGTCACCGTCAAGGCGGGCGACAAGGAGTTCACCTGCCGCGTGCGGATCGACACGCCCAAGGAGGTCCAGTACTACAAGCACGGCGGGATCCTGCCCTACGTGCTCCGACAGCTTCTCGAGAAGGGCAAGAGTTGACCGCCATCCCCGACGTCTTCCGGACGTTGCTGACCACCCCCGGCCCGTCCGGCTACGTCGAGGAGTCCAGCGCCGCGTTCGCGGCCGCCTGCGAGCCGATCGCCACCTCCGTCGCCACGGACGTGCACGGCTCCACCGTCGCGCGGTTGCAGGGCGGCGACGGCCCGAGCGTGGCGATCATGGGCCACATCGACGAGATCGGCCTGATCGTCACCCACATCGACGACAACGGCTTCCTGTGGTTCGGGCAGGTCGGCGGCTGGGACCCGCAGATCCTCGTCGGCCAGCGCGTCGAGGTCCTCACGCGCGGCGGGCGCATCCCGGGCGTGGCCGGCCGCAAGCCGATCCACCTGCTCTCGGAGGACGAGCGCAAGTCGGTTCCCAAGCTCAAGGACCTGCACATCGACATCGGCGCCAAGGACGGTGACGAGGCACGCTCCATGGCGCGCGTCGGCGACGTCGCCGTGATCGCCTCCGAGCCCGTGGAGTTCCCCAACGGCCGCATCGTGTCGCGCTCGCTGGACAACCGCGTGGGCTGCTTCGTCGCCTACGAGACCATGCGGCTCCTGAGCGAGGGCGACGCCCCCGCCGGGGACGTCTTCGCCGTGGCCGTCAACCACGAGGAGACCAACTTCGGCGGCGCGATCCAGACCACCTACGCGCTCGAGCCGGACGTGGCGCATCGTCATCGACGTCACGCACGAGACGGGCGCGCCGGGCGTCTCCGAGAACGAGAACGGCAAGCACCACTACGGCAGCGGGCCGGCCATCGTGCGCGGCGCCACCCTGTCGCGCAAGGTGTTCGACGGCCTCGTCGACACGGCGGAGGCCGAGGGCATCCCCTACACGCTGGAGGCGACCGGGCGCTCGACGGGGACGGACGCCGACGCGGTCGTCGTCAGCCGCGCCGGCGTGGCCGCGGCCTCCATCGGCGTGCCGTGCCGCTACATGCACTCGGCGGTCGAGATGGTCGCGCTCGAGGACGTGCTCAACACGGCGAAGCTGTGCGCCGCGTACGTCCGCCGGATGGCTTGACGCCCCCGCTCCTGATCCTCTGGGACATCGACGGCACGCTCCTGCAGCGGGCGTCGACGGAGCACGCGCGGGCGCTGCTGGACGCGCTCGCGCAGGTGCACGGTGAGCAGCAGTGGTCGCGGGAGATCGACGCCGCCGGCCGCACGGACGGGGCCATCGCGCGCGACCTCCTGCGGGCCGCGGGCGTGGCCGACGCCGACATCGACGCGGGGGTGGACGAGGTGGCCCGCCTGACGGCGGAGAACTACGAGGGCCTGTGCCCGGCCGATCTGTCCGGGATGGTCGCGCCCGGCATCCCGGACCTGCTGGCGTCGCTGGACGACCGGTTCCGGTTCTCGCTGGTGACGGGGAACTTCGAGCGCGTCGCGCGGCTCAAGCTCGCCCGCGCAGGCATCGGCCACCACTTCGACGAGGGGCAGGGCGGCTTCGGCTCCGACGCCGAGGCGCGCGAGGCGCTGCCGCCCATCGCCCGCGCCCGCGCCGGCGACTGGCCGCGCGAGCGCACCGTCGTCGTCGGCGACACCCCGCGCGACATCGCCTGCGCCCGCGCCGACGGCCTGCGCGTCGTCGCCGTCACCACCGGCCCGTTCACGGCGGACGCACTCGCGGAGGCAGACCACGTCGCGAGCGGCGCCGCCGAGCTCGCGCCGCTGCTGGCGGACCTGGCCTAGCGGGCGCGCAGGGTGTAGGTGCCGCGGGCGCAGCCGGTGGCGATCCAGCCGCCTGGCACGCGGCGCGCACGCAGGTGAGCGATCCCGGATGCGCGCAGGCGCGGCCGGCCGCCGCCGCGCCGGGGTAGCCACACACGCAGGCGGCACGAGCCGGCGGGGTCGGGGTCCGTCCCGGCCAGCGTGACGCGCCCGGTGGTCGGGTCGGCGTCCAGCGCCGTGAGCCGGCCCGGTGCGGCGCGCGGGTAGGCGCGCGACAGCACGCGGGAGAACCCGGGCACGCGGCCGAGGCGCTTCCCGTCGGGGCAGGACAGCGGGTGCAGCGAGCCCGACAACGCGGCCTGGCCGATCGAGTGCGGGTCGCCGCAGGCCTGGCGCCACACCCACCACATGGATCCGAGCCGCCGGGCGTCCTCCTGCGCGGCGAAGCGACGGACCTTCGCCTCGTCGTCCGCCGGGTCGCCGAACCAGCCCCACTCGCCCGAGAGCAGCGGCACGCCGTAGGCGTCGGCTGCGCCCTGCGCGTTCGCGTAGCCCTCCTCGATGGAGGTCGCACCGCCGTCGATGGTGATGGATTCGGCGTACAGGTGCGGGGAGAAGACGAGGCCCCGGTCGTGGCTGAAGCCCTGCGTGGGCACCGCGTCCCTGCCCAGGCCCGACCACAGCACGCTCGGCTCGAACAGGATCAGGCCGGGCGCCCCCCGGCCGCCGTCGCGCTCCCCGTCGCGCACGGCGGTCACCGCACGGCCGTAGAAGCGGGCGAGACCGGCGGTCTGCCCGAGGCCGATGGTCGTCCCCGGATGCGGTTCGTTCAGCAGGTCGTAGCCGAGGACGTTGCGGGCCTGGGCGAACGTGCCCGCGATGTGGCGCCACGTCGCGACGAGCCGGGTCTGGATGCCCTCGCGGTCGGCGTAGAAGTTCTGGAAGGCCTCGGCGACGGCCGGCGACAGCTCCCGCGTGTCGGCCGCGCGGCAGGTCGTCAGGCCGTCCGTGAACGTCGCCCACCCAGGTGCGCCGTCCCATCCGATCGCCGGCGCGAGACCGGGAGGGCACCCGGCACCCGCGGGCGTGGCGATGCCCTTGCCCCACGCGTCCTGGTGCATGTCGATGATGACGCCGATGCCCTGGGCCCCGGCCCAGCGCACCGCCTGACGCACGCGGGCGGCGTAGCCGTCGTCGAACGCGCCACGGGTCGGCTCCCAGGCCGACCAGCTCGTGACGAGGCGGACGACGTTGAAGCCCAGCCGCCGCATCTCGGCGAAGTCGGCCCGGCGCAGCGGGATCGTCGTCGGAAGGGCGGCGTCGGCCTGGTAGTAGTCGCCGAGCTGGTTGACGTTGACGCCGCGCAACAGGACCTGCCGGCCGCGATCGTCGACGATCACCCCGTGGTCCGTGTGCAGCGGCGACTGCGCGCCGGCCGGCGCAGCCATCGCCAGCAGCAGCAGGACGCGTAGCAGGCGGCGCACCGCCGCAACGCTACGGGAGCTGGAGGATCCGCGTCTCGGTTCGCGAGCCGCGGTGGCGCAGCCGGGTGACGTAGGCGGTGTCGCCGTCGAAGGCGGTGTCGGTGAGGGTGACGGTGAGGCCGGCTCGCGGGCGCGGGTAGGTCGGCGGGCGCTCACCGTTCGGATAGCCCTGATGATGCGGGTGGTGGCCCTTCGCGTAGCCGAGGTCGCGGCGCCCGGTCGGGGTGGTCGAGTAGACCTCGCGGCCCGCGAGGAAGACGCGCTGGCGGCGGTAGGTCGAGCGCACGTACATGAGGCGGCCGCCCTGGAGGGTGGGCCCGAGCAGCAGCGCCTCCGTGGCCTTGCGCAGCGTGCGCCGCTCCCCGTTGCCGAGGTCGACGGAGAGGATGCGGCTGTCGCGCTTCGTCGCGCGCTCGAAGACGAGGCGGCGGCCGTCCAGCGCGGGGCGCCCGAGGCCGCTCGCCGCGTAGGCGATGGCCGGCTCGCCGCCGGTCAGCGCCTGGCTGGAGATCGTGTTCCCGGCGCGCCAGGCGACGTCCGTGCCCGACAGGGCGACGGCGTCCGCGCCGGGCGCGGCGACGGTGAGGGTGGGCGTGAGCGTCGCGGCGTCGGCGATCACGACGGTGCCGTCCGCGATCCAGGCGACCTGGCCGCCGAAGAGCGCCGGATGCGTGCCGGGCAGCGCGACGGTCGTGCCGTCGGGCCGGCGCAGCTGCCCGTTCCCGCCCGGCACGTGCCAGGCGACGGCGCCTGCAGAGGCACTTGGGTCGCTGGCGTTGTACGCGAGCACCGAGGCGGCGCGGGCGGTCGGGGGTGCGACCGCGAGCGCCGCGGCGGCGGCGACGAGCGCCGCGGCGACCGCGCCGCGTAGCCCCCGCAGGACGTCCGGGCGCTCGGCGATCGCGGCGGCGCCGTCGGCACGGGTGGCCAGGATCGCCACGGGCATCGCGCGGCCGGCGCCGAAGGCGAGCCCGACGGCGATGCCGGTGGCCGGCGTCCCCAGCGCGAGGCAGGCGATGGCCAGCGCCCAGGTGGCGAAGGTCAGCAGGAACGTGGTGAAGCCGAGGCCGAGCAGGACGCCGTACAGGGCGGCGGCGGCCGGGACCGGCAGGATGCGCCGCCACGACTCGGGCACCTGGCGGCGCACCTGCGGGACGATGCGGCGGCCGGCGGCGTCCCCCAGCGCGCAGAGCAACAGGGCGGCGACGGCCAGCGCGGGAACCAGGCCCGCCCACCCGAACAGCTTCGTCCCCAGCCAGGCGAGCCCGCCGAAGGTGATCGCCCCGCCGGCCAGCGCGCCGCCCGCGAAGGTGACGATGCCGCCGCGGGCGCGCTCCAGCGTCTCCACCATCGACAGCCCGCACGGCGACCACGAGCCGGCGAGGCCGGCCAGCAGCGCGACGACGATCAGCGCCTCGCGCATCAGCACGGCACCTTGGTCTGGAAGAACATCACGCAGAAGACCTTGCGGCCCGAGTAGCAGTAGCCCGTGAGCGACTTGTCGCCGTTGATGCGCTTCGGGTGGTCGGCGCAGCAGTCGACGAGCTTGCGCACGTGGCCCTTGCAGCAGCGGTACCAGGCACCGTCGACCTGGGTCGGGAAGCCGTAGCGCCTTCCCGGTCGCGGTGCAGACCTTCGTGCGGGTGGCGACGGGGAGCGGCCGGCCGTCGGCGTCGCGCAGCAGCTTGCCGCTCTCGGAGACCGGGCGGCCCTCCTTGTCGATCAGGCGGCCGAGGTCGTCGACGCGGTGGCCGTCGCGGGCGCGCAGCGGGTAGCCGGCGTGGTCGATGCGCGGGAGGCCGGTGGGGTGCGGGCAGGAGTCGGTCGTGTAGATGTGGCCGCAGAAGTGGTAGGCCTCCGCGGCGCCCGGGCGGACGACCCCGCCCAGGGTCGCGAGCGCGGCGGCGCGGCCGACGAAGGAACGCCGCGAGATCCCGGTGAGCGACCGCGCCTGCGCCGCGGTGTTGACCGTCCCCTTGGCGGTGACGATGCCGTCCGCGTCGACGTGGACGGCGTACGGCGCGCCCGGGACGCTCGCCGCGAGCCAGGTGGCGGCGTCCCGCTCCTCGTCGTGCTCGGTGAAGGTGCCGAGGCCGCGCTTCACGCGCGCGCACAGGCGGCAGTTGCCGGCCGTGAAGAGGTTGAGGCCGGGTGCGAGGTCGGTGCGGGACCCGATCGCCGGGCCCTCGTCGGCGACGTCGAGGGCGCCGCGGGGCGCGCGGTGCAGCAGCGTCGCGGCGATGGTGGCGACAGCCGCGCCGGCGACGGCCAGCCGCGGGTCGCCGCCCGTCGCGAACAGGCTCAGGACGGCGAGGCCCGCAGTGCGGCCCGCGGACAGCCACGAGACGGTCCCGCGCGCGCCGAGGCAGCCGCACGGCGCCCCGCCGCCGCCGCGGGCGAGCACGACGACCTGCGCCGCGGTGAAGGTGGCGAGCAGCGCGGCGGCGACGTACGCCGCGCCGGGCGTCCCCGCCAGCACGCCGACGCCGACGACGGTCTCGACGGCCACGAGCGGCCACAGCGCCCACGGCGTCCCGTAGGTCCCGAGGGCGACCCGCGACGCCGCGGGCTCGGCGACCTTCAGGGCCGCGGCGGCGAGCAGGACCGTGCCGCAGATCAGGCTGGCCACGAGCAAGGCGAGCACGGTAGAACCTGAGGCCGTGCTCGACGCGCCCCTCGCCGATGGCGTCCTCCTACGGACCCTCACGGGCGCCGACGCCGAGGTCTTCGCCGCGCACGTCGCCGCCGCGCACGACCACCTGCGCCGCTTCCTCCCGTGGCCGGACCGCACGATCACCCCCGACGGCGCCCGCGAGTGGCTGAGCAACTACGAGCGGCAGTTCGACGGCCGCGTGGTCGCGGCCGGCGTCTGGGAGCACGGCCGGCTGGTCGGCGGCATCACCCTGCTCCACCACGACCCGGTCATGGCCGTTGTCGAGCTCGGCGTCTGGGTCGTCCCTGAAGCACTCGGTCGCGGCCTCGCCGCGGCGGCGTGCCGAGTGGCGATCGTCGCCGCGCGGGCGGACCTGCACGTCGAGCGCCTCGAGTGGCAGTGCGTGACGCCGAACGTGCACTCGCGCCGGCTCGCCGAGCGGCTCGGCTTCCACCACGAGGGGACGCGCCGCTCCGACTATGTCCTTCGGGGCGTCCGCCACGACACCGACGTGCTCTCGCTCGTCGGCGCGGAGCTGGACGCGTTCGCTACGCCCGGGTGAGCTTCTTGTAGGTGATGCGGTGCGGCCGGTCGGCGGCCTCGCCGAGCTGCTCGCGGCGGTGCTCCTCGTAGGCCTCGAAGTTGCCCTCGAACCACGTCACCTGCGAGTCGCCCTCGAAGGCGAGCACGTGGGTGCAGATGCGGTTGAGGAACCAGCGGTCGTGGGAGATGACCACGGCGCAGCCGGCGAAGTGCACCAGCGCGTCCTCGAGGGCGCGGAGCGTGTCCACGTCGAGGTCGTTGGTCGGCTCGTCGAGGAGCAGCAGGTTGCCCCCGGACTTCAGCAGCTTCGCGAGGTGCACGCGGTTGCGCTCGCCGCCCGAGAGGACGCCGACCTTGCGCTGCTGGGTCGAGCCCTTGAAGTTGAACCCGTTGACGTAGGCGCGCGAGTTCATCTCGTGGGTGCCGACCTTGATGATGTCGTAGCCCTCCGAGATCTCCTCCCAGACGTTCTTGTCGGGATCGAGCGCGTCGCGGGACTGGTCGACGTAGGCGAGGTCGACGGTGTCGCCGACCTTGAGCGAGCCGGCGTCGGGCTGCTCGTGGCCCGTGAGCATCTTGAAGAGCGTGGTCTTGCCGGCGCCGTTGGGGCCGATGACGCCGACGATGCCCGCGGGCGGCAGCGTGAAGGACAGGTCGTCGATGAGGAGCTTGTCGCCGAAGCCCTTGCGCAGGTTCTTCGCCTCGATGACCACGTCGCCGAGCCGCTTGCCGGCCGGGATGTGGATCTGGACCTGGTCGAGCTTGACGTTGCGGTCCTCCGCGATCAGCTCGTCGTAGCGGGCGAGGCGCGCCTTGTTCTTGACCCGGCGGCCCTTCGGGTTGGTGCGGACCCACTCGAGCTCGGCGGCGATGGTGCGCGACCGCGAGGACTCCTTGCGCTCCTCGTCGAGCAGGCGCTTCTGCTTCGCCACGAGCCAGTCGGAGTAGTTGCCCTCGTACGGGATCCCGCGCGAGCGGTCGATCTCGAGGATCCACTGGGCGACGTTGTCGAGGAAGTAGCGATCGTGGGTGACCGCGACGATCGCGCCCTTGTACTCGGCCAGGTGCTGCTCGAGCCAGGCGACGGACTCGGCGTCGAGGTGGTTGGTCGGCTCGTCCAGCAGCAGCAGGTCCGGAGCGGACAGCAGCAGGCGGGCGAGGGCGACGCGGCGCTTCTCGCCGCCGGACAGCGTCGTGACGCCGGAGTCCCCGGGCGGCAGACGCAGCGCGTCCATCGCCGTGTCGATCACCGTGTCGAGGTTCCAGCCGTCGACGGCGTCGATCTGGTCCTGGAGGCGGGCGAACTCGTCCGCCGTCTCCTCCGAGTAGTTCATGGAGAGCTCGTTGAAGCGCGCCATCAGGTCGCGGACCTCGCCGACGCCGTCCTCGACGTTCGCGCGGACGTCCTTGGACTCGTCGAGGTCGGGCTCCTGGGAGAGCATCCCGACCGTCGCGCCGGGGGCCAGCTTGGCCTCGCCCGTGTAGTCGTGATCCAGGCCCGCCATGATGCGCAGCACGGTCGACTTGCCGGCGCCGTTGTAGCCGAGGACGCCGATCTTCGCGCCCGGGAAGAAGGACAGCGAGACCTCGTTGAGCACCGTCTTGTCCGGCGGGAAGCGCCGGGTGACCTTGTGCATGGTGTAGATGTACTGCGAGCTCATGTGAGTCTCAGGCTAGGCGAGGGCCGTAGAGACCACATGACCTCCTCCGACGAGACCCAGAAGGTCGCGGAGCTGCTCGACGGCGAGCGCTTCGCGATGTTGACCACTTCCGACGCCGACGGCAAGCTCCACAGCCGCCCCATGGCGATGCAGGAGGTGGAGTTCGACGGCGACCTCTGGTTCTTCGCGACGACCGAGTCCCGCAAGGTCGAGCACATCGCGGCGAACCCGCAGGTCAACGTCACCGTCTCCTCCAACGACGTGTGGGTGTCGCTCACCGGCCACGCGACCACGACGCAGGACGACGCGCAGAAGCGCGAGCTGTGGAACGCCGGCGTGGAGGCCTGGTTCCCCAACGGCCCCGAGGCCGACGACGTCCTGCTCATCCGCATCGAGGCCGAGTCCGCCGAGTACTGGGACTCCCCGGGCGGCCGCGTCGCCACCGTCTTCAGCCTCGCCAAGGCGAAGGTGACGGGCAAGCCGTACTCCGGCGGCGACAACGAGCGGGTCGCCCTGTAACCATGCGCCGATGTACCTCGCCGCCGACGTCGGACGCCTCGCCGGTGTCGACGGCGACCGCATCGGCCAGTGGGCGCGCTGGGGGCACATCCGTGCCTCTGTCTCCACCGGCGAGCCGCACGTCTACTCCTTCGCGGACGCCGCCGACGCCCTCGCGGTCCACGTCCTCCTCGACGCGGGGCTGACGCTCAAGACCATCCGGCGGGCGGTCGTCGCCCTCGGCGGCGAGCATCCGCTCGCGACGGGCCTGCACGTCGTCGACGGCCGGCTCGCGGTCGAGAGCGGGTACGGGTTGAAGGACGTCTTCACCGAGCAGCGCGTCCTGCCCCTGAACCAAGTAGGTGGTTCGGAAGAAGAAAGAGTGACGAACCACGGACGGCTCGACGCGGAGGGGATGCTCCGCGCCGGCGGCTGGCCGTCTCTGATGACGGGCGTGCGCGTCGACGTCGACCCCGAGCGCGCCGCCGGCCACCCGTGCCGGGCGGGCACCCGGACGCCGGTCAAGGACGCGCTCGACGACCCCGACCTGCGGCGGTGGTGGGAATGCGGCGGCTGATCCTCGACGGCGGCCTCCCTGCCGACCTCGCCGCCGAGCTGCGCGCCCGCGGCCGCGACGCCGCCCACGTGTCGGAGATCGGGCTCGAACACGCCACGGACGCCGAGGTCCTGGCCGCCGACGGCGTCCTGATCACCACCGTGCCGCTGAAGGGCGCCGTCGTCGTCTCCGGCAACGTCCGCGACGCCGTGCACCGCCACGCCCACGAGTTCGCCACCCGCCGCCGCTGACGTGAATCCGGGCGCTGGCGCCTAGTACCCCATATGGGTGCTTCATTCGCCAATGCCGCGGCGATCGCCGCGACACAACATGGACGGATCACGATCGAGCAGCTCCGCGATTGCGAATTCTCCCGCCGCGCGGTTGAACGCGCCGTCGAAGCGGGCCGCCTGCACCGCGTCCACGTCGGGGTCTACGCCCTCGGCTATGTCGGCGAGGATCGGCTCGGGCGCTGGCACGGTGACGTCCTGGCCTGCGGAGAGGATGCGGTGCTCAGCATCCGGTGCGCCGCGACGCTCATGCAGATCCGCGACGGCGTGGGCCGCGACACCGACATCACCATCCCGACGGCCAGCCACCGACAGCGACCTGGGATCACCATCCACCGCGCCGATCTGCTCGATGTCGAGACGACGACGTGGTCCGGTATCCCGGTGACCAGCCCGGCCCGGACCATGGTCGACCTGGCGCACCACCTGCGTGATGCGGACGCCATCGAGTGGGCACTGAGGGAGATGCAATTCAGGCGCCTGTACGACGTCCCGCTCCTGGAGCTCTCCCTTCAACGCCGGCCCAACCGCATCCTCAGTGCGCTGTTGGAGGACATCGCGCCGACGGGCTCACCACTGGAGGTCGCGTTCCGCAATCGGGTGGCGAACCGCCATGGACTTCCCCAGTACGAATGTCAGGCCAGGATCTGCGGCTTTCACGTCGACTGTGCCTGGCCTGAAGCGATGCTGATCGTCGAGGTCGACGGCAAGAACCACGACCAGCCGCTGATGAAGCGCGCCGACGCCCACCGGGACGCGATCCTGACCGCCGCCGGCTACCTCGTGCTTCGCTTCCGCTGGGCGGACATCCACATCCACCACGAGCGCACGGCGGCAACCATCCGCAACCACTGGCGTCTGAGGCACCTATGAGGGGTCTCAGACGCCAGTACCGCACGTAGGGTGATGAAGATGCATCCGATCGAGGTTCGCGGCGCGGTCAAGCGCTACGGGTCGATCACCGCCGTGGGTGGGCTCGACATCACCGTCCCGGAGGGGACGTGCGTCGGCCTGCTCGGGCCCAACGGCGCCGGGAAGTCGACGACGATGCGCATGCTCACCGCGCAGACGGTCGCCGACGAGGGGACGATCCACGTGCTCGGCCACGAGCTGCCGGGCGACTCGAAGGCCGCCCGCGTGAAGATGGGCGTCGTCCCGCAGCTCGACAACCTCGACATCGCGCTCACCTGCGAGCAGACGCTGCTGATCTTCACGCACCTCTACCGCATCCCGCGCAAGGACCGGGCGGCGGCGATCGAGCGGGCGCTGGGCATCGCCAACCTCAAGCGACCGCCGCGACACGCGCGTGGACAAGCTCAGCGGCGGGCATGCGGCGGCGGCTGCTGATCGCCCGCGCCCTCGTCCACCGGCCGCAGCTCGTGCTGCTCGACGAGCCGACGGTCGGCCTCGACCCGCAGGTCCGCCAGGAGCTGTGGGGGCTCATCGACAACCTCCGCGCGGAGGGGACGGCCGTGCTGATGTCGACGCACTACATCGAGGAGGCCGAGCGCCTCGCCGACACGGTGCTGATCATGGCCAAGGGCAGCAACGTCGCCGAGGGCCGGCCGTCCGATCTCGTGCGCGACCACGTCGGCCGGCAGGTGACGGAGGTCTACGGGCCGCAGGCCGAGCTCGCCAAGGTCGAGGCGGACGCGCAGGCCGGCGGCTACCGCACGCGCCGCACGGGCACGTCGATCGCCGTGCTCGGCACGGAGCGGCGCGAACGGCGACCTGCCGGAGGGCCACGACCGCACGGCCACGCTCGAGGACGTCTTCGTCCTCCTCACCGGGGAGACGGTGGACTGATGGTCGAGTGGTCAAGCGTGCGCGGCGTCCTCGTCCGCGAGGTCATCAACTTCGGGTCCATGTGGCGGTCGTCGACGTTCTCGGCGGTCATGCAGCCGGTCGTCTACCTGCTGGCGTTCGGCTTCGGCTTCGGCGCGCTGGTCGACAAGGTCGAGGGCCTGGACTACCTGGACTACGTCGCGCTGGGCACCGTCTCCACCGCGGTCCTGTTCGCGTCCGTCTTCAACGGGATCTTCGGCACGATCATCAAGTGGAAGTACCAGCGCACCTACGACGCGCTGCTCGCCGCGCCGGTGACCGTCCCCGAGATCGTGACGGCGGAGTCGATCTGGATCGCGGTCCGCGCCGGCATCTACGGCTGCGCGCCGCTGCTCATCGGCTTCCTGTTCGGCCTCGACCCCGCCTGGGGCATGCTGCTCGTCCCGTTCATCGGGATCCTCACCGGGTTCGGCTTCGCCGCCGCCGGGATGCTGATCGCCGCGATCGTCGAGTCCTTCGAGAACACCAGCTACGTCCAGTCGCTGGTCATCACGCCGATGTTCCTGCTCGCGGGCTCCTTCTTCCCGCTCGACCAGCTGCCGGACTGGGCGGTCGGCGTCTCCCAGATCAACCCGCTCTACCACTGCGTCCAGCTCGTCAAGCACTCCGCGCTCGGCTTCGGGCCTGTACGACCTCGGCCACGTGGCGGCGCTGATCGTCTTCGCCATCCTCATGTGGTAGCTCGCGGTGTGGCGCCTGCGAGGCGCGCCTGATCGACTAGTCGGGTCGTACTCTGGAAGGTCGTGGCGCCCTCCGATCTTCGACGTCGAACAAGCGGTCCTGCTCCTGGAGCTGGACCCCCCGTTCGGCAAGCGCGAGGTGCAGCTGGCGCGCCGCCGGATGGCCAAGGTCTGGCACCCGGACATCGCCCCGCCGGGCAAGCAGTTCGAGCACGAGCGGCACCTGAAGGTCATCAACGAGGCGGCCGACACGCTCGAGCGCCTGGCGGAGCAGTCGCGCGGCGGGAAGGTCACGCGCAACGCCGTCAAGGTCAGCGCCACCGCCGCCCGCAAGGCCCGCGAGGAGGCCGGCCGGCGCAACTACGAGGAGGAGCAGCGCCAGCGCGCGGCGGCCGCCGAGGAGCAGCGCCACGACCCGTTCGGCTCGCGCATGCCCGACCACTCGGTCGTGCACCGCTACGCGCGCTGCCTGTCCTATCCCGAGTGGGGCGTCGGGACGGTCAACGGCATCTACTTCACGGGTGACGCGGACGACTCCATGCAGCAGTGGGCGCGCGTCTCCTTCCACGTCGGCATCCGCACGGTCCCGGCCGGGCTCGCTCTACTTCGTCGACTTCTCCAAGCCCGACCCCGGCGCCGACCGCGTGCAGCGCTTCGTCCAGGCGGCCAAGCACGCGCTCGCCGAGGGGGACTTCAAGCTCGCCGCCAAGCGCCTCGTCTTCGCCCGCGACGCCGAGCCGCACAACGTCCAGGTGCTGCGCCTGATGACCACCGCCTTCTGGCAGGCCGGCGACTACTCCGCCGCCGCCCGCTGCGTGCGCGACTGGGCCCGCGTGGAGCCGGAGCGCCCCGCCCCGTGGCGGACGGCCGCGCGCATCTACGAGGACATGGGCTCGCTGTCGCAGGCCACGGACGCCGCCGAGCGGGAGACGGCCGCCGCCCCGCGCGACGCGACCGCATGGGAGCGCCTCGGCCGGCTGCGGATGCGCCGCTTCGACCGCGCCGGCGCGCGCGACGCGCTCGAGCGCGCCCGCGTCCTGCGCCCGTCCGTGGAGGGCCTGCTCGACCTGGCCACCATCGCGCACCTCGCGGGGGACGTCGGCGCTGGAGGTCTCCGCCTGCGAGCAGGCGACGGAGGTCGACCCCGAGCACCCCGGCGCCTGGTCGCGCTACGCCCACGCCCTGGCCCGCACCGACCGCACCCAGGACTGCCTCGCCGCCTGCGACCGCGCGCTCGCGCTCGCCGACGACCCCGAGGTCCGCGCGCTGGCGGAGTCGGTCCGCGAGCGGGTCCCGCGCGAGCTGGTCGCCTAGTGGTCACGGTCGTCGGCGCCGGGATGGCGGGGGCCGCGTGTGCGGTCGCCCTGCGTGACGGAGGGTGGAGGTGCGGGTCGTCGACCGCGGCCGCGCGCCGGGCGGGCGGATGAGCTCGCCGGAGCTGCACGGCCGCCGGGCGGACCTCGGCGCGGGCTACTTCACCGTCCGCGACGACGGCTTCCGCTCGGTGGTGGAGCGGTCGCCCGCCCACGAGTGGACGGACCGCTTCGAGGGGCAGTCGTCGTCCGGGCCCATGCGCTGGTCGGCGCCGGACGGGTTGCGCTCGCTCGTGCGCTTCGTCCTCGACGGCATCGAGGTCGAGTCGCGCGAGGTGACCGCGCTCCCGGAGGGCGACGTCGTCCTGGCCATGCCGGACCCGCAGGCCGCGCGCCTGGTCGACGTGCCGGACGCGCTCGACTACGAGCCCGTCATCGCCGTCGCGCTCGGCTACGACGAGCGGCGCTGGGACTACCAGGCCGCCTTCGTCAACGACGACGCGGTGCTCACCTTCGTCGCCGACGACGGCGAGCCGCCGCGGTGACGACGCGCCCGTGCTCGTCGCGCACACCACGCCGGAGCTCGCCCGCGCGCACCTCGACGATCCGGACGCGGTGATCCCGGCGGTCGTGGACGCGCTCGGGTTCGGGGCGCCGGAGTGGACGCACGCCCACCGCTGGACGTTCGCCAAGCCGGCGGGGCAGCACGACGCGCCGTTCGGGCGGGATGGCCGCGTGCTCTTCGCGGGCGACCAGTGGTGCCCGGAGGGCCGCCCGCGGGTGGAGAGCGCCTGGCTCTCGGGGACCCGCGCGGCGGCCGCGCTGCTGCGCTAGCTGATGCGGGTCTTGCCCAGCTCGTAGCGGAAGTCGATGTTCCGGCCCGTCGCCGTCTGCGTGAACTTGATCTGGACGCGCTGGTTGGTGCCGTCACCGTTGGAGAGCACCTGATAGGTCCAGCCGGGGTTCGTGACCACCCAGGCGAGCCGGAGTGCGCCGTCGGCCTTGACGCCGACGCAGCCCGCGTCACCCGCGTAGTTGACGGCGACGTCCGGCGTGGAGATGGCGACGACGGCCGGGTCGGCGTAGCAGTCGATGCCGGGGGTCGCGGGGGGCGGGGTGGCGCCACCCTTGGCCGCGGCGACGCCGCTGGAGGCGAACAGGGCGACGGCGGCGGTGGCGAGGGTGCGGGTCAGGCGGGGGTTCATGCCACGGATGCTTCCGGCGCGGCGGTCCCGTCCGCAATGGGACCAACGTCTGAGTGCTGGACGGACGTCCGAGGGTGGCCGTGGGCGCGCGCGGGAACCCTCTGGACCAACAACGCACCACGAAAGGGAGTTCAAAGTGCAGATCGGTACCTCGCTGTTCCTCATCGCCGTCGGCGCCATCCTCCGCTTCGCCGTCGACGCGACGGTCAGCGGCTTCGAGATCGCCACCGCCGGGACCATCCTCATGGTCATCGGCGTCGTCGGCGCGCTCATCAGCCTGTTCTGGATGACCGCAGCACCGCGACCGCGCCGCCGTGGTCGAGGAGCGGCCGGTCGTGCGCGAACGCGTCAGCCGCTACTAGCGGGAAGCTCTCGGCGAGCGTCCGGGCCGGCGCTTAACGTCCCGGCCCGGATGCGTCTCGTCGTCGCCCGCTGCACCGTCACCTACTCCGGCCGCCTGGACGCCTACCTGCCGGAGGCCGTGCGGCTGCTCATGTTCAAGGCCGACGGCTCCGTGCTCGTCCACTGCGACGGCGGCGGCTACAAGCCGCTGAACTGGATGACGGCGCCGACGGCGATCGAGGAGGACGGCGACACGATCACCGTCCGCAAGGTCAAGGGCGAGGACCAGCTGACCATCGCGCTGGCCGAGGTGATGAGCGACATGACCGTCGAGTGCGACGCCGTCAGCGGCCTCGAGAAGGACGGCGTCGAGACCCACCTGCAGGAGCTGCTGGCCGACCAGCCGGACTGGTGCGGCGAGGGCTTCCGGCTCGTGCGCCGGGAGTGGCCGACCGACATCGGCCCGGTCGACCTCATGTGCCGCGACGAGGACGACGGCTGGATCGCCGTGGAGATCAAGCGCGTCGGCACCATCGACGCCGTCGAGCAGCTCTCGCGCTACCTCGAGCGCATCGGCCGCGACCCGGCGATGGCCGACGTCCGCGGCGTGCTCGCCGCCCAGACGGTCAAGCCGCAGGCGCGCGTGCTGGCCGAGGCGCGCGGCATCGCCTGGGTCGAGGTCGACCTCGCGGTGCTGCGGGGCGAGCGCGAGCCGGAGCTCACGCTCTTCGCCGCCTAGGCGTTCTTCGGTGGCGTGTCACGGCCCGGCAGGACGCCGTGCCCGGACGCCTCGGCGCCGGTGAAGACCGCCATCGCCAGCGCGACGATGACCATGAGGAACATGCCCTTCACGAGGAAGAGGAGCGTGAGGATCGCGAAGACGGCGGCGAGCGCCACCCAGAAGCCCTGCGGAATGCGGACGTTGGCCATGCTGGACGAGGTACCCGTCACGTAGGGTCCGGACGCATGAGCGACGAACCGGTCCACGTCGACGCCGACGGGGGCGTCCTCACCATCACCATCGACCGCCCGGAGGCGCGCAACGCCGTCAACGGGCGCGGTGGCCGAGGCGATCGCGGCGGCGCTGGACCGCCTCGACGCCGAGGACGACCTGCGCATCGGGATCGTCACGGGCGCGGGCGGGACGTTCTGCGCGGGGATGGACCTCAAGGCGTTCGTGACGGGCGAGCGGCCGTGGGCGGGCGACCGCGGCTTCGCGGGCATCACGCAGCGCGCCGCGCAGAAGCCGCTGATCGCCGCCGTCGAGGGCTTCGCGCTGGCCGGCGGCTTCGAGATCGCGCTCTCCTGCGACCTGATCGTCGCCGCCCGCGACGCGCGCTTCGGCATCCCGGAGGTCAAGCGCGGCCTGGTCGCCGCGGCCGGCGGGCTCTTCCGCCTCCCGCAGCGGATCCCGTACCACCTGGCCATGGAGCTCGCGCTGACGGGCGACCCGATCGGCGCCGAGCGCGCGGCGGAGATCGGCATCGTCAACCGGCTGGTCGAGCCCGGCACGGCGCTGGCCGGCGCGCAGGAGCTGGCCGGGCAGATCGTCCGCAACGCACCGCTCGCCCTGGCCGCCTCCAAGCAGGTCGTCCAGCGCGCCCGCGAGTGGACGGAGGCCGAGGCCTGGGACAAGCAGGGCCAGATCGCCGGCGGCGTCTTCGGGTCCGAGGACGCGCAGGAGGGCGCCAAGGCGTTCGCGGAGAAGCGCGAGCCGGTGTGGAAGGCGCGCTAGGAGGAGAGCGTCAGGACGAGCGTGCGGGCGCCGCCGCGGTCGCGGTGCTCGCACAGGTAGATGCCCTGCCAGGTGCCGAGGGCGAGGCGGCCGCCGCTCACCGGGAGCGTCAGCGACGGCCCGAGCAGCGAGGCCTTGATGTGGGCGGGCATGTCGTCCGGGCCCTCGTCCGTGTGCGTCCAGTAGGGCGCGTCCTCGGCGACGGCGTCGTTGAACCAGGACTCGAAGTCGCGCCGCACGTCCGGCGAGGCGTTCTCGTTGATGGTCAGCGACGCGGACGTGTGCCGGATCCAGACGTGCAGCAGCCCGTCCTCGCGGCCGGAGGCCATCTCGGTCCAGCGCCGCCTCGATCTCCCGCGTGATGAGGTGGAAGCCGCGCGGGCGCGGGTCGAGCTGGATCGTCTGCTGCTCCATCAGGGGATGCGGGCGATGCGCATGTCGACCCGCTCGCCGCGGAACGGCACGCCCTCGCGCTCGAGGTGCGCGCGCTGGCGCGAGCCCTTGGCCAGCGAGCCGTCGGCGCGCACGACGCGCCACCAGGGCAGGCCCGGCTCCTCGGCGTCGTGCAGGACGGCGCCCGCGACCCGCGGCGCGCCCGGCAGGATGTCCCCGTAGGCGCGCACGAACCCCTCCGGGATGCTGCGCACCCGGGCCAGGACGGTGTGCGTATGCTCGCTGTCGGTGCGCAAAGGGACGTATTCGATCGTGGCGCGCGACCCCGTGTCGGGCGACCTCGGCGTCGCGGTCCAGTCGCACTGGTTCTCCGTCGGCTCCGTGGTCACCTGGGGGCGGCCAGGAGTGGGGACGGTAGCCACTCAGTCCGTCGCCGAGCCCGCCTACGGCCCGCGGACGCTCGAACGCCTGGCGGCAGGCGAGGAAGTGGGTCCCGCGCTGCACGCGCAACTGCAGGAGGACGACCTCCGCGCCGTCCGCCAGGTCGCCGCCGTCGACGCGCACGGGCACGTCGCCGTCCACACCGGGCCCGACTGCATCGACCACGCGTCGCACGTCGAGCGCGAGGGCTTCACCTGCCAGGCCAACATGATGGCCCGGCCCGGCGTGCCCGAGGCGATGGCCGCCGCCTACGAGGCGTCCGACGCCCCCGACCTCGCCGGCCGCCTGCTCGCCGCGCTCGAGGGGGCCGAGGACGCGGGCGGGGACGTCCGCGGCCGCCAGTCGGCCGCGCTGCTCGTCGTCTCCGCCGACACCGCCGACCTCGTCCCGAAGCTCGAGCTGCGCGTCGAGGACCACGCCGACCCGATCGCCGAGCTCGGCCGCCTGCTCGTGCTCGGCCGCGCCTACGCGCTGGCGGACGAGGCGGACGAGCTGCTCGGCGCCGGCGACGCGGAGGAGGCGGGCCGGATGTACCTCCAGGCCTCGGAGATGGCGCCCGACTCGGACGAGCTGCTGTTCTGGGCCGGTCTGAGCCTCGCGCAGACGGGCGACCTCCAGGCCGGCGTCGACGCCGTCCGTCGCGCGGCGGCCGTGCACGGCGGCTGGCTGGACCTGCTGGACCGGCTGTCGGACGACTTCGCCCCCGCGGGCGCCGCCGTGCGCGACGCACTCAGGGGCTGAGCGCCACCCGGTCGCGGCCGGCCTGCTTGGCCGCGTAGAGCGCCGCGTCGACCGCGCGCAGCCGCACCTCGAAGTCCTCCTCCGGTCGCAGCAGCACGGCGCCCACGGACACGGTGACGCCCAGGCCGGCGACGGACGCCGGACGGTCTCCGCGACCGTGCGCAGGCCGTCCTCGCTGACGACGCCGTCCACCGCGAGCAGGAACTCCTCGCCGCCCATGCGCAGGATCGTGTCCGTCGCGCGGATGCTGCCGCGCAGGCGGTCGGCGACCGCGACGAGCACCTCGTCGCCGGCTTGGTGGCCGTGCTCGTCGTTGACGCGCTTGAAGTGGTCGATGTCGACGAGCAGCAGGCCCGGAGGGACGCTCGCCGGTGAGACGCCGTCGAGCGCACGGCGGTTCTGCACACCGGTCAGGTGATCGACGTGGGCGAGGCGCTCGGCCTCCGCCTGCGCCGCTGCGAGCTGCTCCTGCATGACGCGCACCTCCGTCACGTCGAGGATGCTGCCGTCGAGGAAGCGGCGGTCGTCCTCGTGGCGGACCCGGCCCCTGTCGCGCACCCAGCGCAGCACCCCGTCGGCGCCGACGAGGCGGTATTCGACGTCCAGCCGCCCGTCGCCGAGCGCGCTGTCGTGCGCGACGTCGAACACCCCGGTGTCCTCCGGATGGACGTAGTAGCGCCAGATCGCGGTCTTCGCCTCCTCCTGGGTGACGCCGAGGAACTGCTCCCGGCACGGGCCCGGCGAAGACGACGCGGTAGCCACCGTCGTCGAGGAACTCGCCCGTGTAGACGTACTCCTCGATCGCGCCGAGGATCCGGGTCAGAGTGGCGTGGGCCTCGCGCAGATCGGCTTCGTCCATGCAGGATTAACGGCAGATGGTGCCGATTGGGTCAACATGGACGTCAGATGACGGTCGTCGTGGTGGGCATGGGGGACCTCGGGGTCAGGTGCGTGGACGCGCTCGCCCGCGCTGCGCGCGGACCGGCTGGTGGCCGTCAGCCGGGACGGGGACCTCGCCGATCGCGTGGCGGGCCAGGCCGGGATCGTCGCGGGACTGACCGGCGGCGCCGGCTGGGTGGACGGGGCGGCGGGCGACGTCAGCGACCCGGAGGCGTTCGCCGGCGTCCTCCGCGACCTCGACCCCGAGGTCATCGTGATGGCGGCCTCGCGACACACGTGGTGGCGCCCCGCGCCGCCGCTGCCCTACGGCGCCTGGCTCCCGCTGCAGGTCGGCCTCGTGCGGGACCTCGTCCGGGCGCGCGACGCGGCGGCGCCAGGCGCGCGGATCGTCAACCTCGCCTACCCGGACGCGGTCGGGCCGGTGCTCGCCGCGGAGGGCCTCGCGCCGGAGGTCGGCGCCGGCAACGTGGCGGAGATGGCGGCCAAGCTCGACCGTCGCGCCCCCGCGGGCGCGCGCGTGAGCCTCGTCGCCCACCACAGCACGGAGCGCTACGCGTTCGGCGCGTTCGCGGCGCTGGGCGGCGACGATGGTGGCCTGGCGGGCGGACCGCCGCCGGTGATCGCGCACGTGGAGCTCGACGGCGAGGTGCTTCCGGACGGCCGCACGTGGTTCGAGGCGCGCCATCCGCTGCTGGAGGGCCGCGATGTGCACGCCATCACCGCCGCGGCGACCGCCGGCACGGTCGCCGCGCTGCTCGTCGACACGCCGGCCCGCATCCATGTGCCCGCGCCGGACGGGCGGCCCGGCGGGTACCCGGTGCTCGCGTCACGGACCGGCGTCGTCCTCGACCTGCCGGACGGCGTGACGGAGACGCACGCCGTCGCGGTCAACGCGACGGCGGCCCGCTGGGACGGCCTGGAGACGATCGGCGCGGACGGGAGCATCGTCTACACGCGGGAGTGCGCCGACGCGATCGAGGCGCAGCTCGGCACGCGCATCGAGCGCATCGCGCCCGGCGAGCTCGACGACGTGGCCGCCGAGCTCGCCGCGCGCCGCTAGGCCGCCTTGGCGTAGCGCTCTTCGACGAGCGCGACGAGGTCCCGCACGGTCGCGCCGACGGCCTCGGTGACCTCGGCGTCGAGGTCACCGGCGAAGACCATCTCGGCCAGGCCGACGGGCGTGTCGCGGTCCACCGCGCGGGCGCCGATGAGCCCGAGCACCCGGCGCAGGTCGGCCTGGGCCCACACCGCACCGAACATGCCGGTGGACGTCCCGATCACGGCCACCGGCTTGTTGCGCAGGACGTTGTGCTCGAAGGGGACGGACACCCAGTCGAGCGCGTTCTTGAGCTGCCCGGGGATCGAGCCGTTGTACTCCGGCGTGGCGAACAGCACGCCGTCCGCGGCGGCGATCGCCGACCGCAGCGACTCGACGGGCGCGGGCGCCGACGCCGCCTCGCGATCCTGCTCGTCGAAGGGCGGCACCTCGCGCAGCCCCTCCCAGATCTCGAGCTCCACGCCCGCGGGCAGCAGCTCGGCCGCCGCCTCCATGAGGCGGCGGTTGTAGGACTCGGGCCGGAGCGAGCCGACCACTCCGAGCAGCTTCATGGCTAGGCCTTGGTGAACTGCAGGTCGACGGTGAGCGTGACGTCGTCGCCGACGGCCTTGCCGCCCGTGGGCAGGTCCGCGTTCCAGCTGACGCCGAAGTCGTGGCGGTTGACGACCGTCTCGAGGGACAGCGCGACGCGCTCCGAGCCGTCGATGTAGGTGGCGGGACCCTCGAAGGTGCCCGTCGCCTCGAGCGGCTTGGTGACGCCCTTCATGGTCAGCTCGCCGCTGACGGTGAGCTTCGCTGCCGTCGACCTTGAGGTCGGAGGCGGCGAAGGTGATCTGCGGGAACTGCTCGGCGTCGAAGAAGTCCGGCGCCTGCAGGTGGCCCTTGAGCTGCGCGACGGGGACCTCGACGCTCGAGACCTCGACGGCGCCCTTGAGCGTCCCGTCGACGAGCTCGGCGGAGAGCTCGGCGAAGTGGCCGCGGAAGGTGGCGATGCCCGAATGGCGGACGGCGAAGCCGGCCTTGGAGTGGACGGGGTCCAGGTTCCAGGTGCCGGTGGGGATGGTGGTCTGCTCGATGGTGCTCATGGTGGTGTCCCTCCTGGGAAGTGGTTGCTAGCGCAAGAGTATCACAATGCTTGCGCAAGCAATCTTTGGCAGAACGGCCTCCGGAGGCGTAGACTGGAGGGGTGTCCGTCGTCGATCCCAACGTCCTCAGCACGGACGCCGGCCTCAAGTACTTCCCGCCGGAGCGGGAGGCGGCGTGGTTCGGACTGCTCGCCGCGCACGCGGAGCTGACGCGCGGGCTCGACGCCTGCCTGTCCGCCAAGCACGGCCTCACGCTGAGCGCCTACGAGGTCCTCTCGCGCCTCGGCCACGCCGACGGACGGGCACCTGCGCATGTCGGAGCTGGCGGGCCAGTCACAGCTGAGCCTGAGCCGCGTGTCCCGTGTCATCGACGCGCTGGAGGCGCGCGGCATCGCCGCGCGCGAGAGCTGCGCCGTCGACTCGCGCGTCGTGCACGCGACCATCACCCCGGCCGGCCAGGAGCTGCTCGCGGCGGCGCAGGACACGTTCTTCGAGACGGTGGAGTCGCGCTTCCTCGGTCGCCTCAGCTGCGACGAGGTCGGGCTGCTCGGCGACATCTTCGGCCGCCTGGTCGCAGCCGGCCCGCCCGACGACCGCGCCGACGAGTAGATTCCGCCGGGCCTCATGCGCCACGACGACCTCGCCGACGCCCAGTGCTCCATCGCCCGCAGCATGGCGATCCTCGGCGAGCGCTGGACGCTCGTCATCCTGCGCGAGGCGTTCATGCGCGCGCGGCGCTTCGAGGACTACCAGCAGGGCACCGGCATCGCCCGCAACATCCTCACCGACCGGCTCAACAAGCTCGTCGACGCCGAGATCCTCGAGCGCCGTCCCTACGCCGAGCACCCCGGCCGCACGCTCAACGAGTACCGCCTGACCCAGAAGGGCGTCGACCTCTATCCCGTGCTCGTCGCCCTGATGCAGTGGGGCGACCAGTACGGCGGGCTCGACACCCCGCCCGTCACGCTCGAGCACAAGGCCTGCGGCGTCGGTGTCCACGCCGCGCTTCGTCTGCAGCGAGTGCGGCGAGGAGGTCGACGCGCGCGACATGGTCGCCCACGAGCACCCGGTGGCCACGGCATGAGGCTCATCGTGGCTGTCGTCCTGGCGCTGCTCGCGCTGGCCGCACCCGCCGCCGCGAAGACGGAGACGGCCACGCTCGGCACCATCCGCGCCGAGCTCACCTACACCAAGGCGAGCGACTTCGAGGCCAAGGGCGTCACGCTTGGCGTCTTCGACGGCGACACCCAGATCGTCGCCACGAAGATCCCGAACAAGGAGTACCTGTCCCCCGCGGGCATGAACGTCGGCACCAAGTCCGTCCACGTCCGCGACGTCGACGGCGACGGCATCGGCGAGGCGATCTTCGACCTCTACACGGGCGGCGCGCACTGCTGCCAGGTGAGCTACCTCTACAAAGGCGCGACGGAGGTCATCCGCAACTGGGCCGACCCCGGCTACGGCCTCAAGGACCTCGACAGGACGGCATCCCCGAGTTCATCAGCGCCGACAACGCCTTCAACTCGGCGCTTCGGCTCCTTCGCCGGCAGCCTGTTCCCCGTGCAGATCTTCCACCTGGTCGACGGCGCGTTCGCCGACGTCACCCGGGAGGACGCCTTCAAGCCCACGGTGAGCAAGGAGGCGACGGAGTACAAGCACCTCTACCGCAAGTACAAGACGCAAGGCGCGGATCTACCGCGAGGTCGTCCGCAGCTCCCTCGCCGCCTACACCGCCGACCAGTGCACGCTCGGCGAGTGCCGCACCGGCTACGAGCTCGTCCGCACCGCCATCCGCCGCGGCTACGTCAAGCCCGCCTACCTGCGGCAGCTCAAGCGCTTCCTCACCAAGCTCGGCTACGACGCCGTAGCCGGCTAGCGGTCGCCGGGCGCGCGCGACGGGTTGACGCTGACCGGGACGTCCAGGTCCAGCGCGGTGCGGATGATGCGGTTCTGCTCGATGGTGTGGGCGGCCGGGTAGCCCTCGCCCGGGCTGGCGCGCTCGGGCCGGCCGACGTAGCCGAACTCGAGGTGGTCGGGGAGGATGTGGAGCATGCGCGGGGACATGTGCGCGCGGGCGCCCATGTTGCGCGGCTCCTCCTGCACCCAGAGGACCTCGCGGAGGTTCGGGTAGCGGTTGATCTCCTCGAGGATCTGCGCCTGCGGGAAGGGGTAGAGCAGCTCGACGCGCGAGATGGCGACGCCCGGGTTGTCCTCGCGGGTGGCGTGGCCCTTGAGGTCGTAGAAGACCTTGCCCGTGCAGAAGATCAGGCGGGTGACGGCGTCCTCGTCGATGCGCGGCTCGCTGCAGCACGGGGTAGAAGCGCGAGTCGGAGAGGTGCGCGATCTGCGACATCGCCTGCGGCAGGCGCAGCAGCTGCTTGGGCGTGAAGATGACCAGCGGGCGCTGCTTGGCGACGCGCGCCTGGCGGCGCAGCAGGTGGAAGTACTGGGCCGGCGTCGTGAGGTTGGCGACGCGGATGTTGCCCTCGGCGGCGAGCTGCAGGAAGCGCTCGAGGCGCGCGCGAGGAGTGCTCGGGGCCCGAGCCCTCGTAGCCGTGCGGCAGCAGCAGCGTCAGGCGCGAGGTCTGGCCCCACTTGGCCAGGGCGCTGATGATGAACTGGTCGATGATGACCTGCGCGGAGTTGGCGAAGTCGCCGAACTGCGCCTCCCACAGGACCAGCGACTCCGGCGCCTCCATCGAGTAGCCGTACTCGAAGCCGAGGCAGGCGATCTCGCTCAGCGGCGAGTTGTGCAGCTCCATCGGCGCGAGCGCGCCCGGCAGGTTCTGGATCGGCGACGCGCGCCGGCCGGTCTTGGCGTCGTGGAAGACGAGGTGGCGCTGGGAGAAGGTGCCGCGCTCGACGTCCTGGCCGGTCAGGCGGATCGGCGTCCCCTCGCACAGCAGCGACGCGTAGGCGAGCTCCTCGGCGTGTGCCCAGTCGATGCCGCGCTTGGTCTCGGAGACCTCGCGGCGCTTGTCGAGCTGGCGGACGAGCTTCGGGTGGATCGTGAAGCCGTCCGGCACCTTGAGCAGGTCGTCGTTGAGCTGGATGCAGCCGCTCCTCGGAGACGGCCGTCTTGACCTCGGGCGACTGCGTGCGGTCGAGCTCGTAGCCGCCGGTGGGCTGCTCGGCGTGCGAGTTGGCCAGCTCCTCCTTGAGCTCGCGATGCCGCGCGGACAGGCGGTCCCACACCTCGGAGGCCATGCCGTCGGCCTCCTCCTTGGTGAGGGTGCCGTCGGCGACCAGCTGCTCGGCGAAGATCTCGCGGACCGGCGTCTTGGTCTTGATCTTCGCGGCCATCTCCGGCTGCGTGTAGGCGGGCTCGTCCGTCTCGTTGTGGCCCCAGCGGCGGTAGCCGATCAGGTCGATGACGACGTCGTGGCCGAACTCGGCGCGGTAGGCGAAGGCCAGGCGGGTCGCGGCGATGCAGGCGGCGACGTCGTCGGCGTTGACGTGGATGATCGGGACGTCGAAGCCCTTGGCGAGGTCGGACGCCCACCGGGTGGAGCGCGACTCGTCCGGATCGGTGGTGAAGCCGATCTGGTTGTTCTGGATGAGGTGGATGGTGCCGCCGACCGTGTAGCCGTCGAGGCCCTGGAGGTTCAGCGTCTCCGACACGACGCCCTGGCCGGGGAAGGCGGCGTCGCCGTGGAGGACGATCGGCATCGCGGCCGAGTGGTCGATGTGGGTGTGCGGGCCCTGGCGGGTGGTCTGCACCGCGCGGGTGGCGCCGGTGACGACGGGCGCGACGTACTCGAGGTGCGACGGGTTGGACTCCAGGCGCACGAGCAGCGAGCCGTCGCCGACCTGGTAGGTGCCCTGGGCGCCGTGGTGGTACTTGACGTCGCCGGTGCCGCCCTGCGGGATGGTGGTGACGGCCTCGATGTCCTGCGCGCCCTCGAACTCGCGGAAGATCGTCTCGTAGGCGCGGCCGAGGTTGTGGGCGAGGACGTTGAGCCGGCCGCGGTGGGCCATGCCGAGCACGACCTCGCGGGCCCCCTTGTGGAACGCGAGCTGGATCAGCTCGTCGATCATCGGGACCGTCATGTCGAGGCCCTCGATGGAGAACTGCTTCTGGCCCAGGTAGGCCTTGTGCATGAAGCGCTCGAGCGAGTCGACCTGCGTGAGCCGGCCGAGCAGCGCCTTCTTCTCCTCCGTGGTCAGCGTGCTGGCGGTACTCGCCGGACTCGATGGCGCCGCGCAGCCAGACGCGCTGGCGGTGCGAGGCGATGTGCTCGATCTCGTAGGCGATCGTGCCGCAGTAGGTCTCGCGCAGGTGCGGGATGGCGTCGGCCAGCGTCGCGCCGGGAACGCCGACGCGCAGGATCTTCGCCG
>CAWJMO010000025.1:0-135772 GCA_963843865.1 uncultured Solirubrobacteraceae bacterium | reverse complement strand
GTTCCGCGTCCGCCATCAGGACGCGCTGGCCGACTTGTTCGGGGAGGTGCTCGCGCTTTGCGCGCGGGCCGGGGCGGTCTCGGTCGGGACGATCGCGGTTGATGGGACGAAGATCGCGGCGAACGCGAGCCGGTCGCAGAACCGCAGCTACACGGATCTCGCGCGCGAGATCCTCGACGAGGCCGGCCAGGTCGACGCGGCAGAGGACCACCGGTTCGGCAAGCGACGCGGCGACGAACTGCCGCCGGAGATGGGCAGCGTCGAGTCGCGCCGCGCGCGGTTGCGCGAGCTCAAGCGCGAGCTCGACGCTGAGCGCGACCAGCGCGCCGAAGAGCAGCCGCCGACCCGCGAAGCGCGGGTCGCTGAAGCGCGCCGCCGGCTCGAAGAGGACTGGCGCGCCGAGGTCCAGGTCAACGAGGAATGGCGCGCCTGGTTCATCGCTGAGCGCGACCGCCGCGCCCTTGAAGGCCGGCGGATGAAGGGCAAGCCACCCGCGTTCAAGCCGCCGCCGGCGACGCCGGCGGGAAAGGTCAACATCACCGACCCCGACTCTGAATTGGTCAAGAGCCTGCATGGCTGGGTTCAGGGCTACACCGCTCAGGCCGCCGCGACCGAGGGCCAGATCATCATCGCCGCCGACGTGATCACCAGCGGCAACGAACGATCCCGGCTGGAGCCGATGGTCGATCAAGCCATCGACGAGCTCGCCGCCGCCGGCCTGGCCGAGCAGCCGCAGGTCGTCCTCGCCGACGCCGGCTATTTCAACCTCGGCCACATCGATCGGCTCCGACGCCGCGGCATTCGGCCACTCGTCAGCCCCGACGCCTCCGGCCGCTCAGAGCCCGGCCTGACCAGACGCAAGCCGGCCTACGAGCAGATGCGAAAAGACATCGTCTCCGACGACGGCCACGAGCTCTATCGCCGCCGCCCCGCGATCATCGAACCGGTCTTCGCGCACACGAAGATCCTGCGCCGCGCCGACCGCTTTCAGAGACGCGGATTGAGAGCCTGCCAGGCCGAATGGCGCCTGATCGCCGCCACCCACAACCTCCTCAAGCTCTGGCGGCTCACCACACCCCCACAACCGGCCTGACGGCCGGGGCCGGCCGCCCCCGCCGCCGCCTGAGCCTCACCGCCCCGCCAGCAGCCGCCTCCCCGCCGCAGCTTTACGCGACAGCCTCGCCTGAAAGCAGAACTCGCCACGTATGAGACCTACGGCCGCGGTCGGCGGCCCTAGATGCGCAGGCTGGTCCGCCCCAGACGCATCCGGGCACTCCGTGTGCGCGGAGCCCGCAGACCGATGATCGGGGCGGCGGGATTCGAACCCACGGCCTCCGCGTCCCAAACGCGGCGCGCTACCAGGCTGCGCCACGCCCCGATACGGCGACTGACTGTACGGAGCGCGTGGCAGTTCGCGCAGACGAGCTCGCACTTCTTGATCTCTTCGAGCACAACTGCTTCTCATCTCGCAGCGAGGGCGCCGACGTCTCCGCGCTTCTCGAAGCCAGGAAGGTGATCCCAGTGCGTCACCTCCGAGCCGGGAAGATAGCCCCCGCAGTCGGTACAAGGTCGGCTCTCTTTCAGCTCCCGTACCACTCGCGGAATACGCGCCGCTTCGTTCCGGCCGTACCGGGCACGCCGGCGATCCAGCGTCCGCTTGCTGTAGTCGGCGTCGTAGGCCTTCCGGCAGACTTTGCACCACTGCTGATAGCCGTCGCGCCTGGGACCGGTGGAACGCCTCGACCGGCTTCGTCTCCCCGCACTTCCCGCACCGCTTGACCACGAACACATGTTCCCATGGCGGGCGGACGGCTTGAATGGCTCCGCGTGCCGCACAAGTCGCCGAAGCTCGGGTACGCGCTGACGGCGACGGCGGCGGCGATGTTCGCCATCAGCGGGGTGATGGCGCGGGTGCTGCTCGACGACGGGGTGAGCGCGTGGCACCTGACGGAGCTGCGGTCGGTGCTCGCCTTCGTGCTGCTGGCCGGCTGGCTCGCCGTCACCGACCGGGACCTGCTGAGGGTCGAGCGCGTCCGACGTCCCCAAGCTCGCGTTCCTCGGGATCGCCGGCCTGGCGGCGGTGCAGTCGACGTACTTCGCCGCGATCGCGCGGCTGGACATCGGCGTGGCGCTGACGATCCAGTACCTCGCGCCGCTGCTGATCCTCGTCCTGCTCCGGGTCTTCAAGGGCCGCAAGGCGCCGTCGGCGCTGTGGGGCGCGTGCGTGCTCAGCGTGCTCGGCAGCTTCCTGGTCGTGAAGGCCTACGACGCCGACGGGCTCGACGGCATCGGGCTGCTGTGGGCAGTGGCCGCGTGCGGCGACGTTCGCGATCAACCTGACGGCGTCGGAGCGCGCCGGGGAGCGGCTGGACGCGCGGACGACGCTGACGTGGGGCTTCGGCTTCTGCAGCCTCGTGTGGATCATCGCGCGGCCGCCGTGGACGTTCCCGTTCGGCCTCTTCGACGACGCGGAGCACGTGCTGCTGGGGCTGGGCGTCGGCGTGGTCGGGACGCTCGTCCCCTTCGTCATGCTCGTCACCGCGCTGCGCCACATCCCGGCGCCGCGGGTCGGCGTGGTGGCGACGCTCGAGCCGGTCATCGCGTCCATCCTCGCCTGGCCGCTGCTGGACCAGGTGCTCAGCGCGCCGCAGGTGCTGGGTGTGGTGATCGTCGTGGCGGCGGTGGCGTGGGTGCAGGCGCAGTCCCAATCGACGCCCGCGACCGCACCAGCAGCAGCGGCGTCGCCAACATGAGAACGCCGGCGGCCGCAATGGCCGCCCGTGGCGAGGTGGCCGCCGCCAAGAACCCCCACGAGGCGATCATCGCCGCCGTCGTCAGGTTGCCGCTCACGTTCCAGGCGGACAACACGCGGGCGACGCGGTCGGACGGGCTCGCCTCCAGCCGGTAGGTCGCGAACACCGGGTTGAAGACGCCGATGCAGGCGATCATCCCGAACTCGATCGCCATCACGAGCACGAGGCCGGCGACGCCCGGGCCGACGAACGCGAGCCCGACGGACCAGCAGGCGCGCAGCGTCCCGAAGACGAGCAGCACCCGGTCGCGGCCGTGCCGGACGACCACCCGCCGCGCGACCTGCGAGCCGACCAACCCACCGAGGCAGGGGACGGAGAAGGCGAGCCCGTACTGCCACGGCACGAAGGCCAGGTCGCGCAGCATGAGGACCGCGAGCAGCGGTGCGGTGGCCATGATCAGCCCGTTCACCAGCACCGTGTTGAGGAACAGGGGGCGCAGAACGGGACTGCCCAGGATGAGCCGCCAGCCCGCGAGCACCTCACCTCGGCGCACCATCGGACGTGGCGCCGGCGCCGGCTCGCCGCCCCCGACCGCCCGCACCCCCACCGCCGACAGCAGGAAGGAGACCGCGTTGGCGATCACGGTCACCACCGGCCCGAGGATCCCGATCATCGCGCCGCCCAGCGGCGGCCCCAGCGCGACGGCCGTCCAGTTGGTGGACTCGAACCGGCCGTTGGCGCGCAGCAGTTCCTCCGGCGCGACCAGCGTCTTCAGGAACGCGCCGCTGGCCGCGCGGAAGGCGATGTCGGCCACCCCGCAGATCACGGCGACGACCACCAGCTGCGCGAAGGTCAGCCACCCGAGCCCGTACGCGATCGGCACGCTCAGCAGCGCACAACTCCGGACGAGGTCCATCGCGATCATCACCGGCCGCTTGGGGCGGAACTCGACCCACGGCCCGAGCGGGACGGCGATCAGCGCGCCCATCGCGAGCCCCGCCGCCGCCAGCAGGGAGACGGCCGCCGGCCCGGCGTGCAGCGCGAGGATGGCGATCAACGGGAACGCGTCGAAGGCCAGGTACGTGCCGGCCGCGCTCACCGCGTACGCCGCCCACAGCCATCCGAATCGCCGGTCCATCGGCGCGGGACCGTACGCCCCGGTCCCGACGTAATAGGTTCGCGAGGACATGGCCGACGTCCGCCCCTTCCGCGCCCTCCACTACGACCCGGCGAAGACGCAGATCGCCGACGTCGTCGCCCCGCCCTACGACGTCATCGACGCCGCGCAGCGCGAGCGGCTCCTGCAGCGCTCACCGCACAACGCCGTCGAGATCGACCTCCCGCAGGGTGACGATCCCTACGGGCACGCGGCCACGACCTTCGCCCGGTGGCGCGCCGACGGGACGCTCGTGCGTGACGCCGAGCCGGCGTTCTGGGTCCTCGTCCAGGACTACACGGGCCCGGACGGCAACGCCTACACGCGCACCGGCCTCTTCGCGCGCATCCGCGTCGAGGAGTACGGCGCCGGCCGCATCCGCCCCCACGAGCGCACGCACCCGGGCCCGAAGGAGGACCGGCTCAACCTCACGCGCGCGACGAAGGCCAACCTCTCCCCCATCTTCTGCCTCTACGACGGCGAGGTCGACCTGCCGACGGATGGCGAGCCGTTCGCCGACGTCACGGACGAGGACGGCACGCGCCACCGCCTCTTCCGCATCCCGGGCGACCCGGCGATCACGGAGGCACTCGCCGACTCCGAGCTCCTGATCGCCGACGGCCACCACCGCTACGAGACCGCGCGCGTCTACGCCGAGGAGATCGGCGGCGAGGGCCCGCACCGCTACGTGCTCGCCTGCCTGGTCTCGCTGTCCGACCCCGGCCTCACCGTCTTCCCGACGCACCGGCTCCTGACCGACCTCAAGGACCAGCCGCGCCAGCAGGCACTGCGCGACACCCTGATGCGCGACTGGGACCTCGAGCGGGTCGAGCTCGACGACCTCGAGCCGACCCCGGACGGCACGTCGATCCAGCTGGGGTACGCGGACTCGTTCCACCAGCAGGGCTACCGGCTGACCCTGAAGGCCGACCGCCCTGACGGCCCGCTGGGCAACCTCGACACGGCGGTGCTCGAGCGGCTGATCCTGAAGGGCCCACTGAAGATGACGGACGACGACATCTCGCACTTCCAGGGCCTCGACTACTCGCGCAACTTCGCGGAGGCCAAACAGAAGCTCCTCGACAAGGAGGTCGACGCCATCTTCTTCACCGGCGCCGTCCCCGTCGAGCAGATCCGGGACATCGCGGCGGCCGGCGAGGTCATGCCGCCGAAGTCGACCTACTTCTTCCCGAAGGTCCTGACCGGGCTGCTCTTCCACCCTCTGGACGAGGAGTAATCTCGAACGATGCGCGCGATCGCCGTCCGGAAAGGGAAGTTCGAGCACTCCGTGCGCATCCGCGAGCACCGGATCACGGCCGACGAGCCCGAGGACGCCGGCGGCAAGGACCTCGGCCCGAGCCCGGAGGAGCTGCTCGCCGCGGCGCTCGCCTCCTGCACCGCGATCACCATGCAGATGTACGCCGACCGCAAGGGCTGGGACATGACCGGCGTCGAGGTCGACTGCGACTACCAGCCCGCCGAGCGCGGTCGCCCGACGCACTTCGAGCTCGTCCTGCGCCTGCCGGAGTCGCTCAGCGACGAGCAGGTCGGGCGCCTGAAGGTGATCGCCGCCAAGTGCCCCATCCACCGCACGCTGGAGGGCGAGGTCGCCTTCGAGGAGCGCGTGCAGCGGGTCGCGCCGGTCTGAGCCTCTCCGACGTCCTCCTCTCCCCGGCGGAGGCCGCCGCCCTCCCGGTCAGCGGCCGTGAGTCGGCGGTGCTGGTCCCGCTCTTCGAGACGGACGGCCGTCTCCATGCCGTCTTCACCCGCCGTCGCGCCGACCTCAAGCGCCACGCCGGCGAGATCTCCTTCCCCGGCGGCCGCCGGGACCCCGAGGACGAGGACGCCATCGCGACCGCCCTGCGCGAGGCGCACGAGGAGGTGGGCCTGCACCCGAGCCAGGTCGAGGTCATCGGCGCGCTGCCACCCGTCCCCACGTTCGTCACCGACTACGCGATCTACCCCGTCGTGGGCTTGATCGCCCCGGCGACGGAGTGGACGCTGCAGCCCGAGGAGGTCGACGCGGTGCTCGAGTTCAGCCTCGACGACGTCCGCGCCGGCTACGCCCGCCGCCGCCTCGTCCGCCGCGGGGTCCCCTTCCGGACCGACACCTACCTCGTCGGCGACGATCTCATCTGGGGGGCGACCGCCCGGATCGTCGCCGACCTGCTGGAACGGGTATCAACCCTCCCATGACGCACTTCGGCCTCACCGGCCTCGCCACGATGGGCGCGAACCTCGCCCGCAACGTCGCCTCCCACGACATCCCCGTCGCCGTCCACAACCGGACGGCGGAGAAGACGCAGAAGTTCATGGACGAGCACGGCGACGAGGGGCCGATCACCGGGCACGAGTCCGTGGAGGAGTGGGTCGGGTCGCTCGAGCGCCCGCGGGTGCTGATGAGCATGGTCAAGGCGGGCGACCCCGTCGACTCCGTGATCGAGGAGATCCTCCCCCACCTCGACAAGGGCGACATCGTCATCGACGGCGGCAACTCGTTCTTCAAGGACACCCAGCGGCGCTTCAAGGCACTCGCCGAGCAGGACATCCGCTTCATGGGCGTCGGCGTCTCCGGCGGCGAGGAGGGCGCTTTGAAGGGCCCGAGCATCATGCCCGGGGGCGAGCGCGAGGCCTACGACGAGGTGGTCGGTGAGATCCTCGAGACCATCGCAGCCAAGGTCGACGACACGCCGTGCTGCACCTACGTCGGCCCGGACGGTGCGGGCCACTACGTGAAGATGGTCCACAACGGCATCGAGTACGCCGACATGCAGCTGATCGCCGAGAGCTACGACCTGCTCCGCCACGGCGCCGGCCTCGAGGTCTCCGACATCGCCAAGCGGTTCAAGCAGTGGAACGAGGGCGAGCTGGACTCGTTCCTGATCGAGATCACCGCGCGCGTGCTCGAGCAGATGGACGAGGCGACGGGCGGCCCGTTCGTCGACATCATCGAGGACGCCGCCGAGCAGAAGGGCACCGGCCGCTGGACCGCGCAGGACGCGCTGGAGCTCGGCGTCCCCCTCACCGGCATCACCGAGGCCGTCTTCGCCCGCACGCTGTCCGCCGTCAAGGACCAGCGCGAGGCCGCCGCCGAGCGCCTGCGTGGCCCGGAGCCCAGCGGGGACGACAAGAGCCTCGTCGACGATCTCGAGCACGCCCTCTACGCCAGCAAGATCGTCTCCTACGCCCAGGGCTTCGTGCAGATGGCCGCGCGCGCCGACCAGGAGGGCTGGAAGGTCGACCTCGGCTCCATGGCCACGATCTGGCGCGGCGGCTGCATCATCCGCGCCAAGTTCCTGGACCGCATCAAGGAGGCCTACGACAACGAGCCGGAGATGGTCAACCTGATGGTCGCCGACTTCTTCGCCGACGCCCTGGAGGACGCGCAGGAGCCCTGGCGCCGGGTCGTCGCCCGCGCCGCGGAGATCGGCGTCCCGACGCCGGCCTTCTCCTCGTCGCTGGCCTACTACGACGGCTACCGCCGGCCCGTCGGCCCCGCCGGCCTCATCCAGGGCCTGCGCGACCTCTTCGGCGCGCACTCCTACCGGCGCACGGACCGCGAGGGCACCTTCCACATCGCCTGGAGCGGCGACCTGAAGGAGTCAGCCCTGTAGGAGCGACTCGACCGCGGCCGTGGCTTCGCGCAGCCACGCGTCGCGGTCGGCAGGATCGGTCTCGAGGATCTCGATCGGGATGTTCCAGGTGGCCCGGGCGGCGCGGACGATCATCTCGCCCCCGGCCTCCTCGTAGACGAAGCCGCGCACGCCGGTGTCGACGACCTTCTCCGTGAGCATCCGCAGCCGGCCGGCGTGCAGCTCCGGGTTGTCGGCCGTGCGCATGAGGTAGGCGACGATGGTGGTCTGCGCCAGGGCGTCCATCAAGGTCATGATCCGGTCCGGATCGCCCAGGTAGGGCTCGGCGCCGGCGGCGCGGATGGCGTCGAAGTTCGCCTCGTCGCGGGTGGTCCCGCGGACGGCGTGGCCGGCCGCCACGAGCTCGCGGGCGAGGGCCTGGCCGCGCCCACCGCAGCCGACGATCAGAATGCGAGCCATGGCCGTTCACCGTATCTCCCGTCTTGGCTTCGTCAACGCCTACCTCGTCGAGGAGGACGACGACCTGACCCTCGTCGACACCACGATGGCGGGCGGTGCCAAGGCGATCCTCGCGGCCGCGAAGGAGATCGGGAAGCCGATCCACCGCATCGCGCTGACGCACTACCACTCCGACCACACGGGCCAGGTCGACGCGCTCGCCGCCCAGCTGCCGGGGGTCGAGGTCCTCATCTCGGCGCGCGACGGCAAGGTGTGGAGCGGCGACAAGTCCTTCGAGGCCGGCGAGGCGGAGGGCAAGCTCGCGCCGGCGCCCGCCCCGAAGACGGAGTGGTCAGCGCTGGGGGACCGCGTCGGCTCGCTCGAGGTCCATCCGGCACCGGGGCACTCCCCCGGCCAGGTCGCCTTCCTCGACCCCCGCGACGGGACGCTCTATTGCGGCGACGCCTACGACAACCTGCTCGGCGTGCGGACCACGGCGAAGAACCAGTGGCCCGTCCCGATCCCGGCCGCCTTCACCTGGCACAAGCCGACGGCGCTCGAGACGGCGAAGGCCCTGCGGGCGCTGAACCCGAAGGCGCTCGCGCCCGGGCACGGCAAGGTCGTCGACGACCCCGGGGCCGCGATGGACAAGGCGATCGCGAAGGGCCTCTAGCTAGAGGAGATCGAGGACGCGCTCGGCCGGCCGGGCCAGCACGGCGCGGTCGCCGCGCTCGACGATCGGGCGCTGCAGCAGCGTCTGGTCGGCCTCCATGGCCGCGAGGATCTCGGCGTCCGTGGCGCCGACGAGAGCGGCGGCGCCCGGTTCCTTGTCGCGCAGCGCGACCCGGGGCGAGACCCCCGCCTTGTCGAGCAGCTCCTTGATCCGCCCGGCCGGCAGCGGATCGATGTGGTAGTCGACGCGGTCGAAGTCGATGCCCCGCTCGGCGAGGATCCGCACGAGCCGCTGGCAATTCGAGCACGACGTCTTCTCGTAGACGGTGATGCCGCCCTCCTGGTTGAGCTGCGCGACGCGGCGCGCGCGCTCGTCGGCCCAGTAGCGGTCCGCGTAGTCGGAGAGCTCCTGCTGCTGCGCCGCGACCTGCATCTCGATGTCGTGCTGCGTGCGCGCGGACTGTCCCCGCCGCTCACGCATGCGGTTCTGCGCGGCGATCATCTGCTCGACGTCGTCGATGTCGTTCTGGGCCTCGAGCTCCGGCGAGCGGGTCGGCTTCCAGTCGAGGACGTCGGCACCCGAGCGGGGGTGGAAGACGCCGAGGGCGATGATGGCGAGGAACCCCACCAGCATGGCCACCGACACGATCAGCGTGAACGGATCCACCGCGGGTCAGCTTAGACCCAGCAGGGCGGTGGCCTGCGACGAGAGCACGCCCCCGTTGCCGTGCACGAGGGCGACGCGGGCGTCCGTCTCGCGCAGCTGCCGGACCGCCTCGACGATCAGGTGCAACCCGTACATGCCGGGGTGGCAGAAGGACAGCCCGCCCCCGTTGGTGTTCATCGGCAGGCCCGGCGCCGCCCGGCGCGGTGCGGCCGCCCTCGACGTAGGCGCCGCCCTCCCCCTTCGCGCAGAAGCCGAGGTCCTCCAGGAACAGGATCGGGGTGATCGTGAAGGCGTCGTAGAGCTCGAGGACGTCGACGTCGTCGGGCGTCAGCCCCGCCTGGGCGAAGGCGCGGGCGCCGGACTCGACGGCGGCGGTGCGGGTGAGGTCGGGCATGGTCGAGACGTGGCGGTGGGTGTGCGCCTCGCCGGCGCCGAGCAGCTGCACGCCGCGGTCGCCGCGGGTGAGCACCGCCGCCGCACCGCCGTCGGTGACCAGGCAGCAGTCGCGCACGCCGAGCGGGTCGGCGACGCGCGGCGCGGCGAGGACGTCCGCGATGGTCAGCGGGTCCTGCGACCAGGCGCCGGGCGTCTGCTGTGCCCACTTCCGGGCGCTGACCGCGACCTCGGCGAGCTGCTCGGGGGTCGTCCCGAACTCGTGCATGTGCCGGGACGCGGCCAGCGCGTAGGCGGTCACGGGGTGCATCGGTGCGTAGGGCGCCTCGTAGGGATCGATCTCCTGGACGGAGGCGCCCGCCCGGCCGACGAGCCGCTGCGTGGATCCGTAGACGATCAGAGCGACCTCGCAGCGGCCCGTCTCCAGCGCCGCCGCGGCGTGGTTGAGCTGGGCGACGAAGGACGAGCCGCCCATCTGCGTGCCGTCGGAGTAGCGGGGCTCGATGCCGAGGTACGCGCCCGCGGAGAGGGCGGGCATGGTGAGCTGGGTGGAGGCGGCGAAGAGGCCGTCGACGTGCTCGAGCTCGAGGCCGGCGTCGTCGAGCGCCCGGACCGCCGCCTGCCCCATCAGGTCCTCCGGCCGCGTGCCGGCCGGGACGTCGTGGAAGTCGGCGAGGCCGACGCCGGCGATCACAGAGGACGAAATAGCGGCACCCCGTCCCTCCCGAAGTACACCTGGACGCGGGCACCGATCGGCGCCTCCGTGCGGCTCATCATCCGGAAGCCCTCGTCGAGGTCGATGAGGGAGACGATGCGCGGCTCGCCACCGCGCGGACGGATGGTCGTGGTGGCGTAGACGGTCCCGGCGCCGGCCGACTCCCGCCACTCGTGGTCGAACACCCGGGGCGGGAACACCGCCCGCTCGCCGTCCCATTGGTAGAGCAGGACCCCTCGCTGACAGCCCTCCTCGAAGCGGGCGCGCGGCGACATGCGATCAACCTACCGTCGGGCGATGCCCCTGGTGCCCCCGCCGCCGATGGAGCTTCCGAAGCCCGCGACCGCAGCGTCCACGAGCACCTGGCTGCTCGGCACGCGCAACGGCTTCCGCGAGGTCCCCGCCGCCCGGGCGCGGCTGGTCGCCCGCCGCCTGGGCGACCGCCTCACCTTCGCCGAGCCCAACGTCGAGCGGCGCTTCACCCAGGTCGCGGAGGACCCGTTCACGCCGCTGAGCCGCTGGCGGGACCGGATCATCGACCCCGCGCTGACCCCGCCGCCACCGACCGCGAAGCTCGCCCTCATCGACGCGAAGGCCGACATCGGCCACCGCGAGTTCGCCGGCGCCCGCGTCACGAGCCCGTCCAGCCGCCGGGTGCGCATCAGCCACGGGACGGCGACCCTCGGCGTGGCCGCGGCGCCCGTCAACGGCGTCGGCATCGTCGGCGCCTATCCGGGGGCGCGGGCGGTCAACGTCGCCCTGCCGTCGAAGGGCATCAAGTGCGCCGACTCCGCCCGCGGCATCCGGCGTGCCATCACCCTCGGCGCCCGGGTGATCAGCATGAGCTACGGCTCCACGGGCTTCTGCCAGGCGGAGTACGAGGCGATCCAGCTCGCCACCCGGCGCGGCATCACCCTGGTGGCCGCCGGTGGCAACGAGCGCACGCGCGGCAACCCGTACGAGTTCCCGGCCTCCCTCCCCCACGTGGTCACGGTCGGCGCGCTGGACGACGCGGACGCGCCCGCCTTCTTCTCCAACGCCAACGCGGCGCTGGACCTCGCGGCGCCGGGCGTCGGCATCGTGGCGCCCGTGCTGCGCGACCGCTACGCGCGGGTCAGTGGGACGAGCTTCTCGACCCCCATGGTCGCGGCCGCGGCCCTCTGGCTGCGCTCGGCGCGCCCCGAGCTGACCGCCGACCAGGCCGCGAACGTCCTGCGCGTCACCGCCACGGACGTCGCCGGGCGGGGCTACGACGCCGAGACGGGCTTTGGGCGACTGAACCTCGGCGCGGCGCTGCTCCAGCCCGCCGGCGCGATCGATCCCCTGGAGCCCAACGAGGACTTCCGCTTCGTCGACGGCCGCGCCTTCAGCCGACCGGCGGCGCCCATCTGGCGGGGCGGGAAGCCGGTGTCCTTCACGGCGACCGTCGACCTGTTCGAGGATCCGAGCGACGTCTACCGGATCCGCGTGCCCGGCCGCGGGCGGGTCACGGTCACCGTCAAGCCCTCCAGCGGCAACGCCGACCTCGACGTCTACGCCGGCGGCGCACCGACCGTCGCCTCCGACCGCGGCCTCATCCGGCGCTCGAAGCACACGGGCACCCGCACGGACCGCGTCCGGGTCCGCAACGTCGGCGCCAAGGCCCGGACCGCGTTCGTGCAGGTCTACCAGCGGGGCCGCCGCCCCGCCAACAGCGCTTACGCGCTCACTGTGAGGTAGCGGGGGCCCACTGGGCCTCCGCGAGATCGCCGGCGCCCTCGAGGGCCGCCGGCGTCGGCACGGCGGGGTTGTCGCGCAGGTACCACTCGGCGTCCAGCGCGGCCTGGCAGCCGGAGCCGGCGGCCGTGACGGCCTGGCGGTACGTGTGGTCGACGAGGTCGCCGGCGGCGAAGATGCCCGGCACCTTCGTGCGCGTGGAGCGGCCCTCGACGACGACGTAGCCGTTGGGGTCGACCTCGACGATGTCGCGGACGAGCTCGGACTGCGGCTCGTGACCGACGGCGATGAAGGCGCCGTCCATCTCGAGCTCCTCCGTCGCGTCCGTCTCGACGTTGCGCAGCACCGCGTGGGTGAGCGCCTTGTCGTCGCGGGTCTCGAAGGCGTCGACCACGAAGGGGGTCTTGAACTCGATGTTCCCGGCGGCCTGCGCGCGCTCGAGCATGATCTTGGACGCGCGGAACTCAGCGCGACGGTTGACGATCACGACCTTGGACGAGAACTTCGCCAGGAAGATCGCCTCCTCCATCGCGGAGTCGCCCCCGCCGACGATCACGGTCGGCTTGTCCTTGAAGAAGGCGGCGTCGCAGGTGGCGCAGTAGGAGACGCCGCGGCCGCCGAGCTCCTCCTCGCCGGGCACGCCGAGCTTCTTGTGCTCGGCACCCATGGCCAGGACGACCGTGCGGGCCCGGTAGACGTCGTCGCCGACGTGGACCTCGTGCGGCTCGCCGTCCTTCCCGGGGACGATCTTCGAGGCGAGGTCGGTGATGTAGCGCGTGCCGAAGTCCTCGGCCTGATCGCGCATCTTCTGCATGAGCTCGGGGCCCATGATGCCGCCGCCCGGGAAGCCGGGGTAGTTCTCGACGTCCGTCGTCTGCTGCAGCAGCCCGCCCCACATCCAGCCCTCGATGACGAGGGGGTTCAGGTTCGCGCGCGAGGTGTAGAGGGCGGCGGTGTAGCCGGCCGGCCCGGACCCGACGATGATGACGTTCTCGATGTCTTCCATTGCTTCACTAAGTATAGCTAGGGGTCTGTTCGTTACGCCATGACTCCACCGTCCGCCGCAGGGCCAGGAAGGCGAACACGCCGGGGATCGTCGGCAGCCAGAAGGTGAAGCCGCGGAAGGTGAGGATGACGACGACGGCCAGGCCCGAGTCGACGCCGAAGGCCACGAAGGCGCCGATCATCCCGCCGTCCACCCCGCCGATGCCGCCCGGCAGGGGCAGCAGGTTCCCGAGCATCCCCACGAAGAAGCCGACGACGAGCACGGCGAACGGCGGTGCGTCGCCGAACGCCTCGAAGGCCGCCCACAGGACGCCGATCTGGAACCCCCAGAAGGCGACCGCCCCCGCGACCGCGCCGTCCGGCGTCCGCAGCCGGTGCAGGGCGATGCGGATGCCGGCCGAGGCCGCCGCGGGCAGGTGGGCGAGCCGGCGGGCGGGCCCGCTCTGGAGCCGCTTCTGCAGGTCGGGCGGGACGAAGCCGAGCGAGAGCCCGAGCACCGTGGCGGCCAGGGCCAGGGACGCGGGCAGGAAGGTGATGGCGAACGGGGCCGACCCCGCGAAGATCCCGTAGTGCAGGCCGTAGCCGAAGAGCGCGACCGCCCCCGTGTAGACGAGGTACTGCAGGACGATGAAGCCGACGGTGCGGTCGGCGACCTCGCGCGCCTCCAGGCCCGCCCGCCGCAGCGCCCACGACTGCAGGATGAGCCCGCCGGCGCCGCCCGCCGAGAAGATCCGCGACGCGGCCAGCGCCGCCATGCAGATCTGCAGCGCCTCGCGCGGGGTCAGGCGCGACTCGTAGGTCGCGTGGAACTGCAGCACGTAGCCGCCGAACATCCCGAGGGTGAGGACGCCCGCGGCGAGCAGCCACGCCGGGTCCCCCTCGCGGATGCGCCGCCAGGTGTCGTCGAGGCCGGCGATCTGCGGCAGCAGCAGGTACAGGGCGACGATGGAGAGCGAGCGCGAAGAGCGCAAGGACGATCAGCCTCCGCGGCGTGACGTCCAGCTCGTTCATTCTACGAATGGCAACACGGTCAGTTGCCAGGAGTTGGATTGTGTTGCCATTCGCTCAAGCTCGCTTCTCCAGGCCCTGCACGACCCGGGAGAGCGCCCCGGCGACCGGGTCCAGCCGCGGCGCGCCGCGGCGGATCGCCTCCGTGAGGGTGAACCCCGCCAGGAGGTCGACGACGTAGTGCTCGCCCAGGTACACGAGCGCGACCCCGAGCGTGCCCGCGTAGGCCCAGCCCAGGGCACCGGCCACCGGATTGGCCTCGCCGAGCAGGCGGGCGGCCATCACGGAGGTGGCGAAGTGCAGGGAGGGCATCGCGGCCAGCGGGTTGCCGGCCAGGAAATCGTAAAGGGGCGCCCAGCCGGACTGCCAGAACTCCTCGCCGTACTCGACCATCATCCGGCGCAGCTCGGGGGTGTGGCCCGTCCTCGATGCCGGACTGCTGGGCGGCGAACCAGGGGGGCGCGGTCGGCAGGTGCCAGTAGGCGATCAGGCCGAGGTCGAAGGTCGCGTACATGCGCACGGCGCTGCGCTCGAAGCGCTCGGGGTGGCGCACGAGCAGGTAGCCGACGGCACCGTGGGGCACCATGAACCACACCCAGTGCGACCAGACGAGCACCTTCTCGAAGGTTCGAAAGCGACCCGGCGTCGAGAACGCCTGCTGCAGGCGGATGGTCGGGGTGGTCCCGAGGCCGATGGCCCGGTCGATCCGGACGGGGTAGGCGACGCGCACGCGCTCGCGGAGCGCCTCCGGGTCGTCGTTGGGCATCTCGTAGCCGGCGAGGTAGGCCCACATCTGCAGGCCGACCGTGGCCGCGTCCCGCGCGCGCGAGCGCGGGAAGATGACGCACAGCGCGACGGGCGCCGCAGCGGCCGCCCCCAGCACCGCGGGCGGTGGGAGCTTCAGGCGCTTGCGCAGCAGCGGGGCCGAGACCCCGGCAGCGAGCACGATCCCGGCCGCCGCCCGGATCGTGGTGCGGGCTCGCACGGCCCGCCGAAGGTACCAGTGCGTCAGGTCATGACCCTCGGGCGCCTTGCCGTCATCTGCGCAGATAGACTCCCGCCCGCTTTGGCCCGCAAGACGATTCTCCTCGCCCTCGGACTGACCCTCGCGCTGTCCGCAACCGCCTTCGCCGGCGCGTTCACGCCGGAGTCGGGCGGTTCGCCGAACGCGGACGAGATCTCACACGCTCTACAAGCTGATCGGCGTCATCGCCATCATCGTCTTCGTCGCGGTGGAGGGCGCGCTGCTCTGGGCGCTGTGGAAGTTCAAGGCCAAGCGAGGCGCGCGTCGCCGCGCAGATCCACGGCAACACGCGCCTGGAGATCGGCTGGACCGTCGGCGCCGCCGCCATCCTCGTCTTCCTCGTCGTCTTCACCTTCATCAAGCTGCCGGTCGATCAAGAACCCGGCCGCGACCGGCGCCAACGGGCTGCAGTTCGCCTCCAGCGCCATCTACGCCTCCACGGACCAGCCCGCGCCGCCCGACGGCAAGGCGCTCAAGATCGTCGTCGACGGCCAGCAGTACGTCTGGCGCTTCCAGTACCCGGGCGACAAGGACGTCTTCTCCTACGAGGAGATGGTCGTCCCGGCCGACACGACGGTCGTCCTCGACATCACGGCCGACGACGTCAACCACTCCTGGTGGATCCCGAAGCTCGGCGGCAAGTTCGACGCCATCCCGGGCTACACCAACCACACGTGGTTCAAGGCCAAGCCCGGCCTCTACCGCGGCCAGTGCGCCGAGCTCTGCGGCCGCAACCACGCGAACATGCTGGCGCAGGTCCGCGTCGTCTCGCCCGAGGAGTACCAGCAGTGGTACGACGGCCAGGCGCAGCGCATCTCAGGACGCCCGCAAGCAGCAGGGCAAGTCCGCGGCCGAAGTACGACGCCGGCGGCGTGGCTCCCACCGACAACGCCGACGACGACCTCACAACAGGCTGATGGCAATCACTGAAGACACCACGCTGGCCCTGCCGCGACCGTCCGCCGCCCGGAGATCCTCGCCCACGAGGTCCGGCCGGAGCCCAAGGGCTGGTACTCGTGGATCACCACGACCGATCACAAGAAGATCGGGATCATGTACCTCTGGACGGTCGCCGTCTTCTTCCTGGTCGGCGGCGTCGAGGCGCTGATGATGCGCCTCCAGCTCGGCGTCCCGGACAACGAGCTGCTCTCGCCCGAGAAGTACAACCAGATCATGACCCTGCACGGGACGACGATGATCTTCCTGGTCATCGTCCCGGTCTGGGCGGGCTTCGCGAACTACCTGCTGCCGCTGATGATCGGCGCGCGCGACGTCGCCTTCCCGCGCCTGAACGCCTGGTCGTACTGGATGTTCCTGTTCGGCGGCATCGCGCTCTACGCGTCGCTGTTCTTCACGCCGCCCGAGGCCGGCTGGTTCTCCTACGTGCCGCTCTCGTCGCGCGTGTACTCGGAGTCCAACGGCCAGGAGGCCTGGATCTACATGGTCCACCTCACGGGCCTGTCGCTCGATCCTCGGCTCGATCAACTTCATCGCGACGATCCACAACATGCGCGCCCGCGGCATGGGCTGGGGCCGTCTGCCGCTGTTCGTGTGGGCGATGCTCGTCTACGCCTACCTGGTCATCATCGCGCTGTCCTCCCTGGCCGCGACGGTGACGATGCTGCTGCTGGACCGCAACTTCGGCACGCACTTCTTCGATCCGACCGCCGGCGGCTCGGCGCTGCTGTGGCAGCACCTGTTCTGGTTCTTCGGGCACCCGGAGGTCTACATCCTCGTGCTGCCGGCCTTCGGCGTCTTCTCCGAGGTCCTGCCGGTCTTCGCCCGCAAGCCGATCTTCGGCTACAAGGCGATCGCCGCCTCCACCGCGGGCATCGCCTTCCTCGGCCTGCTCGTGTGGGCGCACCACATGTTCGCCGTGCCGACGTCCACCGTCGTGCTGGCCTTCTTCATGCTGTCCTCGCTTCGTGATCGCGGTGCCGACGGGCGTCAAGATCCTCAACTGGATCGCGACGCTGTGGCGCGGGACGATCGAGTACCGCGTGGCGCTGCTGTACGCCGTCGCGGGCATCGGCACGTTCCTGCTGGGCGGCATCACGGGCATCTTCCTGGCCGTCTTCCCCGTCGACTGGCAGCTGACGGACACCTACTTCGTCGTCGCCCACTTCCACTACACGGCGTTCGGCGCGGCCGCCTTCGGCATGCTGTCGGCGCTGTACTACTGGTTCCCGAAGATGTCGGGCCGGATGCTCTCCGAGCGCATGGGCAAGGTCGGCTTCTGGTTCGTCCTCGTCGGCTTCCACGTCACCTTCCTCATCCAGCACGCCGCCGGCCTCGAGGGCATGCCGCGCCGCATCTACGAGTACGAGAGCGCCGCCGGGTGGGACGGGTACAACCTGATCTCGACGATCGGCTCGTTCATCCTCGCCCTCGGCGTCCTGCTCACGGTCATCAACATCCTGTCGTCGCTCAAGAAGGGCGCGATCGCCGGGCCCGACCCGTGGAAGGCCAACACGCTCGAGTGGTACACGACGTCGCCTCCGCCGGAGCACAACTTCGACGTGATCCCGCGCATGCGCTCCGTGGAGCCGATGAAGGACCTCCGCCGCCAGGTCGAGCAGGAGGCCAACCAGACGCAGCGCCACGTGCCGAGCCGGGCGCACGCCGAGGGCTGATGGAGGCCTCGACGGCGCAGTCGCCGCTCCGCAACAGCGGAGCGTCGTTGCTCAGGTCCTGCGCGACTACGTCGCGCTGACCAAGCCCAAGGTCCAGTCGCTGCTGCTGCTGACGACGGTGACGACGATGTACGTCGCCGGCGACCCGTCGGTGGCGCTCGTGCTCGCGACCTGCATCGGCGGCTACCTGAGCGCCGGCGGCGCCGGCGCGGTCAACCACTGGTACGACCGCGACATCGACGCGCAGATGGCCCGCACCGCCGACCGCCCGGTGCCCTCGGGCCGCGTCGCCCCCCGCGCCGCGCTCGCCTACGGCCTGCTGCTCAGCGCCGCCTCCTTCGCCTGGCTGTCGGCGACGGTCAACGTCCTGGCCGCCGTGCTCGCCTTCTCCGGCTTCCTCGGCTACACGGTCATGTACACGGCCTGGCTCAAGCGCCGCACGCCGCAGAACATCGTCATCGGCGGCGCCGCGGGCGCCGTCCCGCCCCTCGTGGGCTGGGCCGCCGTCGCCGGCCACGTGGATCCGGCCGCCTGGTACCTCTTCGCGATCGTCTTCTACTGGACGCCGCCGCACTTCTGGGCGCTGTCGCTGCTGATGAAGGACGAGTACGCGCGCGTCGGGGTGCCGATGATGCCCGTCGTCCGCGGCGAGGTCGAGACGCGCCGCCAGATCACGCTCTACAGCGTGCTGCTGGTCGTCCTGACCTTCCTGCCGGTGATGTTCGGCTTCTTCGGCGCTCATCTACGCCCTCTTCGCCGCTCCGCCTCGGCGGGGCGTTCATCGCCTCGCCCTGCGCCTGCAGCGCCTCGCGGACCGCAAGGCCGCCCTGCGCACCTACCTCTTCTCCCTCGCGTACCTCGCGGCGCTGTTCGTCGCGATGGTCCTCGACGCTCGGATAGGCTGAACCACCTCATGGACCGCAAGCTCGCACTGCGCAACATCCGCACCGGCCTCATCGTCGGCGCGATCTGCCTGATCATCTTCGGCCTCACCTTCGTGGCCGCCTACGTCTACACGGCATGAGCAACCACAGCCCCGTCGAGACGGAGGCCGGGCAGGCCGGCGAGCACATCCACATGCCGGAGCCGAGCATCCTGCCGCTGCTCAACGCGATCGGCCTCGCGGGCGTCATCGTCTCCATCACCCTCAGCATCTGGCTCGTGATCGTCTCCGCGATCCTGTTCCTGACGACCACGGTCATCTGGATCCGCGCAGCCGCCCGGGAGGTCAACGACCTCCCGCTCGAGCACCACTAGCGAGCGCCGCGTCAGGCCGGAGCGCCGTCCAGCTCGCTGACCGCGCCGTCCTCCGTCCAGCAGCGCACGATGTCGCGCATGGACAGCACGCCGACGAGCTCGGCGCCCTCCACCACGACGAGGTGGCGGAAGCCGCGCTTGACCATCTCGGCGGCGGCCTGCTCGAGCGACCAGTCCGGCCCGGCGACGACGATGTCGCCCGTGAGGTGGTCGGCGACCTTCTCCTGGTCCGGGTCCTCGTCGCGGCCCAGGGAGCGCAGGACGTCGCGCTCGGTGATGATGGCCGGGCCTGGGCCTCCGGATCCACCACCACCGCGGCGCCGACGCGCTTGTCGACCATCTGCCGGGCCGCTTGACGCAGCGTGTGGCCGGGCCCCACCGTGAGGACCATCGTGCTCATGCCGTCGCGGACGTGCATCGTTCCCTGCTACCTCCAGTTAGTGACAAGTGACACGAAAGAGGCCGAAGCCTACCTTGGCGCCATTCGTCCGCGCGCTGACTCATCCGAAGTTGCACTCTGCGAACGTACTCCAAGCGTGCCAACCCACCGCCCCTCCACCATCAATCACCGCACGGCGTTGTTCGATGATGCGGTCGCCATCGTCGAGTCGGAGTACGCCACCGACCTCGCGCTCGACGACATCGCTCGCCGGGTCGCCTCCTCCCGCCGCCAGCTGCAGCGCGCCTACGCCGAGATCGGCGACACCACCTTCCGCGAGCACCTCACCCGGGTGCGCATGGATCGTGCCGCCGCGCTGCTCTCCGACCGCGGCCTGACCGTCCGCGAGGTCGCCCGCCGCGTCGGGTACCGCCAGCCGGCCCAGTTCGCCAAGGCGTTCCGCCGCTACCTCGGCGTCGCCCCCTCGGATTACCGCACGCGCAGCATCAACGGGCGCTTCGAAGTACCCACGCGCATCGCCGCCTAGGGCTGTCCACGGCGGCTTCGGGCCGCCGCGACACGCCCTCGGGGGCGTCCGTGCGCCGACTTCCCCTCCTTCGGCGCGCCCTCCGTCGGCCGCGTGACATAGGATGCCGCCCGGATGGCCGAGGGGACAGAGGAGACCACGCCGGAGCCCGTCAGCGAGAAGCTGCGGGTGTCGGACCACAAGGCACCCGTGCTGCCGTTGATCGGCATCGGGTTGATCGCGTCGTTGATCGGCATCGGCTTCGGCCTGCTGATCGACTGGTTCCCGACCGCCGCGTCGACCCAGTCCGACCAGGTCGACACCTTCTACGACGTCCTGATCATCTGCTCCGTGCCGGTGTTCGTCCTCGTCGTCTCCGTCGTCCTCTACTCCGTCTACCGCTTCCGCATGAAGCCGGGCGAGGAGGACATGGACGGCCCGCCGGTGCACGGCAACACGCGCCTCGAGGTCATCTGGACGACCCTGCCGGCCATCATGATGATCGGCCTCTGCGTCTACGCGGCCATCGAGCTGCACAACGCGGAGAAGGCCCCCGCCGCCACGAACCAGCCCGAGCGCGTCGTCCGCGTCGTCGGTGAGCAGTTCGCGTGGACCTTCTACTACGTCGGTGAGAAGGGCGAGGACGGCAAGGAGCTCGCCTCCAACCAGCTCTACCTCCCCAAGGACGAGTCCGTCCACTTCAAGGTGCAGACGAAGGACGTCCTCCACGACTTCTGGGTCCCCGCCTTCCGCTGGAAGATCGACGCGGTGCCCGGCATCACCACCGACTACCGCGTGACGCCCAACCGCGTCGGCGACTACCCCGTCGTGTGCGCGGAGCTGTGCGGCCTCGGCCACGCCGTGATGCGCCAGACCGCCCACGTGCTGCCCGGCGCCGAGTTCAAGACCTGGCTCGACAAGCAGTCCAAGGGCAACCCGGCGGCGAACGTCGGTGGTGGCGGCGGCAGCGCCGAGGAAGCCGACGGCGAGGCGCTCTTCGCCTCCAACAGCTGCGGCGGCTGCCACACGCTCAAGGCCGCGGGCTCCAACGGCCAGACGGGCCCGAACCTGGGCGTCGCGCTCAAGGGTCAGGACGCCGCGCTGATCAAGGAGAGCATCGTCGATCCCAACAAGGAGATCACGAAGGGCTACGGCGCCAACATCATGCCGCCCAACTACGGCGATACCTTGAGCGACGAGGAGATCGACGCTCTGGTGAAGTACCTCCAGGACTCACAAGAAGGATGAGGGGATGACCGCGAGACTTCGTCAGCCGGGACTGTTGCGTGGCGGATGGGCGACGCTGCTGGGCATCGCGTTCGCGATCGGCCTGAGCGTGCTCACCCGGCTCGCCTACCACCGCGACGACCTGTTCATCCCGGACGCCTGGGGCGTCATGGCGCTGATCGCCGCGCCGCTGTTCTTCCTCGTCGGCATCGGCGCCTTCGACTACTGGTTCTACTGGGCGTCGGGTAAGCCCACGCGGCCGGAGGACCACTCCAGCCACGGTGCGCACTCCTGGAAGGACTACTTCCGGGTCAACACCGATCACAAGGTGATCGGCATCCAGTACGTCGTCACCGCCTTCTTCTTCATGTTCATCGGTGGCCTGCTGGCGATGCTGGTGCGCGCGGAGCTCGCCGCGCCGGGCTCGCAGTTCGTCTCCGGCAACACGTACAACGGGCTCTTCAGCGTCCACGCGTCGCTGATGATCTTCCTGTTCATCATCCCCGTCTTCGCGGGCCTGGCCAACTACGTCCTGCCGCTGATGATCGGCGCGCCGGACATGGCCTTCCCGCGCCTGAACGCACTGTCGTTCTGGATGCTGCCGGTCGCCGGCCTGATGATGGTGCTGTCCTTCCTGGCCCCCGGCGGCTCGTTCGCCACCGGCTGGACGGCCTACGCCCCGTTGTCGACCGACACGCCGATCGGGCAGATGTTCTTCACCGTGGGCGTGCAGTTCGCGGGCGCGTCGTCGATCGCCACGGCGCTGAACTTCCTGGTCACGATCATCACCATGCGCGCGCCGGGCATGAGCTTCTGGCGGATGCCGCTGCTGGTGTGGGCGAACTTCTCCACCTCGCTGCTGGTCGTGATCGCCACGCCGTTCATCGCCGCGTCGCAGTTCTTCGTGCTCTTCGACCGCATGCTGGGCTTCCACTTCTTCGACTCGGCGGCCGGCGCCAACGGCGACCCGCTGATGTACCAGCACGTCTTCTGGTTCTACAGCCACCCGGCCGTCTACATCATGATGCTGCCGGGCTTCGGGATCGTCTCCGAGGTGCTGTCGGTGAAGGCCCGCAAGCCGATCTTCGGCTACCGCATGATGGCCTTCTCCCTGCTGGCCATCGTCCTGCTGGGCTTCACCGTGTGGGCGCACCACATGTTCGTCTCGGGCATGCAGCCGTGGATCCGCGTCCCGATGATGATCACCACGGCGATCATCGCGGTGCCGACCGGCATCAAGATCTTCTCGTGGCTGGCCACGCTGTGGCGCGGCGTCCTGCACCTGGACACGCCGATGCTCTTCGTGCTCGGCTTCCTGACGATGTTCACGCTGGGCGGCATCTCGGGCGTGATGCTCGCGATGATCCCGTTCGACATCCACGTGTCGGACACGTACTTCATCGTCGCCCACATCCACTACGTGCTGTTCGGCGGGTCGATGTTCACGATCTTCGCCGGCGTCTACTACTGGTTCCCGAAGATGACGGGGCGGATGTTCGACGACCGCCTCGGCAAGCTCCACTTCTGGAGCACGATGGTCTTCTTCAACGGCACCTTCGCCCCCATGCACGTGATCGGCATCCAGGGCATGCCGCGCCGCGTCTTCGACTACTCCGAGCAGTGGGCGACGTGGAACCTGATCATCTCCATCTGCGCCTTCGGCATGGGGATCTCGTCGCTGATCTTCCTCTACAACATGGTCTCCTCCTGGCGGTCGGGCCCGCGGGCGCCGGCCAACCCGTGGAAGTCGCTCACCCTGGAGTGGCAGGTGTCGAGCCCGCCCCCCATCTTCAACTTCGACCACATCCCGACGGTCGTCGGCGGCCCGTACGAGTACGGCGTCCCCGGCGCGGTCCACGGCATCTTCAAGTCGGCCGAGGAAACGAAGGCCGAGGCAACCTCTAGCACCGAGAAGGCGGAAGCCTGATGGCCAACATCCTCGTCCTCGCCAACGAGACGATCGGCGGTCGTGCCCTGCTCGACCGCATCCTGGAGCGCAACGAGCAGGGGGACGCGAAGTTCTTCGTCGTCGTCCCCAGGACCAAGCCGCGCTTCGGCAACGTGATCTACGACGACGCGGTGCGCTCGTCGGCCCAGGTCCGCGTCGACCTGGCCTGCGCCTTCGCCAAGAGCGAGGGCATCGAGGCGCACGGCGAGGTCGGCGACGAGGACCCCTTCAACGCCGCCCTCGACGCCGTCGACCAGCACAAGATCGACGAGATCATCATCTCGACCCACCCGACGAGCTCGTCGGGCTGGATGCGGCGCGACCTGCCGGAGCGGCTGCAGTCCGAGACCGGCCTTCCCGTCGAGCACATCACCGTCGACATCGCCAACGAGGGCCTGCCGTTCGACGTCACCCTCGTGGTGGCCAACCAGACCGCCGCCGGCGGCGAGCTGGTGCGCAAGCTCGAGGCCCTCGCCCAGGAGGGCCCGCGGCGCTTCATCGTCGTCGTCCCCCAGGACTCCGGCGACGGCACCGCCGTCCGCGAGGCCCAGGACCGGCTCAAGCAGCTGCTCTCCTCCCTGCTGGAGGACGACGTCGTCGCCGCCGGCATGATCGGCGACCCGGACCCCTTCACGGCCACCATGAACGCGGTCGGCTACTTCTTCATCTCGGAGATCGTCGTCTCGACCCTGCCCAGCAACCGCTCGGCGTGGCTCGAAGGTGGACTGATCGACCGCATCAAGCGCCAGACGGGCAAGCCGGTCGTGCACATCGAGTCGGCCGCCCAGGACGCGGTGAACGCCTAGATGGCCATCGCCGGCACCACGGGCTCCGTCGCGCACGCGGACGAGGTCCACCACCACGGGCCTCCCCCGGCCAACCGCTCCTCGCGGGTGGACGCCCAGATGCTGGGCATGCTGCTCTTCATCATCTCGGAGATCATGGTCTTCGGGGCCTTCTTCACGGCCTACTTCTTCATCCGTGTCGTGGGCAACGCGGAGTGGCCCGGGCCGGACGCGAACCTGCCGAAGCTGATCGCGGGCTTCAACACCGCCATCCTCGTCAGCTCCTCCTTCACCCTGCACTGGGCGGAGACGTGCATCAAGTCGGACAACCGCAACGGCTTCAAGGCCGGCATGCTCACGACGTTCCTGCTCGGCTGCACCTTCCTCTTCATCCAGATCAACGAGTACGTCCATCTGGACTTCCATCCGCAGACCGACGCGCAGGGCACGATCTTCTACGGCCTCACCGGCCTGCACGGCGCCCACGTCTTCATCGGCCTCACCCTGCTGCTGATGGTCTGCGTCCGCGCCTTCAAGGGCCACTTCTCCAGCACGGAGCACCGCGGCGTCGAGATCCCGGGCATCTACTGGCACTTCGTCGACGTGATGTGGATCGTCGTCTACGCCACCGTCTACCTGATCTAGTGGTTCGCCTCGTGATGGGCGCCCACGAGGCGGGCCACAAATGCTGAATCCGCTGCGGTCGGAGGCGGAGGCGTTCCGCTTCCTCCTCTACGTCGCCGCGGTGGTGATCACCATCACGGTGATCATCCTGGTGCTGCGCGCCCTGTAGCGCGCAGCGCTACTTGACCGTCAGCTTGCCCTCCATGCCACCTTCGCGGTGGCCGGGGACGGAGCAGAAGAAGGTGTACTGGCCGGCCTTGAGGGTGACCTTGATGTCGGAGCTGCCGCCGCCCTGGACGACGGGGCCCTTCTCGTTGAGGCCGTTGCCCTCGATGGCGATGTTGTGGCCGATCTTGGCCTTGTTGACCGACTTGAGGTCGATCGGGCCGGCGGGAGCCTCAGCGGAGGCCACGGCGTAGGCCAGCTGGCCGGACGGATCCGCGTCGATCTCCAGGACGCCGTTCTTGGCGGTCGCCTTGCCCTTGGCCTCCGCCGGGTTGAGATCGGCCAGGCGGCCGGTGTCCTTGCCGCCCTTGGCGGTCGACGGAGGCCACGTAGGCGGAGACGTCGTTGGCGAGCTCGCCCTTGACGAGCTTCGCCGGCATCGCGATGAGCTTCTTGCCGTTCGTCGGGTCCTGCTGCGGACGCCGGTTCGGGTAGAGGATCTGGCGGTGGACGACGCCCTCCACGGTGGAGCGCTTGATGCCGTCCTCGAGCGACTGCCGGAAGGCCTCGTCCAGGTTCGGGCCCTGGACGCCCTTGCTCCCGGCGCGGTTGAGGACGTGGCACGAGCCGCAGCTTCTCCACGAAGGCGCGCTTGCCGGCGATCAGGTTCGGTTCGCGCTCCACGACGCCGCAGGCGGTGAGGCCGGCCGCAGCCAGCACGGTCGCGCTCAGAGTCACTCTCCTCCCCATCGGCGCGGAATCCTATCTGTCAGGGATGCGGCAACGCGTCGAGCTGTCCCTGAGCGGCCGTGACGACCGTCCGGGCGACCCCGTCCCAGGACCAGCGCTCGCCTGTCACGGCCACGATCGCCTCCCGCGTGGCCGCCCGGATGTCCTCCGGCGCCCCGAGCCAGCCGGACAGGCAGGCGGCCAGCTCCGTGACCGCGTCCGGCCCGACCGTGAAGGACAACCAGGCCCGCGCTGCCTCGGGCACCCGCTCCGCGAGCGCCTCCGAGACCTCCGCCAGGCCCGAGTGCCGTGCGACCACAGGCAGCGCCCCGGCACCGGCGCCCTCCGCGGCGACCATGCCGAACGCCTCCGGGAACGTGCTGGGGGCGACGAGCGCCTCGGCAGCCGGCAGCAGGTCCGCCAGCTCGGCGTGCTCGAGGCGGCCGGTGAAGGTGACGCGATCCAGCCGCGGGTAGCCGGCCGGGGGATCGGCGAGGAAGGCGGCGAGCTCGGGCAGCTCGCGGCCGTCCTCGGCGCGCAGGGCCCGGGCGGCGTCGAGGTCGCCGGTGCGCAGGGCCTCGGCCAGCCCCTCCAGGCCCTCGCGCCAGCCGCCGAAACCGACCACGATCAGCCGCGCGTCGGGATGCTCGGCGACCACGAGCGGCCAGGCCGCGAGCAGCAGTTCCACCCCCTTGGAGGCGATCAGCTTGCCGACGAAGACCACGAGCCGGCCGTCGGCGTCCGTCAGCGCCCGCCCGGCCGCCACCTCGTCGCGCGCGAAGGCGTCCTCGCCCCTCCCCCGTGTCCCCGTCCAGCAGCCGCGCGGCCAGCCCCTCCAGCGCGGCGCGCGCCGCCTCGGGCGCCTTGGGCGCGAACGCCTCGACGTCGACCCCGGGCGGACCCAGCCGGGTCCGCCCGCGCACGCTGTCGTCCTCCAGCGCCGCCCACAGGCTCTCCGCCGTGTGCCGGGACCCGACGAGGATCCCCCGGGCGCGCGCGAGGCCCTCGCGCGCGTACGGGAGGAAGCGCGGATGCGGCTTGACGACGTACTCGAGCGCCGAGCCGTGGATCTTGACCGCGTAGGGGACGTCGTCGCCGAGCGCGCGGGCGAGGATGGCGGGCCCCATGATCAGGTGGTTGGCCAGCGCGACGTCCGGCCGCGCCTGCGCGACGACCTCCCGCACCGCCGCGACGTTGGCCTCGATGTAGGCCTCGACCTCCTCGTCGCTGAGGTCGGGGAACGGGCGCGCGTCGAAGCCGTCGTAGTGGTCGGCGACGTAGACGGGCAGCACGCGGCCGATGTCCGGGTTGTGGATGGTGACCCCCGGCAGCTCCACCGTCCGCTCCTGGCAGACCATGTCCACCTCGTGCCCCGCGCGCACCAGCGCGTCGGCCAGGCGCGCGTTGTAGACGTTGGATCCCGTGCCGTGGAGCAGGTACCCGTGGAAGATCAGGACGCGCATCGGAGCGACCCTAATCCACTACCCTTCGCGCCGTGAGCGCGCGTCAGACGTACCGCATGCGCACCCCCTCGACCGGCCGTGAGGTGTTCCTCGAGGCCGAGCCCGGGCGGGTGTACAAGGACCGGGAGACCGGGGAGACGATGGAGGTCGTCGGGAAGGTCCTTCCGGCCGCCCCGTCGAAGTCCAACCTGCCGTGGTCACCCGAGAACCTCCGCTTCTGCAACTGGTGCGACCAGCTCGCCCAGAAGGACCTCAACGACTGCCCCACGTGCGGCCGCCGCATGGCCGCGCTCGACCGGGACTGACGCGCGTGCCGCGGCTTGCCGCAGCCCTCGTCGCCCTCGTCGTCCTGATCCCCGTCGCCGGGTGCGGCGGTGGCGAGGTCGCCTACACGGAGATCAAGTCGGCTCCGCCGAACCTGCCCATCCCGCAGGACCAGGGCACGCCCGCGACCGCCGCCGCCGACACCGCCACGACGCGCGACGACGACGGCGTCAAGAAGTCCAAGGCCGGCGACTCCACCGACTCCACCGACACGTCGACCTCGACCGGCACCACCGGCACGTCGACCACCACCGCGCCTTCGACGACGACCACCACCCCGCCCACGACCGCGACCACCGCGCCGTCGACCGGCACGGGCACGAGCGGCAGCACCGGCGGCACCACCCCCGCGACCCCCACGACGGCGCCGTCCACCGGCACCGGCGGCGGGACGGGCGGTGCGACCGCGGATCAGGGACTCGACCAGTTCTGCGCCGACAACCCCGGCGCCTGCAACGGCGGGAACTAGCGACCCCAGGCCCATGAGCGGCACGGACGCCGTCGGGTGGGTGGGGGCGGCAGTCTCTCCGGGCGCTGTCGGCCGCGGTGATCGCGGCCACGGGTGTCGAGGACGTCGTCGATGCCTACCTGGCCGCCGCCCGCGGCCTCGTCGGCGTCGATCAGGTCCATCTCATCGAGGTCTCGCAGGACGCCGCCGTGGGCCACGCCCGGGTCGTCGCCTACGAGGCCGGTGGCCGCCGCGACGACGCCTACGTGATGGTGCTCGACGAGCGCCCGTCCGGGACCAGCCACGTCGTGCGCACCGGCGTGCCGCTGGTCGTGGCGGAGGCCCGCGGCTCCGACGCGCTGCGCGCCGACTACACGGAGCGCTTCGGCGTCCGCAGCGCCGTCTTCGCCCCCATCTCCTGGGACGGCGAGGTCCGCTGGGCCGCCGTGCTCATCCGCACCCGGCCCGAGCCCTTCGGCGATGAGGACCTCGAGCTGGTGATGCTGCTGGCCAACCAGGCCGCGGCGGGCCTGGCGCTGCTGGAGGGCCGCGAGCACCGCGCGTCCCGCCACGACCGCGACACCGCCCTCACCCGTGCCGCCTCTGCCCTCAACGCCTCACTCGACCTGGATACGGTGCTCAGGACGCTCACGCGGGAGACCAGCCGCGCCTTCGGCGGCGACTCGGTCGGCGTCTACCTCGGCGACGGCGTGGACGGCGGCGTCGCCACGGCCGGCCACAACACCCCGCTCGGCTGGGAGGGCTACCGGATGATGCCGGGCGAGGGCGTCGGCGGCCAGGTCCTCAAGACCGGACGCGCCGTCATCACCAACGCCTATCAGCAGGACGTCACGGTTCCGGGCGCCCCCGCCTTCCAGCAGTTCCAGACCGCCGTCGCGGTGCCCATGCGCTGGGACGGCGCGCTCAAGGGCGCGCTCTCCATCGGCTTCATGCGCATGCGCCGCGTCACCTCCGGCGACCTCACCCTGCTCGAGGGCTTCGCCGACCTCGCCTCCGTGGCCTGCCGCAACGCGGAGGCCTTCGCGGCCGCGCTCGCGATGCCGGCCGACCACGCGCACCTGGTGGTCGAGCACCCGGCGGACGACGAGGATCAGGTCGCGGCGGTCCTCCGCCGCGAGGTCGGCCCCGACGCGTTGGTGCAGCGCTTGGACGACCGCCACTTCAGCGTCGTCTCGGCGGAGGACGCCGGGGCGCTGGCGGCGCGGCTCACCGCCGCGCTCGGCGGCGCGGCGACCGTCGCTACTTCTTCTTCTTCTTGACGGGCTTCTTCGGGCCGTGCGGCTCGGAGATCATCGTGACCGTGTAGGTCAGCCGCGCGGTCTTGTAGAGGCACAGGAAGCGGGTCTGCTTGCCGACGGACGTCGCGGCGGTCTGCGTGGACGTGTCGTCGCACTTGTCCTTCGTGCGGCTCGCGCGCCAGGAGACGTCCGGGTCCAGCCCGAAGGCGAGCGCCGGGGCCCACGTCGGCACCGTCAGCGCCACGCGGTCGCCCTTGACGACGTCCAGCGAGGTCTTGAGCGGGAACTGCACCGTCTCGCCGAGGTAGTCGGTGAGCTTGGAGACCGGGCTCTGCGAGAGGATCGTCCCGTAGAGGTGCTTGGCCGGCTTGAAGACGGTGATGCCCGCGGACGGCTCGCCGCCGAGGGTGGTGTTGAAGAACTTGACCTGCTTGGCCGTCGGCGCGCCCAGGGTGATCGTCCAGGCGACGATCTTGCCCTTGCGCGGGGCGACGAACATGTCCGTCGTGTCCCCCACCTTGACCTGGTAGCCGGTGGTGCGGGAGACGGCCAGGCACTTCGGACCGGGGCAGCTGGGGGTCAGCGCCTCGTCGGTCTGGCCGAGCTCGATGATCTTGGCGGACGCGCTCGCGGGCACCAGGCCGGCGAGGACGAGCGCGCCGAGCGCGATTAGCTTGGTGAGGGAAGGCATTGAGGGATCAAACACGGCCGACCGGCGGCCGATGCGGTGCTACAGCTTGGTGACGTTGATCGCTTTCGGCCCCTTGTCGCCGGATTCCTCCTCGTAGGTCACCTTCGCGCCCTCGGCGAGCGACTTGTACCCGTCCCCGCCGATCCCCGAATAGTGCACGAAGAGATCGCGCCCGCCCTCGTCGGGCGTGATGAAGCCGAACCCCTTGTCGTCGCTGAACCACTTGACCGTCCCCGTAGGCATGCAGGAAACCTCCCACACGCGGGGAGTTGGCGCAAGTGAGAGCTACCGGCCCTCGAAGGTGGCCTTCCCCGGGCCGTTCTCCAGGAAGGAGGCGACGGCGTTCTTGAGGTCCTCCGTGTCGAACAGCTTGCCGGCCACGTCGGGGACGACGGCGTCGGCCGCCTCCACCCCGCCCTCGAGCGCCGCGCGGACGATCCGCTTGGTCGCCGCGTGCGCGACCGTCGGGCCTGTGGCGAGGTCCATGGCGAACGCCCGTGCGGCGTCGTCGAAGCCCTCGGCCGGAAGCACGCGGTTGACGACGTTCCAGCCGGCGAGCGTCTCCGCGTCGTAGGTCGCCCCCGTGTAGACGAGCTCCCGCGCCCGGGCCGGGCCGGCCCGCTCGACCAGCCGCTGCGGCCCGCCCATGCTCGGGCGTGAGGCCGACGACCCGCTCGACGAGGCCGAACTTCGCCTTCTCGGAGGCGAGCAGGATGTCGCAGGCGAGCGAGATCTCGAAGGAGGCCGTCAGGCACAGCGCGTGCGCGGCGAACACCGTCGGGTAGGGCAGCGCCTCGAGGCGCTGGGGCAGCTTGAGCAGCGTCTCCCACAGCTCGCCGCCGGCCGCGCCGTCGGCGACCTCCGCGAACAGCTTCACGTCGACGCCGCCGGAGACGATCTTCCCGTTGGCGCGGATGAGCAGCGCGCGCGGCGGATCGGCCTCCACGTCGTCCAGGGCGGCGGCGAAGCCGTCCATCGTCGCTTGGTCCCACAGGTTGACCGGCGGGACGTCGTGGGTGATGACCGCCAGCGGCCCGTCGCGTTCGACCGTCACTGCGCTCATGCGTTCAGCTCCTTCGCCGTCGCGGCGATCTCGTCGGCGTCCCCGGGCGCGGGCGTCCAGGGCAGCTCGATGGGGTCGCCCTGCCACCGCGGGACGACGTGGACGTGGTAGTGGAAGACGGTCTGCCAGGCCGCGCGGCCGTTGTTCTGGATGATGTTCACGCCCTCGGCACCGAGGCGGTCGACGGCCTTCGCGGCCATGTCGCGGGCCGTCCGGGCGACGGCGGCGAGGTCCTCGTCGGAGATGGCGTGCAGGTCCGCGGCGTGCTCGCGCGGGATGACCAGCAGGTGCCCGCGGGCGCCGGGGTTGACGTCCATGAAGGCGACCGTGCGCTCGTCCTCATGGACCTTCGTCGACGGGATCTCCCCCGCCACGATCTTGCAGAAGATGCAGTCCGGGTCGGCCATGGGGCGAACGGTAGCCTCCGGGCGCATGGTGGACACGCTCCGGGAGATCGTCTCGACGCTGGCCGCGATGGAGCGCCCGTCGGCCTCCGACGGTGAGCGCCGCGCGGCGGAGTGGATCCGCGATCGATTCGTGGCCACGGGCCTCGACGCGCGTATCGAGGAGGAGCCTGCGCACGGCACGTACTGGTGGCCGTTGGGGCTCTGCAGCGCGGCCGGGGTCCTGGCGGGCCGAAGCGGGTCGCGCGTCCTCGGCCTCCTCGGCGGCGCCGCGGCCGCCGCGGGCATCGTCGACGATGTCTCGGCCGGCCCGCACCTCGTCCGCAGGCTGCTGCCCCGCCGCACGACCTACAACGTCGTCGCCGAGGCCGGGTCTCCTGACGCCGCGCGCACCCTCGTCTTCATCGCCCATCACGACGCCGCGCACGGCGGCTTCATCTTCTGGGACAAGCTCGCCACGGTCCCCATGGACACGATCCCGGCGCTCGGGCGGTCGGAGACCTCCCCGCCGGTCATGCAGCTCGTCGCCGCCGGGCCCGCGCTCGTCGCCCTCGGCAGCCTGCTCGGCTCGTCCAAGCTGCGGACGGCCGGGACCGTCATCGCCGCCGGCTGCGTCGCCGCCTTCACCGACATCGGCCTGCGCCGCGTCGTCCCCGGCGCCAACGACAACGTCACCGCCGTCGCGACCGAGCTCGCGCTGGCCGAGGACCTCGAGCTCCCGGACGGCCTGCGCGTCGTCTTCCTCTCCACGGGCTCCGAGGAGTCGTTCATGGAGGGCATGCGCGGCTTCATCCGCCGCCACGGCGCCGCCCTGGACCCCGCCACCACGCGGTTCATCTGCCTGGAGTCGCTCGGCTCCCCGCAGCTGCTGGTCATCGAGGGCGAGGGGATGATCCGGATGGCCGACTACGACGAGGCCGACCGCGACTTCCTCGCCGCCTGCGCCGACCGCGCCGGGCACCCGGTCCGCCGCGGGCTGCGCCTCGGCCTCGCCACGGACGGCCTGATCGCCATGCGCGCCGGCTTCCGCACCGCCGTCCTCGCCTCCTGCAACGAGTACAAGTTCCCCTCGAACTACCACTCCATGGCCGACAACGCGGAGAACGTGGACTACGAGACGGTGGCCGCCGCCGTCGACGTCTGCCGCGAGGTCATCCGCTCGACCTGAGGTACGCGAGCGCCTCCTCGCGGGTGCGCACCTCGCCGGCGAACTGCGCCTCGGCCAGCTCGGCGAGCAGTGCGCCGATCCGCGGTCCCTTGACGCCCAGCTCGCGCGCCAGCTCGTCGCCGCGCAGGAGCGGCGCCGGAGCCTCGACGAACGCGTGGTCGACCATCTCCCGCGCCAGGGCCAGGTGCGCCTCCGTGGCCGGGCCCGCGTTGCGGCCACGGGTCGCGAGGCGGTCGGCGCAGGTGAACACGGTGACGTCGACCGGATAGGGCCTGGTCGCCTGCAGGTAGCGGTGGACGTCGCGGCGGTCGAGCGGCTGGTGATGGACGAGGAAGCCCAGGCGCAGGTGGTGCAGGGTGAGGTGGGCGACGTAGTCGACCAGCCGCTCGGCGGCACGCAGGCGGCGGAGGATCCCGCGGGCCACGTCCGCGCCCAACCGGTCGTGGCCGACGAAGGAGGTGCCGCGCCCGTCGGCCCGGGCGCCGGAGGTCTCGGGCTTGGCGATGTCGTGGAGCAGCGCGGCGAAGCGCATCGCCTGCCAGCGGTCGAGGCCGTTGGCGAGCGGCTCGCGCAGCAGCGCGTCGACGCGCGGCTCGGGCTCGGCGCGCTGCAGCTCCGCGACGGCGTCGACGACGGCCAGCGTGTGATCGTGGACGTCCGCGTCGTGGTAGACGGACTGCTCGACGCCCCGCAGCGCCAGGAGCTCGGGCAGGACGACGGCGGCGGCCCCCGTGCGCTCCATCAGGCGCACGGCGTCACCGGGCGCCGGCGCGAGGAGGATGCGGGTGACCTCGGCGAAGCTGCGCTCGGCGGCGACGGACTCCAGGCCGGGCGCGGCGGCCTGCGCCGCGGCCAGCGCCTCCGGCTCGATGGTCAGCCCGAGCTCGGCGGCGAAGCGCGCGAGGCGCAGGACCCGCAGCGGGTCGGCCGTGAAGGAGGCGGGTCCGACGGCGCGCAGCCGGCGGGCCTCGAGGTCGGCCCGGCCGCCGAAGGGATCGATGACCTCGTCGCCGCCGACCGGCTGCGCCATGGCGTTGACGGTGAAGTCGCGGGCGGCCAGGTCCGACGCCAGCGTGCCGCCGACGAGCGGGATCAGGTCGACGGTCTGCGCGGCGCCGGCGACCCGCCAGCCGCCGTAGCGGTCGCCGAGCGGGAAGGCCGCACCGCCGATCTCGCGCCGCAGGGCCTTCGCCACCGGTTCGGCGTCGCCGGCGAGCACGATGTCGACGTCGTCGGTGTCGCGGCCCAGCAGGCGGTCCCGGACGGCCCCGCCGACCAGCCACGCCTCCACGCCCTCAAGCGCGCGGAACACGGGCGGAGATCCCACAGGTGACCTCGTAGTTGATCGTCCCGAGCCGCCGCGCCCAGTCCTCGGCGAGGATGCGCTCGTCGCCCTGCGCGCCGATCAGCACGACCTCGTCCCCGCGGGCGACGCCCGCGTCGACCTCGACGGTCACGTTGTCCATCGACACCGTCCCCACGAGCGGATGGCGGCGGCCGCCGATGAGCACCTCGGCGTTGTTGGTCAGGGCGCGGCGGACGCCGTCGGCGTAGCCGATGGGCAGCGTGGCGAGCAGCGTGTCGCGCTCGGCCACGTACTTGCGCCCGTAGCCGGCGGACTGCCCCGGCGCGATCGGCTTGACCTCGGCGACGTAGGTGACCAGGGTCAGCGCCGGTGCGAGGTCGTGGTCGGCGGGGTCGGCCTGGAACGGGTCCAGGCCGTAGGTGGCGATGCCGCAGCGCACCATGTCGAGGCGGCTCTCCGGGATGCCCAGCGCGCCGGCGGAGTTGGCCGCGTGGGCGATGACGCCGTCCGGCAGCGCGTCGAGGAACGGGCGGAAGGCGGCGAGCTGCTCACGCGCGAAGTCCGGGTCGTCGTCGCTCGTGGCGAAGTGGGTCATGGCGCCGATGAGCAGCCCGCGGGCCTCGGCCTCGCGCGCGACGGCCACCGCCTCGTCGAGGTCGCGCGTCCCCAGCCGGCCCATGCCCGTGTCGTACTTGACGTGCACCCCGACGCCGTCCGGCACGCGGGCGAGGAACTCGGCGCGCCAGGCGACGACGTCCGCGCGGGCCTCGAGCGCGACCGGCAGCTCCTCGACCGACAGGGCGCCCATCACGAGGATCCGTCCTTCGATGCCGCCGCCGCGCAGCGCGCGCGCCTCCTCGGCCGTCGCCACCGCCAGCCACTCCGCCCCGCCACGCTGGGCCGCCCGGGCCGCCGTCAGGGCGCCGTGCCCGTAGCCGTCGGCCTTGACCACCGCGCACAGCCGCGTCTGCGCGACGTCGCGCAGCCGCGCGCAGTTGCGCGTGATCGCGTCCGCGTCGATCCGGGCCACCGCCCGCCGCATCAGTCCTCGCGGGTGAGGGCGTCGAGCACGTCGACGCGCGTGACCACGCCCACCAGCCGGCCGTGCTCGACGACAGGCAGGCGGTTGTGCTTGTGGTGCGACATCGCCCGGCCGGCCTCCTGGACGGACGCCGTCGGCTCGATCGTCACGGGGTCCTCCGACATCATGTCGGCCGCCTTGGAGGCGGTGGCCCGCTGCAGCCGTTCCTCGAACCGGTGCATGGACTCCAGGAAGATGATCCCGCCGAAGAGCTCGATGTAGTGCGGCAGGTGCAGGTCGCCCTCGTCGCCGCTCATGATCAGGTCGTTCTCCGTGATGATCCCGACGCAGCGCCCGCCCTCGTTGACGACGGGGACGCCGGTGAGCTCGTGGTCGCGCAGCGCCCGCACGACGTCCTCGACGGACGCCTCCGGGGTCACCGTCGCGGGCTGGGCATCCATGATGTCGCGCACGGTCTGGCTCATCGCCCCGTGAGCCTAACGCCCGCTGCTGGTTGCTATGGTGCACCGATCGGTGCACTTTCTCACACGTTCTTCGCGCTGTCGGACCCGACGCGGCGCGACATCCTCGAGCGCCTCGCCCGCAGCGAGGCGACGATCTCCGACCTCGCGCAGGCGCACGACCTGACCCTCAACGGCATCAAGAAGCACATCAGCATCCTCGAGCGGGCCGACCTCGTCGCCACGGAGAAGATCGGCCGCTCGCGCCACTGCCGGCTCGGCCCCACCGGGCTCGGCGAGGCCGCGGCCTGGATCGACGTCCACCGCCGGGCATGGGACGACCGGATGGACCGCTTCCAGGACTTCGTGGAGCGCGCGTGAGCCTCGACCTCCGCTACGAGCGTGTGCTCGCCGTGTCGCCCGATCGCGCCTTCGCCCTCTTCACGTCCCCGGAGGGCCAGCGCGCGTTCTACGGCAAGGACGACCCGGGCTGGATCGTCGAGTCCCGGTGCGACCTGCGGGTGGGCGGCGCCTGGTCGATCAGCTTCGGCCCGTCGCCCGACGAGCTCTACCACCACCGCCACGACATCCTCGCGCTCGAGCCGCCGCACCGGATCGCCATGCGCACGACGGAGACGCGGGTGGACGGCTCCAGCTTCCAGAACACCACGGAGTTCACCTTCGCCCCCCACGGGGAGGGCACCCTGATGACCCTCCGCCAGACGGGCTTCCCCACCGTCGCCCTGCGCGACGAGCACACCATCGGCGTCCCGCACGCCTTCGACCGCCTCGAGCGCGAGCTCGGGCCCAACCAGTAGGGAGCACGCGTGTCCCGCTCGATCCTCTACATGTCGATGTCGCTGGACGGCTTCATCACCGGCCCCGACGACAACCCCCAGCAGGGCTTCGGCGCCGGCGTCGGCGCCGAGCGGCTGCACGACTGGCTCGGCGAGTCCCACGGCGAGCCACCCGCCTTCCGGCCCGAGGGGGTGAGCGGGCAGGTCGTCGCGGAGTTCATGGCGACGGGCGCGGTCGTGGTCGGACGGCGCACGTTCGACATCGCCGGCCACTGGGGCGGCGACCATCACGACGGCGTGCCGATCTTCGTGCCCACACGCGGTGAGCCGCCTGCCGAGCCGGCGTCCGAGCACGTCCACTACGTCACGGACGGCCCGGCCAGCGCCATGGCGCAGGCCAAGGCCGCCGCGGGCGACCGCGACGTCATGGTGCACGGCGCTTCCCTCGCCCAGTCGCTCCTGCGCGAGGGCGCCCTCGACGAGATCGAGATCCACCTCGTCCCCATCCTGCTCGGCGCAGGCCGCCGGCTCTTCGAGGACGTCACCGGGACGCTCGAGCCCGTCCGCGTCCTCGAGGCGCCCGACGTCACCCACCTGCGCTACCGGGTCACGGCATGAGCCGGCTCATCCTGCACATCTCCACGTCGCTCGACGGCTTCGTCGCCCACGAGGACGGGAACATCGACTGGCTGTCGCCCGAGGACGACCAGGGCGCGGCACGGCATCAGGCGAACCTGGAGATGCTCGCGCAGGCCGGGATGATCGCGATGGGGCGCGCAGCCTGCGTGCAGATGGCCCCCGCCTGGTCGGGCTCGGAAAGCCCGATGGCGAGCCGGATCAACGCGCTGCCGAAGGTCATCTTCTCCTCCAGCCTCGATCACGTCGACTGGGAGAACACCCGCATCACCGCCGCGCCGCTCGCCGAGGAGGTCCCGCGGATGAAGGCCGAGGCCGACGGGGACATCATCGTCTTCGGCGGCGGCGCGTTCGGGCGGAGCCTGATCCGCGAGCGCCTCGCCGACGAGCTGCGGCTGACGGTCCATCCCGTCGCCCTGGGCCGGGGGATCCCGCTCATGCACGGCCTGCCGGAGCCGCAGCGCTTCGCGCTCGTCGGCGCCACCGTCTTCACCGACGGCAGCATCGCCCAGGTCCTACGTCCCGCTTAGCGCCGCAGGCAATCGGCCGATCACGTCGGAGGCGATGACGCCGTCCGGGCCGTGCGGCTCCGCGGCGAGCTGCCCCGCCCGCAGGTGAGCGAAGACGCCCGCGCACGCCGCCCGCCAGGGGTCGACGCCGCGGGCCAGCAGCGCCGCGATGACGCCGGAGAGCACGTCGCCCGTGCCGGCCGTGGCCAGGCCCGGCGCACCGCCTTGGGAGATGGCGACGCGGCCGCCCGGCTCGACCACGAGCGTGTCGTCACCCTTGAGGACGAGCAGCGCCCTGGCGCGCTCGGCACCGGCGCGTGCGCACGCGAGCCGGTGCGCCTTCACGTCGCCGTCGACGAGCCGCGCGAGCTCGCCCGCGTGCGGGGTGAGGACGGTGGGCGCCGACCGCTCCGGGAAGTCGTGGTCCGCGAACGCGTTCAGGCCGTCGGCGTCGAGCACGAGCGGGACCTCGACGCGCGCGTAGACCTCACGCGCGAACGCGGCGCCGTCCCGTCCGAGGCCGGGACCGAGCACCACCGCCGTCGCCTTCTCGAGCAGGCGATCGAGCCCGTCGTGGCCCTGCTGCATGACCTCGACGGGGCGGTGCGGGACGTCGGCGTCCGAGCAGACGGTCACGTAGCCGGCGCCGGCCCGCTGCGCCGCGGCGGCGGTCAGCGCGGGCGCCCCGGTCAGGCCCGGCGACCCGCCGACGACCACGACCGTCCCGCTGGAGAACTTCGTCGAGTCCGCCCCCCGGCCGGGGAGCCCCACGATCACGTCCGGCTCGATGAGAAAGAAGGGCCTGACCCCTTCTTCGCGCGGGATGCCGATGTCGACGACCTCGACGTGGCCGGCGTGCGCCTTGCCCGGGTGGATGTGGAGGCCCGGCTTGCCCGCGTGGAAGGTGGCGGTGGCGACGGCGCGGACGGCCTCGCCCGCGACCTCGCCGGTGGATCCGTTGACGCCGCTGGGCATGTCCGCGGCGACGACCGGGACGCCCGTGGCGTTGACGGCGGCGATGACGGCGGCGATCGGCGCCCGCGGCGACCCCTCGAAGCCGGTGCCGAGCAACGCGTCGACGATGCCTGCGCAGCCGTCGAGCCGAGTGAGGTCGAACGGGTCCTCGAGGACGTCGACCTCGCGCCCCGCCTCCTGCAGCAGCCGGGCCGCGATCCTCCCGTCGCCGCCGTTGTTGCCCTTGCCGCAGGCGACGACGATGCGCCCCTCCGGGATGACGCGCGCGGCCAGCTCCGCAAGCCCGGCGGCGGCGCGGTCCATCAGGTCGGTCATGCCGAGGTCCTCGATCGCCCAGCGATCGGTCTCCCGCTGCTGCTCGGCGTCGAGCAGCGCCCTCACGGAGCGAGCACGGCGACGGCTCCGGCCATCCCCTTGGAGTGGGTGAGCGACACCTCGACGGTCACGCCCAGCTCCCCTGCCCGCCGCGCCGCCGCGCCATGCAGGCGCACCGCGGGCGCGGGGTCGCCGGCGACGATCTCGACGTCCAGCGGGTCCCAGGTCCGCAACGCCAGTGCCTTGGCCACCGCTTCCTTGGCGCAGAACCGGGCGGCCAGGTGCTGCGCCGGCCGGCCCCGCCCCGCGGCGTAGGCGCGCTCGGCCTCCGTGAACAGCCGCTCAGCCAGCTTCGGCCGCCGCTCGAGGGCCTGTTCCATGCGGTCGATCTCCAGCAGGTCGAGGCCGACGCTCACGGCCGCACCCGGAAGGGGACGGCGACGTCGCGCGAGTGGTTGTTCTCGCCGTCCGCGGCGACCAGCAGCGCGCGGTAGCGGCCGGGGGCGAGCCGGCGCCGGGCCTGGACGTCCCACGTGTTCCAGCCGACGTGCCCGCGGAAGCGGTGCGTCTCGATCAGGCGGTCAGGGCCGCGGCGGACCTTCATCACGTCGTAGGTGATGCGTGCGTTCTCGTCGAGCGTGTAGCGCAGCTCCGCGGCGGCCGGGGCCGAAGCGCGCCTCCGTCAGCTCCGGGGCGGTGACGTCCTCGGCGACCTGCGGATCGGGGTCGCTGCTCGGGGCGCCGGTCCCCGGCACGTCGTCGACGACCACCGTGCCGCGCACGATCGCGTGGAGCTTGCAGTGGAACGCGTAGGTCCCCGGCTGGTCGAAGGTCAGCGCGAAGCGGTCGCCCGGGGCGTGGTCGGGCGCCCCGTTGCCGGGGTCGGAGTCCAGCGCCAGGGCGTTGTCGGACAGCCCCGTGACGGAGTGCTGCGTGTCCGGGCCGATCCAGTACCAGGTGACGGAGTCGCCGCGGTCGACGTGCACCTCGCCGAGCGACCACTGGAAGTCGCCGATGCCGATCTTGCGGGACGCGGCCGAGGCGGACGCCGGCAGCGCGAGCGCCGCCAGCGCGGCCGCGATCACGGATCGACGATGTACCACCCGTTCATCCCTTCGTGGAGGTGGCTGAACACGTGGCAGTGGTAGAACCAGCGCCCCGGGTTGTCCTCCGTGAACTCGAGCGAGTACGAGTCGGCCGGGCCGATCGTCACGTTGTCGATCACCGTGCCGTCGGCGTCCGTCCAGCGGTGCCCGTGCAGGTGGTAGGTGTGGAAGTCGTTGCTCATCCCGAAGACATGCTGCGCGACGCGCTGGCCGACCTTCGAGCGCAGCGTCGGCGTGTTGCCGGCGAAGGCGTGCCCGTTGATGCACTGGTACGGACGCGCGAGCCCCGTCGCCGACGGGATCAGCGAGTGCATGACGATGTAGTGGTCGACGTCGGGCCGCGGCGCCCCCTTCGGCCGCACGTGGATGATCCCGAACAGCCCCTTGTAGAGCGGCAGCGGATCCAGCGGGCCGTGGTCGTGGTAGGGCCACACGCCCTCCGTCCCCTCGCGGCAGTCCCACACGTAGCGGAACGTCTTGCCCGGCTTCACGAAGCCGCCCGGCTGCGTGTACTTGCCCTTGTAGGCGCCGTCCATGTCCTCCGTGTAGAAGACGCCGTGCGGGTGGACGGTGACGGGCGCGTTCGTCTTGTTGCGGAAGTTGACGACCAGCGTGTCGCCGACCTCCGCCTCGAGCACCGGGCCGGGCATGGACGGCGGGCCGATCGGCTGCGCCCAGTCCTGCGTGTAGAGCCGGTACACGAAGGCGGTGAACTTCGTCCTGCCCTTCACCTTCTCGTCCATCATCTCGTCGCGCTTCGTGGGCACGATGGTCCAGGGCGCGCGCTCGGCCTGCAGCCACACCTCGCGCCGCTGGCCGCCCGGCGCCGGCGTCGGCTCGGCGGCCTGGCGGGTCGACGCGGCGCGCAGCGACGGCGGCTCCTTGACCTTCGCCCCCAGCGCACCGAGGTCGGCCTCGTCCTTGCTCGTCAGGACGTCCGGGCCGGCCACGGTGCACAGGAAGGCCGCACCGCCGGCACTGAAGAACGTGCGGCGGTCGGCCTTCACTTCTTGACCGTGATGGTCATCGTCATCTCGGTCTCGTGGAAGGTGCAGAACAGCTTGTAGGTGCCCGCCTTCTTGAACTTCATCGGCGGCCGCGGCCACTTGGCGGCGGCGGCGAACGGCGGCGACGCGAACTTCTTCGCGCCCTTGGGCACCGACTTGGTCTTGACGTCATGGCTGTCGCCGACGTCGGCGGGCCACACCCACTGCACCGGCTGGCCGACCTTCACGGTCAGCTTCGCCGGCGAGTAGTAGTTGTCGAACATCTGGACCTTCTTGAGCTTCAGCTTGGTCGCGCCGTCGGCCGGGCCGCCCGTGAAGAGGGCGGCACCGGAGACGGACAGGACCAGCGCCAGACCGACCTTCTTCATCGAGCGGTCTGCCCGTCGATCGGCGTGCGGCCGTCGCGCGCCGGGTGGGCGTGCTTGACCCACGAGTCCTCCTGGCCCTCCTTCTGGGTCAGGTAGCCGGCGATCTCACCGAGCTGCTGGCCGTCGAGGCCGTTCGCCGGCTTGGGCTCGCAGGCGGGGTACAGCTGCTCGTTGGGCTGGGAGCCCGGATCGAACGTCGCGTCGGCGCCGTTGTCGAACCAGCAGTTGCCCGAGCCGGAGCCCTCCGTCATGAAGTCCACGCCGTTGAGGTCCTTGTTCGGCGCGCCCATGCTGTTGCCGGAGATGGAGTTGTTCATGTTGGTCGCGGGTGCGAAGCCGGGGTCGGAGACGTTGAACACGCCCCACTTGAAGTTCCCGAAGATGTCGTTGCTGCGCACGACCCAGTCCGTGACGCCGAAGAGGACGACGCCGACGCCGGTCGGGTAGTTGAAGCCGCCCGTGGCTGCCGGGAGCGGCTTGACCTTCGAGTCGGCCTTGAAGTAGTTGAAGTTGTTCCAGTAGACGAGGTTGTCGTGGATGACGCCGCTGCTGGACGGCGCGTACTTCTCCGACTCGAGCGTGTTGGGCACGATGCCGGCGCCGTTGTTGTAGAACTCGGACGCGCTGATGTCGATGTACTTGGAGTTCGTGCCGGAGTAGCCGAGGACGTTCTCGTAGGCCTTCGAGGTGATCCAGGCGCGTCGTCTTGGGCTTGTCCTGCGGGGGCGTCTGGCCCACGTAGAACGCGGAGTCGCCGTGGCCGTAGCCCGTCGACTTGGTCATCCGGCCGCCCTTGCAGTTGAAGGCGTAGAGGCCGTACGCGCGGTTGAACGCGGCGATGACGTTGTCCATCAGGTAGCCGTCGCAGTTGCGGACGAAGAAGCCGTTGGCCGGGTAGTTGCGGGCCGTCAGGTTCTTCATGGTGACGTTGTTCGCACCGTCGACGAAGACGCCGTTCTGGGCCGGGTTGCCGTCCGTCTTCGCGCCCTTGCCCTCGAGGATCGTCTTCTTCGCGTCGCTCTTGGTGCCGACGATCTTGATGCCGTCCTTCTTGTGGCCCTTGACCACGACGCCCTCGACGTACTTGCCGGGCTTGACCTTCACCGTGCCGCCCTTGGCCACCTTGTCGACGGCCTTCTGGATGGTCGAGGCCTCACAGCCGCGCCGACAGACGGTGACGGTCTTCTTCTTCTTCGCAGAAGCCGCGGCCGGCACGACGGCGGGCAACGCGGCGGCGGCCGCACCCGCGGCGAGCAGGGCGATGGGGAGACGGTGCATGGCCCCACCCTAAACCTCGCGACGTACGCTTGTGGGCGTGATGGTGTCCGTTCACGAATGGTCCGCTTTGCGGGTCAACCAGACGGTCGTCCGCGCACGGCCGGGCGCGACGCTGCCGCTGTGCCAGGCGATCCCCATCACCGCGCTCACCGCGCACCTGCGCGCGACCGTGGCGAACCGCCGCGTGCGCGTCCGCCTGCAGGTCCCCGGCGAGGCGACGCGCCACCGCGCCGTGCGGCTGCGGCGCCGCACCGCCGTCACCTTCGGCGGCGACTTCCCCGGCGGGACCTACCGGCTCGCGGTGCGCCGCGGCGGGCGCACGCTCGCGCACGCGACCGTGCGCGTGCACGGCACGCGCACGTGCTGACTACTCGACGGTGACGGTCTTGGCGAGGTTGCGCGGCTGGTCGACGTTCAGGCCGCGGCGGCGCGCGATCTTGTAGGCCAGCACCTGCAGCGGGATGACGGCCAGCAGCGGCTGCAGGATCCAGTCCGTCGCGGGGACGTGCAGGACCTCCTCGGCGTGCTCGCCGATCGTCAGGTCCCCCTCCGTGGCGACGGCGATGACGTGCGCACCGCGTGCCCGCACCTCCTGCATGTTGGAGACGACCTTCGCCCGCACGGGCGATTCCGTCGCCACGACGACGACGGGCGTCGCCTCCGTGAGCAGCGCGATCGGGCCGTGCTTCATCTCGCCGGCCGCGTAGGCGTCCGTGGCGATGTAGGAGATCTCCTTGAGCTTGAGCGCACCCTCGAGCGCGACCGGCAGCCCGACGTGGCGCCCCAGGTAGAGGAAGAACTCGTCGGCGAAGTGCGCGTTCGCCGCGCGCTCGATGGCGTCGTCGTGGGAGGCGAGCATCGTCTCGATGTGGTGCGGGATGTGCTTGAGCTCGGAGACGAGGCGCGTCCGCTCCGCCGTGTCGAGCGTCCCCCGCACCTCCGCGAGGCGCAGCGCGAGGAGGTACATCGCCGCGACCTGGGCGATGAAGGACTTGGTCGCCGCCACGCCGATCTCGAGGCCGGCCCGCGTGTAGAGGACGCCGTCGGCATCGCGCGTGGCCTGCGAGCCCATGATGTTCGTGAGCGCGAGCACGGTCGCGCCGCGCTCGCGGGCCAGGCGCATCGCGGCCAGCGTGTCGGCGGTCTCCCCCGACTGGGTGATGCCGATGACGAGGTCGCCCGGCCCGACCACCGGGTTGCGGTAGCGGTATTCGGACGCGACGTCCATCTCCACCCCGACGCGCGCCCATTCCTCGATGGCGTAGCGGCCGATCAGGCCCGCGTGGTACGAGGTGCCGCAGGCGACGATGACGATCCGGCGCGCCTCGCGCAGCACGTCGTCGGTGATCGTCTCGCCCAGGTAGAGGTCGACGCCGTCGGCGCGCACCGTGCGGTCGGCGATGGTCTCGGCGACGGCGTCCGCCTGCTCGTGGATCTCCTTGAGCATGTAGGTCTCGTAGCCGTCCTTCTTGGCCTGCTGCTCGTCCCACTCGACGGTCTCCGAGGCGCGCTCGATCTCGTCGCCGGCCGGGGTGAGCAGCGTCACGCCCTCGGCGGTGACGACCACGAGCTCGTCGTTCTCGACGATCAGCACCTCGCGCGTGTGCTCCAGGAAGGCGGGGATGCCCGAGGCGACGAACTGCTCGCCCTCGCCGCGGCCGACGATCAGCGGGCACTCGCGGCGGGCGCCGACCAGCACGTCGGGCTCGTCGGCGGAGGCGACCACGAAGGCGTAGTGGCCCTCGAGCTGCCCGTAGGCGCGCAGCGTGGCGGCGACCAGGCCGTCGCCCTGCTCCATCTCGCGCGAGACGAGGTGGGCGATGACCTCCACGTCGGTCTCGGAGGAGAAGTTCGCGCCGTCGGCCATCAGGCGCTGCTTGAGCTCGAGGTAGTTCTCGACGATCCCGTTGACCACCACGTGCACGCGGTTGTCGTCGTCGTAGTGCGGGTGCGCGTTCTCCTCCGTCACCCGGCCGTGGGTCGCCCAGCGGGTGTGGCCGATGCCGATCGTGCGCTCCGCGGTGGCCACAGAGTCAGGGGAGGACGGCACCGTCTGCTCGATCGCCTCGCGCAGGAAGCTCAGGTTGCCGACCGCGCGCACGGCATGCAGCTCGCCGTCCTCGGCGAGCACGGAGATGCCGGCGGAGTCGTAGCCGCGGTATTCGAGCTTCTCCAGGCCACCCATGAGGATGTCCTGCGCCGGCTGGTAGCCGACGTATCCAACGATGCCGCACATGGGGACCTCCTTGGCCGGGGCGGACGCTCAGTTTAGAGCGGCGTTCACTGCGTCCACTATGCGCCTGGACACGTCGGCGGCCTCGTCGGCGGTGGGCGCCTCGACCATCACGCGGACGAGGGGCTCGGTGCCGGAGGGGCGGACGAGCACGCGGCCGCGGCCCTCGAGGCGGCGTGCTCGGTGGCGATCAGCGCCTGCACGTCCTCCGCGCCGGCGAAGGCGGCGCGGTCGGGGACGCGGACGTTGACGAGCGTCTGGGGCAGCTTCTCCATCGCGTGGCGGTCGGCGAGGTCGGTGGTGCCGAGCGCCTCGAGCGTCAGCAGCGCGGCGGCCGTCCCGTCTCCCGACGGCACGAAGTCCATGTCGATGACGTGGCCGGACTGCTCGCCCCCGAGCGCCCAGCCGGTCTCGCGCAGGGCCTGCAGCACGTAGCGGTCGCCGACGTTGGTCGTCCGCACCTCGATGCCGGCGCCCTCCATGGCGGTGTGGAAGCCGTAGTTGGTCATCACCGTCACGGCGACGCCCGGCGCCTGCCGGGCGGTGGCGGCGAGCGCGATGATCTCGTCGCCGTCGACGACGACCCCGTTGCGGTCGACCGCGAGCACCCGGTCGGCGTCCCCGTCGAGGGCGAAGCCCGCGTCGTGGTCTCCCCCGCGCATGAGCTCGACGAGCCCCTCGAGGTGCGTCGAGCCGCAACCGGCGTTGATGTTGCGCCCGTCGGGCTGATCGGCGAGGACGGTCACCTCGGCGCCGAGCCGGCGGAAGATCTCGGGCGCGGCGCGGTGGGCGGCGCCGTTGGCGCAGTCGAGCGCGATGCGGCGGCCGGACAGGTCGAGGCCGGCGAAGCGCTCGTGCAGCGCGCGCAGGTAGTCCTCCAGCGCCCCGTGCAGGGGCTCGACGGTGCCCATCTCGGCCGGCCCGCGCTCGTCGAGGGCCGCTTCGATGGCCGCCTCCACGTCGTCGGAGAGCTTGAAGGCGTCGCCCCCGAAGAACTTGATGCCGTTGTCGGCGTACGGGTTGTGGGACGCGGAGATGACGACGGCGCCGGCCAGGCCGTAGCGCTGGATGAGGAGCGGCGCCCCCGGCGTCGGCAGCACGCCGCCGAGCAGGGCGCGGCCACCCGCGGCGGCGATGCCGGCCGCGACGGCGGACTCCAGCATGGGGCCCGACTCGCGCGTGTCGCGGATGACGAGCACGCCGCGCGCAGGGTCGTCCAGGCGTGACGTCGCCGCCCGCGCGAGCGAGAGGGCGAGGTCAGCGGACAGGAAGGAACCCGCGACACCGCGGACCCCATCCGTCCCGAACAGCTTGCGGGCGGCCCCCAAGCGCTGCGACTAGCGCTTCGAGAACTGCGGCTTCTTGCGGGCCTTCTTGAGCCCGGCCTTCTTGCGCTCCTTGGCGCGCGCGTCGCGCGTCAGGAAGCCGCGGCGCTTGAGCTCCGACCGCAGGTTCGGGTCGGCCTCGAGCAGTGCGCGCGAGACGCCGTGGCGCAGTGCGCCGGCCTGAGCCGAGACACCGCCGCCGTGCATGGACGCGATGACGTCCATCCGGTCCTCGTAGCCCACGGTCTCCAGCGGCTGCCGGATCGTGCGCTGCAGGGTGACGCGCGGGAAGTACTGGTCCAGCGTGCGGCCGTTGATCGTGTAGGCGCCGGTGCCGGGCTTGAGGATCACGCGGGCGACGGCCGTCTTGCGCTTGCCGGTGGCCCGGTAGCGGGCGTCGGCGCCCAGGTCGATCGACGCGTCGGCGATCGGCTGGGAGAAGACGTCCTCCTCCTCGGCCTCCGCGTCGGACTCGCCGTCGGGGTCCTCGTCCTCCGAGTAGGAGATCGGCCGCTCGCCCTCGGGGGCGAAGTCGGGCTCGAGGTCCATGCCGGGGATCTCCGGCTTGACGCGGGGCGTCTCGTCAGCGACGTCGTCCTCTTCCTCGTCGTTGCGCGAGGGGGAACCTTCCTGCGTGGCCTCCGTGGCCTCGGCGAGGCGCTGCTCGGACTCGGCGACGGGCTCGTCGACGATGGCCTGCTCGCGCTCCTGCTGGCGCTCGGTCGGCTGCTCCTGATCGCCGACGGAGGCCTCGGCCGCGATCTCCTGCGGCTCGTCGACCTCGCCCTGCTCGGAGCCCTTCTGGATGTCGTCGTCGCTCATCGCGTCTCGATCTCGATCGGGGTCGGCTGCTGGGCGGCATGGGGATGCTCGGGCCCGGCGTAGACCTTCAGCTTGTTGATCTGCTTGCGCGCGAGGCGGTTGCGGGGCAGCATGCCCTTGACCGCGATGCGGATGACCTCCTCGGGACGCCGGTCCAGCATCTCGTTGAGGGTGCGGCTCTTGATCCCGCCCGGGTACCCCGAATGGCGGTAGTAGCGCTTCTCCTCGCGCTTCTTGCCCGTCACCGAGATCTTCTCGGCGTTGATGACGACCACGAAGTCCCCGACGTCGCAGTGCGGCGTGTACTCCGGCTTGTTCTTGCCGCGCAACAGCGTGGCGAGCTGCGTGGAGAGACGGCCGAGGTTCTGGCCGTTGGCGTCGACGATGAGCCAGTTGCGCTCTCGGTCGTTGGGGGTGGCGACGTAGGTCTTCATAGCTAGGCGTAGAAACGCCCGGGATCACTCCCAGGCGACGGCCCATCCTAGCGGACCCTCCGCGGCCATTTGTCGGCGCCGTTCCGTCCGGGTTATGGATAGTCTTCCGACCGCTCGCCGAGTCCGTGGGAACACGGAACGGGGGAACCGAGTTGTCCGGGGCGAATCCAGGCACTGCCGCCTGATAGGGAGAAGACGCCCGAGCCCGTCAGCTAACCCCGTAGGCGCGCACCGATCCACATATGCGCTCGCGTACCGCTCTCCTCTGCCTCTGCCTGCTCGGTTGCCCGGCCACCGCCTCCGCGGGCGCGGGCGGCGCGTCCTCCGAGCCGCCGCCCACCATCACCTCCGTGAAGTGCAGGACGAAGTGCGCCGGCGGCGCGGCCCGCGCGGGGTCGCAGGTCCTCCTCAAGGGCAAGGACCTCGCGGGCGTGACCGCGCTCACCTTCTCCGTCGACGCGGCCGCCGTGCCGAAGTCGGTCTCGGCCAAGCGCGTCGTCGCCGTCGTCCCCGCGGGCACCATCAGCGGGCCGGTCACCGCCACGGACGGCATGGGTCGCGCCTCGGCCCCCTCCCCCGTCCTCCAGGTCCTCGAGGCGGCCACGCCCGAGCGCACCAGCGGGCCGATCGCCACCGCCCTCAAGGGCCGCAAGGCGTTCGTGGACGGCACCCGGCGCCCGACGCTGTCCTACCGCCTGCAGACGTCCAAGCCGGCCGCCGTCACGGTGAACGTCATCAACGTCGGCACGAAGGCGATCGTCGACACGATCGAGCAGGGGACGGTCGAGCCGGGCGAGGACCAGGCCGTCGCCTGGGCGGGCAAGGCGCAGGGCCGGTACGCGTTCGTCGTGTCCGCGGTCGGGACGGACGGGGCCAAGGCCACCACCGCGCAGGCCGCCGAGCCGCCGGACACCTTCGTCCTCCTCGGCCACCAGTTCCCCATCCGCGGCAAGCACTCCTACGGCGAGGGCGCGGGCCGCTTCGGCGCCGGTCGCTCCGGCCACTCGCACCAGGGTCAGGACGTCTTCGCCAAGTGCGGCACGCCGCTCGTGGCCGCCCGCGGCGGGACGGTCAAGATCAACAAGTTCCAGGGCAACGCCGGCAACTACCTCGTCATCGACAACGCCGGCGAGGGCACGGACACGATGTACGCCCACCTCCGTGACGTGGCGCTGCCGCCCAAGGGCGCCCGCGTCCACACGGGCGACCCGATCGGCTTCGTCGGCGACACGGGCGACGCCCAGGGCTGCCACCTCCACTTCGAGGAGTGGGGCGCGCCGGGCTGGTACACGGGCGGTTCCCCCTTCGATCCGTTCGCGGATCTGAAGGCCTGGGACGCCCTCTCCTAATTAGAGCAGGGCCTCCCTGAGCGCGTCGGGCCGCAGCGTCGCCAGCTGGTCCAGCGAGGCGCGGGCGCGCTTCTGCGCGTGGTCGAGCTCCGGGCCGTGCGAGTCGATGACGGACGGCAGCGCCGCCCAGGTCGACTCGAGGGTGGTGACGATCGCGGTGAGCCCGTCGAGCTCCACGACGCGCGACAGCGGCGAATAGCCGGCCAGCTGGTCGTTGGGCTTGAGGCGGCCGAGCTTCTCCCCCACCCAGGCGAACGTCGTCTTGACGCGGTCGGGCGCGACGTCGTGGGCGGCCATGATCGCCTTCAGGAGCTCACGGTCCTCGGCCAGCGCACCGGCCACCGCGCGCAGCGGCGGACCGTAGGGCTGATGCTCGTTGGCCGCGGCGGCCCGCTGCGCGAGCTCGCCGCCGGCCACGAGGATGGCGTCACGGTCGTTGAGGTAGGTGGCCAGCCGCCGCTCGTGCATCAGCGGCGCTTGCGGAAGACCTTGCGGACCTTCGGCTCGCGCGTGACCTTCGGGGCGGCGGCCCCGTTGCTCGACGTCAGGGCGTCGGCCGCCGTCAGGAAGCCGGTGGTCTTGGCCTCGTCGAAGCCGGTGCCGTACGGGTGGTCGCAGACGTCGGCGGGCAGGCGCGAAGCCGAGCCGGCGCCCTTGATGCCCTTGCCCGCGTGCGACATGGCGTCGAGGAAGAGCGCGAAGGTCACCGAGTCCACGGCCGTCCCGATGTGGGTCGTCTTGCGGCCGGGGCACACGTCCTGGATGAGGACGTTGCTCGCGCCCTTGAGCGCCGACGTCGGCTTGGGGCCGGTCTGCGGCTGCACGGTCTGGTCGGTGGCCGAGCGGACGGTCGTGTACGAGACGTTGCCGGGCGTCTCGTCCGGCTGGCCGTTGAGGGCCTTCAGCAGGTTGGAGCCCTGCAGCTGCTGCCAGTTGGCCGGCGCGCAGGGGGTCGCCTTCGAGCAGTTGCGGGAGACGTTCGTGCCGTGCTGGGTGCCGGCGGCGGCGACCACGTCGTTGACCTTGCCGCGCAGGTCGGGCCAGTAGGTGAGCGCGAAGCGCGGCAGCAGGCCGCCCTGGCTGATGCCGATGATCGCGATCTTGCGGCCGTTGCTCTCCGAGTACTGGCGGCGCAGGCCGTACACGAGGTACTCGACGGACTTCTGGATGTCGGCCGTCGTGTTGTCCGGGAAGTTCATGTAACAGACCGGGTGGCCGGCGGCCTCGAACGCGTCCTGGCCGATCAGGTAGCCCTGGTCGCCCGACGCGCCCGTCCCGGTGACGAACATCACCGGCGAGGTCAGCGAGTACTCCTTCGCCTTGATGGGGCACTTGTAGGCCGCGCGGAGCTTGGCCTTGGAGACCGTGAGCTTCGGGCCGCTGGCCGCGGCGGGCGCGGTGAAGGCGAGGGTGGCGCCGGCGAGGGCGAGCAGGAGTCTCTTCATCGAGGTCTGAGTACCCCGTATGGGGTTCCGGCACCCGGAGGCCGGGGCGGCTGCCGTGTCGGCGCGAGCACGATCGCCTCGCGCGCCTTGAAGTCGTCGTCGGCGACGAGGGCGGCCGCGGCGTCGAACAGCGGCTGCGGGTCGGCGAACGCGAGCTTGACCGACGCCCGCGCCAGCTCGTCCACCAGCGTCCGGTACGTCTCGACGTCGTTGCCCGATCCGGCGACCGCGGCGACGACCAGCGCGCGGCGCAAAGCGGCGTGGTCGGCCTCGAGCACGGCCCGCTCCATCAGCTCCCGGGCCTGCGCCCAGAGGTTCTCGACGGTGGCCGGCTGCAGCGCGACGGGCATGGGACGAGGCTAGACGTCGCTCGCGATCAGGTGGGCCTCCCTGATCAGCTTCGTCGAGCAGGGCGGCGGTGGCCAGGTCGAGGTCCACCAGCACGGCCGGGTAGCCGTCGAAGTGCGGCGTGGTGAAGCAAGCCGGCTCGTTGGCGATCAGCGCCTCCTTGGCGACCAGGTGCTCGACCGAGACCAGCAGCGGATCCCCGGCCGGCGCGCCGTCCCCGAGCGCCTTGAGGTCCTTCTTGCCCAGCGGGCGGTGCGTGGCGAAGGCCTCGCCCTTCACCTTCCAGCAGCGGTTCCCGTACGAGGTGCTCTCCTCGACGCCGGGCAGGCTCGTGGCGAGCCGCTCGACGTCGTCGAAGGTCACTCCCACTCGATGGTGCCGGGGGGCTTGCTCGTGATGTCGAGCACGACCCGGTTCACCTCGCGGACCTCGTTGATCATCCGGGAGGCGATCTGCTCCAGCAGGTCGTACGGGAGGCGCGCCCAGTCGGCGGTCATGGCGTCGTCGGACGTCACCGCGCGGATGGCGACGACGTAGCCGTAGGTGCGCTCGTCGCCCTGGACGCCGACCGTGCGGATGTCGGGCAGCACGCAGAAGGACTGCCACAGCTCGCGGTACAGGCCGGCCTTGCGGATCTCGTCCTGGAGGATCGCGTCGCAGGCGCGCAGCGTGTCCAGGCGCTCCTTGGTCGCCTCGCCGCCGACGATGCGGATGGCCAGGCCCGGACCGGGGAACGGCTGGCGCCAGACGAGGCGCTCGGGCAGGCCGAGCTCGGCGCCGACGGCGCGGACCTCGTCCTTGAACAGCGCGCGCAGCGGCTCGACGAGGTCGAACTCGAGGTCGTCGGGCAGGCCGCCGACGTTGTGGTGGGACTTGATGGTCGCCGCGCCGGTGCCGCCGCCGGACTCGATGACGTCGGAGTAGAGCGTGCCCTGGACGAGGAACTTCGCGTCGTCGAGCTTGGCTGCCTCGTCCTCGAAGACGCGGATGAACTCCGCGCCGATCGCCTTGCGCTTGAGCTCGGGATCGCTCAGGCCGGCCAGGCGCTTGAGGAAGCGGTCCTCGGCGTCGACGGCGACGAGCGGGACCTTGAAGACGTCGCGGAAGGCGGTGATGACCTGCTCGCCCTCGTTGTGGCGCATCAGGCCGTGGTCGACGAAGACGCACGTCAGCTGGTCGCCGATCGCCTTGTGGACGAGCAGCGCGGCGACGGACGAGTCCACCCCGCCGGACAGGCCGCAGATGACGCCCGCGTCGCCGACCTGCGCGCGGATGCGCTTGACCTGCTCCTCGATGATCGACTCGGGCGACCACGAGCGGTCGGAGCCGCAGATGTCCTCCAGGAACGTCGTCAGCACCTGCTGGCCGTAGGGCGTGTGGACGACCTCCGGGTGGTACTGGATGCCGTAGATCCCGCGCTCGGGGTCCTCCATCGCGGCGACGGGCGACTCCGTCGAGCTGGCCAGCGCGGTGAAGCCGGGCGGCGCCTCGTACACGGTGTCGCGGTGGCTCATCCAGCACTGCTGGTCGTCCGGCGTGCCGGCCAGCAGCCGGCCGGTCTCGGAGACGGTGAGCTTGGAGCGGCCGAACTCGCCGACCTCCGCGCCCTCGACCTTGCCGCCGAGGGTCTGGACGAGGGCCTGCATGCCGTAGCAGATGCCCAGCACGGGGATCCCGAGCTCGAGCAGCGCCGGGTCCAGCGCCGGGGCGTTGTCCGCGTACACGGACGCGGGCCCGCCGGAGAGGATCAGGCCCTTGGGCTTGCGCTTGCGGACCTCCTCCACGCCGACGTGGTGGGGCAGCAGCTCGCTGAAGACGCCGCACTCGCGCACGCGGCGCGCGATCAGCTGCGAGTACTGCCCGCCGTAGTCGAGGACGACGACCTCGTCGTGCGCGACGCTCGCGTTCGAGCGCGAGCTCCTCGACCGGCTGGTCAGCGGCGACGCCGCTGCCATGCCCCAGGCTGGTGACGTCGCTCAAGCGAGCGCCTTCTCCGGCGCCTCGCGTGCCACTGCCTTGTTGGCCATGCCGACCTGCTGGTCGCGCTGGAGGTGCTTGCCCTCCGACTGCAGCGCGGGGGCGATCATGAGCTCCGCCCGGTTGAACTCCGCGATGTCGCGGTAGCCGCACGTCGCCATGGAGGTGCGCAGGCCGCCCATCAGGTTGAACGTGCCGTCGTTCTCGTGCGCGGGGCCCGTGATGATCTCCTCGAGCGACCCGTTCTGGACCGTCTGCACGCGCGCGCCGCGCGGGAGCGTCGGGTGGAACGTGGCCATGCCCCAGTGGTAGCCGTGGCCGGGCGCCTCGTAGGCGCGCGCCAGCGGGGAGCCGATCATCACCGCGTCGGCACCGCAGGCGATCGCCTTGGAGATGTCGCCGCCGTTGCGCATGCCGCCGTCGGCGATGACGCGGACGTACTCGCCCGTCTCGAGCATGTTCTGCGAGCGGGCGGCCGCGACGTCGGCGATGGCCGTCGCCTGCGGGACGCCGATGCCCAGCACGCCGCGGGTGGTGCAGGCCGCGCCGGGACCGACGCCGACGAGCACGCCGGCCGCGCCCGTGCGCATCAGGTGCAGGCCCGTGTGGTAGCTCGCGCAGCCGCCGACGACGACCGGGACGGGCAGCTCGGCGATGAACTCCTTGAGGTTCAGCGGCGGGCGGCTCGGGTCCTGGGAGACGTGCTCGGCGGAGACGACCGTGCCCTGGATGACCAGGATGTCCAGGCCCGCATCCAGCACCAGCTCGTGGTACTGGCGCACCTTCTGCGGCGTCAGCGACGCGGCGGTGACAGCGCCGGAGGCCTTGATCTCCTCGATGCGCTGGCGGATCAGCTCGGGCTTGACGGGCTCCTCGTAGATCGCCTGCATCTCCCGCGTGGCCTCCGCCTTCGGGAGCTGCGCGATGCGGGCCAGCTGCTCGTCCGCGTCCTCGTAGCGCGTGAAGACGCCCTCGAGGTTGAGGACGGCGAGGCCGCCGAGGCGACCGAGCTCGATCGCCGTCTCCGGGGAGACGACGCCGTCCATCGCCGAGGCGAGCAGCGGGAGGTCGAACCGGTAGGGACCGAGGGTCCACGAGATGTCGACGTCATCAGGGTCCCGTGTCCGCCGGGAGGGGACGATCGCGATGTCGTCGAATCCGTAGGCGCGCCGCGCCTTCTTGCCGCGTCCGATCTCTACTTCCATGCACTGATCCTAGGCGCCGGATCGGACGAGATCGGCCCTCTGTGACGCGTCCGATCAGCGCAAAATGCGGGTCTTAGGAAACTTCCGCGCCGGCCACCGGAGTGACCTGCACGTCGCCGAGCAGGCGGCCCACCGCGTCCGGCTCCACGACGCCGGCTCCGAGGTGCTTGGTGGACTCCGCGCCGCAGGCCACGCCGTAGGCCAGGCAGTCCGCCGCGGACTTCCCCGCGTAGCGCGCCGCCACGTACCCCGCGAGGAACGCGTCGCCGGAGCCGATCGTCGCCGTCGCCTCCTCGACGTCGGGCACGGTGACCCGCAGCAGCTGTGTCCCCCCGTCGTCGGGCGTGACCTGCGCGAGGCAGCCGTTGGGGACGGTCATGATCGCCTCGCGGGCGCCCATGTCGACCATCTCGCGCACCGCCAGGACCTGGTCCTCGTCGCCGGCGAACTCGTAGCCCACGAGCTCCTCGGCCTCCAGCACGTTCGGGGAGATGACGTCGGGCTCGGCGCGCACCGCGCGCATCAGCGGGTCGCCGTCCGTGTCGACGATGGTGGTGACGCCGAGGCGCTTGACCTCGCGGATCAGCCGGGCGTAGATCTCGACGTCCACGCCGCGCGGGAGCGAGCCCGCGAACACGCACAGGTTCGCGCCCTTGGCCAGGTACAGCAGCTTGTCGGCGAACAGGTCGATCTCGGCCTCCGTGACCTGCGGGCCGCGCTCGTTGACCTCCGTCTGCTGGCTCGTGGTCGTGTCGATGAGCGCCGTGTTGGTGCGCGATTCGTCGCGGATGCGGACGAAGTCGGACAACACGCTCATCTCCGTGAGCTGCTCGACGATGCGCAGGCCGGCCGCGCCGCCCGCGAGCCCCGTGGCGATCACGGGCTGCCCCAGCGTCTTGAGGACGCGGGCGATGTTGACGCCCTTGCCGCCCGGGGTCGTCGTCTGGTCCACCGTGCGGTGGCGACGGCCCGGCTGGAAGTTCGGGACCTCCATCGTCTTGTCGATGGCGGCGTTCAGGGTGACGGTGATGATCAAGCCGGTTCCTCCTGCGGCGGCTGCCGGCGCGCGGCGGGGCGGCGCTGGGACAGCACCGCGGCGACGACGAGGATGACACCGATCACGATCAGCGTCCACGGTTGGGTCAGGAGGTCCTGGGTGCGGCGGGCGGAAGTCGCCTTCGGGATCTCCAGGCTCGAGACGAGGGGCGCGGACGCCACGCGCTTCCCGCGCAGCTTCACGATGAGCGTCCCGACCTTCTGGCCGTAGCGGATCGGCCCCTCGACCTCCTTGGGCAGCTGCCGCTCGTAGGTGAAGTCCTCCGTGACGCGCTTGACCTTGCGCACGGTGGTGCCGCCGGCCACGACGGGGAGCTCGGCTCCGGGGCGGTTGCGGATGGGCAGGCTCGCCATCCGCCGGCCGGGCACCACCACGCGCGAGAGCCGGTACTTCGTGAAGCCGAACTTCAGGAGCCGGATCGACTGCTCGTTGCGCGCGTCCTTGGTCGTCGCGCCGATCACCACCGAGATGAGGTGGACGTTGCGCTTGGTCCCCGACGCGACGAGCACGTTGCCGGCGGTCGACGTGTAGCCCGTCTTGACCCCGTCGACCCAGGGGTACTGGGCGAGCAGCGTGTTGCGGTTGGTGAGCAGCCCGTGCTGGGCGCCGGTCCGCAGCGTGAGCTGGTTCGTGTTGACGGTGTGGCGGAAGATCTTGTAGCGGCGCAGCTTGCGCGTCAGCGTCGCGAGGTCCCGCGCGCTCGAGTAGTTCTGCGGGTCGTCGAGGCCGATCGGGTTCGCGTAGTGCGTGTTGGTGAGCCCGAGCTGCTCCGCGCGCCGGTTCATCATGTTCACGAAGGTCGGGACGTCGCCGGCGATGTGGGTGGCCAGGGCGACGGCCGAGTCGTTGGCGGAGATGACGAGCAGCGCGCGCAGCAGGTCGGCCTCCTTGATCTGCTCGCCCTTGGTGAGGCCGAGGACGACCTCGGCGGGCGCGCCGCGATAGCGGGGCGCCGTCACCACGTCGCCGAGGCCCTTGTGCTCGAGCGTCAGCAGCGCCGTCATCAGCTTGGTCGTGGAGGCGATGGGGCGGCGCGCGTCGGCGTCCTTGGAGAAGGCGACGTCGCCCGTCTGGGCGTCGACGACGATCGCCTCGGGCGCGTCGATGACCGGCCGGTCGGCTGCGCTCGCCGTCGCCGGGAGCAGCAGCGCGACGGCCAGGGCGAGTGCCCGGCGCATCAGGGGAGCTCGAGCTTGTCGCCGACCGTCAGCGCGTCCGGATCGGCGTCGGGGTTGGCCTCCAGCAGGTCGTCCACGTCGATGTTCAGCTTCTCGGCGATGCCCGAGGGCGTGTCGCCGGCCTTGACGGTGTACGTGCCGCCCTGCGAGGCCTTCGGCTTGGGTGTCTTCTTCGCCTTCGGCTCCGCGGTCGCGGTGGCGGCCGGGGACGCCGACTTCTCGCCGCTCGAGTCGTCCGATCCGCCGGAGGCGAGGATCGAGAAGAGCGCGATGGCGGCGACCACCAGGGCTGCCGGGGCGAGGAGGCGGGCGGGGCGCATCGTCGGTCAGGCTAGGCCTGGGCGGCCAGGCCCCACGCTTGCTCGCGCAAGCGCTCGGCCTCCGCACGCGCGGCCTCGCCCGGGTCCCCGCCGGCGCTGTCGTAGGCGTTGACGATCGACCGGGAGGCGGTCACGAGACCGCCCGCGCGCCCGGGCTGCCAGGCCGGGCCGAGGCTGGCCACGTCGCCGCCCTGCGCGCCGACGCCCGGAAGCAGGAAGGGGGTGGCGGGCATCAGCTCGCGCATGCGGGCGAGGTGCGCGGGCTCCGTGGCGCCCGTGACGGCGCCGACGTCCTTGAGGCCCGACTCCGGCCCGGGGGTGCCCAGCCCGTCGGCGAGCCGCGCGAGGCGCTCCCAGACGCGCCCGCCCTCGGCGAGCTCGGCGTCCATGATGTCGGCGGCGCCGGGGTTGGAGGTGCGGACGAGCAGGAAGGGGGCCGACGGGCCGTCGACGTAGGGCTCGAGGCTGTCGCGGCCCAGCAGCGGGTTGACCGTGATCGCGTCGCCGAGGCGGAGGGCCTCCGCGTAGACGGTGGCGGTGACGGGGACGTCGCCGCGCTTGCCGTCGAGGATGACGAGGAGGCCGTGCTCGTGGGCGGTGGCGACGGCGGCGTGGAGCGCGGCCGGGCCCTGCTCGCCGAGGCGCTCGAAGCAGGCGAGCTGCGGCTTGATGGCGACAAGGGCGGGGGCCGTCGCGGTGATGACGGCACGGCAGTGCTCGGCGACGTCGGAGACGCCCGGCCAGAGCTTGGCGGGATCAGGGTCGAGTCCGCAGACGATCTGCGACTCGCGCTGGGCCACCGTGGTGGCGAGACGGTCGCCGAAGTGGGTCGGGGTCATGCGGTGGTGCGCTGGTCCGCGGCGGCAGGGTGCCGCCGCGGCCCGGTGCACGCAGTCCTACTTGATGGCCTTCTTGAGACCGGAGCCGGCGGTGAAGCGCGGGACCTTGGTCGCCGCGATCTGCATCGTCTCGCCCGTGCGGGGGTTGCGACCCTCGCGGGCACCGCGCTCGGCGACGTGGAACTTGCCGAACCCGGTGAAGGCGACCTCGCCACCACCCTTCAGCGTGCTCTCGATCGTGCTGAGCACGGAATCGACAGCGGCACCGGCATCCTTCTTCGACAGGCCCGTATCCGACGCGACCTGATCAACGAACTCTTGCTTCGACATTCTGAACTCTCCTTCTCCCGGTGTGCCGGGTGATTGGGCAGTCGGCGAAGCTAACAGGGGGTTCGGACGGTTCCGAAGGGCGTTCTAGAGCCAAATCGTCACGGACCCCGCAAAGAGCGGGTTTTCCGGCCCTCTCAGACCGCCCGGAGCAGCGCCTGGACGGCCATTTTTAGCTCTGGCGAAGGGTTTTCCCGTGCCTCAACCGCCTTCGTGGCGCCCGCCGCGGCCGCCACGTCGAGCGCCGTCGGCCCCGTCACGGCCGTCGGCCGGCCGGCGGCGACGACGGTCACCTGCGGTCCGCGGGCGACCCACACCACCCCCTCCGGCACCCGCACCACCCCCGGTTCGAGCGCCCGCGCCGGCGCGGCCAGGGCCTCCGGTCCGGCGAGGTGCGCGCCGTCCTTTCCGAGCACGACGACGGCCCGGACATCGGCCGACAGCTCGTGGACGTAGGCCGCCGCGAGCTCGGGTGCGAGCGCTGGTGTCATGGTCATGCGGGAAGATATGCCCGTGGACCTCTCCCGCCTCGCCTGGCTCACCACCACCGGACTGTGCATCGTCGCCGCCCTGGTCCTGTTGATCCAGGGCTACGTCGGCTACGCGGGGGTGCTGGCCGCCGTCGGCCTGTCCGCCGCGATCAACCTGCGCTGACGAGGAACGCGCGCAGCGCGCGGGCGGCGCGGCCGCGGTGGGAGATGGCGTCCTTCTCGTCGTCGGACAGGTCGGCCATCGTGCGGCCGTCCTCGAGCGCGAAGACCGGGTCGTAGCCGAAGCCCCGCTCGCCGGAGCGATCGGCGGCCATCACGCCGTCGCAGGTGCCCTCGAAGAGCGTCTCCGTCCCGTCGGCGGCGACGTGGGCGATGACGCACGTGTACCGCAGCGCCGTGCCGGCCGGGACCTCCGCGATCAGCTTCTCGAGGTTCTCCTCGTCCGTCGCGCGCTCGCCGGCGTAGCGCGCGGAGCGCACGCCCGGGCCCCAGTCGAGGACCTCGGCGCCGATGCCGGAGTCGTCGGCGATGGCCGCGCGGTCCGTGGCGGCGTGGGCGGCCCGCGCCTTGATCAGCGCGTTCGCGGCGAACGTCTCCCCCGTCTCCTCCGGCACGGGCGAGCCCTCCGGCAGCGGGTCGACGGCGACGCCGTCGAGCAGGCGGGCGAACTCGCGCAGCTTGTGCGCGTTGTGGGTGGCGAGGATCACGCCGAGGCAGCCGCGGCGGCCTGGGCCGCGCGGAGGGTCGCGATGCCGCTCTCGGCCAGGGCGAGCAGGTCGTCGAGGTGCGCACGCGACAGCGGCGTGCGCTCCGCGGTCGCCTGCACCTCCACGAGGCCGCCGTCGCCCGTCATGACGACGTTGGCGTCCACCTCGGCCGAGGAGTCCTCCGGGTAGTCGAGGTCGAGCAGCGGGACGCCGCCGACGATGCCGCAGGAGACCGCGGCGACGCTGCCCGTGAGCGGGACCTGGCTCAGCTTGCCCTCGGCGACCAGCCGCTTGAGCGCGAGGTGGAGCGCGACGAAGCCGCCGGTGATGGACGCGCAGCGCGTGCCGCCGTCGGCCTGCAGGACGTCGCAGTCGACGTAGACGGTGCGCTCGCCGAGGCCCTTGAAGTCCACCACGCCGCGCAGGGAGCGGCCGATCAGCCGCTGGATCTCGATGCTGCGCCCGTCGGCCTTGCCCTTGGTGATGTCGCGCTGCTTGCGGTCGCCCGTGGAGGCGGGGAGCATCCCGTACTCGGCCGTCACCCAGCCCTTGCCGCGGCCGGCCATCCACTTGGGGACGGATTCCTGCACGGACGCGGTGCAGATCACGCGCGTCTCCCCGCAGGAGATCAGCGCGGAGCCGGTGGCGGTGCGGACGAAGCCGGCCTCGATGGTCACGGGGCGCAGCGCGTCGGGGGCGCGGTCGTAGGAGCGGGTCATGGTCTGACGGCCTCCATCATCACGGTCTCGGCCTCCAGGACGTCGACGTGCTCGACGTGGCCCAGCGGCAGCTGCAGGAAGTGCGTGCCGAGCGCGCGGAACTCCGCGGGGTCGCCCGTGCACAGGAAGGAGTAGGTGCCCTCGCCCTCGGCGTCCGAGGCCAGCTCGCGCGCCGACAGCGCGCACTCGACCCGCCGCGCGATCGCCTGACCCGGGGTGATCAGCGTCACGTCGCGGCCGAGCATGCGCTGGAGCATCGGCCGGATCAGCGGATAGTGCGTGCAGCCGAGGATCACCGTGTCCACCCGCGCCTCGCGCAGCGGCTGGCAGTACTCGCGCACCGTGTCGACCACCTCCTCGTCGAAGGGGAAGCCCGCCTGGATGATGGGCGCGAGCCGCTCGCACGGCACGGCGGTGAGCCGCAGGTGCGGGTCGGCGGCCGCCAGCGCCCGCTCGTAGGCGCCGGACGCCACGGTCGCCGGCGTGGCCAGCAGCCCGACGCGGCCGTTGCGGGTCGCCACCGCGGCGGCCTGCGACTCCGGGCCCGATCACCGTGATCACGTCGACCTCGGCGAAGCGCTCCTGCAGCAGCTCCCCCGCGGCCGCCGTCGCCGAGTTGCAGGCGACGACGATCAGCTTCGCGTCGCGCCGCTCGAGCTCCGTCCCGATGTGCACCGCGAACCCCTGCAGCTGCCGCGGGTCGCGGTTGCCGTAGGGGAAGCGCGCCGTGTCGCCCAGGTACAGGAAGTCCTCGTGGGGCAGGGAGACGAGCAGCTCGTGCAGCACCGTGAGCCCTCCGACCCCGGAGTCGAAGACCCCGATGGGCCGGCGGCGGTCGGCGGCGACGCTCATGGGGGGAGTGTCGCAGCCGGCACGGCGCCCGCTCTCGCGCCGCTGCGCTCAGTTCGTGCGTGGGCGGCGGGGCCGGCCGGGTCCGATTGGCAGGTGAAGGAGGGCGGGTTCCGGCGTTGCCGGGAGCGCGCTTTTGCCTCGCCGCGGTTCGTTCGGGTCGGTGAGGTGGAGGAAAGTCGCGCCTGGCGCGCTTTTCCCCCACCTCGTCGGTCCCGTTGGCCCGTGGTGGGGCAAAGTCGCGCACGCCGTCAGTCCCCCTTGATGCCCGAGATGGCCTTCTGGAGCTTGTCGACGACCGCCTTGGCGACGCCCTGGTCGTCGGAGAAGCTGCCGCTGGCCTTGATGATGCCGGCGAGCACGACGGCCATGAGGAGGATGAGCCCGACGTACTCGACGGTGCCCTGGCCGCTCTCGCGGCGGAGGTTGATCAGGCCGGCGTGGAGGCGGCCGAACAGCGTGTAGATGTCCATGCGGAGAAGGCTCCGCCGACTCGCGTGACGCATCCAGACGCAGGTGTGCCGATGCAGCGGGGAAACTGTGCCGAGATGCGCGCGCTGGTCGTCACCAACATGTACCCGAGCGCCGAGCGGCCGGCGCTCGGCTCCTTCGTGCGCGACCAGGTGGAAGCGCTGCAGCGCCGCGACGACGTGGAGGTCGAGCTGTTCGCGTTCCCGCCCGGTGGCTACGCGACCGCCGTCCGCGCGCTGCGACGCCGATACAAAGGCCGGCGCTTCGACGTCGTCCACGCGCACTTCGGCCTCACCGCCTGGCCCGCGGTGCTCGCGCGCCTGGGCCCGGTCGTGGTCACCCTGCACGGCAACGACCTCTTCCACCCGCGGTCCAAGCAGATCACGCGGGCCGTGCTGCCGTTCGTCGCGCTGACCGCCGCCGTCAGCCGCGCCTTCAGCGCGAACGTCCCTGGCGACCGGCCCGTTGCCGTCCTGCCCGTCGGCATCGACACGACGCGCTTCCGACCCATCCCGCGCGCGGAGGCGCGGGCCCACCTCGGCCTCGACCCCGACGAGCCGTGCCTGCTCTTCCCCCACGATCCGAGCCGGCCCTTGAAGGCGTTCCCGCGTGCGCAGGAGGCGGCGGGGAACACGCGCCTGCTCACCATGGGCGGCGTCCCGCCCGAGGAGGTCCCGTACTGGATCAACGCCGCCAACGCGGTGCTCGTGCCGTCCATCGACGAGGGCTTCGGCCTGGCGGTCATCGAGGCGCTGGCCTGTGGCGTCCCGGCCCTGGGGACGCCTGTCGGCATCCACCCCGTCGCCCTCGGCGGCATCGCCGGCGCGCACTGCCTGGCGTGGGACGCGACCGCCTGGAAGCAGGCCCTCGCGCCGATCCTGGCCGACCCCGACCCGCGGGTCGACGGACGTGCGCGCGCCGAGCTGTTCTCCGCCGACCGCATGGCCGACCGGGTGGTCGCCGCGTGGCGGGATGTAGCTGGCAACTTAGGAACTACGGCCTACCCTGACCCGTTCTCGGTGGGGGGCAACCGCCCCACTTCTGGCATGAGCGGAACCTTCGACGACAACCAGCCGGCGGACGCCGACGCCCCCATCGCGGGCGGCGAGGACCCGACGGCGCAGATCCCGGTCGCCGACGACGAGGCGACCGCGGTGCACGAGGCGCCGCCGAAGAAGCGCCGCTTCCGGCGGCGGCCGAAGACCGAAGATCCCGCACCCGCTCCGGCCGCGCCCGACGTCCAGGCGACCGTCATCGGCGCCGGCCTCGACATCCCGGCCGGCACGGACCTCGACAAGCTCGTCGGCCCCGTCCCCACCACCCGCCGCCGCGGCAAGCTCCGCCGCCGCCTGCGCCACCTGCGCAGCGTCCGCGAGGTGCTGCTGCGCGACCTCGGCGGGATGCTGTTCGAGATCCACCGGGCCGGGCGCGACGACGACTCCTCCCTGCGCCCCGTCATGGACGGCAAGCTGACCCGCCTGCGGTCCGTCGACGCCGAGCTGCGCGACCTCGAGAGCCTGCTGGACGACCGCCGCGGCCTCGTCGTCCGCGAGCCCGGCATCAGCGGGACGTGCCCGAACTGCGGCGAGCTGTTCGGCAGCGAGGCGCGCTTCTGCTGGGCCTGCGGGACGCCCGTCGCCCCCGGCGCGCGCCGACCCCCCGAGGCGCTGGGAAGCCAGGGGCTCGGGCACATCGAGAGCACCGCCATCCAGCTCCCGCCGCCGCCGCTCACCCCGCCGCCGCCACCACCTCCGCCGCCCGCCGCATGAGCGACATCCCGCCGCCTCCCCCGCCTCCGCCGCCGCCGCCACCCCCGCCCGGGGCGGCACCGAGCACCGCCTGCCCGACCTGCGGCGCGCCCGTCGCACGCGGACCAGGACTGGTGCCTGAACTGCGGCGCCGCCGTCAACACGGAGGTCGCCGCCGCGTCCGGCTGGCGCACCCCGATCGCCATCGTCGCCGCCGTGCTGCTGCTCGCCGCCGCCGGCCTCGTGTCGCCTTCCTCGCCCTCTCCGGCGAGGCGGACAAGGTGGCCAACAAGCCCGCGACCACCGCCACCGTCGTGCCGCCGACCGGCCCGACCGGTGTCGCCCCCACCGGCGTCACGGGGCCCTCCGGCGTCACCGGCCCGAGCGGCGTCACCGGCCCCGTCGAGGCCGCGGACACCCCGACCCCCTTCCCCACCACCACGCCCTCCACGGCCGGCATCCCGAACTGGCCCGACGGCGAGGAGCGCCTTCACGGTGATCCTCTTCAGCGAGACCTCGTACGCGTCCGCGAAGTCCAAGGCGCAGACCGTCAACTCGCTCCCGGACGTCGGCATCCTCAAGTCCGAGCAAGTTCTCCAGCCTGCGCAGCGGCTACTACGTCGTCTTCTCCGGTCAGTACGACACGCTCAAGGAGGCGCAGGACGCCGCGGAGGACGCCGAGACCACGCGCCCGGCGCCTACGCCAAGGAAGTCACGCCGAAGTGAGCGCCAGCCAGTAGGGCGCCAGCCGCCGCGACGGCCGCGTCCGCCAGCCCGTCCCGCGCCGACGCTCCGGCGCGGCCACGGGCGCCGTCGAGCACCGGCAGCATCGCGCACACGGAGTCGCGCCAGCGCCTCCACGGAGTAGCCGCCCTCGAGCACGAACCCGAGCGGGACGCCGAGCTCGGCGCACACCGCGCCGCAGCGACGCCGTCATCGCCACGAACCCGGCCTCCGTCACCCGGCAGGACGCCAGGGGGTCGAGCATGTGGGCGTCGAAGCCGGCCGACACGAGCACCAGGTCCGGCGCGAAGGACCGGGTGAGCGGCACGACGACGTGCTCGACGAGCGACGCGTAGCCCGCGTCACCCGGTGCCCGGCGGCACGGGCAGGTTGACCGTGTAGCCCTCCGCCCGCGCCGCTGCCGACGTCCGACGCCGGCCCCGTCCCCGGATACAGCGGCGACTGGTGGATGGACACGAACAGCACGTCCTGTCGACGCGTGGAAGATCTCGTTGGTCCCGTTGCCGTGGTGGACGTCCCAGTCGAGGATCAGGACGCGTTCGACGCGCGCCCGGAGGCCAGCGCCCACGCGGCGCCGACGGCCACGGAGTCGAAGAAGCAGAAGCCCATCGCCTGGCCGGGCTCGGCGTGGTGGCCGGGCGGCCGGTGCGCGGAGAAGCCGTAGGGGACGGCGCCGGAGGTCAGCGCGTCGCACAGCGCGACGGCGCCGCCCGCGGCGTGCGGCGCGGCCTCCCACGTGGCCGGGATGCAGGAGGTGTCGGCGTCGATGGCGCCACCGCCGGCGCCGCACAGCGACTCGACCATGTCGCACAGCTCCGGCGTGTGGACGGCGACGAGCTGCTCGTGGGTCGCGGCGGGCGACTCCGCGCGGTCCCAGCCGAACCAGTCGTTGGCCTCCATCGCCGCGTTGAGGCCGATCAGCCGCTCGGGGCGCTCGGGATGCCCGGGGATGACGTGCGCGAGGGATGACGCGTGCGAGAGCCAGAGGGGCCGGGCCACGCGGATACGGTACGGCCATGCCGGATCTCATCGTGGTGGGCGCCGGCGCGGCCGGCCTCTACACGGCGCTGTGCGCCTCGCGCGAAGGCGCGCGGGTCACGCTCGTCTCCGCGCTCCCCCTCGCCGAGACCGCGTCCTACTGGGCGCAGGGCGGCCTCGCCGCCGCGCTGCTGCCGGAGGACTCGGCCGGCCAGCACCTCGAGGACACGCTCGTCCGCCGGTCGCGGCCTCGTCCGCCGCAGCGCCGCCGAGGTCCTCTGCAACGAGGCCCCCGCGCGCTTCGACGACCTCGTCGAGCTCGGCGTGCGCTTCGACCGCGACGCGGAGGGCCACGTCGAGCTCGGCCTCGAGGGCGGGCACAGCGTCCGCCGCATCGTCCACGCCGGCGGCAGCGCGACGGGCCGGCGCCTGCTGCGCACGCTCGCCGCCCGCGTGGTCGCCGACGACCGCATCGAGGTGCGGGACGGCGTGCGCGTCACCGCCCTCACGCAGACGGACGGGCGCACGGACGGCGTGCAGCTCGACGCCGGGGACCCCATCGGCGCGCGGGCCGTCGTCCTCGCCGCCGGCGGCGGCGCGGCGCTCTACTCGCGCACGACCAACCCGCCGGGCTCGTGGGGCTCCGGCCTCCTGCTCGCGCGCGACGGCGGGGGCCGACCTCGCCGACCTCGAGTTCGTCCAGTTCCATCCGACCGCCGTCACCGGCATCCCCGGCCGCGAGGGCTTCCTGATCACGGAGGCGATCCGCGGCGAGGGCGCCACGCTGCACGGCCCCGACGGCGAGCGCTTCGTGGACGAGCTCGCCCCCCGCGATGCGGTCGCACGCGCCATCTTCCGGCTGATGCGCGACACGGGCACCGACCACGTCGACCTCGACATGCGCCACGTCGATCCGGCGAGCTTCCCGAACGTCTGCGAGGCGCTGCGCGACGCCGGCCTGGACACGACGACCACGCGCATCCCCGTCGCGCCGGCGAGCCACTACGTCATGGGCGGCGTCGTCACCGACCTCGACGGCCGCGCCACACCGGGCCTCTACGCGGTCGGCGAGGTCGCCTGCACCGGCCTGCACGGCGCCAACCGGCTCGCCTCCAACTCCCTGAGCGAGTGCTTCGTCTTCGGCCGCCGCGCCGCGCTCGCGGGGCTGCAGGAGCCGGACGCGCAGACGCCGGGTCAAGCCGCCGGGCTGCCGCCCGAAGCACCCTCCCGCGACACCCGCGAGGCCATGTGGCGGCTCGCCGGCCTGGAGCGCAGCGCCGCCGATCTGCGCGAGCTGCAGGAGGACCCGCACCCGCTCGCACGGCTGGTCGCGGCGTGCGCGCTGCACCGCGACGAGACCCGCGGCGGGCACGCCCGGACGGAGTTCGAGCAGTCCGACGGCCGACTGGACGGACGACATTCCGTTCTTTCGCCGCAAGGAACGGAGCCCGCGCACGTTCTGTGGACATAGCGGCGTAAGGAGAGCGCCGCGGCGAGCGATGTGTCACAGAGGGAGCCGATGTACGAGTTCAGCCGAGCGATCTACCGAGAGCTGGCCGGGGAGATCCTCGCGAGCCCCGTCTGCCCGGACGGGACGTCCAACCACGAGCACGTCCTGACCGCCTGCGAGGCGGCGGTGCTGCGCCTCGCCACGGACCGGCACTACTTCGCCAAGCCGTGCAAGACGCTGTTCAACGACATCCGGGTCTTCTTCCCCATGACCGCCCAGGGCCGCGTCTACCGCGTGGTCGAGCACTACCTCGAGCTGTGCCGCGAGTGGCCGATGTCGCAGCCGGTGACCGGCTTCGACCCGATGGGCAACAAGCTCGAGTGCCGGGCGACGACGCGCAAGGGCCGGCCGTGCCAGCGCATGCCGCTGCCCCACAACGGCTACTGCCCGTCGCACCAGCACCTCTCCGAGGCCGGAGCTCGTCGCGGCGTAGGCTGGCCGCCCGGCGTGCGGCTCGGGGTTGACGTAGGAGGGACATTCACCGACGCGGTGCTCGCCGTCGACGGGCGGCTGATCACGGCGAAGTCGCCGACCACGCCGCACGACCAGTCCGAGGGCGTGCTGAACGCCGTCCGCGCCGTGCTCGAGCAGGCCGGCCGGCAGGACGTCGAGTCCTTCTCGCACGGGACGACCGTCGCCACCAACGCGCTGCTCGAGGGCCGTGGCGCCCGCACCACCCTCGTCACCACCGCGGGCTTCGAGGACGTCGTCGAGCTCGGCCGCCAGGCGCGCGCCGACCTCTACCGGCTGTGCGCCGCGCACCCGGCGCCGCTGGTGCCGCCGGACCGCCGCCTCGGCGCCGACGAGCGCATGGGTCCCGACGGACCGCTGCGGGAGCTGCGAGGGCCTGGACGACCTCGTCGCCCGGGTGCGCGACACGGAGCCCGAGGCCGTCGCCGTCTGCCTGCTGCACGCCTACCGCCACCCGGAGCACGAGCGCGCGATCGGGGACGCGCTGGCGGCGCTCGGCGTCCACGTCTCCCTCTCGCACGAGGCGGTCGGGACGTTCCGCGAGCACGAGCGCGCCGCCACCACGGAGATCGACGCCGCCCTTTCCCCCCTGCTGGGCGACTACCTGCGCCGCCTGGTCGAACGCTGCGCGGAGGAAGGGCTGCCGCGCCCGGACGTCATGCAGTCCACGGGCGGGCTGGCCGATGTCGACGCCGTCGCGCGCCCACGCCGCGACCACCGTGTTGAGCGGGCCTGCCGGCGGCGCCGCCGGGGCGGCCTGGATCGCCGGGGACGGCGGCGCGCTGTGCTTCGACATGGGCGGGACCTCGTGCGACGTGTGCGTGATCGAGGCCGGCCGCGTGCGCGAGACGGGCGGGTCGACGATCGGCGGACGCCCGGTGGCGCTGCCGACGCTGGACCTCCACACGGTCGGGGCCGGCGGCGGCTCCGTCGCCTGGGCCGACGCCGGGGGCGCGCTGCGCGTCGGGCCGCGGTCGGCGGGAGCGGATCCCGGTCCGGCGTGTTACGGGCGGGGCGGCACGGAGCCGACGGTGACCGACGCGAACCTCGTGCTGGGGTACCTCTCGGACGCGATCGCCGGCGGCGTCTCCCTCGACCGCCGGGCCGCCGAGGCAGGCGGTCGACCGCGCTCGGCGAGGAGCTCGGCCTCGGACCGCGACGCGTGCGCGCAGGGGATCCTGGACGTCGCCAATGCCGAGATGGTCCGGGCGCTGCGGGTGATGACCGTGGAGCGCGGGGTCGACCCGCGCGAGCTCGCCCTGATGCCGTTCGGGGGCGCCGGGCCGCTGCACGCCGCGGCCATCGCCGAGGAGCTCGGGATGACGCGGATCGTCGTGCCCGCCGCCTCCGGGGTGCTGGCCGCGCTGGGCCTCGTGGTCTCCGAGCAGCGTCGGGACGTCGTCGCGGTCCCTGATGACGACGGACCTCGACCCCGACCTGTCCGACCTGATCGCGGAGGCGGACCTCGGCGGCGACGTCCGCGTCACCTACGAGATGCGCTACCGCGGCCAGGCCTACGAGCTCTCCGTGGAGGACCCGGAGGACTTCCCGGCCGCGCACGAGCGCGCCTACGGCTACCGCGACGACGACGCGGAGGTGGAGCTGGTCACCGTGCGCGTCACCGGGACCGTCCCCGGGCCGGAGATCGAGGCCGCCGCGCCCGCGGGCATCCCGGCGACGGTGACGGGCCCGGCGGTCGTCGACCTCGGTGAGTCGACGCTGGTGGTCCCGCCCGGCTGGTCCGGCGAATCCGACGAACGGGGGACGCTGTGGATGCGGTCCAGCTCCGAGTGATCAGCGGCGCGCTGCGCGCCGCCTGCGAGGAGATGGGCGCCGTGCTGGTCAAGGCCGCCCACAGCGCCAACATCAAGGAGCGGCGCGACTGCTCGTGCGCGCTCTTCGACGCCGACGGCCAGATGGTCATGCAGGCCGAGCACATCCCCGTCCACCTCGGCGCGATGCCCGCCGCGGTGCGGGCCGTCGCCGACGCTCGCGAGGACGGCGACGAGCGGCCCTGGATCGTCAACGACCCCTACGCCGGCGGGACGCACCTGCCCGACATCACCATCGTCACGCCCGTCGGCGACCTCGGCTTCGCGGCGAGCCGCGCCCACCACGCCGACGTCGGCGGCCCCACCCCGGGCTCCATGCCCGCCGACTCCAAGACCCTCGAGGACGAGGGCGTGATCATCCCGCCGCGCCCCTCGACGACGACACCATCGACGAGCTGATCGCGCAGATGCGCAACCCCGATCAGCGCCGGGCCGACCTCCGCGCCCAGCTCGCCGCCAACCGCACCGGCGCCACCCGCCTGAGGGAGCTCGCCGAGAAGGTCGGGGCGGCGATGCTGCGAGATGCGACCGATGACGTGCAGGACTACGCAGAACGTCGCATGCGCGCCGAGATCTCGTCCCTGGAGGACGGGACCTATGAGGCGCGAGACGTCCTCGAGGCCGATGAGGACATCCAGCTGCAGCTGAAGGCGACGATCGCGGGCGACGAGCTGACCCTCGACTTCACCGGCTCCGCCGACCAGCACGAAGGCAACCTCAACTGCCCGCTCGCCGTCACCGTCTCCGCCTGCCTGTTCGCCGTCCGCGTGCTCACCGATCCGGACATCCCCGCCAGCGCCGGCGCCTCGCGGCCGCTGACGGTGATCGCGCCGGAGGGCAGCCTGCTCAACGCCCGCTCGCCCGCCGCCGTCGTGGCCGGCAACGTGGAGACGAGCAGCCGCGTCGCCGACCTGGTGCTCAAGGCCTTCGGTCGCGCGCTGGGCCAGGGCACGATGAACAACGTCGTGCTCGGCACGGAGGCCTTCACCTACTACGAGACGCTGGGCGGCGGCCAGGGCGCGTGCGCCGACGCCGACGGTCCGAGCGGTGTGCACGTCGCCATGTCCAACACCCTCAACACCCCCGTCGAGGCGGTGGAGCTCGAGTTCCCGCTGCGCGTCGTCGAATACAGCGCTGCGGCGTGGCAGCGGCGGCGCGGGTGCGCATCGCGGCGGGGACGGGGTAGTGCGCGAGTACGAGATGCTCGAGGACATGGAACTGTCACTGCTGACGGAGCGCCGTCGTCACGCGCCTCCGGGCGCCGACGGTGGCGAACCCGGCGCGAAGGGCCGCAACCTGCTCGACGGCGAGGAGCTGCCGCCGAAGGTCAGGCGCAGCCTGAAGCGCGGGCAGCGGCTGCGCATCGAGACGCCGGGCGGAGGTGGGCATGGAGCACCATGACGTCGTCGTCGACGGCGTGCGCCTCCACGTCGTCACCGCAGGCGATCCCGAGGCGCCGCCCATCGTCCTCCTCCACGGTTGGCCGCAGACGTGGTGGTGCTGGAACCAGGTCATCCCGCGCCTGACGGACACCCACCGGGTCATCGTCCCGGACCTGCGCGGCTTCGGCGCCAGCGAGGCTCCGCCCGGCCGCTACGAGAAGGAGACGCTGGCCCGCGACGTCCTCGGCGTCCTCGACGCGCTTGGCGTCGAACGCGCCATCGTCGTCGGCCACGACTGGGGCGGCTTCGTCGCCTGGTTGGTCGCCCTTCTCGCCCCCGAGCGCACGGAGCGGCTCGTCGTCCTGAGCATGATCCACCCGTGGTTCAGCGTCGAGCGGTCGCCCCGCGCGCTGCTCGACTACTGGTACCAGCTGCCGATCATGACGCCCGGCCTGAACCGCCTGCTGATGCCCCAGGTCGGTCGCATCATCCGCCGCGCCGGCGCGGCGCCGTGGTCGGCGGAGGACGCCCGCCGCTACGGCGCGCCATACCGCAGCGCCGCCCACGTCCGCGCCGCCGCCAACCTGTACCGCAGCTTCCCGCTGCGCGAGGTCGGCAGTTGGGAGGACGAGCGGGCGAGCTTCCCCGTGACCGTGGCGACCGGCACGGAGGACCCGGTGATCAAGCCGGCCCGCATCCGCGGGGTCCGCGCGGACGACCTGCGGATCGAGATCCTCGACGGCGCCGGGCACTTCATCCCGGAGGAACGCCCCGCCGAGGTCGCGGACCTCATACTGCACCGATGACCGACGTCGCCTTCCTCGGCCTGGGGATCATGGGGTCCCGGCAAGCCGTCCATCTCGTCGAGGCCGGCCACCGCCTCACCGTCTACAACCGGACGCGGCAGACCGCCGAGACGTGGGCGGCCGAGCATGGCGCGATCGTCGCGGCCACTCCGCGCGAGGCGGCGGCGCAGTCGGACGTCGTCATCTCCATGCTCGTCGACGGCGACCAGGTCCGCGAGGCGCTGCTCGGGGAGCACGGGGCCCGCCTGGACGCCCACGAGGAGACGCTGTTCATCGACATGAGCACCATCGCCCCGGCGCAGACCCGGGCGATCGGCGAGCACCTCGAGCGCTTCGTCGACGCGCCCGTGACGGGCTCGGCGCCCAAGGCCGCCGACGGCACGCTGACGATCATGACGGGCGGCGCCGATGAGGACGTCGCCCAGGCCATGCCGCTGCTCGAGTGCATGGGCGAGACGATCGTCCACGTCGGCGCGCTCGGGCAGGGCCAGATGGCGAAGCTGATCAACAACGCGGTCGCCGCCGCGAACGCGGCCACCCTCGCGCAGGCCCTGGTGGCGGCCAAGGCGACGGGTGTCGACCTGGAGGCGCTCACGCGGATCATGGGCGGCGGCTCGGGCGGCTCGCGCATGCTCGACCTCAAGGCGAAGCCGATGATCGAGCACGACTACACGACGCTCTTCAAGCTCGAGCACATGCTCAAGGACGTGCGTCTGTGCCTCGAGGAGACGCAGGCCGCGGGGGTGCCGTTCCCGGCCGCCGCGGCCGCCCGCGACCAGTACGTCGCCGCCCTCGGGCGGGACCTCGGCGGGGCGGATTTCGCCGCGGTGCTCGAGGTCATCGAGGGCCTGGCCGGCATCCGTCTCTGACTGACACCGTGTCACCTTTGAGAAGGTGCGTATTTGCAGGGAAGTTGTACTTTTGTACAAGGGTATGCATAGGATGTGACATCGGGTCCTGAGGTCGTGGGTACGACGACCAACAGGGTCCGTTTTCCGTCGGTCAGTCTCTACCCCCCTCTCCTATGCCAATCGCCTTCAAGGAATGGGCTGTCACCGTCCGCGCACTCGCCGAGGGGGAGCAGCTGCGTCACCCTCCGCAAGGGCGGCGTTCGCGAGCCCGGTAAGCACTTCGAGCTCGAGCACAACCGGTTCTTCCTGTACCCGACGTTCGACCATCAGCGCAACGACCTCGTGCGCGAGTCGCACCATCCCGAGCTGCGCCGCGCGCTCGAGGAGGGCGTCTGGGCCGACGGCGAGCCGCCCGCCTGGGCGCTGACCGCCGACGGCGGCATCGCGCAGCCCGACCGCGTGCGCATCCGTGCGTGGGCCGAGGTCGCCGGCGCGTGGACGGTCACCGACCGCCGCGCGATCGAGGCGCTGTCGCCCGTACTACGTGTGGACCACGGACTACGCCGAGAAGCGCCTGACTGGAAGCGCCGCCACCCGCTGCACGTCGTGCTCCTGCGCACCTACCGCATCCCGCGTCCCGTCACCGTGAAGGTGCGCGACGACTTCGGGGGCTGCCGCTCCTTCCTCGAGATCACCCGCGACCTGCCCTTCGAGGGGACGCCCGTGCTCTCCGACGAGGAGTTCGACCGCGTCGCCGCGGAGATCTCGCGCATCGCGGACGCGAACGGCACGCCCGTCGCCGTTCCGGCGTTCGCCTGAGCACTTCGGTGATCCGCTCTGCGTGGGCATCGGGGGCGGCGGCGACTGCGCCGGCGCCTACGCCGTCGCCCAGTCGCGCTGGCCGGGCGATGCGGCGTCGGCGGCGTCACCTGGGAGCGGCGGCCGATCGACCCGCTGCCCGGGCCGCGGCACCTGCACGAGGTCGAGAACGGCGAGCCGCTCGTCGACGGCGCGGTCATGGCCGGCCCGGAGACGACCGGGCCGGGCGGCTTCCGCTTCGCCGAGTCCAACCTCGCCCGCGTGACGGGCGAGCCGGTGCTGCTCGTGGACCCCAACGGCGGCCCGCGCGCGATCGCCGCGACGCTCGACGCCGCCGCGGCCGCACTGGGGTGCGACACCGTCGTCCTCGTCGACGTCGGCGGTGACGTCCTCGCCCATGGCGACGAGGCCGGGCTCGCGAGCCCGCTGTGCGACGCCGTGATGCTGGCCGCGTCCGCACTTCATGACGACGCCGCGCGTCGGGGCGGTCATCGGCGCCGGCTGCGACGGCGAGCTCGAGCCCGCCGAGGTGATGGAGCGCATCAGCCGAGGTCGGCTTCCTCGGCGCGCTGGGGCCTGACGCCCGCCGCCGCGGCGCAGCCTGGAGGCCGTCGTCGCCGTCGTTCCCACGGAGGCCAGCGCGATGGCCCTGCGCTGCGCTTCCGCGGCGAGCTTCGGCGAGGTGAAGATCCGCGAGGGACGCCGCACCGTCGACCTCTCCCCCGTCGCCGCGGTCACCTTCTTCTACGACTGCGCGAAGGCGATCGCGGGCCCCGCGCGGCTCGCGCAGCTCGTGCTGGACGCCGAGTCGCTGCGAGGAAGCGGACGCCCGCATCAAAGGGTTGGGCATCCGCGACGGAGTACGAGTACGAGCGTGACATGGCTGGAGACGACCTAGCGAGACGTTCATCGCGCGGCACGACGACCGTGACGCCGACGACGCCGCGCACGTCCTCACGCACGCTGGAGGGCGAGCGCGAGCGCCTGGAGCGGACCTTCGGCGCGGAGGTCGGCGCCGCTGGACGTCGTGCTGCACGGCACGGAGGCCCAGCTCGACGGCGCCGCGCCCGCTGTGCCCGTGCTGCGCCGGGTGACCGCGCCGGCCGGCCGCCGCTACGTGGTGGGCTGGGCCGGGCGAGCGCGAGCTGCACGTCCTCTCCCCGCGCGTGCTCGCCAAGCGCGCCTCGAACGTCGAGGGGTCGCTGGAGATGCTGATGCTCGCGCCCGTCGCGCTGCTGGTCAAGCGCGTCGTCGCGGAGGCCAACCCGGCCCTGCGCCCGAAGCTCGGTCCGCGGATGCTCGCCCGCTACACCCGCGCCGCCTGGCTGATCGAGGGCGCCGGCCAGTTCTTCAGCGGCCAGGTCGAGCACGCCCGGCCGGCCATCGCGCGCCGGCTGCGCGAGGGGGCCGAACCCGACTTCCCGCCCGGCCGTGCCGACGCGCTCCTGCTCGGCGGCTCCGTGTACGACATGCTGGCGCGCGAGGAGGGCGACGCGGCGACGGTGGCCCTCGCGCTGGGGTCCAACGCGCCTCGACGACGCCTTCCACGGCCGGCCCCGCCGCCACACGGAGGGCACCTGGCACGCCCACCTCCGCCGCATGGCCGAGGGGCGGCTGGCGACCCCTAGACGATCGCGATGACCATGCCGGCCAGCACCAGGCCGACCGTCACCACCACCAGCAGCACCGCCAGCGCGCGCACCCAGACCGGCGCGGGCGCGCGGGCCTCGTCGCGCTCGTAGGTCGGGTGGCTGCCGAGGATGTCGCAGGGCGTTGTCGACGCCCGACGCGGCGACGTAGATGTCGCGCGGCCCGGCGGCCAGGAAGTCCGGGACGTCGAAGCCGCCGGCGCGCTTGGCGAGGCTCGGGATGCCCTCCTCGAGCAGCAGCCCGGCCATCAGCTCCGCCTCGGCCTGGTTGGGCGCCCAGCCCACCTTGACCAGCGGGCCCTCCCCGTACTGGGGGAAGACCTTGCGCGGGTCGGCGTCACTGAACAACGTCAAGCTCGACCTCCGTCGCGCGCTGCATCGGTCGGCGATCGAGAACGTCTTGACCGCGAAGGGCTTGAGCCCGACCACGATGAACAGCGTCCCGGGCCACAGGAGGTGCTGACCGTCCTCCGTGTAGGCCATCTTCATGTCGTCTCGGAGAAGTACGCGCCGACCGGCGGATGCGAGTGGTAGATCGCGAGCAGGTCCTCGTCGGCGTCGTCGATCGCCGTCATGGCGCGTAGCTGCTCGCCGCCATCCATCTCGTAGGTGCGCGCGGGGTGCTCCGCCGCGTTGCGGATGGGCAGGACGCGCGTCGCCGCGCCGTCACGTCCGGCGACCAGGCCGCAGACCTCGTTCTCGTCGGCGAGCGCGTGGGCGACGATCTCGTCGTACAGCGCCTGCGGGACCTGCACCTACGGAGTGGTCTGGTTCTCGGGGCTTGCGGCGGTGCTGGAGGTCGAGGCGGCCGTCGTGGGCGTCGTGGCGGGCGCCGGCAGGCCGGTCTGCTCGTCGACGTCGTCGTCGTCGCCGTCGGTGATGCCGGAGATCGAGTCCTTGAACTCGCGCATGCCCTTGCCGAGCGACTTGCCGACCTCGGGGAGCTTCTTGGGCCCCAGCACGATCAGCGCGATCACGAGGACGATCATGAGCTCGGGGACACCGATGTTGGGCATGCCTTCAGCCTAGACCCTTGCGGGTAAAGGCTTCCTCACCACCACAGCGTGGACTCCATCGCCTCGAGCTCCTCCACCGGCTTGGTGTAGAGCCCGGACGACAGGTACTTCCAGCCGTCGTCGCAGACGATGAAGACGACGTTGCCCTCGTCCATCTCGTTGGCGATGCGGACGGCGATGGACGCGATCGCCCCCGACGACACGCCGGCGAAGATGCCCTCCTCGGCGAGCAGCTTCTTCGTCCACACGATCGCGTCGTGGTTGGTGACGAAGATCTTGCGGTCGAGGACGCTCAGATCGATGATCGGCGGGATGAAGCCGTCGTCGAGGGAGCGCAGGCCCTGGACCGGCTCGCCCTGCATGGGCTCGGCGGCCACGATCTTGCAGGCGTCGCCGAACTCCTCCTTGAAGCGCCGGCCGTTGCCCATCAGCGTGCCGCCCGTGCCGAGGCCGGCCACGAAGGCGGAGATCTCGTCGAGCTCCTCGAGGATCTCGAGGGCCGTGCCGTTGTAGTGCGCGAGCGGGTTCGCCTCGTTGCCGTACTGGTACGGCATGTAGTACGAGGCGTCGTCCTCCGCCATCTCCAGCGCCATGGCGACGGCGCCGTTGGAGCCCTGGTCGCCCGGCGAGTAGACGATCTCCGCGCCGTACATCTGCAGGAGCTGGGTGCGCTCCGGCGTGACGTTGTCGGGCATGACGACCTTGAGCTTGTAGCCCTTGCGGCTGCAGATCATCGCCAGGGAGATGCCGGTGTTGCCCGACGTCGGCTCCAGGATGGTCTGCCCCGGCTGGATGGGCCCTTCTCCTCCGCGTTCTCGATCAGCGCACGGGCGACGCGGTCCTTGACGGACCCCGTGGGGTTGTGCGACTCGAGCTTGGCCCAGATGCGGACGCCCGGCTTGGGCGACAGTCGCTTGAGCTCGACCAGCGGGGTGTTCCCGATGGCCTGGATGATGTCGCCGTAACGGCCGCCGCACGGGCGGTTCTGCAGGAGCTCTCCAGCCATGACTTCACAAAGGATAGTGAGTTCAGCGTGGGCGGCGAACGACCTCGCAGCGCCTGACCACGTCACGGCGGTCGACGATGGCGACGTCGCGGCCCGGGCCGCAGTCGACCGTGTCGCGGGCGCTGCCGCGGGCGAACAGCCGGTCGCGGCCCGGCCCCCCGCGCATCTCGTCGCTGCCACCGCCCCCGTGGACGTAGTCGCGGCCGCGGCCGCCGTCGAGGCAGTCCCGGCCGCGGCCGCCGAAGAGCCGGTCGTTGCCGCCCGCGGCCGATGATCCGCTCGCTGCCGTCCGTCCCGCGCAGGACGTCACGGCGCATCGTGCCGCGGATGACCTGCGAGCAGCGCTGCGGGGCCGAGGACGGGGCCGGGGTGCGGCTCGGCACCGGCGAGGGCGTCCCGGTCGGCGCCGGTGATGGCGTGCTCGTCGGCGAGGGCGTGGGCGTGCTCGTCGGGTCGGCGGGGCCGACCGTCACCGTCGGCTCCGGCGCCACGACCACCGGCGCGGCCGGCAGGCTGACGACGTTGGAGGCCGCGCCGTTGCGGTTCGCCCACGGGTCCAGCGCACCGCCGGCGGGCACCGTCGCGCTCTCCCCCGCGGCGAGCCGGGCGTCCGTGCGCCAGCGTCCGTCCACCAGGTGTGCCGCGACGACGTCCTTCGTCCCGTCCGCGCGGGTGATGGTCACGTGCACGCTGTCGACCACCCCCGTGTCGAGCCACGGCCGGAACGTGCAGGTGAAGCAGTAGCGCTCCCCACCGATGGTGGTCGGGTCGAGCTTGATGAACCGGGCCATGCCCTCCTGCGTGTAGGAATCGGGGTAGTCGACCGGGGCGACGTCGGCCGACAGCGTCCCGTCGTCCTCGATCCGCAGGTCGGTCGCCTTGATGCCGCTCCAGGGCGCGACCGTGAACGTCCTCGAGACGACGCGGTAGTCCGCCGCCGCGCCGCCCTTGCGATGCCGGCCGTCGACCACGAAGCGGTACTCGCCGGGGGGCGTCGCGCGGCCGCGGTCGCCCGTGTCGAACGGGGCCACGAACGCCTCGAAGGTCGCCGTCCACTGCCACTCGAAGGACCCCTGGGCGTAGTCGGGGACGCTGTCGTCGTCGGCGCGCGGGAAGCGCACGGTCACGGGGACCTCACCGGACTGGTCGGCGTAGTCGGTCCAGCCGTCGCCGACCCGGCGCTGGACGACGACGCGCGGGTCGTCCGTGTAGTTGGAGCCGCCGCGCCAGGTGAACAGCGCGGCGTCGAAGCGCTCGATGTCCTTCGGCTCGGCCACCGCGCCCGGGGCACCGCCGTCGTCGGGCAGCGCGGCCGTGTAGGCGTCGGCGCCGTTGCCCCCGGCCTCGCCGAACGCCCGCGCCTTCGCGTCGTTCAACGCCTGATCGGCGGTCGTCTTGGCCACGCCGAGGGAGTCGGCGAGCTCGCGCTGATCCTCCGTCGGCAGCACCTTCGCGCCCGGCGTCTTCAGGTGGCCCGCCAGCTGGACCAGGCGCGTGGCGAAGTAGTCGCTCGAGTGCGGCCCCCACGCCGGTCAGCGCCTTGCGGTAGTGGTCGCCGCGCTGGTACTCGCGGTAGGTCGCGATGTAGCCGTTGTAGTCGTTGGTCATCGTCAGCGGGACGGTGAGCGCGTAGCCGTTCGCCGGGCGCCAGCTCCTCGTGGGTGTAGTTGCCCTTGATCTTCGTCGGATCGGTGGGCTCGGACTCCGCCGTCGGCACGTTCTCGAGGAAGTCCCAGCCGACCGCGTCGTTGGCCACCTGCGCGCGCATCTTCTTGTAGGCGGCCGTCCCCTCCTTGGCCGGCTCGCCGGGCCAGCGGTAGCCGAGGTACTGGTTGCCCTGCGCCTTGTCCGTGCGCGTCTTGATGTTGCGCGCCTGGTCGGCCCACTGCTCGCAGGAGCACATCGTGAGCAGGATCTCGCCGAGGCGCAGCGCCTGCATGTGCACGCTGACGTCCTCCTCCAGCGCGCCGTAGCCGGGGGCGCTGACGTTCTCCGGCACCGGGATGCCGGCGTCCTTGAGCACCTGCGCGGAAACGCCGGGGTCCTGGTCGCCGAGCGGCACGCGCTGGCAGTCGGGCAGCCCCGCGACCGGGACGGCCGGCTCGTCGAAGCGGCAGTTGGAGACGGTCGGGACCGGGTGCGAGAGCGGGCCGGGGTACCAGCGGTCGGCCTCGCGCACGGGCATCGACGACGCGAAGGGGACCCGGGCGGCCGGTGAGTCGACCTCCTTGAAGACGCGCTCGGTCTCGTCGGCGATCAGCCGCGACGCGAACTCGAGCTGCGCGTAGTTGCGGTGGTTGAACTCGAGCCGCTCGTGCGGGTCGTGGTAGGTCGAGTGCTCGGGCTCCGCCGTCCCCACGGAGGACTGCGTGAAGAGCATCATCGCGCCCGTCTCGCGGTCGACCATGCGCTGCAGCGGACCGACCCAGTCCGCGCTGATGAGGTCGTTGCCGTCGTTGCCCTCGCCGTGCAGCGAGTAGTTGACGATCATGCCGAGCGGCCGGCCGTCCGCGTGGTCGATGCGGATGACCGTGAGGTCGTGGTCGGCGTCGGAGTTGGGGTAGCCGGCGGGCGTGCCGTCGTCGGCCGTGGCGGGGCCGATCGAGTTGCGGTGCACCTTGTCGAGGGAGCCGACCGAGGCGCCGATGCGGGCGGGCACGAGGTGGTCGGCGGCGTCCTCGACGGCCTTCGCCATCTGTTGCGCGTAGTACTCGAAGAAGCGCACGTCGAAGACGTCCTGGAACGTCCACGCGCCGGGGCGCGGTGGACGAGTAGTACGGGGACGAGTGATCGTGCGTGGCCGCGACGGTCAGGGTCTGCTGCGTGATGCCCGAGTCGCCGCCGGCGAGGATCTGCGCCGTGCGGCGCCACAGCAGGTCCTGCGGGATGTACAGGTCGTTCTTGACGATCGCGTGGCGGACGCCGTCGGAGTCCTCGATGACGATCGCCCTGGCCTCGAGCCGGCTCTGCAGGCCGTAGGACGGCGCGTTCTTGAGCTGGAGGAGGGACGGGTCGGTCTCCCCCGCCGGGTCGACGTCGGCCTTGGTGGAGGCGTACTGGCCGGCGCTCGCGCCGACGTGCCACGAGGCGTCCGCCTTGCCGATGCCGGCCTTGACCGGCCCGTCGCCTGTCCCCGTGAAGTCGGTGGTGTCGACGGCGTCGGCGGGCGTGGCGGTGTCGGCGCCCGCCGGGAACGCGCCGTCGTTGGCGAACAGGGCGCATTTGGCGCGCGCCGCCCGGGTCGCGGTCCCCAGCAGGTCGTCGGCGCCGCGCAGCAGCGAGCAGATGACGCGCTCGCCGAGCGTGGGCGACGGGTTGAAGAGGAAGTTGTCGTTGCCGATCGGCTCGATGCCGGTCGGCACCGTGTCCTCGCAGCCGTCGAAGAACGAGGCGCAGATCGGCTTCCCGTACGCGTCGGGGAACGGAGCGATGATGTAGCCGAGCTGGTCGCCCGACAGGCCGAGGGTCATGAAGCCGCGCACCTTGCCGCCGACCGCATCGCGGACCGCCTTGGCGATCTGCGGGTAGATCTCGCCGGGGACGGAGGACACCAGCACGTCCCCGATCAGCGCCGTGCCGGTGGTCGTCCCCACGACGTTGCCGGTCATCCACGGCGGGGTCAGCGAGCGGTTCAGAGGCGCGTCGACAGCATCCCCGGCGTAGAGGAGCCCGAGCAGGAACGGGCTCGCGGCCGGGTCCTGGATCAGGTAGGAGCGCGTGGCGATCGGGCCGCTCACCGGCTGCGCGTTCGTGAGCGCCGTCTGCACCTTCCCGCGCACGAGGCGTGCGTAGGACTGGATCTTGCAGAGGTCGTCGTTCCCGCCGCTGTCGCAGCCGCGCGACTTCGGCTGGCTGCGCCCGAGCGTCCCCACCGTCGTCACGACCTCGCCGCCGATCGCCGAGGCGATGATCGGGTCCGCCGCCTGGACCCAGTCCCCGGAGATCTTCGTGTTGGAGGCACCGAGCACCGTCGGGTGCGCGGAGAAGTTCACGAGGGAGGCGATCGCCTTGCCCTCGGCGTCGCGCCCCTGGAGGACGCGCACCTCCGTGTCCATGTCCTGGTTGGCGGCGTCGTAGCTGAACTGGTTGTTGAGGAGGTCCGCGCCGTCGGCGGTGCCGTAGACGAGCGACGCCGCCGGCTTCCGGGCCTCCCAGGCGGCGGTGATCGCCGCCACCGTCTGGCTGAAGATCCGCTGGCGGAAGGCGAGCGGGACGCCGCCCCACACGCCCATCGTGTCCGCCCCCGAGTGCGAGTGGTCGGACTGGATGAAGATCTGGTCGGGCCGCAGGCCGGTCGCCGCCGACGCGGCGCGGCGCATGTCGACGATGCCGTAGGCGCCGTCGCGCGTGGCCGCGAACCAGCCCTGCACCTGCATGTCGGCGATGATCGTCGCGCCGCCCTTGCCGTCGGCGACCGCGAAGGCGCCGACGCTCGGGCCGTCCCCGAGGATGCCCGTGGCGTGCCGGTCGCCGATCAGCGGGTTGCCCGTGACGCCGTAGCCGCCCAGGAAGACCTTGCCTCCGTCGATCTCGGCCTGCGTCGGGTTCAGGGAGCGGTGCGCCGCCCCGACCTCGTAGCCGGCGCGGGCAGGAGCCGCGACGGCGAGCATGAACATCACGGCAACCGCCAGCGCTCTCCCCATGCCTGGATTATCGGCAGGTAGTAGCCAACTCTGCGCCGGTGGGTACTTCTTTGACGATGGCGACCGCCGATGTCCCCGAGCATCTCGCCGGTGAGGGTCGCCTCGCCCGCGCCTGGCGACGCCTCGGCCAGCTCGTCGAGCACGGCGTCGGCGGCTTCTTCGCGCACGGCTGCACCCAGCGTGCCGCGGCCATCTCCTTCTACGCGCTGTTCTCCATCTTCCCCATCGCGATCCTCTGCGTCGCGGTGCTCGGCATCGTCAAGCACGACGACTCCGCGCGGCGCCAGGTCGTCGACTTCCTGCTCGACCGGCTGCCGATCACGCAGGACCAGGGCCGCCGGCAGCTCGAGCGGGCGATGCTGCAGGTCACCCGCGACGTCGCGGGCTTCAGCGCCCTCGGCGTCTTCACGCTGATCTTCGCCGCGTCCAACGTCATGGGCTCGATCCGCCAGGCGCTCAACGTCGCCTTCCGCGTCCGGGAGGACCGGCCACCCGTGCAGGCCAAGCTCTGGGACCTGTTCATGGTCCTCGTGTTCGGCGTCCTCATCACCCTCTCGCTGGCGCTGACCCTGGTCGACAGCGTCGTCAACCGCTCCGACAACGCCCTCATCCACGCCGTGCAGGCGATCGGGCACATCCTGCCGCTGCTGATCGCGGTGATCGTCTTCACGGGCATCTTCCGCCTCGTGCCGGCCAAGCGCCCGCGCCTGCGCGACATCTGGCCGGGTGTGCTGGTCGCGGCGGTCGGCTACGAGCTGGCCAAGATCGGCTTCGCCGCCTACCTGCAGAACTTCGCCGACTACGGCGCCGTCTACGCCTCGCTCGGCGCGGTCGTCGCCTTCCTCGTCTTCACCTACGTCGTGTCCTTCATCGCGCTGCTCGGCGCGGAGATCGCCGCGGAGTGGCCGTGCGTGCGCGACGGGCAGTACGACGGCCCGCCCGGCCCGCCGTTCCTCCACCAGGTCGGCGGGTTCATCAAGTCGCTCTTCGTGCGCACGTGACCGCGCGGGAGCTGATGCTCGCCGGCGAGCGCTACCAGGCCGACGACCCCGAGCTGCAGGAGCTGGCCGCCGCCGCCCGCGCGTGGATGGCGGCCTTCGCGACGGGGATCCGCGTCGGTCGAGGACGGCCTCGGCGCGGTCGGCGAGGGCGTCACCATCCGCGCCCCCTTCTACGTCGACTACGGCGTCCACATCTCCATCGGCGCCCGGCACCTTCGTCAACTACGGCTGCACGATGCTCGACTGCGCGCGCATCACCATCGGCGAGAGCTGCCAGATCGCCACGGGCGTCCAGCTCGTCACCCCGTCGCACCCGGTCGAGCCCGTCGCCCGGCGGGCCGAGTGGGAGTGCGCGCACCCGATCACGCTGGGCGACAACGTCTGGCTCGGCGCCGGCGCCATCGTCTGCCCGGGCGTGACGATCGGGGACGACACGGTGGTCGGCGCCGGGTCCGTCGTCGTGAAGGACCTGCCCGCCGGCGTCGTCGCGGTCGGCAACCCCGCGCGCGTCATCCGCTCCGTCTCCTGAGCGCGGCGCCGGAGGGCGCGGAAGATCCTTCGCCGGACTCGACGATGACCGAGCCGTCCGGCCGCATGACGAACGATCGGGCGAGCGGGCGCAGCCGCCTGTCCACGCCATCGTCGACGAGCACCCAGACGCGGAGGCCGCCGTCCCGCTCGGCCACCGGGTGGACCTTGATCTCGACCGTGTGCAGCCGGCCGGCGGCGGTGACCTCGTCGCGGCGCCGCGCCGGCTCGGCCGCCAGGCGCGCGTAGGACAGCTGCTGGAGGGCGGCGAGGCGCGCGTCGGCGATTGCGGCCGCCTCCGGTGTCGCCAGGCGCGCCTCCTCGTGATCCGGCAGGCGATCGACCGCCTCGAGGCCGACGTTGACCACGAGACCGACCAACAGGAGCTGCACGAGGTGTTCGGTGCTGTCGGTGATGAGCAGCAGCAGCATCGCGCAGAGCGGCAGCGTGATCGCCGCCCGGAGGAGCCGCCGCCGCAGCGGCAGTCGCTCCGCGGGCGCGAGCTCCTCTGGCGTCGGCTCTCGCGTGTCCGGTCCCACCACCGGGTGCGATCGTACGCCGCGGTTCCGACGGCGGCGCAACGGGGAGGATGGGGTATGACCTCCCAGGCCTCGGCGCCGTACGACCACCTCGGCGCGGCCCTCGCGACCGACTACTTCTTCGTGCGGGAGCAGTTCACGGAGGAGCAGTGGGAGCAGTTCATCGCGACGCGCCGGTTCGTCGACGAGGAGGTGCTGCCCGTCATCAACGGCTACTGGGAGGCCGCGGAGCTGCCCTGGCCGCTGCTGCGCCGGATGGCCGAGCTCGACCTCTACGGCGAGGACATCGAGGGGCACGGGTGCCCGGGCATGAGCCCGCTGGCCCGCGGCCTCGTCAGCATGGAGCTGCACCGCGGCGACGGCAGCGTCGGCACCTTCCTCGGCGTCCAGTCGGGCCTGGCGATGAAGTCGATCGACATGCACGGCTCCGACGCGCAGAAGGAGCGGTGGCTGCCCGCCATGGCGCGGCTGGACAAGATCGGGGCCTTCGCCCTCACCGAGCCCGACCACGGGTCCGACTCGATCGCGCTCGAGACCACCGCCCGCCGGGACGGCGACGGCTGGATCCTCAACGGCACCAAGCGCTGGATCGGCAACGGGTCGATCGCCGACGTGATCGTCGTCTGGGCCCGGTCGGAGGAGGACGGCGAGGTCAAGGGCTTCCTGGTCGAGGGGGACGCCGACGGCTTCGCGGCCACCACCATGGAGGGCAAGGGCGCGTCGCGGGCCATCTGGCAGGCCGACATCACCCTGGAGGACGTGCGCGTCCCCGAAGACGACCGGCTGCCGGGCGCGGAGACCTTCAAGGACACCGGCCGGGTGCTGGTCAGCACGCGGAGCTCGTGCGCCTGGTCCGCCCTCGGCCACGCCGTCGCCGCCTACGACATCGCGCTCACCTACGCGAAGGAGCGCGAGCAGTTCGGCAAGCCCCTGTGCGGCTTCCAGCTCATCCAGGACCGCCTGGTCAAGATGCTCGCCGAGGTGACCGGGATGCAGCTCTACTGCATGCAGCTGGCCCGGCTCGAGCAGGCCGGCAAGCTGTCGGACACGGTCGCGGCGCTGGCGAAGCTCAACAACACGCGCAAGGCGCGGTGGGTGGTGTCGGAGGCGCGCGACCTGCTCGGCGGCAACGGCGTGCTGCTGGAGAACCACGTGATCCGCCACATGGGCGACATCGAGGTCATCCACACCTACGAGGGCACGGAGTCGATCCAGACCCTGATCGTCGGCCGCGACATCACCGGCGTCAGTGCGTTCGCCTGAACGTCAGAGGACGCCGCGGTCGACCTCGTCGAGGTAGGCGAACTCGGGGGCGCTGACGCCGGCGCGGGCGCGGATGGCCACGAGCTCATCCGACTCGAAGAACGCGCGGGCGTCCGCCGACGAGGTCCACTCGGAGAAGTGCACCACGCGGTCGGGGCGCGCCTCGTCGCGTAGGACCCGGAAGGCGCGCTCGCCCGCCTGCCGCCGGATCCCGCCGGCGTCGTCGAAGACCTGCTTCCAGGCCTCGTAGTCGGCGACGTCGTGGATGATCAGCACCCACGACATCGCCGGGCCGCGCTCGTTAGGAGAGGCCGCCGGCCATCGCCGGGAGGATGACGAGCGTGTCGCCCTCCTTGACCCCGGTGTCGAGCCCGTCGAGGACGCGGACGTCCTCGTCGTTGAGGTAGACGTTCACGTAGCGGTTGAGCTGGCCCTCGCCGCTGAAGAGCTGGGACTCCGTCGCGGGGTGGTCGCTCGCGAGCGAGCGCAGCACCTCGCCGACGTCGGCGCCGGCGGCCTCGACCTGTCTTCTCGCCGCCGACGGACGGGCGGAGCACCGGGGGGATCTTCACTGTCGCCATATCGACGCCGACCCTAGCCCGCGGCGGCGCAGAACGCCTCGTAGTCGGGGAAGACGCCCATCTCGTCGTCGGAGATGGCCTCCGGCGTCGCGCGAGCACACCGGGCACTCCGGGTCGCGGCGGACCTTGAGCTCGGTGAACGTCGCGCCCGAGGGCCTCGTAGAGGAGCAGGCGGCCGATGAGCGGCTCGCCGGCGCCCGTGATGAGCTTGACGACCTCCGTGGCCTGCAGCAGCCCCATGGTCCCGGGCAGGACGCCGAGGACGCCGTTGGCCCCGCAGGACGGCGCCAGCTCGGCCGGCGGCGGCACGGGGTACAGGCAGCGGTAGCACGGCCCGTCGTAGGGCTTGAAGACGCTCAGCTGGCCGTCGAAGCCGAGGATGGAGGCGCTCACGACCGGGATCTGCAGGCGCACGGTGGCGTCGTTGAGCAGGTAGCGCGTCGGGAAGTTGTCCACGCCGTCGACGATGACGTCGTAGCCCTCGATGATCTCCATGATGTTGGAGGCGTCGAGGCGCGTCTGGTACTTGACGACGTCCACGTCGGGGTTGAGGTCCTTGATGGCGCGCTCGGCCGAGTCGACCTTCGGCGTGCCGATGCCGTCCGTGGTGTGGATGACCTGGCGCTGCAGGTTGGAGAGGTCGACCACGTCGTCGTCGACGAGGCCGAGCGTGCCGACGCCGGCCGCGGCGAGGTAGAGGGCGATGGGCGAGCCGAGGCCGCCGGCGCCGAGCAGCAGCACCTTGGCGTCGAGCAGCTTCTCCTGGCCCTCCTGGCCGATCTCCGGGACGAGCACGTGGCGGCTGTAGCGCTCGCGCTGCTCGGGGGTCATGAAGCGGGGGGTCTCGACCTCGTAGCCGCGGTCCTTCCACAGCGTGTAGCCGCCGGTCATGGACTCGACGTGCTCGTAGCCGAGGTCCTCGGTCAGCGTGCGCGCGGCGAGGGCCGAGCGGTTGCCGGAGGCGCAGTAGAGGACGACGCGCGCGTCGCGGTCGGGGGCGGCGCCCTCGATGCGGGACTCCAGGTGCCCGCGCGGGACGTGCTTGGCGCCGGGCAGGTGGCCGGCGTCCCACTCGTTCTGCTCGCGGACGTCGACGAGCACGAAGCCGGGACCGCTCGTGCCGGCGGCGACGGCCTCGTGGACGTCGGACGGATCGACTTCGGTGATCTGGCTCTTGATCTGGCGGATCAGCTCTGCGCCGGATGGGCTCAAGGGAAATCCCTCAACTCGGGTCGTGTTTCGTTACTTCACAAAGGATAGTGGCATGGGGTCCTGCCCTGGTAACGCCTGCCGCGAGCCTATGCCGATACGCCACTCAGACATGCGCTCGCGCACCCTGCTCACGCAGGTCCTCGCCGTCAACGCCGCGCTGGTGGCGGTCACGGCCGCGCTGGCGGCCGATCTTCACGACGCGCGCGGCTGCAGGACGCCGCCTCCGTCCCGGGCGTCAGCCTGCTGATCGTCTCCGTCCTGCTGGTCATCCTCCTCAACTCGCTGCTGCTGCGCCACCGGCTCGAGCCGCTCGAGCGCCTGGTGCGGACGATGACGGAGGTCGACCTGGCCAAGCCGGGCCGGCGCGCGAAGGTCGACGGCAACGCCGCCAAGGAGATCAAGGCGCTCACCGCCGGCTTCAACGGCATGCTCGAGCGCCTGGAGGACGAGCGCAAGGCGTCCGGCCGCGCCGTCGTCCGCGCCCAGGAGCAGGAGCGCGCGCAGATCGCCCAGGACCTCCACGACGAGGTCAACCAGGCGCTCACCGCGATCAAGCTCCGCCTCAGCGCGACCATGCACGACGCGCCGGCCGGCCTCGTCGCCGAGCTCAGGGAGACCAAGGCGCTCGTCGACCGGGCCATGGACGAGCTGCTGCAGATCGCCCGCGCGCTGCGCCCGACCGCGCTCGACGACCACGGCCTGATCAGCGCCCTGCAGTCCCAGGTGACCGACTTCGGCGAGCGGACCGGCATCCGCACGACCTTCCACCGCCACGGCGAGCTCGACCGACATCTCCGACGAGGAGCAGCTCGTCATCTACCGCGTCACCCAGGAGTCGCTGTCGCAACATCGCCCACCACGCGGGCGCCAGGAAGGTCGACGTCGACCTCTCCTTCACCGGCAACACCATCCTCAAGGTGGCCGACGACGGCGGCGGCTTCGACGCCCTCGGCGCCAACAAGAACGGCAAGCTGCGCGGCCGCCCCGGCGGCCTCGGCCTCAACGGCATGCGCGAGCGCGCGCTGCTCGTCGGCGGCAACCTCACGATCTTCTCCCGCCCGGGCGAGGGCACCACTGTCGAACTGACCATGGGAGCCAGATGAACATCCTGATCGCCGACGACCACGGCATCGTCCGCGGCGGCCTGAAGCTGCTGCTCGAGCGCCAGCCGGACATGACCGTCGTCGCGGAGGCCGAGGACGGCGTCGACGCCTTCGAGCAGGCGCTCAAGGAGCAAGCCCGACCTCTGCATCCTCGACGTCTCCATGCCGCGCCTCACCGGGCTGCAGGCGGCGCGCCAGATCAAGGCGCACCTCCCGGAGACGCAGGTGCTCATCCTCTCCATGCACGACGACCAGCGCTACGTCTTCGACGCGCTGAAGGCCGGCGCGTCCGGCTACGTGCTCAAGCGCGACGTCGACGAGGGGCTGCTGGACGCCGTCCGCGCCGTCCACCGCGGCGAGGCGTTCGTCACCGACGCCGTCGAGCGCTCCATCCTGCGCTCCTGGCAGGCCGACAGCTCCAGCGGGCCCGAGGAGCCGCTGTCCCCGCGCGAGCAGGAGGTCCTCAAGCTGATCTCGGAGGCGCACACCAACAAGGAGATCGCCTCCACCCTGCACCTCGCGGAGAAGACCGTCGAGTCGCACCGGGCCAACATCCTGCGCAAGCTGGGCATGCGCGACCGCGTCGAACTGGTCCGGTACGCGATCCGCCGGGGCTTCATCGAGGCATAGCCTCCTGGGGGTGCCCCAACGGGTCCGCCTGGTGCTGATCGGGGTCGTCGCGCTGGCCTTCGCCGGCTTCGTCGGCGCCTACCTCGCCGCGGCGGCGAGGGTCCCGCGGCGGGCTCACGGAGGGCGAGTTCCAGGGCTACGTCCGCCCGGCGGAGGCGCGCGTGCCGGACTTCGCGCTGCGCAACCAGGACGGCGAAGCGGGTGACCGGAGCGCGCGGCACCGCCGTCTACGCGTTCATCTACTCCCACTGCGAGGACACCTGCCCCGTCGAGGTCCAGCAGATCCGCGGCGCCCTCGACGACCTCGGCCGCGACGTCCCCGTGCTCGGCGTCTCCGTCGACCCGCGCAACGACACGCCGCGCCAGCGCGAAGGCGTTCCTGATCAAGCAGAACATGACGGGGCGGATGGACTTCCTGCTCGGCTCGCGCGCGGAGCTCGAGCCGGTCTGGAAGGCGTTCGGCATCGCGCCGCAGACGCAAGGGACGCGAGCACAGCGCGGGCGTCGTCGTCGTCGACGGCACCGGCCGGCAGCGCGTCGGCTTCCCCGCCAGCCAGCTCACCCCGGAGGGGCTGACCGCGGACTTGAAGCGCCTGGGCGCCTAGGCCCGGGCGAGAGTGTCCTGCGCCGCGTCCTCGCGGTCCTGCGCGGCGCGGTAGGTCGCGTAGCGCATGGCGCCCGCCGAGGAGACGCCAGTCGGCCAGCGCGGCGTCGGCCTCCTCGTGCGCGTCCGACCAGGCGTCGTAGTCGGCGTTGCCGAGCTCCAGCGCGACGCAGGACGAGCTCGCGGGTGTCCGCGACCTGGTCCAGCAGTTCCTTGAGTTCGTGTGCGCTCATCGTCTTGTAGGGGTAGTCGGCTTCGCTGTGTGGACACTTGACGTGTCCTGAGCGTTACGTGGACGCGCCCGATCCGGATGTGCGCTACGTCACTCGAGCGGCCAGCGCGTCCTGCGCGGCGCCCGCACGGTCGTCGGCGGCGAGGAAGGTGGCGTACGCACCCGCACCGGGGTCGCGCTGCCAGGCGTCGTAGGCGAGGTTGGCCTCCGCGGCGGCCACGCTCCAGACCGCGAACAGCTCGTCGTAGGAGCGGACGAAGCGGCCGGTGGGCTCCCGGGTGGTGACGGTCGGCGCGAGCATCTCGCGCCGTCCTTACCCACGCTCAGGGAGTCTTACGCCGAGCCCGTCGGTCCTTCAACCGCACGACGCCCAGCCAGCCCATGAGGATGAAGACGGGGGCCGCGTAGGCCACCCCGGCGGCCCAGTGCCCGGCGTGCGCGTAGACGGTCGGCATCGAGTTCGAGACCGACAGTAGACCGAGGCCGAGGCAGGTGAACAGCACCATCACCACCAGCATGACGACCTGCGAGCGGATCGCGGCCTGCGCGGAGCCGGACACGGCGAGCGCGCGATCGTGGGCGAGGACGAGGCCGCACACGTGGCCGATCACCAGCGAGCCGACCTGGACGTACCAGATGGCGGTGGCGGAGACGATGCCGTAGTCGATGGTCGCCTTCGCGCCGCCGAAGAGGTCGCTCCCCTCCCCCAGCGGGTCGGATGCGAGCGGCCACAGCGCCTGACCGTTGTAGGCGAGCAGCGAGAAGTAGTGGGCGATGACGTAGGCGGCGACGATCGGGACCAGCGTGTGCACGAAGCGCCGGCCGCCGTCGCTGGACGCCCATGCCCGCCACGCCCAGCGCGTAGACGCCCGCGACGAAGGCGATGCAGGCGAGGAGTCCGACGACGAACCCGGCCTCCAGCGCCGCCCCCAGCGACAGCCCGAGCGACGTCCCCGCGTCCTGCAGGTGCGGGATGATGCCGCTGAAGACCGGGCCCTCCTTGGCGCCGTCGAAGATGGTCGAGCCGACCGCGACGCAGACCAGGGCGACGGTCCCCGCCGGCCGCGCGACGTGCGGAGCGCCGGCCAGTGGCGGGCGCAGGGTCAGCCGCCCGTCGGCGCGGCGGCCGACCGGGGCGAGCGAGGCGAAGAGGCCGAAGTAGACGCCGAACGCGTCCCCGTTGCGGGTCCACCGCTCCACGCCGTAGAGCCCCATCCCGACGAGCTGCACCGCCGCGTAGACGAGCGCGCAGACGGCGAGCACCTGCGGGTCGCGCCCCTCGCCCCAGCACAGCTCGCAGAACGCGAACAACGCGAGGCCGGCGACCGCGGGCCAGCGGCCGAGCCGCGCCGGGTAGGGCAGCGGCTCCGTGACCTCCGGGCCGGCGACGCGCCCCATCAGCCGGCCTGTCGCGCGGCCGATCGCCCGCCACGGCGACAGCAGCCGGAAGACGTCGCCGAGCGACGAGCGAGACGACGGGGACGCCGACCCAGAAGCCGACGTAGATGACCGTCGGCGCGAGGTTGTCCGTCTCGATGTCGGTGCCGGCCAGCCCGGCGTAGACGGTGGCGGCGAAGACGGCGACGCCGATCGCCCCGAGCAGGACCTCCACGACGAGGGGCAGCGGCAGCCACGCGCGCTCGCGGACCTGCTCGAGGTGCGGCCGCGTCCACCCTGCCGCCAGCGTGACGAAGGAGACGACGAGCACCAGCGCGGCCGCGACGCCGAACAGCAGCGCCGGGATCGGCAGGTCGGCGCGCCCGACGATGCCGTGCGCGAAGATGACCAGGACCTAGGGGTCGACGCGGATGGAGGCGATCTGCAGGCCGGCGTCCTCCAGCTCGGCCTCCGTGATGCCGGTGATCGTCGCCTTGAAGTCGAACTTGACGGTGTCGCCCGGCGCCTCGATGTCCTTGTGGATGTCGTAGGCGTGGACGTGGACCTCGTCGGCGACGTCGGCGGTCACGGTGAACTCGATGCGGTCGCCCTGCTTGACGCGGATCTTCGTGACCCCGCCGACGGGCTTGCCGTCCTTGACCGCGATGGCGATCGGCGGCGGCTCGGCGTCCGCCTTCGGCTTGGCCTGCGCCTTGCCGTTCCGCGGAGCCGGTGGACACGCCCGGCGTGGCGGTCGCGGTGGCCGACTTCTCCGGCTCGTCGGACCCGCCGGTGGTCGCGAGGACCACGATGACGGCGACGACGGCGATGACCGCGGCGATCCCGAGGGTGACGAGGCGCTGACGGCGATCCATGGCGGCGAGTCTAGATCCGGGTGCCCTAAGAACGGCTAAGGCCCCGCCCGGCGCGTGCCGGACGGGGCCTCGATGCCTACGCGGCTGAGCGCGTCTCTACTTGTTGCAGGGCGACGACGCCGTGCCGACCAGCGGGGTGATCGTCGGCGGGTTCGGGTTCGGCGCCAGCGGGAGCTTGACGTCGAAGACGTCCTTGCCGCCCGTGCAGCCGACGCGCGACACGAGGAAGTACTTCTTCTTCACCTTGACGGTGATCTTCTTCTTCTTGCCCTTGCGCTTGACCGTCTTCTTCTTCTTGACGGTCTTGGTGATCGACGCGGGGCCGAGGTTGGCCGTCACGGACGTCACGTAGGAGTACAGCCCCGGTGCCGGGCGACTGGACGTTCTGCGGGATGTCGAACGCGACGCGGTTGTTGACGATGGAGGCGGCGAACGCGACCTGCACGCCACCGTTGGCGGGCGCCGGGTTCTGCTTGAGCGCCAGGGTCAGGCCCTTGGAGCCGTTGGCGTAGACCCCGACGACGAACTGGATCGGCGCCTTGCCCGGGCCGAGCAGCGTCGTGGCCGCGCCCGTGCCGACCTTGGAGCCCTTCGGGCAGACCGTCTCGCCCTTGGCGTTGATGGTCGTGGCCGAGCACTTCGGGAAGCCCGCGCCGCTGACCTTGAGGTTCTGGGGGATGCCGTAGTCGATGCCCGCGAGCGTCGAGTTGCTCTCCGGGTTGACGTTGAAGCGTGATCTTCGTCGCCGCGTTCTTCGGCTTCTTCTTGGTGCCTCCCTTGGCCGGCGTGGTGCTGCCATTCACGGTGACCACCGGGACGGCGTACTGGGCGACCGCCACGGCGGCCAGGGCGAACACGGTCATGACCGTGAGCCCGATGAGTACGAGCTTGCGCAAGATGGGTTCTCTCCTCTGGGTGCGCGACGGACTTCCTCGGGGACCGCCACAGGGTTACGAGGGCGCGATGCTAGCGTTCGGTGGCCCGGATGCGCGCGAATTCCAGCGAGATCACGCTGCCTCCGTTCCCTCGCGGACTACCTTGGCTCAACGTCGGGATGCTCAAGGCGCACGAGCAGCGCGGGCGCCCGGTCCTCGTGGAGTTCTGGGACTTCTGCCGCATCAACTCGCTGCGGACGCTGCCCTATGTGAAGGCCTGGCACGAGCGCTACGCCGACGCGGGCCTGCGCGTCGTCGGCGTCCACACCGGCGGCTTCGCCTGCTCGCGCGACGCCGGACGCCATCGAGGCGCGCCGTCGCGCGGCTCGGCATCGAGCACCCGGTGCTCATCGACTCCGAGCTCGAGGTCTGGGACCAGTACGGCAACGAGGGCTGGCCCGCGCGCTACCTGTGGACGCCGGACGAGCAGACGCCTCTTCTCCCTGCACTACGGCGAGGGCGCCTACGCGGAGACGGAGCGCGAGATCGGCGAGCTGCTGGGCATCGAGGTCGAGCCGCTTCCCCCCGTCCGGCCCGAGGACGCGCCGGACGCCGTGCTCGCCCCGCAGACCGCCGACCAGCGCGGCCTCTACACCGGCCCCTACGAGGCGGGCGGCGTGCACGTCGTCTGCACGGGGAGCGGGATGCGTCGGCGGGCGTCGACGGTCGACGGCTGCGGCGTCTACACGGTGCTGGAGCACGAGCGCCACACGGAGGGCGTGCTCGAGCTCTCGACCGCGGGGGACGTCGAGGTCCTCGCCACCTGCTTCACGCCGGGCCTGGCGCCGGCCTGAGGTCCTCGTGGGTGCGGTCGGCCAGCAGGCGCTCGAGCCTGCGGCGGGCCGTGCGTCCTCGACGACGATCGCCGTCCCCGGCCAGTAGGGGCCGGCGCCCGGGCGCGCCGGCAGGAAGTGGCGCTGGTAGACCCAGCTGCCGGTGTTGACCAGCCGCGTCCCGCGCGGGCGTGCGCCACTCGGCGGCGTCGTCCTGCGGCCACGGGCCGGCGCGGTGGGTGTGGCCGAAGAGCGACGTAGCGGCGCGTCGACGCCGAGGCGGCGCGAGCACCTCGCGCGATGCCCGTGAGGGAGCCGCGGCGCAGCGCCGCCCCGGACAGCTCGCGCGTCCAGCGGCCCGATGCCCGCGCGGTTGAGGGCGGCGACCGCCGTCCGCAGCCCGGCGGTGAGCGCGAGCGCGCGGACCGGCCGCCGCCGGCGCCCCGGTCCCGCCAGCAGCGTCCCACGCCCGCACGGAGGAGCGCGATCCGGCCCTGGCCACGCCCGCCTTCGAGCGCTGGGCCATGGCGAACATCCACGCGTACAGCGGGGCGAGCACGGCCTCGTAGTCGTCCGGGCCGGCCGACCCGCTCGGGGATCGGGTGCAGCGCCGCGGCCATCGCCCCGGCCGCGAGGCGCTCGATCGTCGGCGTCGTGGAGTGCAGGTCGAGGTAGTGGCCGTGGAAGGCGTAGACGTCGTCGCGCAGCCACAGGCCCGGGTAGGCGAAGGACAGCCTGGCCGGGAGCGCGGCGGCGGCCAGCCGTTCGGCGATCGGTCCGGCGACGGCCGGCTCGATGCGCTGCTCGAGGCCCATCGGCTCGATCCTGCTGGAGGTGCTGCTCGATCCAGCCGGCCAGCAGGTTGTGGTCGTGGTTGCCGCCCGTGAGGACGATCTCGCCCACCGCGGCGCCGAGCTCCTCCAGGACGGGGACCGGCGAGGTCGGCCGGCCACATGGACGGGCACCTCGCGCAGCTCCAGCGCGTCGCCGAGGATCACGAGGCGGTCGACGTCGTGCAGCCGGGCGACGAGCGCGGCGCGGACCTCGGGCCGCCGGATGAGGTCGAGCGCGCGCCGCCGATCCGATGTGCAGGTCGGAGACGACGAGCGTGCGCACAGCGGATCACGGTACCTTCGCGCGGTGCTCGACGGGCTGCTCGTCGCCGACTTCTCCCGCGTCCTCGCCGGCCCGTACGCGACGATGCTGCTCGGCGACCTCGGCGCGGACGTCGTCAAGGTGGAGCGGCCGGGAACCGGGGACGACACGCGCGCCTGGGGCCCGCCCTGGCGCGGCGACGACGCGACGTACTACCTCGGCCTGAACCGCAACAAGCGCTCCGTGGTCCTCGACCTCGGCGACCCGGGCGACCGCGAGCTCGCGCGCACCCTCGCGCTGGAGGCCGACGTCCTGGTCGAGAGCTTCCGGCCGGGGCTGATGGCCTCCTGGGGGCTGGACGGCGACACGCTGCGCGCGGCCGGCAACCCGAAGCTCGTGTCCTGCAGCGTGACCGCGTTCGGCGCCGCAGAACCCGACGCCTGCCCGGCTACGACTTCCTCGCCCAGGCCGTCGGCGGGCTCATGCACGTCACCGGCCGGCCGGACGGCGAGCCCACGAAGGTCGGCGCCGCGGTGGTCGACCTCGTCTGCGGGCTGCTCAGCGCGGTCGGCATCCTCGCCGCGCTGCAGGGCGGCGGCGGTCGGCACGTGGAGACCTCGCTGATGGACGCGGCGCTCGCGTCCCTGCTCAACCAGGGCTCGGCGTGGACGCTGGGCGGCGCGTCCCCCGGCCGGATGGGCAACCGCCACCCGAGCATCGTCCCCTACGAGACCTTCGCCACCGCCGACCGCCCGATCGCCATCGCCGTCGGCAACGACCGGCTGTTCGCGCGGCTGTGGGACGCGGTCGGCCTCGAGCCCGACCCGCGCTACGCGACCGTCGGCCGCGCGCGTGGAGCACCGCGACGAGCTCGTCGCCGCCGCTCGGCCGCCGTCCTGCGCGACGGCGCGGCGCCGACGCACTGGGTCGCGCTGCTGCAGGAGCGCGGCGTCCCCGCCGGGCCGGTCAACGACGTCCCGGAGGCGTGGGCGCTGGCCGAGCGGCTCGGCCTGCAGCCGCTCACGGACGGCTTCCCGGCCCCGCCGCTGCGCGTCGACGGCGAGCGCCCGCCCGTCACCCGCCTGCCCCCCGCGCTCGACGAGCACGGGGACGAGATCAGGCGGTGGCTGCGGTCTCTCGCGCCGTCATCGCCTGGCGGATCGTCTTCGGGAGCATGAAGCGGACGTCCTCGCGGAGGACCTCCAGCTCCGAGACGTCCGACGTGCCGCGGGCGCGGAAGAACTGCACCAGGCGCTGGACGAGGCCCTCGGGCGCGCTCGCGCCGGAGGAGATGCCGACGACGCGCTTGCCCTCGAGCCACTCCTCCTGCACCTGCGTCTCGTTGTCGATCAGGTAGGCGTCCGTCCCCGAGGTCGCGCGGCCACGTCGACCAGGCGCTGGGAGTTCGAGGAGTTCTGCGAGCCGATGACGAGCACCAGGTCGCACTGCGTGGCCATCTCCTTGACGGCGCGCTGGCGGTTGGTGGTCGCGTAGCAGATGTCGTCCGTGCGCGGGCCCGTGATGGCCGGGAACTTCTCGCGCAGGGCGGCGATGATCGAGCGGGTCTCGTCGACGCTGACAGCGTGGTCTGCGAGATGTAGGCGACGCGCTGCGGGTCGGGGACCTCGAGGGCGGCGACGTCGGCCTCCGTCTCCACCAGCACGGTGTGGTCGGGCGCCTCGCCCATCGTGCCCTCGACCTCCTCGTGGCCGGCGTGGCCGATGAGGACGATCGTGTAGCCGTCGCCGGCGAACTTGACGGCCTCGCGGTGGACCTTGGTCACCAGCGGGCACGTCGCGTCGATGGTCCGCAGGCCGCGCCGCTCGGCGTCCGCGTGCACGGCCGGCGAGACGCCGTGGGCGGAGAAGACGGTGACGGCGCCCTCCGGGATCTGGTCGTCGAGCTCCTCGACGAAGATCGCGCCGCGCTCGCGCAGCTCCTCCACGACGTGCTTGTTGTGGACGATCTCCTTGCGCACGTAGACCGGCGGGCCGTAGAGATCGAGGGCGCGCTCGACGGTCTGGACGGCCCGGTCGACGCCCGCGCAGTAGCCGCGCGGGGCGGCGAGCAGCAGCTTCTCGGGGGCGGAGGGCATCCCTCCAGACTAGCGGCGGCTAGGGAGACAGCTCCACGATCTGCTCGTAGGTCCCGCGGTCGAAGAAGGGCAGCTCCGGCGGGGTGCCGGCACCCTGCGCGGTCACGTCGTACATCTCGCGCGGGGTGCGCCAGCCGGCGGGATCCGACGTGCCGAAGCGCTGCGCCAGGGTCGCGAACGCGTCGCCGGCGGCCAGGCGCAGCACGCCCGGCGACAGGGTGCGCAGCGCGTAGGCCTCCTTGTCGGTCATGTCGAAGGCGTGGCTCGTGCCCGGCCTGTCCGGGAAGCGCTCGGCGCCCTTGCCCAGCGCGGCGACGGCACGCGTGGCCGCTGCCGCCTTGAAGGTCTCCCAGGCGACGACGCCCGGGTCGGCGGTGTTGTTGCCGTCGACCTCCGCGTAGGAGCCGTTCCACGCCAGGAGGGTGTCGAGCAGCGTCTTCGCGTCGCCCGTCGCCCCCTTGTCCACGCGCCGCAGCAGCCTGGTGGCCAGGGGCCGCTGCTGGGCGAAGGAGCCGGCGAGCCGGACGGCGTTCTCCGCCGCCTCGAAGGACGGCGCGCGACGAACCGCCCGGACCTGGCGCATCAGCCAGCCGACGCGGTGGAACGGGCCGGTGACGCGCTCCGTGGCCTCTCCGTCCCCCGTCGTCCAGCCCTGGGACGGGAGGTTGTTCCAGTTCGCCAGCCAGCCCTGCTTGGGGTTGATGATCGACGGGAGCTTCCTGCGCGGGACGAGGCCGGGCCACTCCGCGCGCCCGTCGCCGGGCAGCGGCAGGCGCTGGTCCCAGCGGCGCGGGCGCTGCTGGATGAGGCCGGGATGCCAGTAGCCGATGTTGCCGGCCGAGTCGGCCGCCATCAGGTTCTCGTTCCACGTGAGCCGGCGCACGGAGCGCTGCACGTCCTTGATGTCCTTGGCGGCGTTGACCGCCGGCGAGGCCCTCGAGCGTCTCCAGCTCGCGGCCGAAGATCGCGTAGCGCCGGGCGTAGGCGACGCCGTCGCCGCGTGACTGGACGGGCCCGTGGACCGTGCGGCAGAAGCGCTCCTTCCGCTCGCCCGAGGTGGGCACGCCGAGGCCCAGCAGGTCGCTCGGCGGGCCGGAGTAGGTGAGCGTCTCGTCGCGGCAGTCCATCGTCTTCGTCTGGCCCTTGAAGACGTACTTCTCGGGCTCGCCCGGGACGAGCTTCTCCGCGTACAGGTCGTCGTCGTCCGACAGGCCGGAGGTGATGCCCCAGGCGACGGTGTCGTTGTGGCCGATGGCGATGACGGGCGCCCCCGCCGCGGTGACGCCGCGCACGTTCAGGCCCGGCGCGTGGACCTCGAGCTCCACGAACAGCTCCGGGATCGAGTAGCCCAGCTGCGGGCCGTTGAACAAAAGCGCGCCGCCGCCCGGCTTGCGCACGGCGAACATGTAGGAGCCGCCGACGCGGCCGATGCGCCCCGGCGGCAGCTGCGCCCGGCGCCGGCCGTCCGCCTTCGGCAGGCCGCGGACGAAGCGCAGCGAGCGCTTCCGGGCCCGGCGGGCCGCGCGCTTGGACAGCGCCTTGCCCTGCGGGAAGCGCCCCTCCTTCCGCGGGATGGTCGACAGCTGGCCCTTGATCGAGAGCGGCAGCAGCCGGTCGAGCACCTTCGGCGAGCCGCTGTCCTGCATCGCGCGCAGGTTGATCAGCTCGTTGCCGTCGCTGGACGGCACCGTGCGGGCGAGGAAGATGCCGATGCTCAGGGTGTCGTCGACCGTCCAGGGCGTCAGCGTCGTCGCCGTCGCCGGGTACTCGCCCGGCAGCTCGGTGGGGTTCGCGTTGAGGTGGGCGATCCAGGCGTTGACGCCGTCCCGGTAGGCCTCGATGCGCGCGCGGAAGGCGGTCGGGAGCCGTTCGAACTGCTCCATGCGCTCCGCCTTGGTGAAGTAGTCGCGGCGGGAGATGACGTCGTCCTCGAGCGCGCCCTCGCCCGTGAGGTCGGCGAGCCGGCCCTGGGTGGCGTGCCGGAAGGCCTCCATCTGGAACATCCGGTCCTGGGCGACCGCGTAGCCCGCGCCCTTCCACGCGTCGAGCTCCGCGCCGGCGGTGACGCTGGGGACGCCGTAGGGGTCGCGTGCGACCGTCACGCCAGGGAAGGGCGCCTCCGTCTCCGCGGCGGGCTGGCCGAAGCCGAAGGGCTTGCGCTTGAAGTCCAGGTAGAGCGACGTCTGGTCGTTGAGGTGCGGCGAGCCGGTGCCGCTGGCGAGCCCGGTGATCGAGACGTAGCCGCTCTGGCCGGGCGGCAGGACGTTCTCCGCGCGGGTGATGGCGGCGTGGGCCGGGGCGGCGGTGACGAGCAGCGCCGCGAGCGGCACGAGGAGGCGGCGCATGGCGTGACTCTAGATCAGGGTGAGTTGCTCCTGCAGTGGCGTCGTGGGTGCGCCGCCGTGGACGTTGCACTCGAGGCGGACGCCGAAGTCCGGCAGGTAGATGCCAGGCTCGATCGTGAAGCCCGCGCCCGGCGTGATCAGCCGATCGTCGTGGGTCTCCGTGTCGTCGAGGTTGACGCCGAGGCCGTGCACCCTCCGGCCGGGGCTCAGCGAGTGGCCGGTGCGGTGCTTGAGGCCGTGGCCGTAGCCGGCGCCTTCGATGACGGCGCGGGCGGCGCGGTCGAGCTCGAAGCCGCGCACGCCCGGGGCGATGGCGGCGAGCGCGGCGTCGCGCGCGGCGGCCACCACGCCGAGCACCTTGATGGTCTCCGCGGGCGGGTCCGGGCCGGTGAAGCTCATCCACGTGACGTCGCCGAAGACGCTGCGCGGCCCGGGCTCGCGCGCCCAGAGGTCGACGAGCAGGACGGCGTCGTCGGCGATCAGGACGTCCGCGGGCTCGTGGTGGGGGTCGCCGCTGTGGGCGCCGGTGGAGACGCCGGGCGAGTGCTCCGTCTCCAGCCCGCGGCGGGCCATCTCGTCGAGCAGGCGGGCGGCCAGGCCGATCTCGGTGCTCCCGCGCGCGTGCGCGCGCGCGAGGGCGTGCAGCTCCATCACCTGGGCGACGGCGTGCCGGTGCGAGGCCAGGGCGGCGGCGTCCCAGTCGGCCACCACGGCCTGGAAGAGCGCGGCGCTCGACACCACCTCGGCGCCCAGGGAGCGGACCAGCTCGACGGCGCCGGCCGGTGCGAAGTCCACGATCGGCAGCGCGTCGCCCGGTGACCACTCCATCGCCACCCGGCCGCCGAGGTCCTGCAGGCGGTCGACGAGGCCGTGCCGATCCGTGTAGACGTCGAGGGGGACGCCGGCATGCTCCAGCAGCGGCCGGTCGAGCACGCTGCAGACCAGGCGCGGCTCGCCGTCGGCGGGGATCACGAGCACGGTGCGCCGGCTCGTCCCGGGCGGGTCCACGCCCAGCACCTCCCACAGCACCGGGTTCGATCCGCGGAAGTCCCACAGCACCCAGGCGTCGATGGCGTGCGCACGCAGCGCGTCTGCGAACATCCCGCCACGATGGCACAGGCGCACGGGGATCGGCTCACGGCGGTGGACGCGTCCTTCCTCGCGCAGGAGCACGACGCCTCGCACATGCACATCGGGGGCTGCACGATCCTGGAGGGCCCGGTGCCGGCCTACGCCGACTTCGCCGCGCACATCCGCAGCCGGCTGCACCTCGTCCCCCGCTACCGGCACAAGCTCGCCTTCCCGCCGCTGGAGACCGGCCGCCCGCTGTGGGTGGACGACCCCGCCTTCAACCTCGAGTACCACGTCCGGCACTCCGCGCTGCCGTCCCCGGGCTCGGAGGCGCAGCTGCGCGCGCTGGCCGCCCGGGTCTTCTCCCAGCGCCTGGACCGCTCCAAGCCGCTGTGGGAGCTCTACCTCGTCGAGGGGCTCGAGGACGGCCGCTTCGCGATCATCTCCAAGACCCACCACGCGCTGGTCGACGGCGTGTCGGGGGTCGACCTCGCGACGGTGATCTTCGACCTCGCGGCGGAGCCCGCGGACATGCCGCACCCGGAGGGCGAGTGGCAGGCCGCGCACGAGCCGTCCCCCGTCGAGCTCGCCGCCCGCGGCGTGCGCAGCGCGGTGACCACGCCGTTGCGCCTCCTCACCCAGGCCGCCACGAACGCCAGTCACCCGCGGGAGACGCTGGAGGGCGTGCGCGAGGCCGCCGAGGGCGTCGGCGAGCTCGTCTGGGCGGGACTGAACCCGGCGCCCGAGACGCCGCTGAACGTGCCGATCGGCCCGCATCGCCGGCTCGAGTTCGTCCGCTGCGAGCTGGCTGACTTCAAGCAGGTCAAGGACACCTTCGGCGGCACGGTCAACGACGTCGTCCTCACCGTCGTCGCCGGCGGCCTCCGGCGCTGGCTGCGGGCCCGAGGCGTCCGCACGGAGGGCCTCGAGCTGCGCGCGCTCGTCCCCGTCTCCACCCGCGCCAAGCACGAGAAGAACACGCTCGGCAACCGCATCACCGTCATGCGCGGGCCACTGCCGGTCTACATCGAGGACCCCGTCGCCCGTCTGAAGGTCGTGCGCGCCGCGATGGACGGCCTGAAGGACTCCAAGCAGGCCGTCGGCGCCGAGGTCATGACGGGCGTGCAGCAGTTCGCGCCGCCCACGATCCTCGCGCAGGCGTCACGGCTGAACTTCTCGACGCGCCTGTTCAACCTGATCGTCACCAACGTCCCCGGGCCGCAGTTCCCGCTCTACGTGCTCGGGCGCCGGCTCGTCGACCTCTTCCCGATCGCGTTCCTGCCCGAGAACCACGGGCTGGCCATCGCGATCATGTCCTACGACGGCGGGTTGGACTTCGGGCTGCTGGGGGACTACGACGCGCTCTATGACCTGTCGGCGCTCGCCGAGCACCTCGAGGCGTCGCTGGCGGAGCTGGTCGCCGCGTCTACATCCCGAGCGCGAACTTCGCGTCCTCGGACATCTTCTCCGGTGTCCACGGCGGAGTGAAGACCATCGTGGGCACGACTTCGGTCACGCCCTCGATCTCCGAGACGAACTCGATCATCTGCTCGGACACCTGCGGGCCGATCGGGCAGGCGGGGGTGGTCAGCGTGAACGTGATGTCCACGCGGCCCTCCTCGTTGGCCTCCACGGCGTAGACCAGGCCGAGCTCGACGAAGTCGAGTCCCAGCTCGGGGTCGATGACGTTCTGCAGCGCCTCGGTGATCTCGTCCTCATCGATCATGCGATTGACAGTAGCCACGCGGCGTCAGTAGGTTGCGCGCATCGTCTCCTTCGACGCTCAACGCTCGGTGCTCGTGGTGTCCGGGGAGGAGGTCCGCGTCAACGCGGGCGGCCGCCGGCGGGCCATCTCGTCGGCGCTGCGCGCACGCGCCGACGTGGACGTCGACCTGCACGAGCTGGTCTTCGCGGACTCGTCGCTGATGCTCGACCTGGCGCTGCTGGCCCGCCGCCTGCGGGCGTCGGGCCGGGCGCTGATCCTGCACGGCGCACAGCCTCACATCCGGACGTTGATCGAGCTGATGGGCCTCGATCACCTGCCCGCCGTGGCGCTAATCTGAAGTAAGTGCCGCTTCTCTTCCTGCTCTTCATCGTCGTCCCGATCGCGGAGCTCTACGTGATCATCCAGGTCGGTCAGGCCATCGGGATCCTGCCGACGGTGGCGATCCTGCTGTTGGATTCCGTCGTCGGCACGTGGCTGTTGCGCCAACAGGGCCGTATCGCCTGGCGGCGCTTCAACGGTGCCCTGCAGGCCGGCAAGCCGCCGGCGCAGGAGACCATCGACGGCGGCCTGATCCTCATGGGCGGCGCCTTCCTTCTCACCCCCGGCTTCCTGTCGGACGTCCTCGGGCTCGTGCTGCTGCTGCCGCCGACCCGTGCCGTCGTGCGGCGCGTCCTCGCGCGCAGGTTCCTCGGTCGTATGGTCGTCGGGATGGCGAACTCCCGCCCGCGCGCCGCTGCGCGCCCCGACCGGACCTACGACATCGACGGCACCGCGCATGACGTCTGAGTCCGACGAGGACGTCCACCGCGGCGGCGAGGGCTTTGCGGACGCCGTCACCGTCTCCTTCGCCGATCCGGAGCGCGGCTGGTTCGGCATGGCCCGCCTGGGCACGACGAACGAGGGCTCGAGCGCCCTGGCGATCCTCTTCCGCGGCCGCGACGTCGTCGGCGCGCTGGCGCAGGGTGAGCTGGCCGAGGGCGAGGGTCCGCTGTCGATGACCGTCGAGGCGCCGTTCGAGCGCTGGACCGTCAGCTGGCAGGGTGAGGACACCGGCTTCGAGCTGCAGCTCACCGCCGCCTGCGCGCCGGCCGAGCGCGGCGTCGGGATGGACGGCTACGAGCAGCTCGTCGACGTCGCGGGCACGGTCAACGCGGGCGGCGCGAGCTTCGAGCTCTCCGGCGTCGGCCAGCGCGGCCACACCTGGGGCGTCGTCGACTGGAAGGGCCTCGACCTCATCCGCACCGTCTCCGCCTGGGTGGGCGAGGGCGGCATCGTCCTCGAGACCGCCCGGCCGGAGGGCGCCGCCGGCCACGACGCCGAACGCGTCTGGGCCACGCTCGTCGACGGGGGCGAACCGATCCCGGTCGTCGACCCGCGCGTGTCGACCACCTACGACGGCGACGGCCACCAGCGCCGCGTCGGCCTCGAGCTGTGGATGACGGAGGAGGAGGGCTACCCCGTCCGCGCCGCCGGTGAGGCGATCTGCGGGTCCTCCATGGACCTCGGCGCGCTCACCCTCGACCTCGCCTTCTTCCGCTGGCACTCAGAGGGGCACGAGGGCGTCGGGCGCTACGACGTCCTGCGCAAGCGCAGCGACTAGTTGTCGCCGCCCACCCGGTCCCACATGTAGAGCTCCAGGGCCTCCGCGAGGAGCTCCTCGCAGCGCTCGGCGGAGAGCCACGGCAGCACGGTCTCGAGCGCCTGGTCCTCCCCCACGCCGTTGGCGAACGCCTCCTCGCCGCGGAAGCCCGCGGCGATCTTCAGCGCCTCGCGCCGGGCGTCCTGCTCCAGCGCGGGGTAGGCGCCGACCAGGAAGTCCCGGTTGGCGATCGGCTGGCCGACCTCCATGGAGGCGTGCCACGCGGCGAGCATCGACAGGTCGTGCTCGTCGAGGTCGGCGACGGCCTTGGCGTAGTGCGCGGGAAGCTCCTCCGCGGGGATCTCGTCCACCCACGCGCGCACCAGCTCGCACAGCAGCTGACGGCGAGCCTCGCGACCCACCGAATCGGCGATGACACGGACGGCGTCGCGGGGCTCGATGAAGCACAGCGGCATGGTCGCCGTAAGGTACGTCCGGTGTCGGACGGACAAAGCACCGGAGCGCTCTGGGGGACCGACCACGAGGAGCTCGGGGAGATCGCGACACTCGAGCTGGGCGACCGCGTCGCCCTCGCGAACACCCGCGGCCGGTACGCGAAGGCCTACCGCTACGAGGACCCCAACGAGGACATGGTGGCCGCCGTCGTGGGCCCGCGGGCGACGCTGCTCGTGTGCGCCGACGGCCACAACGGCGCGTACGCGCCGACCACCGCGGTGCAGGAGGTCCTGCGCGCGTTCGGGGACGATCCGCCGCCCGACATGGACTGGCTCGAGCTCTTCGGCCACGTCAATGACGCGGTGGTGGCCGGCAAGGGCATCGGCGCCGAGCAGCCCGCGTCCAACACCGTCCTCATGGTCGCGCTCGCCACGCCGGGCCGGCTGAGCTGGGGATCGGTCGGCGACGGCGCCCTCGTCATCGCCCGCCCGGGCTCGCAGCGCGCCCGCCAGCTCAACAAGGAGGCGATGCGCTTCGTCGGCCATCCGATGAACAAGCGCGCCCTCAAGAACACCGTCCAGCACGGGGTCACCGACGTCGATCCGGACGAGTGGATCGTGCTGATCACGGACGGGCTTTCGGAGTTCGTCTCCCCCATGCGGCCCGCGGACGTCATCCCGCGCGTCCTCGCTACGTTGAAGCCCCCGACCGCCGAGACCGCCGCCCGGGCGCTGGTCGACACGGCCTGCAGCGCCGGTGCGGGCGACAACGTCGCGACCGCGGTCGTCGCCCCGTGATGGAGAAGAAGCGCTCTTCCGACATAGACCTGCTGACCCTCGCCATCGCCGCGGTGGCGTCGGCCGTCGCCGCCTACGTGACCTCGCAGGTGTGGGAGGGCGGCACCCTGTTAGCGCCTCCCTCACCCCGGTCATCGTCGCCCTGGTCCAGGAGGCGCTCGCCCGTCCCGTCGACCGCGTCACCGGGCTGCGCACGGAGGCGCAGACGCTTGGAGCAGCCCCGGAGCCAGTCGCCGCTGCACCCGCCGGTCACCGTCCATCGCTCCACCGGCCGCCGCTGGCGCGTCGCGATCATCTCCGGCGTCGCCGCCTTCCTCGTCGTGGTCGCCATCTTCACGATCCCCGAGCTCGTGGCCGGCAAGTCCGTCGGCCGCTCCGGCGACAGCGCGACGACCTTCTTCGGCGGCACCAAGCGGAAGGCGAACAGGAAGAAGCCCTCCGGCTCGGAGGAGAAGACGAAGACCACACCGGAGGCCACGGCCACCGCCGCACCCGAGGAGACGGCGACGAAGGCGCCGACGGAGACCCCCGAGCCGACCGAGACCCCCTCCGCCGCACCGACGCCGACGGCAACCGCCTCAGCGTCACCCACCACGTCCCCCGTTCCCTAGGTGTTCTGAACACGTGCGACTCCAGGGACAGTCCCCTCAGTCGCTAGTGTTCTGAACACCGGATGACCATTACACGATCCTCGCTGCCAGATCAGGTGTTCCGCGCGGTCGCCGCGGACGTGCTCTCCGGCCGGTACGTGCCGGGTGACAGGCTGCCGACCCAGCGGGCGCTGGCGGAGGAGCTGGGCGTGAACATGGCCAGTCTGCGCGAGGGCATCAAGCAGCTGGAGCAGGCGCGCTTGGTCGAGGTCAAGCACGGCGAGGGGATGCGGGTCACCGACTGGCGGGCGGAGGGCGGCCTGGACGTCCTCGCGCACGCCGCCGCGGAGTTCACCGCGCCGCTGTTCGAGGCAAGGCGGATCCTGCTCACGCAGGCGGCTCGGCTGGCTGCGGAGCGGCGCACGCAGGACCACCTTCGCTCACTGCACTTCACGATGATCCCGCCGCTGACGCAGTGGAAGGACCTCGCCTTCATGGCGGTCGTCATCGAGGCGTCCGGCAACCTCGTCTTCACGCTGATCCTCAACCAGGTCCGGACGGTGTACCTGGCCGACCTGGAGAAGTACGCGGCGATCGTCGCCGATCGGGACCGCTACTGCGCCGTGGTGGCGGCGATCGAGGCGCAGGACCCGGACGCGGCCGAGGCGGCCATGCATGACCTGGCCGGCTGGCAGGAGGAGGCCATGCGTGCGACGCCGTGAGCTCCGCGCCTTCGAGCGCCTCGTCGAGCAGACCTGCGCGCCGCGGCCGCCGCTGCCGCCCGTGGCCGAGACGGACGCCGCGGCCGCCTACGCCGCCTGGATGCGCCAGGCGCCGCCGCTCAACCGCACGCTCATCCGCCTCGGGGTGCTGACGCTGGGCGCGCGCCTCGAGGCCCTGCGGGGCATCGCGGGCTTCAGCTACTACGGCGACCCGCGGGTCGCCCGGGTGGTCGGGTATGCGCCGCGAGCGCGTTGACGTCTGCGTGATCGGGTCGGGCGCCGGCGGGGCGCCCGTGGCCCGCGCGCTGGCCGAGGCCGGCGCGACCGTCGCCGTCCTCGAGGAGGGCGACCACCAGCCGGCGGACACGCTCACCGGCCGGCCGCGGGACATGCTGCCGCGCCTGTACCGCGACGCCGGCCAGACCGCCACGTTGGGGACGCCGCCCATCGTCCTCCCCCTCGGCCGGACGGTCGGCGGGTCGACGCTCGTGAACTCCGGGACGTGCTTCCGGGCGCCGGCGAAGGTGCTGGACGGCTGGGAGCGCGACCTCGGGCTGCGCCTGGACGATCGCTTCTACGCGCAGGTGGAGCGGGAGATCAGCGTCACCCGGGTCACGGAGGCGTTGGCCGGTCGCAACGCGCAGGTGGCGAAGCGCGGGGCGGAGGCGCTCGGCTGGTCCGGCCGCTTCCTGGACCGCAACGCGAGCGGCTGCGTCGGCTCGGGCGTCTGCGCCTTCGGCTGTCCCGTCGGCGCCAAGCAGCACACGGGCCAGACCTACATGGCCTGGGCGCAGAAAGCCGGAGCGACGGTCCACACCAGGACGAAGGTGCGCCGCATCGAGCCGCGCCGGGTGATCGCCGACGACCTCACGGTGGAGGCCGACCGCATCGTCCTCGCCGCGGGGACGATGCACTCCCCCACCCTGCTCAAGCGCAGCGGCGTCCGCCACCCCGGACTCGGCGGCAACCTCTCCATCCACCCGGCCACCGCCGCCTACGCGCTGATGGACGAGGACGTCGACATGGCCCACGGCGTCCCCCAGTCCTACTGCGTGGACGAGTTCGCCGACGAGGGCATCCTCTTCGAGGGCATCGCCGGCCCGCCCGACTACCTGGCGATGGCCGTCCCGTTCAAGGGCGACCGCCACCGCGAGCTCATGCTGCAGTACCGGCGGGTGGCGCAGTTCGGCCTCATGGTCTCGGACACGAGCCGCGGGCGGGTGCACCGGCGCCACGTCCGCTACGACCTCAACGACCACGACACGGCGACCATCGTCCGCGGCGTCGAGCGACTGGTCGAGCTGCTGTTCGCCGCCGGCGCGCGGCAGGTCTACGTCCCCATCGCCGGCGCGCCCGCCCTCACCCGGCCGACCGCGCTGCACGCGCGCCGCCGCGACCTCAAGCTGATGGCCTTCCACCCGCTCGGCACATCGGCCGCCGTGCTCGACGCCGACCTCAAGGTCCGCGGCCGCGACGACCTCCACGTGTGCGACGGCAGCGCCGTCCCGACCGCACTCGGCGTCAACCCGCAGCTGACCATCATGGCCCTCGCAACCCGACTGGGAGAGCACCTGTGTCGTTCCTGATCGACCCGCCCTGGCTGTACGCCAACGGCCGCATCGCCGCGCAGGCGCCCCCGCGTGCGCAGGCCCCGCTGACCGCCGCGACCGTCGCCGTGTTCCTGGTGACGAGCATCAGCCTGTACCTCAACCGGCCGTGGACGGCGTGGATCTGGAAGCTGTGCCGCGCCGACGACGGGCGCGACTGGATGCTCAACTCGGGTCTCCTCGACATCCGCGATCCCGGCCCGCGCACGCACGCGGCCGCCTTCCTGCTGTTCGCGACCTACCCGGTGTGGATGTGGCTGGGCCTCCGGCACGGCCGCAGCTGACGCCGCAGTTCCCCGCGTGGGGACGGGCGGCCGGCGGCTACGAGTCGGTCTACCTGCGCGCCGTGCACCCCACGGAGCCGCGTGGGGTCTGGCTGCGCCACACGGTCCACAAGGCACCGGGCGAGCCCGCGGTGGGGTCCGTCTGGAGCGTGACCTACGACCCGACGCCCACCGCACACAAGGTGTCTCTCCCGGCCCCTGGGGCGCCGTGGATCCAGGTGGGCGACAGCGTCGTGGGCCCGGACGGCGTCACCGGCCCGCACGCCGAGCTGACCTGGGAGGTCGTCGACCCCGAACCGCTGCGCCACCTGTCGCCGGACGCGCTCTACCGGGCGCCGCTGCCGCGCACCAAATCCGAGTCGCCGCTGCCGTCCCTGCGCCTCAGCGGCCGCGTCGGCGACCTCGAGCTCGACGGCTGGCCGGGGATGCTCGGCCACAACTGGGGCACGGAGCACGCCGAGCGCTGGATCTGGCTGCACGGCGTCTTCGCCGACGCCTGGCTCGACGTGGTCGTCGGCCGGGTCAGGGTCGGGCCGCTGCTGACGCCATGGATCGCCAACGGCGCGGTCTCGGTGGACGGGGTGCGCCACCGGGTACGCGGGCGGGCCAGGGTGGACGAGGACCCGCTCGGCGCGACCGTCCGGGTCGGCGGCCTCACCGTCGAGGCCCGCTCAGCGCCCGACCGCGTGGTGGTCTGGCGGTACAGCGATCCCGAGCCGCACTCGGAGCACCACACCGCCAACGGCTCGGTGGCGACGCTGACCGCCACTTTGGCCGGCCGGCGCCTCCACACCCCGCACGGCGGGGTCTACGAGCTGGGGATGCGAGAGCAGGACCACGGGCTCGTGGTCCTGCCCTTCACCGATCCCTAGGAGTACTTCTTGACGACCGAGAAGGCCGGGCGCAGGCCGCCGTAGGCCTGTTCGGAGCCGGGCTCACCGGTGCCGGTCGTGATGCCGTAGTCGTGGATGCCGTCCGTGCCGCGGTAGAAGTTGAAGATGTACACGCGGTCGATGTGCTTGGCGGCCTTGATCGTCTTCTTGAAGAGGAAGGTCATGGCCTTCTTCTGGCAGGCGCTGGCCGACTTGCACTTGGCCGACTTGCGCGCGGCCTTCTTCCAGAAGCCGCCGAACTTGTAGATGCCGCCCGTCTCCGTCAGCCAGATGCGCTTGCAGTTGCAGGGTCTTCGAGATCTGCTTGGTGCCGTTGGTGCGGAAGCGGTTGACGTCGGCGTAGTTGTGGATGCCGCAGACGGCCGGCTTCTTGCCGTACGCCTTGCGCGCCTTCTTGATGAAGCGACCCGTCTTCGTGTACTTGAGCTTCTTGGCGTGCGTGTTGTCCGCCGTGTCGAGCACGTCGATGGCGACGTTGGTGCACTTGCGCTTGAGCGACTTGCAGATCTGATCGACGGCCTTGGCGTACTGCCCGACGCGCTTCGGGTTGGAGGCGGTCGGCTGCGTGCCGGCGTTGACCTCGTTCCAGGGCGAGATCGTCTTGACGGTCGGGAACGCCTTCAGGAAGGCCGTGACCTGCTTCTTGTAGGCCGACACGGACGGGGCCTTGCAGCGGGCCGCCTTCGACCGCGAGCCGCAGCCGCGGGCGTCGGTGCCGCGGGTGTGCTGGAAGGAGACGAGGACGTCGATCCCCCGCTTGGAGGCCTCGTCGAGGTACGGGAAGATCTTGTCGGAGATCTCGTTGTCGCCCTTCGCGGCCGCCGCGACGGCGTTCCAGGAGACGACGAGGCGGGTCCGCTTGACCCCGAGGCTGTTGAAGTGCGAGTCGCCGAACAGCGTGTTGCTGTTCTCCGAGATGCCGACGGCGATCTTCGCCGATGCGGCGGCCGGGACGAGGGCGGCCGCGACTGCACAGAGCACGGCGAGGCTGATGATTCGAAGGCGCATGATCTCCAGGGGGTTTGGGGTGGCGAAGCCTAGCCTGACAACACGTGATCGCCGCCGATGATGCGCCGCCTGCCTGGGTTGTCAGAGCACCGTCCGGGAAGCTGACCGCCACGCTGCGGCGCCGCTCCGGACGGCTTCGCCTCAGCATCGGCGAGACGGGCCTGGAATGGGACCTGGGCCGGTCTCCAGACGGACCGCTCCGCCCCCGACGTGCCACCTTCCGGGCCGCCTTCGAGACCCCGACGGGCAAGCGGCGCGTGCACCGCGTCACCGCCCGGACACTGCGGGTCGGGAGGGTGACGGTGCTCGTGGCCCGCGACGGCGTCGCCTTCCGCGGCGCCGCCCGCGCCACGCTGACCACCCCGCGCCGGACACGTTCCTGGCTGCAGCCCTACACGGGCGCCTACGAGGACGCCTACCGCCGACCGACGGCGGAGGAGGACCGCTACGCCGTCCCCGCCCTGCTGCGCTCCCACGGCCGCTACACGCTGCTCACCCAGGCCGGCCTGCGCCGGCGTGGCGCGGGGCACCTCGAACGGACACGGGGCGGATACGCGGTCGTGCCGTCGAGCGGCCTCTGGACCGTCGCGGTGACGGGCACGCTGGCCGACGTCGTCGCCACCGACCTGCCGCTGGCCCTCGGTAGCCCGGCGCGGATCGCCGACACGAGCTGGATCGAGCCCGGCCGCTCGGCCTGGTCGTGGCTGGCCGACCACCAGAGCTCGCGGTCGGCGGACGCGCAGCGCGCCGCCGTGGACCAGGCCGCCGCCCACGGCTGGGAGTACGTGACCATCGACGAGGGCTGGGACGCCGCATGGGTGCCGGACGTCATCGCCTACGCGACCCGACGCGGGGTGAAGGTGATCCTCTGGTTCGACCACGAGGACATCACCGCGGCCGCGCTCGATCGTGCCGCGAGCTGGGGCGCCGCCGGCGTGAAGGCCGACTTCTTCTACTCCGACCGGGACGCGCGGATCGCCGAGATGGACGACATCGCCCGCGTCGCCGCCCGCCGGCACCTCGTCGTCGCCTTCCACGGCTGCACCGTGCCACGCGGCCTCCAGCGCACGTGGCCGAACGTCCTCACCGTGGAGGCGGTGCGGGGTGCGGAGCACGCACCCACCAACCCCGTCGACGACCTCAACCTCGCCTTCACCCGCAACGTCGTCGGGTCCATGGACTACACGCCCATCGCCGACCCGGCGAAGGCGATCGTCTACGAGTCGGGCCTCCAGCACTACACGATGACGTCCCCACCCACCCCGCTCCTCGACGAGATCCCGGCCGCCTGGGACGACACCCGCCTCCTGGCCGGGAAGCCCGACCGCTACGCCGTCGTCGCCCGCCGCTCGGGGGAGCGCTGGTTCGTCGGCGGGTTGTTCGCCGCGCCGCGCTCCCTCACGTTCCCGCTGCCAGCAGGTCGCTTCCGGGCGCGCTTCGCCGACGGCACCGAGCGCGACGTCGAGGGGCGGATGACGGTCGACGGCGGGTTCGCCGCCGTCCTCACCCCCGCCGGCTGAGGCGTTCCAGGCCGCCGAGCACCAGGCCGGTCGCGAAGGCGGTCGCGCCCTCGACGTCCGGCGGGTCGCGTTCGAGCAGCCGCGCGCCGAGCTCGAGTCCGACCGCGACCATCGCGTGGGCCATGTAGGCGCTGTCCAGGCCGGGTGCCGCACCGGCGGACTCGATGTCCTCCTGCAGCTCGTCGGCCCCGAGGCCGGTCTGGCGGTCCTCGAGCAGACCGCGGATCGTCCCCGTGTTGCGGCTCAGGAACGCCTGGTTGGCGGGGTCCTCGACGATGAAGGAGAAGTACGCGCGGTAGCCGTCCTCGACGAACGCCGCAGGGCTGGCCGCGTTGCGCCGGGCGGCCCGGACGCGCGCCCGCGCCTCCGTCCCGATCTCGTCGACGAGGGCCAGGAAGATCGACTCCTTGTCGGGGAAGTAGTTGTAGAACGTGCCCGCGGCCAGATCAGTGGCGCGGATGATGTCGCGCACGGACGCCGCGCCGTAGCCGACGTCGCCGAAGGTCGCGCGCGCGGCCTCGAGGATGGCGGCGCGGTTGGCGGCCTTGGTCTGCTCCCGCCGGCCGGTGATCACGCGCGCGCCCGCTCGACGGAGAGCAGGTAGTCGTCGAAGTCGACCTGCATCGTGTGGCGCTTGGAGGCCACGTAGCGCTTGAACATCTTCCGCCGCTCCGTCTCCATGTCCCTGCGCATCTCGTGCTTCGGCGGCAGGACGTACCGGCCCTGGAGGTGGTCGGCGATCCACTGCGACTGCGCGTCGGCGAGCGGCATGATCGCCCCGAGCGGCTGCAGCAGGCCGAGGAAGTAGACGCCGTCGATGTCCGGATGGAACACCCGCCGGTACAGCGGCAGGTCGTTGTCGGGCGCGCTGATGAAGTCCGGGTCGAAGAAGGGGAACGTGACGCGGTAGCCCGTGCAGTAGACGACGAGGTCGGCGGAGACGCTCGTCCCGTCCGTGAAGTGCACGCGGTCCGCGTCGAGGCGCGCGATGTTCGGCTTGGCGGTGATCGCGCCGTGGGCGAGGCGGTCGAGGATGCGGCCCGAGATGGTCGGGTGCGCCTCGCCGAAGCGGTGGTCGGGCCTTGGGAAGGCCGTAGCGCTCCATGTCCCCCACCGCGGCCTTGATGAGGCCGGCGGCGGCGGCCCGGCGGATGGCGAACGGGATGCGCGGGTCGTTGCCGCCGAGCTGGTCAGCGGGGCGGCCGAAGAGGTACTTGGGGACGACGTAGGCGCCGCGGCGGGCGGCGAGGGTCGTCGTCTTCGCTGCGTACGACGCGTCGACGGCGATGTCCATCGCCGAGTTGCCCATGCCGAGCACGACCACGTCGCGGTCCCTCAGCTGCTCCGGGTCCGTGTACTCGTGCGCGTGCATCTGCTCACCGGCGAAGCTGTCGGCGCCCGGGAAGGCGGGCTCGGGCCAGCGGGCGTCCCAGTGGTGCCCGTTGGCGACGATCACCGCGTCGAAGCGCTCGCCGTCGACGTCCCAGCCGTCGCCCTTCTTCCGGACGCGCTTCACCGGCGTCTCGAAGCGGATGTGCTCGCGGAAGCCGAAGTGGTCGACGTAGGCGTCGAAGTACGCGGCGATCTGCGCGTGGTGCGGGAAGTCCGGATACGACTTCGGCATCGGGAAGTCCGGGTACTCCATCCGCTCCCGGCTCGTGTTGATGTGCAGCGTCGAGTACGACGCCGACATCCCGTTCTTGTTGCGGAAGACCCAGTTGCCGCCGACGCGGTCCGACGCCTCGTAGGCGACGAAGTCGATCCCCCGCTGATGAAGCGTCTTCGCGGCCGCGATCCCGCTCGAGCCCTGGCCGATGATCGCGATTCGTGACACCGGCGTCAACTTTATCGAACGTGCGACCATCCGCGGCATGCCCCACGAAGTCGAAGCCGCCGGGTGCGTCGTCCGCTGCGGCGACCGCATCGCCGTCATCCACCGCCCGCGCTACGACGACTGGTCGCTGCCCAAGGGCAAGCTGGATCCCGGCGAGAGCTTCGAGCAGGCCGCCGTGCGCGAGATCCACGAGGAGATCGGCGTCGAAGGCGAGCTGGGGCGGGAGCTGACATCCACCGAGTACACCGACCACAAGGGGCGGAGCAAGATCGTGCGCTACTGGGAGATGACCATCGAGGCCGTGCCGGCCTTCGAACCCAACGAGGAGGTCGACGAGGTGCGCTGGGAGCCGCTCGACGACGCCCGGCGACTGCTGACCTACGACCGCGACCGCGAGGTGCTGGCATGAACAAGGATCGCTTCCCCGGGCTCGCCGGCAACTGGGTCCGGCTCGACGGCCCGGCCGGCACGCAGATGGTCGACGACGCGATCGAGGCGATGGCGGAGTTCATGCGCTCGGGGCGCAACGCGAACTCGCACGGCGCCTTCGCCGCGGCCGACGCGACGGACGCGTGCGTGGACGACGCCCGCGCCGCGGTCGCCTCCCTGCTCAGCGCCGACCCGCGCGGCGTGATCTTCGGGCCGTCCATGACCGCGCTGACGATGCGCTTCGCCCGCACGGTCATCACCCCGGGCGACCAGGTCGTCTGCACGCGCCTGGACCACGACGCCAACGTCCGCCCGTGGTTCTGCGCCGGCGCCGACGTGCGCTTCGCCGACCCGGAGCCGGACACGCTGGAGCTCCCCGCGTCCGCCGTGGAGGCGGTCCTCACCGACGACACGAAGTGGGTGTGCGTGACCGGCGCCTCCAACGCCGTCGGCACGATCCCGGACCTCGCCGGCATCACGGAGGTCGCCCGCGCCGCGGGCGCGCGCGTGTACGTCGACGCCGTGCACGCCACGCCGCACCGGCCGATGGACGCGTCCCTCTATGACGTCCTCGCCTGCTCCGCCTACAAGTGGTTCGGGCCGCACATCGGCATCCAGTGCGCCGCGCCCGAGTTCCTGGAGACGCTGCATCCGGACAAGCTCGAGCCGTCGCCCGACGAGGTCCCCGACCGCTTCGAGCTCGGGACGCTGCCCTTCGAGTCGCTCGCCGGGGTCGCCGCGGCCGCGCGGTACGTGGAGTCGCTCGGCTGGGACACCGTCCGCGCGCATGAGGACGCGCTGCTGCAGCGGGCGCTGGACGGCCTCGGCGCGATCGACGGCGTCACCCTCTACGGCACGGCGCAGAACCGGACGTCCACCCTGATGTTCAACGTGGCCGGGCACACGTCCAACGAGGTCGCCCGGCACTGCGCGGAGCACGAGATCGCGGTCTGGGACGGCAACTACTACGCGCACGAGCTCGAGCAGCACCTCGGCCTCGCCCCGGAGGGAGCGGTCCGCGCCGGGTTCGTCCACTACAACGAGCCTGATGACGTGGACCGCCTCGTCGCCGCCGTCGGCGCCCTGTCGGCGGCCTAGGACGCCGCCGGCTCGGGGTCGGGCCGCACGACGACCGTGTCGACCACCTCGATGATCTCGTCCACCGGGAGGTCCGCGCGCTCGGCGTGCGCGCGGATCGCGTCCGGGCTCGACGCCTCGTAGATGCACACGGTGCCCACCGCGCCCTCGCCCTCCCCCAGGACGTAGCTGCGGATCCAGCGGATGTCCTCCGGCATCTCCTCGTCGCCGACGCGCGTCGACCGCGCGGCCGCCTCCTCGAGCTCGGCGCCGGAGCGCCACCCGTTGCGGCGAAGGATCGCGTATTGCTGCATGCCTGCCTCCTCGTTCGGAACCGAACCAACTGGCGGTTCGACCGTACCTCGCGACGGTGACGCGCGCAACCCGCGCGGTCTAAGGTCTCCGGCGTGACCATCCGGCGGACCATGCCGGTCGTCGTCACGGACGACCCGGCGGGGACGATCGCCTTCTACCGCGACGTCCTCGGTTTCCGCGTCGCGATGGACGAGGACGGCCTGGCGATGCTCGCCTCGCCCGACACGCCGACCACGCAGCTGATCATCGCGTGGGCGAGCCCGACGGCCATGGATGCAGAAGTGCGCGACGTGGCGATGTCGATCGAGGTCGGGGACGTCGACGCCGCACACGCCGCCGCCGTCGCCGCCGGCCTCGAGATCGTCCGCCCGCCCACCGACGAGCCGTGGGGCATCCGCCGCTTCTTCGTCCGCGACCCCTCCGGGAGGGTCATCAACGTGGCGATGCACCGATGATGCGGATGCGGACCCTGCACGTCGGGCTCCGCGTCGCCGACCGCGAGCGCGCCGTCGCCTTCTACGCCGCCGTCGGCTACGAGGTGCTGGGCGAGGTGCCCGGGACGAGCCACGGCCACCTCACGATGCTCAAGCTCCCGGACGACCCGTTCGTGACCCTCGAGCTCGTCCACGACCCGGAGCACACCGAGCGACTTCGGCACGGGCCTCAACCACCTCGTCGTCCAGGTCGAGTCGATGGCGGAGACCGTCGCGCAGCTCGAGGCAGCGGGCATCGCGGTGGAGCCGCCCGCGTCGCCAGACGGCTCCGACGACTTCCTCACCGCCTGGATCACCGACCCGGACGGGCGGCGCATCGAGCTCGTCCAGTGGCCGCCCGGCCACGCCGACGGCATCACGGCCGCCGACTTCCCGACCTGACCCAGGCGGAGAAGGACTGCGCGGACTTCGCGTGGGGGCGCCGCAGCCACGGCCACGGGTGGACCTCGAGCGCCAGCTGCGGCGCGAGCCTCCGCCAACCGGGGACGGGGGTGAACGTCGCCGCCAGCGGGCGCCCGGCGAGGACCGCCGCCGGATCGCCGAGGTGGACCTCGACGGGCCGCCGGGTCGCGAGGTCGGCCAGGGCCTCCGTCAAGAAGACCAGCCGCTTGCCCGACAACCGCCACCCCGCCAGGCGCCGCTCGTCGAACACGAACACGGCCGGGAGGTCCGGATGGGCCTGCAGCGCCGGGTCGGCGTCCCCGAGGCTCTCCGCGGTCAACCACACGGCCTCGGGTGAGCCGGGGCCGGGGACGGGTGCGAGCGGGCCGCCGGTGACGTCCGGGTCCGGGTCGGCCTTGAGGCCGGCGGGCGGGTCGACCCGGGCGCCGGGCATCTGGTCCGGCCACTGCTCGATCGGGCACGCGTCGCGCAGCGCGCAGGTGCCGCACAGGCCGGGCGCGCGCTTGCGGACCTGGCTGCGCGAGAAGCCGTACGGCCGCCCGGTGCCCGCCCCGATCGTCCACTGCCAACCGAGGCGGTTCGCCGCCCGGGACCCGTCGAGCAGGTGCGCGAAGAAGCGGTCCTCCCCCGCCCGCCACTCGTGCCCGGCGCGGACGACGTACTGCGAGGACAGCCACATGCGCGTCTGGTTGACGAGCCAGCCGTCGCGCTCGAGCTCCCCCACCGTGAGGTCCACGCAGGCCATGTCGCGCGGCCACGGCTCCTTCCACCGCGCCGCCGCCCGCGACGGCTCGTGGCGCAGGGCCGCGCCCGTGCGCGTCACCGACCCGCGCGTACAGGTGGCGCGCGTACTCCTGCCACAGCAGCTCGTCGCGGAACTTGTTGCGGTCCCGGGCCGGCGCGCTGCCGACGTGGTCCCACGCCCGCTGCAGCCCGATCAGGCCGTGGCGGATGTACGGCGAGAGCCCGGACGCGCCGCGCCGGTCCTCTGGCCACACCTCGTTGCGCTTCGCGGCGTAGCCCGTGGCGTCGTAGGCATCCAGCGCGATGTCGGCGGCCGTCTGCCCGCCGCGGAAGCGCCCCGAAGCCGCCACCCCGTCCGGCCCCTCGAGCGTGAGGTGGCCGAGGTGGGCGGCGACCCAGGCGACCGCGTCCTCGTAGGCGGGAGGGGTGAGCGCAGAGGCCAATGCTCGAACCTACCTCCGCGAAAGACGCGCGCAGCGATCCTGGCGCCCGGGTGTAGGGTCCGCCCGTGCCCGACCAGACCGTTCTCGTCACCGGCGGCTCCGGCTTCATCGGTGCCCACTGCATCAGGCGGCTGTTCGAGGACGGCTACCGCGTGCGGACGACCGTGCGGTCGCTCGCCCGGGAGGCCGAGGTCCGCGAGGCGGTCGGCGACGGCCCGCTCGAGGTGGTCGCGGCCGACCTGACGTCCGACGCGGGCTGGCCGGAGGCGGTTGCCGGCTGCGCGTACGTGCTCCACGTCGCCTCCCCCTTCCCCCTCGCGCAGCCCAAGCACGAGGACGAGCTCATCGTGCCCGCCCGCGAGGGTGCGCTCCGCGTGCTGCGCGCGGCGCAGGAGGCCGGCGTCCGCCGCGTCGTCCTGACCTCCTCGTTCGCGGCCATCGGGTACGGACACGGCCACCCCGACAAGGTCTACGACGAGACGGACTGGACCGACGTCGACGGTCCCGGCGTCGGCGCCTACGGCAAGTCGAAGACGCTCGCCGAGCGCGCGGCCTGGGACTTCGTCGCGGAGCATCCCGGTCTCGAGCTCGCCACCGTCTGTCCCGTGGCCGTGCTCGGGCCGGTGGTCAACGACGACCTCTCGACGTCGATCCAGCTGGTCAAGCGGCTCATCGACGGCTCGATGCCGGGCACGCCGAAGACCGCCTACGCGCTGGTCGACGTCCGCGACGTCGCCGACCTGCACGTGCGGGCCATGACCGCCCCGGAGGCCGCGGGCGAGCGCTTCATCGCGATGGGCGAGGAGTTCCGTTGGATCAGCGAGATGGGCGCCTGGCTGCGCGACGCCCTGCCCGACCGCGCGAAGAAGATCCCGCGCCGGGAGCTGCCCAACGCGCTGGTGAAGATCGGCGCGCTCTTCGACGGCGCGCTGAAGCAGCTGATCCCCGAGCTGGGGGTGCGCAAGCAGGCCACCAACGAGAAGGCCCGCCGGGTGCTCGGCTGGGCCCCGCGCAGCGACCGCGACGCGGTGGTGGCGACGGCCGAGAGCCTGCTGGCCCTCGGCATCGTCGAGTAGCGGCTAGGCCGCCACCTCCAACTCAGCCTTGCGGCGCTGCTCGAGGACCTTCTTGTAGTCGTTGGGCATGACCTTCTTGAAGCGGTCGACCGACCAGTCCTCGAGGAGGGCGGCCGCGACGGTCGAGCCCGTGCGATCGCGGTGCTCCGTGATGAGCTCGCGCAGCAGCGTCTCGTCCTCGTCGTGGAACTCGTCGAAGGCGACGAGCTCGAAGTTGCAGCGGCGCTCGAACGTGCCGTCGTCGTCGAGCACGTAGGCGACGCCGCCCGACATGCCGGCGCCGAAGTTGCGGCCCGTCTTCCCGAGCACGACGACGTTGCCGCCGGTCATGTACTCGCAGCCGTGGTCGCCGATGCCCTCGACGACGGTGTCGACGCCGGAGTTGCGCACCGCGAAGCGCTCGCCGGCGAGGCCGCGGAAGAAGGCGCGGCCGGCGGACGCCCCGTACAGGACGGTGTTGCCGACGACGACGTTCTCCTCGGCGACGAAGGTCGCGTCGGGGTGCGGATGGACGGTGACGACGCCGCCGGACAGGCCCTTGCCCGCGTAGTCGTTGGCGTCGCCGGCGAGCGTGAGCTCGATGCCCGGCGCCAGCCACGCGCCGAAGGACTGGCCGGCGGACCCGGTGAAGCGCAGGCGGATCGTCTCGGCGTCCAGGCCCGGCTTGCCCCACACGCGGGTGACCGCCTGGGAGAGCAGGCCGCCGACGGTGCGGTTGACGTTGCGGATGTGGAACTCGCCCGTCACCGGCTCGCGGCGGTCGATCGCGGCGGCGCAGTGGGAGATCAGCTCGTAGTCGAGCGCGCCGACCAGCGGGGACGGCTGCGGCATGGTGCGCGACAGCGGCGTGCCCGGCGGGACCTCGATCTGCGCGCAGGACCTCGCGAGAGGTCGACGCCGCGCGCCTTCCAGTGGTCGATCGCCTCCGACGTCTTGAGCAGGTCGACGCGGCCGACCATCTCGTCGAAGGTGCGCACGCCCAGCTTGGCCATGATCCGCCGCGTCTCCTCGGCGACCATGAACAGGTAGTTGACGACGTGGTCGGGCTCGCCCGTGAAGCGCTTGCGCAGCTCGGGGTCCTGGGTGGCGACGCCGACCGGGCACGTGTTGAGGTGGCAGACGCGCATCATCACGCAGCCCTCGGCGATCAGCGGGGCGGTGGAGAAGCCGACCTCGTCGGCGCCCAGCAGGGCGGCGATGGCGACGTCGCGGCCCGTCTTCATCTGGCCGTCCGTCTGCACCCACACGCGCGAGCGCAGGTCGTTGAGCACGAGCGTCTGCTGCGTCTCGGCCAGCCCGATCTCCCACGGCACGCCGGCCGACTGGATGGACGACTGCGGGGACGCGCCCGTGCCGCCGTCGTGGCCGGAGATGAGGATGTGGTCCGCGCCCGCCTTGGCGACGCCGGCGGCGACCGTGCCGACCCCGACCTCGGCCACGAGCTTCACCGAGACGCGCGCCTGCGGGTTCGCGCAGCGCAGGTCGTAGATGAGCTGCTTGAGGTCCTCGATGGAGTAGATGTCGTGGTGCGGCGGCGGGGAGATCAGCGTCACGCCCGGCGTGGTGAAGCGGATGGAGCCGATGTAGTCGTCGACCTTCTGGCCGGGCAGCTGGCCGCCCTCGCCGGGCTTGGCGCCCTGGGCCATCTTGATCTGCAGCTCGTCGCAGTTGAGGAGGTAGTGGATGTTGACGCCGAAGCGGCCGGACGCGACCTGGTGGATCGCGGAGCGGCGGTAGTCGCCGTTCTGCGTCGGGCTCGTAGCGGGAGACGTCCTCCCCGCCCTCGCCGGAGTTCGACTTGCCGCCGATCCGGTTCATGGCGATGGCGAGCGTCTCGTGCGCCTCGCGTGACAGCGAGCCCGAGCGACATCGCGCCGGTGGCGAAGCGCTTGACGATCTCCGCGGCCGGCTCGACCTCGTCCAGCGGCACGCCGCCGTCCTCGGCGTAGGCGAAGTCCATCAGCCCGCGCAGCGACGCCTTGGCCGCCGCCTCGGAGTTCATGTGCTCGGCGAACTCCTCGTAGGACTCCCACGAGCCGGTGCGCGCGGCCTTCTGCAGCGCCGCGATCGCCTTCGGGTCCCACTGGCGGCGCTCGCCGTCGCGGCGCCACTGGTACTGGCCGCCGCTGGGGAGGACGTCCTCCGGCGGGTTGTACGCGGCGTCCGTCGCCTCCGGGCAGCGTCGCCGAGGTCCGGGAAGCCGCGCTCGTGGCGCTCCAGCGCCTCCTGGGCGAGGACGTCGAGGCCGACGCCGCCGACCCGCGACGCCGTGCCGACGAAGAAGCGGTCCACCACGTCCTGCTGCGAGGCCGACCGCCTCGAAGATCTGGGCGCCGCAGTAGGAGGAGATGGTCGAGATGCCCATCTTGGACATCGTCTTGAGCAGGCCCTTGCCGATCGCCTTGACGACGCGGTTCTCGGCGTCGTCGGGATCGTCGACGCCCGGGATGCGCCCGGCGGCGGCCAGCGTGGAGACCGACTCGAACATCAGGTACGGGCAGACGGCGGCGGCGCCGTAGCCGATCAGCGCGGCGAAGTGGGAGACCGAGCGCGCCTCGCCGGTCTCGACGACCAGGCCGGTCTGCAGGCGCGTGCCCGCGCGGACGAGGTGGTGGTGGACGGCGGCGACGGCCAGCAGCGCGGGGACGGCGGCGCGGCCGGGACCGACCTTGCGGTCGGACAGGATGAGCACGGTGACGCCGTCCTCGACGACCTCCTCGGCCTCCTCGCAGATCCGCGCGAGCGCGCGCTCGAGGCCGGCGGGGCCCTCGGCGGTCGGCCACGTGATGTCGACCGTGTGCGCCCAGAAGACGGAGTGGTCGACCTGGCGCAGCCGCTCGAGCGTCGCCGCGCGGATGACCGGCTGGGACAGGTGCAGCTGGTGGGCGTGCTCGGGCGACTCGTCGAGCAGGTTCTGCTCGGCGCCGAGGCCGCTGGAGAGCGACATGACGATGGACTCGCGGATCGGGTCGATCGGCGGGTTGGTCACCTGCGCGAAGAGCTGCTTGAAGTAGTCGAACAGCGGCGGCGACTTGTCCGAGAGCACCGCCAGCGCGAGGTCGTTGCCCATCGAGCCGGTCGGCTCCGCGCGTCGCGCGCCATCGGCGCCAGGATCAGCCGCAGGTCCTCCTGCGGACCAGCCGAAGGCGAGCTGGCGGTCGGACAGCGTGCCGGCGTACTCCGGCTCGGCGAAGCGCTCGGGGAGGTCGTCGACGTTCACCGCGCCCTCGGCGAGCCAGTCGCCGTAGGGCTTCTGCGTCGGCGACGGCGCCCTTGACGGTCGCGTCCGGGACGATGCCCGTGCCGCCCTCGACGTCGACCAGGAAGAGCTTGCCCGGCTCCAGGCGGCCCTTGCGGGCGATGTTGCCCGGCTCGATGTCGAGCATGCCGGCCTCCGAGCCGACGATGGCCCAGCCGTCCTTGGTCTCCAGCCAGCGGCCGGGGCGCAGGCCGTTGCGGTCCAGGGTCGCGCCGATCACGCGCCCGTCGGTGAAGGCGATCGCGGCCGGCCCGTCCCACGGCTCCATGAAGCAGGCGTGGAACGCGTAGAAGGCCTTGAGCTCCTCGCTCATGTCGTCGCGGTCCTCGAAGGCCTCCGGGACGAGCATCATCATCGCGTGCGGCAGCGAGCGGCCGGCGAGGACGAGCAGCTCGAGGACGTTGTCGAGCGTCGCGGAGTCCGACAGCCCGGCCCGCGTGACGGGCAGGACCTTCTCGAGGTCGTCGCCGAACAGCTCCGAGCGCAGCTGGGACTCGCGGGCGCGCATCCAGTTGACGTTGCCGCGCAGCGTGTTGATCTCCCCGTTGTGGGCGATCATCCGGTACGGGTGCGCCAGCTCCCAGCTCGGGAAGGTGTTGGTGGAGAAGCGGCTGTGGACGAGCGCGAGCGCGCGTCTCGACCTTCGGGTCCTGCAGCTCGGGGAAGTAGCCCTTGAGCTGCAGCGGGGTGAGCATCCCCTTGTAGACGATGGTCCGCGAGCTCATGGTGCAGACCACGAGCTCCGGCCCGGCGGCGAGCTCGGCCGCGCGGCGGATGACGTAGAGCTTGCGCTCGAAGGCGTCCTGGTCGTGCGGCGAGGTCGTCGGAGGCGGCGACGATGACGTGCTTGACGTAGGGGCGGTGGTAGAGCGCCGTCAGCCCGCAGAAGTCCTTGTCGGTGGGGACGTCGCGCCACTTGACGACGCGCTGGCCCTCCGCCTCGACCGCGCGGTTGATGTGCGCCTCGAGCTCCGCGTGGCGGGACTTGTCGCCCGGGAGCATGACCACGCCGACGCCGTACTGGCCGGCGGGCGGCAGGTCGTGCTCGGCCTCCACGCGATCGCGGAAGAACGCGTCGGGGATCTGCAGCAGGATGCCGGCGCCGTCGCCCGTGTTGGGGTCGGCCCCCTCGGCACCGCGGTGCTCGAGGTTCTCGAGCGCCATGATCGCGCGGTCGACGGTCTCGTGCGTGCGCTGACCGTCCAGGCGCGCCACGAAGGCGACGCCACACGCGTCGTGCTCGAATCCGGGGTCGTACAGGCCGACCCGCTCCGTTGGGCGGTTACGTGTCTGCATGTGGGCGGCCCATGCGGCGGTGATGGCCACGCCTGCGAGGGTCCATAATCGTATCCGATGGACTCGTCGCCGCTCTCCTATTCGTCCTATCTGCACCTCGACGAGGTCCTCGGGGCGCAGCACACGCTGTCCGACCGCCACGACGAGCTGCTGTTCATCGTCATCCACCAGGCCAGCGAGCTGTGGTTCAAGCTCGCCCTGCACGAGCTGCGTGGCGCCGTGGCCTGGTTCGAGTCCGCCGACCCCCGGCCGGCGCTGAAGGCGATCGCCCGCGTCAAGGCGATCCAGAAGACGCTGACGGAGCAGTGGACGGTGCTGGCGACGATGACGCCGACCGAATACGCGGCCTTCCGCGACTACCTGGGGCCGTCCAGCGGCTTCCAGAGCGTCCAGTACAAGGAGATGGAGGCCGAGATGGGCCGCCTCTACGACGCCTTCAACGCCTGGCGGGGCGACGTCACCCTCGAGGCCGTCTACGCCGACCCGCAGGCGCACTGGGAGGTCTACGAGGCCTGCGAGGAGCTCGTCGACCTCGAGGAGAACTTCATGACCTGGCGCTTCCGCCACCTCAAGACGGTGGAGCGGCTGATCGGCAACCAGCGCGGCACGGGCGGGTCGTCGGGCGTGGAGTTCCTGCGCCGGGCCCTCGACCGCTCCTTCTTCCCCGAGCTCTACGCCGTCAGGAACCAGGTTTCATGACCATGTCGGCCACGATCAGCACCAGCATGACGAGGTCGACCGGCGCCAGGCGCAGGTAGGCGTCGAAGGAGGCGCGGTCGCCCGTCTGCGCCCAGTGCTCGACCTTCGGGCCGAGCTGGGTGGCGCCGATGACGGAGCTGGCGATCCAGCCGACGACCGCGATGAGGATCCACGGCTCCCCGAAGCCCCAGGGGCCGTCGATCCACAGCAGGATGCCGACGAGGCCGGTGAGCCCGCTCGTGATGGGGAACCACTTGCCGGCGAGGGGCGCCAGCAACGGGGCCCAGGTGGCTGTCGCCGTTGGACCGGCGGCTGATCACCGTCGTGACCATCCCGGCGCCGAGCCAGGCGATCACCAGCAGGATGTGCAGCGTGAGCAGCACCGTGTAGAGCGTGAACATGCCACGAGCTTCTACACGGAGGCCCGGACTACTGCTTCTTCAGCGCGTCCGGCTTGTGCACGGCCTCGCCACCGGACTTGTCGGACTTGACCAGGTACTGCGGCTCATCCTTGGACGCCTTGACCTTGCGCCCGCCGGCCTCCGTCTCCGAGGTGATCTTCTTCTCGACCTTGCCCTCGGCCTTGGAGCCGTGGCTCTTCCACTCGACCTTGTCGCCCTTCTTGAGGTTGTCGCTCATGTCCGTTTCCCTACCTCTGCAACGGCCTGACCGAACCCTTCGTGGCGTGCGGGCATTGTGTAGGGCATGCCCAAGAGACCCTCCCCCGCGCTCGTCGTCGCGTTGATCGCCCTCTTCGTCGCCCTCGGCGGCCCCGCCGAGGCCGCCAAGCTCATCAGTGGCTCGAAGATCAAGAAGAACACGATCACGTCCAAGCAGATCAGGCAGCGGACGATCACCTCCGGCGACATCAAGGCCTCCACGCTGAGGTCGCTGAAGGCCAAGACCAACGCCGTCACCTCCGCCCAGATCGTCGACGGCAGCGTGAGCCTGGCCGACCTGGCGTTCGGCAGCGTGACGGGCAACCAGGTCGTCGACCGCTCGCTGACCGGCGTCGACGTCGCCGCCGACTCGATCGGGGCCGGGCGAGCTGGGCACGGACAGCGTCGGGACCGCCGAGCTCGCCGACGACGCGGTCACGAACCGCGAGATCAAGACGAGCGCCGTCACCAAAGGCAGCATCAAGGGCAGCTCGGTCGGCACCGGCGAGACCATCGACCACGACCTGACCGGCGTCGACATCGCGAAGGCCTCCGGATCGCTCGACGCGAGCTTCTCGACCATCCCGAACGCGTGTTCCAACGCCCAGCCCTTCGCGATCCCCGGCGCCGCGCCCGGACAGGTGGTCCTGGTCAACGCGCCGGTGGACGGCGTGCACGTCAACGGGCGCGTCCGCCGCCGACACGATCACCTGCAGGTCTGCAACGACACGGCGGCACCGATCGCCTCCGTCACCGGGGCCTTCCCCTTCCTGGCGTTCGCCCCGTAACAGAATCGTCACCGGATCCCGGCCTTTGCAGGGGATACTGTGAAGGAGATGAGGAACCCAGACGAACGGCTCGCGGTCGCGCTGCACAACATCGAGCCGGCGACCTTCGAGCACTGCGCGCTGATCCGCGACTGGCTGGCCGACCTCGGCGTGCGGCGCGTCACGCTGCTCGTCATCCCCGCCGCCGACATGCACCCGTTCTTCCAGCGCTCACCGGCGCTGGCGGAATGGCTGCGTGAGCGCCGCGACGCCGGGGACGGCATCGCCCAGCAGGGCTTCGTCGGCGGCCGCGCGGCCACCGGCCGCGACGCGGCGGAGCACGTCCGCGCCGGCCGGCGGCTGATGGAGCTGGCCGACCTCGAGCCCGGCGGCTACCACGCCCCGTCGCTCGGGCACGCGCTCGGCGCCCGCCGCGAGCTGATCTCGAGCTTCGACTGGTGGGTCGCCCCGGGCCTGTGGCGCGCCGGCACGCTGCTGCACCGCGCGAGCACGCTGCGCGTCGACGTCCGCCCGCAGGACTTCGACCGGCCCGGCCCGCATCCGCGCCCTCGAGCGGACGCTGCGCAAGGAGGCCGCACGCGCCGCCCGTCACTCGACGAGCTCGCCGAAGCGTTTGCGCGCGGAGGCTCCGCGGGTACAGCAGGCTGCGTGACCGAAGAATCAGCAAAGTGACCGGAGGGCACGACGGTGAAGCTTCTTGTCCTGACACCCGAACCCATCGACGCCAACGCGCTGCGGACCGCAGCGGGGACGACGCCGACGAGGCCGAGGTGCTCGTCATCTCCCCCGCCGCCCAGCAGTCCGGCCTGCGCTTCTGGATGAACGACATCGACGACGCGATCGCCGACGCCCAGGAGACCGCCGACGAGTCCGCCGAGCTGCTCGAGGAGGGCGGCGTGGACGCCGTCGCCGACACGGGCGAGGCCGAGCCCGCCGTCGCGCTGCGCGACGCCCTGGCCACCTTCCCCGCCGACCGCATCGTCGTCTTCACCCACCCCGAGGGCGACGAGGACTACCGCGAGGCCGACGGGCTCGAGGACCTCGGCGTCCCCATCACGTTCGCCGAGATCGGCGTCGCAACACACGCGGCGCGCGCGGTCCGTAGGGTCGCGCCATGCCGACCCGCCGCCAGTTCGTCCGCCGCGCCGCATCGGGTGCAGCGGTCGCCGTCCTCGCACCCCAGGAGCTCGTCCTCCCCGCCTCCGGCGCCACCGGCCGCACGGCTGCTGCGCTCGGGCGGCTTCGCCGACGGCGATCATCTCCGCCGACCCCAGCACGACCGGCATCTCGCTGTGGACCCGGGTCACGGAGGCCGAGGGTCCCGGCCGGGTCCTGCTCGAGGTCGCGCGCGACGACGACTTCCGCGCGGTCGTCACCCGCGAGCAGATCCGCACGAGCGGCATCCGTCAACCACGCCGTGAAGGCCCGAGTCGACGGCCTCGAGCCGCACACGGAGTACTTCTACCGCTTCGCCAACGCCAGGCACGAGTCCAGGGTCGGGCGCTTCCGCACGGCCGCGCCGGCGGACTCCAAGGAGCCGGTGCGCTTCGCCTACTTCTCCTGCCAGGACTACACCCACGGCTACTACAACGCCCATGAGGTGATGGCGGAGGAGGACCTCGACTTCATCCTCTGCCTGGGCGACTACATCTACGCCGAGAGCTACCACACGGTCGCCGGCGGGACCGGGGTGCGCGACGACACCATCGGCAGCGCGAGCCGGGACCCCGCCTACTACATGGAGTCGATCACGCTCGCCGACTACCGGGCCAAGTACTCGCTGTACCGCTCGGACCCCGCGCTGCGCCGCCTGCACGAGCGCTTCCCGATGATCTCGTGCCCGACGACCACGAGGTGCAGGACAACTACGCCGGCGCGGAGGCCGACGGCGGCCTGCGGCCGAGTGTCCGCTACAGCTTCGCCCGCAAGAAGGCCGCCCGCAAGGCCTTCTTCGAGTCCCACCCGCGCTTCCCGGGCGGCAAGCGCCTCTACCGCAGCCAGCGCTTCGGGCGCACGGTCGAGCTCATCGTCACCGACCAGCGGGCGCACCGCTTCAACCAGCCCTGCGAGGACGCCGTCGCGCCGCCGTGCGACGACCTACGACCAGCCCCGCGACTTCCTCGGCCGCCGGCAGATGCACTGGGTCAAGCGCCGCCTGAGCGCGTCGAAGGCGACCTGGAAGATCCTGGCCAACGAGGTCACGATCATGCCGACGATGGTGCTCGGCGGCTCCTTCTTCACCTACGACAGCTGGCAGGGATACCCGCGGGAGCGCGAGGAGCTGCTCACCCACATCCGCGACAAGAAGATCGACGACGTCGTCTTCGTCACGGGCGACATCCATACGTTCATCGCCGGCGACGTGCGCACGGAGGGGGGCAGGGGCGAGTCGGTGGCGGTGGAGTTCGTCGGCGGGTCGATGACCTCGCAGGGGCTGGGCGAGACCGATCTGCCCGCGGGCGGCGGCGTCGTCATCCCCGGCAACGACGCCGCACCGTCCACAGATCCCGGCCTGATCGACACGCTGCGCTCCATCAACCCCTGGGTGGACGTCGCCGACTTCGACCACCACGGCTATGGCGTGATCGAGGCGCGGCAGAACGGTCTCAGCTCCCGCTTCGTCCGGCTGGAGACGATCAAGCGCCGGAGCCGGCGGACGCTGACCCGCGAAGGGCTACACCTACGAGCTCGACCGCGGCCAGAAGTCGATCAAGGGCGTCAACGGCCCGCCCGCCTAGAACGCCGGCAGCTGCTGGACGAGCTCCGCGACCGGGGCGAACAGGTCCCCGTGCTCGCGGACCCGCGCGATGACCATGTCCGTGGTGAAGACGAGGTCCTCCGGGTCCCTCGACGCCCGAACGGCCTCCACCTCCTCCCAGGTGATGGGCGTCGAGACGGTCGGGCGCGGCATTGCCCGCAGCGAGTAGACGCCCACGGTGGTCTTGTGCTCGGCGTTCTGGGACCAGTCGACGAACACCTTGCCGGGCCGCTTGACCTTCGCCATCTCGGAGACGACGAGGTCGGGCTCCGAGCGCTCGAGCGCGACGGCGACGGCCTTGGAGACCGCGCGCGTCTGCCTGTAGGTGTGCGGGGAGTTCAGCGGCGCGTAGACCTGCATCCCCTTCGACCCGCTCGTCTTCGGGAAGCACTCGAGGCCGATGGAACGTAGGGCCGCGCGCAGCCGCACCGCGACCTCCGCGCACTCGACGATCGTCGCCGGCGGCCCAGGGTCGAGATCGAAGGCGAGGATCACCGGCGCGGCGGGGTCGTCGATCTTCGCCAGGGACGGATGCAGCTCCAGGTCGGCGAGGTTGGCCAGCCACACCAGTGTGGGGAGGTCGTCACACACGCAGAAGTCGATGTCGGCCGCGCTGCTGGGTCCGGATCCAGTCCGGCCGGTGCTTCGGGCACTGCTTCTCGTAGAAGAACGAGCCCTCGACGCCGTTGGGGTAGCGCTTGAGCGTCAGCGCGCGATCGCGCAGGTGCGGGAGCACGTACGGAGCGACCCGCGAGTAGTAGTCGATGACCTGCCCCTTGGTGAATCCGACCTCCGGGAACAGCACCTTGTCGAGGTTGGAGAGGGACAGGCTGCGCCCCGCCACGTCGACGGTGATGCGGTTGCGAGGCGGCATCGTCGGGCAGCACTCAAGCATGGATGCAAAGACTCTCGTGCTCAAGCAACTCGACGAAGCACACGCTCTGGAGAGCGCCCTCGTCTCGAACCTCATCGCCCACCGCTCCATGACGACGGAGCCCGGATACCGGAAGATCCTCGATCGTCACCTCAAGGAGACCAAGGACCAGGTCGCGGCCATCGACAGCCGCCGTGCCGCCCTCGGCTCCGACGGCGGACGCGGGATCCTCTCGGCCACCGTCGGCCTGGCGCGCGACGCCGTCGGCCAGGTCTCGTCCTCTCCAAGGGCCCGCTGGACGTCATCCGCACCACCAGCCAGCAGGAGCGGATGCTCAAGAACGCCAAGGACGAATGCGCCACGGAGGCGCTCGAGATCGCCACGTACGACTCGCTCGAGGCCGCCGCGATCGCCGCCGACGATGCGGAGACGGTCAAGCTCGCCGTCGCGCACCGCAAGCAGGAGGAGCGCATGCTCGCCGACCTGCGCACCCAGGTCGCGCTGCTCACCAAGCAGACCTTCGAGGAGCGCACGGGCGAGACCGCGGCGGTGGCGGCATGACCGTCCCCTCGACGCCGGTCACAGCCCGACCAGCCGCTGGTCGTCCCCGACTCCCCCACCGTGCCCGCCGACCCGACCCCGGGCCGCGCCATCCCGGCCGAGCCCGCGGAGGCGCCGACGCCGACGCAGCCGGTGGACCCGCCGGAACAGACCCCGCCCCCACCGAGAACTAGGGAGGGGGTCGGTCCGGGCACCGGACACTGTCCGGTGCCTGGACCTGACCCCTAGGCGGCGACCTGGGTGAGGCCCGCGCCCGCCTCGTGGCCCTCGAGAAGGCGGAGGACCGCGCGCTCCACGGCGCGCTGGTGGATCGTGAGGACCTCCGGGTCCTTCTCGGCGTCGATCGCGTCCGGGCCGATGATGACCCCGCCCTGGTAGGCGTCGATCACCCGCGGGTCGATGTAGGACGCGCGGCACACCGCCGGGGTGTTGCCGAGGTAGTGCGAGACCTCCTTGACCGCGCGCGCGATCGCGCGCTTGCGGCCGGTCTGTGGTCCCGGCGGCCTGCCCGCTGACGCCCAGGGCGACCGCGGCGAGCAGCGTCGCGCTCCAGGTCCGGAAGTCCTTGGCGGAGTGGTCGCCGCCGGTGACCTCCTTCAGGAAGGCGTTGATGTCGGGCGACTTGACGTCGCGCCAGCGCGCGGCCGTCCTTGTAGGCGAGCAGCTCGTCGCCGCCGGAGCGGCGGCGCTTGAGGGTGGAGACGACCTCGAAGCTCAGCGGGTCGACGACGCCCTGCACCCGGCGCTTGCCGGACTTGGCGATGTAGTCGAAGACCATCGTGTCCTCGCCCTCCAGCATCGACGTGCTCCTTGCGCATCGTCGCCAGCCCGTAGGTCTCGTTGGTGACGGCGTAGTCCTCCGAGCCGATCCGGAAGAAGCCGTGGTCGAGCAGCCGCAGCGCGCAGGCGAGCACGCGCTCGCGGCTCATGCTGTCGGTCGGTCTCGAGGATCTCGGCGGTGACCGCCGCAGCTTGGGCAGGTCGCGGGCGAAGGCGACCATGTCGTCGAACTTGGCGCGATCGCGCTGCTCGCGCCATTTGGGGTGATAGAGGTACTGCTTGCGCCCGGCGGCGTCGACCCCCGTCGCCTGGATGTGGCCCATCGGGTACGGGCAGATCCAGACGTCCTTCCATGCCGGCGGGATGACGAGCTCCCCGATGCGGCCCAGCACCTCGGGTTCGGCGACCTTGCGCCCCTCGTTGTCGACGTAGGAGAAGCCACGCCCCCGCTTGACCCGGTGGATCCCGGGGCCGGAGCAGTCAGCGCGTCGGAGGCGAGCCATGCCGACGAAGCTAACCGGCGACGCGCTTGCGTATGTTTTGCGGCGTGACGTTGCTGAGCTTCCAGACCACCGTGACCGGCGATGTGGCTGTCGTCGCCCTGACGGGCGAGCTCGACGTCGCGGGCGCGGAACTGCTGGAGAACGAGCTCCGGCGCGTGGCCGCCGACCACGAGACGAGCCGGCTCGTGCTCGATCTGCGCGAGCTGGACTTCATGGACTCCACCGGTCTGCGCCTGATCGTGCTCGCCGACGAGCGGGCGCGCGCCGACGGGCACGAACTGCTCCTCGTGCGCGGCCGGCCCGACGTCCACCGCGTCTTCGAGATCACCCGGATGATCGACCGCCTCACGATCGTCGACGACCCGTCGGAGGCCGGCGCGTGACGTTCGCGCTCGACCTCCCGCGCGATCTCGACTCCGCGGCGGCCGCTCGCCACGCGGTCGACGAGCTCGGCCGGCCAGCTCCCGGAGGACCAGCTCGGCGACATCCGCCTGCTCGTCTCCGAGCTGGTCACCAACAGCCTGCGGCACGCCAAACTCGAGCCCGACGACGCCATCACGCTGACCGTCAGCGTCGACGACGCCGCCATCCGCGTCGAGGTCGCCGACCCCGGCCCGGGCTTCGAGTTCGAGGGCCGCGCGGACGACCCCGACACCGTCGAGGGCTGGGGCCTCTACCTCGTCGCCACGCTCGCCGACCGCTGGGCCGTCGAGCGCAACGTCGTCTGGTTCGAGCTCGACCGCGCGCCCGGGCCTCGACGCCGCCGCCTAGGTGCGCGTCGCGGCCTTCGCCCCCGGCCGCGTCAACCTGCTCGGGGAGCACACGGACTACAACGGCGGCCTCGCGCTGCCGTTCGCGATCGACCGCGGCGTGACCGTGCGGGTGACGACGCTGCCGGGCGACTGGTGCATGGCGCGCGCCGACGACCTGCGCGAGTCGGACGACTTCAGCCTGCACGACCCCGGCCGCGGCCGCCGGGCTGGCGGGCGTTCGTGCGCGGCACGGTGGCCGAGACGCGGCCGTCGCGCGCGCGTGCGCATCGAGATCAAGGGCAACGTCCCGCGCGGCGGCGGGCCTGTCCTCCTCGGCGGCGCTCGGGTGCGCGCTGGCGCTGGCGCTGTGCGGGGAGGACGACCCGGACCGGCGCGCGCTGGCGCGGCTGGCCTCCCGGGTCGAGAACGAGTGGGTCGGCGCGCAGACGGGGCTGCTGGACCAGTACGCGTCCCTGTTCGGCGCGGAGGGCGACGCGCTGCTGATCGACTTCGCCGCCGACACGATCGAGCCCGTCCCGCTCGACGCTCGGCGACTGGCGGCTGGTCGTCGTGCGCGCGGGCTCGCACGACCTCTCCGACGCCGGCGGCTACAACGACCGCCGCCGGGAGTGCGCGGACCCGGACGACCCCAAGCACGCGCAGCGCATGCGCCACGTGCGACAGCGAGAACGCAGCGGGTGCGGGAGGCGGTCGCGGCGCTGCGGCGCGCGGGACGTCGCCGCGCTCGGCCCGCTGCTCGACGCCTCCCACGCGAGCCTGCGCGACGACTTCGAGGTCTCCACGGACGAGGTCGAGCAGGTCGTGGACGCGGCTGAAGGCCGGTGGCGCGGCCGGCGTGCGGCTGATCGGCGGCGGCTTCGGCGGGCACGTCCTCGCCCTCTACGAGCCGGGCGCGCAGCTGCCGTCCGGCGGCCTCGCGGTCGCGCCGAGCCGCGGCGCCTACATCCTGAACACGCCGTAGCGGACGTCGGCGAGCGGGGCGTTCGCCGCCGCCGCCAGCGCGAGGCCGAGGCACCCGGCGGGTCTCGAGCGGGTCGATGACGCCGTCGTCCCAGATGCGCGCGGTGGCGAAGTACGGGTGGCCCTGGGCCTCGTACTGGTCGCGCAGCGTGGCGCCGACCTCGGGCTGGCCGACCGTCTCCATCACCGTCGCGGCCTGCTCGCCGCCCATCACGCTGATGCGCGCGTTGGGCCACATGAACAGGAAGCGCGGCGAGTAGGCGCGGCCGCACATGCCGTAGTTGCCGGCGCCGAAGGAGCCGCCGATGATCACCGTCAGCTTGGGCACGCGGGCGGTGGAGACGGCGGTGACGAGCTTGGCGCCGTGCTTGGCGATGCCGCCCGCCTCGTAGTCGCGGCCGACCATGAAGCCCGTGATGTTCTGCAGGAACAGCAGCGGGATCTGCCGCTGGTCGCAGAGCTCGATGAAGTGCGCGCCCTTGAGCGCCGACTCGCTGAAGAGGATGCCGTTGTTGGCGAGGATGCCGACGGGGTGGCCGTCGAGGTGCGCGAAGCCGCAGACGAGCGTCTCGCCGTAGAGCGCCTTGAACTCGTGGAAGCGGCTGCCGTCGACGAGGCGCGCGATGACCTCGCGGACGTCGTAGGGCGTCTTCAGGTCGTCCGGGACGACGTCGTAGAGCTCGGCCGGGTCCTCGCGCGGCGGCTCGGGCGGCCCGACCTCCCAGGGCGCGGGCGCCTTCGGCGCGAGCGTGGCCACGATGCGGCGCACGATCTGCAGCGCGTGCGCGTCGTCGTCGGCGAGGTGGTCGGTGACGCCGGAGGTCCGGCGAGTGCAGGTCGCCGCCGCCGAGCTCCTCCGCGGTGACCTCCTCGCCCGTCGCGGCCTTCACCAGCGGCGGGCCGCCGAGGAAGATCGTGCCCTGGTCGCGGACGATGACGCACTCGTCGCTCATCGCCGGGACGTAGGCGCCGCCGGCGGTGCACGAGCCCATCACGGCGGCGATCTGCGGGATGCCCCGCGCGGACATCGTCGCCTGGTTGAAGAAGATGCGGCCGAAGTGCTCGCGGTCGGGGAAGACGTCCTCCTGCTTGGGCAGGAACGCGCCGCCGGAGTCGACGAGGTAGACGCACGGCAGGTGGTTGTGGAGGGCCACCTCCTGCGCGCGCAGGTGCTTCTTGACCGTCATCGGGTAGTAGGTGCCGCCCTTGACGGTGGCGTCGTTGGCGACGATCACGCACTCGCGGCCGCTGATCCGCGCCGACGCCGGTGATGATGCCCGCGCCGGGGGCGTCGCCGTCGTAGAGGTCGTGCGCGGCGAGCGGGCTGAGCTCGAGGAACGGCGCGCCGGGGTCGAGCAGGCGGTCGACGCGCTCGCGCGGCAGCAGCTTGCCGCGGTCCGTGTGGCGCTTGCGGCGCCTTCTCGCCGCCGCCCTCGCGGACCCGCGCCAGCTGCGCGCGGAGGTCCTCGACGAGCTGCCTTCATCCGACGATCACCAGCGTCTGCGCCCTGCTTCACGCGATCGCCCTCCTTGACGGTGAGGGACGTCACCGCGCCGTCGACCGGGGCTGGTGAGGGAGAGCTCCATCTTCATCGACTCCAGCACGATCAGCGTCTCCCCCTCCTCGACCTCGTCGCCCTCCGCGACGCGCACGGCGAGCACGGAGCCGGGCATCGGCGCCTTGACCTCGCCGTCGGCCGCCGCCTGGTGGGTCTCCTCGATGCTCGGCTCGCGGACGCGCCAGGCGTGGCCGTCGCGGCCGAGCCACAGCGTGTCGCCGTCGCGGACGTGCGCCCAGCCGGGCGGCACCGGCGTGCCGGCGGGCAGCACGACCGTCTCGCGGCTCCGCGTCCTCGACCTGCAGCAGCCACCAGCTCGGGCGCCGGCTCGCCGCCGAGCCGCCACCCGTCCCCCGCGCCCGTGCTCGCGCGAACTCCACCGCCGCCGCCACCCGCGCCACGTCGTGTCGCGGAGCGGTCGGACGTGTCTCCGGCTGCGAGGCGACACGCTCGGTGTGGAACTCGGCCGGCGGGGATGGCGAGCGAGGCGCGCGGAGGTTCGGGATGGAGGTGTGGACGCCGAGGATCGCGGTCTCGGCCAGGGCGCGGTCGAGCTTGGCGACCGCCTCGTCGCGATCCTCGCCGTAGGCGATGACCTTCGCGAGCAGGGAGTCGTACCGCCCGCTGCACGACCACCCCTTCCTCGATGCCCGAGTCGACGCGGACGCCGCAGCCGCTCGGCGTAGCGCAGCACCGTCCCGGTCTGCGGCAGCCAGTCGGCGTTCTCGGCGGTGACGCGCGCCTCGATCGCGTGCCCGGACACGATGCCGTCCCACGCCCACTCCTCGCCCGCGGCGACCCGCAGCTGGACCTCGACGAGGTCCAGCCCCGTGACGAGCTCCGTGACCGGGTGCTCGACCTGCAGCCGCGCGTTCATCTCGAGGAAGTAGTGCTCGCCGAGGTCGTCGGCGTTGACGATGAACTCGACGGTGCCGGCGTTCTCGTAGCCGGCCGCCCGCGCGACGCCGCGACGCCTCGTCGCAGCAGCGTGCGCGCGCAGCGTCCGTCCGGGATCGAGCGCGGGCGCCTCCTCGATGACCTTCTGGTGGCGGCGCTGCAGCGAGCACTCGCGCTCGCCGAGGGCGACGTCGCCGATGACCTGCACCTCGATGTGCCGCGCCCGCTCGACGTACTTCTCGATGAAGACGCGGTCGTCGCCGAAGCCGGCCTGCGCCTCGCGCTTCGCCGCGGCGATCGGCGTCCTCGAGCTCGGCCTCCGAGTGCGACGACGCCGCATGCCGCGGCCGCCGCCGCCGGCGGCGGCCTTGACCATCACCGGATAGCCCGCCCTCCGTCGCCCTCCGGGACGACCGGCACGCCGGCGGACGACGGCCAGCTCCTCGCGCGCGGACCTTGTCCCCGACCGCCTCGATCGCGTCCGGCGGACGGGCCGATGAAGACGACGCCGGCGTCGTCGCACGCGCGGGCGAAGCGCGGCGTTCTCGCTCAGGAAGCCGTAGCCGGGATGGACGGCGTCGACGTCGTGCAGCGGCGGGATGGTCCGAGGTAGGAGTCGACCAGCCGCGCCTCGTCGGCCTCGCGCGCGTGCAGGTCGTCGCCCGTCCTCGTAGACCGCGACGGTGCGGATGCCGAGGCGCCGGCAGCGTCCGGATGACGCGCCGCGCGATCTCGCCGCGGTTGGCGATCAGGACGGTCTCGAACATCAGCGCCAGTCCACGGGGCCGGCGACGAGCGTGTGCGAGCCGAGCGTGCGGCCGAGGTGCGCCTGCACCGCGCGCGAGCACTCGAGCAGCGCCGGCAGGTCGACGCCCGTGTCCTCCCCCATCTCGTGCAGCATGGAGACGACGTCCTCCGTCGCGACGTTGCCCGTCGCGCCCGGCGGGGACCGGGCAGCCGCCGAGCTCGCCGAAGCTCGACTCGAACGAGCGCACGCCCGCCTCCCAGGCGGCGAAGACGTTGGCGAGGCCCTGGCCGCGGGTGTTGTGGAAGTGCGCGGTGAGCTCCGCGTCGAGCTCGAGGCCGCCGAAGAAGCGCTTGACCTGCACGGGGTTGGCCATGCCCGTCGTGTCGCCGAAGCCGATCTCCTCCGCGCCGAAGGCGACGAGCCGCCGCGCGATCTCCAGCACCCGCTCCGGATCGACGTGCCCCTCGTACGGGCAGCCGAACGACGTGGCGATGACGGCCTCGCACGCGCTTCCCCGCCTCGCGCGCGCCGGCGACGACCGGTCTCCAGCCCCTTCAGCGACTCCTCGACGGAGCGGTTGACGTTCGCCCGGTTGTGGGTCTCGCTGGCGCTGAGGAAGACGCTCACCTCGTCGAAGCGGTCGCGCACCTCCAGCGCGTGTCTGGAGGCCCGCGCTCGTTGGGGATGAGCACGGAGCGCGACACGCCCTCCGGGATGTCGACCGCCTCGAGCACCTCGCGCGCGTCGGCGAGCTGCGGGATCACGTCGGCGCGCACGAAGGACGTCAGCTCCATGCGCCGCAGGCCCGTGCGCGCGAGCGCGTCGATCAGCTCGACCTTGACGGCGGTCGGGATGACCTCGGGCTCGTTCTGGAACCCGTCGCGCGGACCGACCTCGCGGATCACGCGCCGAGCGCCCTCGCGATGACCATCTGCTGGACCTCGTCGGTCCCCTCGCCGATCGTGAGGATCTTCGCGTCCCGGTACATGCGGCAGATCGGGTACTCCTCGATGTAGCCGTAGCCGCCGTGGATCTGCACGCCCTCCTCGGCGCAGCGCACCGCGAGCCGGCCCGTCTTGAGCTTGGCCTGCGCGGCGGTCAGCGTGAAGTTCTTGCCGGCGTCCTTCTCCTTGGCCGCCTTGTAGGTCAGCAGCCGCGCGGCCTCGATCTCCGTGGCCATGTCGGCGAGCTTGCCCTGGATGGCCTGGAACTTCGAGATCGACTGGCCGAACGCCTGGCGCTCCTTGGCGTAGGCGAGCGCCTGGTCGAGCGCGCCCTGCGCGAGGCCGACGCCCATCGCCGCGACGCCGATGCGGCCGATGTCGAGGATGTGCAGGAACTGCTTGAAGCCCTGGCCGCGCGGGCCGAGCATGCGCGTCCTCGGGGACGCGGCAGTCCTCGAAGATCGAGCGGCCGCGTGTCCGACGCGTTCCAGCCCATCTTGCGGTACGGCTCGCCCTGCTCGTAGCCGGGCGTGCCGTTCTCGACGATCAGGTTGGTGACCTCGCCGTCGCCCGTGCGCGCCGTGATGGCGACGTGGCCGGAGATGTCCGTGCCCGCGTTGGTGATGAACTGCTTGGCGCCGTTGATGACCCACTCGCCGTCCTCGAGCGTCGCCCGGGTGCGGACGTTGCCGGCGTCGGAGCCCGCCTCGGGCTCCGTCAGCCCGAAGGCGCCGAGCTTGCGGCCCGCGCACAGGTCGGGCAGCAGGCGCTCCTTCTGCTCGTCGGAGCCGAAGAGGTAGACGGGCTGCGTGCCCAGCGAGCTGTGCGCGCACACGGTGATGGCCACGGACGAGTCGACGCGCGCGAGCTCCTCGATGGCGATCGCGTAGCCGAGCGAGTCGCCGCCGGCGCCGCCGACGGACTCCGGGAACGGGATGCCCATGAAGCCGAGGTCGCCCAGCTTCTTGACGATCTCGTAGGGGAAGCGCTTCTCCTTGTCCAGGTGCTCGGCGGCCGGGGCCACCTCCTGCTCGGCGAAGTCACGGGCGGTGCGCCGGATCAGCTCGTGATCGGCGGAGAGGTCGAAGTCCACGTCGGGTAGCATACCGACCGTTCGGTATGTCCCGTGACGACGTCATCGCCGCCGCCGCTCGCGAGTTCGCCGAGCGCGGCTACCACGCCACCTCCATCGAGCACCTGCTCGCGGCCACCGGTCTGACCCGCGGCGGCCTCTACCACTACATCGACGCCAAGGCGGACCTGCTCATCGCCGTCCAGGAGGAGCTGCTGGCGCCGCTGCTGGACTCGCGCGCGCGCGGCCGCCGACGCGCACGACGGACCCCGAGGCGAAGCTCCGCGCGGTCGTGCGGGAGTGGGTCCGTCACGTCGAGACCCACCGCGACCACATGGTCGTCTTCGCCGCCGAGCGCCGGCTCGTGGAGTCCGACCCGCGCTGGGACGAGATCCGCGCCCAGCGCGAGGCGTTCGAGGCGCTGCTCGACGACATCCTCGCCGGCGACTCCATCACCCGCCTCGCCCTGCTGGGCATGGTCAACCACATGCCGTCCTGGTACGACCCGGACGGCCCCATGCGCGCGGAGGAGATCGCCGACCGCTTCGTCGACCTCCTGCTCAGTGGGGCTCGAAGCGCGCCTGCTCGGGCGTGATGTCGTCGCGCAGCCCCTTGTAGGACGGCGCCCGCAGCGTCCGCGTCTGCGTCCACTCGCGGAACTCCACGTCGCACACGAGCGACGGCTCGACCCAGTGCGTCCCCTTCGGCGGCTGGCGGCCGGTGAACGGGGACCTCTCCGCCGCCAGCGGCCGCAGCAGCGCGCGCACGCGGTCGAGCTCCGGTGCGGTGAAGCCCGTCCCGACGCGGCCGGCGTAGTGCAGCCC